>CAWHCK010000032.1:0-17507 GCA_963827585.1 uncultured Alphaproteobacteria bacterium
GGTGAGCATGAAAGTCCTCCCGCTGCCGCATTTTGCCGCGCCCTGTCGACGCGGCCCTCATGATGCTTTCGCCTGGACGTGCGTGTCGGCGGGCGGCACGAGCGCGAGATTGGGAGGCGCCGCCGAACCGGTCTCGACGCCGAACAGCCCCGCGAGCTCGTCCATCATCGCGCGGATCGATCGCGTTAGCCCCACTTCAAGGTCATGGCCACGTCTCCCGGCATCCCGCCGGGAAAATCCACGATTTCGACCCGCAGCTTGTAGCCGCGCTCACGGAAGTACTTCGCCCAGAGTTGATGGATCTCCTTGGGAAAGCCGGTCAGGGTATCCTCCCAGCCCGGCTCCTGCTGATTGATGGCACGCCCTTTATCAGTGCACAGGTGATTGGGAAAGCGACAGACCTGCACCTCGGTTCGGCGGTTGCTCACCGCTCGCTCGATGATCTTGATGGCGCGTCGAATGCCCTCTTCGTCCGAAATGCCGGATGGCTTCTTGAAATGATCGAGCAATGCCTGCTTCTCGGCTTCCGCTTCGGCGATCTTGCGCGCCTGCGCCGATGCTTCCTCGGCTTCGGCGAGCGCGAGCTTCTTCATGAAGTCGCTTGCCTTCGGCAGCAATTCGTCGTGCCTACTCGTCATGCTTCGCTCCCTTGCTGAGTAGTATCGTGCGCAACAAAGTGGATTGATCTACACCAATGACCTTCAATGAGAAATGCGCTACATTAGAACAATTGGGAGGTAATCGCCATGGCCGACAAGATGACCCAACGGGCGAAACCGTTCGAGAGGGGACAGGAACAAGCCGAGGCAATGCTCGGCGCGCAAAGGGAACTTCTCGAAGCCTATGAACAAGCCAGCCGTGCCTGGCTTGATCGCGTGAAGTCGGAAGTAGATTCTGTGGACCGAGCTGGCCACCAAGCTGTCGGCAACCCGTTCCCTTCCGGAAGCGCTTGGGACCTATCAGGAATGCGTGACGCAGCGAATGCAAATGGCAGCGGAAGACGGGCGCCGGATGTCCGAGGAATGTCAAAAAATTCTGCAAAAATTCACCCGGACGCTGCCCAACGGGTGGCCGACCGGCGGCAATACCTGAGCAAAGCCGCGATCTTGCAGAGTCGCCGCCGCCGAATTGCATTTGCGCAATGAGCTCAGGCGATAGGGGGCAAGACGGAGAGCGCCATGGAACCGAGCGCGTGAGAACGAAGCGAGCTCCATCGATCGACAGTCGTTGCATGACTGGGGGAAATTGATCCGCAAACTGCGCTGGATCGGATTGGAAGACGAAGCGCGGCGCCTGGAACAGGCGGTGAGCACGCTCCCTCCGGAGGAAAGAGGCAGCGTGTCGGTAGGACCGTTCAGCACGGATTAGGGCGCAGCGATAGCGGCTTCGATTTCACGATATCAGACCACGCCCACTCATGATTCAAGAACTGATAGAGCGGACGCCGACTTCACTGTGCCTGGAGATGTGACGATCAGAACAGCAGGAGAGTGACGTGCACGATTCGGGGCTCTCGCTTCGTGTGAAGGCGGAACCCACTTTTCTCGAATACTTTCAGCATCGAGATATTGTCCGGCAGGACCTCGGCGATCAGTTCCTTGAGCCCGGCTGCGCGGGCAATCTCGGCGAGATGACGCATGAGTGCCGAGCCTATGCCTTGCCCCTGGTACTCGTCCACGATGGCGAAAGCGATCTCGGCCTTCCCGGGCTCTACGACGACATAACGTCCGCCGCCCACGATCACGGGCCGGTCGCTCTCGTTCACCACTGCGACCAGTGCCACGTGATTGACGAAGTCAACGTTCATAAAGAACGCAATCTCCGGCTCCGCTAAGCCGCGTTTTACGGCAAAGAAACGGCGATAAAGGGATTGCTCGCTGGCGCGGCTGAAGGCTGCAAGGAGGCCAGCCTGGTCGTCAGGTCTGAGAGCGCGGATTTCGACGCGGCGTCCATCGTGCAGCGCCTCAATCGCTGAATACTTGTCTGCTTGCGACATTACAAATAGCCCTCCAATGCTCTATCCGCCGGGCTTCCGGAGGCGGATCATCCATCATGAAGGGACATCAAGGACTTTATGGCTTCCGCACGAGGTTTGACATCGCTCTCGTACAGCGCGCAATGGCCGAGCGGAATGGCCGCATGGCAATGAGGTATGCGACCAGCACAATCAGCAACAATCCAAACATCGCCCGGATGGCCGTGAAGTTCGGAGAGTCCTCAGCGACGAACAAAGCCGGCACATATGTAACTATCGCCAAGATTTTTTCCCCAATCCAATCGAGCATCAGCTTCCTCCACGGCCCGCGACTGAAAGGATCGTCTAGGGGCTGGCCATTATACCAGATGCTCCTGTTGGCATCGCACTTGGCTGCGATCCGCGAGGTTCGTTGCCGAGAAATAGTGATAAAGCCCGGAAACGCGCGTCTGCTGGCGAAAGAGATGGGGGCATGGCGCTTCTTGCCGTTTTCGGCCTCCATCGTTCTTGGCTTGGCCTCCCCGCAGCAGGAACTAGACTTGAAGCGGCCGCACGTCCGACCTGGGTCGACATGCGATGCATTGCAGGAGGCATAGGCATGTTGCGCCAACTTCTGGTGGGGGCTGCCGTCAGCGCCTGCAATATCGGGATCCATGCATTGGTGATGACGGTGGTGGTCTGGGTCGCGCATCGGGTGAGCGCAAGGGACACATCGCGGCAACCGCTGCGACTGATCGCCGTCATGATCGCGACCGTGTCGGTCCTGATGGCCGCGCATGTGTCCGAGGTAATCGTCTGGTCGCTGGCTTACGCGATCGTCGATGCCGCGCCTCCCGGCACCGACCTCGTGTATTTCGCGTTCGTGAACTACACGACGCTCGGCTACGGCGACGTAACGCCGGTCGAGCGCTGGCGGCTGCTCGGGCCGATGGCGGCGATGAACGGCGTGCTGCTGTTCGGCTGGTCGACCGCCGTCATCTTCGACGTGTTGCGGAGAACGGTGAGGGTCAGGACCGCGGCTGCAGGTCCGAGTGCAAAAGAACGATAAGGGCATCGTGACGCGCGGGCTGTCACGGATTCAGTTCCGGCAGGAAATAGAACATCGTCGCCATGATGATGTAGACGGTCACAAGCTGGACGCCCTTGAACCAATTGGACTGGCCGTCCCCGCAAACAATCGTGCCGATGAATACGCCGATGAAGAGCGCGCCCACCTCCGCGCGGCCGAATGAAAGTTCCAGCGGTTGCGGCGCAATCAGGTAACTCGCGAATACGAGCACCGGTGCAACGAACAACGCGATCTGAATCGAGCTTCCGAGTGCGATGCCCACGGACAAGTCCATCTTGTTCTTCCGCGCCAAGGCGATGGCAGATGCGCTCTCGGCGGCGCCGCCGATCATCGACAGGAACACGATGCCGATGAAAATTTGCGACATGCCGAGCGCTTTGCCCGTGCCTTCCGCAACGCCCACCAGAATCTCGCTCATCCAAGCCGCCAGCACCGACGCGCCGACGAGGCCGAAGATGGCCGTTGGTATGCTCCAGCGTTTGCCCTCGTCGTGCGATTCGTCCTCATCTCCCCCGACGCTCGCGAATGCGCCGGGATGCGTCTTGAGGGAAAAGAGCAGGTAAAGCCCGTACGTCAGCAGCAACACGCCGGCAATTCCGAGATTGAGCAGCTCCTCCTGCCGTATCGTGCCTTCCGGTGCGAAGTAGCGACTGAACGCGCTCGGCACGGCGAGGCTGGCCGCGGCCAGCAGCATCATCGAGCTGTAGATGCGCGCGGCAGCCGGATTGTACCTCTGGTCGCGGTGGCGGAGCCCGCCGAGAAGGAACGCGATGCCCAGAGCCAGCAGCAGGTTCGCTAGGATGGCGCCGATGATCGAAGCGCGCACCATGTCCGGATAACCGGCCTTGAGCGCGACCAGCGCGATGATCAACTCCGGCGCATTGCCGAAGGTGGCGTTGAGCAGGCCGCCCACGGCGTCGCCGGTCCGCGTGGCGATCTGTTCGGTCGACCGCACAATGAGTACCGCGATCGGCATGATGGCCAATGCCGCGGAAAAGAAGATCAGCGGGGGCGGTACGTTGCCGGCGTGATCGAGAATCACGGTGATCGGAATGAAAACGAACAGCCAATAGATGGAGGGTTTCATGAGTCTGCACACCTGCCCGCGGTGTGGCTACGTCCACGGTCTCACGACCCACAAACTCAATGCCCTTCGAGGAAACAAACTCAATGCCCTTCGAGGAAGATGTAGTTCTGCCAGCTGCGCATGCGCAGCAGGATTTTGCGTATCAGCGAGACGTGGTGCCAGTGTTCGGTATAGATCGCGACCTGGGCGGCGGCGCCGAGCGGAATCTGGTAGGGCGACATGTCATCCTCGATGTCGATGACCGCCAGCGCCCGGCCGCCCTCCGTCCGCGCACCGAAATCCACGAGGCCGCCGGTCGGTTGCATCTGGCCGGCCGCAATCGCGTCCAGGACGAGGCGCACCTTGCCCTTGAACACGCGCCCGGGCACCGCGTCGAAAGCAGCCTCGGCCTCGTCGCCGGCCTTCACCCGCTGGAGGGAATTCTGCTGGAAGGCCGCTGCGAACTCCTGGTCGCGCTTGTCGGTATTGACGAACACCATGACCGACCGGAAAGCGGCGGGGACGACGTACGTTCCCGGCCGCAGGCCGACCTGGGTGACGAATCCGGCCGCCGGCGCCCGCGTCACGGTTTGCTCGAGATCCCACTGGGCATCGGCGAGTTCGGAGGTCAACCGAGCGACCGTCGTGTTGACGCCTTCGATGTTGGATGAATACGCGAGGCGCGCGCGCTCCTCCTCGGCTCTCGCCCCCACCAACGACTGCTTCGCTGTTTCGAGATTGCGGGTGAAGGTATCGAGGGTGGCCTGCGCGATGATCTTCTTTTCGAACAGTTCCGCTTGCCGGTCGTAGTTCTGTTGCGCCAGCTCGGATTGCGCATTGGCCCTTTCGGCGGCGGCGGCCATCTGGTCGAGCGAGGCTTTGAGCTGCCGCACGTTCTGCTCCGCTTCGGCGAGCGCCGCCTTCTTCTGGTCGACGACGTATTGGAACGGCGTTGGGTCGACACGGAACAGCACATCCCCTTGCTTGAGCGGCGTGTTGGCCTGGACGGGGACCTCGATCACGCGCCCCCTGACCGACGGGAACACGGGCGTCACCGCAAAATAGATCCGGGCGTTGGCGGTGAAGGGATGATTGTAGTTCATGATCAGCATGAGCAGCGCGATACCGATGATCCCGCCCAACGCCGCCGTCGCCAGCGACCATTGGTTGACCGGTATCCTGAAAACCTTGAAGACCGCGTAGCAGATCGAAACGTAGAGCAGGATCAGCAGGAGTTCCATTATCTGTCTCCCGCCCGCAGGCTGTCTTCGAGCTCTGCGACCCGGCGCCGCAGATCCTCCAACTCGGCAGCGTTTGTGGCCGGCTCCGCGCTGGTCGCCGTGCGCCGGGACGAAAACCCCCAGCCGCGCTCAGGCCGGTACGCCATCGCCCAAATCCAGAGAAACGGCCACAGCGCGTGCAGCGTGAACAGGCTGACCCACCCGGCCGCGTGGATCGCGTCCTGATGGGGATGATCTCGTGACGCCGCGATCTTGTAAGGGATATCGTGGATGGCAATGATGCCGTAGAACAGCACCACCACCACGAAGATCAGCAGGAAGAGCGCGAAATAATTCAGGAACGGATCGCCCATACTCGGCAACCTCTTCGCTGCCGTCGCCATTGGCCGGAGCGACAACCGAGGGCCTTGATTAAGTCAAAGCGGCTTGGCGCCTCCGTTGGGTGATGCATACGCCAGAGATGTTTCCATGATCAAGACCTTCTCGTTCCAGGAGCGGTGGCGCAGCAGCCGGGAATCCGGCGTGCTCTGTGGAGGTGAGACGCAGTCGTCGCAAGAGGCACCTGGAGGGCTGTCGCGCCGATGCAGCGCAATTCACATGCATGGACTCGACCGCGGCGCCCACCCGATCTCGAATTCGTTACGTAGAAATATGTTGACTACAAATCGGGTCTAGCTATGATTCACATCCCGCTCGACGAGGGGCGTCTCCGGAGACGATCCTGATGGCGGAGCGGGCGTGGCGTCCCGGCAAACTGCGGACCGGGAGGTTGGAGGCCGCCGCCAGGGCTCAATTGGAGCCCCCGCGGCGAGGCCCTCGCGACGGTTCCGGCGCCAATGCCGGAACCGGGATGCGGGGGCTTTCCCGGCCCAAAACCGTCACGGCGGAGCGCCGAGAGGCGAGCGCACCGATCGCAAGGTGCGCGCCGCGCCCTAACCAGCGCGGCACAAGAACAAGGAATACGCGCCTGTCGGCGCTCCGCCATCCCCTCGGGGGTGGCAGCAAGAGGAAGGATACCCGGGGCGCCGCAAGCGCCGCGGGAGCGAGAGAGCTGCGGTTCGACAAGAATTGCGGTTCGAAAGAATTGAAAGAGTGGTGGCGGGCACATCCGGCACCGGGCTGTTTGACATTGTGAATAGGGGTAGCGCGGCACGCCCGGAGACCTCGGTCCTCGGGACGGCGCAGCATTGGTGGATTGCGTGTGGCGGAATAACGAAGCAACGCGCTCCTACCCTCCCCCTTGTGGGAGGCATAGGCGGCCTTCGGCCGCCGTTCTTAGCGCCAAGAACGCCGATGCGGAGCATCGGCTTTGGCCGAAGCGAAGCGAAGGCGGGCGGGGTGGGGGTCGTAGTTGTTGCACGAGGTGTGTCCAACAACTACGACCCCCACCCCCAACCCCTCCCCACAAGGGGGAGGGGAGCCGACTGAGGTCGCGGCGCCTTTGTGCGTCAAACTCGAAACTAAGCTCGTAGGATGGGTTGAGCGCAGCGAAACCCATCGCGAAGGGGATGCGGGCGAGAAAGGTGATGGGTTTCGCCATAGCCCGCGAAGACGGGCGTAAACGCCCTAGAGGCTCAACCCATCCTTCTGTAACGGGCCTCGATTGGTCAATCCCTTTTGCTTCGTGCCATTCGCCGGGGTCTCGCTTCTGTACGGGGTCGGCGCGAGGCCGCCACCTGATGGGGTCGGAGAGGATAGGCCGACCAATCTACGGGTGCGTGGTCCCTAAAGCCCACTGGATGGGTTACGGTCTGACCTGTCCATCGTCCCGGCGAAGGGACGTCGCTTCGGGATGGCCTGGTGCCGTGGCCCGCCCGAAAACCGTCGAGTTCTCCCCCCGTTAGGCCGCTGCAGCGGCTGCGTTGAATGGCATTGCGTCGACAAGCATGCGATGCATGATCACGGCGAGTTTGCGCGCGAGCGCCACCTTCGCCTTCTTCATCCCAGCTCGTCTGGCCAGCTTCATCGCCCAACTCTTCAATTGCGAGCAGCCCTTGACCGGCTTCGTGAGCATGATGTGGGCGGCCTCGTAGAGCACCGTGCGCACCGAGGCGTCGCCGATCTTGCTGATCCTGCCGGTGAAATCGGTCTCGCCGGATTGATACTTCCTCGGGGTGAGCCCGAAATGCGCTCCCACCCGTTTTGACGATTTGAACCGTGCCGGCTCGTCGATCGCCGAGGCGTAGGTGAGGGCCACGATGGCGCCGACGCCCGGGATCGACATCAGCAGCCGAGCCTGTGCATTCGAGCGCGCCACCGTCCGCACCCGTTTCTCGAAACCATTGAACTCGCGCAGCAGTACCGCATGCACCGCCAGCAGCGCCTCGGCGATCGTCTCCAGGTTCGGATGGCCGGCGACGAGCTCGCCGATCCGCGGCGCGAAGGTCCGCTCCGTCGTTTTGCCGACTTTCAGACCGAAGCCCCGCAGGATCCCACGCAGGCTATTCTCAACGTCGCGAAGCTTCGATTGCACCAGCTTGCGAGCCGTCAGCATCGCACGCGTCTCCTGCGCACCCATCGACTTGCAATGCACAGGCCGGAACCAGCCCAGCCGCATCAGCTGTGCAATTCCGCGCGCGTCGCTGCGATCCGACTTCACCGTCATCGCTTTGAAGGCGTCACGCACGTGCCGCGTCTCCAGCAGTTCGACCGCAAGACCCGTTTCCTTCAGTCCTCGGTACAGCCATTGCGACAGGGGGCCCGCCTCGAGCCCGATCCTCGCCGCCTCAGACCCGAGTGAACCAAACCAGCCGATCAGCGCCTCCGGCTCGCTCGCGACCTTCGCCTCCCGCACGATCTGCCCGCTCGCGTCCAACACACACACGCTCGAGCATTCCAATGACACGTCGATTCCTGCATAATGGTCCATGGTCGTCCCTCGATGACGCTTGGAGCCGGCTCAGCCGGACTCCGTTCCTAGACACCATCAGTTTGAGGGACGACCGCCTTGCCGCCAAAGCCGCGAGCGAGCGCGCCACCACAGCGCCGTAGCGAGCGAGCGGCTTGCGAACCTCACGCCGGCCCGTTACCCCATCTACGGGCAGCAGCTCGCGCTATCCCTCCGGCGCAAACCCGAAGGTCTGCTCGAACCGCTTGGCGTAGGCCGGCCACACCTGCGGGTTGACGATGCGGGGCGGGCGCTTGCCGTCGAGGATCATGACCATCTGCTCGGCGGCGATGCGGCCCATATTGGCGCGCGCCTCCCGCGTCACGCCGGCGGTGTGCGGGCTCGCGATCACGTTGTCGAACTGCAGCAGCGGATGGTCGGCGGGCGGCGGCTCCTTGTCCCAGACGTCGATGCCGGCGCCCGCGATTGTCTTGCTTCGCAAAGCCTCGAACAGCGCCCGCTCGTCATGGATCAAGCCGCGCGCGGTGGTGATGAAATAGGCGTGCGGCTGCATCAGCGCGAATTCCCGCGCCCCGATCATGCCGCGCGTGCTTTCATCGAGCGGGCAGTTGATCGAGACGAAGTCGGCGCCCCGCAACAGCTCCTCGAGCGTCACCTTGACGGCGCCGCGCGCGGCAATGGTGGCCTCGTCGAGATAGGGGTCGCAGGCGATCACCTGCATGCCGAACAGGCCGCGGCAGAGCTCCGCCACCCGCCGCCCGACATTGCCGAGGCCGACGATGCCGATGGTGCGGCCGTTGATGTCGCTGCCCATGAAGGCCGCGCGGTCGCGCATGGCGCCGCGCCGCAGCGCGTGGTTGGTCTGAATGAGCTGCTTGGAGAGCGCGAGCATCATGGCGAGCACGTGCGCCGCCACCGCCTCGGCATTGCCGCCCGACTGGTTGACCACCAGCACGCCCGCCGCGGTGCAGTCCTTGACCTCGACGGTGTCGAAGCCGGCGCCGTTGGTGGACACGACGAGCAGGTTCGGCATGCGCGCGATGAGGTCGCGCCGGGCGTGGAAGCGTGCCTGCAGCTCGTCGCGCGCCGAGCCGATCTGATAGGCATGCGCCGCCGCCATGATCGGGGCGGCGGCCTCGTCGGCGGTCTCGTTCTCGAGCTTGTCGATGCGGATCTCGGGTCGCTGCGCGATGATCTCGAGGTAGCAGGGATGCGCGAGATAGCGCACGTAGAACACGCGCTTGACATTGTCCTTCATGCTGTCGACGTCCTCGATTGCGACGGATGGGTCGGCGCGCGGCGGGCAGGGCAGGGGTCAGGCGCGCTTGAAGGCGGGCATCACGTCCTTGGCGAACCAGCGCAGCTGCTCCTTGAACTCCTTGGGCGCGAGGCCCTCGGCCCAGTGGATCATGAAGCTTTCGAGCCCGGGATATTTGTCCGCGACCGATTTGATGCCGTCGATCACCTCGCCCGGAGGGCCGCAGAACCAGGCCTTCTGCGCAACCCCGTCGCGCAGCGAAGGCACCCCCGCGGGCGCGCCCGGGCGTGCCCCAGGTGCGTCCGTGCTCGTCGGCGTAGCGCACGAAGCCGAACGGCGCGAACCACTTGAAGCGTTCGTCATGCGCGGGCTCGAGCCGGCGGATCGCTTCCTCCCGGTTGTCGGCGAGATAGACGCCGGCGCCCCAGATCATGTCCTCGCCGAGCTGCTTCTTGCGGCCATGGCGCTCGCACGCGGCGTGATAGGCGCGCACGACGTCGTCCAGGATCTTCTCGCCGTTGAGCGTCACCATCGCCTTGAGCCCGTAGCGCGCCATCAGGTCGATAGTCTTGCCGCTCGCGATCGGCATCCAGATGTCGACCGGCAGGTGCTTGGGCCGCGGAACCACCGTGATCTCCTCGAGCCGATAGCCGCGATAGTCGACCGGCGGCGGGCACTCGTAGTACTTGCCCTTGAAGTGAAAGGCGTCCTCGTTGAAGCATTTGAGCAGGAGCTGGAGCTGCTCCTCGAACAGTTCGCGATTGGCCTCGGCATCGAGCAGAGGCGCGCCGAACGTTTCCACCTCGCGGGTGTGATAGCCGCGGCCGACACCCATGATAACGCGCCCGTCGGTCACGATGTCCGCCATCGCATAGTCCTCGGCGAGCCTGATCGGGTGCCACATCGGCAGGACGTTGAAGGCGCAGCCGAACTTGAGCCGCTCGGTCTGGGTGGCGAGCCACAGTCCGAGCTGGATCAGGTTCGGCAGGACCTCGTAGCCCTCGCGCTGGAAATGGTGCTCGGCCGTCCACAGCACGTCGTAGCCGAGGTGGTCCATCAGCTGCGCGACGTCGCGCGCGGTCGCAAACGCCTCCCGCAGCCGCTCGTCGGAATAGCGCCGGTCGTTGGCCGGCGTGCCGGCAAGCCCGATATTGTCGAGCTCGATCTGGCCGACATAGAGGACGTGGAAGTTCTTGATCATGACAATCCTCTAATCCCGCCACTTGATCGAGCAGCCCATGCTCGCGGTCTGCTCCAGGGGCCCGTCGCCGGTTTGCGCCACCTGCGTCATAGCCTCGAACAGCTCGCGGCGGCCGCGCGGCATGAAGCTCATGCGCTGGGCATCGAGCCGGCCGCGATATTGCAGCTCGTCCCTGGCGTTGAAGCCGAAGAAATCGGGCGTGCATTGCGCGCCATAGGCGCGCGCGACCGCCTGCGTCTCGTCGATCACGTAGGGGAAGGTGAAGCCGTGCTGCCGTGCGAACGCCTTCATGTTGTCGAAGGAGTCCTCGGGATAGGAGCGCGCGTCGTTCGGCATGACGGCGATGGTGCCGATGCCGATCGCGTCGAGCGCCTTGGCCTCCTCCACCAGGCGGCCGATGACCGCCCGCACATAGGGACAGTGATTGCAGATGAAGACGACCAGCGTGCCGGCTCGCCCGCGCACGTCGGCAAGCGAATAGGTCTTGCCGTCGATGCCCCTGAGCGAAAAGTCGCGCGCCTTCCAGCCGAAGTCGCAGATGCCGGTTTGGGTGAGCGCCATGAGAGGTTCTCCAGCATCAAGATACCGTGCGCGGCAGCGGACCTAGGCCAGCCCCTCGACGATCCGCAGGTCGCGGTCGGCGGCCTTGCCGAACACCTTCAGCGCCGCCTGGTAGCCCGTGCTGTCGTGGGCGGCGACCGCCTGCTCCACGCTGTCGAACTCGATCACCACCACGCGCTGCGCAACGCCGGACTCGTAGGCCTTGGCGGCATTGCCGCGCGCCAGAAAGCGTCCGCCGGCGGCGGAGATCGCAGGCCCCGCGAGCTTGGCATAGGCCGCCAATGCATCCGGATCCGAAATCGAACGATAGCACGCTATCCAATACGCCTTGGCCATGGTGATCCTCCGTCGCTGCGATGTGCGCCCCTTGTGCGCGGCCGCGGGCAGCTTATCGGATCGTTGCAATGCGAAGGAAGGGGCATCGCAGCGAGGCGGACCGGCGCAGGAAGCGCCCCTCGTTTTCGAGGCGTCCGATCAACATTGAGTTCCCGCACTGCATCCACCGTGGCTTTTGGGGCCGTCCGCGCTACCATGACGGCAACCGGATGCAGCCCGGAGATCGACCATGAAAACCTTGAAAACGCTTGCGCTCATTGGTCTTCTCGCCATCCTCGCCACGCTCGCCGCGGGGGTCTTCTTCTTCGGCGGCTACTACAACGTCGCCGCCAGCGCCGAGGAGCTCGCCCCGATCAAATGGGCCGTCAGCTACGTGCGCCAGGCCTCGGTCGAGCGCCACGCCAAGGAGCCGCCGCCGATCCCGATCGACGACCCCGCGACCGTGCAGGCGGGGGCGCGCGCGTTTTCCGAACGCGGCTGCACCACCTGTCACGGCGCACCGGGCGTGACCTGGGCCAAGTTCTCCGAGGGCATGCGTCCCTATCCGCCCGACCTCAAGGAGATCGCCAACGCGCGCTCGCCGCAACAGCTGTTCTGGGTGATCAAGAACGGCATCGACATGACCGGCATGCCGGGCTTCGGTCTCATCGAGACGCCGGACCGGGAACTCTGGACCATCGTCGCCTTCGTCAAGAAGCTGCCGAGCGTATCGGAGGCGGACTTCAAGGCGTGGAGCGCGCAGCCCTGAGGAAGGCCGCGCGCGCATGCGTCGCAGTTCGCGTGCTCATGCCGGCGGGTTCTGGCGGAAGTAGTCGGCGTCCCGCGACGATTGCTTCCACTCGGCATTGCCGCGCCACTCGAAGTGGCGGCTCGCCATGTCGTCGCCGTAGCGTACGCGGAACAGGAGCGTGCGCTGCGGTCCGTTGATGTATTCGTGCAGCTCGCCGGGCGGATGCACCACGAACGAGCCGGGGACGACGTCGATCGTCTCCTTGGGCGTGCGCATCTTGCCGCCGCCTTCGAAGCAGAAATAGATCTCGGTCGCGTCGGGATGACAATGGTTGGGACTGATTTGGCCCGGCTCCCAGCACGCCACCGTCGCATCGCCCTCGCCGATCTCGGCGAGAACCTTCTCGACGTGGCGCTTCGGATTCCACTCCTGCTCCTTGAGCAGACTGAAGACGTGCATGGTGTTCCACCTCCCTGCCGACGTTAGACCTGCGCCAGACCTGCGCCATGGCGCCGAACGATCCGTGCGAGGCAACGGCGCTGCCGGCGCGCCTGGGGGCCGGGGGCCGCGGGACCTCGCAGTCCAGCGGATCGTAGCGAAATCTAGTACGCCTGCCTACTTCGCACCGGAGCGGCGCATACCCTTGATGGGTATCGCCGGGAGGCCCGACTTCTCCGCGATCGCGCGGTCCTGCTGTTCGATGATCGCACGCGCGGGAGCGTCACCGTCCATGCCACCGAGCGCCGTGCTCGGCACCTTGCGGTTGGAGCGCTGCGAGCCGTCCTCGTAGAATACGTCGAACAGTACGAATTCAGCGCGCGCGCCTGGTTTCCGAGCCATATTCGCCATCCACTTCCAGATGCGGATACACCCCACGTCCGCGCCAATTGAAAAATGAAAAGCCCGGCGCCTTTCGCGCCGGGCTCGGTCCTCACGCCATTGCTCAGACGGCCTGCAGATTTGCTGCCGCAGACTTGCCGCTCCGCCGGTCGGCTTCAATGTCAAAGCTGACCTTTTGTCCCTCGACGAGGCCGCGCATTCCGGCGCGCTCCACGGCCGAGACGTGAACGAACACATCGGGGCCGCCATTCTCCTGTTGAATGAAGCCGAAGCCTTTTTGGGCGTTGAAAAACTTCACGGTACCTGTTGCCATGTTGGCCTCCTTGAAAACGCGCAAGGCGTCTGGCCCGCACAACCATATGCGCAAGCCGATATCCGGATTTGGCGTGTTCTTGGGAAAGGCCCGGTACGGGCGAGTAAGCAAGGCAGGCAAAATCTGGAGTGGCGGACATATAGGCGTGGTTTGCTCGGTTTGCAACGCTGCATGTGGTGACGATTTCCGCCGTGCCTCAAACAATCTCGACGATCTCCGCCTGCGACTGCCCGGCCTGGATCGTGTCACCGAGCTGCTTGCCGAACAAGGCGCGCGCCAGCGGCGACACGTGCGAAATCGTTCCATGCGCGGGATCGGCTTCGTCTTCGCCGACGATGCGGAAGGTCTGGCGGCGCCCGTCGTCGCGAACGATGGTTACCGTCGAGCCGAAATGCACCTGCGTGGAATCGCCAGGCGGGGGAACGAGCTGCGCGGTCGACCGCCGCGCGTTCCAATAGCGCAGATCGCGCGCCGCCCGCGCCAGCGCGCCGCGGTCGTTGGCGGCCTGGGCGGCCGCGTGCTCCTGCTGCAGGCGCGAGATTTCAGCCTCGATGCGCGCGAGCCCCTCGGCGGTCACCAGGTTTGGCTGCGCCGAGACCGGCCGCTCCGGCAGCTCCTCGAATGCGTCTGCGCCGTCCGGTTCCTTGACGAATGCCCTGCTCATGACCGGGAAAGCCGATCCTTCCGACCTTGATGCCACGGCACCCAATATGGCGACTTTGCAGGCCGAATTCGATGCGCCTCTCGGGCGCAGCCCCCTCCATGGAACCATTCCTGTAGGAAAAAGTTCACTCCATTCGAACCCCGGCCGCGCTCAACAACCGGCCGCTCGAGAGGAATAGATGCACAAGGGGTCGATCATCGTTGCGCTCGCATTGACGCTGTCGTGGGTGGGCACGTCAGCGCATTCGCAAACGCCAGGAGCGCAAAGTCCGCTCCAGCAGGCGCCGCCGCAGGAAGAGCTGGTGCCGACGCCCAAGATCAATCTCACGCTGGAACAGCGTCACACCATCAGGGAGCTCATCAAGGACGCCAAGGCCGACGCAACCTCAGCCGACGTCCAGGCCGCGGTCGGCGAACCCGTACCCCAGGGCATCAGCCCGAAGCCCATGCCCGCGGAGATCGGACAGAAGGTGCCGCAGGTGAAGGCGCACAGGTTTTTCCTCACCGCGCAACAGATCGTGATCGTCGACCCCAAAGACAACAAAGTGGCCGAGATGATCAAGCTCGAGGCGGACTGAGCGGCCTGCCAGCGCGCAGGGTACATTCACCCGGCATTTGCGATAGGCCTCAGGTAACGCTTGTCGAGCATCACGTGGATGCCCTTGTTGCCGTTGACGACCTGCGTCACCCGCAAATCGGCGGCGAGGCTCGCCAGCGCATAGGCCTGGTAGCGGTCGAGCCCGGCGCGCGCGCAAATGAGATCGAGCATTTGCCGCAGCGCGATCACCACGCAGTCGTCGAGGTCGGGGTCGAACGCCATCGTGATCATATGGGTGGGAGTCTCGGCCATGGGCCATTCCAGGCGCATGTCGTCGCGCACCGTGAGGCGGAAGGTTCCGGTCAATCCGGTCTCGACCGCGGTGATGCAGACCTCGCCGTCGCCTTGCGCGCCGTGGCCGTCGCCGACCGAGAACAACGCGTCCTCGACGAAGATCGGCAGATAGAGCGTGGTGCCGGCGACAAGCTCCTTGTTGTCGAGGTTGCCGCCGTTCCGGCGCGGCGGCGCCGTCGAGATCATGCCCCACGCCGGCGGCGGCGCGGTGCCCATCACGCCGAAGAACGGCGCGACCGGAACCTCTTGGCCCCATGGCAGCCGCCAGCTCTTGCGCGCGCGGTCGAGAACGATGTGGATGTTGCGGGTCTCGGGAAAATCGTCCGGCAGGGCGCCGACGAGTGGACGCACGGAGTTGTAGCCCCAGTCGTAGAACACGTCGATCGCCTCGATGTCGACCTGCAGCACCTGTCCGGGCCTGGCGCCTTTGACGGCGATCGGGCCGGTGCAGATGTGGGGTCCGAGCTGGCGCATGACCTTGGCGTGAATGGCGGGAAGCGCCGGCGGAACGACGAGCGGCGGGGCGGGCATCAGCTCGGGTCCGCCAGACACCGACGAGATCGTGACGCGCTCGCCGCTGTCGATGGTCAGCTGCGGGGAAAGACGCGCGTCGAAATAGCCCCAGTGCACCGTGTCCGGGCCGGGCTGGAGATGAATGGGCATGGCTTGATCCGTTGCGGTTGAGCCGCCAAGACAGCATGTTTTCGTGAGCGATCCAACGGGGGCTTGGCCGGCGGGGTGGGGAATGGGTCAGCAGTCTTCGAACGGCAGCGTCACAGCGCGGCGACGGTCTGCACCTCGATCAGGAACGGCTCCTGCACCAGCCGGTCGACGATCAGCAGCGTGTTGGGCGGATAGATGCCGTTTGGAAACATGCGCGGGAATTCACGCAGCCGAAACGTCATGAATTTCGGGATGTCCTGGGAATGCACGAGATAGGTCGTGAACTCGACGACGTTGGCGAAGCTCGCGCCCTGCGACTTCAGCGCGGCCTCGACGTTGGCGAAGACTTGTCGGCACTGGGCGTCGAAATCGTCCGCGCCGATGGTCTTGCCGGCCTTGTCCGTCGCCACCTGGCCGGCGATGAACAGAAACTCGGACGCCTTGACGCGCGTGATCTGCGAATACTGGCCGAGCGGCTTGCCCAGCGCGTCGGGATTGTGAATCGTGATCTCGGGCATGTATGGGATCCTCGCAGCATGTCATGGTTTCTTGGATCATGGTTTCAGCGCGCACCAGCCATGCCGGTGCCCGCCGACTTTTCGCCGGATTGATGTTGCGTGACGTGCGCCCGCTTGGCAAGGAAGTCGGACTCGAAGCTATAGAACAAGAAAACCGCAGGGAACGCCGGAAGAAGCGCCGAATCATCATGCTCACGTCCGGGACTGTCCACGCCGGGATCGACTCCCCGCAGGCTTGGTGGCGGCTTGTTGCCGCCGTGGTGCTCAGTACCATCGGCGGCGCTGGCATGTGGTCGGTGCCGGTCGTGCTGCCGGCGGTGCAGGCCGAGTTCGGCGTGGCGCGCGCGGACGCGTCGCTGCCGTACACGCTGGCCATGATCGGCTTTGCTTTCGGCGGCGTGGCGATGGGACGGCTGTCCGACCGCCTCGGCATCGTAGCGCCCGTGCTGTGCGGCGTAGTCGCGCTCGGCATCGGCTTCACCACCGCTGGCTTCGCGCCCAATCTCGCCATGTTTGCGCTCGCATACGCGCTGATCGGTTTGGGCACCTCGGCCACATTCGGGCCGCTGGTAGCGGACATTTCGCAATGGTTCGCACTCCGCCGCGGCATCGCGGTCGCCATTGCCTCCTCCGGCAATTACCTCGCCGGCGTCGTCTGGCCGCCGGTCCTGCATCATTTCATGGTGGCCGAGGGCTGGCGGATAACCCATGTCGGCATCGGCGTGTTCTGCGTCCTCGCCATGCCGCCGCTTCTGCTGGCCATGCGTCGCCGCGCCCCCATGCAAGGGCTCGAAGATGCAAACGCGTTCGCGGCAGAAGCGCAGGGCGGCCTCGGCCTCTCGCCCAATGCGCTGCAGGCGGTGTTGTTCATCGCCGGCCTGTCTTGCTGCGTGGCCATGTCGATGCCTCAGGTCCACATCGTCGCCTATTGCGGCGATCTCGGCTACGGCGTGGCGCGCGGTGCGGAGATGCTGTCCCTGATGCTGGGCTTCGGGATTTTCAGCCGCATCGCCTCGGGCTTCGTCGCGGACCGAATTGGCGGCGTGGCGACGCTGCTCTTGAGCTCGGGCCTGCAGGCGGTGGCGCTGCTCCTCTATCTTTTCTTCGACGGCTTGTTTTCACTTTATGTGATCTCGGCCCTGTTTGGCCTGTTCCAGGGGGGACTCGTGCCGATGTACGCTATCATCGTGCGGGAATATTTCCTCCCGAAGGAGGCCGGCACGCGGCTCGGCATCATCCTGATGGCGACGCTCCTCGGCATGGCGCTCGGAGGCTGGATGTCCGGCGTGATCTTCGATCTTACCGGCTCCTACCAGGCCGCCTTCGCCAACGG
>CAWHCK010000033.1:0-200500 GCA_963827585.1 uncultured Alphaproteobacteria bacterium
CCGTCCGCGTCTGCTCCCAGAGCCCAAGCACAATAGGAATCGGGTCGATGTTGAGATTCCGCCACCATGCGGCCTCGTTACCAGAGCGATGGAGCTCTCGATGATGGACTCGGCAGACCGGGACGATGAACTCGTCGCTCACACGGCGCCCGAGCGCACGCGGTTGTGTAAAGGTGAGATGATGCGGATCCGACGGCACACGGCCGCACACGAGGCACGCCTGTCGCAGCACAAATCTCCGGTGATCCTTATCGCGCAGGCGAACCGTTTTTCCCAACGCACGGATTGCATCGCTGCGAGATTGCTTCTTGGTGGCCCGCATCGATGCATTCTGGCGGGTAGCCGCGTCCGACGCGCTGGACACCCCGATTTGGTCCGGGACAGCATGAGGCGGCTCATAACCCTTGGCCGGACGGTCACAAGCTCCATGCGAGGGGTCGATCGCGGAGAGCCTTGCTCGGAACCGCTCCTCCACTATTTTCGCGTCTGCGGCTGTCAGCGTGTTCTTGGCAGGCAAATTCGATGCGCCCAGGCCGCCGCTTCGTCCGCCGAATTTATAGCCGCCATTTGCTCAATCAGGCTCTCCCGAAGGCTTGCCGATAGCTGTACTCCGAGGACGGACCTTGCGGAGGACTCTGGAAGCTTTCCATCACCAGGCGCTGTCCGTTTCCCTGCCGCAGCTTGCCCATTTGATTGGCTGCCCGGCCGTGGCAGCTCCGCTGCAGGCTTGGGGCAGCGCCGAGATCCGGGGCATCGAGATCATCTTCTCCGGCAATGCCCACGAGCGTGAAAAGGGCATACCGCCGCGCATAGGTGAGGGCGGCTCCCATGCGCTGTGCCGAGGCGATGTCGCTGATCTGGCATACCGGCCATTCCGAGGAGATCCATTCCCCGGACGAATGCGCAAGAACGGTCGTGAGGCGAAGAAGGCCGGCTTCTTTATCGATGCCCGTTGCCTGGATCGTCGCGATCTCATGCCGGCCAAGGCTCTTGCGCACGATGTCCAACCCGCTCGACAGCGGGGCATAGCGGAAGGTGCGGTCCGCCTCCCGGGGGAAGGGGGACCGGATGGTGGCAACGAGCGACTTCTCTGGATTGGTCAGCTCCACTTGCGCCTTGGCAAGGGCAGCCGCAATGGTAGCGATTGTATCACTGGAGCGGTGCATGGCTGCCGCCCTCCGCGCTCAGGACATCAAAGCTCACGGCGCCTGATTTTGAGCGTCTGGCCCTAATCCCATGCCCGATCGCCTCCTTGACGTCCTCTGGCATGAGGCCTTTGAGCTCCGCCTTGGCGTTCTCATGCTCGAGGTGGGCCTCGCGTGTGCGCCGAAACACACTGGAGAATTCGGCCCAGGCATTTGACGCACTCATATCGACGATCCGCACCGCCTCGATGCGGGCCCGCGGTGGCTCGACGCCGAAGACGCGAGGGCGCTCGCCGCTCTCGACGCAGCGCCAGAATTTCTTTTCCGCCGTCAAAAGAAGGTGCTGATAGAGCGAATCGGCTGGTATCTTGATCTCGACCCACTTCCCGCCGCCGGTGATAATCGAGAGCACCGCGGCGGTGGCATTGGTGACCCACATGTTGTGCTGGAGCTGGGCCATGTGCTTCTCCGCCGCTGCCTCCTCCGAGAACGACCACGGCAGCATGAATTTCGCTTCGAACACTGCGCCGGTGCCTTCGACCATGCCGTCCAGCGTCGCCGCCATCCAGCGGATCACCGGGTGGCGGACCCAGCTTTGGACGTCCTTGACCACTTGCCCGGTCGTGCGCTCGTACCACTGCCGGTTCAGGTGTTCGGTCGCGAGCCCCAGCTGGACGAGCAGATTGCCTGAAAGCTCTTGCGGCTCCAGTTCGCCCCGCTTTTCTCGCCAGAGGCGCTGTAGGGCGGCTTCGTCAGATCCCATGATGATCCGGGCATCTGAGCCCCCAATGAAGCTACGACGGCTCTCGTATGACTTTGCCCACAAAGTCGCACTCATAGACCCCTCCGGTTTGAGGTGCTCAGAGTAAGTTTCCGGCGTTGGCCGGCGCCTGACGGTGCGATAGATGTAGAATACATCATACGATGTAAAAAAGATCAATGCCTCCGACAAAAAAAATCTCTAGTGCTCAGATGCGTGCAGCTCGAGCGCTGATCCGATGGACGGCTCTCGACTTAGCCCTCGCTTCAAAAGTCGGCGTGGCTACCATCCGACGAGCCGAAGTTGTGGAGGGGGAAGTCCCGGTTACGCTCGCGAATGAGGCGGCTATCCGCCGAGCGTTTGAAGGGGCCGGGATCGATTTCATTGAGGAAAACGGAGGAGGGGAAGGGGTACGCTTTCGGAAGCCCCAAAGGCCCAAAAAACATCGATGACGGACCACGGAGGTGTCAATCGGCGTTCGGATCGGGACCCCAGATCGGCATCCAAAAGGGACCCCTTTGAGCGGCGGTTTTGGCGGTAGCGCTCGCGCCGTCGGAGCTGGCCGGGGTTGCGGAGACGGCGCGAGCGCGGGTTGTGGCGTGATCGTCGTCCCGGCTTTTGAAGCGCCAGCTGTCGTTGCCGGTCTCGATGATGTCGCAGTGATGGGTCAGGCGATCGAGCAGCGCGGTGGTCATCTTGGCGTCGCCGAAGACGCTCGGCCATTCACCGAAGGCGAGGTTGGTGGTGACGATGATCGAGGTGCGCTCGTAGAGCCGGCTGACGAGGTGGAAAGGAGCTGGCCGCCGGATTGGGCGAAGGGCAGATAGCCGAGTTCGTCGAGGACGATGAAGTCCATGCGGGTCAGATGATCGGCGAGCCGGCCCTGCCGACCGTTGCGGGTCTCGGTCTCGAGCCGGTTGACGAGATCGACGACGTTGTAGAAGCGGCCGCGGGCGCCGGAGCGGATGCAGCTTCTGGCGATGGCGATGGCGAGATGGGTCTTGCCGGTGCCGGTCCCGCCGACCAGCACGGCGTTGCGCTGCTGGGCGATGAAGCCGCCGCCAGCGAGGTCGTGCACGAGCGTCTCGTTGATCGGCGTATTCTCGAACTGGAAGTCGTCGAGGTCCTTGGCGAGCGGCAGCTTGGCGATGGTGAGCTGGTACTTGATCGAGCGCGCCTGCTTCTCGCTGATCTCGGCGTTGAGCAGATCGCCGACGATGCGCTGTGGCTCGTGCTGGCGTTTGACGGCGGTGGCCATGATCTCGTCGAAGGCGGCCTTCATGCCGTAGAGCTTGAGCTCGCCCATGAGGTCGAAGAGTTGGGTGCGTTCCATCAGATGGTTCTCCTGAGGTTGTCGTAACGGGCACAATCGGCGATCGGGCGCATGGCGCAGCGTCAGCGCGGCCGGGGTAAGGATCGTGGCCGGCGGGCCGGGATCGCGCTGGCGGGCCAGGATGTTGAGGACGACATCGGCGGAGTGGACGCCGTGGGCGATCGCCTCGGCGCAGGCGGCCTCGACCGCCGGCAGCCCGTCGGTGAGCACCGCCGTGAGGATGTCGACCATCTGCCGATTGCCATCGCCGACGCCGGCGAGCTTGCGCCGCACGCGCTCCATGGCGGCCGGCAGCACCCAGTCCTTGAACGGCGCGCATTGCGCAAGGCGCCGGGCTTGCGGGCGAGCACCGGCACGTAATGCCAAGGGTCATAGACGGTATCGCCGCGGCCGAAGGAGCGCCGATGTTCGCCGACGATCCGGCCGTCCTGGCGAATCACGATGCGGTCATAGGCCTGGACGACCGGACGCTTCGACAACAACAAATACTCGGTCGCGGCCAGCGCGGTCGGGCTGCGTTTCGCGCGGATAGGCCCGCAGGAACAGCATTCGGCTGTGGCAAAGCCGGACATGGGCGACAACTGCTACGCCAGGGGCTCACTGGTCGCCCGCTCGTCATTTTCACATTGAGGATAAAGTGCGCGATTTCGGATCAGCGGCGACAATCGCCGGCGTTCCTCCATGGCGTGCGAGGAGTTTTCGTGCCGGTGCGGATCAGTCGAGTGAGTAGTCAAGTCGAGCAGTGGCAAGCGCGCGCGTAGGCACGGCAACGGACACTATCGCGAAGTGGTGCTCGCCCCTTCAACACGATATCTATTGGCTCGGTTGCCTTTTGGATCAGGTATCAGTAGCGCTTCCTTTACTCGTACTTGCTTGGGCGGCCGCGCTGGCTGGGCGGGGTTCTCAAAAGACGATCGTGCAAAAGGTGTGACGTGCCTACGAGCTCGAAAATCGTGTTTAGTCCGAAATGCGATTTGATGAGTTGCATCAGGTCAGCTTCGTTCCGGCAGATCGAAACCGATTTGATTGACCGTTCGTCCGTCTTGGCTGAGTTCTTCCTCACTGGAACAGATGACCAGGAAAACCGGAGCTGTGTTGTTCAGATATCGTTGCCCCGGTCGAGCGGCATCTCTGATCCGTTGCTGGTCGAATAGGGCGTTCGGATCTAGCTGCATTATTCGCGCATGTTCTTGCTCGAGGGGACGGCGCATGCGTCGCAGCGCCAAGACAGCCTTCTGCTGCGGAAATCCATGCTCAAGGAAGCGCCACCCGATTAGAAGGGCGAACGCCTCGTACTCCTGGAACCGAACCTCAATTCCCCTTCCGGCAGCGTCTTGCGAAAAGAAGGCGTAGGTAGCCTTTTCCGGGTCCACTCGACTTGGCACTTCTGCCAAAGCTGCGGTCGGTGTCGAGCAGGCGTTTCAACCGGTTAAGCAGGTCAGTTGAAGGCTTTTCCGCAGTCGGATCGATTGCGCGGGAGATGGCCTCCTCTACTTGATTTCTTTTGAACGTAGGCATAATGAAGTACGACTAACGCCTTTATATGTCAAGTCCAGGCTCGTCTTGGACCGCGTTAGCGGATGTTCAACGCGCCGGCAATTCTACGGATCTGACCGAAAACCGGGTCCGGATAAGTGAGTAACCGCCGATGCGTTTGCGTGATGCTAACAGGGACTTTTGAAATCCAGCTATATGCTCGATACCGGAGGCCTGCAATGTCGCGCTCCGGGGAGCAGCTGGCGAGGCGAGCGGCGAGGTTCGGCAAGTTTGTGGTTGCAATCGGCCATAACGCAAAGCGGGGGCGCAGGATTACTTCCAATGGCGAGAATCAACAAACTGACGAAATCTCCAACCAACCCGACGAGTGCAGCCGATAGGTCCGCCGCACGATTTGCCCTGTTTGGCCCGCCACCGCTCATCGAGGGCGAGGATGCCGCCGCCTATGACGAACTTCTCGTCCGCATTTCCGCAGGCGTGAAGCCCGCCGACATTCTCGAGGATATCTGGGTTCGGGACGTCGCCGATTACACCTGGAGATTTCGCGCTGCGGCGCCTCAAGGCGAATCTGCTGACGGCGACCAGTCATAAAGCCGTCAAACAGTCTTGCTGCGATAGTCGGCTACCCCCAGGCGACGACACTTCCGAGCGATTGGGCCGCACGCAAACCGAGTGCCATCAAGCGGGTTAACCGCATTCTTGAACTCCGCCGGCCTGACTATGGACGCAGTCATCGCCCTGACGCTCTCCGAAAATTTGATGTCGTGGAGCGCATCGAACGAATGATCACGATCAAGGAGTCCTGTCGCAACGCTATTTTGCGCGAGATCGACCGCCATCGGGCCACGCTCGCCCACTCGCTGCGGGCGACCGTGCACCAACTCGAGCACGGCGAAATTCAAGTCATCGACGACCCGAAATCGGCCGAAGGGACAATGCAGAGTGACCAGCGAGCGCAAGATAGGCTAACCGCTCGAACGCGCGTGCCAGCACCGGACCGAAGACCGCCGAGGGTCGAGCTCGCTCGACCAGAAACGCGCGTCGCCACGGGCTCAGTCTCCCCGTTCTTTCCGATCCATATTTCGCAAGAGGTCGAGGAACTGGCACGCGAGATTGCAGGTCCGACCACCAACGCTGAAATCCATGAACTCGCATGTCGCATCGCAGAAGCACAAATTGATCTGCGCCGCGTGCGTCATGCGCGCCATGCCTTCCTCGCTCGTGCAATTGGCGGTCCGGATTAGAGTCTCCCTCGAAGTTGAGGACGAAATCGAGAATTGCCCGCCAGCTTGCCCGCATCAAAGGCCCTGTTCCGGTTATTCTGCGGCCTCTCCTCAGGAACCTGCAGACCAAGCCTGAGGGCCCGGAGAAATTCGCCACTATCCTTTCCGATATGGCTCGCCGGTTCTGCAGCCATGGACCGCTACGAACGACGTGAGTTGTCGCGGCGCAAGTTTGCCATCCGGGCTTTCGATGCGGACCGAGGGCAAATCAGCACGCCCGATAAGGGCGGCCTCGACTATCTCGGCAGCCACTTGGTAATCGAGCGCATGATTGCTGGAGCAGAGGAGACAGGTCGACCACCATCAGGCGACGCTCGTCCGTAGGCGGCCTTTCGCGGACCATGACGGCCGACCGACTCCTGGCCGCTGTGGTGAAGTTGTCACCTCGACGCCGCACACGGGTTCCATAAGTGTGTCGGCAATCGCCGTCGCGACCCAATTTGCCCACCGAGTTCCCTCGAGCAGGCGCACCGACCTGAACGATTGCGAAGGCGAAAAGATAAAACCATAGAACCTCAAAAGTCGCGCTGCGCATTTCTGCCCGAGCCCGACACGCTTCCTGGTCGAGAAGAACTCGGCCTAGCTGTGGTGTCGACCATGTAGGCCGGCACGTTCTTCTTCTGGCAGTTCGGGCACTGGTCGGTGACGAACGACAGCGAGAACGAACACGATCGAGGGCGCGAGCCAGGTCGCCCAGTCGTAGTGACAGTCCTCGCACCTGAACCAGTAATTCTTCGCCGACCCGATCTCGGACGGCTCGACCGGGACATCCCCGCCCGAGGCACCCTCCCCGCCTGCTCGACCTCGCCGGTGAACACGCAGCGGTCTGGGGAGCTCTACGCGTCGATCATTGCCAAACGGCTAATATAAAGCGCGCGAACGCCAAAAGGTATGGCGATGCTGCTCATTCGGCTGGGATCGCGAGTCATTCCATCGCGAGGCCGGCCGCCTTGATCGGAGCGGCGTTCTTCGCGATCTCGCTCGCGACGAATTTTTGCAGATAGTCGGGCGAACGGCGCTCGGGGGCGACGATGGTGGTGCCGACCTCCCGTAGCCGCTCCTGCACCGAGGGCGTCTCCATCGCCGCGACGGTCGCCTCGTTGAGCTTGTGAATGATCGGCGCCGGCGTGCGCGCGGGCAGGAAGAAGCCGAACCAGGTCGAGGCCTCGAAATCCTTGAGGCCCTGTTCCTGCGCGGTCGCGAGCTTGGGCAGCATGGACGAGCGCTCGCGGGTGAGGATCGCAAGCGGCTTGATCAGCCCGCTCTCGATCTGCGTCTTCGCGGTCGCGCTGAGCGTGCAGAAATAGTCGATGCGGCCGGCGATCAAATCCGGCAGCGCCGGCCCGCCGCCGCGATACGGCCGCTGGTGACGGCGATCCCGGTCCGCCGCAATGAGCAGCATGCAGTCGATATGGCCGGTCGTTCCGCCCCGGCGCGTAGCCCATCGCATGACCCATCGCAAATGCGCTTGGCGCGACATGCGACATTAGGGCGCCTATCGATAACTCGACGCCAAGGCACAAGTCTCCACCAAACGAATTTCCTAAACGCCGCTCATCTGGAAACCCTGGCGGCTCATTGGGAGGCTACGCGTAAATCGTTCAACAAGGATTTCCTGCTCGCGCTCGCTACCGACTTCAAGCAGCATGGCGCCTCGGCTATTGCGAGTTTCTGCAGCAAGGCCGGAAAAGCGCGAATATTCACGCCAGTTCGGGAGTCATCCGGGGAATCCCGGTTTAAATCATCTTCGCGACGCGCAGAGTTCGCGCCGACAACGGCGGCGCGACCTCGACCGGCAGCGCCTCGCCATCGGACAAATAGATGCGCAGGCCCTTCAGGCTGGCGGTCGGCGTTTTTGACGACTTGTTCAAGCCGTCTGATCTTGCCAGATAGTTGTCGTTGGCCGCACAAGGACCAACCTTGGGCTTCGCAGTCAAATTCGATTTGGTGTTGATTGTATTGAACCAGGGATTGCTCAAGGCGCTGCGAGCGCAGGGCTATCGCATTGTGCGCGACCGCGATGCGCGAAGTCGCCGCATCGACGCCGACGCCGCCTGAGGCTCGGCGTTACGGCCGCGCCATCTTGCAGGCCGGATTATAGGACCAGTTGCGGTCGAGCCCGACCACACACCACTCCACGCCCCAGCTGGCGCCGATCATGCCGGTGTCCTCGGCGATCGAGTAGTGGATGGTGTGCTTGCGGCCGTCGGTGACCTCGACGATGCCGCTGCAATAGCGGCGTGGAATGGTATTGGCGGCCCAGGGGCGGAACGCGGTCTCGCGGATCCTCTCGAAATTGACGATCCGCAGATCGGTGTTCCAGTACACGTTTTCCTTCTGGTTGAAGCGCGAGGCGATCTTGACCAGCGCATCCCGGTAGTCGCACGGCGGCAGCACGCCGTCGTAGCGCGGACCGGAGAGATAAAAGTTCATCTCCAGCCAGCCCGCGGCGCGGGCCGTGCCGGCCGACAGCGCGGCAAGCGCCGCGGCGAATGCGCAGGCGAAGCAGGAAAGCGCGGCCGGACATGATCGGACCCCCCGTACGATAGCTGGGGCGACCGTGACCCCCGACCCCGGCGGAATCAAGATGTCCACAGCGGCCGAGCGAAGAAAGGCCCCCACTGTGGCGTTCCGGCCACGCACGCCGTGAAGGCTTGTCGGCTGGCTTGAACCGGGCACCCATCCCGCGCTGGCCCGTGCCGATCGGCAACACTCCGACGCTTTCGGGCTTTCGCGACCGACCCGGCTTTCCCTGCGCGGCTCGCGCGTCTAAGCTCCAAGCCGGGACAAGTGGGAGGCGTGAGGATGCGCGCGGCGCTATTTGGCGTGATCGCTGTCTTGCTGCTGGGCGGCAGCGCTCAGGCTCAGTTCAATTCGCCTCCGATCTATCACGCCAACGACACCGGCGGAATCATCTCGTGGTCGTGCGAGAACGAGGCGATCGCGCAGCAGGTCGCCGCCCAGTACTGCGCGCGCTGGGACAAGTACCACCGCATCACCAGCGTGCACCGGCAGTACGGCGACTTTATCGCGTTTGCCTGCCTGTGGTCACCGCACATCAACCCCTACGCCCTGCCCGCGGTCGCGACGCGCTCGACCTGCTATTACCCGCGAGCGGTGGTGCGGGCACTCAACTGACTTAGCCCCCCATAATCATCAAGTTAGGCTCAACGGGCGAAGCGGTGAAGAAGGCGCAGAGGCCCCTGTCTGAGTTGGTGGACTTCTTTGCACCGACACCTCACCTTCCGATTTCGCAAGCCCTGGTCCAACTACGGCCGGGCGGACTCGTGGTCGCCTCCGATACCTTCTTCGCCACGCACAGTGAGCAGCTGGCCGGGCGCACGTCATGACGTTCCCAGATGATGATTTGGTTTTGGACGGTCTTCGGTGGATGGGCGGTAACACTTGCTAGCCCTCGAATCCGAAGTGGAGATCAGGGATTCTTCGGCCGAGTGTGACAATTTTGCCACCTCAGAATCGACTAGTGAACTAGGATTGACCGGGTCGCGATGGGGGCGTGGGGGCGTGGCATGAAAAATCGAATGGTGACGGCGTTTGTCGCACTTTCCTTGACGCCTGCTGCGTCCTTAGCGGCTGACTGGCCGATGACCGCGCCACCTCTCTACCGGCCGGCTCCTTTCATCCCGAGGCAAGCCGTTGAATGGACAGGCCTCTATTTCGGGGCGAACGCCGGTTACGGTTGGGCACAAGGATCATCAAATACAATTTTCGAAGGCGATTTGTAGGTTTCGAATTTCAAGGAGGCGTAACGACCCCGTTCGGGCGCGGCCCGACCGAGCTGGGCAGGACGAGGCTAAACGGATCAGGCAAAGCGAGCGGCGCTATCGCCGGAGGCCAGATTGGATTTAACTGGCAAGCTGGCATGGTCGTATTCGGCGCCGAACTCGACGCGCAGTGGTCGGGACAGCAAGGCGGCTTCACGGTTGCCTGCACGACCGGCTGTACCGCCGCCGAAACAGTAAAGATCAGATCGATCACGACCGGACGCGCCAGACTCGGTTGGGCGTTCGACTGGCTCATGCCCTACGTGACGGCCGGTGCCGCGCTGGTAAACGCATCCAACGATTTGATCGTGACCGCTGGAGGGGTGACCGGTAGTTTCCAATCGCTTTCGGCGACCACGCTCGGATGGACGGCGGGTGCAGGCGTTGAGGTCGCTTTGTGGGCAACTGGTCGGCCAAACTCGAATATCTTTACATTGCGGCCAACGATATAGAGTCGAATACGCGGATCCCCAATGTGCTGGGCAAGGGCGACGCGTTTCAGTCCGCCGATTATCGCGACAACATCGTGCGGGTCGGCTTGAACTACAGGTTCGGGCCAAGGGGTGGCCCAGGCGTACTCGAGACATCCTACCCGCCGCGCGACACGTACGCCCTGAGCTATGATTTTCCGCCGAGCGTTGCGATGCTTGACAAAGCAAAAAGCGAAAAGCGCGCCCCTGTAGCACCGGTGCTTGCTGATAACGGCGCGCGACGGGCCGCTTGGGTTTCAAACGAGTCCAGGCCTTCAAGCTCGAGACCCTCCTAATTTCGCTGACATACGGGACATCGAGGACAGCACAGACGCGCTTTCAGTTGACCCCAAGCCCGCCAAATCGTCATCGCATAAACGGCGTGACAAGGAAGAGGATGAGAGCCAGCGAATAAAGCGCATCATGGCCATTTGCTCGGGTTGTTAATGCCACGGCCACAATGGTTGATCCATTTGCGCAGCGTCCCTGATGCGTCCTTTGTACATTGTGCTCGCGGGTCCACATTCGCGTCTGCGGCAAATGCCTGAACGTGACTCGCGCCGCGGGAATCGCTCCGCCGATCTCGTCAACGGTACACCTTCGGTCTGGGTGCTCGAGTCTACGACGCCCGGTGCGCTACCCGCGCGCATGTTTGTGGCCCACATCGCATAATCACTGACCGCTCGCTTTGCCGAGTTTCGAGCTGCCTGACGAGTACAGCGAGACGTGGAGGCAGCGCAGCCAGGAGCACGTTGATCCGGCTCAGTCGCCGTGATTCCGAGAGCCAAGCCGTTCGTCTATGAGGCGAGGACAGGGGACCGGCACTGGTGCGCGGGCGCGAGCGCCACGCAGCTAGCCGGTCGGAGACCTAATTACCAGCCGTTAAATCCGATTGCCGCAGCCAGCGTGATGGAAGCAAGGGCAAGCCACGTCCTCCCCTTCCTACTCAAGTGCGCAAGCCCGTATCCGGGTCCCACACTCCCTGTATAGAACCATCGAATTCGCGATTCTTGAGGCGAGAACGAGCGCCTGGAACCTTATGCGGCTTTCCAGCGTTATGTCCGATGGCACCCTGCCCATCGGAACTTTCGCCCGTGCCCAAAGAGGATGACTACGAAGACCAACGCTGGGGTCCTCCGCCGACCGAGCATGCGCGTCGATAAGGCATACTTGCTCGCGCTGGCCGAACGGTGGCTCCGTCCTGCGGACCAAATCGATGATGTTATTCGACGATGGTTCATCCCGGCTCCTATTAAGGCTAGCCGGTCACTCGGGCCTACTCCGCTTTTCGGAGAGGAAGCCTGATCGATGCCACAGGCTATCGATACGCGAAATAGGTAATTATAATAAGGAGCAACGAACCGTTGAGCAAGTTCAAGCTGCAATCGGGTGGCGCCTCTGCGCAGGGTACGTTCTGGAGCAGTCCATACCCGCCCGCTCGCTAACCTTCTCAAGCAATTTGAGCAACGAAATCATGAGCCGGAAACGATGACCGGACGGTTGTGCTAGCAGGAGTTTGAATGATCCGTAACGAACCAGGCCGGAAGTGAACGCTAGGAACAGCAAGCGACGGAACCGGACGCGAACTGCAGTTGTGACGTCAGAGTGGGCGCAGCCTGAGTATAGGGCTGAGGGGAGGGCTACGTGCGGGTACAGTTCTGGGGAACTCGCGGTTCGATAGCCAAGCCCGGACCGAGCACGGCTCGTTACGGAGGAAACACCTCGTGCATCGAGGTCCGGTCGGCACGAGGAACGCTTGTTATTGTTGATTGCGGAACTGGAGGACACTCGCTAGGTCAAAAGCTGATGTCGGCCGGCGCTAAAGGCTTGCGCGGCCACATCCTGATCAGCCATACGCATTGGGATCACATCCAGGGCATCCCATTCTTCGATCCGCTTTTTGTGCCCGGCAACGAATGGGACATATACGGCCCCAAGGGTCTCGGCCAATCCTTGCGTGAAACCCTGGCCGGGCAGATGCAGTATACCTATTTCCCCGTCACGCTCGATCAGTGCGGAGCCAAGATTCGCTATCACGACCTTGTCGAGGGCACCTTCGATATCGACGATATCAAAGTCTCCACCCGCTATCTAAATCATCCAGCGCTCACGCTCGGTTATCGGTTGGAGGCCGACGGGGTAACGGTGGTGTATGCCTGTGACCACGAACCGCACTCGCGCATGCTGGCAACCGGCCACGGGGATATCACCGGGCAAGATCTGCGACACGCCGAATTCGTCAATCGCGCCGATCTTCTCATCCACGACGCGCAATACACTGCCGATGAGTATCCGGCCAAGGTCGGCTGGGGCCATAGCTCCGTCGAATACGTAGTGAAGCTCGGCCAGTACGCGCAGGTGAAGAGGGTCGCGCTGACCCATCACGATCCGCTCAGAGATGACGACGCCATCGATCGCCTGGTCGCAAACGTCCGGGCAAAGTTGCGGGAAAACGCATCTTCATTGGACGTTTTTGCCGCGGTCGAAGGGCAGGTCGTGGAGGTAGCAGCCGTCCCCCGCGAAAGGTTCCGCGCGTCGCGCCGGAGAGTTTCAGGCCGAGATGCCTATCGAGCCGGCGCGGGCCGAGTGGTCCGTGCTTCTCGGTGTCGCGGACACAAAAATGGCAGCAGCCCTTTCCGAGGCCATTCGAGCCGAGGGCATTCGCGCTAAATTTTTCTCGAACATGGACGAGGCGCGAACGCTCATTGCGAAAGACCGCCCGTCGCTGGCGATACTTGAGCACGACCCGCCTCGTATCGACGGCATGGAGACGTGCCGCGCGATCCGCCAGCAAGAGAACGATCGACGAGCATCGACTGCCCGTGGTCATGGTCGCCGCACAGGAAGATCAGGCATCCGGCGCCGCGGCGGGCGTCACGGACTGGCTGATCAAGCCCTTTACCGGCGCCTACGCACGAACCAAGATACGCGCGTGGGCGTTGCGAACAGCATGTCAATGGATGAGGACGGGTGCTCTTGAGGACGAAGAACGGCGCTTGGCGTCGCCTCGCGCGATGCAAATCCTCGAGGGCGAGCCGGGTCACAGATTTGATCGGATCACAGATCTCCACCCCATGCCTCAAAAACGAACCGAAAGAAGGCGCTTCCCGAAAAGGGCCATCAGCACGGACAAGTCGGCCCTGCTCTGGATGTATTGCAGAGCGATCGCGCCGTTTGACACCCCGGCCTTTAGCAGGAGGGTCGGGGAGATCATTGTGCGGGCCGCAAGCACGGCTCAGAAGCGAGCAGCCGGTCGCGGGAAATGAAGATCACCGCGAGGCTCAAATTCGCCCGCGCTAGGTGGCAAAAAGGCGCGCAGCGCTGTCCCGCCCCCAGGCGCCACGAGCGTGCGTCCAACGCGACGTGCGCGCAACAATCGGCAAATTGGGAAATGGACGGGCCCCCCGACGCGAACTGAGCGGCCCGTTTCAAGCCGCGCTCCGCTAAGCACCGCTTGGCTCGCCCGCCACTCAGATGCAATTTTCACCATCGCCCGTAGCGGTCATCGAGTGTCGCGCCGCAAGTTTGCGATCCGGGCTTTCGACGCGGCACGAGGACAAATCAGCGCGCCCCAGTAAGGGCCGGCGTCGACTATCGGCAGCCACCTGGTTGTCGAGCGCATGATTACCGACCGCCATCAGGCAACGCTTCGCCCGTAGGCAACCTTTCGCGGACCATGGCGCCAGATTTGTCGCTGGCCGCTGTGGTGAAGTTTGTGACCTCGACCCCCGCACCCCGGATCCACAAGCGCGCGAACACCAATCGCGGTCGCGACGCAAATTTGCCAATGAGCCGCCCAAATGATTGCAAAATTGAACAATTTAAACTACAGATTGTAGAAATGGCAGAACGAAGCCAAAATGATCAATCTTTTCAAAGTCTACGCGATCCGGGTCCACGCGAACCTGCGGACCGGGCACTGGTGCGCGGCTCTGCTCTTACTGCACGCCGTAACGTACAAACTGCTCGGCGATATTTGCCGCGAGTTCCTTTACCGCCGCGAGGTCGGCATTGCCCTCGTTTGTCTCGCCCTTCTTGAGCTTGGCAAACCCGCGTCCATAGAGCGAGCTTGCCACCTTTGGATCGAGTTCGCTACGCTGAACTATAGTCGACGATAGTGGGATCCCATTCGTCCGACTTCAGATAAATCAGTCCACGCGAATCGAACGTGGCGGCGGCATTCGGCTCCAAACCAGACATCAGCACGTAGGATGGGTTGAGCGCAGCGAAACCCATCGCGGTTATCAATTTGCATGCAATGTAAAACAGACAAAGTCGAAGCAGCGTGCCTCGGCATCTTGGGTGGAATTGCAAAACGCGTGCTCTGCTGCGAAGGTGATGGGTTTCGCCATAGCCCGCGAAGACGGGCGTAACGCCCTTAAGTCTCAACCCATCCTACGCCGGTGAGAGAGATGACGTGCGCGCCGACGCTCACTCCATCGCGATGCCGGCAGCCTTGATCGGCGCGGCGTTCTTCGCGATCTCGCTCGCGACGAATGTCTGCAGATAGTTCGGTCGAACGGCGCTCGGGCGCGACGACGGTCGTGCCGACCTCCCGCAGCCGCTCCTGCACCGAGGGCGTCTCCATCGCCGCGACGGTGGCCTCGTTGAGCCTGTGCATGATCGGCGCCGGCGTGCGCGCGGGCAGGAAGAAGCCGAACCAGGTCGAGGCCTCGAAATCCTTGAGGCCCTGCTCCTGCGCGGTCGCGAGGTTCGGCAGCATGGACGAGCGGTCGCGCGTGAGGATCGCAATCGGCTTGATCAGCTTGCTCTCGATCTGCGACTTCGCGGTCGCGCTGAGCGTGCAGAAATAGTCGATGCGGCCGGCGATCAGATCCTGCAGCGCCGGCCCGCCGCCGCGATACGGCACGTGCGTGACGTTGATCCCGGCCGCCGCATTGAGCAGCATGCAGTCGAGATGGCCGGTCGATCCGGCGCCGGCCGAGCCCATCTGCATGGTCGACTGGTTGGCCTTGGCGTAGGCGATGAACTCCTGCAGGTTGTCGGCGGGCAGATCCTTGCGCGCGACCAGGATGGTCGGCTGATCGGCGATCAGCACGACGGGCGCGAGATCGGTGGCGAAATTGTAGAGCGGGTTCTTGTAAAGCGTCTGGTTGATGGCATCGGCGCGGCTGCCGAGCACGAACTGATAGCCGTCGGGCGGCGCCTTGACGACGCGCGCCGAGCCCACCATGCCGCCGGCGCCGCCGACGTTCTCGATGATCACCTGCTGTCCCAGAATCTCGGAGAGACGCCGGCCGATGATGCGGCCGAGCACGTCGGTGCCGCCGCCGGCGGCAAACGGCACCACCATGGTCACCGGCCGCGTCGGCCAGTTCTGCGCCGCGGCGGGGCTGACGAAGCCGCAGGCGATGACGGCGACGAGTGCCGCCAATCGAACCGCATGTCCTGCATGCATGTTTTCTTCCTCCCTCGCCCCCAGCGTAGCGCATCGTGAAATAACGCGCGCCCCTCACCATTCGGGCCCGTTGACGCAGGCGTGACGCCTCTCCCGCAAGGGAGAGGCGACGCAGCGGCGACCGAGTACGCGGCCAGATTCGTCACCGGCCGTGCTTGGCGCGCAAGCCTTGAACTCCTCGCGCGCCGCGGGCGCGGGCGGATAGATGCCGAAGATGGAGCGGCCCTGCTCGACCTGCTCCTGCACGAAATCCTCGAACGCGGTCTGCTCGAAGCGCCTCCTCCGCCACCTCCTCGGCGATGTGGCGCGGGATCACCACCACGCCCTCGCCGTCGCCGACCAGAATGTCGCCGGGATAGACCGCCACCTCGCCGCAGGCGATCGGGACGTCGAGGTCGACGGCGTGGTGCCTGATCAGATTGGTCGGCGCCGCCGGCGCGGCATGATAGGCGGGAAACGGCATGGCTGCGATCTGCGGCGAGTCGCGAAAGCCGCCGTCGGTGACGATGCCGGCCGCGCCGCGCTTCCACAGCCGCGTGACCAGGATGCCGCCGGCGGAGGCCGCCGCCGGGTTGCGGCGGCTGTCGATGACGAAGACATGACCGGGCGGACATTCCTCGATGCCCCTGCGCTGGGGATGGCTGCGGCCTTCGAACACGCCGAGATGATCGAGGTCTTCGCGCGCCGGAATATAACGCATGGTGTAGGCGGGACCGACCATCGCCGGCGCGGCGGGATTGAGCCGATGGATGCCCTGGATGAAGGTATTGCGGAAGCCGCGCTTGAACAGAACGGTGGTCAGGGTGGCGGTGGACACCGCGGCGAGCCGGGCGCGGCTCGCTTTCGCCGAGTGACGTCCGGGGCGACATGGCGCTATCCTTTCTGCACAACGGAAGGCAACGTCATCGATCTTACGCCGGGAGGTTCCCCATGCGCCTGCTGATCTCCATTCTGGCATTCGCCACGCTCGCCGTCGCCGCTCCCGCACAGTCGCAGGACTGGCCGCCGCAGCGCCAGGTCACCATCGTCGTGCCGTTCAGCGCCGGCGGCACCACCGACATGTTCGCGCGCATGCTCGCCCAGGGCCTGCAGCAAAAATACGGCACTCCGTTCGTGGTCGACAACCGCCCCGGCGCCGGCGGCAATGTCGGCACCGCCGCGGTCGCGCGCGCGGCCAAGGACGGCCACACGCTGCTCGTGGGCACCGTGAGCACGCATGCGATCAATCCGTTCATCTACAAGAACGTGACGTTCGACGCCGAGAAGGATTTTCAGCCGCTGAGCCTCATTGCGCGCCTTCCGAACATGCTGGTGGTGAGCCCCAAGCTGCCGGTCAACACGGTCGCGGAGCTCATCGCGCATCTGAAAAAGAACGAAGGCAAGCTCAGCTACGGCTCCTCCGGCGCCGGCACTTCGACGCATCTTGCATCCGAGCTGTTCCAGCTGCGCACCGGCACCAAGATGGTGCACGTGCCCTACCGCAGCTCGGGCGAGGTGATGAACGCGCTCGTCGGCGGCCATATCGATCTCGCCTTCGACAATATCACGCTGGCCTGGCCGCAGGCGAAGGCAGGAAAGGTGCGCGCACTGGCGGTGACCAGTTCGCAGCCGAGCCCGACCGCGCCGGAGATTCCGGCGGTCGCCGGCGACGCTGCCCGGCTTCGATGCCACCTCGTGGCACGGCGCGTTCGCGCCCGATGGGCACCCCGCGTCCGGTCGTCGACGCGCTCGCCGCCGAGGTGAAGCGGATCTTCGAGCAGCCGGAATTGCAGAAGAATCTTGCACGAAGTGGGCGCGGTGGCCGCGCCGATGACGCCCGAGCAGTTTCGCGACGTTCATCGCCTCCGAGCGGCGCAAGTGGCAGGAGGTCGTGCAGGCGGCCGGCGTGGAGGTGCAGTAGAGCGTAGGATGGGTTGAGCGAAGCGAAACCCATCGCGCAACACGGCAAAGGAGGAGCCGGCCCGCTATCTGATCGCGCCGATGCCGGCGGGAGCGATGGATTTCGCTCATATGACGCGGAGACGGCGTAAACGTCCTTGAGGCTCAACCCATCCTACGTTGATTGCGCGCTTGGTCTCGGTGCCGCACCACTCGCAAAGATAGGTGACGTCAACCAGGCCATCGGTGAAAAGGATCGGTTCGCGGTCCTCGGGGGACATCCGGCCGCGACAGCCGGGACAGGTCATTGCAGGCTCTTTTTGAAGGATCGCCATCCTCAAGACTTACGCACGACAATCGTATCCATTTGGTTAACACGCGGGCAGGCAGGGCGGAATAACGAAGAGTCATTCCGCCACTTGCCGAATGACATTTTTTTGTAAGCGCGATGCGCCATTGCGCCGCCGCGATCCGCCGCAGCTATCGTCCCGCCCGGTGGATTTGAAGCTGGAGCAGCACCCATGAAGCTTGCAGCCACTGTGCTTGGTCTCGTCGGACTAGTCGTGTCCGGCAACGCCGTCCTTGCCCAGACCTGACTGCAGACGACGTGAAATGGATCAATCAATGCATCGTCGACAACAGGGGCGGCGCCAGCAACCCGATCATCCGCAAATACTGCTTTTGCATGAACGAGCGGATGGGCAGCAACGAATCGCGCTCCATTACCGAGTGGGAGAAGGCCAACCCGGCGGCGCGGACGGCGTGCGACCAGTTCGAGTGCACGAGCGGGTGGGCCATGACGGCGCCTCGTCCTGTCGAGAGCGGCGCACGCAGCGGACCGCGCGCCTACTTAACCATGATTCGAGAATTCCCGGCCGAAGGATGTCAAACGGCCGCATGGAGCGCGGCTCGTCGCCGCCTACAAAGCGGGCGACCGTGCGGAACCCGGCGGCGGAACCCGGCGCATCGCCTCCGGGTTGTCTTGGATGAGCTTCGGGATGGCTCTCGATTCGCGCAACGGGAGCAGGCAATGGCCGACATGAAGGCTCAGACCATCATCCTGCACGAGGGCGACAAGACCGCCCTGCAGTACCTCGGCGCGGCGGTCGTGCTGCAATGGTCGAACCTGCCCGAGGATGTGCGGAAGTCGCTCCTCCAGCAGGCGGATGCAGTCGGCGGCCTGCCGCTGGCGACCGACCTGCACGAGCAGATCCAGGCGCTCCTTCGCCGCGTCCGCAAGATCGACGGCACGCCGGCGTAGACGCCTCCGGCCCGGCCGATGATCAACCGGCCTTGCGGCGCGCGCCCGATTTCTTGGCGGCGGCCCGTTGCGGGGCGCGCTCGCCGCCCTCGATCGGCAGCAGCATCTCCTTCTGCCCTTCGACCCGCTTGCGGCCCTTCTTCGCTTGCGCCGGCGCCCCGCGCTCGGCTTCGACGCTGCGGCGCAACGCATCCATGAGATTGATGACATTGCGCGGCGCCGCCACGTGCTCCTTCTCCTTCGGCGGCTTGAAGCCGGCCTGCTTCTTGCGCAGCAGATCGACCAGCGCGGTCTCGTAGTGGTCCTCGAACGCCGAGGGGTCGAAATCGCCCTTCTTGGTGTCGAGGATGTGCTCGGCAAGTTTCAGCATCTCGCCCGGCACCTTGATGTCCTGGATGTCGTCGAAATATTCGTCGGCCTTGCGCACCTCGTAGCCGTAGCGCAGCGTCGTGCCCAACAGGCCCTTGCCGTACGGCTCGAGCGCGATCACCCGCTCGCGCTTGGACAGCACGATGCGGCCGAGCGCTACCATGCCCTTGCCGCGCATGGCGTCGCGAATGACCGCGAAGGCCTCCTGCCCGACCGTATCGGTGGGCACGACATAGTACGGGCTGTCGTAGAAGCGCTTGTCGATCTGCGCCGCCGGGACGAAGCTGTCGATCTCGACGGTGTGCTTGCTCTCGACCTGGATGCCTCGAGCTCGTCATCGTCCATCTGGATATAGACGCCCTTGTCGACCTCGTAGCCCTTGGCCTTGTCCGCCGTCTCGACCGGCTCGCGGGTCTCCTCATCCACCAGCTGCTGGCGCAGGCGGTTGCCGGTCTTCTTGTTGATCTGGCGGAACGAGATGCGCTCGGACGCCGAGGTGGCGGGATTGAGCGCGATCGGACACGAGACGAGCGAGAGCTTGAGATAGCCCTTCCAGTATGCACGCGGCGCCACGGTCCACACTCCTACCAAACGCTCCGGGGACCGCATTAAGTAGCAATTTTCCGGCCCATCTTGTAGTCCTGCTTTTGTTCTCGCATTCTCCCTTATCTTGCGGCTTCGCACCCTCGCCTCACCAAGGGATTGACGCGGCCGGGCATCGCCAGGCGTCGCTGGCAGTGAATGATTAAGCACGCGACGCGAAATCGCGCAGGGTGCGTGCTCTCCCCTTACCGTCGAGGGCGCTTCTTCGCGACGGCGTGACGCCATGCCGTCGCCAGGGCGTCCTCGAGTTGCGGCGCGCTCATGGCCGACAGCGTGGCGGTCGTCCACCCCTGCCGGCCCCAACCGCCCGGCACCGGCGCGAGCGCCTCAGGTGCCATCATGCATTTGAATTCCTGCTCGTCGGGAGTGAACTTGAAATTGGCGGTGCGGCCGTCGGCGGCAAGCGTCACGTAGATGCGCGCCACCTTGAACGCCGCCCGGTTGAAATGCGGCGCCTCGATCGTACCTGCGAGCGCGAGCGCCAAGCGGCGCAGATCTTTGCCGGTCGCCATGCCAAATCCCTCCTGGATCCGGCCATCACGCCTTGGGCCGGCCCGTTTGGGCTGGCTTGGGGTCGCTTGGCCGCGCGTCCCAGCCGGCATTTGAACCGTAAGTACGGTTAACGCGACTAACAATCAGGGTGGCTGGGAGAGTGTCATGAGTGAGCGACGGATTACGCAGTTATTTGGACTGATCCTGGGCGCGCTGTTCACGTGCGGCCTCGTCCTCAACGCCTTCGCGTTCTGATAAACGCCGGTCTCCCCGGCCGGCCGGTGTGGCGCACAAGCCACACGCGAGCGATTTTCTCGCCAGACCCGCGCGCCTTTCGCAGCCATCGGTCGCGGCTCGCTTGAGCACGCCCGCGTCGGGCGGAATATATTCCGCCATGCGCGAGCGACGCCGGAGCAATACGCTGACGCTATCTCGCCCTACGATCCTGGGGCTGGGCTAGTCGTGCCTGAGCAGCACGATGACGTCGGAGCCCGTGCGCGAGAGAAAGCCGATAAGCCCGGTGCGGCCGATCTCAAATCGTGCGGCCAGGCCGGCGGCGAATTCCGGCACGCCACCCGGCACGGTGTCGAGCGTCCAATCGGTCGTCGAGCGATCCATACGGCAGAACACGTAGACTTTGTAATCTCCGCCCTTGCTATCCTGCGCGACGAAGCCCTTCACGCCCGAGGTGTCCTTGGGACCGCACTCGGAATTGACCCACGGCGCAATTGCCTGGATGTCGTTGGCGAAAATCTTGTACTTCCAGCTGCCGGCGCGGGGATGACCGCTGCTGGTTTCCGCCTCGGCCTGGCTGCCGAGGAGAACGGCCGCGAGCGCTGCGAATGCGATAGGCTTCATGGGGGCCCCCGCATGACGAGAAATAAAAAGCTACCGATAATGGCCGGCCAACACAAGTAACAACATCGTCGTGCCGCGCGGGAGACAAAAGTTCTCGCGTATGGCCGGGCGAAATGCGTCGGCTTCCTTACCGCAAAGGCGCTCCTATATTCGAGGCTCGCGCGCGACATCATTCGCGCGGCATACGCAAATGGGGTGGACAATGGCGCCATCGCGTCAAATGCGGCTCAACGCCTTCATGCGGCCGGCGAGCCTCCATACCGGCGCCTGGCGCTATCCCGGCGCCTATCCGGATGCGAATTTCAACTTCGCGCATCTCAAGCGCTTCGCGCAGACGCTGGAGCGCGGCAAGTTCGACGCCTTCTTCATGGCCGACCACATGGCGGTGCTGAACATGCCGCTCGACGCGCTCAAGCGCAGCCACACGGTGACATCGTTCGAGCCGTTCACGCTGCTCTCGGCGCTGGCGGTGGCGACCGAGCATATCGGCCTCGTCGCCACCGGCTCGACCACCTTCGACGCGCCCTATCATATTGCACGCAGATTTGCTTCGCTCGACCACATCAGCGGCGGCCGCGCCGGCTGGAATATCGTCACCACCTCCAATCCGGATGCGGCGCTGAACTTCGGGCTTGACGACCACATGGAGCACGGCGAGCGCTACCGCCGCGCGCGCGAATTCTACGACGTGGTGACGGGCCTGTGGGACAGCTTCGCGGACGACGCTTTCGTCCGCGACGTCGAACACGGCATCTACGTCGATCCCGACCGGCTGCACGTGCTCGACCACAAGGGCAAATATCTCTCGGTGCACGGCCCGCTCAACATCGCGCGGCCGATCCAGGGCTGGCCGGTCATCGTCCAGGCCGGCGCCTCCGAGGCCGGCCGCCAACTCGCGGCCGAAACCGCGGAAGCCGTGTTCACTGCACAGAACAGTCTCGCGGCGGGACGGGAATTCTACGCCGACGTGAAAAGCCGGGCGGAGAAGGCCGGACGCTCGCGCGATCACATCAAGATCATGCCGGGCTGCTTCGTCGTGGTCGGCGACACGGTGGAGGAGGCGCGCGCCAAGCGCGCAAAGCTCGACAGCCTCGTGCACTACGCCAACGCCATCGCCTCGTTGTCGATCGCGCTCGGCCACGATGCGTCGGGCTTCGATCCGGACGGACCACTGCCCGACATCCCGGAGAGTAATGCCAGCAAGAGCGGTAGGCAGCGGGCGATCGACCTGGCGCGGCGCGAGAACCTCACGGTGCGGCAGCTCGCGCAGCGGCTGGGCGGCTATTCCGGCCTCGCGATGGTTGGAACGCCCAAGACGATTGCCGACGAGATGGAGGAGTGGCTCGAGACCGAAGGCTCCGACGGGTTCACCATCATGTTCCCCTACCTGCCGGGCGGGCTCGACGATGTCGTCAATCTGGTGGTGCCGGAATTGCAGCGGCGCGGCCTGTTCCGCCGCGACTACGAAGGCAAGACGCTGCGCGAGAATCTCGGCCTGCCGCGGCCGCCCAACCGTTTTTTCCCGGCCAGTTCGTAGGATGGGTTTCGCTGCGCTCAACCCATCCTACGGGACTCTCCATGCGGCGTACCGCCGGATGGAGCGGCCGCGAAATCCGGGCTAGGTTCCTTCCAACCGACAATGCTCCAGGGAGGAAACTCAAATGACCACGCGCCGCCGATTTCTCAACCTTGCCGCGAGCGCGCTCGCTGTGCCGGCGCTGCCGCGGCTCGCGCGCGCGCAGGCCTGGCCGGCAAAGCAACCCATCCGCGCCATGATTCCGTTCTCGGCCGGCAGCACGCTCGACATCGTCGGCCGCATCGTGCTCGAGCCGCTCTCGACCCAGTTGGGCCAGACCATCGTGGTCGAGAACCGCGGCGGCGCCGGCGGCACCATCGGCACCGCTGCGGTCGCCAAGGCCGAGCCCGACGGTTACACGGTCCTGATCAATGCCTCCGCGCATTCCGCTGCGCCGGCGGCTTATCCGAACGCCGCCTACGATCCGGCGCGCGATTTTTCCGCCGTCATCCCGTTCGGCACCGTGCCCAACGTGGCGGTGATCGCCCCCGCGAAGGGCATCAAGTCGCTCCAGGAGCTCGTTGCCGCCGCCAAAGCCGGCTCGTTCACCTATGCATCGGCCGGCGTCGGCAGCGCCACCCATTGGGCCGCCGAGCGGCTGCGGGTGAGCGCCGGATTTGCCGCCACCCATGTCCCGTTCCGCGGCGGTCCGGAGGCGCTCACCGAGGTGGTGACCGGCCGGGTCGATTTCACCTGCATGGGCATGGCGGCCGCGCTCGGATTCATTCGCGACGGCAAGCTCATCCCGCTCGCCGTGAGCTCGGCCAAGCGGTCGTCCGCGCTGCCCGACGTGCCGACCACGCTTGAGCTCGGCTTTGCCAATTCCGATTACAATTACTGGATGGGACTGTTCGTGCCCGCCAATACGCCGCGCCCGGTCATCGATCGATTGTACCAGGAGACGGCGAAAGCGCTGCAGGCGCCGGCGGTGGTGGAGAAATTCAAGCCCCAGGGGATCGAGCCGATGCCGATGAGCTCGGCCGACTTCGATGCCCTGATCAAGAAGGAGATCGCCGCCAACATCGCGCTCGTCAAAGCGGCTGGCCTCAAGTTCAATTGAAGGCTGATCGCATGGTGACGGTGCGATACGCTTCGCTATCGCACCCTACTAATTTGGCCTAGGGACAACACACGGTCATGAACCGAATCCTCGAAATTCCGCCGGACAAGCTCACACAGGCGCAGGCCACGGTGTTCGAACAGCTCACCGCCGGCCGCGGCCGCATCCTCGGCCCCTACAAGATTTGGATCCACAGCCCGACGGTGGCGAGCGGCATGGAGCGGATTGGCACATTTCTCAACAAGAACGCATCGCTGTCGAAGCGCGAGGTGGAGATCGGCATCCTGGTGATCGCACAGCATTGGCAGGGCGATTACGTGAGACAGGCGCATATCCGTGAAGGCAAGGCCGCGGGCCTGTCGGAGGAGACGATCGACGCCATTCTCGCCGGCGCCGATCCCAAGCTCACGGACGCGCACGAGCGCGCCGTCCACCGCTTCGCCGCAGCGCTGGTCGGCGGCGGGAAGCTGTCGGATGCGGACTTTGCCGAGATCGAGAAGGTCTTGGGCCGCGACGGCATCGCCGAGGTGCTCGTGCTGTTGGGCTATTACACGTCGGTGGCGCTGGCGATGAAGGTGCACGACGTGCCGATCCCGCAGCCGGCGTAGTCCGTTGGGCTGCTCCGCCTCTGCCGCGGGGCCCGGCGACCGCACTGCAAAATCAATCGTGGCGGCATTCGGGCAACCGTGGGGCGCGCTGTTCACCCCCGGTTCAGCGTCGTCGTGGAACATTTGGATGAAGGGGGGACGTTTCACCGTCACGCCCCTTCGACTTCACCCTGAGGTTAACGCCATGAGGAAAACCTTAACCGCTGTTGTGGCAGCGGCGACGCTGGCGACCGCTGTGATCGCCACGCCGACACCGGCGGATGCCCGCCGCGGCTGGTGGGGCCCCGCATTGATCGGCGGGCTCTTCGCCGGGGCGCTCATCGGAAGCGCGTTCGCGCGGCCGTATTACGGCGGATATTACGGCGGGTACTACGGCGGATACGGCTACCCGGCCTATGGCGGATATTACGGCTATTACCGACCCGCCTACTACGCCCCCGCCTACTACGCCCCCGTCTACCGCCCGGTTTATTACGGCGGCTATTATGGGCCGCGCGCCTACTACGGTTACCGCGGGGGGCCCTATCGGTACCGCCGGTGGTGAACCGCGACGGCATTCCCGCGCTCTACGACATCTCGAGCCGGCGCTCCTTCGGGATCGCCGGCTCTTTCTCGCCTTGGCGGGCGCCGTCTTGCCCCATGTGGAACCTGAGCAAAAGCAACGTCATGCCATCAAAATTCCGACAAATTAATCGGCATGATGCAACGCGGCTGAATCGGGGATTGGCTCAGTCGGGGCTATTCGAACATCGCAACATCTTCCCGCGCTCGGCAGCAGCCGACGCTCACTCGCTCGGCGCGAGCCGGCGCTCATGGAGACTCTGATGAAGAAGACCTTCACTGCCTTCGTTGCGGCCGCGGCGATCGCCGCTGCGACCGCAGCCATGCCGACGCCGGCGGACGCCCGCTGCAACGGCTGCGCGGTCGGCGCCGGCATTGTCGGCGGCCTGGTCGCGGGTGCGCTCATCGGCGGCGCCATTGCCAATTCGCGGCCGGCCTATGCCGCGCCGGCGCCGGTCTACGTGGTACCTCCGCCCACGTGCGTGGTCGAACAGCAGGTCTGGTCCAATCGCTACCAGGCCTGGGTGATACGGCCGGTGCGCGTCGCCTGCTGAGCGCCACGCGAATCATCTGCTTGATTGAACCTGATGTGATGGCCGGCGCGCGCGCCGGCCATTTTGTTTGCGAGCCAACAAGCCGGCATCAGTCCTTCGCCGCGCGCCGCTGCATGTCCTCGAGCACGGCTGCGGTCGGCCAGCAATCGACCTTGAGCCGGTTCGCCTTCTGATAGGCGCCGAGCGCCGAGCGCGTGAGCATGCCGGCCTTGCCGTCGATCTTGTCCTTGTAGAGTCCGAGCTTGGTGAGCGTGCGCTGCATGGTCTCGACCTGCGCGGTGCGCAGCTGCGCGTTCTTGCTCCACGGCGTCTCGAATTGACGCGGATCCGAGATGCGCTCGCTCAAGTGGCCGACGAACAGCACGTAGAGATCGGAGAAATTGTATTCCTTGATGACGTAGTAATTCTTGAGCGTCAGGAACGCCGGTCCGTAGCTGCCCTCGGGCAGCAGCAGCGACGCCGGCTCGTTGAGCTCCGCCGGCGCGGGCTTGCGCCCGTGGGCGAGCACAAAACCCTGCTTGAGCCATTCGCCGAGCGGACGCGTGACGTCGGGAACCCCGATCGTGCAGTCGACCCCGGCCGGCGCGCGCACCTCGTAGGCCCAGCGCGTGCCGCGCTGCCAGCCCTTGTTGACGAGCTGCTGCGCGGCCGAGGCGAGCGCGTCGGGCACCGAATTCCAGATGTCCTTCTTGCCGTCGCCGTCGAAATCGACGGCGTGCTTGTAGAATTCGGAGGGCAGGAACTGGGTCAGTCCCATGGCGCCGCCCCAGGAGCTGCGCATGTCCGCCAGCGTGATGTGGCCTTCCTCCAGCATCTTGAGCGCGTAGAGCAGCTCCTGCCGGAACATGTCCTTGCGCCGGCCGTAATAGCCCTGCGTGGCGAGCACGGTGATGGCGTTCTTCGGCAGCTTGTAGCCGCCGAACGCGGTCTCGCGCCCCCAGATCGCCAGCAGCACGTTGCCCGGCACGCCGAATTGCTGCTCGATCGCGGCGAGCGTGCGGCCGTGCTGGGCGGCGAGCCGCTTGGCCTGCTCGGCGAGGCGGGCGATGTTGGCCTCCTTGATGTAGTCGGCGGGCGTCTGCACGAATTCGGCCTGTCCGCGCGGCGGCGCGCCCTCCCGGCCGGGAAGATCGAGATCGGGCAGGCTGAGATCGGGCTCGACCCCGCGCGTCACCGCCTCGAAGGTCTTGCGCGAGACGCCGAGCGCCTGCGCCTGCGGCCACAGATCAGCCAGCCATTTCTGAAAGGCGGCATCCGCCGCCGCCGCAGGCGTGGCGGATGCCGCCAGCCAGACACCCAGGAAAACGCTTGCATAGATGCCAAATCGACCCATGGTCCGATGGTCCCTTTCGACGGCGCGCAAAGTTCCGGCACAGATCCGCTGCGGTCGACCCGCTGCAACGATTCGAGCTGACCGGGCGTTAACAAAAGCGTCAAAAAGCGCCCAAGATATGGAGACGCCGATGCTGCAGGTGCCGCTGGAAATCGCCTTTCACAACCTCGAAAGCTCGGACCGGGCGGAACAGGAAATCCGCGCCCGGGTCGCCGATCTCGAGCGGCTGTACGACCGGCTGGTGTCCTGCCGGGTCCGGATCGACCAGCGCGCCAAGGACCTCACGGGGACCATCCCTCCCGTCGTGCACATCGAGCTCGGCATTCCCGGCCGTCCCGACCTCGTGGTCAGCCACGAGCCCGAGCACCTGCTGCGGAAATACCGGCACCCCGACTTGCACAAGGCGATCAACGAGGCCTTCCGCATCGCCGAGCGGCAACTGGTGGCGCTCAAGGAGCAGCGCACTGGCCGCACCAAGGCCGGCGATCACGACGTCGAGAACCAATCCCTCGGCCAGGTCGCCGAGATCACGCCCGGGCAGGATTTCGCATTCCTCGTGACCAAGGAGGGCGGCCTGCTCTACTTCCATCGCAACGCGGTGCTGTGCGGCGATTTCGACGCGCTCGAGCGCGGCGACGAGGTGCACTATGTCGAGGACACCGGCGACACCGGCCCGATCGCCTCCAAGGTGCGGGTGAAGGCGAAAGACGCTGCCGCGCGGAGTAGGGATCCCCGTAGGATGGGTAGAGCGCAAGCGAAACCCATCGCCTTTCGCAACACACCGCTCGCGTCTGATGGGTTTCGCTTCGCTCTACCCATCCTACACCATGCGCCCCGAGCTAGCGCGTGGCCATGATGAACAGCCGGGGAAACCGCAACAGCACCTGGCCGTCGAAGCGGGCGGGATAAGCCTCGGCGATGCGCGCGGAATAGGCGGCGACAAAATCGCGGCGCATGTCGTCCTCGAGCGGCGAGAGAAACGGCCGCAAGCCCGAGCCCTTGAACCATTCGACGATGGCATCGGGCCCCGCCATCACGTGGTTGTAGACCGTGTGCCAGATCTCGAGATGCGCAGAGACGGGCTTGAGAAGATCATAATAGGCCGCGGGCGACGGCAGGTCGTCGCGGGCGGCGGCGGTGCGCGCAAGCTGCGCCGCCCACGGCCCCTCCTCCGCCACCTCGCGCATGAGCGCAAGCGCCGGCTCGTCCGTGTTGTCGGGCATCTGCACCGCGAGCACGCCACCGTCCGGCAAGGCTGCGAGAAGCCGGCGCAGCACCGTGGGATGGTCGGGCACCCACTGAAACACCGCGTTGGCAAACAACAGGTCGGTGCCCCCACGCGGGTTCCAGCTCGCGAGATCGTCCTGGGCGAACGCGCAGTTCGGCAGCCGCGCGCGCGCCTGGCGCAGCATGTCGGGAGAGGAATCCAACCCGCTCACCTCGGCGCCCGGATAGCGTGCGACGAGGAGCTCGGTGGAATTGCCGGGCCCGCAGCCGAGATCGATCACGCAGCGGGGAGATTGCAGCGGCACTTGCGCGAGCAGATCGCGCGGCGGGCGCGTGCGCTCATCCTCGAACTTGAGATATTGGCGCGCGTTCCAGTCGTCGACCATCAGCGGGTGAATTTCTTGTATTTGATCCGGTGCGGGATGGTGGAGTCGGTGCCGAGCCGGCGCATCTTGTCCTGCTCGTAGTCCTGGAAATTGCCCTCGAACCACTCGACGTGGCTGTCGCCCTCGAACGCCAGAATATGCGTGGCAATGCGGTCCAGGAACCAGCGATCGTGGCTGATGATGACGGCGCAGCCGGCGAAATCCTCCAGCGCCTCCTCGAGCGCGCGCAGCGTATCGACGTCGAGATCGTTGGTGGGCTCGTCGAGCAGGAGCACGTTGGCGCCCGACTTGAGCATCTTGGCGAGATGCACGCGGTTGCGCTCGCCGCCCGAGAGCGAGCCGACTTTCTTCTGCTGGTCGCCGCCTTTGAAGTTGAAATTGGAGCAGTAGGCGCGCGAATTCACCTCGCGCTTGCCCAGCAGGATGATGTCCTGCCCGCCGGAGATTTCCTCCCAGACGTTCTTCTTGCCGTCGAGCGTATCGCGAGATTGGTCGACATAGCCGAGATGCACCAACTCGCCGATCTTGATCGTGCCCTTGTCCGGCTTCTCCTGCCCCGTGATCATGCGGAACAGCGTCGTCTTGCCGGCGCCGTTCGGGCCGATGACGCCGACGATGCCGCCCGGCGGCAGCTTGAAAGTGAGACCGTCGATCAGGAGATTGTCGCCGAACGCCTTGGCGAGGCCGTCGAAGTCGACGACGTTCTGCCCGAGCCGCTCGGCGACCGGGATAATGATCTGCGCGGTCTGGGTGGTCTTCTCCGCGGCCTGCTTCACCAGGTCCTCATAGCGCTGATAGCGGGCCTTGGATTTGGCCTGGCGGGCGCGCGGCGAGGCCGCGATCCATTCCTGCTCGCGCGCGAGCGTGCGCTGGCGCGCCTCTTCCTCGCGGCCTTCCTGCTCGAGCCGCTTGCGCTTCTGCGAGAGCCAGGCCGAGTAATTGCCCTCATAGGGAATGCCACGGCCGCGATCGAGCTCGAGGATCCAGCCGGTGACATTGTCGAGGAAGTAGCGGTCGTGGGTGACGATCAGGATCGCGCCGGGATAATTGCGCAGATGGCCTTCGAGCCAATTGACGGATTCCGCGTCGAGATGGTTGGTCGGCTCGTCGAGCAGCAGCAAATCCGGCTGCTGAAGGAGCAGCCGGCAGAGCGCGACGCGACGACGCTCGCCGCCGGAGAGCGTGGTCACGTCGACGTCGTCGGGCGGGCAGCGCAGCGCGTCCATGGCCTGGTCGATCTTGGAATCGAGGTCCCACAGCCCCTTGGCCTCGATCTCGTCCTGCAGCTTGGTCATCTCGTCCGCGGTCTCGTCCGAATAGTTCATGGCGAGCTCGTTGTAGCGGTCGAGGATGGCCTTCTGCGGCGCCACGCCCTCCATCACGTTCTCGCGCACGCTCTTGGCCGCATCGAGCTGCGGCTCCTGCTCGAGGTAGCCCACGCCCGCACCCTCGGCCACCCAGCCCTCGCCGACGAACTCCTTGTCGATGCCGGCCATGATGCGCAGCAGCGTGGACTTGCCGGAGCCGTTGACGCCGAGCACGCCGATCTTGGCGTCGGGATAGAAGGAAAGGTTGATGTTCTCCAAGACCTTCCGATTGCCGGGATAGGTCTTCGAGAGGCCTTCCATGTGATAGATGAACTGACGGGCCATGAGCGCCCTGCTCGCAGTGTTGGGCGCTCCTGGGCGCCGGATGTCGGGAAGTCGGCGCTGATGTAGCGAGACCCGCGGCCGAGGGCAAGGCCGCCGCGCGCCCTCAGGCGTCGATCACGCACGCCTCGATCACGAAAGCGAGAACCTGTGAAGCGGCTCACATCCGTCGCGCCGCGCCCCGCGTACCAAATAACAGCAAGCAATAAGCGATCGCGTCGCTCCAGAGACGAAAGCCTACCAAGGTTTAATGGAGTGCACCGATCGATCCCTTGAACCCGCACGCTTCCCGCGCAGACCAAAGAAGCGGACGGGGTAAGTGACCAGGGCCCAGCTCCGAGGAAAGGGCCGAGAGGAAAGTGTCATGAGCACCGCCAGGAACCCCGTTCAGATGCTCGCCGCTCGCCGCAAGGCCCCGGGACTCACCGCCGACATCGCCGACGTGTTCCGCACCCTGGCCAAGGCGCTGTTCGACCCCTACCGGCCGGAGCTCTACTATATGCGCGGCCCGGGCCCACGGTGGCGCGCCAAGCACGATCCGCATCCGCCGCGCTGGATGCGCTAGACTTATTGCTGGAGCATGATCTTTTCCGAAAACCGGTACCCACCCCGGATCAAGTCCGGGGCAGGCTTTTTCGGGATCATGCTCTGGGAGCCTTGATTCGGCCGCCTGCAAAGGCAGACCCCGCACCGACCATAGGGTCCTCCACTCCACCCCCACCCCGTCACCACCAGTCGCAACGCACCCGATCGACACAGATCGGGGCCAACTGTGACCTGATTGCATCGATCCTTAACCCTAACCGTATCTTTTTTGCAACGCCAGCCAGCAAACTGAAATCGCTGGCAAATTCCTACTGGTTTTTAACAAATTTGGCCGGACAATGGTCCGTGCGTGGGGAGCTCCAGGCGATCACGCAGGGAGCGAGGGAAGACCGGCAAAGACGACAGTCAACCGGAGGGGGTCATGGGAAAGAGAGTTCGAAGCGTCGACCGCAAGGGGCCGGGTTTGGCCGCCGACCTCGCCGACCTGGTGCACAATCTGGCCAGGAGCCTGTTCGACCCGTACCGGCCTGAACTGCATTACATGCGCGGGCCCGGGCCGAAATGGCACGCCAAGCACGACCGGGTCTCCGGCGCCTATCCCGCCGCATACAATGCGATGCCTGCCCTCGTGCCGGTGCGCGTGAAGCGCTGAGCGTCGCCCCCGGTGGGCCATCCCGAGCGCCATGGCCTCGGAATGACATCATCCGATCGAGCCCGTAGGATGGGCTGAGCCGTAGGATGGGTTGAGCGGCAGCGAAACCCATCAGACGCCAGCATTTTTTGCCTGAAAGGCGATGGGTTTCGGTTCCCTCAACCCATCCTACGCACGGACATTCCCCCCATGCCTCGCTCCCGCTGCGCGATTCTCGACGACTACCAGGACATTGCCCTCGAAGTGGCCGATTGGTCGAAGGTCGCGGGCGACCTCGACATCAAGGTGTTCAAGGAGCACCTCGGCGGCACGGACGACGTCGTCAAGGCGCTGCAAGGCTTCGACATCGTCTGCGCCATGCGCGAGCGCACGGCGTTCCCGCGCGCGGTGATCGAGAAGCTGCCCGACCTCAAGCTCCTCATCACCACCGGCCTGCGCAACGCCTCGATCGACGTCGCGGCGGCCAAGGAGCGCGGGGTGGTGGTGTGCGGTACGCCCTCGACCGGCAATCCGACCTCCGGCATCGCCATCGGTCTCATGCTCGAGCTCACCCGGCACATCGGCTACGAGAACACGCGCATGAAGGCCGGCGTGCCGTGGCAGACCACGATCGGCATGGATCTCGACGGGCTCACCCTCGGCGTCCTCGGCCTCGGCAAGCTCGGCATCCGCACCGCCAAGATTGCGCAGGCGTTCGGGATGAAGGTCATCGCCTGGAGCCAGAACCTCACGCCGGAGAAGTGCAAGGAGGTCGGGGTCGATTACGTGGGCAAGGAGGATCTGTTCCGGCAGGCGGATTTCGTCACCATTCACGTGGTCCTGTCGCAGCGCACGCGCGGTCTCGTCGGCGCGAAGGAGCTCGCCCTGATGAAGCCCTCGGCCTACATCATCAACACCTCGCGCGGCCCCATCATCGACGAGGCGGCATTGCTGGCGACATTACGGGACAAGAAGATCGCCGGCGCCGGCCTCGACGTGTTCGATGTCGAGCCGCTGCCGATCGATCATCCGTTGCGCAAGATGGACAACGTCGTGCTCACGCCGCATCTCGGCTACGTGGCGCTGCAGAACTACCGCGCCTATTTCGCCGGCGTGGTCGACGACATCCGTGCATTTCTCGACGGCAAGCCGGTACGCGTGCTGGAGTGAGGCGGTAGGCGCATCATCGAGCACGTCATACCGAGCCGTCGTCCCCGCGAAAGCGGGGACCCATCGTGCCATGCACTCAGGCCTCTGGAATACTGGGTCCCCGCTTGCGCGGGGACGACAGCACAAGGGCGTGCGGACTCGGCAGCGGATAGTGCGTGGGCCTCACCGCGCCATGGCGGAGGGCGGCGGAGCAAGCGGCGACGTGGTCACCGCGGGACCGCCGTACGGCGCAGCCGCGGGCGGAGCACCAGGCGGCATCGCTGCGGGCGGCGCACCGGGAGGCGGCGCAGCGGCGGCACCCGGAGGCACCGCGGATGGAGCAATCGACATGGCCGGCGCCGGCGGCTTGCCGGGCAGCACCACCACGCGCGTGCCGACTTTCACCCGCGTGTAAAGATCCGTCACGTCCTCGTTGGTGAGCCGGATGCAGCCCGAGGACACGAAGGTGCCGATGGTCGACGGCTGGTTGGTGCCGTGGATGCGATAGATCGTCTTGCCGAGATAAAGCGCGCGTGCGCCGAGCGGATTGCCGTCGCCTCCGGCCATGAAGCGCGGCAGGTAGGGCTGGCGCTCGATCATTTCTTCCGGCGGATGCCAATCCGGCCACTCCGCCACCTTGGTAACCCGCTCGGTGCCCGACCAAGTGAAGCCCTCGCGGCCCACGCCGATGCCATAGCGCATCGCCTTGCCCTGGCCGAGCACGAGATAGAGGTAGGTATTCTGGGTGTCGACGATGAGCGTGCCGGCCGGCTCCTTGGTGTGGTAGTCGACCAGCGCGCGACGGAACTGCGGCGGCAGCGCCTTCCTCGGGCCGGTCTCGGGACGCACCTCCGGCGGGAATGCCGCCATGTTGCGCGGGTCTGCGCCAATCGTGCCCTGCTGGGTCTGTGCGGGCCCTAGCGGCAGCGGCGGCCGCATGGCCTCCTGCTCGGCTGGAGCCGACGGCGCGGCCGGCTCAAGAGCTTGAGGTGGATATCCCTGCTGGGGCCCGCCCACCTCACGGTAGCCGGGCGGCGCTCGGCGAAAGACAGTGCCGGGGGGCAGCGGACGGCCCTGGGCGTCATACAACTGTTCGCCGTCGGCGTCGGCGGGGATCAGCCGTTGAGGCGTGTGACCCAGAGACGGTGGATTAGCTTGCGGCGGCGGATAGGCCGGCGGAGGCGGATAGAACTGCGCCAAAGCTGGGCTGCCCGAGCCTCCCAGGCCGAGCAACAACGTCGCGATGGCACCGGCTGTGCGGAAAGTCATTCCCCCTCCCCCTCACGCGAACCCCGAAATCAGTTACCCGAAGTCGCCCATGAACAAGGCGCATTCAAGACCATAGGGGGAAAAGATCACCAAGCTATTGACAACCCCCGACCGATGGAACGTGGGGGAACTCAATGGCTTAGGCGGGGCTCGCGGCGCAGGCCAGGGAACCGTCAGGCCTTCTTGCCCTCGCTCAGCACCGCCTTGGCAAGACGGAAACAGTCGACACCGACCGGGACACCGCAATAGACCGCGATCTGGGTGAGCACCGCGCGGATCTCATTGGGCGTGAGGCCGTTGCGCAGCGCGCCGCGGACGTGGGTCTGGAATTCCTCCATTTTTCCGAGCGAGGCGATCATGCCGAGATTGAGGATCGAGCGCTCGCGCGGGCTCAGCGTATCGTCGCCCCAGGCCTCGCCCCAGCAATACTGGGTGACGATGCGCTGGAAATCGCGGTTGAAGTCGTCCGCGCTCTTGAGCGCGCGGTCGACATAGTCCTCGCCCAGCACCTTGCGGCGCATGGTCAGGCCGCGGTCGTAGACATCCTTGTCCATCGTCATTCCTCCGGTTTGCGCTCGAGGTCGCCAAGGGCCGCGAGCAGGGTTTCGGTTGCGGGTCGCGGAAACGCCACCCCGCGCATCGCCTCATAGGCCGCGACATTGGCATGCGCCGCCTCCGCGAGCGACGTCGCCTGGCGTCCCAGTGGCGACGAGCGGGCAAGCTCGTGCATCGCCTCCTGCTGCAGGCGCTCGGCCTCGAGCTCGACCGCTTTGATCCTGGTGCGGAAGAGCTCGGCCGTTGCGGTTGCGACCAGCCCGGGCGGCGACTTCAGCGCGCGGCGCATCGCGCGCAGCGGAATGACGGTGGTCTCGCGCCAAGCTGCGATCCGGCCCTCGAGCTCCGCGACCTCGGCAGGCGACAGCGCGCGCGCGAGCGTCGCCTGCCAGAGCAGGAACAACAGCAGGTTGACGTCGACCCCCGCCTCCTCCTGGAGCGCGATGCAGGCATCGGCCACGTGGGGCTGGCGATAGAAGCGGAGCGAGAACCGCCAGAACGGCGATCCCTGCGCCGACGATTGGGACTCGGCCGCACTCATAGGCGCGGCGCTGAGCGGCGTGATGCCGAGCGATGCGGCGACCTCGTCGACCTGCGCCACCAGCGCGGCGCCGAGCGGCACCCCGTGCCGTTCCCGCTCCTGCTTTCGCGCCGCGCGTCCCTGCCCGGGGACGCGAACACCCTCGCCCCCCGGCAGCGGCCGCGATGAGGCGAGGTCGCGAACGTGGCGATCGACCTCGGCCTTGAACACGTCGGGCGGGACGAAGCGCGCGACGTCGAGCGCGATCACGAACTGCCCGACATTGAGCTCGCCGCCGGGCGGCGCCGCGAAATCCCGGATGTCGCGGCCGAAGCGCGGCGCCATTGAGCGGGCCGGCCAAGAGGCCGATGAGGATCGAGAGCCCGCTGCCCTTGTAGCCGCCGATCGGAAGGTAGGTGCCCTCGCTGATGCGGCGCGGATCGGTGATGGGCGAGCCGTCCACGCGGTTCTGCACCCAGCCTTCCGGCATCGGCCGGCCCTCGAGCTCATGGGTCCGGATGGCGCCGTTCGACGCGATCGAGGTGGCGATGTCGAGGATCACCGGCGCCTCGTTCCCGGCCGGGATCGCGACTGCGATCGGATTGGTGCCGAGCAACGGCTCGGTGCCGCCCCACGGCGCCATGTGGTTCACGCTCGACGCCGCGCCGTAGATTCCGACCATGCCGTGCGCGAGCGGGATCGCCGCATAGATTGCGCCGGCGCCGGCGTGATTGGAGCGGCGGGCGCCGACCCAGCCGACCCCGGAGGCACGCGCGAGCTCGACGGCGAGGTTCGCGGCATGGGTCATCACGACGTGGCCCATGCCCCCGCCGCCGTCGATGAGCGCGGTGGCGGGGCCGCGCTCGACCACGCTGATGGTGGCCCGCGGATTGATCGCCCCGCGCTTGAGCTGGCGCACATAGCCCGCGAGGCGGAAGACGCCGTGGGCATCCGATCCGGTGAGATCGGCTTCCAGCATCGCGCCGGCCACGGTCGCGGCATCGCGTTGGTCAAGGCCGCAGGCGAGGAAGGCGTCGGTGAGGAATGCGCGCAACGCGGCGGCGGAAACGCGCCGGGTGTCTTCGACTTCGGTCTTGGTCAGCACGAGATCGCCCGCACTATGTCACTATACTGACGCGCATCTCGAAGCATGCGGCCTCCGCCATCCTTCGAGATGGCTGCTTCGCAGCCTCCTCAGGATGAGGACCGAGCAAGCTGACAGGGCCGCACTTGGTCGTTCGAGAATTGACATGTCAACAAGCGGCCACTGCAATCTCGAGCGGAAACCCATCGACGCATTCGTGGCCGTCGCCGGTCACGATGAAGGTGTGGCCGAGGAAGATGCCGAACATGCCGTCCGCCGTGATCGGGTTGGGCTCCGCCATGATGATCATGCCGGGCTTGAGCACCTTGTCGCTCTCGTCGGCCTCGGTGCGCTCGGCAAAGACGTGCGGCTTGTCGGTGACGATATCGATGCCGTGCACCTGCGTAGGGCGCGACTGCACGCCGTGCTCGCGGAAGAAGCGGCTCGCGAGGCGCATATTGTCGGTGGCATTGCCGGGCTTGATCTCGGCGACGATCTTCCTGTAGCCGGGCAGCGTGATCTCGTCCCAGAACCTGCGCACCATGTCGGTCGGGGGACCGAGCGTGATCGGCGAACCGATCTGCGCGGAGAGGCCGTTGTAGCCGGCTGCGAGCTCCATGTTGACGATGTCGCCCTTCTGCAGCCTGCGATGCGACGGCCGCGGATTGCCGAACACCATGGCCGGGTTCTCCATCGGCGTGGTCCCGATAATGAGAAAATCGATGTCGCCGCCGCCGTCGAGGATGGCGGCGCCCGCCGCGGCGCGCAGCTCGTATTCCGGCACGCCGGGCTTCGCGCGCGCGATCATCGCCTCCATGGCGCGCTGGCACAGCAAGCCGGCCTTGCGCACGCAGCGCAGCTCCTCCTCGCTGTGGACCACGACCAATTCGTGCAGGAATCCCTTGGTGAACACGAGCTCCGCATCCGGCAGCGACTCCCGCAACACGTTGTACTGGTTGACCGGCAGGTAATCGTTGTGCCGCGCGTCGATCTCGATGAGGCCGATGCGGCCGCGCTCGAGCTTGAGCTCGTTGAGGCGCTCCACCATGACCTCGGCATAGCGGCCGTTGCGGCTGTGCCGGATGTCGGTGAGCGCATTGGCGCATTCGCGCCGGCACGCCTCGGCATGGGTGCCGCCCATGGAGAACACCAGGGTCGGCTCGCCGTCGAGCGGCACCACCACGTAGGACGAGATCGCGTGCCACTCCCAATGGCCGGTGAGCCATTGCATGCCGCCGCCGAAGCTCCAGTGGCTGGGGCCGCCCGGCACGATCACGCAGTCGAGCTTGTGCTCGCGCATTTTTTCGCGCAGCGCGGAGTAGCGGCGGGCGTATTCCTGCTTGGAGAAATGGTCGTAGACCGCGTCGCGGTAGTACGGCGTCTCGTGCATGTTCGAGAACGGCGCATTCTGGTCGAGGCGCGTGCGCACCTGCTCCCACGGTTGGTGCGCGGACGGACGCGGCGTCTGGATGTTCATGACAGAGTCCTTGGTCTTGCGCATGTTCTATTCGGAAAACCGGTACCCACTTTTCCGGAACGTGCGCTAATCCTTGCAGTTGCCGACGGTGACGGGGCCACCGGCCGCGTCCACCGCTTCCTTGGCGAGCGCGAAATTGGCGACCTGCTCCGCCGGAGGCTTCTTGTCCTTCTCGATGTCGCCGTTCTCGGCGCTGTTGTCGATCGACCAGGCCGTGCGCTTGGGATCCAAGCCGCCGTTGACCGACCAGACGCAATTCCTGGTCAGCACGTCGATGGCATATTCGACCGCGTCCTTCGGCTTGTCGGTCGCCTTCTCGATGATCGGCACGACCTTGGCCTTGTCGCCGTACATCGCCCGATTGGCCTCGATCATCGCCGCCGCGGTATCGCGCAGCAGCGCGCGGTCGCGCGCGATCCAGTCGGTCGAAGCGCCGTAGGCATTGAACATGTAGTCAGGCATCAGCTCGACCAGCTGCACCAGGAGATTGAGGTTCGGCTTCTGCTTCTTGGCGAGATAGACGTCCTCGGGGTGCAGCGCCACGCCGTCGATCTGCCCGGCGATCAGTCCCGGCAGGCGCCCGGCGGTGGCGGCGGGAATGAATTGCGCGTCGTCGACCGTCAGACCGGCGGTCTTGAGCACTTCGCGCCCCATGCGCCAGTTGAAGCCGCCGACGCCGCCGCCGGTCGCGCTGAGCTTCTTGCCCTTGAGATCCGCGGCGGTCTTCACGTCGGGGGACACCATGTAGGCTTGCGGCATTCGGGGCGCCAAGCCCCAGAACTGCTGCACCTTCATGCCGCGGCCGATGGCGACGTCGCTGACGCTGACGATGGCGGAGCCCTGCGCGGCCGCCGCCGCCGAGGTCGCCGACTGCCCGCCTTCGAACTGGATGATGTTGGGCTCGATGCAGCGCTTGGCGAAGAAGCCCAGCTCCTTCGCCACATAGGGCGACGTGTGGACGACGTTGGGCGGAGCGACCGATACGCCGATATTGATCTTGCGCATAGTGCTGCAGCTTTGGGCCGCGGTGTCATGCATCGCGGCGTCGGCGATCGCGCAACAGCCGACGGCCAAGGGCAGCAGACGGATCCAACGATGGCTTTGCGACATGGCGTGTTTCCTCATTCTCGTTCCTGTTCTTCCTTCGCGATGATCCAGTCAGTCGTCCTGCGACGCGGCGGTCCAGGGCGCGACGTATTTCTCGGCGAGTCGCAGCAGCGCGGTGAGCGTCACGCCGAGGAGGCCGAGCGTCACGATCGGGACGAACATCTTGTCGACCTGATAGGTACTCGCGGTGCGCACGATCAGATAGCCGATGCCGGAGATCGCGGTGTAGAGATCGGCCAGCACCATGCCGATCAGGCCGCGGCCGAGCGCCAGCCGCAATCCCGTCACGATGAACGGCAGCGACGCCGGCAGCACGATGTTCGTCCACAACTGGCCCTCCGAGCAGCGGAAGGCGCGTCCGACCTCCAGCAACTTCGGATCGACGCTTTTAACGCCCTGATAGGTGTTGATCACCATCGGGAAGAACGCGAACAGGAACAGGATGATCACCTTTGCCGTGGTATCGAAGCCGGCCCACAGCACGATCAGCGGCACCAGGGCGACCGAGGGGATGGAGTAGAGAAAGGTGATGTAGACGGTGAGCCCGACGTCGAGCACCCAGAAGCGCGCGAGCAGGAGGCCGATGCCGATCCCGGCCACCACCGCGAGCGCAAAGCCGATCCCGAGGACGACCAGGCTCGGCCACAGATAGGTCCACAACTCACCGCTCAGCACCATCTTGTACGCCGCGACCGCCACCTTCGTCGGCGAGGTGAAGAGGACGGGATCGACGTTCCAGGCGGCGATCTCCCACAGCGTCAGCGCGATCGCGAGCGAGAGGAGCCGGATCGCGAGATTGATCAACTGGCGGCGCTGGCGGCGGGCGGCGGCGACCCGTTCGGCGCGCGCCTGATCGCCGGCCAGATCGACCGGTTGCGCGGTGTCGGCCAAGTCGCCGCGGGCTTGTTCGATGGCGGTCACGCGACCTCTCTCGGCGCCCGCAGGTTCCGCGGTTTTGCGGTATGGAGCTGACGCCAGATGTGCAGGCGAAATTCGGCGAAGCGCGGATCGGACCGCACCGCATCGGCATTGCGCGGCCAGCCGAACGGCATGGCGAGCACCTCCTTGATGCGGCCCGGGCGCGCGCTCATCACCGCGATGCGGTCGCCGAGCAGGATCGCCTCGTCGATCGAATGGGTGATGAACACCATGGTCTTGCGCTCGTCGGGCCGCTCCATGAGCTGGAGCAGCTCCTCCTGCAGGATTTCGCGCGTTTGCGCGTCGAGCGCGGCGAACGGCTCGTCCATCAGCAGGATCGACGGGTTCATGGCCAGCGCGCGCACCAGGCCGACGCGCTGCTGCATCCCGCCGGAGAGCTGGTAGGGATAATGGCCTTCGAAGCCGGTGAGCCCCACCAGTTCGAGATAATGCGTGACCCGCTCGCGGATTTCGGCGCGCGGCGTCCGCGCCATTGCGAGCCCGAAGGCGGCGTTGTCGTAGACCGTCTTCCACGGGAGCAGGCCGAAATGCTGGAACACCATGGCGACCCCGTCGGGCGGCCGCCCGGCGACCGGCTTGCCATGGACGAGCAGCTTACCGCTGCTCAGATCGGTGAGGCCCGCGATGCAGCGCAGCAGCGTGGTCTTGCCGCAGCCAGAGGGCCCCACCACGCACATGATCTCGTCGCGCTTGACCGCCAACGAGAGCTGGTGAAACGCGACCACGGCGCCATCGAGGAAAAGCTTGCTGGCGCTCTCGGCGACAATCGCCGGCTCAGCAGCTTCGTTCGGTGAGAGCATGCGTCCGCCCTGGTTCATGCCGCGCCGGCCCACTGACACGCTCCCCGCGGCCGGCGCTTGATATTTTGTTCTGCTGCCGGCAGTTTCCGGGAAAACGTATTGAAACGCAATGCGATTGGAGGTCTCATGCGCCCGCGGTCCGGTCCGCCGTTCCGAGCCGAACATATCGGCAGCCTGTTGCGGCCGCCGGAGCTCCTGCGCGCGCGCGAGCAGCACGCGGCCGGACAGCTCGATCGCGACGCGCTCGCGGCGATCGAGAACGACGCGATTGCGCGCGTGGTCAAGCTGCAGGAAGACATCGGCCTCGAGGTCGTCACCGACGGCGAATTCCGCCGCGGGACCTATTCCGATTCCTTCACCAGCGCCGGCATCTCCGGCGTGAAGATCGAGATGACGGAGGACCAGGGCTGGACGAAATCGCAAAGCCATGGCCATCGGATGGCGCGGCGCATTCCGGCGGTGGTGGGCCGCATCGCCTGGAACGGCCCGCAGAACGCCCACGACTTCCGCGTCTTGAAGTCGCTGACCACGCGCACGCCCAAGATCACCCTGCCCGGCCCCTGCTACATCCACTATCGCGCCGGCCGCGCGAATATCAGCCGCGATGTCTATCCCGACCTGGATGCATTCTGGTCCGACCTCGTCGAGGCCTATCAACAGGAAATGCGATCGCTGGCCGACGCCGGCTGCAGCTACCTGCAGATCGACGAGACGTCGCTGGTGAAGCTCGGCGATCCGCGCGTACGGCAATTGCTGGCAGACCGCGGCGACGGCTGGTCCGATCTCCTGCGCACCTATGTCGAGGTGGTCAATGCCGTCGTCGCCGGTGCGCCGAAGGGCATGACCATCGGCATTCACGTCTGCCGCAGCCAGGATCCGAGCTGGCAGGCGGATGTCGGTTATGATCCCATCGCCGAACCGCTGTTCAATGCGATGAAGATCGACACCTATTTCCTCGAATACGACAATCCGCGCGCCGGGTCATTTGCGCCGCTGCGGGCCGTGCCGGACGGAAAATTCGTGGTGCTCGGCCTCGTCGCCTCCAAGGCCGCAGAGCTCGAGAGCGCCGACCTGCTCAAGCGGCGGATCGAGGAGGCGAGCCGCTACATCAAGCTCGAGCAATTGGGCCTGAGCCCGCAGTGCGGGTTTGCGACCAGCGCCGCCGAGCACGTCACGGTGACGGAGGATATCGAACGGGCGAAGCTTGCGCGGGTGGTCGAGGTGGCGCGGCAGGTTTGGGGCGCCTGAGCGAGCTGCTCCTGTCCTGGTCGCCGGCGCGGCGCGGCACGGCGCACATGCGGACTATTGCTGGAGCATGATCTTTTCCGAAAACCGGTACCCACTTTTCGGGACGAGGCGGTGTGTCACGCCCTTGTCACGAACCGCTCCTAACGGCAGGGGCCGCTGTCGTCGACCCGTCCGAAAGTCTCTCGCCGGCAACGCCGCTTGGAAGGCGGTTGACGATCAGCCCCTGCTTGCGGTCCAGGTGATACGCGCTCGCGCCAAGGCTGAGCTGCGGCCGCGACGAGGAGGATTTGCACCATGCTGCGCGTCTATCGGCGACACGATGATCGCCTCTTGCCCACCGATCTCGAAGTGACGGCGCACTCGCGGCCCGCGGAGGCCGCCGGTGCATTGTGGCTGGACCTCATCAACCCGGCGCGGCATGAGGATCAGTTCGTCGAGCAGCTGCTCGGGCTTTCGGTTCCGACGCGGGAAGAGGCGCAGGAGATCGAAGTCTCCGCCCGGCTCTATCACGAGGACGGCGCGGAATTCATGACCATGACCGGCGTGGCGCAGCTCGAAACCGATGCGCCGATGACGACGCCGATCACCTTCATTCTCAAAGGCGAGACCCTGGTGACGATCCGCTATGCGGAACCGCGGCCGTTTTTCACCTATGCGAGCCGGGTGCAGAAACCCGGGGCGATTCCCTGCGTCAGCAGCGAACAGATCATGCTGGGATTGGTGGAAGCGCTGATCGAGCGCATGGCGGAAGCGCTGGAAAAGACGGGACGCCACCTGGAGCGCGTGTCCCGCCAAGTGTTTCGCTACAAGTCTGCCGACGGCAAGTCGAGTCGGAGCCGCGACTTCCAGGCCATCATCGAAGAAATCGGCACCGCGGGCGACTTGCTGGCCATGATCCGGGAGAGTCTGGTCAGCCTCAACCGCCTGCTGGCCTATCACAACACCACGGGAAAGACCGCCGAGGGCCCCAACAAGGATGCCGCCGCCTGGGCCAAGGACATGCAGCAGGACGTCGCCGCGCTCAGCGATCACGCCACCTATCTGTCGAACAAGACCAACTTCCTGCTCGACGCCACGCTTGGCCTGATCAACCTCGAGCAGAGCCAGATCATCAAGATCTTCTCGATCGCTGCCGTCTGCCTGATGCCGCCGACGCTGGTCGCCTCCTCCTACGGCATGAACTTCAAGGCCATGCCGGAGCTCGACTGGCTGTTCGGCTATCCCTGGGCGCTGACGCTGATGGTGGTCACCGCCATCATTCCGTTCGTCTGGTTCAAGCGCAAGGGCTGGCTGTGACACCCAGTCTTTTACCCATCGCGACTCCCAAATCAGGCGCCGCGAAGCGGCGACCCCGAAGCACGATGATAGATTCTTCCCGGCGGAAACAGCCCTACGCCACCGCCGCCTTGCCCCGGCCCACGGTCTGGCGCACCTCGAAGCCCTCGAATTGCGGATGGTCGAGATAGAGCGTCTTGTTCTGGCCGGCATCCTTGTGCGCGGCGCGGAATTCCTCCGACCTGGTCCAGGCTTCGAACGCCGACTTGCTGTGCCAGATCGTATGCGAGGCATAGAGCGTGAAGTCCTCGTGCTCCGGCCCCTTGAGCAGATGAAATTCGACGAAGCCCGGGACCTTGTCCAGGTGGGTATCGCGGCTGAGCCACACTTTCTCGAACGCCTCCTCGGATCCCTTGCTCACCCGGAAGCGGTTCATGGCGATGAACATCTTTGTCTCTCCTGGTCTAGTGACAGTTGCCGCGTACGCAGTCATCCAGTCGCTCTCGCGGACGCAAGCGTCCGCGTCTCGAGCGGACGGACGGCACGGTGTGACCAAGCTTGGCACACCGCGACGACGATGCAAATCGGCGGCTTCACATCCTGCAAGCGGCCTCTCATCCTCCGAACAGCATCCAGTCGGTGAAGCGCACGGTCAGCGCGCCCTTGATGGTGATGCCCGGGCTGAAGAACGGAAGCGGCGTCGAATTCAGGCCACGGCCCGGGCTCGGAGCCACGTTCAGGTAACGCGAATACTGTTCGTTGAACAGATTTTCCACCTGGAACGACGCCAGCGCATCCGGGTTGATCTGGTAGCCGACGTAGAGATCGACCAGATTGAAGGCCGAAGTGGGAAAGTAGGCGAACGGCGGACCTGACTTGGCCCCGGCAGGGGCTTCGGGACCGGGAGGGATGTCGGCCGGATTCTTGTTGGCCACCGCCTGCCAGCGCACCGATACCGTGAGCCTGCGATCCAGGAAGCGCGCGCCCAGCGTGGTGGTCACCTGGTCCGGCGGAATTGTCGCGAGCGGAAGATTGTTGGTGAGATCGCGCCCCTCCAAGTGACTGGCCGCCACGCCCGCGAACCACCAACCGGTGTCGTAGATGCTCTCGAATTCGATGCCCTCGATTCGCGCATTGGGGATATTCTGATACTGCTCGCAGAAGAAGACCGTAAAGTTCAGGCACCTCTGCCCCCCTGCGCCCTGCAGCGGCCCGAGAAACTTCAGGTCGATGTAGTTCTGGAGGTCGTTGCGAAAGACGTTGAACTTCGCACGCAATGCGTCGCCCGGCCGCGCCACATTGTCGTATCGCAAATTGATGCCGAATTCCTTGTTCTTGCCGACCTCGGGCTGCAGTCCGGGATTGGGCAGGAATGTGAATTGCGGGGCGGCCGGATGAACTCCGGAGACGAGCGTCTCCGTGATGGCCGGCGCGCGATAGCCCTCGGCATAGATGGCGTAAGGCGTGAAGCCGGGAATCGTCGTGCAAGCCGAAGGTGAATTTCGGCGACAGACGATCACCGTCAGTCCCCACGCCCCCGCCGGACAACGAATATTTGTCGTAACGCATGGCGGTGATGGTCTCCACCGCGTTCGCAATAATTCGGTTTTCAGCTGAATGAAGTTGCCGGAGACCGTTCGCTCGCCGGACGGCGTGAATATGGTGCCGAACCCGGTCGTGCCGACCTCGATCGTGGAAGCGGTCGGCACCGACATTGAGGGCATGTTGCATCGGACCGGTATCGAAGCGCGTCGTGTTGTTGAAATCGTAACCGGTGGTGTTGATGGTGAAGTTGCGCCGATTGCCGACGAACCCCGACGACGCATCGCCGGTACCGGCGATCTTGGTCTGATCCGTCGCGGTCCTGTTCCGGTAGACGTTGAAGTCGAAATCGAACAGGCGATCGTCGGGCCGCGCATAGGTCCAGCGCCCGGTCGCGAGCTCGTTGCGCGTGCCGGTGTCGTAGATCGACGCCGACGGGCGCCACGGTTCCGGGCGGAAACGGCTGGCCGGTCGTGTAGGTCGAGTCGTAGTCGATGTAGCCGAACTTGAGCCGGTGACCGTCGGCCGGGCGAAAGGTTCCCTTCACGACGCCGGTCTGCACGTTGTAGCCGGTATTCGGCACGATATTGCCGTCACCGTCCCGGTAGGCTCGACTGCGCCCGGTAGGTGCCGCCCGCGAACAATTCGGCAGCGGGCGACGAGGCGCGCGGCAGCGAAGGCGGTGGCAACCCCGCCGAGGTTCGAACTGCCCATGTTGCGGGTCAGGACGCCCCAGCGCTCGCCGACCTTGAGGACGTCCTCGACATCCTTGGTGCGGAACGACGCCACGCCGCCGATCGCGCCGGAGCCGAAGACGTTGGCCACGGGTCCGCGAATCACGTCGACGCCGGCGATGAGCTCCGGCTCGAGATAGAAGATGCCGTTGGCATTGTGGCCGCTGCGCTGGAAGTTCTGCCGAGCGCCATCGACGACGACGTTGACGCGGCCGAAATCCTGCAGGCCGCGGATATTGATCGCGGTGCCCGGATCGTCCGGCCGCTCCTGGGCGTAGACGCCCGGCATGCCATAGAACAGATCGGCAGGTCGGGTGGGCATGAGCTGGTTGATCTGCTCCTGGCGGATCGTGCTCACGCCGCCCAGCGTCTCGGTCGCAGGCATGGGGTCTTCGGCCGGCGCCGCGCGAACCGCAGCCGGCGCGGGCGGCCGTCGCGGTCGTCTGCCGGGTTGGAACTCGGCGGCGGCGGACGAACAGTGGTCACCCGCGCAGGCGTCTGCCTTGCCCGCTGCACGGGCTGGGTCGATATGACCGTGATCGGGTCGAGCTCCACATTTTGCGACGCCTGAGCAAGCGCATCTGACGCGGCACCGGCGACCGTCAACGCGATGGCAGAGACGCCGGCAAGGAGCGCGGACGCGCTCGGACTGCGATGAACCATGACACCCCCCATTCCCCTGTTCCGGGCCGGGGCTGGCGGGCTACCGCGGGTGCGGGGGCTTGCTGGCTGGGCCTGCCCGTAAGACGAAAGCGTCGACGGGCTGATGTCGTCTGTGTTAGTTTGTTGTATTGACTGAGGTCAATTATTGAGACCATAAAGCTTAGATAACGTCCAAGCTCGATATCAAAGGTAATAATACAGTTCAGAATACCTTCCAAAGAGAGCATTTATACTTGATTTACGAAAGCAACGCAGGCCTAAGAACGAAGATGAATGCAAGACGACAGATCAGCACAATCCGCCGCGCAGCGCCGAGAGCACCCAATCATCCGCCGGCATCGAGCGCCACGTCTCGATCACTGATGGTCGGCTCGACAGCCGAGACCTGTTCGCCGGCACGCGCGAGGTCACCATTCTGCATGGCAGCGACGCGTATCGCTTGCGGATCACGGCCCAAAACAAGCTCATTTTGACGAAATGAGAGTGACCGGTGGGTCACACCCCGATGAAAAAGACGCATCCTTCGCATGAGTTTCGTCGCTGCCGTCGCTTGGCTTCGGCTCGCCCGGCAGCAGCGGAGCCGGCAGCGGTCACGGTTACGGACGCGGCAGGACGCCCGGTCGCGATCTCCGATCCCAGCCGGATCGTATCGGTCGGCGGCGCGGTGACCGAAATTCTCTACGCGCTGGGTCTCGAGCGGCGCATCATCGCGGTCGACACCACCAGCGTCTACCCGCCGCGCGTGCTCGCGGAGAAGCCGAGCGTCGGCTACATGCGGCAATTGTCACCGGAAGGCGTGCTCGGCCTCGGCCCCTCCCTTGTGCTCGCTGCCGAGGGCTCGGGCCCGAAGGAGACGGTGGCGGTGCTGGAAGCCGCATCGATTCCGTTCGTGCAAGTCCCCGACCGGTTCACCGGCAACGGCATCGTCGAAAAAATCCGGTTGATCGCGCAGGCGACCGGTTCGATCGAGCGCGGCGAGTGCCTGGCCGCGATTGGTCGAGAGCGACCTCGCCGCGCTCGCTGCACTGCGGGCACGGATCGAGCGCCCGCGCCGGGCGTTGTTCATTCTCTCGTTCATGAACGGGCGACCAATGGTGGCCGGACGCTCAACCGCGGCCGATGGCATCATGAAGCTTGCGGGGGCGAGCAATGCAATTACCGAATACGAGGGCTACAAGCTCATCAATGACGAATCGGTCATTGCCGCGCGCCCCGACGCCATCCTGGCCATGGAACGCCCCTCGTTCCGCGTTGGACGCAGGCACCGTGTTCGAGCATCCGGCCTTCGCCACCACGCCCGCCGCCGCGCAACGGGCGCTTGATCTCCATGGAAGGCCTCTATCTCCTCGGCTTCGGGCCGCGTGCCGCGCGCGCCGCACGCGATCTCGCCGTTGCGCTCTATCCCGCCCTCGAGCCTTCCCGCGATCGTTCGCGTGATCCTTTCGTCGGCCGCGAGCTCTTGCCGTCCGAACGCACGCAATCGGAGGAGAGTTGCCGGCGAATGACGGAAGCCGCGGCGCTCGACGCACGACGGCTCGCGCAAGCTCGTCGTGGCGCCGGCCGATGCGACTGCTGGTGCTGCCGGCGCTTGCTGATTGTTCTCCTGCTGGCGGCCGCCGTCGCCGCGACCATCGGCGCCGCGGGTATTCCGCTCGGACGCATCGCTGCCGCGATCGGGATCGCGGCGACGGCGATCAGGCGCTCGTCGAGCGCGACTGGCTGGTGCTGTGGTCGATCAGGCTGCCGCGCATCGCGCTCGCCATGATGATCGGCGGCCTGCTGGCGGCCTGCGGCGCCGTGATGCAGGGCCTGTTCCGCAATCCGCTCGCCGATCCCGCGCTCGTCGGCGTCTCGAGCGGCGCGGCGCTGGCGGCCGCTGCCGTGATCGTCGTCGGCGACCGCTATGTGATGGCTGCCGGCGTCCCCGTCCCGATCGAAGCGCTGCCGCTTGCCGCCTTCGTCGGCGCGCTCGCGTCGACCATGATCCTCTACCGCATCGCGACGCGCGAGGGGCGCACCTCCATCGCCATGTTCCTGCTCGGCGGCCTTGCCATTGCGGCTCTGGCCAATGCCGGCCTGGGGCTGCTCGTGTTTCTCGCCGACGATCGGCAGTTGCGCGACATCAATTTCTGGATGCTGGGCTCGCTCAGCGGCGCAACCTGGGCAAAGGTCGGCGCGGTCGCGCCGTTCCTCCTGGCCGCGGGTCTCGTCGCTGCCGTTCATCGCGCGCGGGCTCGATCTGCTCGTGCTCGGCGAAACGGAAGCGTTCCATGCCGGGATCGAGGTCGAGCGCCTCAAGCGCGTGTGCGTCGCATTGGTGGCGGCGGCGGCCGGGGCGGCGGTGTCGGTGTCCGGGGTGATCGGATTCGTGGGCCTCATCGTGCCGCACCTGTTGCGGCTCTTGATCGGTCCGAGCCACAACCTGCTGATGCCCGCCGCGGCGCTGCTCGGCGCTGCCCTGCTGGTCGTCGCCGACACTTTTGCGCGCACGCTGGCGGCACCGGCCGAGCTGCCGATCGGCATCGTGACCGCGGTGATCGGGGCGCCGTTCTTCCTCTACCTGTTGCTGCGACAGCGCTCCCTGCTCGGCCCGTGATCTCCATGACTTGCGCCTCGTAGCGCTCGCCGCCGCCCTCGCGATCACCGTGCGGATCGGCCGCCAAGACCCTGCTCGACGAGGTTTCGCTTGTCGCTCGAGACAGGCGAGATCGTTGCGCTCGTGGGCCCGAACGGCGCCGGCAAATCCACCCTGCTGCGCGTCCTCTCCGGCGATCTCGGCGCGCGCGCAGGCATCGTCCGGCTGAAGGGGCCGCGAGCTCAGAATCCTATGGCGCCGCGCGCGCTCGCGAGGCCATCGCGCGGTGCTCTCGCAAAGCATCAGCGTCGCCTTCCCCTTCACGGTTGCGGACATCGTGCGCATGGGGGCCGGCGATCGGCGCGGCCGCCGCATCGCCGAGCTCGTCGACGCCACGCTCGCCGAGGTCGATCTTGGACGGCTTCCACGACCGCGTGATCACCACGCTGTCGGGGGGCGAGCAGCAGCGCGCGCATTTCGCGCGGATACTCGTTCAGCTCGCCTGCGGAGAAGCCACCTATGGCCCGGGCGTGCTGCTGCTCGACGAGCCGACGGCCAGCCTCGACCTGCGCCATCAGCTCGACGTGATCGCGGCCGACCAAGCGCTCCGCCGCGCGCGGCGCGACCGTGGTCGTGATCCTGCACGATCTCAACCTCGCAACCCTGTCTGGCCCGGCGCATCGTCGTGCTCGATCGCGGCCGCATCGACGCCGATGGCCCGCCCGAAGCGAACCATCACCGATGCCATGCTCAACCGCGTGTTCGGCGTGGCAGACGCGGTCGGTCTCCTTCCCGCTGGCGCAACGCCGTTCGTCCTGCCACACGCCGCTCGCGCGGTTGGGCGAGAGAAGTGATGTGTCAAGAGAACATATGTTGCTACAGTTTGGGTTCTGTGTAGCAATATAAATGTGGAGGAATAAGGCAATCAGATTAACGACAAGGTTCAGAGTTATTGGCTCACTGATGAGTTGCGTGGCAAGCAGGAGAAGCCAACTGGATTAACGGTATGGTGTTGGTTAAGAGCGTAGGTGTGGCTCGCTGCAGCGTTTTTTTTTTTTTAATGAACGAGAGCGCTCGCCACGGATTGCAGATATGCAAGAGTAATATATTGCGGTGTGTGGAAGCTGTGTAGGACGCGATGAGATTGGTGGTGAGGTAGGTTAGCAAGAGCGTGCTGCGTGAAATCTCATACGGACGGTAAGGAATAAGAGGGCGCTCGATCTTTGCATGAAGGGACGGGACAACACATTGTAGAAGGTTATGCACAGGACTGCGGCTATCATGATGAGTTCACGCGCCAGGCTCAATAGATGCCGCAGCAAGACAGAGGCAAGCGCTGAGAGAACGCAGAGGATGGCAATACGGACCGCGGCCGACTTGAGCGCAGTCAGCGGCTCGGCACGCAGCAGCGCGTGGATTAGCATAGTCTGTAGGGGTAAGGTAGAGAGCGTAAGGTTTGCGTGGGTTGCGTTAGTGTAGCTGATAGCGATGTTGTAGAGGAAGAAAAACAGCGTAAAGAAGCAAATGTTTAGTGCGGTGACAGCGGGTTAATAGTTATCGCTTCGGTTATTGCACGCGCATAATCAGCGCAATGGGTAGCACGCAGAGAAAAGATAATGTTTATCGCAGAATGGTGAGAGTGAGAGGATAGGTGTCACTGATCAGATAGCGCGTGACTGCAGCGGTAGATCCGCTAAGAGAGCTCGAGAAGATAGCGATCAGGACTGCAAGCGGCTCACTAATCTCCATATTACTGTCTTGTCGCGGAGGAATGTGGTATCTTTTAGCGTGGGTATGGTTGTTTGTAACTATCTGGGAGGTATTTATGTGGTGAGAGTAAGGCTTTGTGGTGATGTTTAGCGGGTGGTGGTAGCGTGGCGGTTGGTCTCAGCTCGATCTTGTGGGTAGTGCGGATATCTCGCAGCGTCACTTGAGTTTCCTGGAGCTCGGAAGAGTGTCACGGAGTGGTGACATGGTTATATGATTGGCGCAGGCACTCGATGTTGTTTCTGTGTGAGCACAATAAGTTGTTGTTCGCGGTTGGCTTTGCTTTAATTTGGTGAGAGAAGGCGCTCGGTGCGTGTGAACTCGCGTAAGTGTGCAATGCGCTCGACTACATTATGGCTCAGCAGGAGTTTTTTTTCGCAGTCGCAGTAGACAGGCATTGGAACGTGCTCAAGGCCAAGGAAGGCGCGGCGCCGCCAGGTAGAGATACTGGTTGGGTCTTTGTTGTCTGATTAGAAAATCAATCTCGCCGACGCTTTGGTGGCGCCAGACGTGTTGTGGTAGTTCATGGTAAATTGGTAAGAGGCTCGTGAGCTACTTTATCAGTAATTAGTTTTGACTTTCGGCACCTTCGGAAATTGGTGACGAAGACTTGCGTACGGCCGATTTTTCCATTGCCCGCTCACAATATTGTCGAGTTTGGCTCGCTGTAGACTGCCGGATCAGATACGCTCGCGGAAGTGGTAAAATTGAACTTTTGCGCGGCGGATTGGCCTAGTTCCGACCGAAGGGGCTCTTTAGGATAAGATCCCGAGAGCAGCGCTTATCGGCTGGCAGGCCGCCACTTGAGGGGCGTTAGGCATGGGCCCGGCGGCTTGACAACGCCTTTCTGACGAGTTATGAATTTCGTCAGTCATCAGAAACGCGCAAGGGCGACCGATGAGCGCGCAGGCGAAAACCAAACCCGACGACACCCGTGCCCGCATCATGGATGCGGCCGAGGCGCTGTTTCGCCGGCTGGGTTACGCCAAGACGGCGGTCGCCGATATCGCCGCCGAGCTCAAGATGTCGCCGGCCAATGTCTACCGTTTCTTCCCCTCCAAGAATGCCATCATCGAGGCGATCTGCCAGCGCTGCCTGGGCGAGCTCGAGGAAAGGGCCTGGACGGTTGCGCGCGCGCGCGGCTCGGCAGCCGAGCGGATCGAACGCCTGGTGCTCGAAATCCTCGCCTATCATAGGGAAAATCTTCTTACGGACCAACGCGTCAACGACATGGTGCTGGCGGCAATCGAGCTCAGTTGGGGGGCCATCCGCGCCCACAAGCAGCATATGCGCATGGTCTTCGAGGCGATCCTGCGCGAGGGCGTCGAGCGAGGCGAGTTCGAACCGGTCGACCCGCACGAGACCTCCCGGCTGTTGATGCTGTCGCTGGTCCACTTCTGCCATCCGGTGCTGGTCGCCCAATACCTGCAGGACCAGCAAGACCTCGAAGCGGACGCCCGCAGCACGGTCCGCTTTCTCCTGCGCGCCATCACCCCCCGAGGCTGATCCATGTCGACCTTCTCCTCTTCCAGGACCTTGGCGCGCCCGAAAAATGACGATGGAACAATTTCATCAGTCATCACATCTTCGCGATCGAAGGAGCGACCCATGTCGCCGTCGAGTTCCCTGCCCCGCGCATTTGTCGCCCTCGCGGCGCTGGTCCTGCTGGCCGGCTGCGAGGCGAACACGGCGCCTGCCGGCAAGGCCGAACGCCCGGTGAAGGTGCAGCGGGTCGTCTTCGAGAACGAAGCCCCGGCCCGCGAGTTCGTCGGCGTGGTGCGGGCGCGCTACGAGACTGACCTCGGCTTCCGTGTCGCCGGCAAGATCGTTACCCGCGTGGTCAATGTCGGCGACAGCGTCCATGCGGGCGACGTCATCGCGCGCCTCGATCCCCAGGACCTCAAGCTGCAGATCGAAAGCGCGGAAGCCGAGCTTGCCGCAGCCACCTCGAGCGTCGCGCAGACGTCGGCCGACTATGAGCGTTACGCGACGCTGCAGGGGCGTGGCTACGCCTCGATCGCGGACTTCGACCGCAAGAAGGCGGCGAAAGACGAAGCCGAAGGGCGGCTCGAGCGTGCCCGGCGCGCGCTCGAGCTGGCGCGCAATCAGCGCGGCTATGCCGACCTCAGGGCGGATGCCGACGGCGTCATCACCGCGACGCTGGCCGAGCCCGGTCAGGTCGTCGCCATCGGCCAGGCGGTGGCGCGGCTCGCCCATCGCGGCGAGAAAGAAGCCGTGGTGGCGCTGCCGGAGACCGCGCTCGCGGACGCGCGCAGGTCGAAGGCGATCGTGCGGCTCTGGTCCGACCGCGACCGCAGCTTCGATGCGCGGCTGCGCGAGCTCTCGCCCCAGGCCGACCCCGCGACCCGTACCTACGCCGCGCGCTTCACCATCGCGCAGGCGGACGACGCGGTCGCGTTCGGCATGACGGCAACCGTGACGCTCACGCGCGCCGCCGACACCAAGGTCGCGCGCGTGCCGCTCTCGGCGATTCTCAACCGCGGTACCGGACCGTCGGTCTACGTCGTCGATGCGTCGGGTGCGCTCGCGCTGCGGCCGGTGACGGTCGCCTCCTTCAGCGAGGATGCGGCGCTCGTCACGTCCGGCATCGACGAGGGCGACAAGATCGTGACGCTGGGCGTGCAAAAGCTCGAAGCCGGTCTCAGGGTCCGCACCGTCCGAAGCGCTATGCTTTAGGTTGAGTTGCAATCACGCTCTAGCTTTTGTTTGAGCATGATCTTTTCGAAAACCGGTACCCACTGGCAGCTCAAGTCGAGCGGTATCATGCGCTTCAACCTGTCGGAATGGGCGATCACGCACCGGCGCGCTCGTGCTGTTCATGATCGTCCTGCTCGGCGCGGCCGGCCTCTACTCGTATCGCAATCTCGGCCGGGCCGAGGACCCCTCCTTCACCATCAAGGTCATGGTCGTGCACGTCGCCTGGCCGGGCGCGACCGCTGCCGAGATGCAGACACAGGTCGCCGACAAGATCGAGAAGAAGCTGCAGGAGCTCCCTTATCTCGACCGCATCGAGAGCTATTCGCAGCCCGGCGTTTCGTTCATCCGCGTCTTTCTCACCGACAAGACGCCGCCCGCGCGGGTGAAGGAGCTGTGGTACCAGGTTCGCAAGAAGGTGGGCGACATCAGGGGCGACCTGCCCGCCGGCATCACCGGCCCGAACTTCAACGACGAGTACGGCGACGTCTATTCCGCGCTTTACATGCTCAGCGCCGACGGCCTGACGCCTCGCCGAGCTCAAGGCGCGCGCCGAGGATATCCGCCAGCGGCTGCTGCGGGTTCCGGACGTCAACAAGGTCGACATCATCGGCGTGCGGCCGGAGAAGATCTTCATCGAGCTCAACCACGCCAAGCTCGCCACCCTCGGGGTCACGCCCCAGCAGATCTTCGACAGCGTGGCCAAGCAGAACGCGGTGGTCTCCGGCGGCTCGGTCGACACCTCGGCCGACCGCATCAATGTGCGGGTGACCGGTGCGTTCTCCGGCGCCGCCGCGATCGCGGCCGTGCCGGTCGAGGCCAACGGGCAGATCTTCCGGCTCGGCGACATCGCGGCGGTCAAGCGCGGCTACGAGGATCCGCCGACCTTCATGGTCCGCGAGGGGGGCAAGCCCGCGCTTGGGCTCGGCGTCTCCATGCAGGACGGCGCCAACATCATCACGCTCGGGCAAGAACCTCAAGCGCGCGATGAATGCCGTCGTCGCCGAGCTCCCGGTCGGGATCGAGGTCACCCAGATCGCAGACCAGCCCCACATCGTCGACGACTCGGTCTCGGACTTCGTGCGGACATTTGCCGAGGCGCTGGTCATCGTGCTGGTCGTGAGCTTTCTCTCGCTCGGCTGGCGCACCGGCATCGTGGTGGCGCTGTCGGTGCCCCTGGTGCTGGCGATCGTGCTGCTCGTGATGTACGCGGCGTCCATCGATCTCCACCGCATCACGCTCGGCGCCCTCATCATTGCGCTCGGACTGCTCGTCGACGACGCCATCATCGCCATCGAGATGATGGTGGTGAAGATGGAACAGGGCTGGGACCGGGCGCGGGCTGCGACCTATCGCCTGGACCTCGACCGCGTTTCCGATGCTCACCGGCACGCTGGTGACGGCGGCGGGCTTCCTGCCGGTCGGCTTCGCCAAGTCGAGCGCCGGCGAATATGCCGGCGGCATTTTCTGGATCGTCGGCCTCGCGCTGATCGCTTCCTGGGTCGTCGCCGTCCTGTTCACGCCTTATCTCGGCTTCAAGCTCTTGCCCGACCTGGCAAAGCACCGCGCGGGATCCGATCCGGAGGCGATCTACGACACGCGGATCTATCGCGCGCTGCGCCGGCTGATCGCGCTCTGCGTGCGTTGGCGCAAGAGCGTCGTTGCCCTCACCGTGCTGATGTTCGTGGCGGCAGTGGCGGGTTTCGGCCTGGTGCAGCAGCAATTCTTCCCGACCTCCACGCGCTCGGAGCTGTTCTTCGAGATGCGGCTGCCGGAGGGCACGGCCATCGGCGTGACCGACGCGACCGCCCAGCGGGCCGAGCGCCTCCTCGCCGACGATCCCGACATCGTGACCTACACCACCTATGTGGGACAGGGCTCGCCGCGGTTCTGGCTCGGGCTCAACCCGGTGCTGCCGAACCCGAACTTCGCCCAGATCGTCATCGTCACCAAGGACCTCGAGGCGCGCGAGCGCGTCAAGGCGCGGCTCGAACAGGCGATCGCCGAGGGCGCATTGCCGGAAGCGCGCGCCCGCGTCGATCGCTTCGTGTTCGGCCCGCCGGTCGGCTTCCCGGTCCAGTTCCGCGTCATCGGGCCCGATCCCATGAAGGTGCGGTCGATCGCGGAGGAGGTGCGCCAGGTCATGGCGGCAAACCCCAAGATCGTCGACCCGCATCTCGACTGGAGCGAGCAGGTGAAATCGATCCGGCTCGAGGTCGATCAGGATCGCGCGCGGGCACTCGGACTGACGCCGCAGGACGTCGCCCAGACGCTGCAGACGCTGCTGTCGGGCTATACCGTGACCCAATACCGCGAGGGCATCGAGCATATCGATGTGGTCGCGCGCGCGGTTCCGTCCGAGCGCCTCGAGCTCAATCGCCTGCCGGCGCTGACCGTCGCCACCAGGAACGGCGTTGCGGTGCCGCTGTCGCAGATCGCGCGCCTCAACTACGAATACGAGGAGCCGATCCTGTGGCGTCGCAACCGCGACATCGTGCTGACCGCGCGAGGCGATATCATCGACCGGGTGCAGGCGCCGGATGTGAGCAATGCGGTGGAGCCGAAGCTTCAGAGCATCAAGGACGCGCTCCCCTACGGCTACCGGATCGAGACCGGCGGATCGATCGAGGAAAGCGTCAAGGCGAACGGCGCGCTCGTCGCCGTGTTCCCGATCATGGCGGTCGCGATGCTGGCGATCCTGATGATCCAGCTGCAAAGCTTCTCGCGGCTGGCCTTGGTGTTCGTGACCGCCCCGCTCGGATTGATCGGGGCGACCGGCGCGCTGCTCCTCACGAACCGGCCGTTCGGCTTCGTGGCGCTGCTCGGTTTGATCGCGCTCGCCGGCATGATCATGCGCAACACCGTCATCCTGGTCGATCAGATCGACCGCGACATTGCCGCCGGCCATGGCCGCCATCGCGCCATCATCGATGCCACCATCCGGCGCGCGCGTCCCGTGGTGCTCACCGCGCTGGCCGCGATCCTCGGCATGATCCCGCTCGCCCGCAGCATTTTCTGGGGCCCGATGGCGATCACCATCATGGGCGGCTTGTTCGTGGCGACGGTGCTGACGCTGCTCGTGGTGCCCGCGCTCTATTCGCTGTGGTTCAGGGTGCGCAGCGACGAGGTGACCGACGCGCCCGTCATCCATCCCGAACTGACAAGGACTTTCGACCACGACATGGAGCCGATCCGCATCGCCGCGGAATAACGAGACGAATCAAGATCGACATTTCCCCCTACCAGCCGTGAGGAGAGCCATGAATTGGTATCATCGCGAACCGACGCTCGAGGAGATCTTGTCCGATTCCATCACCCGCGCGGTGATGGAAGCCGATGGTGTCGATCGAGGGGAACTCGAAGCGATGTTGAGCCGCGTCGGCCGCTCCGCGCTGCCGCGCCGCCGCGCGCGCGGATGGGGACCATGGTCTGCCGATGTCACCACGCTGCCGCTTGAGCAGCCTAGAGCATGATCCCGAAAAAGCCTGCCCCGGACTTGATCCGGGGTAGGTACCGGTTTTCGGAAAAGATCATGCTCTAGAATAGTCGGCCGGCCGAACGCCCATTCCAGAGCGGCCAGTTCTAGCTATACCGGCCAGGCCTCCAGCCGGTAGGCCGAGTCCCAGAACATCCATTCGAGCTGGGTCGCCCGCGTGAAGGCCGCGTGCATCCGCGCGCTCAAGGAAGGCGAGGCACCCTCGGCGGCCTCGTCGGCGGCAGCGATCACGGCGCGGACCGCGGCGTGGAATTCCTCGCCCGCATAGGTGTCGATCCAGGCCTGATACGGATTGCCCGGTCGGGCGCGGGCGTGGATATCGCGCCCGATCTCGGCGTAGATCCAGAAGCAGGGCAGCAGCGCCCCGAGCAGCACCTCGTAAGGCTCCCCGTAGGCGGTGGCGACCAGATACGAAACGTAGTGGTGACAGGCGGGCGAGAGCGGCGTTTGCGCGAACCCATGTGACGTAATGCCGTAGCGCTCGAAAAACGAGCCGTGCAGCGCCCGCTCGACAACGATCGCCCCCTCCGCGGACTTGGCAAACTGCACGATCCGGTCGGGATTCGGCGCCTTTGCCGCGGCAAGAGTCAACGCCCGTCCGAAGCCGATGAGGTAATGCGCATCCTGCGTGATGTAGTGCTTGAACCGCGCCTCGCTCAACGTGCCGGCCGCAAGCTCGGCGTTGAAGGGCATGGTGCGGATCACCTCGTAGAGGCGGGCGTTTTGATCCCAGGCCGCACGCGAGAAGGGAATGTCGGTTGGTTTGTTCATGATCGGCAGTCCGTGTTCCGGGACATTCTCGGCATCACTCTGTTGCTGTCCGCGCTGCTTTTCGGCTTACAAGCAATGGCTCAGTTGCTATCCTCGCTGCCACGTCGGAGGCATCCGGACATCCCGCTTGGAGCTGAAAATGTCAATTCGGATTGGACTGCGTCTGCTGGCGCTGGTGGTGGCGAGTGCGGGCCTGCTGTCGGGAGCGCGCGCCGCCGACAGCGTGAAGGTCGCCATCGGGCAGATCGACGCCTGGGCCAACCAGGCGCCCACGCTGGGCATGAAGGCCGGCATCTTCCAGAAGCACGGCATTGCGCTCGAGACCTTCGGCACGCAGGGTGCCGGCGAGACGTTGCAGGCCGTGATCTCGGGATCGGCCGACATCGGGATCGGCATCGGCACTGCCGGCGCCATGCGGGCCTTCGCGCGCGGCGCGCCGGTGCGCGCGATCGCGGCCGCCTATGTGGGCGTCGGCGATCAATACTGGTACGTGCCGGCCAATTCGCCGCTCAAGAGTCTCGCCGACGCGACCGACAAGCACACCATGGCCTATTCGACCAATGGCGCCACCTCGCACGTCGTCGCGCTCGGCTTCGTCAAGCAGCTCGGCGTCAAGGCCAAGCCGACCGCGACCGGCGGCCCGCCCGCGACCTACACCATGACCATGAGCGGCCAGATCGACATCGGCTGGGCGGTGGTGCCGTTCGGGCTGGCCGAACAGCAGGAGGGAAAGATCCGCGTGATTGCCCGCGGCCCCGAAGTCCCGACGCTGCGCAACCAGACCATCCGCGTGCAGATCGTCAACGCCAATGCGCTCAAGGAGCGCAAGGACGTGATCGTGCGGTTCATGCGCGCCTACCGGGAGTTGCTCGACTGGATGTACGCGAACCCGCTCGCAGTCAAATACTACGCCGAGACGATCAAGCAGCCGGAGAGCCTCGTGGTGATGCAGCGCGACCAGTACAACCCGAAGGAGGCATTGTCGCCCGATCGGCTCTCCGACATCGATCAAGTGATGGCGGACGCGGTGGAGATGAAGTTCCTCGACGCGCCGCTGAACAAGGCGCAGCTCGCGGAGTTCTTCCAGATCCCGCCGCCGGGATCGTGACGCGGTTGCAAACTCGGTGTGGAGTGTAGGAGTAGCCCGCATGGAGCGAAGCGGAATGCGGGAACGGCATCCCCGGATTTCGCCATGCGCGTCGAAGGCGCGCGTGAACGCGCTTAAGGCTTCATCCGGGCTACGCGCTGCCGCCGTGTGATTGACCACGCAGCCGCGTGTGTTACCCTTGACGCGGCGGTTCAGTGCGGGGCTAGTTGAAGGAGCGATCGACATGGCGGGCAAGACCAACACCGCGAGCGCCGCGCATCGTCTCCCGAACCGGGAAGCGGCCCTGCAATCGCTCTACAGCGACATTTCCGCAAAGAACATGTTCCCGTTCTGGGCGACCTCGACCGACGTCGCCCACGACGAAATCAAGCAGCTGATGGGCACGCAGAAGGCCGTTCCGCATCTGTGGAGCTACAAAGGCGATATCGAGCCAATTCTGTTTCGCGCGGCCGAGCTGGTGACGATGGATGACTCCGAGCGCCGCTCCCTCATCCTGGTCAACCCCGGGCTGTCGCCGCGGCGCGCGACGGTGAGCACGATGTACACCGCCTATCGGCTCAACGACGCCAACGAGGTGATGCCGCCGCACCGGCACTCGCCCAATGCCATCCGCTTCGGCTTGACCGGAACGGGCAATTTCACCGGCGTCGGCGGCGAAGACATCACCTTCGGACCGGGCGACATGGTGCTCACGCCGGTCGACACCTGGCACAATCACGGCAACGTGGGGAACGAGCCGGCAGTCAATCTGTCCGTGCTCGACCTGCCGCTGGTCGAGACGCTCAATGCGGTCTATTTCGAGCATGACTACACCGAGACGATCGACGGCAAGCCGGTCAAGCGGAAGCAGCAGACCGCGACCGTGCCGTCGGACTACTCCGCCCGCGCCTACGACCATGGCGGGCTCAGGCCGCGTTTCCTGCAGCATCACCGCGGCGCCGGCTTCTCCTCGCCGATGTATGTCTATCGCTGGGAGACGATGCAGGAGCTGATCGAACGCTTCCAAGACTGGGACGGCGACCCCTACGAGGCGCTCTCGATCGAATATATCGACCCGCTGACCGGCGGTCCGGTGTTCAAGACCATGACGTTCTTCGCGCAGGTGCTGCGCCCGGGCGAAAAGACGCTGCCGGTGCGGCAGACCGCGAGCCTCCTGGTCGCGCCGTTCGAGGGCAAAGGGCACTCGATCATCGACGGCAAGCGCTTCGATTGGCGGGCCTTCGACAATTTGGCGGTGCCGGGCGGCTCCTGGTTCGAGCACGTCAACGGCGACGACAAGCAGCCCGCCATCCTGTTCGTCGCCAGCGACGAGCCGGCGTTGAAATGCTTCCACCTGTTCAAGAAGTGGGGTCGTGACGCAGCGGGCGACACCGTCAAACTCGCCTGACTGCGAAGGCGGCCGCCGCCGAGCGCGTGCCGGCCGCTGCGACCACGTGACCCCCGATTTTGTCGAGCACTTCGTGTCGAGCCGATCGAACACCACCCTCGTGTCGCACGTCGACTGCCCGGGCGGAGGGCAGGTTTGGGTCGATGGCACCACGCTCTTCATCGGACACATGCGCTGGCCGAGCGGCACGACCATCGTGGACGTGGCCGATCCGCGCCATCCGCGCACGCTCGCGACCATCGATCTGCCCGAGGGTTGGCATTCCCACAAGGTGCGGGCGTCGAACGGCATCATGATCGTCAATCACGAGAAGCTCGGCCAGACCGGCGCGGCTGAATTCGGCGGCGGGATTGCGATCTACGACGTCGCGCGCCCGAGCGCGCCGAAGCTGATCACCAAATGGCTCACAGCCGGCCGCGGCGTGCACCGCTACGATTTCGACGGCCGCTATGCCTACCTGTCGCCGACCGCCGAGGGCTATGTCGGCAACATCATGATGATCCTCGATCTCGCCGATCCGGCCCGGCCGGTCGAAGTGGGACGATGGTGGATCCCGGGGCAATGGAAGGCCGGGGGAGAACCCTATCCGTGGGACGATTGGGTCCCACCGCGTTGCCATCATCCGCTGCGCATGGGCGATCGGCTCTATGTCAGCTACTGGCACCACGGGCTGTTCATTCTCGATATTTCCGACATGACACGGCCAAAGGCGCTGGCGCACGCCAACACCAGCCCGGCGTTCCCGCACCCGACGCATACCTGCCTGCCCATTCCGCAACCGCTCAAGGGACGCAGCATCATGGTGGTGGCGGACGAGGACGTGGCGAAGCTGCGGCCATCGGCGCCCTCGTTCACCTGGATTTACGACATCACGGTCGAGCAACTGCCGGTGCCGATCGCGACCTTTCAGGTGCCCGGGCTCGATGCCGACGGCAGCCCGCAGCCGCCGATGAGCGGCTGCCACCAGCCCTCGGAGCGCTTCCACGGCACGGTCATTCCGTTCGCCTGGTTCGCGCAGGGGCTGCGTCTCGTCGACATCGCGGACCCGTTCGCTCCCCGCGAGGTCGGCCATTTCCTGCCCGACCCGCCCGCGGGCGAGGAGCGCGCCTCTTCCAACGACGTCACGGTCGATGATCGCGGCCTGATCTATCTCGTCGATCGCGTTCGCGGCGTCGACATCATCGAAACCACCGCATTCGCTTGAGGATCAGCACCATGAACGACGCCAGCAGCGGCCGCAAGGACGTCTACGCGATCGGAAAGAAGAACCCGAACCTGCCCTTCCATCCCGCGGTGCGCGCCGGCGACTTCATCTTCGTCTCCGGCCAGGTCGCCAAGGACGCCGCCGGCAACATGATTTCCGGCACGATCGAGGAGGAAACGCTGGGCACGATCGAGGCCATTCGCCGAATTCTCGCGGAGGAAGGGGCAACGCTGTCGGATGTCGTGCGCGTGACCACCTATCTCGAGGATGCCCGCGATTTCGGCCGCTACAACCGGGTGTTCGCAGAGCACTTCAAGGATGCGGTGCTGGCGCGCACGACGGTCGAAGCGCGCGCGGTGATCAACACCAAGATCGAAATGGACGCTATCGCGTACAAGCCGCGCGGCCAATGAGGCGCGCGCCGTTTCCCGGCGAGATATCGAGGAGGACGCGACATGATCAGATTGCTCGGCCGGCAGACGTCGGGAAACGTGCAGAAGGTCATCTTCTGTCTGGAGGAACTGGGCCTGCCCTATGCCCGCGAGGATTACGGCCGCCAGTTCGGCAACACATTGACCGACGCCTACCGCAAGCTCAATCCGACGGCGAAAGTCCCGACCCTGATCGACGGCGATCTGGTGATCTGGGAGTCCCACACCATCCTTCGCTATCTCGCTGCTCTCCATGGGCCGGCGCTGACCGGAGCGACGCCTGCCGAACGCACCACGGTCGAGCGCTGGATGGACTGGCTGCTCGGCGCCCTGAACACCCCCTATGTCGCGGTGTTCAAGGACGTCAAGAAGGCGCCCGCGGAGCGCGCCCCCGATTTCGCCGCGCAAAGCGCGGATCTCGTCGCTCAGCTCAAGATCCTCGACGGCCACATCGCCGGGCGCGAATGGTTTGCGCTCGATCGCCTCACCCTTGCCGACATTGCGCTCGGCTCGATCGTGAAGCGGTGCCTGGAGTTTGCGGTCGAGCGTCCGCGCTATGCAGAGCTCGAGCGCTGGCAGGCCGCGATCGATGCGCGCCCGGCCTTTGCCGTGGCGATCGGCGCCAAGCCGAGCGTGCTGACGCCGGCGGCGTAGCGTGTTGCGGTTCGACCGGAGGAGTCAGCGTTGACGATCAGCCTTGTCGACCCAGTCGGTCGCGGGACTGCGCACGCAGATCACCTTGACAGCCTCGTTGTGGGCGAGGTTCCGGCCGATCGCGGTGTCGGCCACATAGGCCTGTCCGTGCATGACGCAGGTGACCGGGCTTGAGAACGTGGCGGGGACCTGCACCACATCGAGGGCATTATCTCGCGTGCAATTGCCGAGGTCAGGGCTGACTGCGAGCGAGCAAACCAAAATCAAGGCTTTCAGCATGAAGCGGCTTCCATCATCAGGTGATGGGCGCGTCCTCCCTATCGTTTGGGCATTGCGGATATCGCGAACGAGGCCGCAAAAAACCATTCTTCTGCGCATGCGGAGGCAAGAGCCGGGCCAGTTCGAGCCGATCCCCTTCGCATGTTGCGGGACCATGGGTCCCCGGTCCCGGCACCCGACCCCTGCGGGTTCACACCGCGCAGCGCGGGACCACGCGAGGGAACAATCTGTGATTGAAACCCTCTGTCAGATGAGCTGATCAGAGGAGTCCCACGGCGGAAAGCTCGGCCTGCCGCGCTCCGAGACAAGCATTCTTGTCGAGCTGGCCGCCGTAGCGATTGAGGAAGACCCAGAACATCGCCCGCGCGTCGTAAGTCGAAAGATAGCTGTTCAATGCGTCATACAAGTCGCCGCAACGAGCTGCGACGCCTTCCCTGCCCGCGTCGGCGCCGAAACTACCACCGGAAACAAGGGCGTCCAGCATTCCCCGCGTGCGCTTGAACCGTGCGTCGCTCGAGGTCGAGATCAGTTCAACCAGGCTCACGCCCTTGCCTTCGCCAATCGGAATCTGTGCCGTATTGAACAGCGCGTCCGAAATCTTGGTCTTGTCGAACCTGCCGTTGGCAAACGCAGCGGGCACCAGACGAGATTCCTGCGTCTCGATGGTGATGAAGACTGGAATTACATATTGGTCCCCCTGGGGATCGACGAAGGTGATGAGCGCGCGCTTTGCCGGATCTCCGGGTTCCACGATGAGCTCGTCCTCATCAACGAGGCTTCGCGTCAGCGAGCCGGAATATAGATCGTTCAGAAGTCCGGTCACGCCGTCGATGATCGGCAACGCCGCAATCGGCAGCGCCAGATAGGTTGCCGCCGCACCCGCGCTGAAGGTCCTGGCCGTCTTGCGCATCAGATCGAAGTCGAGGGACCGATTCTGTTGCAGGAGAATTTCGATCGAAACTCGCAGTCGTTCGGTCGCCTGCGAAACCAGCATTTGATTGATGACGGTTCCCTTCCAGCTTGTTTTTCGCACCTCATTGACGGCTTGGTCGAAGAACAGAAGTCCACGCTCCTTCGTCCAGGTGAACGAAACGATCGGCTCCTTGACCAGGAGCTTTCCGCCCACATCGGAGATCGTCAGCGTGATGGTGTAGGTCCCGCTGGTATTGCCGAACGTCGCCGGCAACGTCCTGGCCATATAATCGAGAACGCGTTGGATGTAGTCTCTGTCGTCCGACTTGCCGATCTGGTACCTGATCGAGGCATAGCCTTGGCCGGTCACCATGCCGGTTCGGAGCGCCGCCGACCTTTGCTGGGAAAATTTGGTATTGAGGAGAATTGAAATATCTCCCTTCAGTTCCTGCTCCGGCTCGCTCGCCGCGTCCTGCGGCGTGCGTCGCTTGCGAAAGCGCAAGCATCATCAATGCAAGCGCGAGCGACAAGAGAACTCGGGTCATCGTCTCCTCCCGGCCGTTGCGCACCGCTCCAACTGTGACGTTCTAGGAAGCGGGTCGTATCTCGAGGGCGAGGTCGCGCTCCATCGTAACACACTCCTGGTTTCACAAAAATGACTGCCGCCCCTCGCTATAACCGCGGGCTATGATGTCATTGCGGGGCTTGACCGGAACGCGCGCATCAACCGTTCGAGGGCGAACCCTCCGCTCTTCCGGCATAGTGCGCGCGGATCTTCTCCATCAGCCACGTCCAGGCCTCGACCTCGTCCGCGCCCGCCGTCTTGTCGATCGCGATTTGGAGATAGGCGATCTCGGCTTCCACCTTCTCCCGCGGCAGCATGTGCAGACGGCTCACGAGGATGGCGGCTTCGATCACGGATCCCTTGGCGCGGTTGAAGCCTTCGAACGGCGCATGCAATCCGCGATGAACGACGGCGCAGTGAAAGCGCGGCCGCTGCTCGCTTTCGGTCACATCGACCACGGCAAGCTCGGCGTGCGCCAGGGCGCGCGCAAGCCGCGGCACCGGTACGGCGTCCGATGCTGCGGTGGGCCATTGCTGTCGTCCGATCAGGCAGCCGGCGAAGATGCGAACGTCATCGGTATAGTTCGCGACGGCGAAGGGCACCGCGATGAGATTGTCGAGCGTCGTCGACGGGCGGAATGGCGCAATGATCCATCCGTCGCCGTCCGCGATGATGCCGATCGGCGCGATATGCACGCGGCCGTCGCCGCCGATGGTGGTCAGGATCGTTTCGCGGATCATCGGCATGGCCTTCAGCCCTTGGAGCTCGAGCCGCGCAGCGTATGTCCCGCCACGCGCAGGCGCGTCAGATCCTCGGCCAACCGGTCGACGGCACAACCCCAATCGAGCGGCTCGTCCTGCGCGTAACGCTTGCCGAGGCGCCATGCGATCTCCGCCTTCATCAGCTCCGCGCCGAGATAGAAGGCATGTGGTGCATCGCTGCCGACCCCGAGCTTGGGAAACAGCGAGAACGCGTCCTGCGCCACGTGGTGCCCATCACGGCTGTAGACGTGAATTCCGTCGTCGGCCGTCTCGATGCGGAAATTGGCATCCTTGATTTGGCCGGCCAGTTCGGCAATTTCCTGCGGCGTATTCGGAAACGGCGAGCGATCGTGCAGCTGCACGAGCGCGCCGCCATAGTCGCGCGGCAGGCTGCGGTCTTCGCGCGCGGCAAACATCATTCGCCGCGCCGCGTCATGCTCCTGGATGGTGCGGCGCGTGTGCGGGCTGACCTGAACCACCAGAATATTGCGGATGTGGAGCTCCGAGCACACGCCGAGGAGCGCCGCGGTTACGCCGCCGGAATCGGCGTCGGTGAGCTCCGTCAGATTTCCGGTTCCCATGAGAATTTCCGACTGCGGCAGCCTCCTCCTCACATCGGCGTAGCGTTCCAGCGAGGCCATGAAGCCGAAATGGATCGGATCGAGGATCGGATCGAGGATCGCCGAAATGCCGCGTTTGTCGGCGGCCTCCGCCGCCCGCAGCAGCGACGCGAGATCGCCATGATCGGCGGGAATGAGCACGGGGGTGGCGCCGGTATCGCTCGCGATGTCGAGCGTATGCTCGGTGAGACTCAGCACGAAGGCGGCGCCCGCCTTGGCGGCGCGCCGCAACTCATCGGGCACGGCCGAGTCGACGCTGACCTCGAAGCCGGCGGCTTTGAGCTCGCGCGTGGCATCCTCAAGGTGCGGAAACGGCGTGTCCGGCAGGCAGCCGAGATCGATCACGTCCGCGCCGGCAGCCCGCATCGCCATGGCGCGGGCGAGAATCGCATCGACGCGCAGCGCGGAGGCATCGACGATCTCGGCAAAAATGCGCATATCATGGCGGGATAGATCGAGAGTGCGGCCGTGCTTTCCGAAGTAAGCCGGCAAGTCCTTCAATTCCTCGGGACCACGCTCGAACCGGACGCCGAATTCGGCGCTCAGGCGATCGAGATCGGCGCGGCAGCGGCCGGGCACCACGATGCGATCGGCGTTCACCGGGCGCGGCACGCGGCGCGAGATGATCGCCTCGGTCATGAGTGCGGCGACCTTCACGCCGACATCGACGATCGACCATTGGAACCCTGCGTCGAGGCTTGCAAGAACCTTCTCGAGCCGCGGTCGGGCCAGATGACCCGTGAGGAAGAGGATGCGCTCAGCCATGCGCTGCGAGCTCGAGCTTGCGGCGCGTCAGTGCCCGTTCGAGTTCGGTCAGCGTTTCGACCACCTGCGTTGCATCGAAGGCTTTCAATCGTTCGGTATTCTCGAGATCGACGCGACGCGGATAGACCTTGACCATACCTTTGGGCGCCTCGGTTTCGAGCTCGGGCGCCGTGTCGCAGGCAAAAACGATCGTCGGGACGCGGCACTTGCCGGCCTGGGCGAAGACGTTGGTGGCGAGATTGTCGGAAATTCCAAGGACGCACTTGGCCACCGTATTCGACGTCGCCGGCGCCAACACGAGCGTATGATAAACGCCGTAGTAGAAGTAGCCGACGGGCGGCGAGCTCGCGGTCGTGTCACGAAAGATGCGCGCCGACTTGGGCAGGATGAGATCCTGCTTGTACATGCGAAGCACCTCGCTGGCCGCCTTGCTGACGAACAGGTCCACGTCCTCGAGCCCACGGATCGCACCCAGACATTCCTTGAAGAAATGTCCGGATCCGGTGAGCGCCCAGCCCCAGCGCGGCGTCTTGACCTTGGCCATGGTGAGAGCATCCAGCGACGTCGCGTGCAGCTAGAGCGCGATCTTTTCCGAAAACCGGTACCCACTTTTCGGGATCATGCTCTAACGCAGGTCGATCCGGCTGCCAACCGGGGCGCCATTGCGCATGGCGATGGCAACCGCCGCATGTTCGGCCGGACCGGCGATCGAAGCGTCGGCGCCGCTCGCGCGCAGGAAGCGTGGGAACGCCGGGTCGACGATCCCGTCCGCCACGAGAGCTTGGAGGGGCAGCGGACCTGCCCACGGTTCGACATGCTTGACCAGCAGCACGTGCTTCGCGCCGATCCTGCCCGCGAGCCAGGCGGCGAGGCTATCACTTGTCACGTCCCAGGACCATGGAATGTCCCCGGCGGCGCGCACCATTCGCGACGCTGACCAGACGGGCACGCCGCCCTCATGCAGCACGCGCCGCATGGCGGCTGCGGATGCTGCGAGCGTGAGCTTTGCTCCGAGACTGGTAAGTGCGCGGGCATATTGATCCATCGCGAGCAGCGCCATCTCGTGGGCGGCCGCATCGTCGAAGCCCATTTTCGGCTGCGCCATGCGCACGGCATCGGCGAAGGGACCGCCACCGGGCGCCACGACCACGCAGCCCGCGCACGCCGTGATGGCGTCGATCCAGCTCTTGAGATGCGTCGAGAAGGCGTAGCTTCCGCCCAGCTTGACGACCGTCATGCCGAGTGGGCCGCGCATTCACTCGGCAGCTTTCGACTGCCGTGTGGCCGCAGGATAGAGGTGATGGACCTTTGCCACATCGGCTGGCCGCTCGCGCACGATTTCGACCCCGACCGCTCCGGGCCCGACGTCGAGCTTCTCGACCCGCGCCGTCACGCTGACGACCCAGGGATGGCTGAGCACGGAGGCGGCAACCCGTTCGGCGAGGGTTTCGAGAAAGGCGATGTGCCCCTGCGCGACGATGATTCGGATGCCGTCGGTAATCACGTCGTAAGAGAACACGTCGCGCATGTCTTCGACCGAATGGCCGCCCCGGCGCACCTTGACGTCGACATTGAAGCGCACGTTCTGCGGCTTCTCGCGCTCGCGCGCATAGGCCCCGATACGGGCGGGCAGCACGAAATCGCGGACGAAGATGTGGTCGGTCGCGGCGGTGTCGCTGTCCGGATCGACCGAATATCCCCTCGCCGCCAGCAGCCGGTAGTCGACCTTCACCACCGCAGGATCCTGCGCGGCGGCGCCGCGCGGATCGAAAGGTATCAGCTCCCGAATGATCCCGACCGACTCCGGATCGATGCGCCCGGTCCGGTCGCGCTCCGCGCACAGCGCCCCGCGGAAGCCGAGATAGTCCGGCCCCAGCAAGAGCAGCCGTGGCACATCGGGCGCCTCGAGCGATCCCGCCAGTCCCGTCATGAGGCCGTGCATCCGGCACGCGCCGACGAAATCCCGCAAGGATGCGATATCCATGCAGTCGAGCAGCCGGCCGGCGCCTTTTTCCGCGGTATCGAGCATCGCACCGGCGAAGCCGGATTCCGCCATGACCTTCACAAGGGCGTTGTCGGCTCCGTGATCGGCAAACATCACGCCGACGATCTTGGTCCGGCGCGCCAGCGACGACAGCGCGCGGATACACTCCTCCCGTCGCGGCCCCGGGAACAACCCGACCTTGACGTAGTCGACCTTGGTTGCGGCCGCGCGCTCGACCGCGGCGACGATCACGTCCGGCTCCATCGGAAGATTGCCGGTGACCGCGCTGACCGGTCGCCTTCCGGCAATGGCGGCCACCGTCGCCCGCAGCACATCGGACTCGAGCGCACCGAGCGGCCCGGTCGACGCATCCTTCAAGTCGATGATGTCGGCGCCGCGCGCGAGGACCAGCGCGGCCTCTTCCGGCCCGGTCACGCTCGCGAGCAGCAAAGTCATGGTTGCACTCCGCTAGGGGCACCGGCAGGTACAGAAATACCGTTGCGCCCACGTCGCGACCGCTCCCAGGCGAACAGCGCGCCGTGCCTCAAGGGTTCAACACCGCGATGGCGGTCATGCGCCGCATCCCGCACACGCAACAACTCCAATAACATAGGCGAAACCCATCACGATTTAAACAAACAATGCCGGTGTCATCGCGCTGCACGGCGACATTGACCGGGGTGCTGCTTTGATCCGCCTGCTGCTGGCCGGGACTCTTCTGTTCGCGTGGGCTTCAGCTTTGGCCGATCCCGTCGAGATCAAGATCGGCTATTTGCGGCGCCCCGAACCGAAGACCAGCCTTTCGCTCGTCCAGATCCCACCCGAGAACGACGGGATCGCGGGCGCGCAACTTGCGATCAACGACAACAACACGACCGGCAGGTTCCTGAACCAGCATTTTGCGCTGGAGGACGTGCGGCTCAACGAAAATGACGATGCCGCCGCCGCGGCAGTTGCGCTGGCGCAGCGCGGAGTGTCGCTGGTGATCGCCGATCTCCCCGCCGAAGCCCTGCTCAAGGCCGCCGACGCCGGTCGCACGCGCGCGCTCGTCTTCTTCAATGTGGGCGCCATCGACGACCAGTTGCGCGAGGAGAACTGTCGGGCCAATGTCGTTCATACCGCGCCAACGCGGTCGATGCTGGCCGACGCGCTGGCGCAGTATCTCGTCTGGAAGCAATGGCGCCGATGGGTGCTGGTGCTGGGTTCCCACCCTGACGACAAGCTTTTTGCCGATGCGCTGCGCAGGGCGGCCAAGCGGTTCGGCGCGCGAATTGTTCAGGAGAAGATTTTCGAGGATACCGGCGGCGCGCGCAGGACGGACAGTGGCGTCGTCCAGGTTCAGCGCCAGCTGCCGGTGTTCACGCAAGGCATGCCCGCCTATGATGTGCTGGTGGCCGCGGACGAGAGCGAGGTTTTTGCATCTTATCTGCCGTACCGGACCTGGGACGCGAGGCCGGTCGCAGGTTCCGCCGGCCTCGTCCCGACAAGTTGGGATGCCTCCCACGACCAATGGGGAGCGGTGCAGATGCAGGACCGGTTCATGAAGCTGTTTTCCCGGCGCATGACCGCGCGCGACATGCAGGCGTGGTCGGCCGTGCGCATGATCGGCGAGGCTGCGTCGCGAACGCGTTCGACCGACCCCAAAGTCATGCTCGACTTCCTCAAGGGCCCGGATTTTGCCTTGGCCGCGTTCAAAGGGCAGCGGCTGACGCTGCGGGACTGGAACCTGCAGCTTCGTCAGCCGATTCTTCTCACCGACGGCAGAATGATCGTTTCGGTATCGCCGCAAGAAGGGTTCCAGCATCAGTTTTCGGAACTCGACACCCTCGGCGTCGACCGGCCCGAAAGCAAATGCAAGCTGCAATGACCGACGATCGGGAAACCACGATGCGGAGCGCTAGCCTGCTCGGTACCGTCCTTCTCTTCCTGCTCGGCGTCCAAGCGAGCGCCTTCACGGCCTATGTGTCGAACGAGAAGAGCAACACCATCAGCGTGATCGACACCGACAAATTCCAGGTCGTGCAGACGATCAAGGTCGGCCAACGACCGCGCGGCATCGAGCTGACCAAGGATGGGAAGTTCATCCTGGTGGCGGTGGGCGACGACGATACCATCCAGATGATCGACACGAGCACATACCAGATCGTGGCCACCCTGCCCTCCGGGCCCGACCCCGAGCTGTTCACGCAGGATCCGGCCGGCAAGATCCTCTACGTGGCGAACGAGGACGCCAATACGGTCACGATCATCGACATGGAAAAGCGCATCCCGCTCGGCGAGGTGCAGGTCGGCGTCGAGCCGGAAGGGATGGGCATCAGTCCGGACGGCAAGGTTCTCGTCAACACCTCCGAGACGACCAATATGGCGCATTTCATCGACACCGCGACGCGCCAGATCGTTGCCAATGTGCTGGTCGATGCGCGCCCGCGTTTCGCGGAGTTCAAGCGCGACGGCTCGGAACTCTGGGTGTCGGCGGAAATCGGCGGAACGGTGAGCGTCATCGACCCCGTCACGCACCAGGTGACGAAGAAGATCACGTTCGACATCCCGGGACTGCGCAAGGAAGCCATCCAACCGGTCGGGATCAGCATCACCAAGGATGGCAAGACCGGATTCGTGGCCCTCGGACCCGCCAATCGCATCGCCGTGATCAACGGCGCGACCCACGAGGTTCAGAAATATCTTCTCGTCGGGCAGCGCGTCTGGCACACGGCGTTCACCCCGGACGAGAAATATCTGCTGACGACCAACGGCGTGTCGAACGACGTCTCCATCATCGACGTCGCAAGCCTCAGGGTGATCAAGACGATCCAGGTCGGCGAGCTGCCTTGGGGCGTCGCGGTCTCGGAGCGTTGACGGCGCTGCCATTTGCCTGCCGACCGGCGCGGACCATAATGCATGGAATGAGCACGAGCGAGCAGCCTGCCGTCGCCATCGAGGGCCTCAGCCATTTCTACGGCGCCCGCCAGGCACTCGATGACGTGAGCTTCTCGATCGCGCCATCGACCTTCGCCGTTCTCCTCGGCCTCAACGGCGCCGGAAAGAGCACCTTGTTCTCGCTCATGACGCGCCTCTACGCGGTGCAGCGCGGCCGTATCCGGATTTTCGGGCACGATGTCGAACGGGCATCGAGTGAAGCCTTGCGCCTGGTCGGCGTCGTGTTCCAGTCGCGCACGCTCGACCTCGATCTCTCGGTCATCCAGAATCTGACCTACCATGCGGCGCTGCACGGCATCGGCAAGCATGAAGGCCGCAGGCGCGCCGACGACGTGCTGGCCCGCATTGCCTTGTCGGAGCGGGCGAATGACAAGGTCCGAAATCTGTCCGGCGGCCAGATGCGGCGGGTCGAGATCGCGCGGGCGCTGCTGCACCGGCCACGCCTGCTCGTGCTCGACGAGCCGACGGTGGGCCTCGACATCAAGTCGAGGGCCGATATTCTGGGCTACGTGCGCGGGCTGGTCGCCATGGAGGCCGTGTCGGTGCTCTGGGCCACGCATCTCATCGACGAAGTCTCGGATGGCGACGATGTCATCGTGCTGCATGAAGGCCGGATGCTCGCGCATGGTCCGGTCGCAGGCATCGTGAAGGCCACGGGTGGCGCAAGATATCCGCGCAGCTTTCACCCGGTTGACGCAGGAACAGCCAGTGCAAACCGCACATGAGGGCTCATGACTGTCGCAGCGGCCACCTACTCCCGGCCGACCGGCTTCTCGCCGGTGCAATACGCGATTTGCCTCAAGGGAATCGTTTGGCGAGAGGGCTTGCGCTTCCTGCATCAGCGGGAGCGCTTCGTGGCCGCGCTGGTTCGTCCCTTGGTCTGGCTCTTCATCTTCGCCACCGGCTTCCGACAGGTGCTGGGCGTATCCATCATTCCGCCCTACGAGACCTATGTCCTCTACGAGGTATACATCACGCCGGGCCTGATGCTGCTGATCCAACTCTTCAACGGCATGCAGTCTTCGCTGTCGATGGTTTACGACCGCGAAATGGGCAACATGCGTACCCTGCTCGTGAGCCCGCTGCCACGGTGGTACCTGCTTTCGTCGAAGCTCGTGGCGGGCATGGCCGTGTCGCTGCCGCAGGTCTACACCTTCCTTGCCATCGCCTGGCTCTGGGAGGTCGAGGCGCCGCCCATCGGCTATATCGCCGTATTGCCGGCCCTGATCCTGTCCGGCCTCATGCTGGGAGCGCTCGGCATGCTCATGTCCTCGATCAGCAAACAGCTGGAGAATTTCGCAGGCGCCATGAACTTCGTGATCTTTCCGATGTTTTTTGCCTCGTCGGCGCTTTATCCGCTGTGGCGGGTGAAGGAGGGAAGCCCACTGCTGTATTATATATGCCAGCTCAATCCCTTCACCCACGCCGTCGAGCTTGCGCGCTTTGCGCTCTATGGCCAGATCAACTGGATTTCGCTTGCGGTCGTCGGCGGATGCACCGTGCTGTTCATGGTCGGAGCGATCCTCGCCTACGATCCATCGCGTGGATTTCTGGCGCGGCGCGGCGAGCCGGGAGGCGGCCAATGAGACCTTGGCCGTTTGCCGCCATCGTGGCCATCGTGGTCGTTGCCCGAGGTAGCGCGCTCGCCGCCGATCCGCGCTATCCCGATTGGCCGTGCGCCCAGATCAAGGTACCTGAAATCTCGATCGCCGCCGTGTGGGCGGGCCCGCCCATCGATGACGTCGGGAATATCGGGGACACCGACCCCGCTACCAGAGATCTGGTTGCCAAACTCGCCGCCCGCCGCACGCCGCTCGACGATGCGGAGAAAATCATCTCGAACACCATCACGGGTAACCCGAACGAGCGCCAGCAAAAGGCGAAACTTATCTTTGCCGGACTCTTCAGGACGCTCAATCACGAGCGCAGCGATGTGATGAACGGGATCGAGCGATTTTCCCGCAAGCAAAAGGAGTTTGCCGATCGAATCCGATCCGCGATCCTCGAGCTGCGGGAGCTTCAGAATATGCCCGGTGCCGACCAGAGCAAGGTCGAGGAACTGGTCAGCCGCGTCGAATGGGACACGCGTATTTTCGAAGAACGCCAGAAGACCATCGGCTATGTGTGCGAGGTTCCCGTTCTGATCGAGCAGCGCCTGTTCGCGCTCGCGCGCGCGATCCAGCAATCGCTCGAATGAGTCTCACTCGCTGGGACGCGGCCGAGGGCGCGCCTCGCTGAGCGGGAGTCCGGCGTCTTGCCAGCCGTCGGTGCCGTCGGGATACCAGGCGACGGCGGCATATCCCAACGAAATGGCCCGCTTGGCGGCATTCCACGACATCCAACAATCCCGGACGCAGTAGATGACCAGCGGGCTTGGCGCGATCGCCGCCCGTGACCTGCTCCAAGCCTGCTCGCAAGTATTGCTCCATCGCCGGCGAGAGCTCGCCGTAGCCGGTGTCCGGAAGCCAGATGCTGCCGGGAATGTTCAACCGCCCCTTCTCCCGCCAAATCGTTCCCATCGGAAGATCGGGAGGACGCGGAGCGTGCGGCATCACATCGACAAAGGCCGCGGTTCCGGCTTTCCACAGGGCTTCTGCTTCGGCGGTGGTGATGATCCGGGCGCCCCGCAAAGTCGTCGGCGTCGGCGCGCGATAGTCCTCGGTGCGATAACGCTCCGGCTCCGCCACGTCTTGCGCGTTGCCGCGCGCGGCAAGGACGGCGAGCGTCGAGGCGACGAATACAATGCCGGCGATCGCCCTTGGGATCATGGTCTACTTTGCGACCGCGCCCTCGGTGACGGGCCGATCGTTGTCGTCGAGCAGCGGCACGCCGAAGCCGAGCAGGAGCGCGTTGATGGAGGGCTGGCTCTCCGCAATCGTGCGATTGAGCAGACGCTTCCAGTCCTGGTCGGAATAACGCACCCCCATGCCGATGCGGTAGGCAAGACGTGGGCCGGTCGTCTCCTTCACCAGCGGCACCACCGCGGTCGCGGAAGCCGCCTGCCGGGCGTAGTAGCCGGCCATCGGTCCCCAGAGGATGCCGGCATCGATGTCGCCGCTCTCGAGATCGCGCATCATGGCCTCGGCGGAGGAAGAAACACGGGTGTCGACCACGAGCGGATAGGGCTTCGCGTTGGCCATGAGGCCATTGGCCGCCATATTGTTGCCCGGCGGCGTTCCGGCCACGACGCCGATGCGTCGGCCGTTCAGACGTGGATCCGCCATGGTATCCACACCCTCGAGGCCTTGCCCCCGTTTGAACACCAGCGCGTAGGCCGTGCGGTAGTAGGGGTTCGTGACCTGGATAAGATCGTCCCCCTGTGGGACGCCCATGATGACGTCGCAGCGGTGGGCCGCGAGTGTATTGCGCACAAAGCCCGTTGCCTGCGGATACCAGGCGTAGGCGACGCTCTTGCCGAGCTTGTTGGCGAGGAACTCGGCAAGCTTGTTCTCGAAGCCCTCGCCCTTGTCGGTCGAGAACGGCATGTTGTGCGGGTCGGCGCAAACCCTGAGCACCTTGGGATCAATGAGCTCGAGCGACGATTGTGGCCGTTCCAAACCTTGCGCGAGCAATTCCACGCAGAAGAACATGCCCGCAACCGCCGCGCAAAGCGCCCATAAGCTCGACCGCATCACTCGGCCGCCGGTTGCCGACTTCGCCATGGCCATCGACCTTTCTTGCCCAACGCGCCATCGCACGGCGCTGCGCCGCGCTGCTGCTGGTGGCCGCGTTCAGCTCCGTTGGCCGAGGCAGCTCGCCTCTGCTTTCGCGACCGACTCGAGCTTCTCTTCACGCTTCTGCGGTCTTCCACGCGGAATGGCGTCATTGGCACGGGCACGCAGATAGACGAAAATGTCGTCTAGATAACACATCACGTTGGGATTGGTGCCGAACCCCGGCATCACGCTCTCCTGCCCCGACGCGACGGTCTTGCGCCCGTTGACCACGACATTGGAGAAGTCGGGAAAACTGATCCGCTTGAGCGAATCGCTGAGCGCCGGCGCGTAAGTCGAGCCCTCGCCGTCGGGACCGTGGCAAACATGGCAATCCGAGTGATAGCGGCGGAACCCGGAATATGTCGACCAATCCACTGTTCCATCGCCCTGGACCTTGTAGGTCGGATTGCCCTCCTTGTCGAAGTACTTTCCGTCCTCACTCTTGACTGCCGCCGGATTGCCCGACCCGTCGGCGAACACAATGCCTGCGCCGATCACGAGCGGTGCCCCGGCCAGGACGATGGCCACGATCACATGTCTCACGCGCACATCTCTTATGCTGACTGCGGCGAGGCCGCGATAACAACAGGTCTCCGGCGCGCGCCTTGCGGCACCGCGCCGGAGACCCATTCAGTTGAGCTTGCGACCGACCTGATCAATTTGCCGGCAGCGCAAACACCGTCAGCTGGCCGCCGAGCGATGTGTAGTTCTTCAAGGCGGCATAGCCGCCGACCGCGCCCAGGCCGGCAGTCGGATCCGTCAGGCCTGCCGCCAAGCCGATGCCGGCCCAGCCGCCAACGCCGGAGAGGATCGCAACGTACTGTTTGCCGCCGTGCTCGTAGGTCGTCACGTTTCCGATGATGCCGGACGGCGTCTTGAACTTGTAGAGCTCCTTGCCCGTCTTGGCATCAACGGCCTTGAGATAGCCTTCGAGCGTTCCGTAGAAGACCACGTTGCCGGCTGTCGCCAGAGCGCCTGACCAGACCGAGAACTGCTCCGGGAGCGACCATACGATCTTGCCGGTGCGGGCATCCCAGGCGATGAAATTGCCCATGTTGTTCTTGCCGGGGGGCGGATACATCGACAGGGTTGCGCCCACGTAGGGCTGGCCCGCGGTGTAGCTCACCCGGAACGGCTCGTAGTCCATGCAGACGTGGTTGGTCGGCACGTAGAACAGGCCGGTATCCGGCGAGAATGCCGCCGGCTGCTGGTCTTTCGTGCCCAGCGCCGCCGGACAGATGCCCTTGGTGTTGACGTCCTGGCCCTGTTGGTCGGTGGAGTACCGGGCAACGACCTGCGGGCGACCGTAGGTCCGCGAGTTCTTGTCCATATCGACCTTGGTGGCCCAGTTGACCGTCGGATCGTATTTCTCGGCCACCAGCAGCTCCCCGTTCGTACGGTCGAGCGTATAGCCGAAGCCGTTGCGGTCGAAGTGAACGAGGATCTTGCGGTTGGTGCCGCCGATGTTCTGGTCGGCGAGGATCATCTCGTTGACGCCGTCGTAGTCCCACTCGTCGTGGGGCGTCATCTGATAGACCCAACGCGCCACGCCGGTATCGGCGTCACGCGCCCAGATCGTCATCGACCATTTGTTGTCGCCCGGGCGCTGCTTCGGATTCCAGGTCGAGGGATTGCCCGAGCCGTAATAGACGAGGTTGAGCTCGGGATCGTAGGAGAGCCAGCCCCAGGTGCAGCCGCCGCCGGTCTTCCACTGATCGCCTTGCCAGGTCTTGAGGCTCGAATCCTTCCCGATCGGCTTGCCGAGCTCGGTAGTCTTCTCGGGATCGATCTTGAGCCGGTCGTCCGGACCCTGCGAGTGGCCGCGCCATACCTGCCGGCCGCTCTTGATGTCGTAGGCGGTCACGTGACAGTCCACGCCGAACTCGCCGCCCGAGATGCCGATCAAGACCTTGTCCTTGACCACCATCGGGGCCGAGGTTCCGGTCTCGCCCTTCGACGGGTCGCCGTTCTTCGCCTGCCAGGCAACCTTGCCGTCCTTGGAATCGAGCGCCACCAGCGTGGTATCGGCCTGATGCAGGAAGATCTTGCCATCGCCATAGGCCACGCCGCGATTGACGGTGTCGCAACACATGACGGGAATGACGTTCGGATCCTGCTTGGGCTCGTATTTCCAGAGGATCTTGGCGTCGCTCTTCAGGTCGAGCGCAAAGACCGGATTCGGGAACGGCCCGTGGACATACATGACGTCGCCGATGATGAGCGGGCCGCCTTCATGGCCGCGCAGCACGCCAGTCGAGAACGTCCACGCCACCTGCAGCTTGCCGACGTTGTCGGACGTGATCTGCTTGAGCTGAGAGTACCGGTGGTTGGCGTAATTTCCTGTCGGCATCGCCCATTCTTTCGGGTTCTGCGACATTCGGATCAGTTCATCATTCGCGTGAGCAGCGCCGGCAGCAACAGCTGCAACGGCGCCGAAGCAGGTTGTGAGCAGGAAATTGCGCATCAGTGTCCTCCCTGCGACGGTTGCCGAGGGTTGACCGACACACGGACACTCACAGTGCCGCGGGTCGGCACCCGTCTGATGGGAAGAGCTTCCGGCAGCGTGTCACAGCGTTGCGAGGCACAAGGGGCACATGCACTCATGCCCCGCCTAGCTTACGAAGAAACGTCGGGATTCCCGTTGACCTGACGTCCTTGAAGCCGGAAACCGTGGCGAAAGTCTATGCTCGCCTTTTGCCGGCCGCAACAGAAAACATTCACATCAAACCGACCTCCGGGACGATGGGAACCGTGGCATGGCTTATCGACAGATCATGAGCCATGTTTACCGACGACGGAGTTCCCGCCCTGACGACACGCGAAGGACACGTGCATGGCTCGGCCGGTCGACTATCTTCGGTGCGACATTAGCGCTCGCCGCGGGCGTGGTGCATTTCGCTGCCCACTCGCAACAGCGTCTCGGTGCCCACGAGCAGCCACTGGCCCAACCGCTCGCCATGTCCGAAGTGGCGGCGGGCGTCTTTGTTCATATCGGTGCCATCGCCCTGATGAGCCATGAGAACGAGGGCGCCATCGCCAATCTGGGATTCGTGGTCGGCGACGACGCCGTTGCAGTGATCGATACCGGCGGCAGCGTCAGGGAAGGGCGTAGGCTGCTGGCTGCGATCCGTGCGCGCACGACCAAGCCGATCCGCTATGTCATCAACACGCACGTGCATCCCGATCACGTCTTCGGCAATGCAGCATTCGAGACTGAGGGCGCGGTCTTCGTCGGCCACCGCAATCTGCCGCGAGCCCTCGCCGCGCGCGGACAATTCTACCTCGACGGCTCTCGCCGGCTGATCGGCAACGATCTCGCAGCGGACGTGAAGATCGTTGTGCCGACCCAGATCGTCGCCGACGAGGTGACGCTGGACCTCGGGGGACGAGCGCTGCGTCTCAAGGCCTGGCCGGCCGCTCATACCGACAACGACCTCACCGTTCTGGATGAGGCTTCCGGCACATTGTTCGCCGGCGACCTGGTCGTGACGCGGCACGTGCCGGTCCTCGATGGAAGCATTCTGGGATGGCTGACGGCAATGGAGGGACTGGCGCGCATCCCGGCCAAGCGGGTCATTCCCGGCCATGGCCCCGCGGTCGATGACTGGCCGCCCGCGCTGCAGGATCAGCGGCGCTACCTGGAACGTCTGACCAAGGACGTTCGCAGCCTGATCGCGCGCGGAACCCCGATTGCGGCGGCCGCACAAGATGCCGGACAGGCCGAAAAGGATCGCTGGAACCTGTTCGAGGAGTATAATAGCCGCAACGCCACGGCCGCGTTCGCCGAGCTCGAATGGGAGTGAGGCCGACGTCACGGCAGCGGCATGGATCTCGCGACGCAGGAGGAGAGCGGGCGATGCGCAGGACGATTCTTCAGGTTGCGTGCATTGTCGCGCTCGGCTTGTGCGCGCCGCTTGCCGCGACGGCAGCGCAACCGGATCCGTGGCCGGACCTTGCGGAGGAGGTGTTCAAGGGCCGGCCGCTCGCGGACGGTACCGATCTCGTCGCGATCGAGATGCCCGGCCGCGCCGAGGATGCCGCGATCGTTCCCGTGACCGTTCGCACCACGCTGCCGCCCGGTGACGCGCGGCGCGTCAAGGCAGTCACGATCGTGATCGACGAAAACCCCGCTCCGGTCGCGGCGACCTTCAGTATCGGACCCAACGCGGTCGTCTCGTCGATCTCGACCCGCGTGCGCGTCAATGCCTACACCAACGTGCACGCGGTCGCCGAGCTCAGCGACGGCAAGCTCTATGTGGTCAACACCTATGTGAAGGCCTCGGGCGGATGTTCCGCCCCGGCCGTGAAGAATGCGGACCAGGCGGGCTTCGGCCAGCTGCGGTTTCGGCAGTTCGCCAAGCCCGCCGATGCCCGAGCGGGCAACACGCGCGAAGCCCAGATCATGATCCGTCACCCGAACAATTCCGGACTGCAAATGGACCAGGTCTCGCGGCTCTACACCCCGGCCCATTTCATCCAGGACGTGAAGATCTGGCAGGGCGATGAGCTGGTGCTGGCGATGGAGGGCAGCATCGCCATTTCCGAGGATCCCAACATCCGGTTCAGCTACATCCCGAACAACGCAAAGTCGTTCCGCGTCGAAGCCACCGACACGAAAAACCAGGTGTTCAAGGGCAACTGGCCGTTCGAAGCATCCGAAATGTAATACTCAAGCCGATTGGTCGGTTCCCGTGATTGCGTCCCCGGGCGCGGCGGTCAGAAGCAGCGGACCTCGGCTTCGGCCTGCGCGCGCCTGAGATCGTTGGTCGCCCCCCTCGCCTGCTCGGCCGAGCGGAACATCCCGCCGAACCGATCGGGCAGCTGGGACATGCTCAAGAACGTTTCGGCCGCGACGTAACGCTCGTACGGCAGGATCGACGCGATCACGTCAATGGAGCAGGAGCATTGCTGCAAGGCCTGTCGCGTATCGCCGTTGGTTTTCATGCAGGCGAAAACGTAGTCGGCGCGCGCCGCGGTCGGATAGTCGTTGAGCTCGGCCGCGCCGCTGGATGGCCCGATCGCGGCCGCCAGCACAAGCGCCGAACCAAAGCGTCCCAGGCTCGCAATGAGGGTCATTACGGCGTGCCATTGCAGTCGGACGGAAACCGCGCCGGACTCTACGCGGTCGTCTTGCGCAATGCCATACGTTACCTAGTGTCCCGATTCCCTCCGAAGTTCGCAATCGGACGCGCGGCACGGGTGTGCGAACTTCGGGTTCGGGGCACTAGTGCATGCGCGGCATTGGTCGCGTGAATGTGATCGAGCACCTCGCCGCGCGTCGATACCCTGGCACGGCGAAGTTTGCCCTCGCGCACCCGAGACACAGGGTAGGGCTCGACGATGAGGCACGCGTCGATCTGGATTACCGCGGTTGGGATGCTCGGCCTGGCGTGGGTAGCTCCTGTTGCTGGCCAGGACATGATGCGGCACGTCGACCTCACCTCGCCCGAGATGACGACTGCCGAGATGACGCGCGCCGACGTCGCTGCCGCGATCGCGGCCTCGACGCCGGCGCAGCCGGCGGACTTCACCGGCAAGAGGCTCTCGGGCCTCGATTTGTCCGGCCTCGATCTCTCCGGCGCCGTCTTCCGTGCGGCGCGCCTCAACCGGACCAAACTGACCGGTGCCAAGCTCGACCGCGCAATCCTCGATCAGGCCTGGCTGCTGGAGGCCGATCTCAGCGGCGCGAGCTTGAAGAGCGCGAACCTCTTTGCCGCCCAGATGCGGCGCGCAAAGCTCGATGGAGCCGACCTCTCAGGCGCCCGCATCGCGGCCGACCTGACGGCTGCCAGCCTGGTCGGCACCGTGCTCACCGGCGCCAATCTCGGCGCCGACATGAAGAACCAGTCCATGGGGCTCATGCGCGCGGTGCTGAAATCCGCCAATCTCGAGGGGGCAATCCTGCGCGATGCCGACCTGGCGCGTGTGGACCTCGAATTCGCATCGCTCAAGAATGCGGATCTGACCAACGCTTCGCTCAGCGGCGCTGCATTGGGCGGCGCCAATCTCACCGGCGTTACGATTGCCGGCACCGATTTCCTGGCAGCCGACCTCACGTCGGCGAGGCTGGTTGCGCCGATTGGGCTCGAGACCGCCAAGAACTTCGACAAGGCGCAGAATATCGGGCGTCTGCTGCGGGAATAGGCGGCGCTCCCGCCGTCCTTCGATAGTTAGGAGCTGTTTCCGTTGGCGTAGAACCATCCACCGTCATTCCGGGGCGCGCCGAAGGCGCGAGCCCGGAATCCATAACCCCAGGCGGTGAATATGGATTTCGGGCTCCCTCGCTGCGCTCGGGCCCCGGAATGACAGCCTGTAATCACATCGGGGATCCCAGAATGCGCGGCGTGTTGCTCGTTGCAGTAGCATTCGGACTCATCGGCTCTGCCGCGACGGCGCAGGACCGCAGGGGCATCCGCTTCTGGAACCTGACCTTGTACACGATCACCAGTTTCCAGATGTCGCCGGCGGGAAAAGATGCCTGGGGACCCGACCAATGCAAGAACGATCGCGACGGAACGGTCGACCACGACGAGCGCCTGAGGATTACCGGGATCGAGCCCGGCCGCTACGACGCCAAGCTTGCCGACAAGATCGGTCGCGTCTGCGTCGTCAGGGATATCGAGGTCAAGGACGGCGCCGTCTTCGCCATCGAGGAAAAGCAACTGACGGACTGTCGCAATTGATGCCGCTCAGCGGTCCCTCTTGCCGTGAATGGCATGAAAGACCCGCAGCGCCGCGACATGCTCGGCGACATCGTGGACCCGGAAAATCGAGGCGCCGCCGGCCGCCGCCACAAGATTGACCGCCACGGTTCCGATCGTCGTCGCTTCGATGGCGTCACCGGTCAGCGAGCCGAGGAAGGCCTTGTGCGAGACGCCGACCAGAATCGGAAACCCGTATTGCTTCAGCTCGGAAATTCGCGCCACGGCTTCGACGTTCTGACGCGTGGTCTTGCCGAAGCCGACACCGGGATCGAGGATGATGGCTTGCTCGCGGATGCCGGCCTTCACGGCGAGCGCGAGCGAGCAATCGAAGAAGCGCCGCATGTCGTCGAAAATGTCGACCGCCTCGTCCCGTTCCGCTCGGTTGTGCATGATGACGATGGCGGCCTCGGTCTCGGCCACCACGTCGGCCATCCCTGGATCTTTTTGCAGTCCCCATACGTCGTTGACCAGCACCGCGCCGATCTCGACTGCTCTGGCCGCAACCGTGGCCTTGTAGGTGTCGATCGAGAGCGGTACGTCCAGAAGGCGGGTCACCGCAATCAAGACCGGCTCGATGCGCGCGAGTTCCTCCCCTTCGGGTACGGGAATGGCCCCCGGCCGCGTCGACTCTCCGCCGACGTCGATGATGTCGCATCCCTCCGAAACCATGGTCTTGGCGTGTGCCACGGCGGCATCGACAGCCTGAAATCGGCCGCCGTCCGAGAACGAGTCCGGCGTCACGTTCAGAATACCCATGACGGCCGGGCGGGACTTGATCTTGTCGAGAAAAGCATCACGCCTTGCGCGCATCTCGGCGCGCATCACGTCTTCTCCCTGGTGCCGCGATATTCGCACCGCCACCGCACGGCAACCCATTTGGGATGTTCGTCGATCCAGCGCGCGATATAGGGCTGGGCGTTCATGACGCACTGGTTGAGCGATACGTCCGCCGCGAACTGAAGATGCCGCTCTTCGCACTGACCGGGCAGCGATAATGCGCACACGGTCAGGACCAATTCGATCAAACCCATCGCCGTTCTCCGGGGGGCGCTACGTCATCCTTCACAGTATGTACGATGGCCCGCTCGGAATTTATTCGTTCGCACAGAATATTTCACCCTTGCCGAGGGTCGCCATGTCGCCGGCCAACCGCCGCAACCGGAAACGAAGGGCGGAAGCGGCAGCGGCGCTGTGGTCCTTGACGAATGCCGCCATCAGCCGTAGCGCAACGAGATCGTGCACGCCGCAATCAAGAAATGTCGGTGCGAGCTCATCGCAGCCATCCGCGAGCACGATCGTGCCGCGACGCATGAGATAGCCCGGCAAGCGGTCCCGCCCGGCGGCGCACGATCAATGTTCCGGCGATCATCCTGCTGCCCGCATGGGCGCCGGCCCGGCCTTCCACGATGATGGTGCCGCGGCGCAAGCGGTCCCCGGCCCGTTCGCCGACGCTGCCCCGGACCACCACGACACCGCCGCGCATTCCCGCCATCTCGCCGGCGAGCGGACCGCCGAGCCGATCGCCGGCCGAGCCCGCGACCTCGATATGCCCGCCCTTCATGCCGGACGCCGCCCATTGCCCCGCGCGGCCGTTGATGCGCAGGCGACCGCCCGTCATCGAGCGGCCGGCCTGGTTGCCGACGTCGCCCTCGACCACGATCTCGCCGCCCGCCATCTCCTGCCCGATCTGGTCGAACCGATCGGTCGAGCCTTCGATGCGGATGTGCTGCGGGTCACCGCCGCTCAGGCGGAAAACATCTCCGACGGAGATGCGGTAGCGTCCCGTCTGCAGCTCGATCTTCGCGATCTCCGCTGCCGTCTTGCCGGAAAGGCGATGCGGGACCAGAGGCGACAGGTCGAGCCGCTGGTCGGGCTTGGTCCGAAGGGCCATGACCAGCGGCTTCATGGCAGCAGATCCTTGAGATGGAAATGGTGCGGACCGAGCTTGCCGCCGTAATTTCCCGCCCCGACGCGCACGGCACCCCGCTTGGGGCCGAGCTTGATGACGGCGGCGAGCCCGGCCCGCATGGCCGCCGCGACCGCGGCCGGCGTCAAGCCGTCGATGACGATCTCGAGCACCGAGGCGATCTCGGGATCGAGCGCGCTTTTCACCGCCCCCCGCAGCGTCGGACAGTAGGCTTCGTTCGTGGACGCGGGGGCCTTGTATTTGGAGCCGACCTTCGATCCCGACCGCACGATCCCGCCGGGAAAGGGCACGATCACGTCGGGCACGGCACTGATCGCCTGCACGGCGGTCTCCGCCGCCGCGAGCGTCGTGCGCGCGTCGCGGCCCATGATGATCAGGTTGCCGCCGCCGACCGCATTCTTGGTCAGTCCGGTCGCCGCTTCGCAGACAAATTCGCCGTCCATCACCGGCACGCGCCAGTAGTGCTTGCCGGCGAAACGCTTGGAGACCTGCCAGCCGTCGCCGAAGAAGCGCAAGGCATTGCCGAGCTTGAGCGCCTCTTCGCCCGCGAGTCCCGCATAGCAGGCAGCGCCCGGAGTAGTGAGCACACATTGACCGACGCGGTTCTGCAGTTGCTTCTGCAATTCGCTGGTCGAGACCGCGAACAGCAGCGCGCGCACGCCCGGCCGGCGATCCGGCGTCTCCCGCCGATTGAGCTCGGTGTCGATGCCGGCCTCGCATCCGCAACCGATGACCGAGGTACCGAAGCCGGTCATGGTGACGGCCGCCTGGCGCGCCCAGCGCGCGCTGTCGGCCGTGATCACGACCGCCGTCGCGCGCATGGTGAAGGCTTCCGCAAAGGTGTCGTCGATCCGCACGCCCCTGACGATCAGCTCGCGCATGGCACCGACTCGAACGGCTCCGGGCGCCCGATGGCGGCGGCGGGCACCGCCATGACGTCCGCCGGCAACCCGTAGCGCTCATCGAAATAATCCCGCATGCGGCGCTCGATGGCCCGATCATGGCCGGGCTCGACCGTCAGCGCGCGCCCCCAGCGATAGTGGCTCACCTGGCCATCGCGCACGACAAGGTCGCCGTCCTTGAAGACGAGCGCAGCCGCCCGGAACATCGTCGCCCTGTCCGCCTCATCCGCGTAGACCGCGATGTCGGCGACCGCGCCCGCGCCGAGATGGCCGCGGTCCGCAAGGCCGAGCAGCCTGGCCGGGGCAGCGCGCGTCATCATCGCGATCTCATCGAGGGAATATTCGCGCGTGATGGACGCCAGCGTGGTCACCGCCACCGCAGCCGGCGGCAATGTCGCGATCCACTGCGCGCGCAGGTCGCGATCCATGAGCAGCGCGAAGATCTCCGGATAAGTGGTAAACGGCGCGCCGTTCGGGTGATCGGTGGTGAAGAACACGCGTTGGGGATCGTCGATCAGCAGGAACAGTTCGAGACCGACGCACCACTGCACGGCGTTGTGGAAATCCCCGGCCCGGTAGCGGTACGGCACGATGCCGCCGCCGTTCGCGTCGCCGTCGAAGATCACCCATTTGTTCGGGCTCGCCTGATTGCGGGCATTGAACTGACGCAGCACGTCGGACGAGATCGTCACGGTCTGTCCGAACATGACCTGGCCCACGTCGATGGTCACGCTTTCGGTCTCGTTCACCGCTTCGGCCAGCCGGGGGGCCGCCGACGAGAACCCGCGTTCGCCCTCCTTGCCGTAGCCGTAGAACTGCAGGTGGGCGAGATGGAGCGGCAGGCCCTCCGCTGCCGCGATCGTCGCGAGCGCCGTCTCGGCGCTGCCCGCCATGCCGAGATTGTTGCAATGCACGTGCAACGGATGGGGAACGCCGAGCTCATGAACCGCGCGCTGCAATGTCTTGACGATCGCGCGCGACGAGACGCCGTAGAACGGAACCACATCATCGAATGAAAATCGCCGCACGTTGGACTTGAAAGCGGCGGCACCGCCGGCATTGATCACCTTGATGCCCAGCGCGCGCGATGTCGCCAGCGTCCAGGCGACATAGTCGCGAACGGCCGACGCGCTTTCGTTCGCGCGCATCAGGCCCAGAAGGTAATCGTCGTTGCCGAGGACCGACAAGGTCGCCTTGTCGATGATCGGAATATCGGCAAGCTCGAGATGCGCGTGCAGCGCATCCTGCGGCGCCACCGCCGGCTCGACGACGGTGGTAAAGCCCATGGCGGCATAGCGGCAGCCGGTCTGGAACGTGCCCCATGCGGCATTCGCCAGCGGCGTCTGCTCCTGCCGCATCCCGGCGTCGCGATGAAATTCCGGCAGCAGCAGGCGAGCCGTGTTCACGTTGTTGCCCGCAATGTGGGAATGGATGTCGATGGCGCCCGCCATCACGATCTTGCCGGCGACGTCGTACGTCTCATCGGCACCGATGTTGCCCGCCGGGGCATCGACGATGCGTCCGTCGCGAATCCAGATGTCGGCAACGGCGTCCCGGCCGTTGGCCGGGTCGATGACGCGTCCGCCCTTGATGCGGGTCAGCACGGCCAGGCTCCGGCGGTCGGCAACGCCGAGGCGATGCGGGCGACCACGTCGGCGACCGAGACGGCCTCGCTTGGCCTCGCGGCCGCGACCGGAACCAGCGTGCCGGTCGCCGGGAGGTGCTCGACGGCGTCGTGATCGGTCGCGGGGCGCCCAACCTCGATGTGAACGCGCGGCGTTGGGCGAAAGCTCGCTTGCGCGCCCGTGAGCGCGATCATCGGCACAGAACGCTTCCAGTCAGGAGCCGAAACGCGATAAGCGGAAATCCACAGCGCGCAATCCGCCTCGCCGCTTTCGACGAGCCGCGTGGCATCGAAACGCCAGGGATCGTGTTCAGGATGGCCGCGCCCGAAGCCGGTACGCATGGGAAAGCCGGTCATCCAGCCGCACGCCTGCAGCACCCCGAGCGCATTGTCGGGCGGCGCCAAGGGGAGGCCGGTAAAGCGGGTCTCGGCATTCAAATCCTGGACCAGGCCACAAAGCATCTCGATCGCGAGGGGGTCGAGCTCCGCCGCCGACCAGACCGCGACGCCAAACCGCGCGGCCTTGAGCTCGGCGGCGAGCGCATCGAGCGCTTTGGCAGAGAGCCACATCTTGCCGACGGGACGCCCGGCCACGCGCGCACGCAACGCCGCGAGCAGCACCGCCAAATCTGCGGTGTTGCGGCCGATCACGTGTATCCTCTCGTATGCAGGAAGCTTGGTCGCACCGGCTCCCGGACAGAGCCATATGATGCGCCGCGCGGCATTGTCCTCGCCTTGCGGCATCGCCGGCCGATCCAACAGCCGCTCCGGCAATTCGGGCCACGCATCCACCAGACCAGCGCCGGTCATCAGCACAACGTCGGCCCGCAGCCGCGCCTCGTTCGGCGTCGTGATCATCATCCCGGCTTCCCGCATGACATCGACGTCACCGAGAACGGCGTGGGAATGCATGTGGTCGATCGCCGCGCCGAGCCGCGCCGCGAGCGCGATGGCTGCCCGCGCTCCTGCGATGTCGGTCCCCAGGCCTGCGACCACCGGCACACGACTGGCTCCGAGCAGGCGCGCCGCTTCGGCGATTGCGGCTTGCAGCGCCACGGGTCGGCCATCGATCCAGGCGTGGCCCATTTCCGCCTCCCCTGCACCGGACAGCGTGGTCAGCGCGAATTCAGGCGTCGTACTTGATATAGGCGAAGCGCTGGTCCGTCTGCGGCGTGCCCTCGAGCGCTCGTCCTTCCTTCCCCGGCTGCCAGTGGACCACGTCCTCGATCTTCCGCGCGAGGTCGAAGTCCTTGTCGGTGATCCCCTTGGCAGCATGGTTCTGCAGGCGGACCTCCACCCATGCGTAGGACGCCGTGATGTCCGGATGATGCCACGCGGCCTCGGCGAGATGGCCGACCGCGTTGATCACCATCAGGGTTCCCTTCCAACTATTGGTCCGGTACTTGCGACGGATCCAGCCGCCCTCGAGATACCAGTGCGGCAATTCACGCTGGAGACGCGTTTTGATCTCGTCGTCGGAGTAGGTGCGTTCCTTGCTGCGTTCGGTCATGGCGTGCCACCCTCGATACAACGTGTTCTGCAACTCGTCTGAGATTGCCAACGAACGCGAGGTGCCGCAGTCTATTCCGGTATTCCGGTTCGAAAAACCCGGTTGCCAGAAAATCTCGGGAGAGAACGCTTGAACCGCGCCCCTTCGCCCGTGAACGTGACCGTTGAAGTTCCGGCAAGGCTGCATTTGGGCTTTCTGGATCTCAACGGCGGGCTCGGCCGTCGCTTCGGCAGCATCGGCTTGGCGATCGGCGGGCTCAAGACCAGCATCACGATCGGCGCGGCATCGCACATGCGGGTGACGGGTGCCGAGAGCGAGCGGGTCCGCGGCCATCTCGAGACCATGCAGCGCGTCCTCAATGTCGACGGCGCCTACGATGCAAGAATCAACGAGGTCGTTCCGCCCCATGTCGGGCTAGGGTCCGGCACTCAGATTGCGCTGGCGGTCGCGGCCGGCGTGCGCCGTCTCCATGGCCTGCCCGTCGATACGCCCGGCGACGCAATTCGGCTCGGACGCGGCGCCCGCTCCGGCGCCGGTATCGGTCTCTTCGACCGCGGCGGTCTGGTCGTCGACGGTGGCCGCGGACCGGCAACGCCGGCGGCACCGATCGTCAGCCGCATGCCGTTCCCGGAGCATTGGCGCGTGCTGGTGGTGCTCGATGCGCGGCGACAAGGCGTGCATGGAGGGGGCGAGCGCGAGGTATTCAGCCGTCTCGCGCCGGCCTCGGATGCGGACGCCGCCCATCTCTGCCGCCTCGTCCTGATGAAGGCCCTGCCTGCGCTCGCGGAATGCGACATCGCGAGCTTTGGTTCGGCGATCAAGGACATGCAGGTACGGCTCGGCGACTATTTCGCTCCGGTTCAAGGCGGAAGCCGCTTCTCCAGTCCCGATGTCGCCGCAGCTCTGGCTGTGCTCGAGAACGAAGGCGCATTCGGCATCGGCCAGAGTTCCTGGGGACCAACCGGCTTTGCCTTTGCGCCATCGCCGGAAGAGGCAGACCGTTTGCTGGTGAGCACGCGCCGGCATCCGCGTTGCCGAGATCTCGATATCCGCGCGCATAGCGGGCTCAATCGCGGAGCAATAATCTCAACTCACACCGCCGCAGATGCACCTGCGCGATAACAAGGACACCAGCCGCGCGTCCGGGAGGTGATGCCCATGACCGACAAGCACATCCTGCACATGCTGACCCCGCTCAAGCATATGAGCCCGTTCGACGTGAACATGGCATTGGATGCCGGCTACGACGCCGTGCTCAGCTACACGAACGTGACGCTCGAGGAGGTGGGCGCCCTCGTGCAGGACGCGATCTTCTCGCGTCCCCCGAAGACCGGTGTCCGCACGGGAATGTTCGTGGGCGGCAAGAATGCGATCCTCGCCCTCGACATGCTGGCCGCCGCCAGGAAAGCGCTGGTACCGCCGTTCGGCATCTCATTTTTCGCCGACCCGGCGGGATCGTTCACCACCGCGGCGGCGATGGTCGCATGCGTCGAGAAGACGTTGGTCGACAAGAAGAAACGCAATCTCACGGGGTTGAAAACCGCGGTCTTCGGAGCGACCGGCGTGGTCGGCTTCTCTGCCGCGGTCATCGCCGCGCTCGAGGGCGCCGACGTCACGCTCGTCGGATACGACGGCCTCAAGCGGGTCAGCGACGCCGCCAAGGAGATCAAGGCGCGTTTCGAGGCCGATGTGCGTGCCGCCGACGGCAGCGACGACGTCAAGAAAGCCGATATTCTCGCACAAAGCGAGGCCGCGCTGTGCGCCGGACGCGCCGGCGTGCGCATCTTATCCAGTGCCCAGCTGGCGGCAGCGAAACGTCTTTTGATCGTGGCCGACGTGAACGCCGTACCGCCTTCGGGGGTCGAGGGCCTGGACATGATGGCGAACGGCACGGAGCTCACCGCGCACGGCACGCTCGGCATCGGTCCACTTGCGATCGGCAATATCAAGTATAAAACCGAATCCGGACTGTTCCAAATGATGATCGCCGCGACCAAACCGGTGAGCTACGATTTTCGCGACGCATTCCGGCTGGCGCGCGAGTTGAATGCGTAGGACGAATGCCGTGCTGATCGCCGCCGCTTCGGGCCGTGCCCTTGCCGCGTCCGCGCGCCGCGGCGGATACGTGCCGCTGGTCGCGGATTTCTTCGGCGATCAGGATACCGCGGCGCTGGCGCATGCGCATATTCGTCTCGACGAAGGCCTCACCCGAGGAATGAGCGCGAGCGGCGTCCTCGCGGCGCTCGCAAATCTGGCAACGCAGCGAAAGCCTGCGGGCATCGTATGCGGCACGGGGTTCGAGGATCGGCCCGCGGTGCTTGCCGCCATTGCGGAACACTGGCAGCTGTTCGGGAACGGGCCCGCTGCTGTGGCGCGCACGAAAGATCCGCTCGTCTTTGCAAAGCTCTGCCGCGACTGCGGCGTCGCACACCCCGACACCATCCTGGCCCGGCCGATCGATCCAGCCGGCTGGCTCATGAAGCGCAAGGGCGGCGCGGGAGGCCGACATATCCAAAGCGCCCACGATTGCGAAGCCGCCGACGGCGGGTTCTACTTCCAGCGCCGTGTCGACGGCATGCCGGTTTCCGCGCTCATCCTGGCGGACGGTCGCCGCGCCATGGTGCTGGGTTTCAGCGCGCAATGGTCATCGCCGACGCCGAGCCAACCATTTCGCTATGGCGGGGCCGTGCAGCCAGCCGTGCTCCCGCCCAACATCGAAGCGGGGATGATCGAGGCGGTGCAGCGCCTGACCGCGATCGTGCCGCTCACCGGTTTGAACAGCGTCGATTTTCTCGTGCGCGAAACCGATTTCCAGCTGTTGGAGATCAATCCGAGACCGGGAGCGACGCTCGACATTTTCGAACCCGAGGACGGCTCCATCTTCGCGATGCACATCGCGGCCTGCAAAGGTGTGCTGCCGCAGCGACAGCCAGCCTTCGAGCGGGCAAAGGCATCGGCCATCGTATATTCGCCACGCGATATTCCGGCGTTTGCGCCGCTCGACTGGCCGGCATGGACGGCCGATCGGCCACGCGTCGGCACCTCCGTCAATGCGGGCGATCCCTTGTGCACGGTTCTTGCTTCCGCCGCCAGCGCGGCGGGCGCACGGGAGCTCGCAGAGCAGCGAAGCGCGCAGATCCTGGCCATCACAAGCGCAAGCCTCCCATGAGCGACGCGCAGGCCATAAGCGTGAACGAACGCGCGACGAAGCTCGTCGAAGCGCTCAAGGCCGCGTCGGCCGAGCTCAAGGTTGCGGTCGCGCGCGGCGAGCTCGGCGAAACGCTGATCGATGCAGGCAGCCGCGCGCCCGGCAGCATCGCGGCAGGTTTGCAGCTTGCCGAAATCTGCATGGGCGGGCTTGGAACGGTGACGCTCGCCTCGAGCACGGCGACGCCGCGCTGGCCGTGGACGCTGCTGGTGCGATCGTCGAATCCGGTCACGGCGTGTCTCGCCTGCCAATATGCCGGCTGGCGCCTGTCCGACGGCGCGAGCAAGGACCCCTTTTTCGCGCTCGGCTCAGGCCCGGCCCGAGCGCTGGCGCGGGGCGAAGCCCTGTTCGAAGAGCTTCCCTACCGGGATCGCGCGACGACGGCCACGCTCGTCATCGAAAGCGGCCGCCCGCCGCCCGCCGCCCTGGTCGCCAAGATCGCGCATGACTGCGGGCTTGGCCCGGATCGGTTGACGCTCATCTACGCTCCGACGCAGAGCATTGCCGGCGGCGTGCAGGTCGTTGCCCGCGTGCTCGAGGTCGCCCTGCACAAGGCGCACGAGCTCAAGTTTCCGCTGGAACGCCTGGTCGAGGGCCTTGGCGCCGCGCCGCTCTCGCCTCCCCACCCTGATCTCGTCACGGCGATGGGCCGCACCAATGACGCCATCATCTACGCCGGGCCGGGTCCATCTGTTCGTGTCCGGTCCGGCGCGCGACGCGCGCGACCTCGCGCAGGCGCTGCCGAGCGAGGATTCACGCGACTACGGCCGGCCGTTCGCAGAGATTTTCAAGCACTTCAACGGCGACTTCTACGCCATCGATCCCATGCTCTTCAGCCCGGCGCAGGTGATCGTGACCGCCATCGACAGCGGCGAGAGCTTCCACAAGGGCCACGTCGATCTCAAGCTGCTCGATGCCTCATTCATGTAGCACGTCTGCCGCGCAACCCGCGGCGGCCCGCCCGAACGTCGCGCTCGTGGTCGAGGGCATCGACTGGCATGCACGCATGCTGACGAAGGCATTCGCCGCGTTGGGCCTGCGCGCGGTACCGATCGACCTGCGATCATGTGCAATTGCCACGGAGCGCGGATCGGGGCTCGAAATCGCCGGTCTGGGGGATCGTCTGCCGGATGCCGTGCTCGTGCGCTCGATGTCCGGCGGGACATTCCAGGCGGTCACGCTGCGCCTGGGCATTCTCCATGCCCTGCATGAGATCGGCGTCCTGGTCTGGAACGACGCGCGCGCCATCGAACGCTGCGTCGACAAATCGATGACCAGCTTTCTGCTCGCACGGACCGGGATTCCGACCCCGGCCGCCTGGGCGGTGGAAACCCAGGAGGGCGCGCGGGCGATCGTGCGGCAAGAGGCCGCGCAGGGACCGTTGGTGCTCAAACCGCTGTTCGGCTCGCAGGGCCGCGGCCTGAAGCTGATCCGCACCGAGGACGACCTGCCGAAGGCGGATGTCGTCGCCGGTGTCTACTATCTTCAGCGCTACGTCGGCGTCGAAGGCGCCGACGGCTTCCGCGACTTCCGCCTCCTCGTGTCGCAGGGGCGCGTCATCGCCGCCATGGCACGGCAGGCTCGAACCTGGATCACGAACGTGAAGCAGGGCGGCCGGCCGCTCGCCGTGGTCGCCGACAAGGGCATGAGAGAGCTTGCGGTTCGCGCGACCGCGGCCGTCGGCGCGAGATTTGCCGGGGTCGACATCCTCTGCGGCCCGGACGGCCGCCCGACCGTGCTCGAGGTCAACAGCATGCCGGCCTGGTCGGGCCTGCAGAAGGTCACGCCCGCCAGCATTGCCTCGATGCTGGCGGGCGATCTCGTCGCCGCTCTCGCTGCGCGGGCGGAGCGAGGAGCGCAGGTGTGACCGCGCTTGCGGACCAGGTCTCCGCCGCGTTCAGGCAGGCTTGTCTTGACGAGCTCGACGCGCCGAAGCCGGGCAACGTTCATGTGTTCGCCGCGGGCCATCGCATGACGGCGTCCGAGTTCGTGCGTAGCGCCGAGGCAGCCGCCGCACCGCTCTCGGCGCCCGGAGCTCGCGTCGGCACGCGCATTCTCGGCGCCGTCGAGGCGACCTTGGCCGCGGTCGGCACCAATACCAACCTCGGGATCATTCTGCTGTGCGCGCCGCTCGCCGCAACGGCCGACGCGACGTCGCCAATTCTTCGCGCGGCGCTCGCGCAGGTGCTCGACTCCCTCGATATCCAGGACGCCGAGCTCGCCTTCCGCGCCATCGCCCGCGCCGCGCCGGCAGGGCTCGGGCGGGCAGAGCGACACGACGTGTTCGAGCCTGCGACCGTGACGCTCAAACAGGCCATGGCCGAGGCAGCGGATCGCGATCGGATCGCCCGCCAATACGCCTGCGCGTTCGACGATGTCTTCGAGCTGGGCGAGCCCGTGCTCGAAGCGGCGCTATCGCGGTCGGCCGACCCCAGGTGGGCAGCGCTTGCGGTCTATCTCGCGTTCCTGTCCGCCTTTCCGGACAGCCACATCGTCCGCAAGCATGGCCTCGCCACGGCGGAGGAGATATCGCGCGCGGCCATGCCATTTCATGGGCGACTGCAGTCGGGCGAACGTTCGGCCGCGCTGCTCGCCGATGTCCTGGCGTTCGATGCGATGCTGAAAGGCAAAGGCATCAACCCCGGAACCAGCGCCGACCTCACGGTCGCGACCTTGTTTGCCCACCGATTGAGGAGCATCTTGCCGTCGGCGCGCAACAGTGATTGACTTCGCGGCGCGGACCAAGTCCGCCGCTATCTGGCTAACCGGTCCGGCCGTCGAGCCGGACGCTGACAACAAGGATAGCCGTTGTGCCGAGCGCGCGAAGCTTCGGTGCGTGGGAGGCTTTACTTTTCCTTGGAGGAGATGGCGATGGCAAAGATCAACGGACTCTGCGTCGGTGAATCGCTTGTCGGCGAAGGTAACGAAGTTGCCCACATCGATCTCATCATGGGGCCGCGCGGAAGCGCAGCCGAAACGGCATTCGCCCACGCTTTGACCAACCAAAAGGACGGGTTCACGTCGCTTCTTGCCGTGGTGGCGCCGAACCTGCTCTGCAAGCCCGCGACGATCCTGTTCAATAAGGTCACGATCAAAGGCGCCAAGCAAGCCGTGCAGATGTTCGGCCCGGCGCAGCATGCGGTCGCCAAGGCCGTCGCCGACAGCGTCGCCGAGGGTGTGATCCCGCAGGACGAAGCCGAAAATCTCTTCATCTGCGCCGGCGTGTTCATCCACTGGGAAGCCGCCGACGACAAGAAGATCCAGGACTACAATTATCGCGCCACGAAGGAAGCGATCGCGCGCGCCGTCAACGGCGAGCCGAAGGTGTCCGAAGTCGTCGCCAAGCGCGACCAGGTCAAGCATCCGTTCGCGGCATAGCAATCGCAGCAGCGTTCGGCGGACTCGGGTAAGCTCCCTCTCCTCTCTTGGGGAGAGGGAGCCGAGCGAGCGTGCCGCCAGGTCAGTAGCCCCACCCGCTCTCCCGCTTCACCCCCACTCACAGCGCGGCGATGTCGCTGCCGCTCAATCGCCTGTCATGCAGGCATGAGGCGACCAGCGCTCCCGCCATTCCGGCGCGCTTCAACGCGATGAGGTCGGCGGCATCGCGCACGCCCCCGGCCGCGTAGACCTTCTTTCCCGGCGCGGCGTCGCGGATGCTGCGGAGCCGGTCGAGATCGGGTCCCGCGCCGCTGCCGACGCGCGCCAAGGTCATGGCAATCACCCGTCGCGGCCAGCAGCCGGTCTCGTCGAGCAGCGCCGGCGGCCCCTGAAATGACGGTCCGCGGAAGTCGAGCGACAGCGCCACGCGCGGGTCGGCCGCGAAATGGCGGACAAGCGCAGCGTCACGCTGCGTTTCGCTGCCGAGCACGAGCTCGCCCCACCCGGCGTCGAGCCACTCCTGCGCCCTGCCACGGTCGCAGATGCCGTTATCGACCCATAGCGTCAGCCGCGGAAATTCCGCCTTCAGCCGCGTCAGGGCAGCGCGGTTATCCGCACCGCCCGCGATGGCATCGAGGTCGGCAATGTAGAGGGTCTCGAACGGATGAACCGTCAGCAAGCCGCGGGTCACATCCACGGGATCGCTGGTGGGGGACAACGGCGTCTCGATCGGCCGATACTGGTCGCGCTGTCCCATGCGGGCACGAACCACCTCCCCATTCTTGAGATCGATGACGGGAATGATCTCCACGGTGCTGTCCACCTTCGAAGCGCGATGACGTAGGCTAGAGCGTGATTGCTTTAGGTTGAGTCGCAATCACGCTCTAGCTTTTTGTTTGAGCATGATCTTTTCGGAAAACCGGTACCCACTTTTCCGGATCATGCTCTAGGCTAATTAGCACGGGCAGGGCACGGATCGGCACATGCGCACCGTCATCGGATGGGACGTGGGCGGAGCCCACCTCAAGGCCGCGCGCGCGCAGGACGGCTGCATCGTCGATACGGTCCAGGTCGCGTCTCCGCTCCGCCTCGGTCTCGAGCGGCTGACGCAATCCTTCGCGCAAGCGAAAGCAAGAATTGGGGTCGCCGACCTTCACGTCGTCACCATGACCGGCGAATTGGCGGATACTTTCTCGTCCCGCAGCGACGGGGTCGAGCAGCTCTCGGCGCTCGCGGCTCGCGAGCTCGCGCCGGCGGAGGTCGCGCTCTACGCCGGACGGGCCGGCTTCGTGCGGCCGCAAGATGCGCGTCGCCATGTCGAGGACATCGCATCCGCGAACTGGTTCGCCAGCGCGTCGCTCGCGGCGCGCGGCGCGCGCACGGCGTTGTTCATGGACATGGGCTCGACCACGACCGACGTCGTGCCGGTGGTCGACGGCACCATCGCCGCGCGCGGCTACACCGACGCCGAGCGTCTGGCCGCCGGAGAGCTCATCTATACCGGCCTGGTGCGAAGCTTCGTGATGGCGGTGGCGGAGCGCGCGCCGTTCGCGGGCCGCTGGTCGCCGCTGATCAATGAGAACTTCGCCACCATGGCCGACGTGCACCGCATTCTCGGGACTTTGCCCGAAGATGCCGACCAGATGGCGACGGCCGATGGCCGCGCGAAGACGATCGAGGCCTCGCGCGCGCGGCTTGCGCGCATGGTCGGATGCGACGCGGACGCTGCCAGCGAGGCGGCGTGGTCGATGCTGGCGCAATGGTTTGCCGAGGCGCAACTCCGCACCATCATCGACGGCGCGATGCTGGTTCTCTCGCATGGCGCCCTGCCCGCGGACGCGCCGGTCCTGGGCGCCGGCATCGGCGATACGGTCGTGCGCGAAGTCGCGCGCCGCCTTGGGCGCCGGCATGTCGGGTTCGATACGTTACTCAACGTCGCGCCCGAGGCACGCGAGCGGGCATCGCAGTGCGCACCGGCCGCCGCGCTCGCCGTCCTCGCCTCAGTGGCATGATCAGGACTCGGCCAATGCGCTCTGGCGCAAATTTACCCGCCCCGAGTTCAAGGTCGAGGTCGAAGCGCTCGCCGCGAAAGTCGACGGCGAACGAGGAGCGTGACGTATCCGACGGACTACTTCGGTGGGCATGGCCCCGCATAAGGCGCGACGGCCGCGTCGCCCCGGCAGATCATCACCCGCTCGGTCTTGTCCTCGGGACCAAGCGAATACGAGCGCAGACTGTAGTTGCCGGCAGCGTTGATGTAGTTGCACAGCGGCAGCACGGTCGTGGTGCGGTCGACGAACCAGTCGCCGCCGACCTGATAGGGCGCCCCGTCCTCGACGTTGACGATCTCGTGCGACGGCACCGTCGACCAGCCGGCTTCGCCGAGCGCATCGCAGCTGTGATCTGCACTCGCGGACGGTGAGAATATCGCGGCGCCGGCTGCCGCAAGCATCACGCAGATCGCCGGTGCCTTGCACATTCCCCACCCCTGCGCGCCCCGGCCGCAACGCCTTGATTCGCAATTCCGGAAGGCGGACACTAACCGGCGTCGTCATCAAGAAATATAGCCAAAATCGGCATCTGGGGAGGTCAAGGAATGAGCAAGCCAACACACACGTCCGGCAACGCGCTCGCCGAGGTCAGCCGGCGCAACTTCCTCACGCGCGGCGCGGCCGCCGGCGTCGGCGCGGTCGCCATCGCCGGAACGGGCACGCAGGAGGCCGCCGCGCAAAACGGCACCGGCACCATCAAGTGGGACTACACCGCCGACGTGGTCGTGATCGGCGCCGGCGTCGCCGGGCTGCCGGCGGCGATCACCGCGCGCGACAACGGCGCGTCGGTCATCATCGTGGACGAGAATTTCGACATCGGCGGGCGCGGCATTCTGAGCGGCGGCCGCGTGCAGGTCGGCGGCGGCCATGCGTTGCAGCAGAAGCTCGGCATCAAGGACACGCCCGACATGGTCTTCAACGACTGGGTGCGGTTCGACCATATCGAGAGCCGCTACAGCGACCGCGAGCTGATGCGCGTGTTCGCCGACGAGAACGTGCCGACCTACGACTTCCTGATCGAGAACGGCGTCGAGTTCATCGAGAAGCCGATCCGCTCTCCGGACGCGTCGACCGTGGACCGCATCTTCGTCACCAAGGAGTGGCACATCCCAAGCCAGGTCTATGCGCCGCGGCGCAACCGCAATGGCTCGGGCCTGGTGCGGCGCCTGGAAGAGAGCGCGCGCAAGAAGGGCGTACAGATCTTCCTCAAGCACAAGATGACGTCGATCGTGCGCGAAAAGTATAACGCGGGGCGCGTGCTCGGCATCACCACCATCGCGGGCAGCAACGCTGTGAACATCCAGGCGCGCAAAGGCGTGGTCATCGCGACCGGCGGCCACACCGGCAACGTCAACTTCCGCCGCATTTTCGATCCGCGGCTGACGGAGGAATACCAGCAGGCGTGCGAGCCCTACGTCCACCAGGGCGCCGATGGCGAATTGGCCGCCATGGACATCGGGGCCTCGCTCTGGTCGACCGCCAATCAAACCGTCGATGGCGCAGCGCAGATCACCAAGACGCGGCACATCGGCTGCCGCTGGGGCTACTCGTCGCTCGTCTACGAGCCCGACAGCCCGATGTTCCAGCAGGCGCGCGCCACCGGGCTGACCGTGCGCGACTGGCAGAACATGATCTTCGTCAATCAGAACGGCAAACGCTTCTGGAACGAGGTCGATGGCTCGCACGCGTTCTTCGCCGCCGCGATGGCGTATAACGGCGACAAGACCAAGCTCAATGGCGGCGGCCCGATCTGGGCGATCTTCGACGCCGATGCCGTCGCCCGCGAGAAATGGAAGCCGGAGCCGCCGCACGTCGACCGTGACGGCTATTTCTTCAGCGCCGACACGATCCCGGAGCTCGCCACTCAGATCAAGAACCCGTACCAGAAGGCGGCGATCTCGGGCGCAACGCTGCAGGAGACCGTGAACCGCTACAACGGGTTCGTCGCGTCCGGCGCGGACGCCGACTTCAAGAAGCCGACGCCGCTCTACAAGATCGAGAAGCCGCCGTTCTATGCGGCATGGACGACGCCGATCCTGCACGACACGCTGACCGGCCTGCGCACCAACACCGACTCGCAGGTGATCGACATCCGCGGCGAGATCATCCCCGGCCTCTATTGCGCGGGTGAAACGCAGGGCGGCTTCGCCCAGCACGGGCTGACGCGCTGCATCGTATTCGGCCGCCTTGCCGGCCGGCACGCGGCGCGCCGTCAGGTCGCCGACACGTCGGGTTCGCGCTGATGACGATGGCGCAGGGCGGCGCGCTCGTTCACCTGACGGTGGGCGGGCCGCTGCCGCTCGAAGTGCCGGCTGGCAATGGTGTCGCGGTGACGGCGCGTGCAGTCGTGCCCGGATGGGCGCGACCGCACCGGCATGGCGATCGCCGTCACTGCGCCGGATGGCCAGGCGGCAACGCACGCGCTTGCCGTGCACGCCGACGGCGTGAGCGAAACGGCGGTGATCGCGCTCGCGGCGCCGCCGCGCGTCGGCGTGCATGTGTTCCGATTTACGTTGCCGCCGCACGAGATCGCGGGCACGCACTATGCAGAAGCCGTGCTCGACGTACCGGTGCGGGTGACGCCGCAGGCGACGAGCCTGGCGGTCTGGGATGTGCCCTCCCCGGCCGTCGTTGGCACGCCCTTCGTCATCAAGGCCGGCGCAAAATCGGCCGCGGATGCGACACTTGCGGGCCGCGCGATCGAGGTTTGCGACGACGCAGGCCAAGTCGCCGGGCGCGGCGTGCTCAGCGATGCGCCGCTCCCCGGCACCGGCGCGCTCTATTGGACCGATGTCCAGCTTCAAGCGCCGCGGAACGAAGGTGTGGCGACATGGTCGGTGCGGTTCGATGCGTCCGAGCTCGACCTGCCGCACCACGGCGCCAACGACCTCGTTCAGCGTCGCCGTGGTGCGCCCGCCCGAGCATGTGCTCAGCGTGAAGGTGATCGAGCAGGCGACCGCCGCGCCGATTCCGGACGTGGAGCTGCGGCTCGGCGACCTATCGCGGCACCACCGGCGCGTCGGGGCTCGCGGAAATCGCGCTGCCGAAGGGCCGCTACGAGCTGCGCGTCTGGAAGGTCGGCTTTGAGGCGCCGCCGCGGCCGGTCGAGATCGGCGCGGACGCGTTCGTCGAGATCGAGGCGCTGGTCGTTCCCGAGGAAGACCCCGACGCGCGCTGGCGCATGTGATCCTCGGAGCGCAAGCGCCGGGCTCCACTCAGATGAGCAGAGCCGCGGCCGCGACCACGATCCCGGTGACGAATGCGGCCAGGCAGGAGAACAGCAGAAGGTCGTGCAGGATTCTGATCATTCCAGCCCCCCGTTGTGCGGCCCTACGTGATTTCTTCACGCGCCGCAGATTGCTGCGCCCCGGCAGTCGACAAGATTGGGATACCCCCCAACCCTCCGCCAAACGCACCACCGTCTGTTTGGTTCCCGACGAAAAGGCATTGCGCACCAGCGTTTTCGGATGAGCTGCCTTACCGATCGGTAAGTTTCGGCCGATGAAACCTTTGGGGGGAGCCTCTTTCTTACCGATCGGGAAGATTAGGCTTGCGCACGGGCTCTCGGGAACCGGATATCTTCCCGAGCGGTAAGAGCATTTGGTGCCCACCATGACGCAAAGTTGGCCAATCAAGACGCCGAAGGATTTCGGAGCGGCTGTACGCAGAGCTCGGAAGCAAGAGCATCTAACGCAACGTCAACTCGCGCTGTCTGTAGGCTCGGGGGAGCGCTTCATCGTCGACCTCGAAAACGGCAAGGAAACGGTACGCCTAGGCAAAGCGCTCCAGGTTGCGGCGGCGCTCGGAGTCAAGATCAGCTTAATCTACGAGACCTAGCATGCCGCTGCCCGTCTATTACGAAAATCGTCTCGTAGGATACATAACGGAGAATGGGGCGGGTCTTTCGTTTGCCTACGCCTCGGAATGGTGGACGGCCTCGGATACGTTCGCTGTCTCGCTCACGATGCCGCTACGTGGTGAGCCCTATCCGCCTGACATTGCTACGCCGTGGTTCGCAAACTTGTTGCCAGAAGACCGATTATTGGAGCCTGCGCCATTCCCTGACTTCATCGAGCCTTGCCTAGCCTCCTTGCGGGAGAAGGTGCCCGCCGGCGCCCGCTACGTGCACGAGCTCAAGCTCGACGGCTACCGCATGCAGGCGCACCTGCGCGATGGGCGGGGGGCGCCGACGCGCTCCTCACGTTCCCACATGTTTTTGCATTCTTTCACCGCCGGCGAATTACCGAGCTTGCGGCCCAACACCGCCTGCCGGCGATGTACGGCTGGCGCGAGTATGCCAGCCGACGGCCTCATGGCCTATGGCCCGAACGTCGCGTCAACGATCCGCCGCGCGGCTAGCTTTGTCGACCGCATCATCAAGGGCACCAATCCAGCCGACATGCCAATCGAGCAGCCGACCAATTTCGAGTTGGTGATCAACCTGAAGACCGCCACGGCGCTCGGCCTCGCGGTGCCCAACTCGATGCAATTGCTCGCCGACGAGGGAATTGAATAGCCTCGGACGTCGTTGCACCACCTAGTTACAGGGAAATGCGCGGGAAAGAGCGAGCGGTGCGGCCCATCCAATCGATACTCTGTCTTCTTTCGGATTGTCTAGCACCCATTTTTCGATAACAAGCCGCAGTTGATCTAAATCGGGAGTCGGTGGCGGACAAAACGTATCCTTGGTGTTCTCTACCAGTTTAGCTTGCTGCATGCCATCAAACAGCCCCCGTAGATAGGCCACGCAGACCGCATATTGCGAACTATTCGGTCTTTCTTGGCACATCTTATTGAATGCTCCTATTGTCGTCCGCTGCTGCATTGATGGGGTCTGCTTCGTTTCTGCGATGGATGGCGTAGTCCAGATAGATGCGCACAACACTAGTGGGACGCAAGCTTTCATAAGGTCGCTCCTACAAATCAATCGCCGGAGACTTACTGCGTACAGGGCCAAGCTTCGGCCATCGCTTCAACAGCTAGCAACACAAACTGCTCGTGGAGTCGGTCCGGCTTGGATTCCATGTATGATACGATCAGCTGAATTGCGTGCCCTGTGGTTGCGCCTTCAGGCATGCAGAATCGATATCTGACCGGCAGGGCTTCCCGAAGAACGTCTCGAAGGATAGTCAAGGTCTGCACAGCGCCAAAGCAGGCTCCTTCGGCGAAGAGTTCGGGCGTTGAAACCGTGCTTGCGGATGCAATGAAGCTCTTGCATGCCTCAAGATAGTATTTCCCACTGCTGAAGTCCTGTTGCGCCTCGGCGATTGCGCTCCAGAGACAAAAGGCTTCGACAAGCAGCGCCTTCAAGCTCGTCTCCTGGGTGTGTGAGCCACGAATATTGTACCGGCAAGCCGAGCATAACAGCCAAAGAACGTGGACGTTTTGCGGTTCGTTCCGGGTGACCCTCCGGTCACGGGCAACCATGACGCTGGCATGGGGCCTTGATCGCGCGTCCCCTGGCCACCGAAAAACTGTCGTCCGTCCCAGGAACCAAAAGAACCCTACCGCCGCGCGGGCATCGTCCCGAGGTGAACACCGATGCCGAGATACCAAATCACCCGAGACCATTATCTGCACGATCGGCAGCGAGGCATCGCGCCGCGGTTCTATGCGAAGGGCAGCACGATCACGTGGGACGGTCCGCCGTCGTTGTGGATGACGCCCCTCGACACCGAGGCCACGGAGCGCGTCGAGGCGCACCGTGGCGGGCGGGCCGCCATTGGAGCGGCAACACGACATGGTCGAGGTCGGCACGATGAGGTCGGAGGACGCGGCCGCCTCGCAGCGTTCAGCGACCGAGGTTGCGTCGCAGCCTCGCGCGAGTGACGTGAGCGAAGTGTACGCGTCGCTCATGGCGGAGAATGGCGGAAACGGCCATGACATCGGGACAAGTCAAGTCGTCCCACCGAAGGAAGTTCGCGACTGGCTGCGCGCTCGCATGAGCACCATCGGAAAGAAGGGCGGCAAGGCTCGGCAGCGGGCGATGACGCGCGAGGAGTAGCGAGCACGCCCGCCGAGCAGCGCGGAAGCGCTGGCGCAAGCCGCGCGTCGAAGCAGGCTGAGGCAAGTTTCCAGTGGCGCCGCGTTAGGTGAGCAAACTCGCGACCGCAATCACGATCCCCGTGACGAACGCGAGTAGGCAGCAGAACAGCAGGACCTCATTCAGCAGGATTTTGATGGTCATTGTAGCCTCCCCCGTGCGCCCCCTCCTCAAGCGCTTCCATCGCAGGGCTGTCCAGCACCGTGGTCAAAAGACGGCGGCAGGGTGTCAAGATTTTGCTCGAGGGGCGGTTACACAAGCGATGCGAGCAGTCCAATAATACCCATTCCGATAACCAGCACTCCGACTGCTACGGGATCGTAGTCCAGCCAGTGCAGCTTTTGATGCATGGTACGCCTCCTGTTCCCAACCCTGCTGGGCGAGAGGACCCCAGAGGCAACGCCTCTGGCCGGCTTGCGTTCCCCGTCCATAGGGGGTTGGGGTAGGCGCCCAGGCGCGGCCCGAGCACAGTTCGCGCGGGGTCGCAAAACATCAGGATTGCGGCTTCCTCGGCGGCAGCTTGCGCGCCAGCTCGGGCCACTCCTTCTCGACCACCTCGCGGACCTCGTCCGAGATTTCCGGGATAGTATCCGTCTCAAGCAGGAACTTGTGCAGCTGCACGAAATCGTCCTGCATCATGATGCGGTCCGCGACAACTCGGGGTGCATAGATGCGCATACGCAGGCTCCCCACTCTAGGGACGGGCCTCCGCGGAATCCAACGCGTCCAGCCCGGCGTGCGTTCCGGGCAAGAAAGCCCCCCAAGAGGCGCCCGTTGAGATTGAACCCGCGGCTATCCTCGATCACCCGCGCGCCCTGCCGTGAGGTGGAGGCGTGGTCAGCCTCTCTCCACCAAACCGTTCGCGGAAGGCGTCGGCGTGCGCTGGATCGGCGAAGCAATAGCGAACGTAGTATTGTTCGTCGTCATGCCACCCGAGGCCCCGGCGGGGCTCGATGCCTCGCTCGCGATGAAAGGCCAGCATGTCGTCTGATTGTGATCGAAAGCCGCCAGAGGGTAGCGGCAGCTCAACTATGTGCGGGCAATCCCGCTCATTCATGCGGGCGGTGATCTCGCCCTTGCGCCTGCTCATGTGGCGGCACAATCGTCCTTGCCAGAGTGCGCAAGGTATTCTGCCTACAGCGGAGCAGCGGCGCCGCTTGGTAGGATCGGTGGAGGACGACGCAGACTGACCCTACTGGCTGCGCCGCAGGCCTCGCAGCGCATTCGTAGAGCCCCAGGAGACCCGCGAGCAGACAAAACGCTGCTGCCACCACCCCGACCTTTTCCGGCCTCAACACAACAATGACGATGGCGGCCACGATAAGCAGGCCAGCCAGAAGGACCGAAATCCACCTGCGGAGCATTTGATGAAGAAAATGCCCCGTCGCAGTGAAGGGCGGGGCGAGGTCCACCTGATGAAGAAAGTCCAACAGCAAGCAGTCTAACCCCCAATTGGGGGTTGGCCACCGCATTCGACCTGTACCAATTGACTGATGGCGCTCACGCTACGCCCGACCGGCGGCCACTCCCGCGTCTACCTGCACCGTCAGGACTTGACGATCTTCGACGATGGCAAGCCGGTAGGCCGCATCTACGAGGACACGTCCGCGTTTACGTCGGCCGACCTACGCTGGTTCTGGTCGATCACAACGCATGTGCAGCCGAATGCGGGCATTCGCACGAGCGGCAGGGCACCAACACTCGGCGAGGCGAAGAGTGCATGGCTGCGCAGTTGGACTGCCTGGAGCAATGCGCAGCGGCGATAGTCACCGAACGGCTGGCATCGCCACGCCTGGCGCGACCGGGCTCAGGCGCGTTTGCTACCGGCGCCATCGTCAACCATGTCGTGGGGGGATGGCTGCGCTCGACGGGGTGAAGCGGTCAGTTGCGCGCCATCTGAAGAAGTTGTTCCCGAAGCTCCTGATCAGTCGCCAGTCCGGCAAGCCGCACGCACTCGCGAGCGTAGCCCACGCATTCCTCATCAGTGGCCATAGGACACCTCCTTAGAGGTCCCAGTGGTGACGCTAAGAACCTCAATAGCGCCAGACATAATTCTGATTGGCCACGCGGGCGGGTTCCGAGTGTTCGGCCAGGGCGCGGAACTCCTTCGCCAACTCAAACAACGCGATTTTCGCGTAGAACTCCTTTGTCTCGCTCGCGAGCTTTAGACAGAGTTCGGCGTTGTGCTGACATTCGTTCATCGTTGGCATAGCGACACTCCATCGCCAGCCTCCAACTGGTTGTGGAACGCCATCACCGGCCTCATCGTTCCCGCGCGGATACGGCCGGATCGGGATGCTGGAGCACCCGCAGGGCCTCCACGGGAGAGAAGCCGATCACATCCGCCAGGACGAGCAGCTCCACCACGTCAACGCGCTGGCGCGGACCACATTCGGTACGCGATAGCCGACCCTTGACTGGCCCAGACGCGCAGCCACCTCACGCTGCGTCAGCCCCACACGACGGCGCTCGGAGCCGATGAAGAACCCGAGGAGCCGGAAGGGGTCGGAGGGACGTTTGGGCATGAAGAAAGCCCCGCCGCAGGGAAGGCGGGGCCGAGGTCCACGTGTTGAGACAATGCAATCGCAGTCTAAGGCAAAGCGATGACCACCGGCAAGAACCGGATCATGATCACTCAGTCGCTCAAACTACTCGTGGTTACGCCCAGCCCCAGCTGACTTTCGATGCGGTCCAGGCGCGTCTCGGCGCGGTCCATACGCTCAGTGAGCGCGGCCATGCCTGCCTCAAGACCCGCAAGGCGCGTGCTCAGGTCGGCCACATTTTCTGTGAGCCGGTTTAGCTGGCGGTCTATGTCCCGCAGCATTCGGTGGGTCAGGTCATCCGGCTCATGGGCCATTGGTCGTTCCCAGGGCGTGCTGAGCGGCTGGCGGCTCTGCCTGCTCCCCTTACCAAGGGAGTGCTCTACCCACGAGAGCCGCAGCGCCCTTACTTGTGGCGCCGCCAAAGGCCCAGCAGTTCATCATACAGCCAGACGACGCCAATAACGCCCGCGACAATCGCAACTCGGTCACCGGCGCGCCTGGGTAAGAGCCGTTGCCGGATGGGTTAACAACTTACCCGAATGCCCAGAGGTTCCGGGGCCAGGAGGACTTGAATGCCGACTGATGTTGAACGCTACGCACAGCTAAGCCAGAACCTAGCCCCCGGCGTCGCGGCGATCCGCGAGGCCTTTGAGCTGGCGTTTGGTGTGGCGCTGCCGACCGCCGCGACGTTGAATGAGGAGTTGGAACGCATCGCGCGGGCAATTTACGCAGCAGCAGACCGGCCACGACCCGCTCCGCTGACTGATGACAAGGCCACTACCCGGACCCATTTTGTTTACCGGATCGACATATGGACTAGTGACGGCAAAAACATCCTTGAGCACCTCGTCAGCGTTGAGAACCTTATTGTGGCGCGGGCGGCCTATCGTATTGCATGTGAGCGATGGCCAAACGCAAGGATCACGCTGCGGCAGGGCACCAGAGTTGTGGAAGATAGCCGCCGCTGAGTATGTCCCGGGTGAGCCAGAGCGCGCTTACTAGCTGCGCCGCAGCCCTCGCAGCGCGTCATAGAGCCAAAGAAAGCCAGCGACCAAACAGAACGCCGCCGCCATTCCGATGTCCTTGCGCGGCTCTATCGCAATCATGGTGACAGCGGCCACAATAATCAGGCCGGCAAGCACGAACAAAATCCATTTGGTGGCCATGGGGGCGCTCCTTATGAGGTGCAGGCGGGAGCGCGACCGGTCTCTCAGCCACCGACGCCTGGCTCAAGCCGCTGTCCGATCTGCGCGCAATAGATTGCGGGCAACACGTTTTCGGATCATCGCCCTCAAACAGAGTGCAAGTCTTCTCACGGCCGTCCTCGAACCGAACCGTCAACTCCGGCCCGCATAGGCTCCACCTCCCCAACAACCAGTCCCATGACTTGGATGGTCATCGTTTACCGGTTGCAGGCGGAGGCACGAACGAAGTACCACTTCCCACAGCTACCGGCTGAACTCCGCTGAAACCGCCTCTTTCTTCGATCGTCAAAAGTGATGAAACGCCAATATTGCCGAATTCGACTCTCGATATACACGATGGCGCTCCAGCTACCGTTGGATGCGACTGATCTTGGAGCCTTCGAGCGTCAGATTGTACATCAGCCCCTTCTGATCGAAGATGAACCCGATCACCGGACTACGGATGCTGTTAGTGTCGATCTGCCCGCCGGCCCCAACCGTGATAATGGCGATCGATCCGTCGACGCCGACCTTCCAGCCGTCGGTGCGCTGGAAATTGGCGAGTGCTGCCTCGGTCATGAACATGATGATCACGGATCGCGCCTGCGCACCGAACTGAAACCCGATCGATGCCGAAATGATGTTGTAATAGCCGGCGGTGCGGCCGCGAATGTGCAGCGCGCCTTCGCCATATTCGCCGCCGATCCCGAAGCCCGCCTTCACGATTGTCGGGAAGACCAGGATTGCCACCGCCTGGTTGGCAAGGTCCCGCCCCGACCAGACCTCCCGGAAGAAGTCTTCGAGCGTCGCGCTCACGCTCGCGTCGATCTCCGGGGCCGATGCGGCCTGGTCCCGTGGGGCCAGGCAGAGTGCTGCAAGCAACGCCACCACGGCAAGCGTTGATCTGTTAATTCCGCCGCGCATCAGTCCCCCCTTTATCGCGCTCGGGGCGCCACCGTAGCAGTGGGCGCGCCGCCTAACTAACCTCAAGCTCATGACGGTACGCGACCTAAAATTCCATCCTATGTCGCGGCAACTCGTGCGGCAAAGGATGGATCGGCAGCTACGCCGCGCACGCACGTGCTAACGCCAGCGCGTGCTCGCTTGGGAACGATCCGTCCATTGACTTAACCTCCAGCCGCGTCTGTCTGCCCCCATCTTCGTTGACGAACGAGAGCACCCACTGTGTTCCTAAGCCGTTAGTGTGAGCTATTCTGATGACGTACTGCTCCCTATCCATCAGCACCAATCGCTCGTGCCGCCGAGCAAGTTGCTCAAATGTGCAGGACGCAAGGCTCACATAGTTGCCCTCAAGATGATCAATAGCTATTGGAGTTCCAAAAAACTGAGCCGAACCGACACAGCTGACGAGGATGATTGCGGATATCAGCAATGCTAAAAACGACACCTGAATGGCTCTCTATGCCGGTTGGTCGTAGCTTGTCAGTTGTGCCTATTCCACCGCACGCAGTGCGGCGACACCAAGGGCCTTCGCTTGCGGGACTCGGGAGGGCGCTGGAAAAGGGGCCATTGCGCCACCCGAACAGCCACCAGCCCGCGCGACACCGCATTTTCTGAGACTTGCGCAATCAAAGCACTGAGGCGTTCCGCCCCTCGCTGCCACTCGTCCCGGCTACTCATAGTTCGATCGATGTGCACAAAAAGAACTATCTTGTCTTGCGCGCATCGTCTTCCAATGCATTTAACGCGCAATAGCGATATTTCTCGTCGCATCGCCCGTACCGGATCGGACACGTCCGGCGGTCGTTGGCAATACGCGCATTATGGGAAGGTGGGTGGTCGCAGCTCGCTGGTTTGGCATGTGCCAACCGTGCCGCAATATGGTTGACGGACGGTTAATCTCTGACACCCTGCATTTCGAGCGCGAGCCTCCGCCATTACGCGAATAGAGTTAATCATTTGGGGTGGAAGAACGAGACAGGGATTTTTGGGTCGCGCTCGGGCACGTGAAGACGGTAGGGTGATCCTGGCCCGGTCGGGCCGGCGGCGAACGCAGCACTGCCGCCATCAAGGCCGTCCGTCTCCGTGCCCTGCGTAGGCTGCTAATGTGACGTTTAGGTCCTCCATTTGGACTGGGACCGTTAAGAGAGAGCCGGCCTCAAGAATCTGAACAAGACGATAAGTGGAGTTTCTGCCTGACAGCGGGCACGCTGTGCCCAGCGAATCAGGAGAAACAATGAGCAGACGACCGCGCCGGAACCACACACCGGGCTTCAAGGCCAAGGTGGCTCTTGCCGCCATCAAGGGCGATCGAACACTGGCTCAGCTGGCGGAGCAGTTCGACGTCCACCCCAATCAGATCACGTCGTGGAAAGCACAGCTCGAGGAGGGGGCAGCCGATGTGTTCGGTTCGGGCGGCGGCAACGGCGGCGCGCAGCCGGCCATCGACGTGAAGTCGCTCCATGCCAAGATCGGAGAGCTGACGCTGGAAAACGATTTTTTGGAAGGAGCGCTCGGCAAAGCAGGTTTGTTGAGCGCAAAGCGATGATCAACCGTGAGCACGATCTGCCGATCACCAAGCAGGCACAGGTTCTGCGCATCAGCCGTGGCAGTGTCTATTATCTAACGCGCCCGATGCCGGAAGCCGACCTCGCGATCATGCGACGTCTCGACCGGCTGCATCTGGAGTTTCCTTTCGCCGGCTCGCGGATGTTGCAAGGCCTGCTGGTCGCCGAGGGGTGCAAGATCGGCCGTCGTCACGTCAAGACGCTGATGCAGCGGATGGGGATAGAGGCGCTCTATCGCCGTCCGCGCACAACGAAGCCCGAGCCCGGCCACAAGATCTACCCATATCTGCTGCGCGGTGCAGCGATCACGCGACCGAACCAGGTTTGGGCGATGGATATCACCTATATCCCGATGGCGCGCGGCTTCGTCTATCTGGCCGTTGTGCTCGATTGGTTCAGCCGTCGCGTGCTGTCGTGGCGCCTATCGATCACGATGGAGGCGGCGTTCTGCGTCGAGACGCTTGAGGACGCTCTCGCTTGCCACGGCAAGCCTGAAATCTTCAACACTGATCAGGGCAGCCAGTTCACCGGCGCGGCATTCACTGGCGTGCTGATCAAAAACGGGATCGCGATCAGCATGGACGGCAAGGGCGCCTGGCGCGACAACATCTTCGTCGAGCGGCTGTGGCGTAGCATCAAATACGAGGAGGTGTATCTGCGGGGCTACGACAGCGTCAGCGAGGCTTGCGCTTCGATCGGCCAATACCTCACTTTTTACAACGGTCGGAGGCCCCACTCGAGCCTTGACGGCAAGACACCCGATCAAGCTTACTTCACCCCGCTGCCACTCCGCTTGGCAGCCTAACCCCGGCAGAGGCTCCACTTATCGACGCGGAAAAACTGTTCAGACAACCGGGGCCACCTCACCGAAGGGCGGTCACCCGATAACCGGCTGATGGTTGCCTGGCTCACGCCGTAAGATCTCGCGAGATCGGCCGGCACCTCGCCATCCGCGAGGCGCTGCATGGCCTCCTGCCGCTGATGCGGCGTCAACTACGCGGACGACCAAACCTCACCCCGCGGGCTTTCGCGCGAAGGCGACCCTCGCCGGTCCGGGCCATGATCAGCTCACGCTCGAACTCGGCCAGGCCACCGAGCACGGTCAGGATCAGCCGGCCATGGGCTGTCGTGGTATCGGCCCAAGCATCCTTGAGGCTCTTGAAGCCGGCGCCGCGATCGCCGACGGCAGCTAGACGTCGAGCAGGTCGCGCGTAACTGGGCCAGCCGATCGCCACCTCCACCCCGACTACCTGTCCGACGCCGCGGATGCGATCGGCCGCAAACCAAACCGGAACCAAGCGTTGGTTGTTCCATTGGTTGGCGGCCCAAGCGGAAGGAAAACGCTATATCAAATATTGGTGGGCCCGGGAGGACTCGAACCTCCAACCAGACCGTTATGAGCGGTCGGCTCTAACCATTGAGCTACGGGCCCCCGCCCGCACAACGCGTTCCCCATACAATGCCGGGGCGCAACCGGCAATCGCACCACGCGCCCGCGCCGCTACTGCTCGCCGCTGCCTCGGCGAGAGGACTACAGGCGGAACAGCCGCTGGGCGTTGCCGCTCAAAATCTTGACCTTGTCCTCGTCGCACAGCGGCACCGTCTCCATCCATCGCACCGCCGGCGTGTTGGCCACGAACGGCCAATCGACTGCGAACAGGATGCGGTCGATGCCCATCTCCATCACGCAGCATAGCAGCGCCGGATTGGAGAAGTTGCCGCTGGTGGTGATGTAGAAGTGGTTGCAGAACGCATCGCGGAAGCTCAGCGTCTTCGCTCCCGGCCGGGCGAGCGCATGATCGACGCGCCATACCAGGAACGGCAGCGTCTCGCCGAGATGGCCGAGAACGATCTTGAGCCGGGGATAGGCGTCGAACATGCCGCTGAGCACGAGCCGGATCGCGAGGGTCGCGGTCTCGACCGTGTAGCCCCAGGCGGCGCGCACGACCATGGGGAACTCCTTGGCATAGTCCTTGTAGTACGCGTCCATCACCGCCGGCAGCGGCACCGAGGGATGCAGATAGATCGGAATATCGAGCGACTGCGCGCGCTCGAAGATCGGCCAGAAGCGCTTGTCGTCGAGAAAGACCCCGTTGGCAAGCCCGTGGATCATCGCGCCTTTGAAACCGAGCTTGGTCGTGCGCTCGAGCTCATCGGCGGCAGCCTTGGGGTCGCTCGTCGGCAGCGCTGCGAAGGCCGCGAAACGCGTGGGGTTGGCGGTAACGAAAGCGTGGAGGCGGTCGTTGACGCGGCGCGTGAGGTCGACGGCGTCGGCACCGGAGAGTTTCTGCGCCGACGGCGCCCCATGGGAGAGGATCTGCATGTCGATCCCGGCCTCATCCATTTCCTTCAGGCGCAGTTCGCCGAGGTCATAGAGCCGCTCGAGCATGTTCGGATCGCGCACGCCTTCGGCGCCGGCAAATTGCGCCGCCAGCTCCTTGTCCCAGTAATGCTCCTCCAGGGCGATCACCGGACACTTCGGGCGTTGCAGCATGATGCGTTTTCCCCCTCGATGATGTGGACGAGCTTCCTAGCAATCGCGGCCAAGACTGTCACGAACTGCGCACTGTCACGAACGTGCGGCGGCGCTGTTGGGGGGGCAGCGTCAGGCAGGGAAGCCGCACCAGCACCGGAACGAAAGCACGCTCCGGCGACATCAGCGACCCTCCCGCCGCATAAACCGCGCGTAAACGAGCGGCTGAGCCACGCGCGAGTTGCAACCCTGGTTTGCTGTTATGGCCTTGGCCGCCCTGCCGGGTCAGGCGTAGGAAGGCGTTATTGCGCGGGGGGCGACGCGAGACGAGGCGATCATGGCCCACCTTGTCGACAAGCATTTCCTGGAGCGCGCGAACACCGTGCTGCTGCTCGGGGTCCTGTGGGGCGGGCTCGCCGCCTGCGCCATCGGCGCCATGATTTACGACATCTCGCTTTGGCTGAAGGCTTGGTGAGGCGAGGTCTCTCTCGCTTGCAACCTTTGCGTCCCGACCCCCTTCCGAATTGACGGCTGGCCCTTCCGCAAGGTTCCAGACTGCCCCATACCACCGTCCGCGGCCGAAAGGCCTCTCGCGTGGCTGCAACAGGCTCGCCCGCGCGTTTAGACGACCTTTAGACACCGACCGCGATTGACCGACGATGCCGCGCATTTGCCGGGCGGCAGATTTCGATCTCGTTAACCAGATTTGTTAACCAAGAACGCAGAAGGCGTCTCGACCAACAACATTTAGTCGGCACAATCCTCTCTGGGCCGGAGCGGGTAGAATTCCGCTGCGCAAAGCGAAACGCTACGTGCCGTCGGGGAGGCGCGTGAACAGCTCGCCAATCGATGTCGCATCACGCGCGCACAGTTCGAATCTGCGACATGGCGCTGACATGGCCGAGCCGGTATATTGACACGGCGCGTTCATGTTGGAATTTCCGGCGTAGGCGCATCAACAGCTAGGAGGTCTGACATGTCAATGGACCAGAGCGACATCAATCAGTTGCAACGCGCGCTGGCGCAATCAATTCGCGAGCATTGGGTCTTGTTCCTGATCGAGGGCATCGTCCTCGTGGTGCTCGGCATATTGGCCGTCGTCATCCCGGTCGTTGCCACCATTGCCGTCACGATTTTCCTGGGCTGGCTGTTCCTCATCAGCGGCATCGTCGGCCTCGTCACCACGTTCTGGGCGCGGCACGCTCCCGGCTTCTGGTGGTCGCTGCTCTCGGCGGTGCTCGCCATCGCCGCCGGTCTCGTCCTGCTCGCGTGGCCGGTCAGCGGCGCCGTTTCGCTCACCTTGCTCCTGATCGTCTTCTTCACCATCGAGGGCGTCATCACGATCATGTACGCGCTCGAGCACAAGAAGGAGCTGTCGGGACGATGGGCCTGGATGATAGTGAGCGGAGTGATCGATCTCATCCTGGCCGCCATCATCCTCGCCGGGCTGCCGGGCACGGCGGCGTGGGCGCTCGGATTGCTGGTCGGCATCAATATGCTGTTCGGCGGCGCTGCGATGATCGCGATGGCCTTGCACGCGCGCTCGGACACGACCACGCCCACGACCACGCCGGAGACGCCCAAGGCGGCGTAAATGCCTTGAGAGTTCCCAGAGCGCGATGACTTTTCTTCGAATCGTCATCGCGTTCTAGCTTATTGCGGGAGCATGATCTTTTCCGAAAACCGGTACCCACTTTTCGGGATCATGCTCGTGCGGCCTCCCGCGCCCTCCCGCCGGGCGGGCGCGGCGGCATGGCTGGCGCCTCACTGCCGATGCACGCGCCGCTCGAGCGTCAGCAACAACACGTTTGCGACCGCCGCGAACGCGAACAGCAGCAACGTCAGCGCCATGATATCGAGCACCTTATGGGCCTCCATGGCGCGGATCAGGATGAAGCCGAGGCCTTGATCCGAGGCGAAAAGCTCTCCGATCAGCGTGCCGAGCAACGTGGCCGAAAAGCCGATGCGAAGCCCGGTGACGATCTCCGGCAGCGCCGCCGGCAACAGCACGGTGCGTGCCGCTTCGACGGGCGTGAGCCGCAATACGCGCGCCGTCTTGATGAGCACCGGGCTCGTATTCTTGAGCGCGCCGATGGTGAACAGCGCGACCGGAAAGATCCCGTGCAAGGCGCCGAACGCGACCTTGGCGGAAATGCCGAGCCCGAACACCAGGAGGATCACGGGATAAAGCGTGATCTTGGGAATGGAATAGAGCGACGAGAGGATCGGCTCGCCGACCTGCCCCGCCAGGCGGTTTGCGCCGAGCACCACCCCCAGCGCCAGTCCGCCCACGAGCGCGATGACGCAGGCATAGGCGAAGGCAAGCCCGGTGGCCATGGCGTGGGGCCAGAACTGCGCGCTCCCCAGATACTCCCACACGCGCCGCAAGGTGGCGCCCGGCGGCGATATTGCCTCCGATCCCGCCCACAGGAACAGCAACGTCCAGGCGAGCCACACGCCGGCGCCAAGAACGAGGTAGTCGAGCAGCCGGGCGCGCGCGCTCATGACCGGTACCAGCGCCGATGCAACGCCTGCTCGAACGCGCCCAGCGCTGCGTTGAGCGCGATGGCGAAGGCGAGAATGAGCACGAGCAGCGCGTACATGGTTGGATTGTCGAAATTGTTGTAGGCGAGCGCCACACGGCGGCCGATCCCCTCGGTCGAGAGAATGAATTCCCCCGCGATGATGCCGATCACGCTGTAGGCGACCGCGAGCCGCAGCCCGGTCATGAGATGGGGAGACGCGGCCGGCAATTTCATCAGGAGGGCCGTGCGCACGGGTCCGAGCCGCGCCACGCGTGCAACCTTCAGCAGCACGGGCGGGATGCGGTCGATCGCCGTCACGGTGGCGACGATCATGGCGACGATCCCGAACAATGCGCCCAGAACGATGAGCGACGTCGGGCCGATGCCGAAGAAGACGATCAGCAGCGGATACAGCACGAAGGTCGGCACCGAATAGTACGACGTGAAGATCGGATCGAGCGCGCGGCGAACCCGCGGAACGGCGTGCACCGCAACCCCCAGCAGAAAGCCGCCGATCACGGACAGGCCGATCGCCGCGCCGAGATTGCCGAGCGTGTAGGAGACGTCGGCCCAGAACCAGGGCGCGGTGGCGATGACGTTTGCCACCGCAAGCATCATCTCGGACGGCGGGATCATGGTGAAGCGGTCGATGATCCCGACGCGGCAAAGGAGCTCGAGCGCAACGATGAGCGCGCAAACGAGGCCGAGCTGGAGCAGGCGCACCCGGATCATGACACGCCGAGCGCCTTCCTCGATTCGTCGCGCAGCAGCGTCCACAGCCGGCTGGTGAGCGCGCCGAAGGCCGGGTCGGAAACGAGCGTAGTGTCGCGTTCGCGCGGCCAGCCGGTGCCGACGACCTCGATCAGCCGCCCCGGGCGGGCCGACATCACCGCGACGCGATCCGACAGCAGCCCCGCCTCGTCGAGCGCGTGGGTGATCAGCATCACGGTCGCTCCGGTCTCGCGCCAGAGCCGCAGCAGCTCCTCGCCCATGAGCAGGCGCGTCTGCTGGTCGAGCGCCCCGAACGGCTCATCGAGAAGTATGAGCGATGGTCGCAGCACCAACGTGCGCGCGATGCAGACGCGCTGGCGCATGCCGCCGGACAATTGCGACGGGTAGGCGTGCCTGAACTCGGTGAGCCCCATGAAGGCGAGCGCATAATCCACGCGGCGGGCAATTTCCCCGGGCGCGACGCCGGCCCGGCGCAAGCCGAACGCCACATTGTCCCACACGTGGAGCCAGGGAAACGTCGCATCCTCCTGGAACACGACGCCGATCTCCGCCGCTACGGTGCCGGTGATGGCGCGTCCCTCCATCTCGACCGTGCCCGACGTCGGCGTCACCAGGCCGGCGATGATCTCCAGCAGCGTGCTCTTGCCGCAGCCCGAAGGTCCGACCACGCCGACGAACTCGCCGCGCCGGAAACCGAAATCGAGCAGGCCGAGCGCGGGCACCGGGCCCTGGCCGGCGCGGGCGGGATAGGTGTGCGAGATGCCGCGCAGTGCGACGTGGATATCGGCGGGGGCGGGTGCGGCCCCTGGCGCGGATGCCGTGGTGTCGAGGGTGAGCGCGGCCTTCGCCATCACAGCGGACGGCGCAAGTCTTCATCGAGCAGGCTTTGATCGATCAGCTTGCCCCAGTCGAACGGCTCCTTGAGCTCGCCCACGGAGATGAGGCCTTCGACGACGGCGGCCAAGCCCTCCTTGGAGAAGTCGCCGCGGCTCCAATGCTGCCACTCGTAATATTTCGGCAAGATCGCATTGGCTTCCGCGAGCGAGACCTCCCAGACCTTGGCGTAGATGCGCGCCGTCTCCTCACGGTTGTTGTAGACGAACTCGACGGCCTTGCGATGGACCTTGAGGATCTTGCGCAGGGTCTCCGGATTCTTGGCCGCGAATTCCCTGGTCGTCACCGCCACCTGCCAGGTGAATTTGGGATAGTACTGGTGGCCGTAGAACAGCACCTTGTATTTGTCCGGGGTCACGGTGAGCGCGGGATCGTTGAACGGCGCGGCCGCGACCGCGCCCTGCGCCAGTGCCGTCAAGGCAGGCCCGAGCCCGCCGAGCGCAAGGATGTCGACCTTGCCGGTGAGACCCTCGTGCTTGAGCGCGGTGCGGATCACCATCTCGGTGATCGACTTCGGGCTGGTATAGGCGACCTTCTTGCCGACCAGATCCTTGATCGAATTGATGCCGGCATCGGGCTTGGCGGCCCAGGTCAGCTCGCCGATGTGGTTCGAGGACGACGCCAGCGCCTTGAGCTCGACGCCCGCGAGCACCCCCGCGATCGCCGCCGAGGTCGCAAGCTCGGCATAAGGGAGCTCGCCGGCGAGCATGTTGCGCAACGAGGTGCCGCCGCCCGCACCCGCCGTGATGCCGTCGATGTCGAGACCCGCCTCCTTGAACATGCCTTTTTCCAGCGCCACCGCCCAAGGCAAGGTCGCGACCAGGCGCCCATACTGGCTGACGGTTATCTTCGCGGCGAAGGCAGGCGTCGCGACGACCGTCGCCGCCATTGCGGCACCTGCGAGCGCGGCGTGCAAGCGCATGACGTCCTCCCGTCCGGTGCGTTGATCGCACGTTGTATATGCGAGCTTTGTACATTAGGCTTTCCGCCGCCCGCAAGGTGATCCGAAGCCGCAGAAGAAGGACGGAGGAGCGCCATGAGAATCGTGCACGGAGACCAGGTCGAGGAGAAGATCCGCCTCCACCAGCATCGCCAGGGCATGTTCCGCCATCGCACCGTAGCTGCCGGCGAGCCGGGCACCCCCGGCAATTTCATCCTCGAGATGGTACGCACCACGGACGATTTCTTCTCGCCGCGCCACAAGCACAACTTCGACCAGTTCCGCTATCAGCTCGAAGGCGAGTTCGACTTCGACCGGAACGGGAAGATGGCGCCCGGCACCATCGGATACTTTCCGGAGGGCACGCCCTACGGACCGCAGAGCTCGAGCGTGAGCTCGCTGACGCTGGTGCTGCAATTCGGCGGCGCGAGCGGCAACGGCTACATGACCCAGGAGCAGCTCGAAGCCGGCACCGCCGAGTTGAAGAAGCACGGCACGTTCGAGAAAGGCGTCTTCCGCCGCAACGAAGGCGAAGAGGGCAAGCGCAACGTCGATGGCTACCAGGCGGTCTGGGAGCACGTGAATAAGCGACCGATGACGTATCCGCTGCCGCGCTATCATGATCCCATCATGATGAGCCCGGAGCATTTCGAATGGGTTCCGGTCGAGGGAGCTCCGGGCGTGTGCGAAAAGCTGATGGGCGTCTTCACTGAGCGCGGCTGCGAGGCACGCTTTCTGCGTCTTGCGCCGCAGGCCAAAATGCTGGCGCCCGGACGCAAGGTCTATTTCGTGCTCACCGGCGACGGCCGCGTCGGCAGGGAGGCCTATCGTCACTACTCCACGATGGCCTGTGAACGGGGCGAGGACACCGCGTTCGAGGCGGAGACGCCGACCGAGATTCTCGTTTTCGGGCTGCCCAAGCTCGCCACCCCCGCGCACTACGCCATCGCCGCGGAATAAGGATGCCGCGGCAGGGCATAGCTCGTCCGACAATTTCGGTGTCATTCCGGCAGAGCGAGCGAGCCGGAATGACAGCGCGCGCCTACACCAAAAAAGGGTGATGGTCCGATGGTCGACCAAAGGAATTTCGCCGGCAACATCGCCTACGACGATCTGCGCGAATGGCTCGCGATGGCTGAGCGGCTGGGCGAGGTGCGCACGGTCAAGGGCGCAAATTGCGAGGAGGACATCGGGCTTGCCGCCGAGGCCGTGCTGCGCGCGGAACAGGGCCCTTGCGTCGTATTCGAGGACATCCCGGGCTGCCCGAAGGGCTTTCGCCTGCTGCTCAACGTGTTTGCCGGCACGCGCCGCAACATGACGCTCGGCTTTCCCGAGCACCTCACCAAGTGGGAGCTGAGCGACGCCTACCGCGAGGCCTATCTGCAGGATCAGCGCGTCGTGCCCCACGTCATTGTCGACGACGGGCCGGTGTTCGAGAACATCATGATGGGCGACGACGTCGACGTCACGAAATTTCCGGCGCCGAAATGGCACGAGAAGGACGGCGGCCGCTACATCGGCACCGGCACCTACAGCATCACGCGCGACCCGGAGGAGAACTGGTTGAATGCCGGCGCCTACCGCGCCCAGGTGCACGACAAGAAGACCGTCGGCATCGTCATGGCCGCGGGCCATCACGGCCGCATCCACCGCGACAAGTCCTTCAAGCGCGGCGAGCCGCTGCCGGTAGCGATGGTGCTGGGCGGCGATCCGATCGCCTTCTTCTTCGGCGGGCTGGAAGCGCCCTACGGCGTGTTCGAGCTCGATCTCGTCGGCGGCCTGCGCGGCCGGCCGGTCAAGATGGTGCGCGGCAAGGTGACCGGCCTCCCCTTCCCCGCCAATGCCGAGGTCGTGCTCGAGGGCTACGTGCCGCCGGACCGCGTCCACGCCGAAGGCCCGTTCGGCGAGTGGACCGGACATTACGCCGGGGGCGTGCGCCAAATCCCGGTGCTCGACATCAAGGCCATCTACTACCGCAACGATCCGATCGTGCTGGGCGTGCCGCCCATGGGCGGCGGTCCCGACGAGATGGCGCGCTACCGCGCCGTCATGCGCTCGGCGATCATCAAGCAGAACGTGACCAATGCAGGCGTTCCCGGGGTGCAGGCGGTCTGGTGCCACGAGGTCGGCGGCGCGCGCATGCTGCACGCGGTCTCGATCACCCAGCGCTATCCCGGCCACGCCGTTCAGGCCGCGCACGTCGCCGCCCAGTGCGGCGCCTCGGCCTATGCGTCGAAATATGTCGTCGTGGTCGACGACGACGTGGACGCGACCAATCTCGACCAACTGCTCTGGGCCATGCTCACGCGCACCGATCCCAAGGAGTCGATCCAGTTCATCACCGGGTCCTGGGATTCGAGCGCCGATCCGGCGCTGCCGCCGGAGCGGCGCGCCGTCGGCGACATGACCCACTCGGTGGCGCTGATCAACGCCTGCAAGCCGTTTCACTGGCGCGACAAGTTTCCACCCACCAATGCGCCGAGCCCGGAAGTCGCGCGCAAGGCGCGCGAACGCTTCGGTTGGCTGCTCGACGGCAATGGCCGGGCGTGACGCCCCCTATGCAGCGCAGATTAGGTCACGACGACTGCCCCATTCGTTGCAACGGATGGGTAAAAGGCGCAGTCTGAGGCGGTCATTCCAACACGCCGGTCTTGCCCCAGCTCTGGAAGGAAAAACCATCGTCCGTGGAAGCAGACGGGTGTCCGCTCCGCGTGCAAGCTCCGGAATGAGTCGGCGCATCAAGACGCCGCCGTCGACTAGGGAGAAGGAGCCATGAGCATTCGCAAGCATCACACTGCGCCCGCCGCTCGAGCCCGTTGCCGGCAACGGCCTGCTCGATCGTCGCGCGCTGCTCGGCCGCGGCATCATGTTCGCGGGCGCCATGACCGCCGGCACGTCGACGACCGCTGCCGCTGCCGAGCCGCTCAAGGACGACCCGTGGAGCCTGGAGATGGGCGCGGTGTCGCCGCCGCTGCAGGTGCCGTCGCGGTTCGAGAAGAATGTCGTGCGGACGTTGAGCAATCCCAACAACGAGCTTCGCAACTCGCATGCCCGCACGCCGCATCATCTGCTCAACGGCACGGTCACGCCCAACAGCCTGCACTTCACCATCTGCCACTCCGGCCTGCCGGATATCGATCCCGCCAAGCATCGGCTGGTCATTCACGGCCTGGTTCGGCAGCCGATGGAATACACGGTGGAGACGCTGTCGCGGTATCCGATGGTCGCGCGCATGGCGTTCGTCGAATGCGGCGGCAACAGCGCGCCGATGTTCTCCAACGAGCCGGTCCAGGCCAACGCCCAGGCGCTGCATGGCCTCGTATCCAATGCGGAGTGGACCGGCGTCCTCTTGTCCACGTTGCTGGAGGAGACCGGCATCGACCCGAAAGCGAACTGGTTGCTCGCCGAAGGCGCCGACTCCGTCGCATTGCATCGCAGCGTGCCGGTCAAGAAGGCGTTGGACGACGCCATGGTCGCGCTCTACCAGAACGGCGAGCGCATCATGCCCGGCAACGGCTATCCCGATGCGCCTGCTGTTGCCCGGCTACCAAGGCAATATGAACGTCAAGTACCTGCGCCGCATCAAGCTCATCGATCAGCCCGCCATGAGCTTCTACGAGGCCAAGACCTATTCGCAGATCCTGCCGGACGGCAAGTCGTGGAAGTTTCACTTCTTGCAGGAGGTCAAATCGTTCATCACCCAGCCCTCGTTCGGCCAGTCGTTGAAGGGGCCGGGCTACTACGAGATTTCCGGCGTCGCCTATTCCGGCACCGGCCGCATCGCCAAGGTCATGGTCTCGGCCGACGGCGGCAAGAGCTGGGCGCAGGCGGCGCTGCAAGCGCCGGTGCAGCCGATGGCATTCACCCGCTTCCGCACGCCGTGGCGCTGGGATGGACAGCCGGTAATCCTGCAGAGCCGCGCCTGGGACGAGTCCGGTGCGGTGCAGCCGACCCGGGCCGAGTTCGTGGCCGCACGCGGCCAGACCAGCAGGCCGGTGACCAACCCCTTGGCGTTCCCGAACCAGCACTACAACAGCATCACCAGCTGGGGCATCGACCGCGACGGGAGCATCAAGCATGTCTACGCATAGGTCGCTCGTCGCGCTGATTGCGCTCGCCCTCGGCTCGGGAATTGCCGTCGCAGAAACGCCAGGCCTCGGAACGCCGCTCACCGAGGCGGACATCAAGGCCTGGAACGTCGACGTTCTCCCCGACGGCACCGGCTTGCCGGCCGGCAGCGGCACCGCCATGCAGGGCGCGGCGATCTATGCCCAGAAGTGCGCCATGTGCCACGGCGAGAACGGGGTCAATCCGCGGCCCGGCTACGCCCCGATGGTCGGCGCCCAGAAGTTCGATCGCATCGATACACCCAAGACCGTGCCCTACTACGGGCATGCCACGACCCTGTTCGACGTCATCCGCCGCTCGATGCCGTACCAGATGCCGAGGACGCTCACCGACGATGACGTCTACGCGCTCAGCGCCTACATCCTCGCCCTCAACAAGATCATCGGCGAGACCGACGTGATGAACGCGCAGACGCTGCCGAACGTGAAAATGCCGAACCGGGACAATTTCATCATCCGCTTCCCCGATCGGATCTAGCGTATATTCCAATTGGCTTGATTCACCGTTCCATACCCACATGTCACCCGCGGGCTTGACCCGCGGGCCATCGTTCTTTGCAAGGCCTTCTTGCGGAGGAGATGGATTGCCGGGTTCAAGCCCGGCAATCGACGGTGCCTGCCTCCGGACATTCTCCACTTCCCCCCTTCATTCTCGACCCGGCCAAATGCGATAAGAATCGCCGACGCGCGGCCGTCCGCGCTCGTGCGCACTCGAGGAGCATTGCATGGAGCTGGGGTTGAATGGAAAGGTCGCCCTCGTGACCGGATCGAGCCGCGGCATCGGGCGCGGCATCGCCTTGGCCTTTGCCGACGCGGGCTGCGATCTTCTGCTCACCGGCCGAGACGAGGCGGCGCTCGAGGAGGTCGCGAAGTCGGTCCGCGGCAAGGGGCGCAAGGCCGCCGTCCGCGCGCTCGATCTGCGCAAGGCGGACGCCGCCGATACTCTCGTCGAGGCTGCACGAAACGAGCTCGGCGGCCTCGACATTCTCATCAACAATGCCGGCACCACCAAGCGCGGCGATTTCTTCGCGCTGACGGACGCCGACTGGGAGGACGGTTATGCGCTGAAATTCTTCGCCCATGTGCGGCTCGCGCGCGCGGCCTGGCCGCTCCTCAAGGAGCGCCGCGGCGCGCTGGTCGCGATCGGCGGCACCAGCGGACGCAAGCCGGAGAAGCAATTCACCATCGGCAGCTCGGTCAACGCCGCCGTCGCCGCCTTCACCAAGTGCCTCGCCGACCTCGGCAAGGAGGACGGCGTGCGGGTCAATTGCATCCATCCGAGCCTGGTCGAGACCGAGCGGCAGTGGAAGCGCATCCGCGCCGAGGTCGAGCGCACCGGCGAGCCGGAGGAAAAAGTCCGCGAGCGCTTCTGTCGCGAGACCGGCTTCACGCGCTACGGCACGGTCGAGGACGTGGCGGACCTGGTCACCTTCATGGTCTCCTCGCGCGCGACCTGGCTGCACGGGGCAACGGTAGACCTCGACGGCGGCGAGATCCCCGTGCTGTGAAATGACGGCGAGGCCCATGGGAGGCGGGCCGGCATGAACATCCTCTTGACGCCCGCACGCATCGGCTCGGTGGAGATTCCCAACCGCATCGTCATGCCGCCGATGACGACGCGCACGGCTGACGACGAGGGTCACGTCACCGAGGATACCCTCGCCTACTATCGGGCGCGGGCGCAGGGCGGCGTCGGCCTCATCACCGTCGAGATGGCGTCGCCGGAAAAGGCCGGGCGCCATCGCCGCCGCGAGGTCGGGAATCTACGACGATCGCTTCCTGCCGGGACTGACGCGCCTGGTCGAGGACATCCATCGCGCCGGATCGAAGGCCTCGATTCAGCTCGGACACGGCGGCGGCCATACGCGCGTCGATATCTGCGGCGAGACCCCCATTGCGCCGTCCGCGATTCCGCATCCGGTCTACGAGACGACGTTCGAGACGATCGTGCCGGAGGAGATGACCAAGGCGCGCATCGACCGCACTATCGCGGCCCATGCGGAGGCCGCCGTGCGCGCGCGCAGCGCCGGCTTCGATTGCGTCGAGATCCACGCCGCCCACGGCTACCTGATCTCGCAATTCCACGCGCCGTTCGAGAACCGGCGCACGGATGCCTATGGCGGCAGCCTCGAGAACCGCGCCCGCTTCGGGCTCGAGGCGGTGCGCGCGGTCAAGGCCGCGGTGCCCGGCATGCCGGTCATCTATCGCCTCTCGGTCGAGGACTTCTTCCCCGGCGGCCTGCCGTTTGCCGAAGGACGGCAGATCGCCATCTGGGCGGCGGAGGCGGGCGCCGACGCGCTGCACGTGACCGCCGGCCACTACCGGTCGCTGCCGTCTGCGCAAGTCGTGCTGCCGCCCATGAGCTTTCCGGACGCGACCTTCCTCGATTTCGCCGCGCGCGTTAAGAAGGCGGTGCGCGTTCCGGTGATCGCGGTCGGGCGGCTCGGCGATCCCGCCACCGCAACTGCGGCGGTGGCGGACGGCAAGACCGATTTCATCGCGTTGGGCCGCACGCTCGTTGCGGAGCCGCAATGGGTCGAGAAGCTCCGCCGCGGAGAGCCGATCCGGCGCTGCCTTGCCTGCAATACCTGCATCAACGAGATGCGCGGCGGCGCGCGCATCGGCTGCGTGGTCAACGGCGCCGCCGGCCGCGAGACGATGTTCGCCAACCCGCGCCCGCCGCGGGGCGAGCGCATCGCCGTCATCGGCGCCGGACCCGCCGGCTTGACCTACGCGTCGCTGGTCGCGGAGGGCAACGACGTCACGGTGTTCGAGAAGGACAAACGCCCGGGCGGCGCGTTCCGCTACGCCGGCAAGGCGCCGCTGTTTCAAGAGGTCGCGGCGAGCGAAGCAAGCTTCGAGCGCTACATCGCCGATCTCGCGGCCGCGTGTACTTTCAAGGGCGTCAAGTTTCGCTTCGCGACCGATGTCGCCGACGCGCCCGATGTGCTCGCCCCGTTCGATCGCGTGGTGATCGCGACCGGCGCCCGCTACCGGTACGGCCTCGGCCCGATCGCAACCACGATGCTCGACTGGGGTGCCGGTCGCTGGCCCGGCTTCTCGCGGCTGTTTTCCGCATCGACGTTCCGCGACTGGTTCTATTACCGCGCACGCCAGGGAACGGCTGACCGCTTCCGGCGCTTCACAAGGCAGGACCAAGTCGTCGTCGCGATCGGCGATGCGGTTCAGGCGGGGAAAAGCAAGCCGGCCATTGCCAGCGCGTTCGAGGCGGCGCTGCTTCCCTGATATCGCTCACTCTACCTGGATCTTTTAGCTACAAATAGTGGTTGACTACAAAAAGCAGCGATGCTACAACCTGACTCGTCCTCGCTCATGAGGGGCGTCCTCCGGAGACGATCCTGACGGCGGAGCGGGATGTGGCGTCGACCGCGGCTCGTAACCCGCGGACACGAGACGCCGGGGCCGCGGCCGGGCAGAGTGCCAGGTTGCGTGGAGCCTTCGCGCCGGAGCCGGCAGGCAGTGCCGGTGACGGAAGCGGACCCTGGCCGACAGCGCCACGGTGGAGCGCCGAGAGGCGGCCTCCCGGTTGCGCGGGAGGGCCCACGCCTCGCAAGCGTGGCGTCGCGCTTTACGAGCGCGACATGGTTCAAGGCTGGCGCCTCCCGGCGCTCCGCCCACCCCTCGTTCGGGGGTGCTGTGAAGAGGAAGCAAAGAACCCGGCCGCAGAAACGCCGGGAACGAAGAAACTGCGCTGTTTGACATCGTGAAGATGGAACGACGCGAGTGGTGCATCGCCAATCGCTCGGCCATCGCGCTGGCGGCAACGCACTCGCTCCCGGCCGAGGGCGCGCTTCGCTGCGTCCTCGGGTCGGCCGCGTAGGTCGGATGGAGCCTTTAAGCGCGTTGCAGATCCGCGACCGCCAGGGCCACGATCTTGGTCGCGGCCCGCAGGTCGCCGAGGCGGAGATTCTCGTTGGCATTATGCGCGTTCGCCTCGAGGATCGAGCGCGGACCGGCGCCGTAGAGCACGATCGGGATGCCGGCCGCCGCGTAGTGGCGGGCATCGGTATAAAGCGGCACCCCGCCCGCCGGCACGTCGACGCGGAGGATCTGCCTGGCGTGGCGCGCGATCGCGGCCACGATCCGATCCGTGCCCGGCCGCGGGACCAGCGGCTCGGCCAGCAGCAGCCGGCGCACATCGACCTTGACCGAAGGATTGCGCTGCCCGGACGCCTTGATCAGCTCACACAGCTCGGCTTCCACCTTGGCCGGATTCTCTTCCGGGATCATGCGCCGGTCGATCCGGAACACGACCTGATCCGGCACCACGTTGGTGTTGATGCCGCCCTTGATCAGCCCGACGTTCAGCGTCGGCGAGACGATGCCGGGGGTGCCGGAACGAGTCCGCGCGAGCGTCGCCCGATGCGCATAGAGCGCGGACAGAACCGCGTTGGCCGCCTCCAGGGCATCGATGCCGCTCTCCGGCATGGCGGCGTGCGCCTGCTTGCCCGTGACGGTCACTTCGAGATGCAGGCAGCCGTTGTGGGCGGTGACGATGGAATACGAAAAGCCCGCCGAGATCGCCGCATCGGGTCTGGTCAAGCCCTGATCGAGCAGCCATTTCGGACCGACGATGCCGCCCACCTCCTCGTCGTAGGTGAAGTGCAGCTCGAGCGTTCCAGCAAGCTTGCCGCCTTGCTCCGCGGCCGCCTTCAGCGCAAGCAGCGCCCAGGTATAGGTGGCGAAATCCGATTTCGAGACCGCCACGCCGCGTCCGTACATCACCGGACCATGCCCGCCGTCCTCGACGATCGCGCCGTAAGGGTCGAGCCGCCATCCGAGACCGGGCGGCACCACGTCGCCGTGGGCATTGAGCGCGATCACCGGCCCATCGCCGAAGCGATGGCGAACGATCAGGTTGGTTGCGCTCCTCATGCCGGCGGCTTCCACGACCGAGCGCGGCACTCGTGCGCCTCGACCGCGAGGCCAAGCTGCTCCAGCAGCTCCCGCGCGCGCTTGGCGTGCGGCGCGCAGTCGCCGGGCGGATTGTCGCTCGGCACCTTCACCAGCTCGGCAAGGAATTCGGTCTCGCGTGGAAACTCACGCTCGACGAAAGCGCCCACGACGTCGGCAAGGGTCATTTCTGCCACCATGCCCATGCACTATTTCGTCGGCATCGCTCTTGCAACGTGCGACTCGCGTCTGCATCCTGCCGCGGCCCGGACGAAACAAGAACCGGCCGAAAAGAAAAGGAGTTTGCCCGCCGTGGAGTCCGTGCTCACGGAGTGGTTGAGCCTCATCGTCCGCTGGCTGCACGTCGTCGCCGGCATCGCCTGGATCGGCAGCTCATTCTACTTCATCCACCTCGATCTCAGCCTCAAGCCGCGCTCCGGCCTGCCCGCGGGCGTGCAGGGCGACGCCTGGCAGGTGCACGGCGGCGGCTTCTATCACATGGTGAAATACCTCGTCGCCCCTGCCCGCATGCCGGATGAGCTGACCTGGTTCAAGTGGGAAGCCTACACCACCTGGCTCTCCGGCTTCGCGCTCTTGGTGATCGTCTATTATCTGGGCGCGGAGCTCTACCTGATCGACAAGTCGGTGCTCGACCTCACGGCGCCGACCGCCGCGGGCGTCGCGTTCGGCAGCCTCGTTCTGGCCTGGCTGCTCTACGAGGCGCTGTGCCGCTCCACGCTCGGCCGGCACGAGATCGCGCTCGCGCTGGTGGGCTACGTTTTCCTGGTCGCCCTCACCTACGCCTTCACCCATGTGTTCAGCGGGCGCGGCGCCTTCACCCAGATCGGCGCGCTGATCGGCACCATCATGGTGGCGAACGTGTTCGTGATCGTCATCCCGAACCAGAAGAAGACCGTGGCCGCACTGCTGGCGGGAAAAGAGCCGGATCCGAAGTGGGGCGAGGAAGCCAAGCAGCGCTCGGTCCACAACAATTATCTCACGCTGCCGGTCATCTTCCTGATGATCGCCAACCACTATCCCCTGATGTTCGCGACCCGCTTCAACTGGCTGATCGTCGCCATCGTGCTGGCGATCGGTCCCGTCATCCGCCACTTCTTCAATTCCCGGCATGAGGGCAAAGGCAGCCCGTGGTGGACCTGGGGCGTGGCGGCGGCCGGCATGGCGGCGGTGGCCTGGCTCTCGGGCGCCGGACCGGCGCAGACCGGTCCACGCGTGGACAAGCTCGACGTCAAGGCGGCCTACAATACGGTGCTGTCACGCTGCAGCATGTGCCACATGAACGAGCCGGTGTGGCCGGGCGTGCATGCGCCGCCCAACAACGTCCTGCTCGACAGTCCCGACAGCATCCGGCGGCATGCGCGCCTGATCGACATCAACGCGGTGCGTTCGAGCGCCATGCCTCCCGGCAACATTACCGACATGACCCCGCAAGAACGCCAAATCCTCGCCGCCTGGCTCGCCGCCGGCGCGCCGGCGCAGTGACGATGTCCCCCGCCGATTTCTCCAGATATCCGCGCGATCTCGCCGGCTACGGCCGCGATCCGCCCGAGCCGCGCTGGCCGGGCGGCGCGCGCGTCGCCGTCCAGTTCGTGATCAATTACGAGGAAGGCGGCGAGCGCAACATCCTGCACGGCGACGCCGACCTCGGAGGCGTTTCTCTCCGACGTCCTGGGCGCGCAGCCCTGGCCGGGCCAGCGCCACATGAACGTGGAGTCGATGTACGAATACGGCTCGCGCGCGGGGTTTTGGCGGCTGTGGCGGTTGTTCACGCAACGCAATATGGTGGTGACCGTGTTCGGCGTCGCGAGCGCGCTCGCGCGCTGTCCCGACGCGGTCGCGGCGATGCGCGAGGCGGGCTGGGAGATCGCGAGCCACGGCCTGAAATGGATCGACTACAAGGACATGCCCGAGACCGAGGAGCGCGCCGACCTCGCCGAAGCGATCCGCCTGCACACGCAGGCAACCGGCGAGCGCCCGCTCGGCTGGTATACCGGCCGCAACTCGGTCAACACCTTGAAGGCGGTGCTCGACGAAGGTGGCTTTCTCTACTCGTCGGATTCCTATGCGGACGATCTCCCCTACTGGATCAACGGGCCGAAGGGAGCGCATCTGATCATTCCCTACACGCTCGACGCCAACGACATGCGGTTCATCAACGCCCAGGGCTTCGGTACCGGCGATGAGTTCTTCACCTATCTCAAGGACGCCTTCGACCTGCTCTATGCCGAAGGCGAGCAGGCCCCCAAGATGATGTCGGTCGGCCTGCATTGCCGGCTGGCCGGGCGTCCGGGGCGCGCCGCCGGACTCGCGCGCTTTCTCGATCACATCGCGGCGCGCCAGCGCGTGTGGGTGACGACGAGACTCGACATCGCGCGGCATTGGCATCGCGAGCATCGCGCGCTCGCCGCCGGCGCCCCGACGATCAGCTAGCCGGCGGACAGCACCGGTGGCAACGGTTTCGCTTCAGAGCCTCAATGCCGCCGACGACGCCGGCTTTGTTGCCGCGCTGGGCGACATCTACGAGCACGCGCCCTGGGTGGCGCAGGCGGTGTGCGGGCAGCGGCCGTTTTCCACGCTTGCCGGCCTGTATGACGCGATGATGGCGGCGGTGCGCGCGGCACCGGCGGATCGGCGGCTCGCATTGATCAAGGGCCACCCCGATCTCGCGGGCAAGGCAGCACGCGCCGGATTGCTCACGGCCGACTCCAAGGCCGAGCAGACGAGCGCCGGCCTCGACCGGCTGTCGGAAGCGGAGTTCGCGCAATTCCACCGTCTCAATGACGCCTACCGCGAAAAATTCGCAATGCCGTTCATCATTTGCGTGCGACGGCACGGCAAGGATTCGATCCTGCGCCAGTTCGAGCGTCGCCTGCACAACAGCATGGCGGCCGAGACCGAAGCCGCGCTTGGCGAAATCTTCCGTATCGCGGCGCTTCGCCTCGACCAGCGCCTCGAGGCGCCCGATCGCCTGAAGGTGCACGGCCGCCTCTCCACTCACGTGCTCGACACGCATGGCGGCACGCCGGCGGCCGGCGTGGCGATCGAGCTGTTCGAGCTGTCCGCCGGCGGCGCGCGCGCGCTTATCGCGAGCGCCGTCACCAATCGCGACGGCCGTACCGACGCGCCGCTGATGGCCGGACAGCCGCTGCCGATCGGACGGTACGAACTGCGCTTCCACGTCGCGGCGTACTTCGCGCGGCTGGGCGCGCCGCAGGACGATCCGCCGTTCCTCGACGTGGTGCCGGTCGAGTTCGCGGTGGCCGAGCCCGAGGGCCATTATCATGTGCCGTTGCTGGTCACGCCGTGGAGCTACGCCACGTATCGCGGCAGCTGACGATCTGCACAGGCTTGACTTGGGAATAGGCAAAACCACGCAAAATGCCTAGTCTTCAGGCAAAGGGGTAACGCGTGCGGCGTCGTCACCCGACCCGCCCAGACTGGTCGGGCTGGCACGCTGATTGCTGAGAGAGCGCATACGGCGCCGGGTCAACCGGCCTCACATGGAGCGTCACATATGCACAGGATCAGGCTTTTCGGGATGCTCGCGGCAGCGGCAGTGACCCTCGCGGCGAGCCCCGTCTCCGCGCAGACCGACGTGAAATTCGCCCTCGACTGGAAGTTCGAGGGCCCTTCCGCCCCTTACTTCGTCGCCATCGACAAGGGCTACTACAAGGCCGAAGGCCTCAACGTCACCATCGACTCCGGTCCCGGCTCGGTCGCCGGCATCGCGCGGGTCGCGGCCGGCACTTATCCCATCGGCTTCTTCGACATCAACTCGCTGGTCAAGTTCCAGGACCAGAACCCGGACAAGAAAGTCCAGGCGGTGTTGATGATCTACGACAAGCCGCCATTCGCGATCGCCACCACCGCCAAGACCGGCATCGCCAAGCCGAAGGACCTCGAAGGCCGGGTGCTCGGTGCGCCGGCGGCCGACGGCGCCTTCGCGCAGTGGAAGGCGTTCGTGAAGGAAAACGCCATCGACGACTCCAAGGTCAAGATCGAGAACGTTGGCTTCCCCGTGCGCGAGCCCATGCTCGCCGACGGCAAGGTCGACGCCATCACCGGCTTCTCGTTCTCGATGCACTACAACCTGCTGCAGAAGGGCCTCAAGCCCGAGGACATCAAGACGATGCTGATGGCGGACCACGGCCTCGTGCTCTACGGCAACGCCATCATGGTCAATCCCGATTATGCCAAGGCCAACCCGAAGGTGGTGGCGGGCTTCGTCCGCGCGACCATCAAGGGCGTGCTCGACACCATCAAGGACCCCGACGCGGCGATCAAGTCGGTGATGTCGCGCAACGAGACCGGCGATCCCAAGATCGAGCTCGATCGGCTGAAAATGTCCTTGCGCGACAACTTCGTCACCCCGTGGGTCAAGGCCAATGGTTTCGGCGACGTCGACATGGCGCGGCTGGCCAAGTCGATCGACCAGATCGCGGTGACCTACGAATTCAAGAACCGGCCGAAGGCCGAGGACATCTTCACCAGCCAGTACCTGCCGCCGGCGGCCGAGCGCAAATTGTGAGGGTGCAACGGCATGGCGGAGCGCGATCGCGTCCGCCCTCATCCTGAGGAGCGGGCGAAGCCCGCGTCTCGAAGGATGGCCTCATGCTTCGAGACGCCCGCTGCGCGGGCTCCTCAGCATGAGGCCGAGAAAGTCCACTCATCGTCGCCATGACCCCTTCCGTCGACATCGGGAACGTCACGCTGACCTATCGCGGCGTGTCGGGCGGCGTTCTCGCCTTGAAGGACACGAGCCTCAACGTGCGCCGCGGCGAATTCGCCGCGGTGGTGGGCCCCTCGGGTTGCGGCAAGTCGTCCTTGATGAAGCTCGTCACCGGGCTGGTGCGGCCCGACTCCGGCGAGATCGTCATTTTCGGCGACAAGGTGCGCGGGCCGGTGAAGATCGCCGGCATGGCGTTCCAGAACCCGAACCTGTTGCCCTGGCGCAAGGTCATCGACAACGTGCTGCTCCCGCTCGAGATCGTGGAGCCCCATCGCAAGAAGTTCCGACGCGAAAAGGCGCAGTATCGCGAGCAGGCCAGCGCGCTGCTCAAGACCGTCGGGCTCGACGGCTTCGGCGACCGTTTCCCCTGGGAGCTCTCCGGCGGCATGCAGCAGCGCGTCTCGCTGTGCCGGGCGCTGATCCACGAGCCGGCGCTCTTGATGCTAGACGAGCCGTTCGCCGCGCTCGACGCCTTCACGCGCGAGGAATTGTGGTGCGTGCTGCGCGACCTCTGGCAGAAGCTCGGCTTCACCGTGATCCTGGTCACCCATGACCTGCGCGAGGCGGCGTTCCTGGCCGACAAGATTCACGTCATGAGCGCGCGGCCCGGGCATATCGTCATGACCAAGGCGGTCGACCTGCGACGCCCGCGCGATCTCGATATCTGCTTCGAGCCGCGTTTCACCGACATCGTGCACGAATTGCGTGCGAAAATCGCCGAGGTACGCAAGGCATGAGCTCGACCATCGAAAAGCTGTCGCCTTGGCTGTTCACCATCGGCCTGTTCGTGCTGTGGGAGCTCATCTGCCGCATATTCAAGGTCGACACGTTCGTCCTCCCCGCCCCTTCGCAGATATTCGAGGCCGTCGTCAGATACTGGTTGCCGCTTGCCAAGAACGCGTTCGTGACGCTGTGGACGACGCTCGCGGGCTTTGCGCTCGCCGTCGCGTTCGGCATCGTGCTCGGCATCATCGTCGGCTGGTCGCGCACGATCTACCGCGGGCTCTATCCCGTGATGATCGGCTTCAACTCGATCCCCAAGGTGGCGGTGGTGCCGATCCTGATCATCTGGTTCGGGATCGGCATCGTACCCGCGATCCTGACCGCCTTTCTCATCTCGTTCTTTCCGATCGTGGTGAACGTGGCGACCGGGCTCGCGACCATGGAGCCGGAACTCGAGGACGTGCTGCGCGCACTCGGCGCCAAGAAGCTCGACATCATGCTCAAGGTCGGGATTCCGCGCACGCAGCCCTATCTGTTCGGCTCGCTCAAGGTCGCCATCACGCTCGCCTTCGTCGGCGCCGTGATGTCCGAGACCATCGGCGCCAATGCCGGGCTCGGTCATCTCATGGTGCAGGCCGGATCGAACTTCCAGATGCCGCTGGTGTTTGCCTGTCTGCTCGGTCTCGCGGTCGAGGGCATCGTGATGTATGCCGTGTTCGCCTCCATCGAAGCTCATTTCACGCACTGGGCATTCCGCTCCTCCATGAGCGCGGCCGCCTGAGCCCGCTTCGTAGGATGGGTTGAGCCTTAAGCGCGTTCACGCGCGTCTTCGACGCGCTATGGCGAAACCCATCAATCGCAAAGGGCTGCAGTTGCCGGAAGGCGATGGGTTTCGCTGCGCTCAACCCATCCTACGCAGGAACGGCTGCCAAGGTCGCTTCTCCGCGCGGCTACATGAAAATGTAGTCGGTCGCATGGACTGATGCGCCGTTCATGAACGTGATGGTCTCATCCGGAGCACCAAGGCCGGAATGGATCAGCCATTGGTTGGTCACGCCGATCTGGGTAAATGTGGCACCCTGCACCGCCGTCCCGTAGCCGACGAACTGCAGCGAATCCCCCACGGCTGCGCCGTTGCCGTCGAAGTCGGCGACGGTGTCGCCATTGCCTTGCCCGACGTTGAACACGAAGGTGTCGTTGCCGGAATTGCCGGTGAGCGCGTCGCCAGCGCCTTGGCCGTCGAGGATATTGTTGCCGGAATTGCCGAAGATGGTGTTGGCGAGCGCATTGCCGGCCGCGTTGAGGTCGGCGGAGCCTTGCTGCACCAGGGTCTCCACGTTGGCCGACAGCGCGAAATGGACGGCAACAAAGATGGCATCGGCGCCCGCGCCCACGTTCTCGATCACTTGGTCGAAACCATCGTCGACGAAGTAGGTGTCGTTGCCGAGCCCGCCCGACATGACGTCGGCGCCGGTGCCGCCGTCGAGCAGATTGCCGCCGGTATTGCCGATGAGCGTGTTCACTAGATTGTTGCCGGCGCCCTGCAGGTCGGCGCTGCCTTGCAGCACCAAGGTCTCCACGTTCGCGGACAGGGCGAAGTGGGCGCTCGCGAACACCGCGTCGGTGCCCTCGTTGGCGTTCTCGAATACGCCGTCGCCGGCATCGTCGACGAAATAGACGTCGTTGCCGGCGCCGCCGGTCATGGCATCGGCGCCGGTGCCGCCGTCGAGCAGATTGCTGCCGGTATTGCCGATGAGCTTGTTCACCAGGTCGTTGCCGTAGCCCTGCAGGTCGGCGACCCCCTGCAGCACCAGGGTCTCCACGTTCGCGGACAAGGCGAAGTGGGCGCTCGCGAACACCGCGTCGGTGCCCTGGCCGGCGCTCTCGGTGGCGGTGTCGCCGGCATTGTCGACGAAATAGACGTCGTTGCCGGCGCCGCCGGCCATGGCATCGGCGCCGGTCCCGCCGTCGAGCAGATTGTTGCCGCTGTTGCCGATGAGCTTGTTCACCAGATCGTTGCCGTAGCCCTGCAGGTCGGCGCTCCCTTGCAGCACCAGGGTCTCCACGTTCGCGGACAGGGCGAAGTGGGCGCTCGCGAACACCGCGTCGGTGCCCTGGCCGGCGCTCTCGGTCGCGGTGTCGCCGGCATCGTCGACGAAATAGACGTCGTTGCCGGCGCCTCCGGTCATAGCGTCGGCGCCGGCGCGGCCGTCCAGGAGGTTGTTGCCGGTGTTGCCGGTGAGCGTGTTCGCCAGGCCGTTGCCGTAGCCCTGCAGGTCCGCGTTGCCCTGCAGGTTCAGAATTTCCACGTTCGCGGCCAATGCGAGGTGGGCGGTGGAGAACACCACGTCGTTGCCCTGGCCGGCATTCTCGATCACCGCATCGCCGCCATTGTCGACGAAATAGACGTCGTTGCCGGCGCCCCCGGTCATGACGTCGGCGCCGCCGGCGCCGTCGAGGGAATCGTTGCCGGCGCCGCCGTTGAGTGCGTTGGGATCGCTGGTGCCGGTGAACTGGGCATCGAAAATATTGGAGGACAGTATGGTCGCGTCGTTGCTGCCCAAGATGTCGCCGACATCCGCCACATCTCCGGTGCCGACCGCGGTCCTGTTCCGCAAATCCGGCAGCGCAAAGAGGGTTTGTCCGTTGCCGCCGTACTGGGTGCCGAGCAGGGAAAACAATGCCTGGTTCTGATTGATCGGCAGGAGCTGGCCCTCCGCCTTCGCCCAGCCGGCTGGAGCAAAATTCCCGGCGAAGGCCACGATCTCGCCGAGATACTGCTGGGTTGGATCAACACCGGCGCTGTCTGGCGATGGAAAAATACCCTGCAGGGCGATCAGGTAGGTGAGCGCCAGCGACGGCTGGTGATTGTCGATCGGCTGCCCGCTGCCGCCGACCGACGCGGGAAGATTGGCATTCGACAAGGTCGCCTGCGCTTCCCCACCGATCAGTCCGAGCGGCACTTGGGACGAAGTCCCAACGATGGTACGGCCGCGCAGGTCCGGCAGCATGAAAGTAGTTTGTCCGTCCCCGCCATAGGTCGTACCGATCAGGCTGAACAACGTGTTGTAGTCGGCAATCTGCAGTGTCTGGCCGGCCGCTTCCAGAAAGCCGTCGGGCGCAAAATTGCCCGCGAACGGCACGATCTGCCCGATGAAATCGACCCCGGCCGTGCCGCCGAATTCGGAAGGGAAGATGCCCGCGGTCCGGATCAGGTAGGTGATCGGCAGCGAGGGCTGATAGTTGTCGATGGGCTGGGAGCTGCCGCCGAGCATGCTCGGGAGTTGCGCGTTTGAAAGCGTCGCTCCGCTTGAACCGATTGCGGCACCAACGCTGGTCCCTGCTCCGGCTCCGATCATGGTTCGCCCGTCCAAATCCGGAAGAGCGAACATCGACGTCCCGTTGCCCCCGTACATGAAGCCGAGCAACGAAAACAGTGCCGTATTTTGAGTGATCGGCACGAGCTGGCCTTCGGCTGTTGCCGAACCGCCAAAGGGGGGGTCGGGAGGGGGGTCGTCGCCGGGAGCAAAGTTGCCGGCGACGGTGCGGATCGCGCCGAGCGGAATACCCCCAGATCTGCGTGCGGGTCCGGGACCTCGCTGCGCGGCGGAAAGATGCCCGACAGCGGAAGGAACTGGGTCAGCGCGAGCGAAGACTGATAATTGTCGACTGGCAGCGCCATGGTTTTGTCTACCCTCTGCAACCGCCATCCACGCAGGCACCTTACAGGAGCACTGCAATTGCGCAACTCGATCCGCCGACTCGTCGGGCAAGCCAAATAGGAAGCGGCTATTCGGTCGCGCAAATCGACGCGCCAGCGCACGGCCCCTTCGATGCAATGCGCAAATGCTCTGACGGTAGCCGGTTATCGGCGGCTAGTGATGTCCGCGAACGCGCAGCTCGTCGATCGCCGCGAGCACGCGCTCCGGCGTGGCCGGCGCATCGAGCCGCGGCGCCAGCCGATGGTCGGCGAGGCTCGCGACCGCGTCCCTGATTGCGAGCCACACCGAAATCGCCAGCATCAGCGGCGGCTCGCCGATCGCCTTGGAGCGGAAGATGGTCGCTTCGCGGTTGGGCGCATCGGCGAGCAGGCGCGCATTGAAGATCGGCGGCACGTCGCGGCTGCCGGGAATCTTGTAGGTCGACGGCCCGTGGGTGCGCAGGCGGCCCTCGGCGTCCCACCACAATTCCTCGGTCGTGAGCCAGCCCATGCCCTGGACGAACGCGCCCTCGATCTGGCCGAGATCGATCGCCGGGTTGAGCGAGCGGCCGCAATCCTGGATGAGCTCGGCGCGCAGCACGCGCGATTCCCCGGTCAGCGTATCGACGGCGACCTCGGCGGCGGCGGCGCCGTAGACGAAATAGTAGAACGGCCGCCCGCTATTGGTGGCGAAATCCCAATGGATCTTGGGCGTGCGATAGAACCCGGCCGCCGAGAGCGAGACGCGCTTCTCCCATGACAGCGCCGCCAGCTCCGCGAACGACAGGCTGCGATTGCCGGCATAGACGCGGTTGGAGTCAAACACGATCTCGCCGGTCGGGACCGCAAAGTGCTCGGCCGCCACCTCCGTCATGCGCGCCTTGATCTGCTCCGCGGCATGCAATGCCGCCATGCCGTTGAGATCCGAGCCGGAGGACGCGGCCGTCGGCGACGTGTTCGGCACCTTCGCCGTACTGGTGGCCGACACCCGAATATGATCGAGATCGATGGCGAACGCCTCGGCCACGACCTGCGCCACCTTGGTGAACAGGCCCTGCCCCATCTCGGTGCCGCCGTGGTTGAGCACCACGCTGCCGTCGGTATAGACGTGGACGAGAGCGCCCGCCTGGTTGAGCGCCGGCCGGTTGAACGAGATGCCGAACTTGATCGGCATGGTGGCGAGGCCTTTCTTCACCGCCGGGCTTTGGCGATTGAAGTTGGCGATGTCGCGCCGCCAGGCTGCAACGTCGACGATATGGTCGAGCTCATCGACGACGCGCTCGATGATATTGTCCTCGACCGTCATGCCATAGGGGGTGACGTCGTTGCGGCCGATGCCGTAGAAATTCCGCCGCCGCACCTTATCGATCGGAACGCGGAGCTGGCGGGCGATCGCCTCGATGATGGTTTCGATCGCGAGCATGCCCTGCGGCCCGCCGTAGCCGCGGAAGGCCGTATTCGACACCGTATTGGTCTTGCACGGCAGGCCGCGAAGACGGACGTTCGGAAGGAAATAGCAATTGTCGGCGTGGCAGAGCGCGCGCGTGAGCACCGCGGGCGTGTGGTCGGCGACGCTCCCGCCGTTGGCGGCCAGCGTGAGGTCGAGGGCGAGAACATGCCCATCGCCGTCGAAGCCGACGTCGTAGCGGATCAGGAATGGATGGCGCTTGCCGGTCGCGCGCATGTCGTCGTCGCGCGGCAAGCGGAGCTTCACCGGCCGGCGCGCCTTCCAGGCGAGCACCGCGGCGATGCCGGCGATGATGGTCGACTGACTCTCCTTGCCGCCGAACGCGCCCCCCATCCGCCGCACCTCGACGGTGACGGCGTTGAACGGCAGACCGAGAAGATGCGCCACGCCGTGCTGAACTTCGGTCGGGTGCTGGGTGGAGCTCCACACTTGCATGTCGCGCCCTTCGCCCGGCAGGGCGAGCGCAATTTGTCCTTCGAGATAGAAATGGTCCTGGCCGCCGCAGCGCAATTCGCCCGAGAGGCGATGAGGCGCGTCCGCGAGCGCGGGCTCGACCTCGCCACGAACCATGACCTGCGGCGGCGAGACATAGCTCTCGCGTGCCATCGCCTCCTCGATGGTCAGCACGGCGGGAAGCGGCTCGTAGTCGATATCGACCAGCTTTGCCGCTGCGCGCGCCTGATCGAACGTCGCCGCGGCGACCGCCGCGACCGGCTGGCCTTCGTATTCGACCACCTCCGCCGCCAGTGCCGGTTCGTCGCTGCGGATCGGTGCGATGTCGTTACGGCCGGGAATATCGGCGGCGGTGATCGCGGCGATCACGCCGGGCGCGGCGAGCGCGCGGGACAAATCGACGTGGCGGATACGGGCGTGCGGGTGTGGGCTCAGCACCAGGGCCGCTTCGAGCGTTCCCGGCACGGTCGGGACGTCGTCGAGGTATTGTGCCGCGCCGGTGACATGCCCGATCGCGCTGTCGTGGCCCACCGCGGCGTGCACGCCGCCGCGAACGCGTGCAAGAGGCTCGTTCATAGTGCCTCCACCCGCATCGGTGCCGCCAAGGACGTTTCGAGCTGAAAGCGACGCAACAAGCCCGCCGCCGCGCGCAGGCGGTATGCGGCGCCGCCGCGGTGGTCGTCGATCGGCGTGAAGTCGCGCGCCAATAGAGTGTCGATATCGGCCAGCCAAGCCGGTGCCCACGGGCGTCCCGCGAGCGCTGCTTCGACACTCGTGGCCCGCATCGCGCGCGCTGCCATGCCGCCATAGGCCGCCCGCAATTGTCGAACTTTGCTGCCGTGCCGCTCGAGGACGAACGCGGCGATGACGGTCGAAATGTCCTGGTCGAAGCGTTTCGACACCTTGTAGACGGCGAAGTCCCGGCCCGGTGCAAGCAAGGGAATGCGAATGGCGGCGATCACTTCGCCTGCCGCGAGCGCGGTCTTGCGGTAACCAGTGATGAACGATTCCAACGGCAGCACGCGCGTGCCATCACGCGAGGCGATCGTCACCGTCGCATCGAGCGCGATCAGGCAGGGAATCGTGTCCCCGATCGGCGAGGCGGTCGCGAGATTGCCGGCAATGGTTCCGAGATTGCGAATTTGCCGTGAGCCGATGCGGCGCATGAGCGCCCCGAACGAGGGAAAGTGCCGATCGAAGTGAGGCAAGGCTTCGGTGTAGGTGACCGCGCCACCGAGTTCGATGGCGTCGGCCCCAGTCGCGATCCGACGCAGCTCCTCGACCGCGCCGAGCGCGATCACGGCCGGCAGGGCCTCGCGATCCTTGCTCACGCGCAGCCCGAGATCGGTGCCGCCTGCGAGCAGGATGGCATCCGGGTACTGCGCCATGGCGGCAAACAGCGCATCGAGCGAACGCGGCATGAGAAAGGTCTGAGTGCCGTGGCGATAGTCCGTGCATGCCGGCAGAGCGGTCAGCGCGTCGGCGATCGCAGGCGCCGCGGCAGCGAAGCGATCGGCCGGCCCATGGGCGACGCGGCGGCAGGCCTCCACGATCGAGCGGTAGCCGGTACAGCGGCAGAGATTGCCGGCGACCGCTTCATGAATGACCGCGTCGTCGGCAGGCTCGCCGCCGTGATGAAACGCGAACATCGCCATCACGAAGCCGGGCGTGCAGAAGCCGCATTGTGTGGCATGGGCATCGACCAGCGCCTGCTGCACGGGATGGAGCGCATCGTCCGCGGCAGCCAAACCTTCGACTGTGAGGACTGCGCAACCGTCGATCTGCGGCAGCATCATCAGACAGGAATTCACCGCCTCGTAATCGCACGGCCCCATTGCCCTGGCGGCCAAGGACGATGGTGCAGGCGCCGCAATCGCCCTCGGCACAGCCTTCCTTGGTGCCGGTGAGGTGCGCGCGGGCACGCAGCCAATCGAGCACCGTCATGCTCGGCGGCGCGCTGTCCTCGCCGCATGGCTTTCCGTTCAACAGGAACCGCACCGCTGTCATGGCTCAATTCATTTCGTGCTCATCCGAGAGGCGTTGGTAGCTGCGGCGATGCCGTGCAAAGCGCGAACCAGGTGCGACGGGCCCTGCAAAGCTCGCCCTGTTGCATCGAAGATACGCATTCGCACGCCTGTTCGGCAGCCTCGCCGCCGCGTTGGTGACGACCATCCGCACGCGGTATCAGCGCACTTATGGGGCATTCCTGCAACAGTCGTCGGAAAACCTCGCTCTTGCTGAGCAAACGCTCACTTTGCCAGTGGTGGCAATGAACAAAAGGTCACAAATCCCGGCCATAACCTCGGGCATGACAGCGCGAGGGGTTCAAATGAGTACCGTCAAAAGTCTTCTCCTCGGTACCGCCGCAGCGCTGACCGCGGTTGCCGGGGTGCAGGCCGCCGACATGCCGGTCAAGGCCAAGCCGGTGGAATACGTGAAGATCTGCACCGGTTACGGGGACGGCTTCTACTACATTCCGGGCACCGACACCTGTCTCAAGCTGGGCGGGTTTCTGCGCGTGCAGGCCGAGTACAACGCGGGGAACGGCGGCATTGCCCTCGGCAACGGCGGCTCGCCGGAGTCGCTGCAGGCGCGCATCGACCGCGCGAGCACGAACGACGTCAATTTCCGCACCCGCGCGGTGGTATCGTGGGATGTGCGCCAGAAGACCGAATACGGGGACCTGCGCACCTTTATCCGCATCGGCATCCAGCAGACCACGCCCAACGATGCCGAAGGCGGCGTGGTGTACTGGGACCGCGCGTTCCTGCAGTTCGCCGGCTTCACGGTGGGCAAGACGCTGTCGTTCTTCGATATCTTCACCTATAACGGCGCCTACTCCTACCACAATGCGCGCACCACCGGCGACACCACCATCTCCAACGGCGTCACCGTTTGGGCCTACACCGCCCAGTTCGGCAACGGCTTCTCCGGCACGCTGTCGCTGGAAAATCCCGGCGGCCACCAGCGCGCACCGGTCGTGGACGCGACGGCCCCGGGCTTCTTCGCCGTCAACGGCGCCATCGCCGGCGATACCGCCTTCGCGCAAAACGGCGGCGGCAACGGCTTTCGCATGCCGGACATCATTGCCAATCTGCGCGTCGATCAGCCCTGGGGCTTCGCCGGCGTGAGCGCCGTCGTCCACGAAGCGGGCGGCGCCTACTGGCTCACGCCCGACAGCGTCAACAACGGCCATCCCAACGACAAGCTCGGCTGGGCGGTCGCCGGCGGCGCCAAGTTCAACCTGCCGGGCGGCGATATGATCGGCTTCAATGCCTGCTACTCCGTAGGTGCCTCCGGCTACTGCACCAACCAGGGCGCCCTGCAGCTCTACAACGCCTCGAGCAGCGTCGCCGCCGCCTGGATCACCGATGGCGTCTTCACCACCGGCACCGAAGTCGAGCTCGTCCGGGTGTGGAGTGCAATCGCGGCGTACGAGCACTTCTGGAGCCCGAGGTGGCGGACCTCGTGGTTCGGCGGCTATGTCGATGTCCACTACAACGGCGCCGCGGCCAACATCCTCAACTCCGCGCTGGTGGCCGGATCGGTATGCCCCCGCCCGTTCGCGGGGCTCGTCGGCAATCTCTCCGCCGTCCGGGCGGATACCGGCAACAGCTGCAATCCCGACTACAGCTTCTTCGAAATCGGTTCGCGCACGCAGTGGAACCCGGTGCAACAACTCGATATCGGTTTCGAAATACTCTATACGCGTCACAACACCCCGTATAAGGGCGCGGGTTTGTACACCGTCAACGCGCCGCGCCCGGCAGTCGCCCGCTTCGACGACCAAGACGTGTGGTCGGGGTTCTTCCGTTGGCAGCGCAACTTCTATCCATGATCGCCTGATCGTGGCTCAGCCTCCAGCCCCGGCGGGCAACCGACGGGGTTCTCCTGTTCGGCGCGGACGGCCCTGCGGGGCGAACATCACCGCTTGAGCGCATCGCGCCAATGCGTGCCGCCGCGGCGGAAAGCAGGGCCGCGACGTCGACGCTCTCCTCGCCAGGAACGCGAATCCGCTTGAACACCATCTCGCCGGCCGACAGCGGCTTGGTGGCGTCGAGACCCATCTTGGCGCCGACGCCATTGCGCGTCGACGGGTCGAGCTTCGATCCCTGGCTCTCGGGCACGACCACGAGGTCGCGGTCGGCCTGAAACCGGGTCGCTACCGCCCATTCGACCTCGTTGGGATCGTGAATGTCGACGTCTTCGTCCACGACGATCACATGCTTCACATCGTAATGGCCGGCGAAGGCGCCGAGCATGATGTTCTTGGCCTCGCCTTCCTGGCGCTTTTTGATCTGGACATAGAGGTGATAGCGGCACACGCCGCCGCGCGCGAGATGCACGTCGCGCACATTGGGAAAGGATCGCTGCAGATGCCCCAGCAAGGTCGCCTCGCGCGGTATCGCTCCGAGCAGCAGATGCTCCAGGCCGCCACCGACGATGGTGTGAAAGATCGCATCCTTGCGGTGCGTGACCGCGTCGATCTCCATGACATGCCGCTCGCCGCGTTCGCCGTAATATTGCGGAAATTCTCCAAACGGCCCTTCCGGCTCGCGCACGCCCGGCAGGAAGCGGCCCTCGATCACGATCTCCGCGTCGGCCGGCACGCGCAAATCGCTGGTGAGGCATTTGACCACCGACAACGGCCGTTGATGGAGCGCACCGGCAATCTCCAGCTCATCGACATCGATCGGAGCGATGGCCTGGGACGCGAGCAAGGTGAGCGGATCGATCCCGACGACGATGGCGGCTTCGAGCGGCCTTCCCTCCTGCTCCGCCATCTCGAAGAACATATGGGCATGGCGCGGGAGCAGCAGCACGCCGAGACGGTTCGGGCCGCTCAACTGGCAGCGGTGGATCGAGGCGTTCTGCTTTCCCGTGCGCGGATTGCGGGTGATCATCAGGCCGGCCGTGACATAGGGGCCGCTGTCGTGCTCATTGTGGGTGGGAAGCGGAAGCAGTCGCTCGAGATCGACCTGCCGATGGACGACCGCTTGCGCCGGTGCCGATGCCGTCTCCCGCCATGAGACCGGATTGAGGGCGGCATCCTGGAAGCGTGCCAGGAGCTCGCCCGGCTCCACCCCCATCGCCTCGGCCATCCAGCCGCGGTCGGAAATGAGGCCGGAGACGACGGGGATCGGATGCCCGCCCGGTCGCGGAAACAGGGTTGCCCGCCGGCCATCGAGGCGCTTGGCGATGGCCGCGAGCTCGAACCGAAGCCCGGTGCCCGGCCCAACCACCACCAGCCGATCACGCGCCGCGAGATGGTCGAGCCAGTCGCGAAGCGACCGGATCGGCTGCGGGGTGTTGTCGCCGCGTACCCGCACCGGCCCAACGGCCTCGCCCGGCTCAATCGCTTTACGGGCTTTGCGGATCTGGGTCATGGGTCCACTTGTCTCGATGCGAACGGCTTTGCAGAGATGTATCATTGCCGAGAGGCCGGGCCAACTCGTGGCGGCTCGGGCCTCACGCGTGCGTGTTGGAGACATGGTGTGACATGACAGGTGGGCCGGCTGGCCGGGGCAGACACTCGATCGAACGGCGGGCCGCGTCCCGTGCTTGATCTCGGCACGAGCTTCCTCGCGAGCGTCGCGCGCGATGGCGAGGCGCTGGCAATCGTCGACGGCGAGGTCCGCCTCACCTATGCCGCCTGGTACCGGAAGATTTCAGCGCTGGTGGCTGGCTTCGACCAGCTCGGGCTCGAGCCGGGCGATCATCTCGTCACGCTGCTGCAGAACCGCTGGGAAGCGGCGACGATCCACTGGGCCTGCCAATTCGCCGGGCTCATCATCACGCCGCTGAATTGGCGCTCGACCGCGGACGAACTCGATTTCTGCATGAACGACGCCGAGGCGAAAGCGCTCGTGTACGAGGATGTTTCCGCCGGCGCCGTGCACTCGTCCAAGCAGGCGCGGACCTGTCCGCTCATTGCGGTCGGCAGCCCCGGCGCGCAAGATTTGACGTTCGCATCTCTGGTCGGCGGCAGCGCGGACGGCGCCAAGCCGCGCGTCGACGCCGAGGCGTGGTCGGTGATGCTCTATACCTCGGGCACGACCGCGCGGCCCAAGGGCGTGCCGCGTCGCCAGCGCGCCGAGCGCGCGGCTGCGCTTGCTCATGTCGCGCAGAATCTCTATGGCCAGCGCGAGCGCACGCTTGGGGCCATGCCGCTCTATCACACCATGGGGGTGCGCTCCCTCATTGCCATGTCGTTGATCGGCGGCACCTTCGTCTGTCTGCCCCGCTTCGACGTTGCGCACGCGCTCGACCTGATCGCGACCGAGAACATCACCAACCTCTATCTCGTGCCGACGCTCTATCACGACCTGTTGCACCACGAGTGCTTCGAGACCGCCGACGTGAGCTCGGTGCGCAAGCTGGGCTTCGCCGGCGCACCGATGACCGATGGTCTGCTCAAGGGCTTGAAGGCCGCGTTCAAGCCGGATCTCTTCGTCAACCACTACGGGTCCTCCGAAATCTACACCTTCACCATCGACCAGAATGCGCCCGCAAAGCCAGGCTCGGCCGGCCGCGCCGGCATCAACCAGATGATCCGGGTCGTGCGGCTTGGCGCGACCTCACCCGCGGACGTCGCAAAAGCGGGCGACGAAGGCGAGATCATTGCGCTGCTCAAGGGCGACGAATCCTTCGAGGGTTATTGGCGGCGACCGGACGCGGATGCCAAGGCCTTGCGCGACGGCTGGTATTTTACCGGCGACACCGGATATTTCGACGCCGACGGCGACCTCTTCGTCACCGGCCGGGTCGACGACATGATCATCACCGGCGGCGAGAACGTCTCGCCGGTCGAGATCGAAAGCTGCTTGTCGCTGCATCCCGCGGTGTCGGAGGTCGCCGTGGTCGGCCTCGCCGACGAGCGCTGGGGCAAGATCGTTTGCGCCTTCGTCAAGCGGGCGGTCGGCGTCGCGCCCGAGGAACTCGATCAATTCTGCCGGGTGTCGGGGCTCGCCAATTTCAAGCGGCCGCGCCGCTACATCTTCGTCAAGGCGATCCCGACGTCGCCTGTCGGCAAGCTCTTGCGCCGCAAGCTCGTTGCGGGTGAATACGAGCCGGAGCACACCATGGCGTTTTCCAGCGAAAGCCTGCCCCGGACTTGATCCGGGGTGGAGACCGGTTCGCCGCAGAAAACTCGTCAAGCGCAATGAAGCCACAGCCGTGCTGCGCCAACAAGGAAGTGCCAGATGAGCTCGCCCTTCGCCGATCCCCGCCTCGCCGCACTCGACGGCTTTCGCGTTGAAATCGATCCCGCGCGCGAGCGCGCCGACGTGGTCCTGGACCGGCCGCCTTTCAACATCGTGTCGATGCCGCAGCGTGACCAGCTGCGGCTCGTGTTCGAGTCCTTGGACGACGATGCGCGCGTGCGGATCATCGTGCTGCGTGCGGCCGGCGAGCATTTTTCGAGCGGCGGCAACATCAAAGGGTTCATCGAGGCAACGCCCGAACACGTCTCCACGCTTGCCTGGAACATCGCCGCACCGGCGCGCTGCGCAAAGCCCGTGATCGCCGCCAATCGCGGCTACTGCTTCGGGGTCGGCTTCGAGCTTTCGCTCGCGTGCGACTTCCGCATCGTTTCCGAAACCTGCTTCTATGCGCTGCCGGAGCAGCGGTTGGGCCAGATTCCCGGCTCGGGAGGCTCGGCACGCCTGCAGAAGATCATCGGCATCACGCGCACCAAGGACATCGTCATGCGTTCGCGGCGAATCCCGGGACAGCAGGCTTACGACTGGGGCATCGCGACCGAATGCGTGGCCGACGACCGATTGGAGGCGGCAACCGACGCCCTGGTCGATGAATTGCGCGCGTTCTCACCGCTGGCTCAACGCACAGCCAAGAAGCTGCTGAACGACACGGAAGACGCCACCCTGGCGATCGCGATCGAGCTCGAAGGCCATTGCTACAGCCGGCTGCGCCAATCGGACGATTTCCGCGAGGGCGTGGAGGCCTTTCACGCCAAGCGCCCGGCCCGCTTCAAAGGGACATGAGACAAGCTTTTCAACCCCGCCGGAAGGTGGATAAAAACTTCAATCGAAGGGAACATCCATGAAGACGACAGGACAACGCCTCTTCGCGCCGGGTGCGGTCATCGCCCTTGCCACCATCCTCGGCGCCACGGCCGCCGACGCCCAGACCTATCCGGCGCGGCCCATTCAAGTGATCATTCCATTTGCCGGCGGCAGCGCCAGCGACGTCGTCACCCGCATCCTGCTCGACCGGACCAGCAAATCGATCGGGCAGCCCTTCATCGTCGAGAACCGGCCGGGCGCGGGCGGCAATACCGGGACGCTGGCGGCCGCCAAAGCCGCCCCCGACGGCTACACCCTGGTGGGCACGGGCTCCGGGCCGGCGGGCGCCAACAAGACGCTATATCGCGACCTCGGCTATGATCCGGAAAAGGATTTCGAGCCGATCACGATCATCGGCATCTTCCCCATCGTCATCGTGGCGAGCACCAAGCTGCCGGTGAAGTCGCTGGGCGAACTGATCGCCTATGCCAAGGAGCGTCCGAACCAGCTCAATTACGGCTCGGTCGGCATCGGAAGCTCGCAGCACCTTTCAGGCGCTTACTTCGAGCAGATCGTCGGGATCAAGCTCACGCACGTGCCCTATCGCAACATCGCGCAATACGGGCCGGACCTGATTGCGGGCGCCGTGCCGCTCGGATTTCAGTGGCTCCCCAATGTGTTGGCGCCGCTCAACGCCGGCGGCGCGAAGGCGCTGGCGGTCGCAAGCACGAAGCGGATGGCGGCCCTTCCCGACGTCCCGACCACCACCGAGGCCGGGCTCAAGGACTATGTGAGCTCCGGATGGTTCACCATGCTGGCGCCGAAGGGCACGCCCAAGCCGATCGTCAGCAAGCTCAACCAGGAGTTCACGGCCGCTCTCGCGGACCCGACATTGCGGGAGCGGTTCACCGAGCAAGGCGCGGAGGTCGTCGTCTCCACGCCCGAGGACGTCGGCAAGTTCATCTCCGCCGAAATCGTGAAATGGCGCGACATCATCGCAGCGGCGGGGATCCCGCAGATCCAATGACGGCCGCGCGGCGGCAGTCTCAATAGCGGTCGGGCGCCAGCGCGGCCGCCGAAGCATCATGGCAATTGCAGAGCGCGTTCTGATTGCCGGCGCGGGACCGGTCGGTTTGGTCGCGGCCGCGAGCCTCGCACGCAGCGGCGTGCCGGTGACGGTGTTCGAGGCCGGGCCCGACCTGAGCGAAGAGTTGCGCGCCTCGACCTTTCATCCGCCGACGCTCGACATGCTCGATCGGCTCGGGGCCGCGAAACCGCTGATCGCGCAAGGACTGGTGGCGCCGACCTTCCAGTATCGAAGCAAGCAGCACGGGGTTCTGGCGCAGTTCGATTTCAGCGCTATCGCCGACGTCACCGCGCACCCCTACCGGGTGCAGAGCGAGCAATCCAAGCTCACGCGCATCCTCTACGAGCAGCTCCGCGGCCAACCGAATGTGGAGGTGCAATTCGACGCTCAAGTCCGGCAGGTGACCCAGCATCGGTCAGGCGTGGAGGTCGCCATCGAGCGCGACGGGCGCACCGAGACGCAATCCGGCCGCTGGCTCATCGGCGCCGACGGCGCCCGCAGCGAAGTTCGGCGATCCCTCGGCATCGCATTCGACGGCTTCACCTGGCCGGAACGCTTTCTGGTCGTAAGCACGCCGTTTGATTTCCGGACCGTGATTCCCGACCTGGTCGCCGTGAGCTACGTGACGGATCCGCAGCGCTGGCATTTCCTGCTGCAAATTCCCGGCCTCTGCCGCGTAATGTTTCCGATCGCGGCCGACGAAAGCGACGAGTTGGCGTTGAGCCCCGAATTTGCGCAGTCGCTCATGGCCACGGTGGTGCCGGGCATCTCCCACTATGAGGTCGCGCATGTCACGCTTTACAACGTGCACCAGCGGGTGGCGAAGACGTTCCAAAGCGAGCGCGCATTCCTCGTCGGCGACGCCGCGCATATCAACAATCCGCTCGGCGGCATGGGGATGAACGGCGGCATCCACGACGCCATCAATCTGACCTCGCGGCTGGCCGAGGTCTGGCATGGGACCAAGCCCGAGGCGGAGCTCGAGCGCTACGATAAGCAGCGCCGGCTGGTGACGCTCGAATACATCGAGAAACAGTCGATCCAGAACAAGCGCAACCTCGAGTCCGACGGCAGCGAATTCAGGCGCAGCCTGGCGGAGATCGCGGCCGACAAGTCCCGCACCTACGACTATCTGTTGCGCGTCTCCATGATCGCGAGCCTGCGCCGCGCGAAGGAACTGGGGTGAAGATCTTGGTGTCGTCCCCGCGAAAGCGGGGACCCAAAACCACCGCCTCTGGAATATGGGTCCCCGCTTTCGCGGGGACGACGAGATGCCAACTATTCGGCCGGGCTGGCCGCGATCGCCTTGCCCTCTGCCGGCGCCGACGCGGTTGCCGGCGAGCGGCTCAACCCGAACAGCCAGTTGCGACCGCGCCGCTCACTCGCTGGCGAGAATGACGTTCTTGACCAGCGGATAGACCTGGTTGGCCCAACGGTTGCCGCTGAACACGCCGTAATGCCCAACCCCGGTCTGCATGTGGTGCCGCCTGAGATACGGCCGCAATCCGGAGCACAGGTCGTGCGCGGCCGCGGTCTGGCCCACGGCGCAGATGTCGTCCCGCTCGCCTTCGACCGTCAGCAGCATCGTGCGCTTGATAGCGCGCGGCTCGACGCGCTCGCCCCGCCATTGGAGCTTGCCGGCCGGCAATGCACATTCCTGAAAGACCAGGCGAACGGTCTCCAGGTAGAACTCGGCGGTGAGATCGAGCACGGCAAAATATTCGTCGTAGAATGCCTTCGTCACCTGCGCCTTCTCGAGCTCGCCCTTCGCCAGATTGTCGTACAAGTCGCGATGCGCCTTCAAATGCCGGCCGATATTCATGCTCATGAAAGCCGCGAGCTGAATAAAACCTGGATAGACGCGCCGGAATGCGCCGGGATAGCGCAGCGGCACGGTGGCGATGAGATTCTGCTCGAACCATTCGATCGGTTTCGAATTGGCAAGGTCGTTGACCTTGGTCGGGTTGACGCGGGTGTCGATGGGGCCCGCCATCAAACTCATGCTGCGCGGCTGGGCGGCGTTGCCGCTTTGCGCCATCACCGCCGCGGCGACGAGCACGGCGACACACGGCTGGCACACCGCCACCACATGGGCGCCCGGCCCCATCGCCTCCAGGAAACGGATCAGGTGCTCGATATAGTCGTCGAATCCGAAGCGGCCGTGCATGAGCGGCACATCGCGCACATTGTGCCAATCGGTGATGTAGACATCGTGCTCGGGCAGCATGGTGCTCACGGTGCCGCGCAACAGCGTCGCGAAATGGCCCGACAGCGGCGCCACCAGGAGCACGCGGGGCTGCGGCGTGTCGATGTCCTTCTTGAAGTGCAACAGCGTCCCGAACGGTGTCGTCAGCGCGGCCCGCTCCTGCACGGCCACCTCGCGGTTGCCGACCTTGACGCTGTTGATCGCGAAGGCGGGGCGCGCATGGGTCAGCCCGGCGCGCGCGATGAGCTCGTAGGCCGCGGTCAGGTTGCGCAGGACGGCGTTGTCGGCGACGCCGGCCAGGGGTTGGCCGAGCGCCTGCAGCGCCGCGCCCGCCCAGGTGCGAACCGGCCCCATGACGTCGGAATGGGCAAGGTAGGCCTGATAGAGCATTCCCCAGTCCCCGCGGTCGCCTGCCGTGAAAAGCCGGCAGACGTCGCTCCCGGTCTCCCAAAAGGTAGTGCATTTTATGCTGCAGTGCGAGATAATTTCTGAGCCGGGCGCCGAAGGGGGACAGTCAATGGCCACGCTCACAATCGCCAGCAAAAATTACGGATCCTGGTCCCTGCGCGGTTGGTTGCTGTGCAAGATGGCCGGTCTCGAGTTCGAGGAACAACTGGCGCGCAGCGACGACCCCTCGACGCGGGCCGAGCTGCTGCTGCTGTCGCCGTCATTTCTCGTCCCCTGCCTCACCCACGACGGCATCAAGATCTGGGATACGCTCGCCATCGCGGAATATGTCAACGAGCTCAAGCCGGACGCAAAGCTCCTGCCGGCCGACCGCGCCGCGCGCGCCCATTGCCGCGCGGTCGCCGGCGAAATGCACTCCGGCTTCAGCAACCTGCGCTCGGCCTTGCCGATGAACATCAAGGCGCACTATCCCGGCTTCAAGGTCTGGACGGGCGCGCAGGCCGACATCGATCGTGTCGTCACGATCTGGCGCGAATGCCTCGCCGGCTCGAAGGGCCCTTATCTGTTCGGCAAGAAGCCCTGCATGGCCGATGCCATGTATGCCCCGGTCGTTACCCGCTTCCTCACCTACGACGTCAAGCTCGATCGCCAGTGCGCCGCCTATTGCAAGGCCATCATGGCGATGCCGCACATGGAGGAATGGATCGCCGCGGCGAAGGCCGAACCCGACGAGCTGGAGGAGCTGGACGTCGAGTTCTGAGCGGACGAGCCTTGGCCCGCGCCGCCATGCCGTTCGATCGCATGAACGACATGCGATGCGCGAGGTGCTATTTTTCCGCGCGCTGGCTCGTGACCACCGGCAGCAAAATCTGCGAGGGCTGTGCGGCGGAGTGAAAGATCGTGTCCTTGCCGATCTTGTTCGGCAGATAGACGTGCTCAAACACGAAGTCGGTGATGGCCGAGTTGCCGTTGGCAAGCTCCAGTCGGATTCGGCTGCCCTTCTTGAACAGGTTCGCCGTCGGCATCACCGGCACTTCGAACGTGTAGGGTTTGCCTGGCTCGAGCGGCTCCACCTTGGTGTGCGCGTACCAGGGTGCAAATTCGGTCGACAACTGTTTGTTGAGCTCGCGGTGCGACGCCTTCATCCAGCCCTTGCTGACCACCCGGAAACGGGGCTGCACATTTCCCTGTTCCGCCGCGGCCTGGGGGAACTGCTCCGAGACCTTCACGATGAAATCGGTGTCGGTGTTGCTCGAGGCAGCATGCAGAACGAGCTTGATCGGTCCCACGACTTCGAGGTCGGCCTCGAGAGGCGCGGATGTGAACGTCAGGATACGCGCAACGGTATCCGGTCCTTGCGGGCCGAAGGTGACGACGCCGGCGCGCCAGCCTGGATCCGGATAGCTGAACACCGTCTCGCCGCCATCGGCGGCAGGCGGCGCCGTATCGAGCGCACCGTCGTTGAGCGACTTCACCGATCCGGTTGGTCCCTTCTTCAGATAATACGACCGATACGCGATGTGTTCCGGCGGCCAGCTGTCCGCCGTCTTCATGGTGTTGGTCCCCATCAGGTGATAGCGAACGGCCGGCTCATTCAGGTATGAAGTCTGCTGGCCCTTCAAGCACCAATCGTAGAAGGGAAGCAGGTACTTCTCGTGGAATGCGACGCTGTTGAAGTCGGCTGCCGCCTGGAACACGTTCGGCGCACCGGTGACGAGCAGCTTCTTCGGTGCATTGACGCGCTGGTAGCCGACGATGTTGCCCTGCAGGTGCAGCTCGACCTTGGCCCAGATGCCGATCGAAAACACAGGTATCTTGATCTTATCGAGCTGCTCGAAGGCAGCCCGCTCCTTCCAGAACGCATCATAGAGGGGATGCTTGTTGGCTTCGTCGGGGAAATCCCACGGCAGCATCTTGGCCGGCCCCGTCGAGGGATATTGGTTCAGCGGCCGCAACTCGCCATTATACCAGATGCTGGTGAACTTGCTCGGAATGCCGCCCGAATACGCAATGCCGGTATAGGCATCGATCAGTCCGTCATATGGCGCGATGCAGGCGAGATGCGGCGGGTTCTGCGCCGCCATGAACCACTGCGTCATCGCATAGTACGATTGTCCGATGCCGCCGATCTTACCGTCGGACCACGGCTGTTGCGCCACCCATTCGATCACGTCGAAGAAGTCGCTTTGCTCCTTGCTGTCGAGGAATCGGTATTCGCCCTCCGAACGTCCGGTGCCTCTCACGTCCATATGCACGAAGGCATAGCCACGATCGAGGTACCATTTGATCGGCCCGGTTTCACGCCACAGGAACTGCGGCGTCGGCGGCAGCAGGTTGTTGTCGAAGCGATACGGCGACGCGGCGAAAAGCGTCGGATAGCGGCCGCCATCCTTCGGCAAATAGACCGCGACCGCGATAGTCACTCCATCGCGCACCCGAACGTTGTCGATCCGGGTCGGCAAAATGATCTCGTCATCGGCAGCCTGCAGCGAGGGCGCAAAGAACAGCGCTGCAAATATCACCCCGCAGTGAGCGAGCCTCTTGAGCATCGAAACCTCCTGAGCGCCGTGCCATGATTTTAAGAACCGGGCAGGTGAGTGAGATACTCGTAGACTGCACCCAGTTCCTCATCATCCATTTTTCCAACCGGACGCCACGGCATTTGCTTGCTGAGTTCATGGCCGCCGGGATCGGTGCCTGTGCGCACGGTTGCTATAAATTCCTCCAGTTTCCATTGCTTTACAAGATTTCAGGTCGGGCCCCATGGGCCCGAGCTTGCCCCGCGGCGCCGCTGGCGGCCGAGAGCCATTGAATCGCCCCCGAGCGTCGCTTAAACTTCAACCATTCTGCGACGACCGCCTCAAAGGAACCGCATCACGATACCGCGCGGATGCTTCGCCGCAAGCCCAGCTGAGCCGTGTTGGAGCAGGAGGAGGGCAACCCATGGCGAACGAGATTCAACAACCCAGGCGGTACGATCTGGTGGGAAATCCGATCCTCGTCGGCGGCATCGGCTCAGGGTTTGAAGCGACGCTTCAATATCGCATTCACGAGGGCCATGACGAACGCACCGGGCACTTCACTGTCGGCGGCGGGACCGGTGAGCACGGCCAGTTCCAGCTTTCCGTGGACGTGTCGGGGGCTTCCTTCCAGTTGGACCGACTGTTCGTGGAGATCTACGAGGAGAGCGCGGAAGACGGGTCGGAGATTAACAAAGTGATCGTGCCGGTCATCTACGGCCCGCGCATTGTGACCGGCTACTATGGCTATCGGATCCATGTTGTACGGCGCGGTGACACGCTCTCGCGGATCGCAAAAGACAACTACGGCAATCCCAACCGCTACCCCGATATCGTGCGAGCAAATCCGCTGGTCATCAGCAATCCCGACCTGATCTTTCCCGGCCAGCAGCTGAGAATCCCGATCGGCACGTGACCGCCCTGCCGTCCTGCTCTTGACGAGGCGGCCGTCTCATTCGATCACCTCGTTGGCGCGGCCGATGAGAGAAAACGGCACAGTGAGGCCGAGTCCCTTGGCGGTCTTGAGGTTGATGATCAGCTCGACTTTCGTGATCTGCTGCACCGGTAGGTCGGTCGGCTTCTCGCCTTTGAGAATCCGGCCGGTATAGACGCCGGCCAGACGGTGAGCATCCGCAATACTGCCTCCGTAGCTCATCAGGCCGCCCGACTCGGCAAAATCGCCACCCTGGAAGATCGCGGGCACTGCGTGTCGGACCGCCAGCGCGGCGAGCTGTTCGCTCCGGCCAATGAACGGTGCGCCAGCGCCGACCACGAGCGCACCTCGCAGTTGGACCAAGGTTGCGAAGACGGCATCGAAGTCGTGTTCGGTTTTCGCGTTCAGGACATGGAGCTGCCGCCCGAGGGCGCGGGCCGCGGCCTGCGTGTCTCTCGTTTGGATCTCGGCGTTGGGGTTGGTCGGGTTGACGAGCAGCGCCATGACGGTCGCCATCGGGACCAGCTCGTGCAGCAGCTCCAGCCGCTTCGGCCCCAACTCTACGTTCAAGGTGATCGCGCCTGTGAGGTTCGAGCCCGGCCGGTTCACGCTGGCGACAAGCCCAAGCTCGACCGGGTCGCCACCGACCACGAAGACAACTGGAATCGTTTGGGTCGCGGCCTTTGCCGCCATTGCTGAAGGAATTCCACCGAGTGAGGCAATCACTGCCACCTGACGACGAGCCAGATCGGCTGCCATTGCCGGCAGCCGATCTGTTTGGCCCTCCGCCCAGCGATATTCGATTGCGACATTGCGACCTTCCAAATAGCCGGTCTCGCTCAGGCCTTGCTGGAACGCGCGCAAACGGCTTGCGCGCCGATCGCGCGAATCGCTGCCGAGGAACCCGATCTCCGGCATCGCCGCCTGCTGCGCGCGCGCCGCTACTGGCCATGCTGCCGCGCCGCCCAGCAGGGTCATGAACTCGCGCCGCCTCACTCGATCACCTCGTCGGCAATGCTGAGCAGCGTGGGTGGCACCGTGAGGCCGAGCATCCTGGCGGTCTGGGCGTTGATGACCAGCTCGAACTTGGACGCCTGCAAGACCGGCAAGTCCGCCGGCTTCGCGCCCTTGAGGATGAGACCGGTATAGACGCCGACCTGACGAACGGCATCCGTCGTGTTGCTGCCGTAGCTCATCAGCCCGCCGATTTCGGGATAGTCACGCGCCCCATATGTCGCGGGGATCGCGTGGCGCGTCGCCAGGTGGACCAATTGGACACGCCGGCTATTGAACAAGGCGTTGCCGACGACGAAGAGCGCGTCGGGCCGCTCGCGCGCAAACGCTGCAAAGACCGCATCGATCTCGCGGCTGGTTCTGGCGCTGAGGACCTGGATTTGCAGGCCCATGGCACGAGCAGCCGCGTCCACGTCTCTCACAACGGTCTCGGCCTGCGCAGCCTCGGTCGGATTGACGAGCACGGCAATACGGGCCGCTCCGGGCACCAGTTCGCGCAGGAATTCGAGTCGCTTCGCCACCAACTCGACATTGAAAATATTGATCCCCGTCAGGTTGCCGCCCGGCCGGGCAAGGCTGGCGACAAGTCCGAGCCTGACCGGGTCTTCGCCGACGGCGAAGACGATGGGGACCGTCGTGGTTGCCGACTTGGCCGCCAGCGCCAGATTGGTGCCTATGGGCGCGGCGATCACGGCGACCGGTCGGCGAGCCAATTCGGCCGCCAGCGCCGGCAGTCGATCAATTTGGCCCTCGGCCCAGCGATACAAGATCGCTACGTTCTCGCCCTCGACATAGCCGGTGTCTTTGAGGCCCTGGCGAAATCCGCGCAGACGCTCCGTGAAGCCGTCAGGCGATGTGTGGTGGAGGAACCCGACCACCGGCATCGCCGGCTGCTGCGCGCGCGCCGCAACGGGCCATGCAGCCGCGCCGCAGAGCAGCGTGATGAATTCCCGCCGCCTCATGCCCCCATCCTCCCCCTCTGAGGCGCATACCTGCGAATGCGGAAACGTCCTGCCGGCCAGTAAGAACTAATCTCCGAAGCCGGCGGGATCGTGCTGCATTTCTACCCGCTGACCGAGCCTAGCAGCGAGCGCCATATACTCCAACCCAAGCGCGAGTAGCGCTTTTGCGACGCTGGGGGTAGAGCACGCAATGGCGAGCTGCGCAGACCGATTGGCCATCTGCCTGTAATCATCAGAAGTCGGCATCGTCCGTCCTCCACGACGGCGGCCCAATTGGTCGATTGGCCGCAAGCTCAACCTCCCGCAGACTTGGCGGCAGGTCCTTGGGCCAGACCTGAATTGTTCTGAATCCAGGCGACGCAGGCTGGCATCTGCGTGCACGCGCCTACGGCAAGCCGGCCTTCGCCAGACCTTCGGTGATGCGCTGAAAATCACCGGCCTCCTTGTACGGCAGGACGCGCGCGCGCTGCATCAGCGAGAACTCCGGATTCACCTCGAGAAGCTCCGCCCACGCCGCCCGCGCCTCTTCCGCGCGCCCGAGATGGCCGTAGCAGGAGGCCAGCAGCATGCGGCTGGAGTCGGTGCCGGGGTTGCGCGCGATGCGGTCGACGAGCAGTTGGGCGGCGGCCTCGTATTGTCCCAGGCTGAAATGCGCCTGCGCCACGAAGTGCAGCACCATGGTCGGATAATGGGGGTCGAGCCGCATCGCCATCGCGAACGGCTCCAGCGCCTCGGACGCCCGGCCGGCATACATCAGCGCCAGTCCGGTCGCGGAATAGCCCTGCGCGAAGTTGGGATCGAGCGCGATCATGCGGCGACACTCCGCGAGCGCTCGCTCGTGGTCGCGCCGCCACAACAATACATTGCCGAGCGCCATGTGGGTCACCGGCTCCTGATCGTTCAATTCAACCGCGCGGCGCGCCCATCTCTCCGCCTCGTCCAGCGCCTGCGCCGGATCGGGCACCCAGGCGTTGACGTAGTCCGTAATCGCGGCAAGCGCCAATCCTGCATGCGGCGCGGCGAAACTCTGATCGATCTCGATCGCCCGGCGGTACAGCGCCCGCGATTGCACGATCGACTCGCGAATGCCGCTCGTGAGCAATGCGCGCGCGCGCAGCCAGGTCTCGTAGGCCTCCACGTTGCCGGTACCGCGCCGGTGCAGCCGCTGCTCCTCGCCCTTCGTCAGCGTGACCGCCAGCGCGCGCACGATCTTCTCCACCACCTCGTCCTGCGTCGCGAAAATGTCCGTGAGATCGCGATCGAACCGCTCGGCCCAGAGATGCCCGCCGCTGCCGGCATCGATGAGCTGCGCCGTGATGCGCACGCGATTGCCGGCCTTGCGGATGCTGCCCTCGAGCACGAAGCGCACGCCCAGGTCGCGCCCGATCTCCTGCACCTTGACCGACCTGCCCTTGTAGACGAAGGAGGAGTTGCGCGCGATGACGAACAGGCCCGAGACCTTCGAGAGGTCGGTGATCAGATCTTCGGTCATGCCGTCGCTGAAATACTCCTGCTCGGCATCGCCGCTCATGTTCGCGAACGGCAGTACGGCGAGCGACGGCTTGAGCGGCACCGGCGGCGACCCTGCGGCTGGTGGCGCGCCCACCGCTCGGGCCGGCGCGCCGATGCGGAAAACTTGTACCGGCTTGGCGATGTTCTTGAGCGGCCTTTCGCCCAAATCCTCCAGCGCGATCTCGGGCTTGTCGCGGATGAAATCGCGCACGGCGCGCGAGATGTAGACCGCGCCCGGTTCCGCGATGCCCTCCAAACGCGCGGCCACGTTCACCCCGTCGCCGTAGATATCTCCTTCCTCCACGATCACATCGCCGATATTGATCCCGATGCGGAATTCGATCCGGAACTCCTCGGGCACATCGGCGTTGCGATCGACCATCCCATGTTGCACTTCGATGGCGCAGCGTACCGCCTTGACCGGGCTCGCGAACTCGACCAGCACGCCATCGCCCGTCGTCTTCACGATGCGCCCCTGATGCTCGGCGATCTTGGGGTCGATCAACTCACGCCGATGCGCCATGAGCCGCTCGAGCGTGCCCTCTTCGTCGGCGCCGATCATGCGGGAATAACCCGCGACATCCGCGGCGAAAATGGCGGCGAGCCGACGCTCCATGGCAGTCCCGCTCCTGAGAAAACGACCAATCTGCAGTCCGGCAACCTGTGCCGTGTCAATTATAGAGGGTTTCTGCTGCGGATCAGCATGTTCGTCATTGGGAAGGCGTGGGCGCCGCCAGCACCGGAACTCTATCGAGGACGAAGGCGGACGCAGCTCATGTTTCTGCGATCCCGGGCATAAATTGCATCTGCCGGCCTGAACCCGGACCGGCCGCCGCACAACCAATAGCCAAGACACGATCGGCGGGCGCATGGAGGACAGTCCAATGGCGACCGTAACTTATTATGAACAGAGCTTCGTCAGCCTCTTCTGGCAGAACGTCATCGACTTCAACGCCGCATTGATCCCGGTCCCGGTGGGCACGGTGTCCGGCAGCCTTGGCGGCTTCGCCTTCGAGAACGTCGACGGCACGTACACCGTTTTCCTCGGCACCGACATCGTCGTCGGCAACACCTCTCCGATCAGCGGCAGCGTGCAGGCAATCGTCCGCCGATCGAGCCTCGACCCGTTCGGCACGATCCACGCCATCATCGACGACCCGGTTACGGCCGCCGGCGTCCCGCTTGCGGCCACCGCCGTCTATGAGGCGTTTCGGGGCGGCGGAACGGAGTTCTTCTCGAGCGTCCTCTCCGGCAGCGACACGGTCGATATCCTCAGTCCCGCGAGCCTCGGTCCCCTGGCGCAAAGCCCGCTGATCGAGACCTACGGCGGTAACGACGACGTGTTCGGTAGCATCTACGCCGATACCATCTACGCGGGAGGGGGCGACGACGACGTGCACGGCGACCGCGGCAACGACACGATCTACGGCGGAGACGGGAACAACGACCTCTTCGGCGGCCGCGGCGGGGACATGATCTTCGGCGGCAGCGACGACGATCACATTTATGGCGGGAATGGCATCCTGATCGAGATCGGCGCGAACGGCGAGCCTGACGGCGATGACGAGCTCCACGGCGGCGATGGCGTCGACACCATTCACGGGCAGCGCGGCGACGATACGATCTACGGGGAGTATGGGAGCGACCGCCTCTTCGGCGACAATGGCCAAGACGACATCTTCGGCGGCGATGGCAATGACGACGTCGAGGGCGGCGACGGCGTCGACTGGATCTATGGAGGGCGGGGGAACGACGACCTTTACGGCGACGAGCTTCACGGCCCCGCGAGCGGCAGCGACCACATCTACGGGCAAGACGGCAACGACGACATTTTCGGAGGCCTCGGCGGCGACGACCTCTATGGGGGTGACGATAACGATGTCATCCTCGGCGAAGACGGCAACGACTACATCGAAGGCGGCGCCGGCGCGGACATCGCTCACGGCGGCCAAGGAGTCGACGAGATCCGCGGCGGTGACGGACGAGACTTTCTTTTCGGCAATCAGGACGACGATTACCTCGTCGGCAACGACGGCGATGACGAGATCCACGGCGGGGACGGCAATGACGACATCCGGGGCGGCAACGGCGACGACGAGATCTACGGGGGCGATGGCGTCGACACCGCCTTCTACAACCGGCCGATCGAGGCCTATAGCTTCATCGAAGTCCAGGACGACGACGGCGCTGTGGTGGTTGTCACCGACCTCGTGGGCAACGGCGGTACCGACCACCTTACAGGCATCGAGCGGCTCGCCTTCGCCAACGACCTGGTCGACCTGTGACGGGACGGCGCGGCGGCAGGCGTTGGGATCACGACCGACGATGACCGGCGGACCCCTTCCGACGGCCTCACCAGGCCTGTAAGCTGGCGATGCGGACCTCGAGTTGGTCTTAGAGCCGCCAGCGGGACCAATACCCCGACTATTGCGATGGGCAGCCCGGGCGCGATCGGCGGGCGTTCCCAGATTTCATTGTTCACATTGAGCATCCAGGCCCAATTGCGCGACGATGCAGGGAGACATCCATGAAACTTCCCCGCCGCAAATTCCTGCATCTGGCAGCGAGCGCTGTCGCACTGCCGGCCGTGTCACGGGTTGCATCGGCGCAGAGCCTATCCCTCGCGCCCCATCACCATGATCGTGCCGTACCCGCCGGGCGGGCCGACCGATACGCTTGGGCGAATCTTTTCCGAGCGCATGCAGGTGTCGCTTGGCCAGCCGGTCATCGTGGAGAATGTCGGCGGTGCCGGCGGCACCATCGGCGTCGCGCGGGCCGTGCGGGCGGCGCCTGACGGCCACACCATCAACTTCAGCAATGTGGCGTCGCATGTGTTCAGCAGCATCGTCTACAAGCTGCAATACGACGTGCTGAAGGATTTGGAGCCGGTCGCACTGCTCACGATCTCCCCGGTCTGGCTTATCGCCAGCAACAACGTGCCCGCAAAAAACCTGCGGGAGCTGATCGCTTGGCTCAAGTCGAACGCAGACAAGGCGACGTGGGGCATCATCGGCCCCGGCAGCCCGGCCCATCTGTGCGGCGTCTATTTTCAGAACCAGACCGGCACGCGCTTCCAATTCGTGCCCTATCGTGGCGCCGGCCCCGCGATGCAGGACCTGGTGGCGGGGCAAATCGACTTGTCGTGCCTGGAGGCCTCGGCCACCCGGCCGAACGTCCTTGGCGGCAAGATCAAGGCGTTCGCGCTCCTGGCGAAGGCCCGCTGGACGGCAGCGCCCGATATTCCCACGATCGACGAGGCGGGCGTGCCGGGTCTCTACCTGCCGTTCTGGCACGGGCTGTGGGTGCCCAAGGGCACGCCCGCCGGCGTTACGGCCAGGCTCAACGCCGCCGCGGTCGAGGCCTTGGCCGATCCAGCCGTGCGGGAGCGCCTGACCGGGCTCGGCGTTGAGGTTCCGCCGCGCGAGCAGCAGACGCCGGACGGCCTGCGCGCCTATCATAAGGCGGAGATCGACAAGTGGCGGCCGATCATCGACGCCGCGAACATCAAGCCGGAGTGACGGTCGCAATCCTGGCGATTTTCCGACTTGCTTACGGGTACTCTTTGACTTGCGTCCGTATCAATCGAGACGGCGATGGCGATCCCACTGCTGACAAGTTCGAATTTTTTGCGCGCTGCCATCGCCGTCGCCGCTATAGCGGTCGGGGGAGGCGCACCTGCGGCCGAGTACGAATTGGTATCAACCGTAGCCCTCAGCCGGCACGGGGTTCGCTCGCCGATCGCTGGGCATCCTGCGCTTGCGACGTCTCCCCAGCCGAAGTCGGATATATCCGACTTCGGCCAGCTCTTAAGAGTGCCGAACTCGGGTAAACCCGAGTTCGGGTGGTTCTCGGGTCGGTGTTTCCCAGAGATGGAAGTTGATAGCCGGCGGTTCATAAGACACTGATTTCGCTTGCATCGATGTGGACTGCGTATCACCGTCGCTCCTGTCGTTTCATTTGCGGTGCTACCTATGTGAGGTCAAGGTAGCACCGCGGGACAGGTGCCTGCCATGCCCCGCACCAGGGGAGGATAGCCGTGCGAAAAGCTCTCATTGGATTTGCCGGCGTTGCCGCAGTCGTTCTCGCCGCTGCCTCGGCGAGCGCGCAACAGACGATCAAGGTCGGCGTGATCCTGGCCTACTCCGGCCAGTTCGCCGATCCCACCGCCCAAATGGACAACGGGATCAAGCTCTACATGAAGCAGCACGGCGACACCGTCGCCGGCAAGAAGCTCGAGCTCATCCGCAAGGACACCGGCGGCATCGCGCCGGATATCGCCAAGCGGTTGGCGCAGGAGCTGATCGTGCGCGACAACGTCGACATGCTGGCCGGCTTCGCGCTCACTCCCAATACGCTCGCGGCCGGCGACGTGTCGGCGCAGGCCAAGAAATTCATGGTCAACATGAACGCGGCGACGGCGATCATCACGACCAAGTCGCCGTACATGGTGCGCACCTCCTTCACCGTGCCGCAGTTGAACCAGACGCTGGGGAGCTGGGCCTACAAGAACGGAATCCGCAAGGCCTATACGATGGTTTCGGATTTCGGCCCGGGCCACGACGGCGAGGCGGCGTTTCACAAGGGCTTCAAGGAGGCGGGCGGCGAAATCATCGGCTCGGCACGCTACCCGGTAGCGAACCAGGATTTCTCCGCCTTCGTGCAGCGCGCCAAGGACGCCAACGCGGAGGCGATCTACATCTGGACGCCCGGCGGGCCGCAGCCGGCGGCGATCGGCAAGGCGCTGGCGGAGCGCGGCATCGACCCGCGCAAGACGAAGGTCCTCGGACAGGGCGAATTGACGTCGGAGGACGCGCTCAAGAACATAGGCGAGGCCGGGCTGGGCATCATCACCGCCCTCCACTACGACTACAATCACGACTTGGCGATGAACGCGGCGTTCGTGAAGAGCTACAAGGAGGCTTTCGGACGCAATCCGGACATGTTCTCCGCGGGCGCGTTCGATGGCATGCACGTCATCTACGAGGCGCTGAAGAAGACCGGCGGCAAGACCGACGGCGAAAGCCTGATCGGCGCGGCCAAGGGACTGGCATGGGAAAGCCCGCGCGGCCCGATGTCGATCGATCCAGAGACTCGCGACGTCGTGCAGACGGTCTATATCCGGCGGGTCGAGAAGGTTGGCGGCCAGATCGTCAACGTCGAGTTCGACAAGATCGAGAGCGTCAAGGATCCGTTCAAGGCCGCGATGAAGAACTAGGACGAGCGTCGATGCTGACCATCGCCCGGGCTGCGCATGATCGCCTCGGCGTTCGGCGTTCTGTTCGTGAATTGTCGGGAATTTATTTGCGGGTGGTGACGTGCGGACCCACCGAAGCTTGGATTACCCCCGATGAGAGAGTACTGCTTTGTGCCGCATGGTCGTAGTTGGATCATGCTTGCGGCGTGGATTGCAATGTGGACGCAGCGAGAGAAAGTAGGTCGCGCAAGCTAGGCAACTTCGTCGCAATCGATCAATTGGTCACGGATGCGTACCACATGAGTTTGCTGTTTCAAGATGTCGGCGGCTTCCGCGCATTCGGCCTTGACCGAGGCCGTGAAGCAATAACCACGCCCCGAAACATTGACTATGAAACGGTTGCCGTCCACCCCATCCCCAAGGGCCCGACGCAGGGCGGTAATGTGGACGGTAAGGTTGGCAGGTACCACGAATATTCCTGGCCAAACCCGAGCCATCAACTCGTTCTTGCTGATCAGCTGGCCCGGCCGTTCGGTCAAGGCGACCAGAATATCGAAGGCGCGACTGCCAAGTCGAACCTGTTCGTCGCCACGAATGCGACATGCCGGCATGGCTCGTTGAGCTTCCGCACCGCCTTTACAAACCGCGTCATGTCATGCGCCGGCTGGTTGGCGTGGCTCGGCGGAGGGTCAATCTTTTTTCCGAGGGACTAGTTTCGCCGGGGGCCTTCGTCCTCAATGAAGGCAACTCCAGCTTCGGCCCCTTCCGCCGGATCATACTTGGCGATAACCGCCTCAGCGCGTTCGCGCCATGGCCCCGCTCGGGGGAACGGTCTTCCCAGGAACTCGACATCCTGGAGCAGATAACGGAGGAGTTCGGACCTAGTCTTGCACGTGGGCTTCCCATTCTTCGATGCTGCATCCTCAGCCATGTAGGCAAGCCGCAGGTCGATTAGCTCGGCCTCCAGCGGCGATACCCGAAGATGGATACTGACCAGAGGTTGCTCGGGCCTTCCTCGGCCTCTCTTAGCCTCGCTCATCCGGGTCTATTCCAGTGCCAATAATTTAGGGGCCGAAGAGCAGTTCGACCGAGGAGAACCCCGCCGGAGGGGTTCCAGCGGGGTTCAGAACCTCGGTACGGGGGTTGTCGGGGAGGACCGAGGTTCACTACCGGAGTTCTCAAGAAAGTGACCCCGCATTTTCTAACTGGTTCCACATCAAGGGGACGACCAACGGCGTCGCAAGCGCGACCGCAACAACCACGAAAGCCAAGAGACTGAGCATCAGGGCCTCCTTCGGGTTGAGGAAAACTCTTGATGCTCAACGATGCCCGCTGGCCGCCTCTATGACTGTGATGGCCGTCACGAATTGTGCGTTTGCGCCGGTTTTGTCGATGCGCTGTCGAACGTCACGCCACGAGAGCCCGACTGACAGGCCAGGATGTGAGAACACATCCATTAACAACTCGGAGAGTCCCATGATCCGCAAGACGATTTTCGCTGTCGCCACCGTCGCCGCCATCGGCGCTACCGCGCTCGTCCCCACCGACGCTTCCGCCGGTGGCGGGGGCAAGGGTGGCGGCCATCATGGCCACTGGGGCCATGGCCACTGGGGTCGCCACTTCGGCATCGTCGTGATCGGATCCCAGCTGCTGGCGGTGGGTCCCAGGCCTTGGGAAAGTGTACGTTTGCTACTAATCGACCGCTCTTGGAAGTGACCTTTGGCAGAACGCGCTCACCTGGTGGGCGCGTTCTTTCGCATCGGCCAACACCCCGATTGCGAGGTTGTCCCATTTTCGGGCTGAACGGCGCGTGAGACCCTAGCGCTGCTCCGAGGCAAAGCGGCACCAACGGCGCGCGGGGTCAACATGGTTCGCGATGGCGAGTGGACCGCGGTGCAGGTGGCCGACATCCTGCGACGAGCTTAGGCACGGTGCCGCGTCTGCGCCCGCACCCGTGATCGACCCCCCAGCCCTTTAGATACCGCCCTTGGGCCGCACGAAGCACCTGATGGTGCCGGCAAACACGAACAGAAAGGCTTCGCCGTTCGGAGCATACTCCTGGAGGATTGTCTCTGACGGGATCGGCATCCAAGACTTGTATAGCCAAGCGTACCATCGATCCTCGGGATATGGCCCGCCCGTATTCTCAACTTTGAATTTCGTCTTGACGATATCAGCCTGGCCGCAACAGGACTGGTTGACGCCGACATCGTCGAGGTCGAGAGTGGCGTCGGGACGCCTGAGACTTTCTAGCCAATGTTGGTGCGGTCCGTCGTGCGCAAGTCCTGCCGATTGAAGGACAAGACAGATCGCTGCGGCCATGGCTGCACGGAAGCTAGCTTGCGATGGCATGGATGACCCCTCGTTTAGTGATGAGACCACTCTTTTTGTGATCGCAGTGTATGCCCGTGCAACTTCGGCGGGGTGTGATCTGCGTCACAGGCGGGGGTTTGCTTCGCCGGCTTCTGCGGCGGGCCTAATTCGCCTTCCCGCCCTGTCGAAAGAACTTAGCTGCCTCAAGCATCCCTTCGTGAAGCTCCTCGGTGCGGTGAAGAGCGTTCTGGGCACATCCCTGACACAGGAAGATGCGCTCCAGCTCTGTTGGGAAGCTCAGCATCGCTTGCTCGCCGCACTTGATGCATGTCTTGCCAATGAGGACTTCCGTAATCTCGCTCATGGCGCATCCTGCCAATTGCGTGCGCGCTGCAAGTCCACCGTCAGTATGTCGCGGGGGCAACCCCCAAATGGGAGGTGTGGACTCTTGCAAGCTGCCGCTCGACCGGCTGCTCGCGCTGGCCGATGGGGGAATCGAATGTCTGCACATGGCACAAGCTGCCGAACTGGGGTGTCCGCACGTCGGTCCCTATCGGGGGTAAAGCGGAGGTCCTTTGTCCGCATGGAGCCTTGCCGGGTTTGACCCCAAGCTGACTCCGATGGCCTCGCCAGCAGCGGATGGAGAGCCGGGGTCGATACGAAATAGCGTCTTAAGGATGCCAGCGGGCCATAGGCCGTAGGCGACGGTCGCAAAGAAAAGCCCCGCGTTGGCGAGGCTGAGTACTAGGGAGGAACCGTCGAACATGAGAAACCGCACATGCGGTCTCGATCGACGGGCAGGGGCGTAGCTCTGCCGTTATGTTCGCGATGTGATGGCGATCACAGGAATGCGCTTCTTTACTGCATGTCTGGTGCCGAAGATCCCCGATGTCCGGCGAAGTACAACGATGGCAGCTATGATGGTCGCTGTTGGGGGATGAGCGGACCAGACGCGGACATCGCCCCAGGGCCGAGTTTCACCCAACTGCGACATACGCGGCTTTGGATTGTTGCTGCGCAAACTGACTTTGACCCTCATTCCGTTACTCGTATTTCCTTGGTGTAATCGGCCAGCCGATCTGGTCCGCCGACGGGTTGCCGTCATCGCCGCCGGAAATACCATGTCAGCCTGCGGGGCCCGTGGCGGCGCGGGAGACCGGCCTGATGTGCGCGAACATGCTGCGGGCGTTCCAGGTTGGGAAAGCTCTTACCAGCGACGGCGGGCCGTCGAGTTGGATGCGGCCCTCGCCGGTGGCTTGGGCCCAGGAGAGCTGGCCGGCGTGCCATTTGACGAAGGCTTCGGCTTCCGCCGTGATGTAGAGGTCCTCGTCGAAGCCGGGGTCCGTCTTGCAGATCTCGGTGTCTCCGAGCTCGATGAGTAGCCAATAGCGCTCACGGCGCGGCCGGCCGGTGAAGTCGAAACGGATGACGACGCGTCGATCCGGGAGCCGGTCTCGGCGGAGCGCGTGGCACATCGACCACAGGGCCACAAAGGGGTCGAGATTCTCGGGGGCGATCTCGAGCCAACGCGCACCCCACTCGCCGAGCGACTGGCAGACCGTGAAGAGGTCGCGGCCCGCAGACGTGAGCTTGTAGTGATGCCCGCGCCCGTCGGGCTTGGGTGGCGACTCGACGACACCGAGCCGTTCGAGCTGCTTGAGCCGCTCTGAGAGCAGGGTACGGGAGAGTCCGGGCGCGCCCTCCAGGATCTCACTGAAGTTTCCGCAGCCAAGGTACAGGTTGCGAATGATCAGCGGTGTCCAGCGCTCAGCGAAGATCTCGGCGCCCCGAGCGATGGGACAGTATTGGCCGTACGTCCTCATAACGGCAGTGTTGCGCACCCGCCTTCGGTTGTGGAGTCCAGATTCTTGACTATACGGCCGCGGTCCGCCGTGGTCCGCTGTGGCCTCTCGAAGAGAGGAGGACACGATGACGACACCGACGCCTGCGGAAGTCGGCCACGGGAGCAAGGAGCCAACCGTCGTGGAGATCGGCGGGTTCCGAGGCCGGCTAATCAGTGCCGACCACGCCGACTACGACATCGCCCGTGCAGTCTGGAACGGTGCCATCGACCGGCGTCCACACCTGATCGCCCGATGCATCGGGACCGCCGACGTGGTCGCGGCCGTGCGTTTCGCCCGCGACCACGATCTGGAGATCGCCATACGGGGCGGAGGCCACAACGTGGCGGGCACCGCCATTTGCGACGACGGGATTGTCATCGACCTCTCTGCGATGCGGGCCGTGCGGGTCGATCCCGGCGACCGTAGGGCCTGGGTGCAAGGTGGTGCGCTGTGGGGTGACGTCGACCACGAGACGCAGGCGCACGGTCTGGCTACCACCGGCGGAATCGTGAGCCACACCGGAGTCGCCGGGCTGACCCTCGGCGGTGGCGTCGGCTGGCTGATGCGCAAGCACGGCCTCACGGTCGACAACCTCCTCGCCGTCGACGTCGTAACGGCCGACGGCGAGCTGCTGCGGGCGTCCGAGGACGAGCACCCCGACCTGTTCTGGGCGTTGCGAGGCGGCGGCGGCAACTTCGGCGTGGTCACCTCGTTCGAGTTCCGCCTCCACTCCGTCGGGCCCACCGTCCTGGCCGGGCCCATCCTCTGGGACGCGACCGACGCCGGGGAGGTCCTCCGCTTCTACCGCGACTTCGTCCGCGACGCTCCCGACGAGCTCGGCACGGTCGTGAGGTTCGGCGCCGCGCCGCCGCTACCGGTCATCCCCGAGGATCTGCACTGGCGCCCGGTGGTGATGGTCGGTGCCTGCTACGCCGGGCCGATCGAGGACGGTGAGCGGGTGCTCCACCCGCTCCGCGCATCCCGGCCTCCCCTCCTCGACCTCGTCGGGCCCGCGCCGTACGTCGGATTCCAGAGCGCGCTCAACTCGACCGTCGTCCACGGTTGGAACTACTACTGGAAGTCCACCCACCTCCCCGAGCTCCGCGACGACCTCATCGACGTGATCACCGAGCACGCGTTCTCCTGCTCGTCGCCGCGGTCGTACGCGGCGATGTTCCATCTGAACGGGGCGGTGAGCCGAGTGGCCGAGGGCGGGACGGCGTTCGGGAACCGGCAGGCGTCGCACGCAATCACCCTCGATGGTGTGTGGCGGCCCGGCGAGGACTTCGGCGACCGGGACACCGCCTGGGCGAGGGGGTTCTTCGCCGCCCTCGGCCGTTTCCGCGAAGGCGTCTACGTCAACTTCCTCGGCGGCGACGAAGACCCCGACCGGGTCCGCGAGGCGTACGGCGACTCCGTCTACGACCGGCTGGTGGACGTGAAGACCACGTACGACCCCGACAACGTCTTCCACCACAACCAGAACATCCGCCCCGGCACCGGCACGCGCATCAGCGGGACCTCTAGGGCGCATCCTCATTAACGCACAGATGTCGGGAGGGCGCCGCAGAATCCGTTGCGAGCGCTCGCCGGGCGGGATTTCGGGAGGAGGAGGAGGCGCCGAGTACGCGTACACAGCGCGGGGGGCGCTCAGTAAATGAGCGTCCCTACCGCGATCTTTACACACTCAGATTGCCGCGCTTGCTCACGGCAGGTTGTGGCACTTTTGCGACGTCCACCGATATCCGCCATGCGGCCGCTATCGACAATAGCACGAACAACATCGGGCTATTCGCGCACAGAACCAGCGCGTAGATGCTGAGGCCCTCCAAAGCGATCGATCGAGTATCCCGCGACAGGCGCCACCCAGCGCGGTCAGAGGGTTCTGCGCGCTGGTGCAGTTGACGCCCTTCTGCTACAGGCGCATGACGACATTACGCCCCTCCTACGGCATCAGTGACCTCGCCGACGGATACATTTGGTAAGCGAGAATCGCTGCGCCGACATCGAGACATCAATTCGACCGAAGCGGGACGACTTTCTTTGGCAACGATGCCAAAAACAGCACGATACAAACACAAAGAAGGACGATATCTTTGTACAAGAATTCCCCGGTAAGGTTCCACGCTATTGGGTCTGTGGATACGCTCCATTTGACGACACCGGGCGTCGAGAAGAAAAACGACCACGTAATCGCAAACGTACCAATTCCCATCAATGAGCCGAGTGCCGATAAGAATCGGAATAAATGCGCCGGCAGCGAGAACAGCGGCTGTCGTTAACTCTATAATGCCGAGCAGATAAGCTTCGCCTCTGATCCCGAAGATAGACAGCCACGAAACGAACGGACTGTTGGAAATGTATAATGCAATGCCGTGTGCGGACTGGGGCGTGAATTTCTGTATACCGAACGAAATAAAGATAAGAACCATCACCCATCGGAGAATGCCGAGCAGCCAGTACGAACCATGACCTTTTTCGGAAACATTAAAGTCTTTGATCATGATGTCCTTTTCCATCACGTCCCGTACCAGCGTAAATAGCCTGACGCGTTGCTCAACCTGCTGCAGCGCCATCGCTCGGGCATTCGACCTGATTTAACTTCGGGCATGTTTGCCCTTGAACGCTTCTCCGGTCCGAACGAGGCAGGCACTGATTTGTCCGATTTATGCATCAGATGCTCCTCTCCGTGGTCTCCGAACCGCCAAGACAAACTGGATCGGGTGCCAATCCGCCCCCCAGTTGTGTCCGAACACCCCCGACGTCGCGCTTAAGGAATCCCCTTAGTGTATAGCGGGCGACGGCGACCGTTTGCCCGATCTTGTCGCCACTATTTCCGAATTGCGGCATTGCCGACCTTCGCAATGCCGGGCGCGGTCGTCGTCCTCGAATGTCCGAGTAGGGTCATTCACGTCCCGAGCGCGAAGTCGGCATGACCGCTTCTCCCCCAATGAACGGACATAGCCAGCGGTGATCGGCTGGTCCGGGTCGTGGCAGATGCAGACCTTCATTGACGTCGCGATCGGGGGCGAAGTCGAACGCGGTTTGTGGCGGCTCTCATGACGAGTTCCCTCACCCGGGGCTCCGCACCGCTGCATAACGGATGAGCGCGCCGCACATACAATGTGCAGCCGTTGCCGCCTTCTCGGGTCTGGGCAGGTACCGGATCGTCCCTTCAAACGACTGAAATCATTTCCGAAACCTCGCCCGCCCGCGGTGGCACACAACTTGAAGAGCAAGCGGCATCCATCAATGACGATGGCGAGCCGAGCGGCCGCCGCGAGCCTCGACGACGAGCGCGGCGCGGCCCACCGCAGCGCATTCCGCGAGCGTGAGGAACCGCGATTGAGCGAAGCCCTCGTCGTGATTGGCAACGGCATGGCCGCGACGCGTTTGGTCGAGGAGCTGGCCAGGCGTGCGCTCGGCCGCCATGCCGTCGCCGTGATCGGCGCCGAGCCGCGGCTCGCCTACAATCGGGTGCTGCTCTCGGCGCTGCTGGCGGACGAGGTCGGCTTCGCCGATATCGAGCTCAAGCCGGCGCGCTGGTGGCGCGACCGCGGCGTGACCCTGCGCTATGGCGCGCGCGCGACCGCCGTCGATCCGATCGCGCGCACGGTGACGCTCGCGAGCGGCGCGCATCTCTCCTTCTCCAGGCTCGTGTTCGCGACCGGCTCGCAGCCGATCAAGCCCGCCATTCCCGGCATGGATTTGCCGGGCGTGCTCACCTTCCGCGACGTCGACGACGTCGACGCCATCGCGGCGACCGGCGCCGCCGGTGCGCGCGTCGTCGTCATCGGCGGCGGGCTTCTCGGCCTCGAGGCCGCCTATGGCCTCGCCAAGGCGGGCGCGCGCGTGACCGTGCTTCATCTGATGGACCGGCTCATGGAGCGCCAGCTCGACGCGCGTGCGGGCGCGCTGCTCAAGCGCGCGGTCGAAGCGCGCGGCATCGCGGTGCGCCTCGAAGCCGAGACCGCGCGCATCCTCGGCAACGGCCGCGTCGAGGCGGTCGAGCTGCGCCGACGGCACGACGATTGCGGCCGACGCCGTGGTGGTCGCGGTCGGCATCCGCGCCAACGCCGAGCTCGCGCGCACGGCCGGGCTTGCCGTCAACCGCGGCATCGCGGTCGACGACCGTCTCGAGACCAGCGCGCCCGGCATTCACGCCATCGGAGAATGCGCCGAGCATCGCGGCTGCTGCTACGGGCTCCTCGAGCCCGCCTACGAGCAGGCGCAGGTGCTGGCGCGGCGGCTCGCCGGCGAGGACGCGAGCTATCCCGGCAGCGTGCTCGCCACCAATCTCAAAGTGTCCGGCGTGCATGTGTTCTCCGCGGGCGATTTTCTCGGCGCCACCGCCGGCGCCGAGGAGATCGTGCTCAGCGATCCCGGCATCGGCGTCTACAAGAAGCTGGTCATCGCGCATGATCGTCTCATCGGCGCGGTGCTGTTCGGCGACACCGCCGACGGCCCCTGGTATCTCGAGCTCATCCGCGCGGGCGCATCGATCGCGCATGTGCGCGACGATCTCGCGTTCGGGCGCGCGCTCGCGACGCGTGAGGCGGCGTGAGCGTGCGGCCATGAAGTTGATGTTCAACCACGCAACGAACTCGGTCTGCTCCCCTCCCCCTTGTGGGGAGGGGTTGGGGGTGGGGGTCCGTGTTGTTGGATGCAACTCGCGACGATGAGCTACCAATTCGCAGCAGTCGGTGTTTGCGGACGCACCTTTCGCAACAACTACGACCCCCCTCCCCACCCCTCCCCCACAAGGGGGGAGGGAGCCGACCGAGCAAGCGGCGCGGGAGCCGACCGAGATTGGGGCGCGGGAGTCGACCAACATCGCGGCGCCGGTGTTCACCAAGCTCAAGCGCAATGGGCCGCCCTCGCATGAATGCCCCCTCCCCGCAGCCGCCGGCGGTGCGCACGACGTGCCCGTATTGCGGCGTGGGGTGCGGGCTCTTGGCGCGGCCGGACGGATATGGCGGGGCCGCGATCGCGGGCGATCCCGACCATCCCGCCAATTTCGGGCGCATCTGCTCCAAGGGCTCGGCGCTGGGCGAGACGCTCGGCCTGTCGCAGCGGCTGCTTCATCCGATGTTGCGGCAGCCCGACAACAGCCTGGCGCGCACCGACTGGCCGACCGCGCTCGACCGCGTCGCCGACGGCTTCCGCCGCATCGTCGCCCGCGACGGGCCCGACGCGGTCGCCTTCTATCTCTCCGGCCAGCTCCTGACCGAGGACTATTACGTCGCCAACAAGCTGATGAAGGGCTTCATCGGCTCGGCCAATGTCGACACCAATTCGCGGCTGTGCATGGCCTCCGCGGTCGCCGGCCACAGGCGCGCCTTCGGCGCCGACACCGTGCCGGGCACGCTACGACGATCTCGACGCGGCCGACCTGCTCATTCTCGTCGGCTCGAACGCGGCCTGGTGCCATCCCGTGCTGTTCCAGCGCATGGTCAGGAACAAGCGCGAGCGCGGCGCCAAGATCGTGGTGATCGATCCGCGCCGCACCGCCACCGCCGAGGATGCCGACCTCTTTCTCGGCATCGCGCCCGGCATGGACACGGCGCTGTTCTGCGGCCTGCTCGTGCATCTCGCCGACCGCTGCGCGCTCGACTATCGCTACATCGACGCGCACACGGCGGGGTTCGAGAACACGCTCGCGCGCGCGCGCGAGATCGCGCCCGACCTCGCCGCGACCGCGAAGCTCACGCGGCTGCCGCGCGGCGAGCTTGCGCGCTTCTTCGATCTCTTCGGCGCCACGCCCAACACCGTCACCTGCTTCTCGCAAGGGGTGAACCAGTCGGCGCAGGGCACCGACAAGGTCAACGCCATCATCAACTGCCATCTCGCGACCGGCCGCATCGGCCGGCGCGGCCAGGGGCCGTTCTCGCTGACCGGCCAGCCCAACGCCATGGGCGGGCGCGAGGTCGGCGGGCTTGCCAACCAGCTCGCCGCGCATATGGGATTCACCCCCGACGAGATCGCGCGCGTCGGCCGCTTCTGGCAGGCGCCGCGCATGGCGACGCGGGAGGGCCTCAAGGCCGTGCCGATGTTCGACGCCATCGCGCGCGGCCGGATCAAGGCGCTGTGGGTGATGGCGACCAATCCCGCGGTGTCGCTGCCGCGCGCCGGCCATGTGCGCGACGCGCTTGGCAAGCTCGAGCTGTTCGTCGTGTCGGAGAACGTGCGCGCCAACGACACCGTGAATGCCGGCGCGCATGTGCTGCTCCCGGCCGCCGCCTGGGGCGAGAAGGACGGCACCGTCACCAATTCCGAGCGGCGGATTCTCGCGCCAGCGGGCGTTCCTGCCGGCGCCGGGCGACGCGCGGCCCGACTGGTGGATCGTGAGCGAGGTCGCCCGCCGCATGGGTTTCGCCGATGCGTTTCCCTACGCGTGCGCCGCCGACGTCTTTCGCGAGCACGCCGCCCTGTCGGCGTTCGAGAACGGCGGCCGGCGCGACTTCGACATCGGCGGCCTCGCCGCGATCGGCGACGGCGCCTTCGACGCGCTCGATCCCGTGCAATGGCCGCTGCGCGAGGGCGAGACGCGATCGGCGCAGGAGCAGGACCGGCGCTTCTTCGCCGACGGCGGCTTCTATACGCCCGACCGCAAGGCCCGCTTCGTCGCGCCCGAGCCGCCGGCGCCCAGGGCGCCGACGAGCAAGGACTTTCCGTTCCGGCTCAACACCGGGCGCGTGCGCGACCAGTGGCACACCATGACGCGGTCGGGGCTCGCCGCGCGGCTCGGCGCGCATGCGCCCGAGCCGTTCGTCGAGGTGCATCCCGCCGACGCCAAGGCGACGAGACTTGCCGACGGCGGCTTCGCCGAGGTGACGACCCGTTACGGCGCCTGCGTGCTCAAGGTCGTGGTCAGCGACCGGCAGCGCCGCGGCTCCCTCTTTGCTCCCATTCATTGGAGCAATGCCACCGCCTCGGCCGCGCGCATCTGCGACCTGGTGATGCCCGAGACCGACCGCCATTCCGGCCAGCCCGACGCCAAGGCGACGCCGGCCGCGATCGCGCCGGTGCGTTACGCGTTCAGAGGGTTCGCGTTGACCCGTCATGGGGTGGACCTTCCGGACGGGCACGTGGTGGGCGCGCGTGGCGGTGGCGCAGGCGTCGGGGCTGCTGCTGGCGACCAACGACGGCCCCGATGTCTGGCGCCGCTTCGTGCCGCGGATGCTCGGCGGCGACGCCGAGCTCGCGGAATATGCCGACGCGCGGCGCGGGATTTACCGCGCGGCCGCGTTCGCGGCGGGCGCGCTCACCGGCTGCTTCTTCCTCGCGCCGGCCGCGGCCGCGCCGGCATGGGACGCGGTCAAGGCGCTGTTCGAAGGCGACGCGCTCGGCGAGGAGGCGCGACGGGTGCTGCTCTCGGGCCGCTCCGCCGACGGGCTCGTGAGTTCGGGGCCGATCGTCTGCGCCTGCTTCAGCGTGGGGCTTGCCGCCATCCGCGCGGCGGTTGCAGTCGGGCGCGGCGACGAGCGTCGAGAGCATCGGCGCGGCGTTGCGCGCCGGCACCAATTGCGGGTCGTGCCTGCCGGAGCTCAAGCGGATCGTGGCGGATGTTCGAGTCCCCTAGGGATCGCCACCTGCATATTCTGATCCTCAAAAATCAATGCGTTAAAGTCGATTTCAGCTAACCCGTCATCGAGGTTAGCCACTTCTCCTTTATGAAATGCCTTGGTAACCGAAGCCATTGCGGTCTTGGCGAGCGCGGCTTGTTCAACCGCTTTCGTGTAGGTCTTGATCTCCTTCCGATTCTGGTGGCCGGTGATAGTATGTGGCCGCCGGTCATGCTGTTCGTGCAAAGACCGCTCGGTTAAAAAGATTCGGTTGGCCAAAGAGGCGGCCGAGAAGAAGCTAACACCCAAGCAAAGCGCAAAAAGTGCTCGGTTGAAGGCCAACGATAGGACCACGAAAGGCCAAAGCAGATGAGCGGTTTCAAAGAGCCAAGTCTGGCTGAACGTCAGAACGCGTCCATCAAAGCCAAGAACGCGGCACTGGAAAATTTTCGCGCGAAGGCCGCTGTCCCAGCCAAGAAAATGGCCAAGAAAAAGACTAAGGCGAAGGCGGCCGTAAAAACAAAAAAGCGCTCAACCTAAGGTGTTCATCGGCGGCGGCGAGAGCGGCGTGCCGGGGGTGCGGATTGCGGGAGTAGTTGAGATGTCATCCACCGATCCAACTTCACGCGTGATCACGGATCAGCTCACGCGCGCCTTGGGCGAAGCTGTCATTCGGGTATGGAGCAATTGCCCCAAAAGGTGCAAAATCAGCTCTTTCAGGAGGCGGTGGCGTCTCAGGGCGACGCCATAAGATCCCAGCTTGCCGTCTTCCTGCATGACAAGCATTCGCGCACTTTGGACCCGCTAGGCAATCCTCGTGAGATGACCGAGCCGGACAGCCATGGCGGTTAGCGCGTTTGTTCGTATCAACCCCAGCAAGGGCAGTGTGCCCCCGGGGGATCGGTCGAGCAGCAACAGCGACCAAACGAGATGGGTTTCGCTGCGCTCAACCCATCCTACGCGTTTGTGCTTCACGGCTCCGGATGTGAGCGGCATTTAGGAAATGCGTTTGGGGGAGACTTTTGCCTTCACATCGAGTGCGTTCTTTAGATCCGTCAGATCTTGTTCGAGCTTCGGCAGCAGGTTGCGTATCGCCTCGACGACTGCCTGCAAACCCTCGGTTTTCGGTTGGCCTAAACCGCGAAGTATTTCCCTGCACCGTGCTATCGCGCTATCCGTCTGGTTGATCCCATCAGCTAGCTCGGTCAGGGTCCGCTCTGTGTAATCCGCCATCAGCCCACTCCTCCTTCCCGCTCAGTCCAGCTCCCAAACCGCCATCCGCTTCCGCCGCTCGCCACCATACTACCTCACGGCAGCGGCTTTGCCGCCCGGTCGGCGGCAATGACGGTGCGACGTGCCTCAAGCCCCAGCGCGTAGGGCGTAGGATGGGTTGAGCGAAGCGAAACCCATGCCGGACGCTCGGAGCCTGACTGCAGACTTCCTGTCAGTGATCTAAGTGGCTTAGCCATCAGCACAGCTTTCGCTGATGCGCCTCTCGGCTCGGTCGAGCAACAACGGGCCAAACGAGATGGGTCTCCCTACCCTCAACCCATCCTACGCGTGCTAGTTGGGAGCAGTTCCTGTAAGTGTAGCCAATGCACGATCATACGCCACTTCTCCTACTTTCTGGATGAAACCTGTCATAAGTCCCATTATAATGAAAGTAGCTACCGCTGGTATTGTTACTCCCTTGTCGAAGCGTTTCCGGTCGGAAATATCGGCCGCTTTTTCTTTGTAGTTTTTAGCAAAGTCACCCGCGTAATCTATTTTTTCTCGATCGGTTGCTTTACGGGCAAGCTCAGAACCGACCTCCTTTAGAAGCTCAAGCGTCTCTTTTAAAAAACCAATGTACTGTAACCGCGGATTTAAGCTCTGGCATCGTTCTGCCCAAGAAACTACACGCTTTAAATCAGAACCCTTTTCTGTATCATCGAAAATCAAGGCGAGAAACTTGTCAGCTGAGATAAACTGCTCTTTCTCTATGAGTATTTCATTGGTCACTTTGTCCAACTTGGACGGGTATAACGTCGGCGTCGGATATCTGAGAGTCTCTGACAATTTTTCCAGCCAAGACCGCTGGCGGTTTAATAGATCACGCTGCCACAATGCTGCCCGACGGGAGCCCACGACAAATGGGACGATCGAAGCTGCAAAGATATATGCAAGAAGTGTTGCCAAAAGCAGCGGTGATATAGACATCGCTGATGATGCCGACAGGAGTTCTCTTTTTAAAATTGGAGTGTAGGGCTCGCTAGGAATTTCAAGCGACCAGAAAAACACAGCCAGCGTGAGCAAAGTAGATCCCAGGCCTGCGAATTGAGCAGTAACAGCAGTTAGGCGATTTTTTGCATCAACGTTTCGCGAGGAAATGTAGGGGATCTGAAAGCCTGCTGTAAATAATACACCCATCAACGACGCCAATCCGAACATGATTGTAAAAACCTGTTTTGTTGCACGATCAGATGGCACTTCGTTTCCAAAGTATGCAAATCCGCACATAATTGGAACTATCAATGAAAAGCATAGTGCGGATATCATAAAAAAACTGAAAGCGATTATAGGATAGTTCAGTCCTACTTCGAAGGTAAAGTACATTCTACGTTCAAACACCGGCAAATCCGGAGATGTTACAATAGAACGCGTGAAATACTGCAGAGCCAAGGAAAGCTGGCCGACTATGACGAACGTACTGGTCAGTACGATGTCGAAAAAATCCGAAAGTATCCAAACTGATCCCAATGCCAAGCCTGGGAACGCGAGGGTAAGGAATGTAGAGAAGAGGTAGGTGGGTCCTGCGGGAGGTGCGGCCGCTCCTGCGCTGAGAGCAGAGGCACGTCGCTGAATCCACGCTACGGCGGCGAGCCACGCGTACACGAAGAGAACAAAGCCAAGAAATATTCCTACTTTCGATAGGAAGTTCATAGGATAAGGCTCTCTCTCGTAGCGCTTGTGAGGAGAGCCGGGAACGTTGCTAGAATATCACAGAGCAGCAGGACTACAATGACACCGCTAAGCGACTGAAATGCTTGGCTTGTGGGCGATCAGCGTGCCTCGCCGGCATGTGCGCTTTGCCGAACGGTCGTTGTCGGAAATGCCGGGCTGATTGAGGATAAGAAACAGCAAGCACTGATGCAGCTTGGAGACTTTGGCACCCGTGTCGTTGCGATGAACCGGCTGAACGGGTTTCACGGCATCGCCTCCTCTCGCAAGGAACTGGGATGTTCCGCCAGTGCGTCACGAATTCGCGCGAAATGAAATATGGATTTCCATCTCGCCTCGCAGGCGTCGGTACAACTCTAGCGCGTTTCAGTAAGACTTGCAAGCTTTAGGCGAGGCGTCGCAGTATCCGACTCATGCGTACCCAAGAGGCGCATACGCTATCGGTCGATCAAAGCCGCGATGCACCGCCCGGCGATCGAGCGTCACGGCCGAACTTTCCTGCTGGCGGTCGCGGCGAGCTGCAGGTCGTGGATGCAGGCCACGGTCTTGCCGGCGCGGCGATGACTTACGATGCAGGCGAATCGCTGGGCCCGGTTGTGAAATGCAGCGAACTGCTTGCGGGGCTCGTAGTCGAGGACGAGTCTGCGTTTTTCCATTGGAGTATCATCTTCTTGGGGCCGTCATCGGCCACGCTTGCGCCCTGCACGGACCTGCCGTCAGAGCGGTCGAACACTTCCTTGATCGCCGACATGTCGCCGTCCTCGGCCTTGTCGACGAGCTTGTCGGCGATGCGCTGCAGCTTGGTGGTTGCACCGCCATCGGGATCCTCGGCCGGCCGGCGCAGCGCCCGCATCAGCGCGGCGCGCATCAATCCGGCCGCCGTGCCGCCATCGGGCGGCGCGTCGTCATCGGTCATGTCGTTTTCCTTTCAGGTTTGTGCGCGCGAGCGCGCGAGTTCAGCGGGAGGGCCTTTTCGCCGGGCGTCCTGGCGCCAGGCGACGTCCTCCCGCGCCGATGCACGCCGGCCTGGGGGCGACGGCAGCATCGAAACGGTAGTCACTGCGCAGTTATGGAGAATGCGCCTTTTATGGGCGACTCACGTAACGTAGTCAAAAGGAAAATTGCGACGGCCGAAAAAGGCTCGCGCGGTCAATGCGGTAGGACCGCCTCGAGCGCAGCGATACCCGCCGCACGCATGAGGGACGTTTCGGCCATTTTTGTCCATGCGGCGTGTTTCGATCGTTTTCTGCCCATGAATAGCGGGTAACCTCGTTCCATGACGCCCCTGCGGACGCACCGATGCGCGCCGGCCGGGCACCGGCTCGAATCCCACCGGCAGCAGCAGCCTGGAGGACAAGCCCGCCGGGCAAGCCGACATGTCCATGATCATTGAGCACGCCGTATTCTTTCGATTTGCAATCCTCTATGCCGCGCTCTTCACTGCGTTCGGATCCGCTTCGCCGTTCTTGCCTGCCTTTCTTGCAGAGCGCGGGCTTGGGCCTGAAGAGCTCGGGATCGTGCTCGGTGCAGGAACCGCTGTCCGAACTCATCTGCGGGCCCTTTGCAGGACGCCTTGCCGACCGTTTTCATGCCTTCCGAGCGGTGCTTGCGGTTTGCGCCATTCTCGCGGGCGGCGCCGCGCTCGCATATTTGGCAGCCCATGGATTCAAGACGGTCATGTTCATCTGCCTATTTCAGGTTGCTGTGCTCGCACCTCTCGTCCCTCTCGCGGACGCCTTGTCACTCGCCAATGCACGAGCAGGAAAGAATGCGGGAGGATTCGAGTACGGATGGGTGCGCGGCGTGGGCTCGGCTGCATTCGTCGCAGGTACGCTGCTGGCCGGACACGCAGCAGGAATTTATGGCTTCTCCGCCATCATGTGGCTAAGCGCGATCTGGTTGCTGTCGATTCCGATCGTCGCGATCTTTGTGCCTGCATTCCCCGGGAGAGCAACGAGGGAGGCTCGGAGCGAAGAGCGTCGATCGTCCCTGGTTGACGCTGCTTCGCGAGCGAGCGTTCATGCGCGTCACTTTGGTCGCCGCGCTCGTTCTGGGCAGTCATGCGATGTATGATTCCTTTGCCGTGATCCGTTGGAGCGAGGCCGGCATCGGCCCCGCGACCATCGGGGTGCTTTGGTCGGAGTCGGTCGCCGGTGAGGTGTTGGTCTTTCTATTGATAGGTCCAACTCTGTTGAGAGTGCTGAACCCGACCGGTGCATTGGCATTGGCGGCATTTTGCGGCCTGGTGCGCTGGGGGGTCATGGCCCAAACGACCGAAGTCGCAGCGCTTGCATTGGTTCAACCGCTACACGGATTCACCTTTGCCCTCCTCCACCTCGCATCCATGCGCATCATCACCGACACCGTACCGTCCGCTTTGGCCGGAACAGCGCAGGCAGTCTACGGTCTTGTTGGCGTTGGCGGCGCCACGGCCGTTTTGATGATCCTCTCAGGATGGCTTTATGCCCGTTTTGGACTGGCCGCATTTTGGGCGATGGGTCTGATTTGCATTGCTGCATTCCCTGTCATCTGGATGTTGCATCGAGCGCTTTCCAACGCGATCGCAAGTCCTGCCGATGGCCGAGAAGGGCTTTAGCGCGACCATCTGCGCTCGTGGCGCGTCTCGATTCTCCGCGGCCGCGCCAAAGTTCTCGGTGACGTCGAGGCGCCGGACGCAAAGTCGGCGGAAGCCGCGGCTGTCACGGAGTTCAATCTCAGCGAGGAGCAGCGCAGGCGGCTCGTGGTGCAGGAACGGGATTAGCCCGTGAAGCAGCCTTGCCCGCCCAGGCTGTGATCGCCATCACAGCTGCATCCGTAGGCACGCGGTATCGTATCGGAGGTTGAGCTAACCCCAACGCCGATGGCCGAGCTGTGCAAGGGCAAGGCCCGGGCAGAACAGAAGATCCTGGTGATGACGTTCGGAGCGCCAATATGCAATCGTCCAAGGAATATCGGCACAACGCCGCAGTCTGTCTCAAGCTCGCGAGCGAGACCAGAGAGGTCTACGCCAAAAGGGCGTTGATCGACCTCGCGAGAGAGTTCCGCGCTTTGGCTGAAGACTTGGAACGCGTCCGGCGGGCCGCTCAATACTGAGTAGCTTCAAGCTTCAGGCCGCGTAGGATGGGTTGAGCCTTAAGCGCATTCACGCCCTTAAGGCTCAACCCACCCTACGCTGACGTTTTTCTGAGATAGGCTGCCGCCGCAATTGCCACGTTCGCATCGTCGCGCAAGAGCCCCAGCGCGCAGTTGCAGGCCCGGCAAAGCAGGCCGCGGATCTTGCCGGTCGCGTGACAGTGATCGACGCAAAGCCGTTGCGCGGGTTGCCGCAGGCAGATTGCGCAGACCCCGAATTGCCGCGCCAGCAGCGTCGCGTAGTCCTCCAGGGAGACTCCGTATCTGATCTTGAGCTCCGCTCCGCGAGCCTTCACGGGATCCTTCTTTCGTTTCAGCCTGAACTCGGGATCGGTGGCGTACCTGCACCGGACACGCTCGTTGATTGCATCCTTGTGAAGGTGATAACGGGCACGCCTCCGCGCCAATTTGGTCTCGCGATCCGGGTCTTCGGGATGCCGCTTGCTTCTCCTTTCGTTTTGCTTTTGGCTGCGGGACGTCACTGATTTGCGCCCCCGATGCAGTCAGCGACTGGTCCGAACGAAAAGATGCCGGCCTCGCGGGCCGGCAGCGGCCAACGCCCCACTCCCGCGCGTGCGGGCCCGTGCCCGGCGCCTTTCCAGATCGAAGGGTGTGGGAAGCAAGCCCGCGCGAACCGACAGCGAGGTCGGGCCCCGGCTGCCGCGTCGTGAGGGCGTCAGTTCATGTCAGGCGCAGGATGGGTTGAGCGCAGCGAAACCGATGCCGGACGCTCGGGGCCCTGACTGCGGACTTCCTGTCATGTGATCTAAGCGGCTTAGCCATCAGCGCAGTTTTCGCTGATGCGCCTCTCGGATCGGTCGAGCAACAACGACCAAACGAGATGGGTTTCGCTGCGCTCAACCCATCCTACGCGTGCTAGGGCGTGTACTCATAAATCGCCCCGCCATGTCCGCTTTCGGGCAACCCGGACACTGAGCCTACATCGTCCGCTGACCGAGTCCGGCCCAAAGCGGCGTTCGCCACCATCAATTGACGCAGTGCGAAAAGTTCACCTCGTTTGCTTCTATTCTCGAGGAGCCCTCAGGCGTGCCGAAAGTGCTTTCGGAATGCCTTGATAGTCCTGTGGAGCGGCCGGCTGCGCGCGCGAGACCCGGAGCGCGCCGAGTTGGGCGAGAAGCCAGTTCAGAGCCTTGGCTGTCCCCGCGTCAACGTCCCCGTTCTTAACGAAGCCGCTTTTTATCTCCTTGGGGACATCAGCCCGCTCCTTCATCTGATCCTGCCAGATGTAAACGAGATCATGGGTCGCTTGCCCAAACGTCTCGTCGCGCATCTCGGGCGCGAGCCGCTTCGCAAGAGTATCGCGGTCGTTGTCGGAAATGTCGGGCTGATTGAGGATAAGAAACAGCAAGCACTGATGCAGCTTGAGGACTTTGGCACCCGTGTCGTTGCGATGAACCGGCTGAACGCGTTTCACGGTATCGCCTCCCCTCGCCAGGAATTGGGATGTTCCGCCACTGCGTCGCGAATTTGACGCCGAAATAGGGATTGCACTCGCCTTGCACGCATGACGTGGTCTAGACGCAATTCTTGAGAATGCGTGAATTATAGGTGACTCACGTAACGTAGTCAACAGGAGAATTGCGACGGCGCCAAAAGCCTCGCGCGGTCAATGGGTAGGATGGGTCGAGCGCAGCGAAACCCATCGCACGCGTGCGGGGCGTTTTCAGCCGTTTTTGTCTATGCAGCGGATTTCGACAGGTTTTGCCCATGAATAGTGGATAATCTCGTTTCATTACGCCGTTGCGGACTGCGTCGACGCGCGCCGGGCGGGAACGCCGCGGGCGGCATCGAACGGGGATGCAAGCGCAATTTCGGAGACTGCGCCTTTTATAGGTGACTCACGTAACGTAGTCAACATAACAATTGCGACGAAGCAAAAAATGTCGCGCGGTCAATGCGTAGGATGGGGCCGAGCCTTTAGGGCGTTTACGCCCGTCTTCGCGGGCTGTGGCGAAACCCACCGCACACTCGCGGGCCTCTGAACGCACTTTTCGTCAGCATCGAAGTCGGTGGGCATTGGCTGTGTGCGCGCGCCCTGCCGCCTCGATCAACATCGCATTAACCGTCCTTCTCTAGGATGATTGCACGAGCGGATCGATGGGCGCCGCAACCGGGCCGCTTTCTAAGGCGCCACAGCGGAAATGGCCGTGCCGTTCCCGAGCGCGGGCCTGTCGATCCAAATCGCCGCCTGTGCGCTTTTGCTCGCCGTATCGCCGCGGCTGCTGGAATCCGCTCTTGCTGGCGGCTTTCCGGAACAGACCTAATAGCCCCGGTACGGTTTGCAGAGACCGTCCTGCACGGTCCAGCCCGGCTGGCAACCGTTCCAAGTTCGGAAACGGCCGGGCCGGTAGTACCCACCTCCGCCACCGCCGTAGCTGCGATAGTAGGGACCGGGCGGGCCGTAGCCAGGACCATAACCCGGAGGAGGCGGGCCGTAGCCAGGACCATAACCCGGAGGAGGCGGACCGTAGCCGCGACCATAACCCGGAGGTGGTGGCGGGCCGTAGCCAGGGCCGAAATCAAGAATGATGCGCTGGGCTGATGCGGCACCGGCTGCGCTCATCAGCGTCACAGCCGCAATAGCAACTAGCAAGGTCCTGTTCATTTATCCCCACTCTAGATCCCGATTGTGCGGGCCGTGTGTCACGCTGCCTTATGGCATGATCAAGACCTGAGAGCCGCTCATAGTGTCGCGGGCTCGGCCTCGAGGCATCGACGGGCGCTCTCACGCGCAATGGCCATCCTCGCGGGAATCCTCGGGCTTGTGCTCGGTCAACATCGCAATCATGTGCAGTGCGGGCCCTCTCAGGCACCTGCCCTTGGGGCAGAAAGGGCCGCCCGAGCGAGCGGCCCCACGCCTTCGCGATGCTACGATCGCGCCGGCCGGGGAGTCGCGCTCGACATCCTGTGATATTTTGCACTACGGGCAAGTAGCACCGAGGTGCGTGCATGCATGTCAAAAGGATCGCCATTGCAATCGCCGTTTCTATTTGCGTGACAGGCTGTGGTGAGGGCGCGCCCGGCCCCAAGGGAGATCCCGGCCCGGTCGGGCCGGCGGGTCAAAAGGGCGAGCCCGGTCCGGCGGGACCTGCTGGCCCACCAGGACCGCCGGGCCCTCAGGGCGCGGAAGGCCCTCCTGGGCCGCCTGCCACTGCGGCGTCAGCTCCGACTGACAGCGCCGTCCGCGTTACGCGCTCCAACTGCGAGGCCGCCGCATGCAGAGCGGAGTGCAACCAAAACGAGGTGCTTGTCATCGCATACTGTGGCCCGCGCAGAAGTCCTGTGACACTGGTCAACGAAAGAACGGTCACTTGCTCCCGGGGCGCCGCCACCAGCCCTCTCGTGATGGTGTGTGCGAAAGCGTCGCCCTAGAACGGGCTCGCCGTTAACTCCGCGTTTAGGCTCTCCGACAGAACCACTCGCACTGCCGCTGACCGGATGGGACAGTCGGAGCGGCTCGGCCCGACCCGGGGGTGGCCCTCCCATCGCGATCCCTTGGGGGTGTTTTCAGGCCAGGGGACCGGGCCGAGCCACCCGTTCGGTCTCGTGCGGCATTCTCTCGGACAGGCCCGCCTGCCCGCCTGCTGCCGGTCCGACTGACAGCACCGAGCGCGAAACGGAATTTCCGGGCTTTCCCCGCAAACGCTCAGACTCGAGGAGTGTCCCTCTCGCCCGTATCGGAGCCACCTGGAAAATTCTTGCAGTTCGTCGCCGAGTCTCGACCTTTGCCCATGGAAACCCCATTCTCTTGTCCATGCCGGTCGACAAACGGGTTCAAAAGACACAATCAGCGCTCCTGGATGCGCTGATGTCGCTCATGGCGGCGCATGGCTATCGCGGCGTCTCCGTCGATGCGTTGCTGGAGCGGGCCAAGGTCGCGCGCTCGACGTTTTACGCGCATTTCCACGGCAAGGACGATCTGCTTCGCGAGAACGTCAAACGATTGGGAGCGCTGGCCGCTGCTGAAGGCGCGACGCCCGAGCAACGTCTGCTGCGGTTCAGCCGCGCATTCTACGAACACGCGCACGAAAATCGCGATCTCTATCTCTCACTGCTGCGCGATCCGGATCGGGGGATGGCGGTGTTCAAGAAGCTGCAAGGCGTGCTCGCCGAAGTCGCCACCAGCGAATTGACCGACGCGGGATATGAGAGGGATACTGTCGAGCCTGCGGTCGAATTCTTCGTCGGCGCGCAATGGGCCGTCTTGGCTTGGTGGCTGGAACGCAAGCCGAGCCTGCGCGTCGACTGCGTCCATGGCCACTTCGAACGGCTCGCGAGACCTGTCTTAACCTCGCTTGCCCACTGAGTGCGGGCGTTTCCGAACAATCTCGCGCTGTTGTGCCGATATCGTGCGCCAGCGGTTGATCCGCCGAGGCCCGCCCGATACCTGGCGCCCATGGTGAACCAATACGCCCGCGCGTCGCTCACGAGCTTAAGCATCGCAGCTTCAATCGTGGCGATCCATCATGTGCTCGAACTCGGTCTGATGGGCGTCGTCATCGCGGTTGTTTTCCTTGTCGGCGGTTATGGCGTGCTCGCGTGGTTCAAGCGCAGCGGCGGCCGCGGCGCCTTGATCGCCTATGCGCTGCTCAATGTTTGGCTGATCGTCGGCTTCGGCCTGCTGCATGGTTTTGTCGAGCATACGCTTGCCCTCGTCGCAGCTTCACACAGCGCGATGTCCTTGGATTGGCTGACGCTGACGCGCCGCCTGACGGGCGTCGCCATGGCGCTCGCCGGCCTCTGGGTGGCGATCACGGGCTGGCGTTTCCTGGCCGCCGTCGCTGACAACAGAGCTGACGCCGCCGGAGCGATGACGCGCCTGCCGGTCGCTCCGGCGTTGGTCGCCGCGGCGCTCGTCGGCGCCGTCGCGGGCGCGGACGCCTATATCAATGCCAAGACCACTACAATCGCGATCATCGCGCCGGTGAGCGGCCCGAGCGCCGTCCTGGTGCAGTCTTTCGTGCGCGCCGCGGAAATGGCCAAGGAAGACCTCGGTCCCGACGCCGAGCGGGTGCGGTTGCTGATCGTCGACACGACCGGAACGCCCGAGCATGTCCGGCGCGTGATCGATCGGGCGTTCGCCACGCGCCGCATCGACGCCGTGCTCGGCGCGGTGTCGGCGTCAGGTCAGTTCACCGCGCCGCACGCGAGGGATCAACGCATTCCCCACATCTGCGTCTGCTCGGTGCGCACGATCGGCGACGGCCAATTCAATTTCACCAACATCCCACTTCCCGAAGACGAAGCGACGCGCTGGGTGGCGGAAGCCAAACGACGCGGCGTTGCCACGATCGCCCTGCTGGCGCAAGAAGAAACCAGCGTTCGCAATCACGCCAATGCCATGGCGCGCGAAGCCCTCTCGGACGGAATGCGCATCGTCTTCGACGGCCGCTTCGCCGATGAGACGACCGACTTCGCGCTGCTGGCGCAGGAGGCGCGCGCCGCGAATGCAGATCTCGTGTTCGCGGAGGCGTTTCCGCCGCTCATCGACCGGCTGGTCGCGGAATTGCGCCGCCAAGGCGTCGCCAATATCGCGTCCATAGTCACCCCATCGGCCGCTGCCGATCTGCGCGCATTCGAAGGCGTCTGGTACACCGACACCCATCTCGCCGATGCGAGTTTCCAAGCGCGGTTCGAAGCGCGTTTCCGCGGCGTCCGCTTCGCCGCGCACATGACGCCTTACGCTTACGACTCGCTCAAGATCCTCGCCCGCGCGCTCGCGGACGGGCGCGATCCGGCAGCGTACGTGCAAGGCCTGACGCGCTACGAGGGCGCGGCTGGCGTGGTGACGCGCGAACCCGGCGGCGGCAATTTCCGCTCGCGACCCGCCGTGTGGGTGATCGAAGAAGGGCGTCCGCACATGCTGGCGCCTTGAGTGCCGGAGCAGAACGACATGAGATTTTCCCGCGTTCTTCTCGTCATCAGCCTCGCGGCGACGGCCGTCATGATCCTGGGCTATGTCGCCACGCAATACGGCCCGCCCAGCGCGGGCGCGCCGGCGAGTTTCGCCCACTAGGCGGGCCGTTCGCGATGGCCAGATCATAAGCAATTCACCATCAGACTGGTTGTTGCAATCGCTTAGCTTCATTCGTGCGCCTCCATAGCCCGGATATCGAGCTTGCCGTCGTATAGTAGTGCGAGCTGGATTTGCCGGCTCAGCGCGTATACCGGAGCCTCATCTCGCAGGAGCTGGGCAGCTTGCTGCCATTGCTCGCGTGACGCCCGGCCTGCCGGGAGTGCCAGCATGTACTCGCGCGCCTCACGGACAGTGTGCAGGACCTTGCCGTCCTTGGTGGGGATCGGCTGGATGAACCTCTGGGAGAGATACGCGGACACGCTGATAGATAGAGGCCAAGGAGCTTGAGCGTGAGTTCGTGCTCGACAAGGGAACCCCGCCCAGGAGGGGCCGAGGCGGGTTCAGTGCCTCGGGCACGGTTCGCTGTGTTGTGAAAGACACACCCCATCAAAATCCGCGAATCAGCAGTGCGGCTCGCTTGGCCCGTCACGGGGCGGCCCAGTTCCTGAATACGGTGGGATGCTGCTACGCTGGCGTCTGGAAAAGGCTCGGCGTGAGGTGTTAAGCGAAGGGGGGAGCTAGGCCATGTGGGATTTCACAGGACTGATTCTTTGGGCGATGTACGGACTACGGTGGTCTCCGGCGCCAGGAGCTGAAGACAAACCAAAACAATGGGATGATGCCATATATTGAGCCGGGCACAGCAAAGAGGACGCGCTCATAAGGGGCGGTCCAGACCCGACTCTTTTCAGCCTCGGGGATATTCCAGCCCCATCATGCGGGCCGTGATTTCGCCCTTGCGCCTGGTCAATGACGCGGCCCCTTGTCGTCGATGGTCACACCATCGAGGCCGCTTGTCCGGCCCCGCCGGCCGGCTATGTGCGCGCGGCCTCCACGGTCGGTCAGCTGGACCTCGCGGACGCCCCGTGCGTGGGACGCGGCTGCGGGGGTGATGCAGTTCACAAACGTACGATCCTGCCTGTGCCATGCTTCCACCGATCACCGTTTTGGGAGGAATGGAGGAAACGAATGACAAGCGTACTTCCGAAGGACGCGGCCGCGCTCAAAGCCATCGCACAGGAACTCGCCGGCCAGGACGCCGACTATATCGAGCAGTTCCTGCGCCAGCTATTGGCCGAGTTCTCAAAGTCTGGTCCAGACGCGGTCCTCATTGCATCCCCTCGGCCGCCTCGACGGAATGCACGACGCAGCGGCCCCAGCAGGAGCCGAGCCTCGGACGGCCCGATGCAGCGAGGTGTTTGAGCAAGTTGGACATCGCCTGTGCGCTAGAGCGTGATGGCTTCAGGTTGAGTCGCAATCACGCTCTAGCTTTTTGTTTGAGCATGATCTTTTCGGAAAACCGGTACCCACTTTTCCGGATCATGCTCTAGCGTCGCGTGCGGGAGTACCGGTACCCCTGATACATCGGGTTCCGCACGCACCAGGCGCCGGTGCCCGGTCCCGCCGTCATCATGCACTGCTGATAGGAGGTGAAGCCGCAATTGGTGGCACCGCCGAAGCCGTAATACTGCGCGCACCAGGGGCGGTTGGCCTGCGCGGCGGCCGGGGACGGGTCGAGAGCGAGGAGGAACGGGACAGCAAGCAAACCAGCAGCAACCGTCTTCATAGCGAACTCCGAACCATGTCAAACGCCCGCGTCCGACGAACGCCTAATGCCGCGCAATCGAAAGTGTTCCGAGGGGCTGGGCGGCCATGGCGGCCCGAGACTGACCACGTGTGAGAGCCGCCGAAGCCCGGCCATTCCGCGCGGCATGGTTCCAACAAGACCGAGCATCGGACCACATCTTAGTTGCCGCGCTGCAACACAAGCCAAAAATGTGCACGATGCGTCCATTAGCGGACGGACGGCCGCCATCTTCCAGATCACGATTAAGCGCGGGGGCAGAGAGTGGCGCGGAGTGGCACCCTCCCTCCCTAGCCGAGTGCCTCGCACGGTGGCCCGTCGAGGTTGCTCTGCCCCCATCCAGTTCTGAACGCGGACACATGATGATTACGCCAATCGAATGTCGAGAACGGGCCGCTGAATGTCGGCAGATGGCGGCCCGCGCGCCCAATCCGAGAGTGCATGCCATTCTTACCGATATGGCACGCACATGGACGAGACTCGCGCTTGAAGCCGAGCTGAGCCAGCAAGAGAACGAGGCACTGCTGCCCTTCACGCCTACCCCCCAATCCCGTGAAACGGCGCACATGACACTGGCGAAATGACGCGCGCCGATGCGCGCCGGCCGGGAGACCCTTTCGAGGCAAGCGCGGCCGCCGCGTGAGGGAGTGTCAGGCGGCGCGGCCGTGATCAGAGAAGGGGGCCGCGTCTGCTGCGCGTGCCGCTAACGCATCGCGCGCCCACTGTCGACCCATCCGCCGCAAGATCGAACGCTCAACCGATTGGTCGGTGCGCTCGGCAGCCGCCTCACATTCTTTGGCGTTCTGCTCATAGATATCCGCAAGGGTGACCATCGTTTGCCCTCCAATAAGGGAGAAGTCGCAGTATGCGAGTACGAGAGCTATCGAGGTGCGTCTGTGACGGGCGTCACAGAAGAGGCGTATTGTTGCGCGCGGCGCCAGTCGGGAACGGGGCGGGGCCGGGGACCAAAAATCCAGAGCTTCACCACCCCACTACCTCGCGCGTCACTCAGCCAGCGTTATCGCCGCGCGGTGCCACGGGCCCGGCTGAGCCCTGGTTCTCGCCCGGCAGCGCTCCGACCTCGACTGAGCTACCAGCGAGCGACCGTTGCGCGCAGTCGGTTTGCCGCCCCCCTGCAGCCTGCCGGTGGAACGTCCTCTGGTCCTTGGGGCAGACCTGAATCGTTCTGAATCAGGACACGGCGATCCGCCCGATGGCAAGGTTGCCGGCCACATCTACGAGGACGCGGCCAGCGCACTGCCGGCGCTGCGGTAGCTCTGGTCAGTCTGGCTTCCTAAGCGGCCGCTGACAATTCTCGGTGTAGTCGGCTGGTTCCAAAAACGTCTACCGATCATACCCTGAGGGCTCATTGACGCGCGCTGGCCCGCCCCATCTGCCCAACGCCAACGGGCTGATTGGTAGCAGCGCCCTGCTGAAATGGTAATACCGTCGGGACGGTGCCCTGGGGCACCGTCTGGGTGGTGCTCTGGGGCAATATCAGCGCGGGCCTCACCCGCGAAACGCTAATTGTCTGATCGGTACCCTTTTGCAATGGTGATACCGTCTTAACGGGACTGGTACCCTGCGCGGTGGGATTCTGATTGGTTTGTACGATGTCCTGTAGCACTGCTAACGCTTGCGCAGGCGTAGTCGGAGGGCTCATTGACGTGAGCGCGCTGGCCGGCCCCATCTGCCCAACGCCAACGGTCTGATTGGCGCCCTGCGCGGTGGGATTCTGATTGGTTAGTCCGGCGTCGCTCAAATTACCCGGAGGGTGGTCGCTGCGTTTGGCAGGACTCGCCTGACCATTTGTTTGTGGACCCGCGTCCGTTTGTGGACTTACCGCAGCCGCAAGTGCCCTGATCGGCCCATCGATCATGGCAACGGGGAAGCCGGCAGTCCGAAACATGCCGAACCTCTCATGCCACCAAGTGCAGATGACCCAGTTGCCATGGACACTCTTGACGGTTAACGCCGGCCCGCCCGAACGCAGCCGGACAAGATCACCCCCGCGAAGCACAGGAGTGGTCTGGCTCTGCGTTACCGGGTTCGCTGGCGCGATCTCGGCGAGGGCTGTCACCGCCCACGAGGCGCCGAGTGCGACCCCCACTGTCGCTTGAACCGCGATCACAGCCAATTTCGGCAAGTTCAACATGATAGGAACTTTCGGCAAGTTCAACATGGCAGGACCTCCGACGTTTCCGCTCCGCCATTTCCGCTCCGCGCTCGCCGCTGACTGTGGATGGCCAATAGCAGAATGGCTTTCACGATATTGCCCCACTTGCCTACGTGTTGCCAAATTCCGCCCCGTTGCCGGCCGTTATTTGATCCAAGGTGGCGTCGGTGTCGGTGATGTTGGTCATCACCAACACCACCATCATCACCATCACCATCACCTATGGTGACCGCGGCATGGTCGGTGCTGTCGCCGCGGAGCGCGTCCCGATTCCGAAGGAACGGGGCACGCTCCAGCACAGGACTCTTAGCCCGCGTTCCCGAGGCCTTGAACCCCGCCGGGCGTTGAGGTGCGCCAGGCGGCGTTCTTTCCGGGGCTTCGTTATCTGCCCTTGGTCATCTGCCCCGTAAGAGTACGAGGCGGCTGCAAGGGAACCAGGGAAAACCTCGGCAGTTGTCGGTCGTGAATTGCTCTTGCCTGGATGTACCAGCGTATCGCCCCGCAGAGGGGACCAGGCGAGCAGACCCCGCCCCTTCAAGCGGGGTTTTGCTTTTGCGGGAGCAACCAGCGATAGGGCCATCCGATGCCAGTGGAGAACGCCACTAACATTTTACCCTTTCGCCGCAGCCGATTGCGGAATCGTCCATTGTGCGCACAGTGTCGCGTTCTGATGGAAATTGACCGATGCGAATTGGACTTCGAGAATTCCATCTCGATGGTGGTCAGCTATCGGTGTGAAGAATGCGGCCTGATAGAGCGCGCGCAAATCCAATACTAGAACGCGCGCAAATCCAATAAACAAGACCGCCGAGCCCCGCGCTTCAGGCGGGCCTCTCATTCGCGAGCGGAATGCCAGCCGACGGCCCCTCACCGCAATTGCGCCGGCCTTCGTTGTTAATTGTGACGACCAATCAAAGCACTAAGAGGGTCGAGACGTCAGCCGCCAGCAAGCGGACATGAACTCAATGAAGCGCACCAGAACCAAGGTGAGGGATCCGCTTCAGGTCATCTCTGTCCACGAAGACCGCGATGGAGCGTGGTGTGTCGAGTATTTCGACGAGGCTGGCCGCCCTTACGTTGCGGTCTTTGTCGGCCCCCAGACTGAGACGCGCGCGCGCGATTATTTCGATGCGCTCAGAACTGGACGGTTGAAGACCAAACGAGATGAGTCGATACATTGAGAGCGTGAGGAACGGCCTACCTCGACCCATTATGCGAGCGGCTTTCGATCACAGTCCGACAACTGGCCTTCCATCGCCGGCGGAGCTTTTTTAATGGCGCTGCTCGGCCCGCCCCGAGCGGCCCACCTCTGGCGCTGCCCGGCACCGGTCAAAAACCGCGTCCCCTGTGAACCCGCCCCTCGCCGGTCGCGACACATCGTTGGTGGATGTTCGCAACTGCCGACGACCATGGGTCGAGGAGGGTGCGATGCCGATCTTCATGAAGATGGACGGAATCGACGGTGACATCGGACGTGGCAGCAACGCCGGGAATGACCACACCGCAACTGGTCACGAGTGCCTCGTGTTCTTCCTCGGGGGGATGCCAGACGACTTTGGCGGGTTTCTCGGCGGCGTGACCGTCGCCGCAGGCGACATCTCCGACGGGACTAGCAACACGTTTTTGTTCACCGAGGTTCATCCCGCTGCCGGGGATGGTGATGGACGTGATTTCATCGGCAATCCCGAGGACGCCGTCAGTAGCGGCTACGTGCTCACCTCCATAGAGCACACTGCGATCGATACCAGCTACGGCGCTGTGCGGACGGGCGCATGGATCTTCGATGTGACCTACGAGCGGTCTGCAAGCCACCGAGAGGGGGATGCATTGTCCACACAGACCATACGTCCCGCAGAGACAATCCACCCCATGGAGAGCGGATACTCCGGCTCTCACGCCCTCTACCAGGATGTGGCGATTGTTTAGGGGCGCTCGGCAGCACTGGGCGGGCCTCTTTCCATGGTTCCCGAGTTGGGACGCGGGAAGACGGATCAAGACATCTGCCTTTTCCCCAGCCGCGAGCTTGGCCTTCAGCGCCGGGGCGGTATCGAGGGCGTCAGCATCCCGCCCAGGCTGTGATCGCCATCACAGCTGTATCCGTGGGCACGCGGTATCGTATCGGAGGTTGAGAAAGCCCCAACGCCGATGGCCGAACTGTGCAAGTGCAAGGCCCGGGCAGAACAGAAGATCCTGGTGATGACGTTCGGAGCGCCAATATGCAATCGTCCAAGGAATATCGGCACAACGCCGCAGTCTGTCTCAAGCTCGCGAGCGAGACCAGAGAGGTCTACGCCAAAAGGGCGTTGATTGACCTCGCGAGAGAGTTCCGCGCTTTGGCTGAAGACTTGGAGCGCGTCCGGCGGGCCGCTCAATACTGAGTAGCTAGCCCGCGTAGCTAGCCCGCGTAGGATGGGTTGAGCGCAGCGAAACCCATCATCTCTTGCGGGCGGGAGCAATCGATCGCCCGATCGCCGAGCGCAAAGGATGACGTGCGCGACGTAGCTCGCGTAGGATGGGTTGAGCGCAGCGAAACCCATCATCTCTCGCCGGCCGAGAGCGAATTGGTGGGTTTCGCTTCGCGAGGCGACGGAGATCATCGGCCTGCCGTCGAATCGTAAACGCAACGGCAGCCGCTCGGCACACCCACCGGGCGGCCCCAATTGTTTCCGAAACTTGTTAGATCGGTGGGGGCGGTGCTCGGGGGGCGGTCGAGGGGGCCGCCCCCTTCTTAAGTTTCATTGCCGTGTGCCGACGAAGGGCCTACGGTTGTATTGGCCTCGGGCCACACCCCCCGAAACTCAAGCCCCCCGTGCCCCGAGGCTCTGAACCCCGCCACGCCCTCACAGCCTCGGCGGGGTTCGCCTTCGCAAGCGGCACGCCGCCGGGCGGCCTTAACTCCCCCGACAATCTCTACTCAGTAGCGGAACGGCCCCTGGCCCATCGCGTTGGTCGGATAGCGTACCAACGAGGGGCGTGGCGTGTCGCGTAGCGTAGCGGAAGAATGTCGGCGCCGGGCGCGCGAATGCTTGCACATTGCACGCACCTCTGAGGGGTCGGACCGAATCCTGCTGCTCGACATGGCCCAGACCTGGTTGCGCTTGGCCGAAGAGCAGGAGGCATCAATCCCGCCCGGCGCAGTTGAACAATCTCAGCCGGTCGTCCAGCAGCAACAGCAGGTGCAGCCCAAGAAGGACCCCACGAAAGAATAGAGGCGAGCAGACCCCGCCCCCTCAAGCGGGGTTTTGCTTTTGCCGGGCGCCCTTGATCGACTCGACTCCGCCGTGGGCGCCTGTCTCAGGCGCAGTTGTTGCGCCTGCGTCCTTACGGCCTCATCGAACCCTGCCGATCGCGAGGGACTGCCGACTGGAATCAAAGGCGATCGACGGCGGGGCTTCGTGGCTCATGAAGACCGGCTGGAGGGTGTGCGACTTGAATTGCCACCCGATGTCCCCATCTAGCACGCACTCGTTGAGCAGGTCGGCGATCAGCATCGGCTTGCAGTGGTGGGGCGCCGGCGGGCGCTCGGCAGCGCCGTAAAAGCTGACGATGCCCAGCACCTTGGCTTGGCCTTCATCGCTCCATTCGACGAACAGGTTGTTAATCAGATGGCGCGTGGTCCTCACGCTGCTAAAGCCGGTCGTGGCTTGGCGATGGCGCCACGCGTAGAACTCTCTGATCTTGTCGCGGCCTTGAAAGCGGTTGGGGCCCACGACCATCAAGCCATCCGCCAGATAGAACTCGTGGGCGTTGCGCCCGCCGTTGCAAGCGACCTCGTGCCAATACCTCACTTCGAGGCGATAGAGCGCGTGCCAGAGATAGAGTTCATCGCGAATGTTCATGGTGCACCTCTTACTTGGACGTGTCCTCGATCCAATGCACGTTGGTGCTCCAAAATGGTCCGCTTGCGCGGGATTGCTCACGCTTGCTCGGGATTGGCGCAAATCGCCCAACCGCAGGGGGGCGACCCATGAACAGCGAAAAGGGCGATGGCTGCACTCACCGACGTGCGCCAAGGAGATGCGGCAGCGCGCCTAAGAGTCTGCGCGAGCCCGCCCATACTAAGGACTTTGCCCCGCCCTGACTTAGGGAAGGAAGCCCGTTGGTGCGTTTCTCCTGCGCTTGCGCGTAGTAATGAGAATTTTCCTTGACCCCCCCATCAGCCGTGACATCCTCTGGATGGGAGCAGCCACTGCGCAATAGGCCATCGCGTCATGACTGCTCAGGAATATCGCGAGAACGCAGAAGAGTGCATCGGTTGGGCTCGCACTGCCCGCTCCGATAGAGAACGGGAAATCTTCCTTCAGATGGCAAGGACCTGGCTCGGGGCGGCCGAACAATTGGAGGCCGCCGAAAGGGAGGCTGGCCGGCTGGATACAGGTCAATCTTCATTTCTATCGAGGGGGTCGTGACTCGCATTTTGGTGCTGTAGCCCTATCTTTCGGCCATGCCCCCCGTCCCGAAGAAGCCACGACCGCCCTCAAAGACACGTGCCGCCGCCAAGCTCCGGTCGTGGCGCGCCTCAATCCTCCGCGGTCGCGCGAAGCACCTTGGCGATGTCCAAGCACCCGACGAAAGGGCAGCCGAGGCCGAGGCCGTCGTGGAGTTCAATCTCTCCGCTGATCAGCGGAGGCGCGTCGTGGTGCAGGAGCGGGATTAGTCGCCTCCCCTCGCCGGGGTGGCAGCGACGCGGCTCTTGAGGTGCTATCCCTGCCCCGCTGCCGGATGATCTCATCAAGCCAAGGACCCCAATGACCATTGATCGTCGTCGCGTATTGGCACTGGCCGCCTCGGCCTGTGCCGCCCCTGCCCTCGTCAAGACCGCGGCGGCGGCCGGCGATCCCGCGCGCGTGCAGGCCGCAATCGATCGCTTTGCCCGGCTGTCGGCGACGACGAGCGCCCTGGTGGTCGGCGGAGCATCCGAGCGCGCCATGGCGGGTCGCGCACGATCCGGGCGCGCGGCTGTTCGTCGGCAGCGCGGTCAAGACCTTCATCCTGGCGCAGTACCTGCGCGAGGTCGAAGCCGGGCGCCTCACCGAGAAGGCGCAGGTCGCGATCGACGACGCGGTGCGCTCGCCAGCGAGCCCGGTCTTCCTCAAGCTCACCGGCACGACGGAGGCGCGCAGCGTGCTCGAGGCCATGATCGCGCACAGCGACAACACCGCGACCGACGTCGCGCTGGCGGCGGCCGGCCCCGCGCAGGTGCGCGCGCTGATCGCGGCCGCCGGATTGAAGGACACGCAGATCCCGGACTCGACGCGGCGGCTCATTTCCTATCTCGCGGGCGCGCCCGAGGGGGTCGACATCGGCTGGGACGGCGTCCTGCGCATGGAAAAAGGCGAGATGCCCGGCACCCCGCGCAACCCCATGAACGACAAGCAGACGATGATCAGCACCGCCGAGGACCTGGTGCGCTGGTATCAGCAGGCGCTGCGCGGCGCGTTCTTCAGCAAGCCCCCGACCTTGGTGGAGTTCAAGCGCATCCAGGCCATGGCCACCGCCATCACCACGGCCGTGCCGCCCGACACGGCCGCCTACGGCAAGGGCGGCAACATCGACTGGGGGGACTTCCACTGCCTCGCCTTCGCCGGGCAGATGATCGTCGCGAAAGTGCCGGTGACGTTCTGCCTGACGATCAACTGGAGCGGGCCCAACGACAAGGTCGCCGCGATGACGGAGGCCTACATCGCCGCGGTCGCCGACGTACTGCGGGAAGCGGCGCAAGCGGTTGGATAGGCGTAGGATGGGTTGAGCCTTAAGCGCGTTTACGCCCTTAGGGCTCAACCCACCCTACGGTTCAACCCACCCTACGGCTCGCATCCCGGCCGCGGCGAGCGGCCGGGAACGTTGCCATATGGCAAGGCCGAGCGGGCGTCAGACGCCAATCTCCACGAAATACCCCATCTGCGCCGACGCATAGATATCGTTCCATTCACCGGTCGACCACATGTGGAGATAATCCTCGTCCAAAGCGACCGCCGGGTTCTGATTCCGCCAAAACTCATTGGGCTCGCCGAGCGCCCAGTTTTCATATTGACCGGGGGGCGCGCTTCCATCCGCCAACCCGTTCCAGAACACCGTCCCTGCCTCTGCTCCTCCGGTCCAGATCCACGTCCCTTCGTTCGCGGCGTCGCTTCCGCCGAGCCATCCACCGGTGTTCTGCGCGGGGTTGCTCGTCATGAGGCCGAATAAGAACTGCTCTTCAGCCGCGGACGTAACCGTGGCCAAGTACCCTCCGGCCTCAGCCGCTTCGGCTTCAGCCTGAGCCCGATCGAAAAAACCCCCAAAATAAAGATACTCGTTCGTGCCAGCGATATCGATGGTGATGTCGTGCATGGCGCCATCCGTCGCCTCGACGGTGATCGTATCAGTCAAGTGCCCGCTGGCCGTCAGCGCCTGAACTTCGGGGTCCGCGTTGTCGAGCGTATAGATCCACTCCCCGTCCGCGTCGATCGTCAGCGTGCCGTGATCTCCCTCGAGCGGGTCGGTGCCGTCGTGAGCAACGAAGCTCGCAACCTGCCCGGTATCGGGGTCGGAAATGGACAGCGTGCCGGTGTCGGTCAGGTCGAACTCCTCCCTCACCGATCCGGTATCGTCGCCAGCAATGACAGCGAGATCGTCCACACCATTGATGCGGAGCGTGACGGTCGCGGTGCTCAACGCGCCATTGCCCAACTGTATCGTGTAGGTGAAGCTGTCGGTCGCCCACCCGATGCCCTCGACAGAGCTCCGGGGGTCGTTGCTGCCAACGAGGGAGTCAAAGCTCGGCGGCGGCGTGTAAACAAGGTCGCCATTTTGAAACGTCAGCGTCCCACCCTCATCGGTCGTTATGGTCTGCAGGAATGCAGCGCCGAGGCCGTAGAGCGACTTCGCGGCCCCGCCCTGATCATTTGCGAAGAGGTCGGCGACGCCGATGGTTAATCCGGAGTCTTCATCGCCTACCAGAAACCCAGTCGAAGCGTCGTAGCTGTCGTCCTTCGCCTGCGGGAGCTTTGCTGCGTTCTGTTCGTGCTTGGCGATTGCGGTTGCGCTCTTGGCCATGGTGCGTTCCTCCAAGGAGCGAGATGCTCGCACCCCGATGCTATATCGAACCTCGGGTTCAGGAGCTTAAACGTCGGCTCAGAGCTTAAACGTTCTGAATTTGCGGAGAATTTATTTGTAGCCGCGCCAAGGCCCACTTACAGAATGCGGGTCTAGACCTTCATCTAGATCATCAGCGCGCCTAAGCCCCGTTCCGGCGGGGCTTTTTTAATGGCGCGCCATGGCGCCCGACGACTTTCGGTATTTGCCGAGGGCTTCTCATCTGGTTCGGCGCCCGCTCCAGTCGAGGAACGTCTGCCGCCATTTCGCAATCTTGGAGTAACCGCCTACCTCGGTGGCGGGAAGGCGCCCCTCCCAAATGGGGGGTACTTCGCGCCCCTCGACCAAATGCCGAAGCGTAACTGGGCTTCGTGCGCACAGAAAAAAAATTGCGCAGCCTGTGACGCCGGTCACATGCCGCCGAAAGCCGTATGGTGCAGCCTAATCCTGGCTCACGTATACGCGCGGGAATTTTCCGACGAAGGCGGGGAGGTGGGCTTGGGGCCAGACGGAACAAACGTAGCGATCCATGAAAGCTCGCTGCTCTGCACCGTGTCCAAAGAGCGGGGTCGGGACATGGCTCAAATCGCTTTGCTCAAGGACAAGTTCGGCTTGACGCCGGCGGAGTCGCGTCTCGTTCTTCGCCTCATGGCGGGGGACACTCTGAGGTCATCCGCGGCTGCGCTCGGTGTCGGATACGAGACCGCGCGCACCACGCTCAAGGCAGTTTTTCGCAAGACGGGAACGTGCCGCCAGACGGAACTTGCCATTGTGACTATTCGTGCCATGGCAGCACTCCCCAGTGCTGATGCTCGAACAGGCTGATGCGCTTCATTGTGCGCACAATATCGCGCTCCGATGACCATTGACCGATGCGAACCGGACTTCGGGACATCGATCTCGATGGTGGCCACCTATCGCGGTGCAGAATGCGGCTGCGAGAGCGCGCGTGAGGCTCAACCCATCCTTCTGTAACGGGCCTCGATTGGTCAATCCCTTTTGCTTCGTGCCATTCGCCGGGGTCTCGCTTCTGTACGGGGTCGGCGCGAGGCCGCCACCTGATGGGGTCGGAGAGGATAGGCCGACCAATCTACGGGTGCGTGGTCCCTAAAGCCCACTGGATGGGTTACGGTCTGACCTGTCCATCGTCCCGGCGAAGGGACGTCGCTTCGGGATGGCCTGGTGCCGTGGCCCGCCCGAAAACCGTCGAGTTCTCCCCCCGTTAGGCCGCTGCAGCGGCTGCGTTGAATGGCATTGCGTCGACAAGCATGCGATGCATGATCACGGCGAGTTTGCGCGCGAGCGCCACCTTCGCCTTCTTCATCCCAGCTCGTCTGGCCAGCTTCATCGCCCAACTCTTCAATTGCGAGCAGCCCTTGACCGGCTTCGTGAGCATGATGTGGGCGGCCTCGTAGAGCACCGTGCGCACCGAGGCGTCGCCGATCTTGCTGATCCTGCCCTACGCGCTATGGCTTCGCCGCGCGCCTGTCCTCGCGCGCCGTCCAGCGCTTCGGAGCGCGCAATCTTCCGACTTTCGGCGCACGCTTCCGCGCGCCCTTGGGCGCGCGCTCGCGCGCCTTCCGCTCGAGGCCGGCGACGAATTTGCGCAGCGCCGCCGCGGTCGGCTTGCGTTGGCGCGGCGCGCGCGTTGCCGCCGCGGGCATGGGCAGGCGCGCGTCGATCCTGGCGAAGCGCCGATGACGCCTGATGTCCCGGCGCCTGCCGGCGATGCGATAGGAGAATGCGACGCTCGATTTTCCGCCATCGAGCTCGCGCACCTCGAAGCTCGCGGCGGTCTTGCCGCGCACGTAGAGGCCGCGGCAGTCGCCCTCGGGCGTGACGAACACGTGATAGCCAGCCGACTTGATCACCTTCGCAAAATCGCCATCGAGCTTCACCGTCGCGCGTCCGTCCTTGAGTCTTGCCGTGCCGAAGTCCTCGAACCAGTGCTCCGGGCTCTCCATGCAGTGGAGCACGCGCTGCGTGCGGTCGGGGAACGTCACCACGGCGTTCTTCACACTGGCCGTCAGCGCGCCGTTGACGACGATGACGTTGCCGTTGAAATAGCCGGCGAAGGACGCGGGGTTGGTGGATAGGCCGACCACGCCAACGTTGTTGGAGAAGCCGAAGACGCCTATGTGCGCCTTCGACGTGCCGATCACGCCCGGGAGTTGATCCGATGTGCCGACGACGCCGGCGGTGGTCGGGATATCGTTGACGTTCGGGCCCGGCGTCCCGGATATTCCGGTGACGCCTGTGAGCGCGCCCGAGACGCTATGCACGCCAGGGCCGAAGAACGACACAGCGCGAATGGCAGTGCCGGTGAATGACGCGCCCTGCGCACCATCGCCCTCGCGCGAGAAGCCGATCACGCCCGGCTGCGTGCTCGCCACGCCGAGGACGCCGGCGCGGAAATTGGGCGGGACCAGAGGCGAATCCTCCACCTGGCCGTAGACGCCGGCCCGGTTAAGCGAGGCGCCGGCCACGCCGGTGAAAGCGTCCGATGCACCCATGACACCCGCGCGCCGCGAATAGATGTTCTGTTGGTTCGGCCCATCCTTGCCGGCGAATCCCAACAGCCCGGCCATGCCGCCGGTCATGACCCCTCCGAACGCGAAGTTTGGTTGGAGGTCGTCATCGCGACCGGTATGAAAGCCGACGGAAGACGGCCCGAGCGCGGAGTAAAAAGTGTCCCAACCCATCGGCACCTCCTGCGGATTGTTGTGATAGTGCAACGCGCGCGACCATAGTGCACGCGCGAACTGCCGGCGAGGCAGGCGCGCGCCGGCTCCGGGGCCTTGGGTTCAGGAACCTGAATCTTCTGAAGCTGGGAGCTCGCGTAGGATGGGTTGAGCGCAGCGAAACCCATCATCTCTCCCGGCCGCGCGCAAATTGGTTGGTTTCGTTATAGCCCGCGAAGACGGGCGTAAACGCCCTTAGGGCTCAACCCACCCTACGAAGCTCAACTGGAACGGGCCGAACGACAAGGTCGCCGGAATGATGGAGGCCTACGTCGCCGCAGTCGCCGACGTGCTGCGCGAAGCCGCGCAAACGGTGGGCTAAGGCGTAGGATGGGTTGAGCGCAGCGAAACCCATCGCCTGCACCACGAGCCGTACCGGTGTTGATGGGTTTCGCTTCGCTCAACCCATCCTACGGCTCAACCCACCCTACGACACGCATCCCCGGCCGCGGCGAGCGGCCGGGGAGATGTCAGCGGAGCGGTTCAGCCGCCGCAGCCGAACAAGCCGGTCCGGCCATATCCGAGGTCTTCCGTGCAGGACGGCCCGGCGGCAGCCGGAACGGTTGCGAGTGTGGCAAAGGCCAAGGCGAGGGCGAGAACGATCTTCGTCATGAGGGTCTCCTATGGTTTGCATCTTGTTGCGGGCGCAGGCCGCATGGCCGAGCGCTGGCGGCCTTATGCCAGCCGCAAGGTGTGCCGGCTGTGATCGCCGTCACAGCAGAGCTGCGCCCGAGATGCGCTGGCTGAGATACGTGCGAAGTGACCGGCCGGACGCAGGTCCTTTGCCCCGCTCAGGCGGGGCGTTTCTGTCCAACGCTCCGGCGCGTGCCCGGAATCACATTTTGTTGATACGGGAGTGGCAACCGGTTGTGTGAATGCGTGACGGCGCCGCGATCGCAACGGCATGCATGCGAGATCAATCGGTCCATACGAGGGAGCTCCACCAGGCCACCCATATTGCGAGGGACCGCGACAGATATGATGAATGACCGCTGCCCCTGCCTTGCTACCGTCCCCTGCCATCAGCCCAATACTCGCGCGCAAACACCTCGACGTTGCCCGGGGTTGGCCCCGCCCCTCGACCCATTCCGAGCGGCTGGATACCAGGGGGACAAGCGCCGACCGCGCGGCACAGTCGGTCTATCAATCAACAGGCTTGTGCGCCAAGCGACGTATGATCTCGCTCAGCAGAGGCTCCTTCACCGTTTCGGCTGCATCTTCGGCAGAGAGCCACTTGACGTCGCGTTGCGCTTTTTCCGGCCATTGCCTGCTTTGACGCTTCACCCGGAGCGGAAAGACGTGCACGTCACACACCATGACGGCACCGTTCTTGAAACGCTTCTGATACGGAAACGATCCGAGGGAGCGCTTTCCTACCGCGCCCACCACTCCGGCCTCTTCGAACGCCTCCCGCGCAGCCGAATCATGGGGCGCCTTGCCCCTGTGTGGCCAGCCCTTCGGGATGATCCAACGTTGCGTCTCTCGCGACGTGACAAGCATGACCTCGGTGCGGGACTTCCCGTCCGATCGATAAGGCAAGGCCGCATACTGAACTCGCCGCGGACCGACGGCTCTACGCGAACTACTCATAACTCTTAACTCAACGCCACTGACGTTCCCGCAAGGATTTCGCAAAAAATCAAGGAACTTTCTACACTTTAGCTCCCTCAGCGGCCTCGGCAAAGCGCTTTCCCGGGCCGGTAGCCGCGCAGCTATCTCGGAAAGGACGGACGGAGCGCGACGGCCGGCGGGATCGTCAACAGCGCGAACAGTCCCGTCAATGCTATCGCCGCCGGCATACCCAACAGGTCGCCGAACGCGCCGAACACCACCGGCGCCGCGGCTCCCGCGCCGACCGTGCCGGTGTAGAACACGCTGAAGGCCCGCACCCGCCGCTGCGGGCTGACAAGAACCGGCACCGAACCGTAGAGCACGGACGAGGTGCCGTTGAGGGCCAAGCCGATCACCGGCAGCAGCAGGAGCACCGCCTCGAGCGGCAACGGCAGCAACGTGAGAGTCGCGACCGCGGTCAGCGTCTCGGTCAGCAAGACCGTCGCGATGACGCCGATGCGCGTCCCGATGAAGGCGCACGCCAGCTTGCCGACAGCGCCTCCCGCGAAGACGAGGCTCAAGGCGAAGCCGACGGTGGGGAGGCTCGCACCCTTGTCCGTCAAGAGGAATGGCAGGAAGGTCAGAAAGGCCATGCGCGTGGCGCTGTCGATCAGGCCGATCGAGAACAGCAGGGCGAACCCGAACCGTTGCGGGGGATCTGCCTGCCCTTCCACCGCCTGCACGCCGCGGGTGACGTTCTCGGCGCCCATGCGGGGCATGAGCACCGCTATGGCAACCGCCGCCGCAACGCCACATGCGCCGATGATCACGACGGTCGAACGCCAGGACACGAGCGTCAGCAAGAGCGCCCCCACCAGCGGTACCGTCATCTTCCCGACATCGCCGGTGAAATTGTAAGTGCCGAGCGCTTTCAGCGAACGCGGCCCGGCAAACGCTCGCGCCACCACCGACGAGGCGAGCGGATGCTGCGTGCTCGAACCGAGCCCGCTCAGGAACAGCGCGACCGCGAGAACCGCGACACCGCCGCCCATACCCGCGATCACATAGCCCAAACCGGCCAGCGCCGTTCCGAGCGCGAGCACGATGCCGGCGCCGTATCGTTCTGAAATCAGTCCGGCGGGGATTTGAAAGGCCGCCATGGTGCCGGCGTACAGGCCACGGAGCAAGCCGATTTCGGCGTAGGCGAGCCCGAACTCCGCCTGCCAGATCGGAAGCATGACGTAGATGAGATCGGTATAGCCGTCGTGCAGTGCGTGCGCGCCGCCGGCGACGCCGAGCGCGCGCCGCTCTTGTTGCCGCGGGGTTGGTGGCGAGGCCGACGGTGTAGTGCGATTCCCGGCAAGACTGACGGGATCAGCCTAGCAGGCCATGCCAGCCGCCAATACAGGCAATCCAAACCGGTCGTGCTTGATCTCGTGAGCCAGCCGTTGGTCGCGGGGTCGTTGGCCATGTCCTCAACAGGACGCATGCGCGCTCATTGTGCACCCCCCAATGGGAGGGGTCCGGCCGGACGTTGCGCTGTATGCTGAACGGTGCCGGACCACCGCACACTGCGGGAGCAATGGCGGATCGGCGCCGAGCTGATCCTCAATCATGACTGCAAGTCTCTTCCGACGCCTCTGCGACAGCGAGATCAACTTCGCAGGCCCCGCCCCATCAAGCGGGGTTTTGCTTTTTTGGATCCTATCGTCGCTAGCGCATATCCGCTTGGCGGGCACCCTCAGTCGGCGTCCCCAGGCCCGGGTGAGCGAAGAAATTCGGACACCCTATCGTGTTGCCCGTTCCGCCGCAGTTCTTACAGACATGCGTGAAGAAAAACCCGATCGCACCTGTGCCATGACATGTTCCGCATCGTAAGGAACGCAGTAACCTGTTACACATTGGACAAGGATCGCCCTCTCTCGCCCCGTTGCGCATTGCCTGACTCCCTGGTGAATGCCGCGTCGTCAGGATGAAGGCTCGGCAACTGCCGCTATCGCATGCGCACACGTGTGTCGGTGTGAA
>CAWHCK010000034.1:0-147094 GCA_963827585.1 uncultured Alphaproteobacteria bacterium
ACGGCTCTGGTGGGCCTACCCGCTTCACTGACAGCGCATGGGAGCAGGTCATTCCCTGGAGCGAGAAGCCAATCTGCCCGCTCAAGAAACTCAATACGTCAACCAATCCCCCGGCTGCTCGTCCATCCGGTAGGGCCGGTAGCCGCTGATGTTCTCCGGCTTCGGCGCCTCTTTCATCGGCACCCACGGTCGCGACATGCAGGCATACCTCCACTCATCGCATGCATGGTCTTCACTATCCGTCATCACATCCTCGTGCCGGTCGGGGTCGTGCTGCAGAAACGGGACGGTGCGGATGAAGTCCGTGCAGGTCGCAAACATCACAATCATCGGTCGCCCGTCACCATCGCCGACCAACCGGGAGCGCACCTGATCCCAGCCGCCCATGGCGCCGCGCGCCGGAACGCGGGTGTTGTCGGCATGCCGGAACCACACCTTGCCGCCCGAACCACGGGCGATGCGCTCGGCAATGGACGGGCCGCCGTCTTCCTTGAACGCGGACGGATCGAGCACGCCGTAGGCGATGCTCTCGCCCTGCTCGCGCTCGGCGATGCCCTTGCCGACTTCCTCGGCGTGGAGCTTTGAGCCCGACATTCGGCTCGCCCGGGCGCATGCCGTACCATTCGCGGTAGCGGACCATGCACCCGCGCGGCAGGACGAGCCCCGTGGCGAATGCGTAGTCATCCTGCACGATCGCCCACCAGCCAACCGAGAACGGCGAGGCCGAGCCCCAGTCCATGGACCGGAACCGCATCCAGTCCTTCGGGATGGCAAACGGCGCCACCACATGCCGCTTGGCCTCCCAGCAGTCGAAGAACGCCCCCATGGTGACGGACCAATCGCCGTCCAACCACGCGCGCACCAGTTCCTGGCTGCCCGACGCCCGCAGCCGTTGCTTGTACGCCTCAACGTCAATGTGCTGGTTATTGTCGACCCGCGACGGGATGAACACTCGCTCGAGCCCGGTCGATTGATCGCGGATGATCCGATTGCCGAAGGGGGCAGGATCAATGTAACGCTGGCGCACCCATTGATGCCCCGGCCCGCCCGGGTTTCCCGTGGCACGCAAACCGACTGGCACGCCCGCGCCGGACCGCAGCGTCGCCATCAACTTCATCACTGGGGCGGGGCTCGGGAAATTCCCGATCTCCTCTACATAAACTCGCGTGTAGTTGTGGCCCTGGTACATGTCGGCATCGGCATCGCGCTCCAGATAGGCGAAGCGTAACCGGGCGCCATCCGGCGCACGCCACATCTTCTCCGTCTCGTTGAGTTTCCAGCCGAGCGGGCCGTAGATTTCCCGCGACCGTTCGATGGTTTCCACCAGCTCGGCGCGCGAGCGGCGCACCATCAGGCCGATGGCATCCTTGCCATAGCGGCTGGCATGGGCGCCGAACTCGCCGAGCACGCCGTCAGTCTTGCCGCCGCCGCGAGCGCCGCCGAAGAAGATTTCGAACACCTGGCACTTCAGCAGCCGCACCTGGGCTCGGTTGCCGCGCGGTGACCAAGCAATCCTAACGGGGCGCTCGTCGGCCATGGCGCGCGGTCCATCATTGCAGCTTATCGGGCTCGTGCTCGAGCGCCTCCGCTTCCCATGTCGCATTGTCCATCAGCGCGGGGATTTCGATCACGTAACGGTGCGTTATCTCCGCCTCATGCGATTGCCTCGGCTTGCCCCAGCCACGATCCAGCAAGGCCTCCGCAGCTGCCACGCGGGCAGCATAAGGCGCATGGGGTTCATTCATGATGGCAGCGAGCGTCTTTACGGCCTTCTTGGTGTGCATTCTTGCCAAAGACGCGATTTCGAGCGGAGTTTTAGCCATTTGAATTCCCCGAGGTTGCCAGCAACCTGTGTCAGAAGATATCCGCATTAGCGAGAGTCGCCCGGTCATAGTCCCCTGGCACTGGCTCTAGGATGGGCGTGCTCCACGGCACCTTGCCCTGCTCCTTCTTCACCAGACGCCCGCCCGCGCCACCCCTAGTGGTTAACCTAGATATGGCCTCGCTTTCGAGGCCACCTCGGTCCTGGGATATGGCCTCGCTTTCGAGGCCAGTTGCCGAGTGAAGTGGCCTCGCTTTCGGGGCCAGGCCTAGCCTCGCTTTCGAGGCCGCCCTGGCCTCGCTTTCCGGGCCGGGTTTCTGTTTTCGTAGCCTCTTCCGTTTGACCTCTCCGCGCTCATCCTCAAACAGGGTGCCATCCCATTTCAGGTAGTCCTTCGTCGGCAAGCTCCACGTATCGCCATTGCGTCCCCCGGGTCCCTCCGCTTCAGTCAAGCGCCATTGCGGTGCCTTGCCCATGCCGTCGACCCCGAGACAACCCTCGGCGGTCTTCGCGATGAAGCCGTAGAACTCAAGCTCGCGGAACCAGCGGCTGATGCTGTCGCGGTGCCCGCAGCCCATTTCCTCCATCGCGTCTCGCTGTGAGATATAGACCCGCCCGTTGTTTTTTTGTCGCCAGCGCCACCTCCACTTCAAATGCACGTACAGCCAGCGCGCTCCATAGGACATTGCGCGCCACGCAGGCGACCTCATCATCTCTTGATCGACAGGAACGAACGGTGGGAGCTTGCCCTTGTCTTTGCCGCCCCTGCTCATTGCGCCGCCCTCTGGTTGCTCTTCGCCCACGCAATGTTGCGCGAGCGCACCCACGAGAGAACCTCGGGCGACGGCTTGATCGGCGTAACGCCCCCGTGCTGCGGCCAGTCGCCGAACTTTTCGCGGTACTTGTGCGCGACCCAGCCGGGCTTATAGCCGCGCTCGACGGCGACGCCGGTGAGCATGGCGTACCATTGCTGCCGCGCTTCCGGGCCGTATTCGTTAGCCTTCGCTCTGCCGCCCTGGACAAGACCGAGCTCGCCTTCGGCGGTCGCAATAAACTCGCCGGCCCGTTTCGGCTCCCAGCCGCAATTCGGACAAGGCTGGCCGCCCAATCGAATCGAGAGCGTCTCGCAGGCGGGGCAATCGAGTAGCCCTTTCTTGTCGCGGAGCTTGCGCGCTTGGTGCGCGGGCGCGACAGCCTTGTGATCGGGCGATAGGGACCACTCGACGTGATCCTCGGGTAGGCCGTGCCGATATACTGCGCCCGAGTGGTCAAGGACGATGGCGTTGACCTTGCCCGGCGCCGGACGTAGCACTCGGCCGACCATCTGCCGGAACAGCCCCATGCTCTTCGTCGGTCGCGCCAGAATGGTGCATCCGACCTCGGGGCAGTCCCAACCCTCGGTCAAAACCATGCAATTCGTGACAACAGTGGTCTCGCCGGCCGCCAATCGTTGAAGAATGGCATTGCGCTCGTCCTTCGGCGTGTCGCCGTCGATGTGTTCGGCTTTGACGCCGGACTTGAGGAACTCATCCCGGAGATGGATCGAGTGCGCCACCCCGACGGCGAACACTACGGTGGGGCGGTTTTGTCCGAATCGATACCAGTGGCTGACAATGTCGCCCACGAGCTGGTCGGTGTTCATACGGCGCTCAAGCTGCTCGACCGCATAGTCACCGGCTTGGGTTTTCACGCCGCGGAGATCGGGATCGACCGGCGCATAGCAGAGCGTCGGCACGAGATAGCCCTGCTCGATCAGGTCCGGCACTTGCGGAGCCTCGATGATAGTGTCGAAGATGCCGCCGAGGCCGCGCCCGTCAGCACGGCAGGGCGTAGCGGTCAGACCGAGCACGGTCGCGTCTGGATACGCCGCTAAGACCCTCTGATAGGTCATCGCGCAGCTATGGTGCGCCTCGTCGATGACGACGATGTCCGCGAGCGGCATCCTCATGGTGGCCGACCGGATCGCGCGGGCATGCAGCGTTTGGATTGATGCGACCTGCACCGCGGCCATCGGGCGCAGCCTGTCGTCGTCGCCGGCCTGGATGACGCCGTGATGCACGCCGAAGGCCGTGAGCTTGGCGCTGGTCTGGTTCACGATCTCGCGGCGGTGCGCGATCATCAGCGCGCCCGGCTCGAGCTTGCCATCAGCGCGGCGGCGACCACGGTTTTGCCGCCGCCGGTGGGACAGACGATCAGAATGCGCTTGTCGGGCGCGGCGGCGAGTTGCTCAAGCAAGCGCTGCTGATAGGGACGAAGGACGGGGCTCATGCTGCCGCCTCCTCGCGGGCGCCCACGAGGAGCAGCGCATCACAGTCGTGCAAGAGCTCGAGCGCCTGCTCCGGCGTGATGAGCTTGCCCTTGAGGGCGACGCCCACGGCCTCGATGTCGGCCTGCCACAGCCGCGCGCGTAGGCGGCGCATCGAAGCTCGGCCAGCAGGTACGAGGCGGGCACGGTCATGACGCGCTCCCTGCCCCCCGCGGCAAGAGCAGCCGAGCCCAGATGCGCCAAGGCACGATCGGGTCGGCGTGGTTGCGCCGGAGGAAACGGGCGTCGTAGTCGCCCAGCCACGTCTCCAACGTGACGAAGCCCGCGTCGTCCTTCCGTGCCTTGCACTCGGCCTCGAGCGGCGCCAAGTTTGTGCCGAAGGCATAGACATCAAAGTCATGTCCGCTGCCGCGGAATCGGCTCGCGCTGGACAATGGAAAGCGCGCGGCGTGGATACCAAGGGCGCGGTATCTCTCGACGGTCTCGCGCTCGATGCGATCGCCTTTCCTGCGGTGCCGGGCGCCGCCTCTATTGCGGCCGATGGCCGTTGGGGATATATCGGTCACGTCGCAATTCTTTCTGCCGGGTTCGCGCTCCAACGCGGCCCGGCATTTTCATTGCCGGGCGCCGGCTCGATCGGTTGATGATGAAATTGCGGCTCACGTGGTTCGCTCGCGACCGATGGTCGGCAGCGATCGAACCCATCGCCGCAATTCGTCGGCCTCCAGCAAGGTCGCCCGGCCGTCCTTGCGGGCGACCAGCTCCCTATCTTTGATAGCTTTGAAAATGCGCGTGCGACTGCGGCCCGTGGCCAGCGCCGCCCCCACTGGGCTATATGCGATCACTACAACGCCGGACTCTGTTTCTTTGGTTTGCATGGCGCATCCCTGTTTTGAGCGTCCCGCGTAATGCTGCGGGACATGCGCCACCGTAACGCGCCGAACCTAGCGCGCTAGCATTTGCCGAATTTGCTTAATCTGCGGAGTTTGCGGAATTTGCGGAGCGTCGATTACATGCCAAAAACACCCGCTTAAGAGTGTCCTCAGAAACTATTTCCTCGCCATCAATACGTCGCTCGTTCAACTTGTCCGTAATTGCCCGCCAGCTCGGCCCCTTTATAGGGCCGCCATCTTTCCCCCAAACTCTTTTCGCCAACCGCCAAGCCGCCGCCCGTTTTTCCCCTTTCGGTTCCTTTTCTGGAATAGGCCAACGCTCAGCAGTTTCCACAGGCTCCGGACGCTGGGGATCATGACGTGGCTTTTGCCCGCATGATCGCCGTCCTGGCAATGTCAGCAGCCATGACTGAAACTCGCCTAGATCAAAAAATACTGGCCGCATGGCGCCGCCTACGATCGTACACGGGCCCGGCTGGCTCAAGTCATCGGGGCCTACAAAGTCCTCAGTAAATCCGGCCACACCAAAATTCATCCTTTCGTTCCATCTCCGATAATCGAGCTGTAAAGTTTCGCCGGTTGCCGGATCGCGAACAAGAGCAATGGGGCGCCCGGTCGCGAGTTCATCACGGAAAGATTTTTCCGCCCTCGATCGTGATTCCTCCCTGGCAACGTATGCCCTATACCACCGCTCCCACGCTGCCTTTTCATAGTCGGCGCCGGTCAGGCAACCGAGCCAATTGGAATCACAGCGCCACATCCCACGACTTTCAGGCCCCGGTAAAGCTGCATTTAGCTCGGCCTCGACGGCCGACACGTCGGGCGCGGTCGCGCGATAGTAACGCTCGAAAGTATCCGAAAGCCGAATTGCATTGCGTGGCAACGGATCGTCCGACTTGGGCGGGGCAGGCATGTTCAATTCCTCTGCCTGCTCATCGCCGCACCCTCTTGCGAGCCGTCGCGATTGGCACCACCGCCGCGCCCGCCGGATCGCCAACGATTGCGCCGAGCGCCAGCGCCCACCGATTCAGCGCCTCGCGCTTTTCGTCACCATAGTCATGAAGATTGTAATGGATGCTGCCCACGTCACCCGCGGCATGGTTCAGGCATCGGTCGCGGATTTCCTTTGGAATGCGCAGTTCGGCTAGTCGCGTGCCGACCGTGCGGCGCAGATCATGTGGCGTCGGCGGCTCCGTTCGCCATGTCCGCACCGCTATGGCATCCCCGGTCAACCGCCGGCCGAAATAATCCATCGCTTGCGTGAGCGTGTTGCCGCGGATCGGTCCAGCGCGCCGGCGCGAGCGTGTCGGCAACAGATCCTGGGCGCTCGGCTCAAGTTCCGCCAGCAACTCGATCACTATATCGGCGGCGAGCGGAACCAATGGGACTAGATGCTCGCGGCCGTTCTTCGTACGAGCGCCGGGAATGATCCATGCAGCGCGGCCCCGCTCGCCGATGTGCTCCAACTCAGCCCGGCAGATGCCTGCAATCTCGCTGACGCGAGCGCCGGTCATAAGAGCCAAGCGAAGTGCGAGCCCGCCCCGTCGCGCTCGCCGCGGTTCAACAATGCCCCGCCAGAACAGTTGGATTTCATCATCTGACAGAACGCGCCGGCCAACTTTCTCGACCCCGCGTTTTTTCAAACGATGGCAGGGGTTGGTTTCGACGACAGCGGCATCCATCCCGAAGGTGAAAACTGAGCTCACCAGGGATTGAATGCGGTTCGCCAATGTCGGCTTGCCGTCTGATATTAGCCCCTCGACCAGCTCGATTACGTCGCCGCGCTTGATCGCTGACGCAGCTCGACTGCGCCAATGAGGCAGCACATGGAGTTCAAGGTTCCTGGCGTCCCGCTCGTGGCTGCGTTTGTGGCGCTGGGCATGCTCGGCAAGATAGCGAGCGGCTAATGCGCCGAATGTCCTGGTGCCGCCTTCACGTCTCGCCGCGCGCTTTTCTTCGACGGGGTTGCCCCCAGCAGCGACGCTCGCCCGCATGGCGTCGGCAGCCGCGCGAGCAGCTCTGAGACCGATCGTCGGATATTCTCCGATCGTCGCCCGCGGCTGCTGACCCGCAGCGTCTCGGAAGCGAAATGACCAGGATCGAACGCCGGCTGCGGTGATCCGAAATATTAGCCCGCCACAGGCTACGTCCCTAATTTCACGCCGCGCTGACGCTGGCGGCTTCACTGATCGCAGAAACGCGTCCGTAAGCTGTCGTGGCAAGGACCACCTCGAAATATCGCATCCAGCGCCGCTAATGGACGCTGGGGGCACATGGGGGGCACAAAATCAGCCGACGCTAGGGAACGAACCGGAACCCCGGGGCACATTCAAGCCTGATAAACCGATCAATTCTGCCCGCAATAGCGTTCCCGAACGTTCCACAGCATTTTTGTGAGGTGATCCAGTGTCTCATTGTCAATCGCCGCGGTCGCCGGCATCCGTGAGCTGGATCCTTGCCTCTATGGGGGTTCGCGTCGCGTAAGCGGCGTTGCACGGTTTTAGCCGGACCACGGCTCGACAATGGAAGGGCTGCCCGCAAGGGCAGCCCTTCTTCTTCGTATCGGAGGACGGAGGAAGGGGTTAGGCGACGGCCTGCGCCGGGTGCCCGGGTCGCACACGTTGGCGAAGCCGAACCCAAATTATCGCGTGCAGGATCAAATAGAGCGGCACCAGCACCGTCGGCACAAACGAGAAGGGCAACCACTGCATGGCTGCCGAGCCTGGAGCGGCGTGAAAGAGCTGCAGGGGTGAGCCCTCTGCCGAGAGTACGCCGAGCGCGATAGCGAGCACGAGATCGGCAGCACCGAACCAGTTCCAGGCGGCGATCCTGGTGGCGGTTCGGTCTTTCGTGTCTTGCGCGAGCCAGACGAGCGGTATCGCAACCACGCCGGTGATGATGTCACCCCAGCCGGCGAAGTATGGGAACGGACCTGCGAGCCTCCCTTCAACGGCCAGCAAGAGAAACAACACGGCAAATACGCGGCCGATATTCAGCCCGATCATCAGCGGCAACGGCAGGCCCAACAGAGCTTTGCGTACGCCAGGCCATGCCGCCGCGATTGCCGCGGCAACGAGCGGGAATGCCACGAAAATTCCGATCACCGGGAACGGCTTGGCGATCGCGAGCCACCCCGCGGACGCGGCGGCTGCAGCAAGCCCGATCCAGAGGCCCGCGCTGGCCGCAAGTATCAGCTTCGCGCTGCGAGGAATATCCATGAAGACGATGAGCGCGTTGACGGCAAACACCATCAGCGCCGGGATCACGACCATGCCGACGAAATCGAGCATTCTGTCCTCCCGATAGGTGTATATACATATTATACAACGGCAGCGAAAACAACCTGGCTTCCGTTCCCGGAACTCAACGGATGTTCGAGCGTGAAAGCACCCGCAGCGCGTCGATGCCTGCCGGTCCGATCGCCGCGGAAACCGCTTTCTGAGCCTTGCGCCAGGCGTCGACAGACGCCGCCACCACCGCACGTCCCTTTGCGGTCACCGAGACGGTGCGCGAGCGCGCGTCATCACCCGGCCTGATCCTGACCCACGACAAGGCTTCAATGCGCGCGAGATTGCGGGACAGGGTCGTTCGTTCGATGCGCAGCTTCTCGGCCAATTCGCCGATCGTCGAGGGCCCGCGCAGGATCAGCATCACCAGGATCGTGAACTGCGTAATGCGCAGCCCGTGCGGACGAAGCGACCGGTCGAACGAACGCGTAATGCTGCGCGCTGCCTGCCGCGAGGCAAGGCAAAGACAATCGCGACATTCCGACAGATCGAGTTTTGCGGTCATGCGACGACGATTGGATCGCCGACCGGGCGTTTTCAAGCTCACAGCCGCGAGGGGCTCGCTACGCTCGATCCAATCCTACGCCGCTATTCCGGCTTGATCTTGCCCTCGACGATCACCTTCTTCCATTTCTCGTACTCGGCGCGGGTGAAGTCCGCAGCCTGCTCGGGGCTGGTGCCGCGCGGCTCGACGCCGATCTTCGCCAGCGCCGCCTTCATCTCGGCATTCTGCAGCACCTTGTTGAGCTCGCCGTTGAGCCGCGCCAGCACCGCCGGCGGCAGGCCGGCGGGCGCGTAGATGCCGATCCAGAGGTCGACGTCGAAGCCGGGCAGGCCGGACTCCGCCACGGTCGCCACGTCGGGATAGACCGGGCTGCGCTTCGACCCCGTGGTCGCGAGCGGCCGTACTCGGTTGTCGCTGGTGAACGGCACCGCCCCGGCGATGCTCGAGAACGCGAGCTGCACCTTCCCGCTCATGACGTCCGGATAGGCCGCGCCGATGCCGCGATAGGGCACGTGCGTCATCTCGATGCCCGTGCGCAGCTTGATCATTTCGCCGGCGAGATGCGGCGCGGTGCCGATGCCGGCGGATGCGAAATTGAGCTTGCCCGGATTCGCCTTGGCATAGGAGATGAGCTCGGCGAAGGTCGTCACCGGCAGCCGCAGCGACGCGACGATCACCGCCGGCGAGGAGCCGATGATCGAAACCGCCTGCAGTCCCTTGAACAGATCGTAGGGAACGTCCGCCTGCAGCGTCGGATTGGAGACGAGCGCGGGATCGGTCAAAAGGATCGTGTAGCCGTCGGGCGCGGAGCGCGCGACCGCATCGGCGCCCACCATCCCGCCGGCACCCGGACGGTTTTCCGCCACGACCGACTGCCCCAGGCTTTCGCTCAGCCGCAGCGCGAGATTGCGGCCGGCGGTATCGATGATGCCGCCGGGAACGTACGGCAGGACGAGGCGGATCGGCTTGCTGGGATAGGTCTGCGCCGCCACGGTCGATGGCGCGAGCACGACCGAGCAAAGCAACGCCGCCACTGCAAGGCGCTTCATCTCATGTCTCCGTGCGAAGGCTCATGAATTCATCAAAATCGACGCCTTGTCTCACTCCGGCTTGATTCCCAATCTGCCCACCAACTCCTTGACCGCTGGAATTTCGGACGCGAGCCGCGCGGCCAATTGCTCCGGCGTTCCGGCGACGATCTGGTAGCCGGCGCGGTGCGCCTGATCGCGCGCTTCCGGCGTCTTGAGCGCCGCCTGGCTCTCCCGTGACAGCAGCGCGATGATCTCGGGCGGCGTCCCGGCGGGCGCGAACAGCGCGTTGAACGTATCCGAGACGAACCCGGGAAAGCCCGACTCGATCATGGTCGGCACGTCCGGCAGCGTGAACCAGCGCTCGGGCCCGGTCACCGCCAGCGCCCGGAATTTGCCCTCCTTGACCAGCGGCTCGACCGGCGCCAGCGCGACCGAACCGACATCCACGGTGCCTTCGAGCACTGCCATGGTCGCGGGGCCGCCGCCGCGATAGGGGATGTGCACCATGTCGATGCCGGCGCGCAGCTTGAGCTGCTCGGCGGTGAGATGCGATTTCGTGCCGGCGCCCGGGCTCGAATAGTTGAGCTTGCCGGGCGCGGCCTTGGCGCGGGCGATCAGGTCCGCGACCGACTTGATGTCAGAATCCGAACGCACGAACAGGACATTGGGCGCGTTGACGAGCTCGCAGATCGGCGCGAAATCCTTGAACGGGTCGTAGGGCAGGCTCTTATAGAGCGCCTGGTTGACGGCGATGGCGGTCGAGGTGAGGAGGAGCGTGTAGCCGTCGGGCACGGCACGCGCCGCGATTGTCATGCCGGGATTGCCGCCCCCGCCGCCCCGGTTTTCGACGATCACCGACTGGCCCAGCGATTTCTGGAAAGCGACCGAGACGATGCGCGCAATGATGTCGGTCGGCCCCCCCGCCGCGAACGGGACGATGAGGGTGATCACGCGCTCGGGGTAGGCGGCCTGCGCGGGGGGCGCGAGCAGCAGCGCGACCGCGGTGAATACGGCGGCAAGCGCATGGCGAGTTCGCGCAACACCATGGATGATGCCGGCCATCATGTCCTCCTCCGCTCGACGTGAACCATCGATACCTACTATCCCACGGCTTGGGCAATGGCCCGTAGCAAAACGTCACGGCCGATCGGCCCGGCTCGCGCCGATATGCTATGAGACCGTCACCGCGCCGGTCGGTCAAGAAACGCGGGGAGGATCATAATGCGCAAAGCGGGGGCGCCGATTGCGGCGCTGGCCTTCATGGCGCTCGCCCAGGGTCAAGCTCAAGGCCAAGCTCAAGGCCAAGCCCAAAACCAAGCCTGGCCGACGCGGCCCGTGACCATGGTCGTCCCGTTCGCCGCCGGCGGGCCGGTCGACGTGCTCGGCCGCATCCTGGCGCAATATCTCGGCGACGCCATCGGCAAGCAGGTGATCGTGGACAACGTGCCCGGCGCGGGCGGCATGAGCGGGTCCCTGCGCGTCTCCCAGGCGACGCCCGACGGCCACATGTTCGTGCTGGGCTCGATCGGCACCCACGCCCTCAACCAGACGCTGTCCAAGAAGCCGCTCTACAACGCGGCGGCCGATTTCGCGCCCGTCGCATTGATCGCCGACGTGGGACTCGTGCTCATCACGCGCAAGGACTTGCCCGCCGACAATCTTTCGGCGTTCATCGCCTATGCCAGGGCCAACCAGGCGAAGATGCAGTTCGGCTCGGGCGGCGCCGGCACCTCCTCGCATATCGGGTGCGTGCTGCTCAACCAGACCATCGGCGTCGACACCATCCACGTTCCCTATCGCGGCGGCGGCCCGGCGATGGCCGACCTCGTCGCCGGCCGCATCGACTATGTCTGCAACATCGCTTCGACCGTGGGCGCGGCGATCGAGGGCAAGCAGGTCAAGGCGCTCGCCGCACTCACGCGCGAACGCTCGCCGATCCTGCCCGATCTGCCGACCGCGCACGAGCAGGGCCTGACCGGCTTTGACGCCTATACCTGGAATGCCGTGTTCCTGCCCAAGGGCACGCCGCCTGCGCTGGTGGCGCAGCTCAACCGCGCGCTCGTCACTGTGATGGACACCGCCGCCTTCCGCGAGCGCCTCAATACGCTCGGGCTGATCGTGGTGGCGCCGGAGCGCCGCACGCCCGCCTATCTGCAGACTTTCGTCGAAGGCGAGATCGAGAAATGGGCGATCCCGATCAAGGCGAGCGGCGTGAAGGAGGATTGATATGTCATGCCCGCGAAAGCGGGCATCCAGTAAACACCGGAAAGGCTAAGGGGCGCAGCTCGACCTCACATTCGCCCCGGTGATTACTGGATCATCCGCTTTCGCGGATGATGACACCGAACGTGCGGTTGGAAGGAGTGTCGATTGCAAAAGCTCAGCGAATTGATCCGCGGCAATGATCTCACCGTGGCGCCGGTGGCGCTCAATCCGATCATGGCGCGGCTCGCCGAAGAGGCCGGCTTCAAGGCGATCTATATGAGCGGCGGTTCGCTCGGCTGGTACAAATGCGTGACCGAGGCCAACATCACGCTGCCCGAGATGGCGCAGGTGGCGGTCGACATGCGGGCCGCCTGCAAGCTGCCGATCGTGCTCGACGCCGGCGGCGGCTGGGGCGACCCGATGCATGTGCATCGCACCATCGCGTTGGCGGAAGCCGCCGGCTTTGCCGCGATCGAGATCGAGGATCAGCTGCTGCCCCGCCGCGTCGAGCATCACGTCGGCATCGAGCACCTTGTTTCGACCGAATTCATGGTCGAGAAGGTCAAGGCGGCAATCGCGGCCCGCACCGATCCCGATTTCATCATCGTTGCCCGCACCAATGCGCGGCGCCTTTACGGGCTCGACGAAGCCTTGCGGCGCGGCGAAGCCTTCAAGAAGGCCGGCGCCGACATGATTTTCGTGTTCACGCGCAACGCCGAGGAGATGCGCACCCTGGGCGAGCGGCTGCCCCCTCCCCTGATGACGTTCGCACCGCCCGACGGTTTCGCCAACTCTCCGCTCAAGGAGCGCGATCTGGCCGCGCTCGGGTTTCGGCTCGCCGCCTCCTCCGGCACCGCGTTTGCCGCCATGGTCAAGGCGGTGCGCCAATCCTATGCGTGCCTGGCAGAAGGCAGGACCGATCCCTTCATCGGCAAGGGCAATGTCGAGAAGGAGATGAAGGCGGCGATGGCCACCGCCGGCCTCGGGCGCCTCTTGGAGATCGAGCGGCGGACGATGAAGGATTAGAGCATGAAAGAGCGGATGAAATTCGGCCGCTTGTTCAGCCGTCTGGGCGTGGCTGCCTTTGTTGCACTGCTCTGGTGCGCATCCGCGGTTTCGGCCCAACCGTTCTATGCCGGCAAGCAGATCACGCTCATCGCCGGCTCGGGCGTCGGCGGCGGTTACGATCTGCTGGCACGATTGACGGCGCGGCATCTCGGACGGCTCATTCCCGGCCAGCCGGCCGTCATCGTGCAGAACATGCCGGCGGCCGGGAGCCTCGCCGCCACCAATCACATCTACGCCACCGCCCCCAAGGACGGCACCGTGATCGCGCTCATCCAGCGCGGCATGCTGCTCGCCAAGCTCTCCACGCCGAGCGGCGTGCGCTTCGAGCTCGAAAAGCTCAACTGGCTCGGAAATCTCGCCAGCGAAACCGGCATGGTGCTCGCTTGGCACACCGCCCCGCATCGCACCGCCAAGGACCTGTTCGAGCGGGAGCTGATCGTCGGCGGGCAGACCGGCGTCGATCCGGAAATCACGCCGCGGCTCTACAATGCGCTCATCGGCACCAGGTTCAAGATCGTCACCGGCTACAACGGCACCGCCGAGATCGCGCTCGCCATCGAACGCGGCGAGGTGCAAGGCATCGCCGACTGGTCGTGGGCAAGCCTGAAAAAGCAGCGGCCCGACTGGCTGCGCGACAAGAAGGTGACGCTGCTGATGCAAGGCGCGCTGCAGCGGGACCGCGAGCTGCCGGAGCTCCCCTCCGCGCTCGACTTCGTCAACAGCGAGGCCGACCGCAAGGTGATGGAGCTGTTCTTCACGCAGAAGACCATCGCGCGCCCGGTGGTCGCCCCGCCCGGCCTTCCGCCCGAGCGGCTCGCGACGCTGCGCGCCGCGTTCGCGGCGCTTGCCGGCGATCAGGAATTCCTGGCCGATGCGGAAAAATCCAATCTCGACGTGGCGCCGCTGCCCGGCGAGGCCGTCGACAAGGTCGTCGCGCTGATCGCCGCCGCGCCGGCCGACGTGGCCGACCGGTTCGCGAAAATCTTTGCTGCTCCGGGCCAATCACGATGAAGGCACGCCATCGGTAGGAGCGCAATGAAACCGCCCTCGCGTCGCTGCTTCGCTAGCCGATCGCGGCAGCGAGAACTATCATCACCGTCGACCCTGAGACATATCGCATCGTGTGCCGCAATAGATGGGGACGGCAGGCCGATTCGGCCCGTACGCTCGAAGAAGGCGTGTCCCTGGGTGGAGCGGGACTGCAGTTCCGACGCTCGGCGGGCAGTTTGACTATCGCATCGGCAATAATCACGGAAAGCTCGAGGAGCCGCGCCGGCGTGCTACTATAGGAAAGCGGGACCGACCGGCGCCAGGGCGGCACGCCCTATCGTCCCCCGCGCGGGCCCACCTCTCGGTCGGTCGCCGCTCCGCGGACGATGGCGCACGCGGCCGCGGGATTCCCCGGCGTCCTGTTTTTTTTCTCCTGTTGTTTACAGGAAAAACAGGACCGCTACGTCCGCTTCGGCACGAACAAATCGCGGGCGCCGGGCTTGAGCACGACGTAGGCGCGGCGCCAGGGCTGATCGTCGATCAGCCGCCACTTGTGGCCGCTGCCGACATCGTCCATGGCGACCAGCACGTCGCCCGGACGCATGACGAAGGTCTCGCCGTCGCGGGTGGTGAATTCGAGGGTGCCGGCGAGCGTGATCACGTATTGCGGCTCGGGCGCGTCGTGCCAATCGAACGACGAATGCGCCGGCGTCTCCTTGAAATGGATCGCGACCACGTCGGTGCGATCGTTCTCGGCCACCGTCCCCTCGATGACGTGGGAGGCGTTGTCGGGGCCGGTGTAGAGCTTGAACGCATGCAGCATTTGGACCTCATGGGCTCGCGGGATGCGGCAGCCAGCGCGCTTCGAGCCGCGCCAATTCGCCGTTGTCGCGCAACGCCGTCAGCGCGCGGTCGACCGCCGAGGCGACGACCAAGGTCCCCGGCTTCAACGTGAGTGCCATGGGCTGGGACGACCCGCCGGCTGCGCCGAGATAACGGGGCCTATTCCGCCGCCTCGCGCAGCGGGCGCGGATGGATCAGGTCGTAGAGCTCGGGCCGCTGCCATTGCGGGCCAAGCAGGCCCTGCTTGACCGCGAACTGCTCGGACGAGCCGACCTCGTCGCGGGTCGCGCGCAGGTAGCGCAGGCGCTCGAGGCTCACATCGACCACGGTCGTTCCCGCGATCGTGCTTTCGAACAGAATCTCCTCGGGACCCGCGACCATGGCGAGGCCGCGCTCGGAGTGGTCGAACAGGTTCTGCGTCGTCACCACGATCGCGAGGTTCTCGATCGCGCGCGCCCAAATGAGCGCCCGCCAGGTCGCCCACAGCTTCCCCTTGTCCTTGCCGGCGGGCATGAAGATGAGCTCGGCGCCGCGCAGCGCCAGCGCGCGGGAAACCTCCGGCATGTAGACCTCGCTGCACATCGCGAGGCCGACCTTGCCGTGCACGGTGTCGAACACCGGGAACTCGTCTCCCGGCACCCATTGGAATTCCCAGGCCGGCCCGCCGGTGTAGATCCACGGGCCGTTCGGATGGGTGCGGCGGTAGCGCGCGGGAGCGCGGCCGTCGGGATAGGCCATGCAGATGAGATTGTGGGCGGTCGCGGCCTTGTCATCGATCGGCGCAATGGTGCCGAAGATGACGTGGGTCTTGTGCTTGGCCGCCGCCTCGACCATGGCCGCAGTGGGGTCGAAGGTCGCCGGCATCCGCCACGGACCGGGATAGGTTTCGGGGAAGCAGACGAACTGCGCGCCTTCGCCCGCCGCGCGCTCGATCGCGCGCACCGCGTCGGCGACATTGGCCTCGTCCTTGCCCGGCCGGTGGCAGATCGGCTGCACCACTGCGATACGGAAGGTCATGGCCGTGTCTCCTTCTGGAATGCGTAGCCCGGATGGAGCCTTAAGCGCGTATCACGCGCGTCTTCGACGCGCTATGGCGAAATCCGGGATTCGTGCCGCGTTGCGAGGTCGTCCCGCATTGCGCTTCGCTCCATGCGGGCTACGGGACAAGGTCTTTGGCAGGCAGCTTGTCGCCGCGAGACGGCTCGGTCAAGGAACCGTGTCAGACGGTGGCCTTGTATCGCTGACGAAGCACCAGCGTGGCCACCATCACGAGATTGATCGCATTGGCGGCGACGCCGGCGCCGAACGCCGGCGCGTAGGTGCCGAAGTGATCGTAGAGCATTCCCGCGAGCCAGCCGCCGAGCGCCATGCCGCTGCCGCTGCAGAGCAGGAATGTCGGGATGCGCCAATAGGCTTCCGACGCCGGAAACAGCTCCCGGATCGCCAGGATGTAGGCCGGGATGATGCCGGCAAATCCCAATCCGAAAGCGGCCGCGACGGTGAACAGGCCGACTTCATCCTGCGTCAGCATGAACGCCGTCATCGCCATGATCTGAAACACCGAGCCGATCAACACGGTGTTGAGACCACCGACGCGATCGGAGACCCAGCCCCAGAATTGACGGCTGATGAAGGCGGTGCCCAGAAGCACCGAGAGCATCGCCGCGCCGTGCGACGCCAGGATGCCGAGATCGCTGCAGAACGCGGGCAGATGCGCCTGCGGCATGGCCATCGGGACGCAACAGAAGATCACCGCCGTGGCGACCAGGCCGAACACGAGATTGGGCGGCCACCCCATCACGGTGCGGGGAGCGGACCCGGTTCCCAGCGCGCCGGTGGACAGCGCGAGCTCGGGCGGCCGGCGCAGGAACATCGCCGCCAGCGGGACGACGACGGCGACCTCGAGCAGGCCGTAATAGAACATGGTGTCGCGCCAGCCCACATAGGCGATGGCGCGCTCGAAGATCGACGGCCAGACCGCACCGGCCACGTAGCTGCCGCTCGAAATGAGCGCGAGCGCCGAGCCGCGGCGGCGATCGAACCAGCGGCTCACATAGACGTAGAACGGCGCGTTCATGGCGCCGATGCCGAGAAAGCCCATGAACAGGCCCTGCCCGACATAGAGCTGCCAGGTCTCGGCGCCGGTCGACAGCGCAAGCCCGACAAAGATCATCACCGCGCCGAAGATGACGGTCCGGCGCACCCCGACCCGCTCGGCGACATACCCCATGGCGATGCCGCCGGCGCCGAGGCCGAGCCAGGCGAGCGAGCTTGCCAGCGCCGGAACCGAGCGCAGGCCCCCCGTTTCGGCCGCGATCAGCTTCAGCGCCACGATGGTGATCCACGGCGCACCGAACGACACCGCCAGGACCACCAGCACCACAGCCGCAACAACCCAGGATGCTTTCGCCTCGACCGACTGCACGCTTATTGGCTTATGCATTATGGGTTTATGGGTTCATCGGTTCGTGACGTGTTGCGCGCGTCGAGGACGCGTCATTGCCGCAGGCTTGGAGGGAGTGAAGAAAGCGCGCCGCCGCTGCGCTCAGGGGGACGACGAGCGTTACCGCGCAGCGGGCGCGGCTGAGGACCTCTTCATCGGCGTTCCACCCTTGGTTTTGTATATTTGAGCGGCAAATCTACCGCCTTCGTGCCGGCGCCGCGATACCGCCGAACTGGGGACAGATCTGTGCAAAATGCACGGGCTCCCGAGGTGTGGATAGGTCTTTGAACAAAGGTGGCAGACCGAGCGCACAAGTCGGTGGACAAGTCTGGGGAAAATCGATGGATAAGCTGTTGATCGCACTGTGAATTGTGCAGCTGCCCAGTGGATGAATGGCGGTGAATATCGGGGATGAACGGAAAAACTCCAGCGGCGCCGGAGCCTTCGCGGCCTGCGGCCGCCACCGTGGCCGCGCGGCTGTCGACCGATGCCGCAACCGCGCAAAGAATCGGTGACGCACTCGGCGAGCATTTCGATGCCGACGCGCTCGCCGCGTCGGCCTTCGAGGAGCCGGACGGCCGCTGGTCGCTCGCGATCCATTTCCGCGATCAGCCCGATGAAGCGGCGGTGCGCGCCGTCCTCGCGTCGGCAGCCGGGATCGACGCGGCAAGGGCGTTGGCGTTCGAGACGCTCGCCCCCACGGACTGGGTGCGCAAGAGCCTCGAGGGCCTCAAACCGGTCGAGGCCGGCCGTTTCGTGGTGCATGGGGCGCATGACCGTGCGCGCGTGCGGGCGAACAGCGTGGGCATCGAGATCGAGGCGGCGCTCGCATTCGGTACCGGCCATCACGGCTCCACGCGCGGGTGTCTGCTGGCGCTCCACCAACTGGCAAAGGGACGAAAGCGCAAGGCGACCAACGCGCCCCCCGTGGCTCCCCCGTCCAAGAAGGGAAGAAAGAGCGCCGTGCTCGATGTCGGCACCGGCACCGGCGTGCTCGCCATCGCCGCCGCCAAGACCTTGCGTGCGCCCGTGCTTGCAAGCGATATCGACCGCCGGGCGGTCACGATCGCGCGCGACAATGCGCACAAGAACCGCGTCGGTACATGCGTGCAGGTCATCCGTGCAGCCGGTCTCGGGGTCGCGCAATTCCGCGCCTGCGCGCCCTACGACCTGATCGTGGCCAACATCCTGCTCGAGCCGCTCAGAGGGCTCGCGACCCCGATGGCACGCCTCGTCGTGGCCGGCGGACACATCGTGCTCTCGGGCTTGCTTGCGGCGCAAGCCGGGCCCGCGCTTGCGAGCTACCGCACGCGCGGGCTCGTGCTCGTGCGCCGCATCCCGCTCGAAGGCTGGACCACGCTCATTCTCGCGCGCCCGACGCGTGGCCGCAGGCTGTAGGTTGAGTTAGCGCGCACAGCTCGTAGCCCGGATGGAGCGCAGCGAAATCCGGGATTAGTGCCGCGCGGTGCGACCGCCCCGCATTCCGCTTCGCTCCATGCGGGCTACATGCGGCCCGGGACAGGAGTCCCAGCCATGCGGCACGAAGCATTGCCGGGCCGCAGCCGGCTCAATAGATTGCCGCCATGTTCGAGGCCCGCTTCCAATCGTTCGACGATCGCAGCGCGCGCGCCGCCGGCGCGCCGCACGTGGCGGCGCTGCGCACGGAACTGGCACGGCGGGGCTTGACCGGCTTCATCGTTCCGCACTCCGACCGCCACCAGAACGAATACGTGCCGGCATCGGAGCAACGGCTCGCGTGGCTGACCGGCTTTACCGGCTCCGCCGGCGCCGCCATCGTCCTCATGGAGCGGGCGGTGCTGTTCGTCGATGGGCGCTATACCCTGCAGGCGCGCGAGCAGGTCGACACGTCGTTGTTTGCGATCGAGCACCTCGTCGAGACGCCGCCCGATCGCTGGATCGAGAAGAATCTCACGAGCGGCGACCGCCTCGGCTACGACCCTTGGCTGCACACGGTCGAGACCGCGGAGCGTCTCGCACGCGCCTGCGCCGCCGCCGGCGCCACGCTGGTCGCAATCGAGCCCAACCCGATCGACGCGGTCTGGACCGAGCGTCCCGAACCGCCGCTGGGCGCGGTCGTGCTGCATGATCTGCGCTTCGCCGGCGAGGACGCCGGAGAAAAACTCGCCCGCATCGGCGCCGAGGTCGCGAATTTGCGCGCCGACGCGCTGGTCGTATCCGATCCCCATGCGGTCGCCTGGGCGTTCAACATCCGCGGCGCGGACGTCGCCCATACGCCGCTTCCGCTCGCCTTTGCCATCATCCCGCAAGCGGGCCGGCCTTCGCTCTATGTCGACGGTCGCAAGCTCTCGAACGACGTGCGCGACCGCCTCGAAGCGCCTGGCCGACATGCGCGAGCCTGCCGATTTCGTGCCTGCCCTGACCGCGCTCGGCCAGGACAAGAGAACCGTGCTGCTCGATCAAGCCACCGCCGCCGATGCGCTCGCCCGCCTGATCACCAGCCACGGCGGCAAGGTCACGCGGGCGGCCTGCCCGATCGCGCTGATGAAGGCGGTAAAGAACGAGGTCGAGATTGCCGGCGCGCGCGCGGCGCACATCCGCGACGGTGCCGCGGTCGCGCGCTTCCTCGCCTGGTTCGATCGCGAGGCGGCGCGTGGCAAGCTCACCGAGATCGATGCGGTCGCGGCGCTCGAAAGCTTTCGCCGCGACACCGGCCTGCTCAAGGACATTTCCTTTCCCACCATCGCCGGCGCCGGCCCCGACGGCGCGATCGTGCATTACCGCGTCACGAGCAAGACCAATCGCGCCATCGCGCCCGGCGAGTTGTTCCTGATCGATTCCGGCGGCCAATACGAGGACGGCACCACCGACATCACCCGCACCGTTGCGGTCGGCGAGCCCAGCGCCGAGATGCGCGACCGCTTCACGCGGGTGCTCAAGGGTCACATCGCGATCGCGCGCGCGGTCTTTCCCGAGGGAACGACCGGCGCCCAGCTCGAACTCGTTCGCGCGCCAGTTCCTGTGGGCGGAGGGACTGGACTTCGACCATGGCACCGGCCATGGCGTCGGCAGCTATCTTTCCGTGCACGAGGGCCCGGCCCGCATTTCCAAGCTCGGCGCCGCCGCGCTCAAGCGCGGCATGATCCTGTCGAACGAACCCGGCTACTACAAGGCCGGCGCCTACGGCATCCGCATCGAGAATCTGGTGCTGGTGGTGGAAGCCGCCGCCCCCGCGGGCGCCGAGAAGCCGCTCAATCGTTTCGAGACGCTCACGCTCGCGCCCATCGACCGGCGGCTCGTGATCGCCGAGCTGCTCACGCCGGAGGAAACCGCCTGGCTCGATCGCTATCATGCGCGCGTCGGCGAGACGCTGGCGCCGCTCCTCGACGCCGACACCCGGGCCTGGCTTGCGGCCGCGACCCGCCCGCTCGGGCATCACTGACACGGAACTCTGCCGATCCGCTCAGCACTATCCATGGTCGTCCCCGCGAAGGCGGGGACCCATAACCACCGGCCCTGGAATATGGGTCCCCGCTTTTGCGGGGACGACAGTCACTGATGGACCGAGTTGATATGGCCTCGCATCCCTTGCTCGATCCGACCACCAGGAACTCTGCCGCAAGCACGGCGGGCCGCACGCCGTGGCGCCTGCTGGCGTTGCTGATCGCCATGACCGGCGTGGGCTCGCTGTCGCTCAATATCCTGGTGCCGGCGGTCCCCGGCCTGGTGGCCAAGTTCGCCGCCAACCCGGCGAGCGTCCAGCTCACCGTCTCGCTCTATCTTCTGGGGCTTGCCGTGGCGCAGCTCATATTCGGACCGCTGTCCGACCGCTTCGGCCGCCGGCGGGTCGTGCTCGCAGGGCTGGCGCTGGCGACCGTCGCCAGCACCGCGGCCATCTTCGTCACGAGCATCGCAAGCCTCATCGTCGCGCGCGTAGCGCAGTCGCTCGGCGCCTCGACCGGACAGACCATCGGGCGCGCGATCATCCGCGATCTCTACGACCGCGAGCACGCGGCCTCGATGATCGGGCTGGTCACCTCGGTCGTCGTGCTCATGCCGATGGCGGCGCCGCTGATCGGAGGCATCCTCGATACCCTGTTCGGCTGGGAGTCGATCTTCGTCTTCTCTGCCGTTCTCAGTTTGACGGTATTCGCCTGGGCGGCGCTGGCCTTGCCGGAAACGCACAAGTTTTCGACCGCGCCGGGGGGATGGGGTCGTTTTCGCGCCGACGTGGCCGCGCTCGCCGCAAGCCCGCGTTTCTTCGGCTACGCGCTGTGCGCGGGGCTCGGCTCGGCGCCCTTCTTCAGCTTTCTCGGCGGCGCGCCGCACGTGGTGGTGACCATGCTGGGGCGCACATCGGCCGAATACGGCGTGTGGTTCTTCGTTCCCTCGCTCGGTTTCATGGCCGGCAATTTCGCCGTGTCCCGGCTCACGGCGCGCTTCGGCATCGACGCCCTGATCTGGTGGGGGATCGCGCTCACCATCGTGGGATGTCTGCTCAACGTGCTGGTCTACGTCGCGTTCCCGGGATGGGAGATGATCACCATCTTCGTTCCGCAAATCCTCATCGGCTTCGGCAACGGCCTCCTCCTGCCGACCTCGATCGCCGCTGCCGTGAGCATCCGGCCGCAGGTGGCCGGCACGGCGTCGGGCCTGACCGGTTTCATCCAGATGAGCATCGGCGCCGGTGCCGCCCAGCTCGGCGGACACGTCGTCGCGCATGCGTCGGACGCGATGCCGATGCTGCTGCTGATGTTGTTTTTCGGCGTCGCCACCGCGGTCGCCGTGTTCACGCTGGTGCGGCGGAAGCGCATTTGAGCGCCGCTCGAACCCGCGTCAGCGATTGTGGCCGACGAGGTCGAACCACTCGTCTTCGGTGAGCACCGCGACCCCGAGGTCCTTGGCCTTGCCGAGCTTCGAGCCGGCGCCGGGCCCCGCGACCACGTAGTCGGTCTTTTGCGACACCGAGCCCGCGACCTTGGCACCGAGCCGCTCCGCCATCGCCTTGGCTTCGTCGCGGGTCATCTTTTCGAGCGAGCCGGTAAAGACCACGGTCTTGCCGGCCACCACTGAATCGGCCGCCGGCCGTTCGGCATCGAGGATCGTGACCTGCTCGGTCAGCCGCTCGACGATGCCGCGGTTGTGCTCTTCGCCAAAATACGCGGTGATACTGTCGATCACGGTGTCGCCGATCTGGTCGAGGTTATCCATCTCGGCCCGCGTGTCGGCGTCGCCCTTGGCGACGCTCAGGCAGGCATCGTGGAATGCCTGCCATGACCCGTAGCCGCGCGCGAGCGCCCGCGCCGTCGTCTCGCCCACGTGGCGCATCCCGAGCGCGTAGATGAAGCGTTCGAGCGAGATCTCGCGCCGCGCCTCGATCGCGTCGAACAGGTTGCGGACCGACAATTCGCCGAAGCCTTCCTGCTCCTCGAGCTTGATCTTCGAGTTGCGCGCCGCAAGCGTGAAGATGTCCGCCGGTTCCTTGATCCATCCCTGCTCGAAGAACAGCGTGATCTGCTTCTCGCCCAGTCCTTCGATGTCGAAGGCACGGCGGGAGACGAAATGCTTCAAGTGCTCGATCTTCTGATGTGGACAGGCGAACTCGCCGGTGCAATGCGAGCGCGCCCCCTCCTCGCCGCCGGCGATGGCCTCGCGCACGACGGCGGTACGCAATGGACAAGGACAGTGCTTGGGGAATTTGTAGGGCTTGGAGTCCTTCCGCCGATTCTCCAGCAGAACGCCCAGCACCTGCGGGATGACGTCGCCGGCGCGCTGGATCGTCACCGTATCGCCGACGCGCACATCCAGCCGCTCGATCTCGTCCTCGTTGTGGAGCGTCGCGTTCGACACCACGACGCCGCCGACGGTCACCGGTTCGAGCCGCGCAATGGGCGTGAGCGCGCCGGTACGGCCGACCTGAATATCGATCGCCTTCACGACCGTGGTCGCCTTCTCGGCCGGAAACTTGTGCGCGATCGCCCAGCGCGGTGTGCGCGACACGAAGTCGAGCCGCTGCTGCCAGTCGAGGCGATCCACCTTGTAGACTACGCCGTCGATGTCGTAGTCGAGCGTTCCGCGCTGGGCTTCGATGTCGTGGTGGAACGCGAGCAGCGCCTCGACCGAGTCGCAGACCTTCATCAGCGGATTGGTCTTGAAACCGCGGGCCGCGAACCACTCGATCATGCCTGATTGGGTTTGCGCGGGCATGGCGCTCATCTCGCCCCAGGTATAGGCAAAGAATCCGAGCGGCCGCGAGGCCGTGATTGTCGGGTCGAGCTGGCGCAGCGAGCCGGCGGCCGAGTTGCGCGGGTTGGCGAAAACCTGCTTGCCGGCCGCTTTCTGTCGTTCGTTGAGCGCAAGGAACGCGGATTTGGTCATGTAGACTTCGCCGCGCACGTCGCAGATGTCCGGCACGCCCCTGCCCCGCAGCTGATCCGGGATGTCCGCGAGTGTCCTGACATTGGCGGTTACATCCTCGCCCTCGGTGCCGTCGCCGCGCGTTGCGCCGCGCACCAGCCGGCCGCCTTCGTAGCGCAGCGAGCAGGAGAGCCCGTCGATCTTGGGCTCGGCCGTGAACGCGACCGTCTCGTCCTCGGGCAGGCGCAGAAAGCGGCGTATCCGCTCGGCGAACTCGGCCACCTCGGCGTCGGAAAACGCGTTGCCGAGCGACAGCATGGGCAGCGCATGGCGGACCTTGGCGAATTTTTGCGCCGGCGCCGCCCCGACGCGGCGCGAGGGCGAGTCGCTGCGCACCAGATCCGGGAAGCGCGCCTCGATCTCCTCGTTGCGCAGCCGCAGCGCGTCATAGGCCGCGTCCGAGACGCTCGGCGCGTCCTCCTGGTAATAGCGCCTGTCATGCGCGGCGATCTCGCCGGCGAGCCGTTTGAGCTCGGCCTTGGCCTGCGCCTCGGTGAGCTTGGGGACGGGGATCTTGCTGTTAGGTTGTGAACTCATGACGCTGCGCGGCGCCCCGGAATGACGGCGTCTTCTACCCTGCCGCCTTGATCAGGCGCTCGGCGGCGGCGCGCGCCTCCGCCGTGATCTCGGCGCCGGCGAGCATGCGCGCGATCTCCTCCCGGCGCTTGTCGGCCGCCACCTCCGCCACCCGAGTGGCGACCCGCTTGCCGCGGTCGAGCGCGCTCTTGCTGATGAGATAGTGCCGATCGGCGCGCGCGGCCACCTGCGGCGCATGCGTCACCGCGATCACCTGCGCGCGGCGCCCGAGCCGCGCCAGCCGCACGCCGATGGCGTCGGCGACCGCGCCGCCCACGCCGGTATCGACCTCATCGAACACGAGCGTGGGCGCCGAGCCGCCGTCGGCCAGCACGACCTTGAGCGCCAGCAGGAAGCGCGCCAGCTCGCCGCCCGAAGCGACCTTCATCAGCGGCCCCGTCCGGGTGCCCGGATTGGTCTGCACCCAGAATTCCACCCGGTCGATGCCGTGCGGCCCGCCCGCCTCCGGCTCGGTCGCGATCTCGGTGGTGAATTTCGCGCGCTCGAGCTTGAGCGGCTTGAGCTCGCCATTCACGGCGTTGTCGAGGCTTGCGGCGGCCTTGGCGCGCTCCCGGGACAGCCCGGCGGCGGCCTCGCGGTAAAGCGCATCGGCCTCGCGCGCGGCGGCCTCGAGCGCGGCAAGGCGCTCGGCGCCGGCATCGATGAGGCTCAGGTCGGCGGCGTAGCGGGCCGCGAGCGCGTTGAGCTCATCGACCGGCACGTTGTATTTGCGCGCCGCGGCCCGCAGCGCGAACAAGCGCTCCTCGATCCGTTCCAGCTCGCGCGGGTCGTGGTCGGCCGCGCGCAGCGCCTGATCGAGATGCCCGCGCGCATCATCGAGCGCAGTGAGCGCCGCGTCGAGCGCCTTCACCGCCGGCTCGATCAACGCCGTGGCCTGGGCCATGCGCCGCTCGAGCCGGCGCACCGCGGCAGACAGCGTCGGCACCGGCGACTGCGCGCCGGCCACCGCCTCATGGGCATCGCGCAGATCGCCGGCAACCTTCTCCGCCTGCATCATGACGGTTCGCTTTTCGGCGAGGATCGTTTCCTCCGACGCCTCGGGGGCGAGCCGCTTGAGCTCCTCGACCGCGTGGCGGAGAAAATCAGCCTCGCGCTGCGCGCGCGCGACCTCGGCGCGGTGGCTCGCCACCTCGCTCGCGCGCGCCCGTCGCGCGGCCCACAGCCGCTCGACCGTCGCGGCCTCGCCTTCAAGGGCGCCGAAGCCATCGAGCAGGCGGCGGTGCGTCGCCATGTCCACCAGCGCGCGCTCGTCGTGCTGGCCATGGATTTCGACCAGCGCCACGCCCAGCGCTTTCAGGGTTTGCGCGCTCACCGGTTGATCATTGACGAAGGCGCGCGTGCGGCCGTCGGCGAGCTGCGCGCGGCGCAGGATCAACTCGTCCTCGACCGGGATGTCGTTCGCCGCCATGAGCGCGCGCACGGGATGGCCGGACGGCAGCTCAAAGGCCGCGGTCACCTGACCTTGCTCGGCGCCCTCACGGACCAGGGCGGCATCGCCGCGCGCGCCGAGCGCGAGCGCAAAGGCATCGAGCAGGATGGACTTGCCGGCGCCGGTCTCGCCGGTGAGCACGGACAGACCGGAGGTGAAGTCGATGTCGAGGCGATCGATCAGGACGATGTCGCGAATCGAGAGCCGGGCCAGCATGACGACGGTCCTTGATTGCCTTTCCCGCGGCGGGCAGATGCGAAGCTTACCGCATACCCCCGCAGCCCGCCTCGAATTGCCGAGGGCGGAGCATGACATTTCGCGCTTTGAAACGCACCGGAAGGGAGACCATGGCTGCGACATCAAGCCCGGCCGCGATGGCGTGAGCAAGCGATTTCGGCGCGGCGATCGCTATTTCAAGGGAGGCCGGAAATTGCCGACGCGCGCGCTCACCCGAGCCCGAATTTCTTGAACGCCTGGCTGATCCACGAGCCCTTGTTCTCGTTGGGCTCCAAGCCCTTCGACTGCATCAGGGCATAGGCGTCCTTGTACCAGCGACTGTCGGGGAAGTTGTGACCGAGCACGGCGGCCGAGGTCTGCGCCTCCTCGACGATGCCGAGCGCCATGTAGGCCTCGGTGAGCCGCAGCAGGGCTTCCTCGACGTGGCGGGTTCGCTGATAGCGGGTCACCACCACCTTGAAGCGATTGATGGCGCCGGTGTAATTGCGCGTGTTGAGCAACTGACGCCCGATATCCATCTCCTTGCCGGCGAGCTGGTCGCGCGCGATCTCGATCTTGCGCTTGGCGGAGACGGCGTATTCGGTGTTGGGATATTTGCGCGCGACCTCTTCCAGGCTCTGGACGGCCTTCTCCGTGCGCTCCTGGTCGCGCGAGATTTCGGGCATCTGGTCGAAATGGGACGCGCCGATCAGGTATTGCGCATAGGCGGTGTCCGGGCTCCCCGGATGCAGCGTGACGTAGCGCCGCGCCGAATTGATGCAGTCGTCGTAGGCCCCGGCCTCGTAGTAGGCGAAGGCCGACATGATCAGGGACTTGCGCGCCCATTCCGAATAGGGATGCTGGCGGTCGACTTCCTCGAACTTCTTCGCGGCGCCCTTGAAATCCTTCTTGTTGTTGAGAAGGTAGAGGCCCTCGTTGTAGAGCTTGTCCGCCGGCTCGTCGGGAACGACGACGTCCTTGTCGAACAGGCTGCAGGCGCCGAGCGCAATCGCCATCAGCGCAACCGCGGCAAGCCTCATCAGCGCGCCCACGCCGCCTTCGAAGCCTTTGATCGTAACCGAACGCCAGTCCATGGATCGGATGAATCCCGTGCCCCAAAGCGAGGTTCAACCGGCTGCCGTGTGCCTTATCGCCCCGCTGCCGCTACGATAAATCCCCTTCAAAGCGAAGGAAGTAGGCCGACATTCCGCCCGGAATGTGGCAGAGGGACCGGCCTCGGGGGGCAGGGCTTTAGGAGATGTCGGGCCCGAAGGCCGGCGCCAGGCGCCCGGCCACCTCGGCATGGCCACGAACCGGCCGCAACACCTCGTCGTCGACCCAGGTCCAGGCGCTCGCGTCCGCCATCAGCGCACACAGCACCGCATGGTTGAGCTTGTGGCCGCCGCGCACCGAGCGGAACGTGCCGAGCAAAGACCCGCCGGCAAGGGCCAGATCGCCGACGGCATCCAATACCTTGTGGCGGACGAATTCGTCGGGGAAGCGCGTACCTTCCGGATTGAGGATACGGTTGTCGCTGACGACGAGCGTGTTCTCGAGCGAGGCACCGAGCGCGTAGCCGGAATTCCACAGGGTGGTCACATCGCGCATGAACCCGAAGGTGCGCGCGCGCGCAATCTCGCGTCGGAACGTCTCCGGTTTCACGTCGATCGCGAGCGATTGACGGCCGATGAGCGCATGGTCGAACTCGACCTCCGCTTCGATACGGAAGCAGCGCGCGTTGGGCCACAGCTCGCCGAACGCATCCCCCATCGCGACCCGCACCGGCTTGAGCACCTTGATATAGCGCCGGGGCTGGCTCAGCGTCGCAAGCCCGACCGCGTCGATCGCCGCGACGAAGGGCGCTGCGCTGCCGTCCATGATCGGCGTTTCCGGACCATCGATCTCGACCACGGCGTTGTCGACGCCGAGACCCGCGAGCGCCGCCAGCACATGCTCGGCGGTGGACACGAGCGGGCCCGACGCGTCGCCCAGCACGGTGGCGAATTCGGTGGCGGTGACCGCGCTCATGTCGGCGGGGATCTCACGATCCGGCCCGCCTTCAACGCATGTGCGAACGAACCGTAGACCGGTACCGGCACTCGCCGGATGGAGTGTCACGGTCACCGGCAAGCCGGAATGGATGCCCACACCGGACAGCGCGGCATGGTCGCGAAGCGTCGTCTGCCTAGCGGCTTTCATTACTCCCGTCCCACACAATCTCCAACCGCGCGTGTTACGGAGCGCGGCGGATCAGGCGGGCCACCTCAGTCGCATTCCTGCCATCGGTAAGGCTGCACATACCCGCGGGCAAGGAAGCGACCGCGTTGTCCCCGACAAAAACCCCTTTGACGGTGGCAGCTTAACCAGCGTTCGGCGGAAGTCCAACTCACGCTTTTTTACCGACTGTTACCACCAAGCGGCCGCAATCGGACCATCCGCCGATCGCAAATCGACCGCGTCCGGCGCCACCGGCGTCCGTGGGCGGGGGTCATGGCCGACGGGTGTTGGCGCGAATATTCCGGTGCCGGCGCTTCATGAAATTAGCTAGCTAGCTCAATCTATTGGGGCACGGCAGGCAGCGGCCTTCGCGGTCGCCTCCGGCGGTCCCGGCGATTGGCGCCGGAACCGCTACACTCTCATACCGTGCGTTCGTCAGTTCGCCTGCCGGCGCAGGAAGGCCGGGATTTCGAGCTGATCTTCCTCGACCGAGTTGTGCACAGGCGCCTGCCGGCCCAGGGGATCGAGCCCCTGATGGGCAGGGCGCTTGGCGTATTCCGACACCGGCTCGGGGCCCCGAGGCATCGGCGGCGGCGGCATGGCCGGGCGCGGCGGCGGCGCTGCCCGATCGACCGGCCGCTCGGCCGGCCGCGGCGCCGGGGCCTGCCGGACCGGCCGGACATTCGGCGCCAGTTTCTCCGGCTCCTCCTGGTCGTCGCGACGGCCGAGCCCGACGGCGGCGAGCCGCCGCAGCAAGCTCACCTTGCGCTTCTCCGGGTGATCGGGGTCTTCCTCACCTCGCCGGGCCCGCAGTTCGGCCTGGGCCGGACGCGGCAATTCATCAATGCCGGGCATGCGCCGCGGCCGATTGACCGTGCGTTCGGGCGCCGGCGGGATGAAGGCGCGAGGTACCGGCGGCGGCTCGGACGGCAGGGCCACCTGCTCCGGAAACAGCGACGGTTTCGGCGGGATCGGCCGGATGGTCACATCCTCGATCATCGGCAGGACCGCGGCCGCGACCGCAGCCTTGGCGGCGGCTTCGATCGCCTCGGGCGTCCGCGCCGGCGGCATGGCGGGCGCGCCTGGGCTCGCGAGCGACGCACGCGGCTCGACGCGCTCGGGGGCGCCGCGCTGCTCGGCGCGGAACTGGTCGGCGCGCAGCTTCTGGGTGAGCTCGGCGATCCGGGCCTCGGGTGCCGTTGCCGGTCGCTGCAGCAACGCCTGGTCGATGCCGGTCGCCACCACGGAAACGCGGATGACGCCGTCGAGGCTCTCGTCGAAGGTCGCTCCCACGATGATGTTGGCGTCCTGATCCACCTCTTCGCGGATGCGGGTCGCCGCTTCGTCGACCTCGTACAGGGTGAGGTCCTTGCCGCCGGTGATCGAGATGAGCAGGCCCCTTGCCCCTTTCATCGAGGCATCGTCGATCAGCGGATTGGAGATCGCGGCCTCGGCGGCGGAGAGCGCGCGCTTTTCGCCCGAAGCCTCGCCGGTGCCCATCATCGCCTTGCCCATCTCGCGCATGACGGCGCGGACGTCGGCGAAGTCGAGATTGATCAGGCCCTCCTTCACCATCAGGTCGGTGATGCAGGCGACGCCCGAATAGAGCACCTGGTCGGCCATGGCGAAGGCGTCGGCAAAAGTCGTCTTCTCGTTCGCCACCCGGAACAGATTCTGGTTCGGGATGATGAGCAGGGTGTCGACCACCTTGTGCAGCTCGGCGATGCCGGCTTCGGCAACGCGCATCCTGCGCACGCCTTCGAAGTGGAACGGCTTGGTGATGACGCCGACGGTGAGGATGCCGGCCTCTTTCGCGCAACGCGCCACCACCGGTGCCGCGCCGGTGCCGGTGCCGCCGCCCATGCCCGCGGTCACGAACACCATGTGGGCGCCCTGAAGGTGGTCGCGGATCTCGTCGATCGCCTCCTCGGCCGCCGCCCGCCCGACTTCCGGCTGCGAGCCGGCGCCGAGCCCTTCGGTGACGGCGACGCCCATCTGGATGATGCGCTCCGCCTTGGACATCGTGAGCGCCTGGGCATCGGTGTTGGCGACGACGAAGTCGACACCCTGCAGCCCGCTCGCGATCATGTTGTTGACGGCGTTGCCGCCGGCACCGCCGGTCCCGAACACGGTGATCCGCGGCTTGAGCTCACGGACATCGGGGATTTTCAGATTGATGCTCATGTTTGCCTCTTCATACGCGGAAGTCACCGCCGGGGCGGGGCGGTCCGCCGCCGCCCGCTCGGAATGTCGTGTCGAGTCATCAGAAGCTCTCGCGAAGCCATCGTCCGACCCGTGCGATATAGCCGCCCCCTGCCGCCGAGTGCCGCGTTCGTCGCGGTTCAAAATGCTCGAGATGCGCCGCCTGCGGGTAGACCAGCAGTCCCGTCGCGACGGCAAATGCGGGTCCCTTCGCCTCCTCGGGCAGGCCGGAAATGCCCAGCGGCCGCCCGACCCGTACCGGACGGCCCAGAACTTGCGCCGCGAGCTCGGGCAGGCCGGTGAGCTGGCTCGCGCCGCCGGTCAGCACCACCCGCCCGCGCGGCTCGGCCGCGAACGGCGACGCCGCCAGGCGATCGCGCACCATTTCCAGGATTTCCTCGATGCGCGGCTTGATGATGCGGGCAAGGTTTGCGCGCGACACGAAATGCGGCGCCTGTTCGTCGCTGTCGACCGGCGGCACCGCGATCATGTCGCGTTCGTCGGAAGAGCCGGTGAGCACGCTGCCGTAGAGCGTCTTGATGCGCTCGGCGTCGGTGACGCGGGCATTGAGGCCGCGGGCGAGATCCATGGTCACGTGCCGGCCGCCCAGCGCGAAGCCGCTGGCATGGACGAAGCGGCCGCCGGAGAACACCGCGATCGTGGTGGTGCCGGCGCCCATGTCGATCAAGGCGGCGCCGAGATCGGCCTCGTCGTCGGCAAGCGCGGAAAGGCCGGCCACGTACGGGCTCGTCACCATCGCCTCGACGTTGAGGTGGCAGCGCTCGATCGCAAGCATCAAGTTGCGCGTCGCCGACACGTCAGCGGTGACGACGTGCATGTCGATGCCGAATTGGCGCGCGAGCATGCCGCGCGGATCGCGAATGCCGCCGGTGTGGTCGAGCACATAGCCGATCGGTAGCGAGTGCAGCACCGCGCGCCCGGCGCGCGCGGAATGGCGGCTGCCGGCGGTGAGCACGCGGGCAATGTCGCGTTCGCCGATGGCCGAGCCGGCGACTTCGATGGACGCGGAGATGAGCTCGCTTGCCGGCCGGCCGGCGGAGACCGAGACGACGACCGCGTCGAGCTGCATTCTGGCCGAGCGCTCGGCGAGATCCGCACACTGCCGCACGGCGGCCTCGGCCTCGGCGAGATCGATCACGGTGCCGGCCTTCATGCCGCGGGCGACGGTGTGGCCGAAACCCACCACGTCGACCGAGTGGCTGCGCAAGCGCAGCACGTCTTGCGGCGGGCGCGGCCTGAGGCGCCCGATCAGGCACGCGATCTTGCTGGTCCCGACGTCGAGCACGGCGACGAGCACCGAGCGGTTGGGCAGCAGCGGTTTCATCTTCGGGGTGAGCCCGAACTGGAGGGCGCTCATGCGTTGCCGCCCTTCTTTTTCGGCTTGTCCTTGGCCGCGTCGATGCGCGCCTGCGCGGCCGCCTCCGAGAGCCGCACGGTCACGCGGTCGGGCAGCCTGAGATCGATGGCGACGATGTCGCGCGTGATCAGGTTCTTTTCCTGGTCGAGCGCGACCAGGCGCTCGAGCGCGGGCGCGACATCGGATTCGGGCAGCCGCACGTCGATGCCGTTCTTCAGCCGCAGGTTCCAACGCCGTTCGCCCACGAAGACCGACGCGCGCACGAAGTCGCGCATCGCCGGATAGCGATCGAGCAGCGCGAGGAACTGCTTCGCCCGCGTCTCCGCGCCCCGCCCGACAACGAGCGGCAGCTCGATGAGGCGCGGCGCCACATAGGGTTCGAGCACGGTGCCGTCGTCGGCGATGACCGACACGCGTCCGTCCTTTTGCCACAGCGCAAAGGGCTCGCGCTCCTTGATGCCGATCTGCAACTCGCCGGGATAGAGCTTGAGCACCGTGGCGTCGGCGATCCAGGGATTGGTCTTGAGCCGCGCGCGGGTCTCCTCCACATCGAGAAAGACCAGCGACGTCGTACCGGTGACGCCGGCGATGGCGAGCACCTCCTCGCGGCTGACGTGGCGATTGCCCGCGAGCGCGACCGACACGATGCGGAAGCCGGCGGCATTGGCGGTTGCGTCGCGCGCGTCCTTCATCGCGGCGACGATGCTCGCAACGTGATCGCCCTTGACGGCGCCATAGCCGAGACTCGCGAGAATGACGACCGCGGCGGCGGCGACGCCCACGCCGCGCGGCCACCGCGCGCTCAGGAGCGATGACCAGCGGTCCATGATCAGCGTGAAGCGAGGCCTCGGTCTCATCGGGTCACGATCCCCGCGTGCCGCGCCTCGCCGCACGATCGGCGAGCCGGCAACGCCATTGCGCGATCCCTTTCAGCGGTTGAGCGAGGCATCCTCGACCATCCATTGCACCAGTTCGTCGAACGTGATGCCCGCATGCGCGGCGAGCTCAGGCACGAGCGACGTTTCGGTCATGCCGGGCTGCGTGTTGACCTCGAGGCACACAAGTCCCCCTGTCCCCTCGACGCGATCGTCGTAGCGGAAGTCCGCACGGCTCACGCCCCGGCAGCCCAGCGCGCGGTGCGCCGCCAACGCTACTGTGCGTACGTGTTGGTAAACAAAGGGTGAAACCGGCGCCGGCAGCAGATGTTTCGAGCCGCCGGGAGCGTATTTGGCCTCATAATCGTAAAATCGTACCATCGGCACGATCTCGATCACGCCGAGCGCCGCATCGCCCATGACGGCGCAGGTCAACTCCTTGCCGGCAATGTACTTTTCGACCATGACCTGTTCGCCATAGGCCCAGTCGTCGCGGGTCAGCTCTTGCGGCGGGTGCGCGTGGTCCTCGCGCACGATGAACACCCCGACGCTCGAGCCCTCCGCGATCGGCTTGATGACGTAGGGCGGCGGCAGCACGTGAGCCTTGGCCACGTCGAATCGCGACGCCACCAGCCCCTCGGCCACCGGCACGTCGGCGGCCCGGAACAGGTTCTTGGCCACGTCTTTCTGCATGGCGACCGCGGACGCCATCACGCCCGAATGGCTATAGGGGATGGCGAGGATTTCCAGGATGCCCTGCAGCGTGCCGTCCTCGCCCGGACGCCCGTGCAGCACATTGAGGGCGACGTCCGGCTTCGCTGCGGTCAGCACCGCGGCGATGTCGCGGCCGACGTCGATGCGGGTAACCCGATAGCCACGCCGTTCGAGCGCCTCGGCACAGGCCGCGCCCGAGCGCAGCGACACCTCGCGCTCGGCGGACCAGCCCCCCATCAGAACGGCGACGTGCTTGCTCATGGCTCCTCGGATTCAACCCGGCCCTGATCGCTGACTGCCCAACAGCTCCCCGCTTGGCCGTTGCGTCGCGCGGTCACGCCCCGGCTTGCGGTCGTGGGCTGCTGTGCGCCCGGAGAGCGCGCAGGCGAGATCGTCCCACGGGCAGCCGCCGGCCGCGCAGATGCGTATCAAAATCACAAGAGATGAATTTCCCGTTGCAATAGACCGGATATTGAATCTTTCAGGGTGCCTTCGGTGCTACGCGACCCCGATGCGCTTGATCTCCCACTCCAGCTCGACGCCGGAACTCTCCGCCACGCGCGCGCGCACCGTCTCCCCCAGCGTCTCGATGTCGACGGCGGTGGCGCTGCCGAGGTTGATCAGGAAATTGCAGTGCATCTGCGACACCTGCGCGTCCCCGACCTTGAGGCCGCGGCAGCCGGCGGCATCGATGAGCTGCCACGCTTTGTAACCGGGCGGATTCTTGAAGGTCGAGCCGCCGGTGCGGCTCTTGATCGGCTGGGTGGCCTCGCGCGATTCCGTGATCTTTTCCATCTCCGCTGCGATCTCGCGCGGATCGCCGGGCGCGCCCTGGAACAGCGCCTGCGTGAAGATGATCTCGTCGGGCGCGCCGCAATGGCGATAGGTGTAGTGCATGTCGCCGTTGGAGAAGACGCGCACGCGGCCCTGCCGGTCGACGCCGCGCGCCTCAAGCAGCGCATCCTTGGTCTCGCGACCATAGGCGCCGCCATTCATGCGCAGCGCTCCGCCGACCGCGCCCGGGATGCCGCGGAAGAAGGCGAGTCCCGCGATCGCCGCTTCCTGCGCCGCGCGGCTGACCTTCACGTCCGGCACGGCGGTGCCGGCACGGACGCGGCTGCCGTCCTCGACCTTCACCTCGCCGAAGCCGCGACCGAGGCGGACGACGACGCCCGGCACGCCGCCGTCGCGCACGATCAGGTTGGAGCCGAGCCCGATGACGGTGACGGGAATCGTCGCCGGCAGCTGGCCGAGGAAATAGGCGAGATCGGCCTCGTCCTCCGGCATGAACAAAATCTGCGCCGGTCCGCCGACGCGGAACCAGGTCAGCTCCGCGAGCGACTGGTTCGGCATCAGCCGTCCGCGCAGCTCCGGCAACTTGGCCGCGAGATCGGGGGCGATGTCGGCAAACATCAGATCACGCCACCGCGCCGAGCGCGGCGAGCTCGCCCGGCAACGCATAGGCCCATTGCGTGATGTTGCCGGCGCCCAGGCACACGACGATGTCGCCCGGCTGCGCCAATCGCTTGATCATGCGCGCGAGGTCCTGCGCGCCGTCGAGCGCGATAACCTGGCGATGCCCGTGCGCCCGTAACCCCTGCACCAACCCGTCACGGTCGGCGCCGGGGATTGGCGCCTCGCCGGCCGGATAGACATGCGCCACGATGACCGTGTCGGCATCATTGAAGCAGGTGGAGAACTGCTCGAACAGCGATGCCAGCCGGGTGTAACGGTGCGGCTGCACCACGGCGATCACCTGGCCCCTGCTCGATTCGCGCGCGGCGCGCAGCACCGCGGCGATCTCGACCGGATGATGGCCGTAGTCGTCGATGATCGGCACCCCGTTCCACTCGCCGGTGCGGGTGAAGCGCCGCCGCACGCCGCCGAAATTCTGCAGCGCCTTGCGGATCATGTCGTCGGAAATCCCGAGTTCGCGTGCGACCGCGATCGCGGCGGTGGCATTGAGCGCGTTGTGCCGTCCGGGCATCGGCAATGTCAGACCCTTGATCTCGTGCATGGTCTCGCCGGCGCGGTCGCGGAAGACGATGGAAAAGCGCGACTGTCCATCGGCATGGTCGAGATCGGCAAGCCGCACGTCCGCCTGCAGGTTCTCGCCGTAGGTAATGACGCGCCGGTCGGTGATCTGTCCGACCAGGAGCTGTACCACCGGGTGGTCCGTGCACATCACGGCGAAGCCGTAGAACGGCACATTTTCCACGAACGCCCGGAATGCCTCCTGCACCGCCTCGAAGGTCTTGAAATGATCGAGATGCTCGGGGTCGACGTTGGTGACGATGGCGACATCGGCCGGCAGCTTGAGGAAGGTGCCGTCGGATTCGTCAGCCTCGACCACCATCCAGTCGCCGGCGCCGAGCCGCGCATTGGTGCCATAGGCGTTGATGATGCCGCCGTTGATGACGGTCGGGTCGAAGCCGCCGGCGTCGACCAGCGCGGCGACGAGCGACGTGGTCGTGGTCTTGCCGTGGGTGCCCCCGATTGCGACGCAGCGCTTGAGCCGCATCAACTCCGCCAGCATCTCGGCGCGGCGCACCACCGGCAGGCGCTTGGCGCGGGCCGCGGTGAGCTCGGGATTGTCGCGCTTGATCGCCGTCGATACCACCACCACCTCGGCGTCGCCGAGCGCGGCGGCGGAATGGCCGATGGAAACCTTGGCGCCCTTGTCGCGCAGGCGCTTGACGTTGGCGCTGTCGGAAGCATCCGAACCCTGCACCATATAGCCAAGATTGATGAGCACCTCGGCGATGCCGCTCATGCCGATGCCGCCGATGCCGACGAAATGGATCGGACCGATGTCGTTCGGCAGTTTCATCGCGAGTTCCTTCCGATCGTTGCTACCACCAGATCAGCGAGCCGCTCGGCGGCGTCGAGGGCACCCTGCGCGCGCGCAGCTGCGGCCATTGCTACGAGCTTTTGCGGCGCACTGGCAAGCGCGCCGATTTCGGCCGAAAGCCGGTCAGGCGTGAAATCGTCCTGGCGCAAACGGATGGCGCCTCCTGCCTGTTCCAGCACGGCGGCATTGGCCGACTGATCCTGATCGAGCGCATGCGGCAGCGGCACCAGGATGGCAGGCCGGCCGATGGCCGCGAGCTCGGCCACCGTTGAGGCGCCCGAGCGCGAGACGACGAGATGGGACGCCGCGATCCGTGCCGGAAGATTGCTGAAGAACGGCGCCACCTCGGCCGCTACCTGTGCCCGCGCATAGATGTCCTTGACCCGCGCCAGATCCTCTTCGCGCGCCTGCTGCACGACCGACAGGCGCAACTGCCGCGCAAGTTTTTCGATCGCGGGCGGCACGATGTCAGCCATGATACGCGCCCCCTGGCTGCCGCCGAACACCACGAGGCGCAGCGGAGCCGAGGCTTCGGGGGCGACATAGGGTGCCGCCGCTGCCGCGATCACGGCCGGCCGCACCGGATTGCCGGTGCGCGTTGCCTTGGCCGCGAGGCCGGGCTCGCGCTCGAGCACGCCTGCAAAGCTGGTCGCAATCGCACTGACGCGAGACGCCAATAGGCGGTTGGCGCGCCCCATCACCGCGTTCTGCTCGTGGATCAGCGTCGGAATCCGGCGCAGCGTCGCCGCCAGCACCGGCGGCACGGTCGGATAGCCGCCGAAGCCGACGACCGCGGATGGCCGCACGCGTGCCATGAGGCGCAAGGCCTGCAGCGTGCCGATGCCGAGCAGGGCCGCTGTGCGCGCCAACGACACGGGGTCGCGGCCGCGCACCGTCTCGCTCGCGATGACATGGACGTGCCGCGCGGGAAATTTCTTGCCGTAGCGCTCGGCGCGGTCGTCGGTGGCGAGATCGACGGTGACGCCACGCTGGCCGAGCGCCTCGGCGAGCGCTTCAGCCGGAAACAGATGTCCGCCGGTGCCGCCGGCGGCCAGCAGCGCGAGGGGCGCGCCCGGTGTGACACTTTTCTGCATGAGCCTGATCGGACCTTCTTTCGACCGCTTTGCTCCAACACGCCTTCGATCAGCACTTTCGGCGCTGAACACGGCGGTCAGAGGGCGCCGATGGCCTCGCTGTCAGGAAGGCGACAGGGCCGGCCGGCCGGCCGGCGCGAGCTCCGCTTCGCTGGCAAAGAGCTCGGCGCGCGGACGGCCGCGCGTCAAGGCGAGCAGCATTCCCATGCCGTAGGCGAGCGAGATCATCGACGAGCCGCCATAGGAAAGGAACGGCAGGGTCATGCCCTTGGCCGGCATCAGATGCAAGTTCACCGCCATGTTGATGGCCGATTGCAGCCCGAACAGGATGGCCAGGCCCGCGGCCGCGAAGCGCGCGAACGGATCCTCGCTCCGCATGGCGTGGCGCAAGGCGCGCAGCACGATGAAGGTGAACACCGCGACCAGCACCAGGCACAGCACGATGCCGAATTCCTCGGCCGCCACCGCGAAAACGAAGTCGGTATGGCTCTCGGGCAGGATGCGCTTGACGGTGCCCTCGCCCGGGCCGCGTCCGAACCAGCCGCCGCGCTGGAAGGACTCCAGCGCCTGGTCGATGTTGAAGGTATCGCCGGAGGAAGGATCGCGGAACCGCTCGATGCGGCGCGCCACATGGGGAATGAGCATGTAGGCGCTCACAAGCCCCACCACGGCGGCGCCGGCGAGCCCTGCCACCCAGACGATGCGCATGCCGGCGAGGAAGAACAGCGCGCTCCAGACCAGCGCGATCAGCATGGTCTGGCCGAAATCGGGCTGCAGCACCAGTCCGGTGACGGCAACGACAAGCAGCGCCAACGCGATCGTGTTCGCCGGCATTTCCGGCCGCCGTGCGGATTCTCCGAACAGCCACGCGATCAGGATCACGAACGCGGGCTTGAGAAACTCCGAGGGCTGGATGTTGATCCCGAGCAGGACGATCCAACGGCGCGCACCCTTGACCTCGGCGCCGAACTGCAGCGTGGCGGCGACCAGCAGGAGACTGAGCACGAAGACGAAGAGCGCAAGCCGGCGAATATAGCGCGGCGGCAAGAACGAGGTGGTCAGCATCACGGCGAGCGCCGGGATCAAATACAGCACGTGCCGGCTGACGAAAAAGAACGGCTCGAGCCCGAGCCGTGACGCGACCGGCGGGCTCGCGGCCAGCGAGAGCACGATGCCGCCGAGCATGAGCGCGAGCAGCGCCGCCAGCAGCAAGCGGTCGATCGTCCACCACCAAGCGGCAAAGGGCGTGCGTTCAAGACGCGAGACCATCGAAACTTCCCCCGCAGACTGACCCGGGCCCGATCATGGTGGATCCGGCCGGAGCTCCGCCGTCAGCCATACGAACCCTTCGGCTGGACTTGCGCATAAGTCGTGCCTGTCGCTGGTTGACAGACGATTAACGAGGGCTATCCCCGCAACCCCGATGCGCAAAAGAAACGTTCTGCCCGTCACTGCCCGTCGGTGAAAACGCAGCTCCACCGCCCGCCGTTGCTGAAATTGTCGATCTTGGTGGCAATGGTGCAGGTGATGGACTTCGCGAAGATGCCGCAGTAGCCCATGCCGCAGTCGGTGAATGCAGGGCTGCCGCCTCCGTTCGTGCCCTGGATCTTCTGCAACACCTCGGCCATGGCCCGCCCCTCGGCAAAAACCTGGCCGGCGGTCGAGCCGCGCTTGTTCTGCGAGTTGATCCGGCATTTGAGCGTCGGCAGCCCGGCGCGCACGCCCGCGGCGTCCGCGGCCGCGTTCGAATGCTGGTCGCAATGGAAGTTCTTGGCTTCCACCACGAATACCCCGCCGCCGGCAGCTTGCGGCTTCAGTCCGGCATCGAGGAGCAGCCCGGTGGTCGCGGCGGCAACGCCGGGGAGTGCCGCCGATTTGTCCGATACCGTGACCGAAGCCGGCAGCGCCGCGGACGTCATGACCACCGAGCAGACCGCTGCGACGACCACCGCCTTCATGATGCGCTCCCCATTGCGTTGATGCTGGTGATACCCGGCAGCGCCCGCACCAGTTCGCGGAACCTGTCGCCGCGCACCTCGAAATTGCGATACTGGTCGAACGAGGCGCAGGCCGGCGACAGCAGCACCACCGGCTCCGCAACGTCGGACGCCTCGGCATCGCGGGCCGCCAAGTCGACCGCCCGATCGAGCGTGCCGGCAACCGCGTAGGGCCGTCGCCCTTCGAGCTCGGCGGCGAAGCCCGCCGCCGCCTCGCCGATCAGGTAGGCCTTGCGGATGCGCGGGAAGAAGCCCGCGAGCGAGACGATGCCACCGGTCTTCGGCTTGCCTCCCGCGATCCAGAATATATCGGAAAAGCAGGCGAGCGCCTGCGCGGCGGAATCCGCATTGGTCGCCTTCGAATCGTTGACGAACAGGATCCGGCCCTTGCGGCCGACCTGCTCCATCCGGTGCGCGAGGCCGGGAAACGAGCGCAGGCCTTGCTGGATCGCCTCGGGAGAAAGCCCGAGCGCGAGCGCAGCACCCGTCGCGCAGGCCGCGTTCTGCGCATTGTGCACGCCGCGTAGCGACCCGATGCCGCCGATATGGGCGACGGTGCGCGCGCTGCCACCCGCGGCCTGCATGATCGTGTCGGCCTCCACATAGAGCCCGTCGGGGAGCGGCCGGCGCACGGAGACGCGGACGACCGGTTTGCCGGCGCGCTCGATACGGTCCGCCGCCGCCACGCACCAGTCGTCGTCGACACCGACGATCGCGGTTCCGTCCGCCTGCACGCCCGCGACGAGCCGCTCCTTGACGGCGGCGTAGTGGGCGAGGGTTCCGTGCCGGTCGAGATGGTCCTCGGAGATGTTGAGCAGCATCCCGACCGCGGGATCGAGCGTCGGCGCAAGATCGATCTGGTAGGACGAGCACTCGATCACGTGCACGCGCGGCCGAGTGTCCGCCGTCTGCATAAACTCGAACGCCTCGCCCGGCGGCATGAGCGAGAGAATGGCGGTGCCGATATTGCCACCGACTTGGGCGTCGCGGCCGGCCGAGCTCAGGAGATGCGCGGTGAGCGCCGTGGTCGTCGATTTTCCATTGGTGCCGGTGATGGCGATGAACGGCGACTTCGGCGCGTGGGCGCGCCGCTCGCGACAGAACAGCTCGATGTCGCCGATCACCTCGACGCCGGCGGCGTGCGCAAGCGCCACGGGCCAATGGGGCGCGGGATGGGTGAGCGGTACGCCGGGGGCGAGCACCAGCGCGGAAATCCGCGACCACTCGATCTCCCGCAGGTCCGCGGTCGGGATGCCGGCGCTGGTCGCCTTGGCCACCGCCTCCGCGCCGTCGTCCCAGCCGATGACGTCGGCGCCGCCCGCAAGCAGCGCGCTCGCACTCGCCAGTCCGGACCCACCCAGGCCGAAAATGGCGACCTTCTTTTCGGCAAAGACAGTGACGGGAATCATTACCGCAGCTTCAGCGTGGACAGTCCCGCGAGCGCGAGCACGACCGCAACGATCCAGAAGCGGATCACGATCTGCGGCTCGGTCCAGCCGAGCTGCTCGAAATGATGGTGGATCGGCGCCATGCGAAACACGCGCTTTCCCGTGAGCTTGAACGAGAGCACCTGCACGATCACCGACACCGCTTCGAGCACGAACAGCCCGCCGACCACCGCCAGCACGATCTCGTGCTTGGTGGCGACCGCAATGGTGCCGATCATGCCTCCGAGCGCGAGCGAGCCGGTGTCGCCCATGAAGATGGAGGCGGGCGGCGCGTTGAACCAGAGAAAGCCCAGCCCCGCCCCGATCACGGCGCCGCACAGCACCGCGAGCTCGCCCGTGCCCGGCACGTAGTGGATGTTGAGGTAGTCGGCGAAGAACGCGTTGCCGGCCAGATAGGAGATAAATCCGAAGCTCAGCGCGACGATGATGACGGGAACGATGGCGAGCCCGTCGAGACCGTCGGTCAGGTTGACCGCATTGCCGGCGCCGATGATGATGAAGGCGCCGAACACGAGGAAGAACCAGCCGAGCGGAAGCACCAGCTCCTTGAAGAACGGAAACGTGAGCGAGGACGCGAACGGTTGGCGGCCGATCGAAACGATGAGATAGCACGCCGCAAGCGCGATCGCCGCTTCGACGAGCAGACGCAGCTTGCCGGAAAATCCGGCATGGGTCTGCTTGGTCACCTTGAGGTAATCGTCGTAGAAGCCGATGGCACCGAAGGTGAGCGTTACGCCGAGCACGATCCAGACGTAACGGTTGTACGGATTGGCCCACAGCATCGTCGATACCACGATCCCGAACAGGATCATGAGCCCGCCCATGGTCGGCGTGCCCTTCTTGGTGACGAGGTGGGATTGCGGCCCATCGCTGCGGATCGGCTGGCCCTTGCCCTGCTTGAGCCGCAGCTGATCGATGATCATCGGACCGAACAGAAAGACGAACACGAGCGCGGTGATCATCGCCCCGCCGGTGCGGAACGTGATGTAGCGCAACACGTTGAGCGGCCCGATCGTGTCCGAGAAGGCGGAGAGCAGGTAGAGCATGGGTCAGCCGTTCATGGTCGAAACTTGGGCGCGCGCCGCGCCGAGCGCCTCGCCGCTATAGCGGCTTTGGAGCGCCTTGACGATGGGCGCCATCCGGGAGCCGAGCGATCCCTTGACCATGATGGCATCGCCCGGCTGGATGGCGGCAAGCACGTAGATTTCAAGCGCAGTCGAGGTCTCGGCATAGCCGCCCTGGCGGCTCGCCGGAAGAGCCTCCCACAACGCGCGCATCAACGGGCCGCAGCAGAACACGAGATCGATCCCGTGGGCGAGCACCGCCATGGCCAGTTCGCGATGCAGGTCGGCGCCGCGCTGCCCGAGCTCCAGCATGTCGCCCAGGACCGCGATGCGACGGCCACGCGGGCCGATCTCGGCATGGCCGAGCAAAGCGAGTGCCGCGCGCATCGAGGCCGGGTTGGCATTGTAGCTTTCGTCGATCAGCAGCGCGGTACCGCGCGGCATGTCGAGGGTAACGCGAGAGCCACGCCCGCTCGCGGGCTGCAAGTCGGCGAGCGCGAGAGCGGCGAGCGCGAGATCGGCTCCCAGGAGCACGTCCGCTGCCAATACCGCGAGCGAATTGAACACCAGATGGCGACCCGGCGCCCCCACCTTATAGGTGACGTCGGTCCCGAAGATACGGGCCTGTACGGTGGTGCTGTCGGATTGTAGCGCCCATTTCATCAACCGCGCGTCCGCGCGGGCGTGCTCGCCGAAGGTGACGATGCGAGCGACGCCGGCATGCGCAGCACTTTGCTCGAGTCTCGCAAATTGCGGGTTGTCACGGTTGAGCACCGCCGCGCCGCCGGGTTCGAGCCCAAGGAAGATTTCGGCCTTGGCGTCGGCGATCGCCTCGACCGAGTGGAAGAATTCGAGATGCACCGGCTCGACCGTGGTGACGATCGCCGCCTGTGGTCGCACCAGCTGCGTGAGCGGCTCGATCTCACCGGCATGATTCATGCCGATTTCGAACACGGCATAGCTCACGGTCTGCGGACAGCGCGCCAGCGAGAGCGGCACGCCCCAGTGATTGTTGTAGGAGGCGATCGAGGCATGGGTCTCGCCACTCCTGGCGAGCGTCAAGCGCAGCGCCTCCTTCGTGCTGGTCTTGCCGACGGAGCCGGTGACGGCGACGATTTTCGCCCGCGTGCGCGCGCGCGCCGCCCGCGCGAGGCCACGCAAGCCTTCGAGCACATCGGGAACGACGAGCAGCGGCGCATCCTTGCGAAAGCTGTCGCGCCTGCCGGCGGCAACCACCGCAAGCCCGGCGCCGGCCTTGAGCGCCGCCTCGACGAAGTCGTGGCCGTCGCGGCTGTCACCCTTGATGGCGAAGAACGCCTCGCCGGGAGCGACGGTGCGGGTGTCGATCGAAATGCCGGGTACCGAAGCCGGCAACGCGGCCGCCGGCGTGGCCCCCATCGCGGCAGCCATCGCCTCCACGGGCCAGAGCGGCCGATCGGTCATGCCACCCTCCCCGCAAGCGCGGCGGCGACCGCCTCGTGGTCGCTGAACGGCAGCATCTGTTTGCCGATGATTTGGCCGGTTTCATGGCCCTTGCCGGCGATCAGCAGCACGTCGCCGCGCCGCAAGTCTGCGATGGACGCGCCGATCGCCTCGCGCCGGTCGGCGACTTCGATCGCGCCGGGCGCCGCCTGCAGGATCGCGGCGCGGATCGCCGCGGGATTTTCAGTCCGGGGATTGTCGTCGGTCACGACCACCCGGTCCGCCAGCTGCGCGGCGATCGCTCCCATCATGGGGCGCTTGCCGGCGTCGCGATCGCCGCCGCAGCCGAACACCACGATGAGGCGATGGCCGACATAGGGCCGCAGCGCCTCGAGCGCCTTGGCGAGCGCATCGGGCTTATGGGCATAGTCGACGAAAATCGGCGCACCGTTGTTCTCGCCGACCCGCTCGAGCCGGCCCTTGGCGCCTTTGAGATGCGCGAGCGCGGCAAAGGCGGCGGCGGGCTCGCCATCGGTCGCGATGACGAGGCCGGCCGCGACCAGCGCATTCTCGACCTGGAAGCCACCGGGGAGCGGCAGCCGGACCGTGTAGTCCCTGCCGGCATGGGTGAGCGCGAGCAGTTGCGCGAAGCCGTCGATGCCGGTCTCGAGCAGGCGGATGCTCTCGCCGCGCCGGCCGACGGTGAGGAGCCGCAGGCTGCGCTGCCGCGCCGCCGCGATCACGGTATCGGCGTGCTCGTGATCGGCCGCGATCACGGCGGCGCCGCGGTCCTCGATCAGATCGGTGAACAGCCTGAGCTTGGCTGCGAGATAGGCCGCGAGCGTCGGGTGATAGTCGAGATGGTCGCGGCTGAGATTGGTGAAGCCGCCGGCGGCCACGCGCACGCCGTCGAGGCGGCGCTGATCGAGCCCGTGCGAGGAGGCCTCCATGGCGAGATGGGTCACGCCTTCGCCGACAAGCTCGGCGAGCGCGCGGTGCAGCGCAATCGGGTCCGGCGTGGTGAGCGAGCCGTAGACTTCGCGCGTCGGCGCGACGAGCCCGACGGTACCGATGCTCGCGGCGCGCTCGCCGAGCGCGGCCCAGATCTGGCGCGTGAAGGCGGCGACCGAGGTCTTCCCGCTCGTTCCGGTCACCGCCGCGATCACCTCCGGCTGACGGGAAAAGAATTTCGCCGCCGCCAGCGCCAACGCCCGGCGCGCGTCGCCGACCTTGATGAAAGCAACGCCGTCGGGAAGCGGCATCGGCGGCATCCGTTCGGCCATGATGGCTGCGGCACCGGACGCCACCGCCTGACCGACGAAGCGCAGGCCATCGTCCTTTGCGCCGGCGACCGCCACGAACAGGTCGCCCGGCTTGATCGTGCGGCTGTCGGCGCTGATGCCGCCGACCTCCAGCGCGGCGAAGCGCGCATCGCTGGTGGCGTCCTTGGTGAGGAGATCGGCAAGCTTCATGGCGTCTGGGGCGGCCTACTCTTGTTCCAGTACCATCGCCAGGGCAAGCGGACCATGCGATGGCGCTGCCGCGTCCCCCCGGCCACGTCCGCGGGATCCCCGCGGGCTTGGTATGCAGTTGACAGCACATCGAAAAACCGTCCTCCTAGCAGGCACAACCATTGCGCGTCGGCTGGAGGAAACCAGATGACTGATGTTTCCATCGGCAACGACCTTGAGCCCGTCGTCGCGAGCGAGCCGAGCCTGCGTCGGGTGATGGGTCCGTGGCTGCTGTTGCTGTTCATCGTCGGCGACATTCTCGGCACCGGCATTTACGCACTCACCGGCCAGGTTGCCAAGCAGGTCGGCGGAGCCGTATGGCTGCCGTTTCTTGTCGCATTCATCGTGGCCTTGATCACCGCGCTCAGCTACCTCGAGCTCGTGACCAAATATCCAAGAGCCGCGGGGGCCGCGCTCTACACGCACAAGGCATTCGGCATACACTTCGTGACGTTCATCGTCGCCTTCGCGGTCATGTGCTCCGGTATTACGTCGGCATCGACGGCCTCACGAGCGTTCGCCGCCAACATGTCGAATGCGTTCGACCTCGGACTCGCAGGCGGAATCGGAATCACCCTGGTGGGGCTGGCATTCATGGCCGTAGTCGCGGCCGTCAACTTTCGTGGCGTCGGCGAGAGCGTGAAAGCGAACGTCGTCCTCACCTGCGTCGAGCTGTCGGGTCTCCTGATCATCATTTTCATCGGCTTATGGGCGATCGGAGCCGGCGCAGGCGATGTGTCGCGGGTCGTGGAATTCAGGACCTCCGGCACAGGCAGCACGTTCTGGCCGGTGATCGCCGCGACGACGCTGGCCTTCTTCGCCATGGTCGGTTTCGAGGACTCCGTCAACATGGCCGAGGAGTGCAAGGATCCGACGCGAATCTTCCCCAAGATACTTCTCCTTGGATTGGGCATCACAGGATCGATCTACATCCTGGTGTCGATCTCGGCGATTACGCTGGTGTCGCCCGAGCAGCTCGGCGAAGGCGAGACGCCGCTGCTGAAAGTCGTCCAGGCGGGCGCCCCAAATTTTCCGCTGGAGATTTTCGGCTTCATCACCATGTTCGCCGTGGCCAATAGCGCGCTGATCAACATGCTGATGGCCAGCCGGCTGGTCTATGGCATGAGCCGCGAGCGCGTCCTGCCGGAGGTGCTCGGCAAGGTGCATCAGAGGCGACAGACACCATATGTCGCGATCGCGTTTACCACGCTGCTGGCGTTCGCCCTCATCACCTTCGTCGGCGAGGTTCCGGCGCTCGGCGGCACGACCGCTTTGCTGCTGCTGTGCGTCTTCACCGTCGTCAACATTGCAGTGCTCGTCCTGCGCCGCGATCGCGTCGACCACAAGCATTTCCGTGCGCCGACATTCCTGCCGGTGTTGGGCGTGCTGACCTGCGCCTTCTTGGCGGGTCCATGGACCGGCCGGGACCCCGTGCAGTATACGATCGCCTCGATTCTGATCGGTATCGGCGTCGTGCTGTGGCTGGTGACCGTATTGATCAACCGTGCCTCGGGCCAGAAGCCGGCCGAGCCCACCCTCGAGACTGTCGGCACGAGCGGACCCGTCAACTGAGCGCGGGCGACTGCGCCAAGGGCACAAGGGCTTTTGCGTTTCATGCCGCCGGGTCTGGCGCGTCGGGCTGCGCTCCGCAAGCACGCGGTCGTCACCGGCTGCCCGCGCTGGCCAGGATCAATTTGTCGGCGGTCGGCAATTCGAACCGCGGCTCCAGCCCGAGCAAGGGCGCGATGCGGCCGATGACGGCGCCTCCGACCGGCACCGCGTTCCATCCCGAGGTGGCGTAGCCGTGGGTTTCGGGGGTCGCCTGCGGCTCGTCGAGCATGATGAGGAGAAGGTAGCGGGGTTGATCGGACGGGATGACCGCGGTGAACGCGGTGAGCACCTTGGTCTTGGAGTAACGGCCGCCCACCACTTTCTCGGAGGTGCCGGTCTTGCCGCCGACATAGTAGCCCTTCACGTCGGCCTTGGTCGCCGTGCCCTTCTCCACGTTGAGGCGCATCAGGTAGCGCATCTTGTCGCTGGTCTCGGGCTTGACCACCTGGGTCGCCAGCGCCATCGCCTCCTGCTCGCTGCGCTTGAGGAAGGTCGGCGGAATCAACCGCCCGCCGTTCATCAGCGCTCCGATCGCGGCGACGGCCTGCAGCGGCGCCACCGAGAGCCCGTGACCGAAAGCAATCGTCACGGTGTTGAGCTCGCCCCAGCGCCTGGGCACCAGCGGTTCGGCGCTTTCCGGCAATTCCGTGCGCATCCGGTCGAGCTGGCCCATCTTCTTGAGGAACCGCTTGTGGTGCTCGACCCCGAGGCTGAGCGCCATGCGCGCGGTGCCGATATTGGATGAGTATGTAAAGATCTCGGGCACGGTGAGCACGCGGTTCTGGGGGTGGAAGTCGTGGATCGTGAACTTGCCGTAGTGCAGCCCACCGCGTGCATCGAACGACGACTTGAGTGTGATCTTGCCGGAGTCGAGTGCCATCGCGACGGTGAGCGCCTTGAAGGTCGAGCCCATCTCGAACACGCCGGTGGTGAGCCGGTTGATGCGGGTCGGATCGAGCGCCTCGCGCGGATTGTTCGAGTTGTAGTCCGGCACCGAGACCATGGAGATGACCTCGCCGGTACGCACATCGGTGAGGAGCCCCGCCACCGCCAGTGCCTTGAACTTGGTGCGGGCGGCAATGAGCTCGTCGCGCATGGCATGCTGGACGCGCAGATCAACGGCGAGCTCCACCGGCGTCTGCAGGCGGTCGCTGGCAAGCCCGGCAAGGTGCAGGTCGGCGAGCCCACGCGCGTCGAGCCACCTCTCGATGCCGGCGATGCCCTGATTGTCGATATTGACGTGGCCGATGAGATGGGAGACCTCGGCCCCGTTGGGATAGACGCGCTTGTTCTCGCGCAGGAAGCCGATGCCGGGGATGCCGAGCCGATGGATCTGCTCGCGCTGCTTGGGCGTGATCTCGCGCTTGAGCCATACGAAGCGGCGCTTGGAGGCGAGCCGCTCGCGCAGTTCGGCGGCATCGATGTCCGTCATCACCGCGGTCAGCAGCTCGGATGCTTCGTCGACGTCGATGATCCGGTGCGGCTCCCCAAACAACGAGGGCGTGCGCACGTCGGTCGCCAGGATTTCGCCGTTGCGGTCGAGGATGTCGGGCCGCGCGGTCGCCACCGCATCGTGGCCGGTGATACGCCGCGAACCGTGGCCGTCGGGCACGGCTGCGAACATCACGAGGCGGGTCGCGATGACGGCATAGCCGATCGCGAACACCAGGATGGCGAGCCCGATGCGCGCACGCGTCTTCACGGTGCGATCGACATCGCGGCCGTACAGCAGCGTGTCCACGAACCGGCGGCGCCGCGGTTCGCGCGCGGGTGGCGGCCGATCTGCTGCGCGCGCATCCATCGGCTTCACCTCTTCGCCCCCGGCAGGCTGCCGGTCGTGGTGCGGTCGAGAACGTCCGGATTGGCGATCACCGTCCCGATCGGATCGGGCTCGCCCACGGGCACGAGGTCGGGCGGCCGCTCCGGCAGATTGTCGAGCCGGTCGACCTGACGCCCCTCCACCGGCTTCAATGGAAGGTGCCGTCGCGTCAGCTCCTGAATGCGGGCAGGATTGTCGAGCTTGGCCCACTCCGCGCGCAGCGCCGCGACGGCGTCCTGCTCGCGCCTGATCTCCATACGCAGCTTGGCAACGCGCTGCGCCTGCCGCGTCGACTCGAACTTGATCTTGTAGACGTCGGCCGCCGCGAGCACGAGCGCGACGATCACGCAGATATTGAGAAAGCGCATCATCATCGCGGCCGCCCCGATCCCTGGCGTGCAAGGATATCGGCCGGCGACGGGAGTCGCGGCAGCAGGCCGGCGGACCGGCGCGCGGCGACCGCGGCATCGGTGCGCTCGGCCGCCCGCAGCTTGGCCGAGCGCGCGCGCGGATTGGCGCCGACCTCCGCCGCGTCCGGCACGATTGGCCGCTTGGTCAGCACGCGGAAGGTGGCGGCGGCTTGCATGATCTCGGGAACATGGCGCGAAGATCCGGCGCGTCGGCTGCGGTCGACGAGAAACGATTTTGCGATGCGGTCTTCCAGCGAATGAAAGGTGACGACCACCAATCGACCGCCCGGCCTGAGCACCTGCTCGGCTGCGGTCAATCCGCAGATGAGCTCGGCAAGCTCCTCGTTGACGAAGATGCGCAGCGCCTGGAACGTCCGGGTCGCGGGATGGATCGCGCCGGGACGCGCATGCACGACCCGCGCGACGATCGCCGCAAGGGCGCCGGTGGTACGGATCGGCGCGTCACGGCGGGCGGCGACGACGGCGCGGGCGACGGCACGCGCATGGCGCTCTTCGCCGAGCGTGGCAACAATCGCCGCGAGGTCGCGCTCCGATGCGGCGGCGACGATCTCGGCCGCGCTCGGCCCGTCGCCGCCCATGCGCATGTCGAGCGGACCGTCGTGACGGAAGGAAAATCCGCGCTCGGCCTCGTCGAGTTGCATGGAGGAGACGCCGAGGTCGAAAACGACCCCGTCGACGGCATCGTGTCCGCGGCTTTCCACCACCGCCTGCAGATTGGAAAATCTGTCCTCCACCAAAATGAGCCGACCGGACGCCGCTTGCACGAGGTCGGCTCCGCGCGCGATCGCGCTCTGGTCGCGGTCGATGCCGATGACGCTGCAGTTCGCCGTGGCGAGAATTTCGCGGGTGTAGCCGCCAGCCCCGAAGGTCGCGTCGACATAAACGCGCCCGGCACGGACATCGAGGAACTCGACCGCGGGGCGGCCGAGCACGGGAATGTGACGAGCCAGTCCGCCAGCGACAGCGGGAGCGCTGTCGCTGCCCGCCGTCATTCCCGTGCTCCGTGCGGACCTTCCGCCGTTACCCGGGAGCCCAGCTGCTTCTTGAGCGCGCGAACCTTCTCGGTGGCCTCCGCGAGTTCCGCGCGGAAGCGTCCAGGCTCCCAGATCTGAAACTTGTGACCAAGGCCGGCAAAGGAGATCTCGTCCTTGATGCCGGCGTGAACTCTTCAGCCCTTCGGTGAGGACCGCCCTGCCCTCGCCGTCGATCTTCAACACTTCGCTCGTCCCGTAGAGCGCCGCCGAAAACTGCTCGCGCTCCTCCGAATAAGGTGGAAAGCGCGCGATCAGGGTCTCGATCTCCTTGAGCAGCGCATTGCCCCCGGCGTCGAGCGCGGGCCGGTCGAGCGTGGGATAGCAATAGAGGCCCTCGAAGCCGTCGCGGGCGAGCACGGCGCGGAACGGTGCCGGGATCGATACCCGCCCCTTGGCATCGAGACGCAACGTGTAATTCGACACGAAGCGGTCCATGACGTCTCTGGCTCACCCCCGTCGGCTGCGCCGTCCCGGCGCGAGCCGAAAGCACCCGTGCCGTCCCTGCGGGGGCGGTCTTGGACGCCGCTTCTCCGCATGGGATGCTATGGGTTATCATGGGATCACTTGGGCGTCAATCGTCCGCCCGGGCGCGCCCCGCGCCCCGGCCGATTGCTTCTCGACGCCTCATTAACGCGGTGCCCGCTTAAAGAATGGTTGAAGGCGGGAGCGTTCCGCGGACCGCTTGCGCGGCACCCTCACGCGCGGGTCGCCGCCATTGCGCGACGCGCCGCGCGACCGGCTCGGCGCGCTCGCTCCATGAGGAGTTACGCCGGCCAACTCCCGGGCGGTTCCACCTAGGGGAACGGGCATCGCGCTCGGGAGTTGTTAATGCGCAGGGGAAACTTGCTCCCCCCTGACCGAACAAACTCATTTGGAGGCCCTAATGCTCAAGACTCTCATGATGTCGGCAGGCATCAGTGCGCTGATGGTTTCCGGCGCGCTGGCGCAGGCCAGTCCGCCGGCGAGCCCGCCGGCGGCAAAACCGGACGCCGCGATGACGGACGGCGCCAAGTTCATTTCATCGCAAAGCACGGACCAGTTCGTGTTCTCGAGGTTCAAGGGCACTGACGTCCTGGGACCGGACAACGCACAGGTCGGCGACGTGAATGACGTGCTGTTCGACAAGAGCGGCAAGATCGTCGGGCTGATCGTGGGCGTCGGCGGCTTCCTCGGGATCGGCGAAAAGAGTGTCGCCATCGACATGAGCGCATTCCAAGTGGCGCCGCCGGATGCTGGCAGCACCGGCGCTGCCGCCAGCGACGATCCGACCAACGTCAAGCTCAAGGTGTCGTGGACCAAGGATCAGCTCAAGAGCGCGCCCGACTTCCAGTATTACAAGCCGGCGGCGCGCACGACCGATCGGCCCGCCACGTCGCCGACCACCGGCATGGCGCCACGCCCGGCCTCGCCTCCGGCTGAGCGTCCGTAGAGTAGCGTACGATTCGCACGCGGGACGTCAGGCGTCCCGTTCAAGGTGGTCCGGGTCGGCCCTAGGCCGGCCCGGATCGTCTTTTATCTTGACGTGGGCGAAAAGTTCTGCGGGGATCGCTCGGTCTTTGCGATCTTCGGTGCGGCTCCTTTGCAACAGTCCCGTTGGAAGTCGTGCGCCGGCCGCGCCGATGCGACGCTTGAGCTTGTCTTGCATCGTTGTTTCTGCACAATCATTACCCTCCTGCCGCACTGAGTTTCCGTCTTGAATTGATCCTGCACACGCGTGAATGATCCGCGCATGGTTGCGACTGAGCTGCGGCCCGATTCCTCCGTCGTCGCGGAAGTGAGACCCTCGCCCAACCACGGCGAGCGCAAGGGCAGCGGCGTGCCCGATATGATCGTGCTGCATTACACCGGCCTTCCGCACAACGAGGACGCGATCAAGCAGCTCTGCAGCCCGACCAGCGAAGTCTCCGCGCACTATGTCGTGCTGCAGGATGGCCGTATCGCCCAGCTGGTCGCGGAGTCGCGTCGCGCCTGGCACGCCGGCACCGCGCGCTGGGCGGGAGAGACCGACATCAATTCGTGCTCGATCGGCATCGAGATCGCCAATCCCGGGCATGAGCACGGCTATCCCGCCTTTCCGAAACGCCAGATCGCTGCGGTGACCGCGCTCTGCCGCAGCATCTTCAACCGTCACCCAATTCCGGCGGAGCGCGTGCTGGCCCATTCCGATGTGGCGCCGGCACGCAAGCAGGATCCGGGCGAAAAATTCCCTTGGAATCTGCTCGCCGCTTCCGGCATCGGGCTATGGGTCAACCCGGCGCCGATCAGACAGGCCGGACCCATTTTCACGCTCGGCGAAACCAATCCGGCCGTCGAAGAGGTGCAGGGGATGTTGGCCAGATACGGCTACGACGTCACCCCGACCGGATATTTCGACGGCAACACGCTCGATGCCGTCGCCGCCTTCCAGCGCCATTTCCGTCCGAAGCGGGTCGACGGCATTATCGATGTCTCGACCATAGGGACGCTGAAGGCCCTGCTTGCGGCGCGCGAGGCCCGGCAGAGCGCGGGCGAGCAGGCTTGAGCACGCGCGGGGCTTGACGTCGGCGCGCTTACACCCCATCCCTAATGCGTCAGTCGGCTGGACGGCCGCTCGGGCCGATGCCGAAAGGCGGGCCTGAGAGGAAAGTCCGGGCTCCATGGACATACGGTGCCGGATAACGTCCGGCGGGCGTGAGCCCAGGGAAAGTGCCACAGAGAACAGACCGCCATCCCACCGCTCCTGCCGTCTTGCGGGACGTGGATGGGATCGGCAAGGGTGAAACGGTGCGGTAAGAGCGCACCGCGCCGGCGGCAACGCAGGCGGCAGGGCAAACCCCACCGGGAGCAAGACCGAATAGGGACGGCGCGGGGGCTGTCCGCCCGTGAAAGCGGGCGAGCAATCCCCGGGATCAATGTCCGGATCTGGCCGTCCGGGTAGGTTGCTGAAGGCACCGGGCAACCGGTGTCGCAGAGGAATGGTCGTCGCGCGAGGGCCTGCGGCTCTCGCCCTACAGAACCCGGCTTACAGGCCGGCTGATGCTGTTCGAGGGGGCTCGGTGGAAATCCCGCCGGGCCCCCGCCAGTTTACATGCTTTGCTTGCGATAGGCGTCGATCACGGCTTGGCCGTCGGCGCCCGCCCTCACGAGCCACTCCCCCGTGAGCCGCTCGCCGATCCGCTGCAGTCCCGCCTTCAACGGTTCACTCGGCTTGAGCACCTTCAAGCCGCGGGCGGCAAGCTGTTCGCCGTACCACTTGGTCTTGTCCTGCGACCGCCACCAGCCGCGCGCTTCCGCGGCGGCCGCAACCCTGAGCAGCGCCCCTTGCGTGGCAGGGTCGAGCTGGTCGAACGCCGCCTTGTTCACGAACGTCACGTTCTTGGGGAGCCAAGCCTGCGTGTCGTAGAAATAGCTCATGCTCTCCCATGCCTTGCTGTCGTAGCCGGTCGCGACCGAGGTCATGAAGGCGTTGATCAAGCCGGTGGCCAGCGCCTGCCGCAGCTCGGCGGCCTGGATGGTCACCGGATAGGCGCCGACGATCTCGGCGATGCGCTCGGTTCCGGGATTGTAGACGCGCCAGGACAGCCCCTGCATGTCGCTGATACTGTTGATCTCCTTCTTCGCGTAGATGCCTTGCGGCGGCCACGGCACGGCGAACAGCACCATCAATCCTTGCGCCGCGAATTTGCGCTCGATCGCAGCTCTCGACGCCGCCCACAGCTTGCGCCCCTCGTCGTAGCTTGCCGCCAGAAACGGCACGACGTCGATCCCGAACATCGGATCTTCGTTGTCGTGCAGCGAGATCAGGATCTCGCCGACCTGCGCCTGTCCGATCCGCACGGCGCTCTTGATCACCGTTGCCGGGAACAATGAGGCGTTGGGATAAACCTTGATCTCGAGCTTGCCGCCGGTCACGTCCGCCAGGTCCTTGGCGAAGGCGGCAAGATTCTCGCTGTGAAAATTGTCGGCGGGGTAGGCGGACGGGAGATTCCACTTGACCTGCGCGCAGGCAGGGTCGGCCGCCAGCGCGACCGCAACAGCGGCCGCGAATGCAGAGCATCGCAACATCGTCATGGCCCCTCGGCCCCGGGGAGCGGAGCCTGCAAAAAAGTCCCCTCGGCGCGTCCCCAAGCATGATCATATCAGAGATATTAAGAGTTTATAAGCCATAAAAAGATGCGGTCAGGACAGTGATGCGGACGGACGGCAAGCGGGACAACGGGAGTTGGGATTTCTGGATCGATCGCGGGGGCACCTTTACCGACGTGATCGGGCGCCGCCCCGACGGCACGCTCACCGCTCACAAGCTTCTGTCCGAGAATCCGGAGGCCTATGGCGACGCCGCCGTGCAGGGCATCCGCGATCTCGTCGGGGTCGCGCCAGGCGCGCCGATTCCCCCGGGCGTCATCGGCAGCGTGAAGATGGGCACCACGATCGCGACCAACGCCCTGCTCCAGCGCCAGGGCGAGCGTACGCTCCTCGTCACCACCAGGGGTTTCCGCGATGCGCTCAAGATCGGCTACCAGGCGCGCCCGAAGATTTTTGCCCGCCACATCATCAAGCCGGAAATGCTCTACGAGCGTATCGTCGAGGCCGACGAGCGCGTGCGCGCCGACGGCACGGTGGAGAAGGAGCCGGATATCGTTGCGCTGCGGGCCGAGCTGTCGGCGGCGCTGGCCGCCGGCATCAAGGCGGTCGCGATCGTCTTCATGCACGCCTATCGCTATCCCGAGCACGAGCGGCGCGTGGCCGCCCTGGCGCGCGAGCTCGGCTTCCCCCAGGTATCGGTGAGCCACGAGGTATCGCCCCTGATCAAGCTCGTAGGCCGCGGCGACACTACGGTGGTCGATGCCTATCTCTCGCCGATCCTGCGGCGATACATGTCGCAGGTGGCGCAGGACCTAGGCACGCAAGCCGCCAGCATGGCTGCTGCGAACGGCCACGCTGCGGCCCCAGCGTCCCCTCCCCCGCTTGCGGGGGAGGGACAGGGTGGGGGCGTGCAAAAAGAGAGCGCATCGGAGCCCACCCCCTCCCCACCCCTCCCCCGCTTGCGGGGGAGGGAGCAGAGCGCGGCAAGTGGAGACGTTGCGCATCGCAACGACGTCCCGCGCCTGATGTTCATGATGTCGTCGGGCGGCCTCACCGCGGCCGATCTGTTCCAGGGCAAGGACGCAATCCTGTCGGGACCGGCGGCCGGCGTGGTCGGCATGGCGGAGACCGGACACGAAGCGGGCTTCTCCGACTTGATCGGCTTCGACATGGGAGGCACCTCGACCGACGTCTCGCACTTCGACGGCGAGTACGAACGCGCGTTCGAGACCGAGGTCGCCGGCGTGCGCATGCGCGCCCCGATGATGCTGATCCACACGGTGGCGGCGGGCGGCGGGTCGATCCTGCATTTCGACGGCGCCCGCTTCCGCGTCGGGCCCGACAGCGCCGGCGCCAATCCGGGCCCGACGTGTTACCGTCGCGGCGGGCCGCTCGCGGTCACCGACGCCAACGTGATGGTCGGAAAGCTCCTGCCCGACTTCTTTCCGAAGATTTTCGGAGCCCAGCAGAACCTGCCGCTCGACGCGCAAGCCGTGCGCGCCGCCTTCGTGCGGCTCGCACACGACATCGGCGATGGCCGCTCTCCGGAAGAGGCCGCCGACGGCTTCATCAAGATCGCGGTCGAGAACATGGCGAACGCGATCAAGAAAATCTCGGTGCAGCGCGGCTACGACGTGACCTCCTACGCGCTCAACTGCTTCGGCGGCGCCGGCGGCCAGCACGCTTGCCTCGTCGCCGACGCCCTCGGCATGACCAAGGTGCTGATCCATCCGTTCTCGTCGCTGTTGTCCGCCTATGGCATGGGCCTTGCCGACATTCGCGCCACACGCCAGCAGGCAGTCGAGGAGCCGTTCGGCGATGCCGCGCTGGCGTCGGTCATTGCGCTGGGGGATCGCCTCGGCGACGATACCAGGCGCGAGGTGATCGGCCAGGGCGTGCCTGCCGATGCGGTGGCCGTGCACGTGCGCGCGCACATCCGCTATGCCGGCACCGACATGGCCCTGGTGGTGCCGGCATTTTCCATCGTGCCTGGCCGCGAAGGCCAGGCTTTGCTGGACACTGCGTCCCTCGCAGCAATGAAAGCCGCCTTCGAGGCCGCCCACCGATCGCGTTTCGGATTCATCGACGAGAGCAAGGAGCTGGTGGTCGAAGCGGTCTCGGCCGAGGCCGTCGGCGGCGGCGCGAAGTTCACGGAGCCGGTATTGCCGACGACGAGCGTCGCGCTCGCCGCGCCCGCGCGCCGCACCCGGTTCTACTCGCGCGGTAAGTGGCACGAGGCTTCGGTCTACACGCGCGCGCAGCTTGCGCCCGGCCACCACGTGCGCGGCCCCGCCATCATCATCGAGCCGCACCAGACCATCGTGGTCGAGGACGGCTGGCAGGTCGAGGTCACCGCCAAGAACCACCTCGTGCTCGAGCGCGTGGTGCCGCTCCAACGCGAAAGCGCGATCGGCACCGACGCCGACCCGGTGATGCTCGAAGTGTTCAACAACCTCTTCATGTCGATCGCCGAGCAGATGGGCGTGTCGCTGCAGAACACCGCCTATTCGGTCAACATCAAGGAGCGGCTCGACTTCTCCTGCGCGGTGTTCGCCGCTGACGGCTCGCTGGTCGCCAATGCGCCGCACATGCCGGTGCACCTCGGTTCCATGGACCGTGCGGTCGAAACCATCATCCGCGAGAACGAGGGCGCGATCGCGCCGGGGGACGTCTACGCCATCAACGCGCCCTATAACGGCGGCACGCATCTCCCCGACATCACGGTATGCACGCCGGTCTTCGACGATGCGGGCCGCGATATCCTGTTCTGGGTCGCTTCGCGCGGCCACCATGCCGACGTGGGCGGCATTTCCCCCGGCTCGATGTCGCCGAACGCAACCACGATCGAAGAGGAAGGCGTCTATATCGACAATTTCAAGCTCGTGGATCGCGGCCGCTTCCGCGAACGGGCGCTCTACGACCTCCTCACCGGCGGCAAATATCCCGCCCGCAATCCGCTGCAGAACGTCAACGACATCAAGGCGCAAATCGCCGCCAACGAGAAGGGCGTGCAGGAACTGCGCAAGATGGTCGCGCACTTCACGCTGCCGGTGGTCGAGGCCTACATGCAGCACGTCCAGGACAACGCGGCCGAGAGCGTGCGCCGCTTCATCGACCGCATCCACGATGCCGCGTTTGACTACGAGATGGACCAGGGCACCTGGATCAGGGTCAAGATCAGCGTCGACAAGGACAAGCGCGAGGCGACCGTGGATTTCACCGGCACCTCGCCGCAGCAGAACACCAATTTCAACGCGCCCGAGCCGGTGACGCGCGCGGCCGTGCTCTACGTGTTTCGCGTGATGGTCGACGACGACATCCCGATGAACGCCGGGTGCCTGCGGCCGATCAACATCATCATCCCGAAGCAATCGATGCTGTCGCCCGAATATCCCGCCGCCGTGGTGGCCGGCAACGTGGAGACATCGCAGGCGGTGACCAATTGCCTGTTCGGCGCGCTCGGCGCGCTGGCCGCCGCCCAGGGCACGATGAACAACCTCAATTTCGGCAACGCCAAGTACCAGTACTACGAGACGATCTGCTCGGGCTCGCCGGCCGGCCCGGGCTTTCCCGGTACCGATGCCGTGCACACGCACATGACCAATACCCGGCTCACCGATCCGGAGGTCCTGGAGTTCCGCTACCCGGTGCTGCTCGAGGATTTCCACATCCGCCAGGGTTCGGGCGGGCGCGGCAGGTGGAACGCCGGCGACGGCGTCCGCCGCACCATTCGTTTCCTCGAAAAGATGGACTGCACCATTCTGTCGGGCCACCGGCGCGTCCGCCCGTTCGGACTGGCGGGCGGTGAAGCCGGCGAGGTCGGCACGAACTCGGTGCGACGCAACGACGGACGCGTGGAGAAGCTCAAGGGCGCGGATGCCACCGTGATCGATGCCGGCGAGGCCGTGGTCATCCAGACCCCGACCGCGGGCGGCTACGGCGACCCGAAGGCGTGATGGTGGGTTTACGGTGGTGACAACAAAATGGCCGGGCGAAGCCCGGCCATTTGCAAGCGTGTGCTTTCGACTATTGCGTCAGGACTGCTGGATCGCCGAAACGAGCCAACGGCCGCCGCGCTTGCGCAGGAAGGTCCAGATTTCGGTGACCTCGTCCGGTCCGCCCTGCAGCACGCGGCCGCTGTCGCGCTCGACCATCTGGTCGTTGAGCGAATAGCGCATCGCGACGGTGGCATAGTCGGTGTCGCCCTCGCGCCAGGCTTCGGCGAGGTCGCCCTGCAGGAGCTTGACGTCGGCGACGCGGTTGATCACGCCCGTGCTCGCATTCGCGGCGAGTTCCTCGGAGAAATAGGATACCATTTCGGGCGTGACATCGCTGCGCAGCTTTCCGAGATCCTCCGCGGTATAGGCGGCCTGCACCTCGTCGAGGATTTTCTCGAAGCTGTTGAAGTCATCGGGGGTGAGCCCGACCTCGTCGGTACCGGGGGCACGCGCCTTGGATGCCGGAACGCCGCTGCCGCCGCCGAATCCCATTGGTGCGCCCGAGCTGCCGGGCATGGCGTTGCGCAAGGAGGGCCCGCTTGCCATCGCCGGCTGGCTGCGGCGCTGCCACCACATCCACAGCAGATAGCCGATCAGCACGATGATGCCGATCTGCAGCATGAGGCCGAGCATCGAGGCAAAGCCGCCCAGCCCGCCCAGCAGGCCATTGCCGAACAGCATGCCGAGCAGGCCCGCACCCAGGAAGCCGGCGAACATGCCGCCGAGGAAGCCTGGCCGGTTGAAGAAGCCGCCGCCGAGCGGCGAGTTGGGCGCCGCTGCCGGACGCTGCGCGGCCGCGCCGGGCTGGCCGGGTTGCGTCATGCTGCGTTCGATGGGTCGCGCGCCCGGGGACGTCGTCGTCGACGGCGGCGCGGAATAGGTCTGCGAGCCGCGGCTGCCGACGCTGCCGCCGCGCCCGGCGCGGGCATCGGCATCGGTCACCGCGAACGCCACCACCGCCACCATGGCACACAGCGCCAGCAGCGGACGAGAGCGGAAACGGGGCATTTGGAAGTCCTCCCAGGAGCCGTTGATCAGCCTAAGATATCGGTATCGCATGACGGCATTGTAAGAGGTGCCGCATGGTGTCGCAGAGGGGGTTCCACCCGTTCCCGGGCCGCTGGGCGCGGCGGTATCGGACGGAACCGGGCTCACGCCGGGGTTCATTCCTCTGCGCGGCCGGCGTTATCGCATTGATCGGACCGAAAAGCGAGCGCCGTTCAGGCGGCTTAGTCGTCCTCGCCGTCGTTGCCCGGCTCGGCCATGGGGAGCGCGCGCTCGCGCCGTTCCTCCGCGGCCGGGTCGTAGCGCAGCGGCGCCGCCAGCCGGCGCGGCGGGAGCGAGCCAGTGATCGCCGGCTCGCCGCGCGGCGCGGCATATCTGCCGCCTGCGCGCGCGGCGATCTCCTCGCCCGACACCGCGCGCGGGTTGCAGGCGCGATGGCCGTCGCGCCGCCGCATCAGATCGACGTGCATATGGTCGTAGTGATAGATGTTGGAACCCGGCGCCAGCACGGTGGTGAACTGGTCGCAGGCCGCGCCCTGCACGTCGCGCAGGAAGCCCTGCTCCTCGGGCAAGCCGCGCCAGCCGTTCTTCACCGTGATCCTGCGTCCGTCGGCGAGCGTGAAGGACGAGATGTCCAGCGCATTGCCGAACGCGTGCTCGGAAATGTTCGCGCGCGGATTGCCGTTCATGCCGCGGCAGGAATAGGCGGAGATCTGCGTGATCTCGGCGACCGGCGTGCCGAACCAGCGCATCGCCGCCGGCTGTACGGAGCTCGCGATCCAACGCTCGAGCTCGGAGACCATGGGGCAGGCCAGCGTTGCCGGGGGACTTACGGCGACCGGCACGAACGCTCGCGTCATACTGGTGTCACGGGCAGGACCAAGCGGAACCACCGGCGGCGGCTCGCGGCTCTGAACCCGCGCAGGGTCCGCGAGCGGCTCGCGCAGCGGAGCGCGACTGATGCCGATCGACGTGTTGCGCCCCGGGTCATCGACCAGCCGCCGGCGCTCGTACGGCTCCGGCGAGAAATCCTCCCGGGGAGAGGCCGAGGGGTGCCTTGGTGCCGGAGCCGGTGGCGACGGCGCCCCGTAGGGGCGGCGAAAGTCGTAGTTCTGCTGCGCGGCGCTCCCCTGCCCCGCCACACCCGGCGGATCGAGCGACACGGGCTGGTCGGACGCGACGCCGCGCGATTGGCCCGAGCGCGGATCATAGGGCGGCGGATCCGGCCGCGCCGGGGGCGCCTCGGCCGGCCGCACGATGGGCCAGCGCGGCGCCGAGGCGCCGGCGCGCGGGATGTCGCCGGGCGGACGCAGATTGTCGCTGTAGTTGAGCGCCACGCTCTCGCCCAAGGTCGACACCTTGAGCGGATACTCGGCGCCGCACACGCCCGGACCGCGGATCGCCTTGATGCGGACGATGCCCGCACCCTCTTTGACGGCGCCCGCATTGAGGCATTGCACCTCGGCCTCGGCCCGCCACGGCTCACGCTCGGCGAACATGTAGCCGCCGCCGCAACCCGCTAGCACGCCGAGGACACCAAGGAGGATGAAGCCGACGAGATACCAACGAGCTCCCCAGGCCATCGGCGGAGAATGCGTTGGACTTTGTTAACGGCCCTTCAAGGATTCACCGGCACTGCGCCACGCTGGCACAGGCCTCGCCGTATGGTTAAGAAGGACTGTTCCGCACCGGCCGGACGGGGGCGCGCATGAAGGCCACGTCGAGATTGATCCTGGCGATCCTGATGACGAGCGTGATGGTGCTCGTGGTCACGTTCATCGCCACCTGGCTCGACCTCGGCTTGCGCGCGGACTTCCTGGGCAAATGGATCAAGGCCTATTTCGTCGCCTGGCCGGTCGCCGCCCTCACGGCGTTCTTCATCATGCCGTCCGCGCAGCGTTTGACCCAACGGATCGTCGGCTTGATGGACGGGCGGCACTGATGCTCTCCGCGCTCGATCTTGCACGCCGCATCGAGGCCGGCGAACTGCGCCCGTCGGCGGTGGTCGATCTCTGCGCGGCGGCGATCGCAGCACGCGAGAGCGAGATCGGCGCCTTCGCGGCGCTCGACATCGCGGCGGCGCGGCGCAGTGCCGAGCAGCCGGATCTCATGCGGTTGCCGCTGCGCGGACTGCCCGTCGGCATCAAGGACATTTTCGACACCACGCAATTTCCAACCGCCTACGGCTCGGCGATTTATGCCGGCCATCGGCCGCAGGCGGATGCCGCGATGGTGATGCTGGTCCGGCGCGCGGGCGGCATCGCGGCCGGCAAGACGGTGACGACCGAGTTCGCCTCGCTCGAACCCGCGGCAACGCGCAATCCGCGCAATCTCGCGCACACGCCGGGCGGATCGTCGTCGGGTTCGGCCGCGGCGGTCGCGGCCGGCATGCTCCCGCTCGCGCTCGGCAGCCAGACCGGAGGCTCGGTGATCCGTCCCGCCGCCTTTTGCGGCGTCGCCGGCTTCAAGCCGTCCTACCGGTTGTTGCCGACCGTGGGCATGAAATGCTTCGCGTGGTCGCTCGACACCGTCGGCCTGTTCGGCGCGGGCGTCGCCGATGTTGCCTTCGCCGCTGCTGCGCTGAGCGGACGCGATCTGCGTGTCGACGGGAAGCGGCCGGCAGCGCCGGTCATCGCGCTGGTGCGCACGCATCCTTGGCACGAAGCGAGCGCGGCGATGCAGGACGCGGTCGAGCGCGCCGCGCGCGCGGCCGAAATGTCCGGTGCAAGAATCAGGGACCTCGATCTGCCCCCGATCTTCGCCGACGCGACGCACGCGCACCGCATCATCCAAGGCTACGAGGCGTTCCGCGCGCTCGCCTTCGAATACGAGGGCTGGCGCGATCGCCTGGGTCCCGTCCTGCGCCGGCAACTCGGCGACGCCGCATCGATCGACGCCGATGCCTACGACCAGGCCCGCCGCACGACCCGCCGCGCCCGCCAGGCGCTGCTCGATCTCCTGGCCGACGGCGAGGTGATCCTCACGCCGTCGGCGCCGGGCGCCGCGCCGCCGGGATTGGGCTCGACCGGGGAGCCGACGTTCAATCGGCTGTGGACGCTCTTGGGTACGCCGTGCGTCAATGTCCCCGGCCTATCGGACCAAACCGGTCTGCCGCTCGGCGTCCAGATCGTCGCGCGTTTCGGGCGCGACCGGTTCGCGCTCTCCGCCGCCGCGTTTCTCGAGCGGGCGATCGCCAGAACCATCGAGCGACAAGCCGAGACCGTCGACTAACCTCAAGCGCCATCGCGCATTATTTCGCATCGTGCGCAACGTGCCGTGTCGCGTGCCTGCTTCGTGCCGATCCGGCAAAGCAATTCTTATGCGCCATCAGAGAACGCGGTGCCCAGAGTTTGCATCGATATATCAGGGCATTGGCACACGCGCCCGCGCATCCTGCAGGAGCGCCGCGCCACTTTGGCAGTGCAATATATTTGTCATTAGGGGCGCATCTCATCTCTCTGCTAGAATTGCGTTCTGCGCAAGGAAGGGAGTGGCGACGTGGACCTTGCCTTGAGACTCAATGTGCTGGCTGTGCTCGCCGTATTCGCGTTTGTCGCCGCGATTTTGCTCGGCGCGTTTTGAGTTCGAGCCGCCACACACAACACCGGACTCGTACGCAAGTCTCACGCACCGGAGACCGCCTCTCCGGTGTTTGCATTTGGACGGTCGATCTCGTTCCCCTGTATCCGGCCTCAGGACTAGGGCCAATTTTCAGCACAAGTCAGAACGATTCAGGCCTGCTTAAGGACCGCTCGCGCCGGTGCGGGCACAGTCGAGCGATCCCAATGGGATCATGAAATGCTATTCTGGATATCACCGGGCCCCGTTCGCCAGGGTTGAGAACGCGAGATGGCACTGGGTCGATCGACGCGGCGCGACTTCATCACGCTTCTCGGCGCGGCGGCCGCGTCTGCGGCGGCTGGGCCGCTGGCAGTGCGCGCGCAGCAGGGCGACCGGGTGCCACGGCGCAATGCAAGGGTCGGCATCCTCAATTATGCCGACGCCCAGGATGCCAATGTGAACGAGTTCCGCAACGCCATGCGCGAACTCGGTTACGTCGAGGGCCAGAACCTCGCGATCACCTACCGCTGGGCCGACGGACGCCTCGATCGCCTCCCCGAGCTCGCCGCTGAACTCCTTGCCAGCGGTGTCGACGTGATCGTTGCCATCGGGCCCGCGGTGTGGGCGGCCAAACGCGCGACGACGACCGTCCCGATCGTGATTGCCTTCAGCGGAGACCCGGTGGGAAATGGCGTCGTATCAAATCTGGCGCGCCCGGGCGGCAACATTACCGGCTTCTCTTACATGTCGACGGACTTGGCGGCGAAGCGCATCGAGCTCATAACCCAGGCGTTCCCGAACAGCACGCGCATCGCCGCACTTTACAATCCGGGCGAGCCGGCGACGGCGCTGGAGATGCAGCAGACCACGGCCGCCGCCCGCGCGATCGGAGTCACGCTGCAGCCGCTGGCGGTCGGCCATCCCGACGACCTCGAGCAGGCTTTCGCGGCAGCCGCGCGTGAGCGGGCAGACGCCCTGATCGTGTTCACTCACGGGTTCGCGGTGTTGAACCGGCAGCGCATCATCGAGCAGGCTGCACGGCATCGGCTACCCGCGATGTTCGGTTGGCGCGATTTCGTCTATGACGGCGGGCTCATGTCCTACGGCCCCAACATCCGCCTCATCATCCGCAGGGCGGCGATCTACGTCGATCGTATCGTGAAGGGCGAGAAACCCGGCGATCTCCCGGTCGAGCAGCCGGCCCGGCTGGAGCTGGTCGTCAACCTCAAGACCGCGAAGGCGCTCGGCCTTGAGTTGGCGCCGACGCTGCTCGCGCGCGCCGACGAGGTGATCGAATGAGGCGGCCTTCAACCCGCGTCAGGTTGCGCGAGCGCCGATGCTTGGCGTTTCGGCCTGCTCGGCGACCACCAGCCATTGGCGCGCCAGCTCCTCGTACTGGCGCTTGACGAGACCGGGCCAGCGGCCGGCGATCTCCCGGCATTCGGCCGCCTGCGCGCGACAGTCCTCGGAACGCCTACGGTGTTCGAGTGCCGTGATGAGCGTGTTCATGTCGGAGCTCCAGGTCTTGACCATCGTCTCGGACCATCGTCCGTCGGTTCAATCATGTCGACGGCGACATCAGGCCGCTGTGACGCAGGTCACACATCGGCGCGTGCTTCAGGTAAGTTCAGAACGATTCAGGTCGAGGCGAAAAGACTTGCGGCGTCCGCGGTGCGCGCGCTGGTCAATTCGTCAGCACCGGCTGGGCGCAGATCATTCGGTGCCGCTTGCAAGCCACTGAAATGCAATGAATTCGGGATGACGGCAAGGAACTTGCTTCTCGGGCTGCACTACCAAGAGGAGAACGCGATGAAACAGGTTGCAGGACTGGCGCTGGTGCTGGGGTTCGCTTGGGCGCCGAACGAGCTGCAAGCGCAGGAGGCGTGGCCGAACCGGAGCATCACCTTCGTCGTGCCCTACGCTCCCGGCGGCTACACGGACCTGGTCGGCCGGCTGACCGCACGCTACGTCGAGAAGGCGTTGGGTCAGCCGGTCGTGGTCGACAACCGTGCCGGGGCCGGCGGCATCGTGGGGACGCAGGCGGTCGCGAGCGCAGCGCCCGATGGCTATACCTTCTGTGTCTGCAGCGTCGGCGCCGTCTCGATCGCGCCATTCGCCCAGAAGCTCGGCTACGATCCGGTGAAGGACCTCGCGCCCGTCGGCATCGTCAGCTCGATCGTGCAGGCGGTGATCGTCAAGAAGGACCTGCCGGTGAAGTCGATGAGCGAGCTCGTGTCCTACGCCAAGGCCAATCCCGGAAAGCTCAACTACGGCTCGAGCGGCGCCGGCGGCCTCACGCACTATTCCGTCGAGCTGTTCCAGGCCCGCACCGGTACCAAGGCGGTGCACATTCCGTTCAAGGGCGGCGCGCAGTCGACCGCCGCGGTGGTCGCCGGCGAGGTCGATTTCTCGTTCGCCAACATGACCGACGCCCTGCCGCAGATCGAGGCTGGAACGGTCCGCGGCCTGGCTGTGACCTCGCTCGAGCGCAGCCCCTATTTCCCGGACCTGCCCTCGGTGCACGAGGCGGTGGTCTCCGGCTTCATTGCGGAGACGTGGAACGGAATCATGGCCCCCGCAAAGACGCCGGAACCGATCATCCGCAGGCTGGCGGAGATCCTGATCAAGATGGCCGACGATCCGGAGGTGAAGGAAACCATGCGCCGGGCCGGCGCCAACACGGTCAAGACCACGCCCGACCAGTTCCGTGCGCAGATCGCGCAGGAAATGGCGCAGTGGAAGCCGCTGATCCAGGAGATCGCGGAGAAGAAGTGATCGGCTGCGGCGCGGCGGAATTCGTAGCCCGCATGGAGCCCTAAGCGCGTTCACGCGCGTCTTCGACGCGCTATGGCGAAATGCGGGGCGGTCTTCCCGCGCGGCACCAACCCGGATTGCGCTTCGCCCATCCGTCCGGGCTACATCTGACTCAATTCGCGCGTGGAAAGGAATAGGGGCTCATCTCGTCCGCCGTGCGGCCGAGCGGGTCCCAGTTCTGCCAGCCGCTCCAGACCCGCTCGCCGGCGGCCTGCGCCTGCGCCCGCAACGCGGCGAAGTCGATGCCGGGGATGCGGCCGCTCTCCATGCGCACGACGCCGTCGATGATCACGGTGTCGACGTCGTTGCCGATCCCGCAATCGACGAGGCTCTTGATCGGATCGCGCACCGGCCCCATGCGCAGCGTGCCGCCGCCGGTGAGGTCGATGATCACGATGTCGGCCTTGGCGCCCGGCGCCAGCCGGCCGATGTCGTCGCGGCCGACCGAATGCGCGCCGCCCAGCGTCGCCGCCTCGAACACCTGCGCCGCGGTGGCGGCCTTGAGATTGCGGCTTGCCACCTTGCCGAAATAGGACGCGTTGCGCATCTGCAGGATCATGTCGCGCGGATAGGTGTCGGTGCCAAGCGCGATGTTCACGCCCGCCTTGCGATAGCTCTCCCAGTTGTCGAGGAAGCGGCCGCGCCGCGCCACGTTGACCGGGCAGTGCGAGATCGAGCAGCGGTGCGAGCCCATGATCTCGAGGTCGTGCGAGCCGGAATAATTCATCAGCGGGTTGTCGCAGGTGAAGTTGCCGTGGCCGACATTGAGCTTGTCCGACATCAGGCCGACCTCGCGTAAGAGCTCCACCGACGTCATCTGATGCTCGCGGATGATGTCGAACACCTCGTGGATGTTGTACGCCGCGTGGATCGCGACCGGCAGCTCGCGCTCCTGCGCCACCTTGGCCGCCTTGCGCATCAAGGGGACGGTGCAGGTCTCGATCTCGCGCGGCACCAGGATGCCGCGCACGCGGTCGCCGTGCGCACCCTGGTGGCGCTCGATGAATTCGAGCGCCAACGCGAATTCCCGCTCGCCCGCAGCCTCGTCCAGCACGCGCACGAGCTTGCCGCCCTCCCCGCCGACCCAGCGGCCGCTGTCGAAGCCCGGCCCGAGATAGGCGCGGATGCCGAGCTCGCCCACAGCCTCGAGCAGCGCCTGCTGCACGCGCAGCTGGCTTCCGAACTCGACGAACGTCGTGATGCCGTTGCGGATGAGTTCCGCCACCGTGAAGCGAGCATTGAAGGCGAGCTCTTCCATCACGGAATTGTCGTCGGGGCGGACATAGCGCGGATCGCCGCCGACGCGCGTGCCCGCGCGCGCGACGCTGATTTCGAGGAAGGGCTGGCCGAAATAGTCGCCGCGCCCGACGTCGGAGATCAGCCGGTGCGAGGCGCGGTGGCCGGAATGCACATGGGCGTCGATGAACCCCGGCGCCACCAGCTTGTCGCGCGCGTCGATCTCGTGGTCGACGGCGCCCTCGAAACGCTCGCCGACGAACAGCACGCGGTTGCCTTCATAGACCAGCTCGGCATTGCGCCACAGCGTATGCTGGCGGTCCGCATGCGCAACAAGCCAGCCGCAGGTGACGCGCGTGCGCGTTGACATCCCTTGGACACCCCTTCCGCTGTCGGACCGTGCCGACACTGGCAAGCTCCGCGCCAGCAAGCAACCGCTGTGCCAGCCGGTCGGCAACGCGCCCACGGCGGCGGCGATGTGGCCGGCAGGTCACACATGAAAAGATTCGCGCGTTATCCTGAAGGAACCGTGCATGCGCCCCACGCGCGCCACAGTGAATAGGTCTATCATGCTATCGGGGGGCTTGCTTCCGGTCCTGATTGGGGGCATCGGCCAGCAAGCCGGATTCATCGTCCGGTCGGGGAGACGCAGGCGTGGCACAGTTCATCTCAAGCTATGGCGTCTGGGTGGTAGCGGCATTCATCGCGCTCGAGAGCATCGGCATCCCGTTGCCCGCCGAGGCCGCCTTGATTGCGGCTGCGTTTTTCGCCGCCAAGCACGGCATCGACGTCTGGCCTTTGATCACCGTCGGCATCCTGGCAGCGATCGTGGGCGAGATCGTCGGCTTTTGGCTCGGCAAGAGGTTCGGGCCTCAGCTGCTGAACCGATATGGCGCCCGTCTTGGATTGACCGAAGAACGCATCCGAATCGGTCAATGGCTGTTCGTTCGATACGGCGGCAGGTTCGTCTTCATTGCCCGCTTTTTGCCGTTTCTGCGCAATATGGCTGCCGTACTTGCCGGAACGAATTCCATGGCGCAGCCCAGCTTTTATCTCGCCAGCGGGACGGCAGCCGCGGCTTGGATCACCTGCTACGGTCTCGCGGCCTATTCCTTCGGCGAGGCATTTGCGAGCCTGGCTTCACCGGTCGCGATCTCCTTGAGCGTCGCCGCAGCGTTGATCGTCTTGGCACTGCCGGCGCTGATCCTGCAGTATGAGAAACGTCTGCTGGTGAAAGCGGAGCATGGATTGCCCGAGCGTGCATTGGTCGCGCAGCCAGCCGCCAGCACGCACGGTGGTGAAGTCGCGCCGGCCCATGCAGCTTCCCCGCGCCGCCTCGGGATCACGCCAAACGCAGCCTGAAACGATACGGCATCGCGACGGCCGCGGTGGCGTTGCGACCGGCCCCACATATCAGTGCCACGAATACCGGAGCCGCGCGTAATACCAGCGGCACCAACCTACGATCCGTCATCCTGAGGTGCCCGTGCGCTTGCGCGGGCCTCGAAGGATGAACGGCCCCTGCTCGTTGTTCCCCTGTGGCTCGGACCGGGCCGTCGCCCTTCGAGGCTCGCCCAAGAGGGCTCGCTCCTCAGGGTGACGGTGAGAGTGAGAAGGAGCTCGGATCGACGGGCAACGCCCGGGAACGGCACGGCCTTTTCCGCTGTGGCGCCCTCGCAGCGGCCCGCACGCGTCGCCCGTCAATCCAGAAATGTTCGGAAAGCCCCCCCGAACATCCGAATGGCCAACGCGGGACCTGTCGGTTGGTTCCGCTGCGAACGCGACTCTCTTCCAGCCCTCCCCGATCGTCCGGCACTGTGCGCTGTTTGCCACGCCCGTCGAGGGGTATCATACGGATGGAACGGCAATCAGCGGACCCGAGGGATGACCATGATCGTGGAATTGGTGACATTCAGGACACCCGATGGTTGGGATCGCGCCCGCGTGCTCGACGACGCCAAGCACACGATTCCCAAGTGGTCGTCGAATCCCGATCTGCTGCGCAAGCATTTCGCGTTGGGGATGGGCGAGGACGAAGGCACCGCCGCCGGCATCTATGTCTGGCCCTCGATCGAGGCCGCCAGGAACGCCCACGACGACGAATGGCGCGAAAGCATCAGAAGGCGCACCGGCGGCTATCCCGCGATCCGGTACTTCGATCTTTTCCTGCTGATCGACAACGAGCACGGCCGCGTCGTCGAATGGGCGGCCGATGGCCAGGGACGCGCGCTCGAGACGGTCTGATGCCAGTGGTGGCCGAGGGTAACTCACTCTCACCGTCACCCTGAGGAGCGAGCCCCTTTGGGCGAGCCTCGAAGGGTCCGACGACCCAGACGGTGGGCGACGCCCATCCTTGCCACAGGGAGCAACGAGCGGGGGCCGTTCATCCTTCGAGGCCCGCGCAAGAGCGCGGGCACCTCAGGATGACGGATCGTAGTTCGTTGCCGCTGGTGAAGCGCGCCGGCAGTCCGAGATGTCGTGGCCCGCTTACCGGGCCGCGGCCTGGCGCTTGGGCGTCACCTGGATGATGCGGTTGGTGCTGCTCTGGTGGATCAGCAGATTGCCTTCGCGCGTCGCCCGCCCATGCCGGAGGATGCCGGCATAGATGCCCCCCGAGGGGATCGGCCAGCTCTGGAATGTTTCGGTCTTGGGGTCGAAGCGGACCAGCGGATCCGGCCGCACGCCCAATTCGTTGTACCAGACCATGCCGTTCGCGACCATGATGGCATAGGGGTGAGAGCGCGGCCCGCTCGGCGACTGCCACTCCTTGATCATGCCGGTTTTCGGATCGAGCCGGCCAAGCTGGCCGCGACCCGAATTCACGTACCAGATCATGCCGTCCTCGGCGATGTCGAGACGCCGGACCGTCGTGCCGCCGAGCGGAAGCTTGAATTCCGTGAGCGCCATCGTCGCCGGGTCGATCTTGTAGAGGCAGGGACGGCCGTTGCACGAGAACCACGGAACGCCCTCGGCGTCGATCTTGATGCCGTAGGGTTTCGAATCCGGCGTCGACAGCGTGACCAGCTTGATGTCGCCGGTCTCCGGGTCCAGCCGGCCGACCATGTTGGAGTTCTGGAGGGTGAACCACATGATCCCCTTCTCGTCGAAGACCATCGTGTGCGGGTCCTTCGCATTCGGGTCGGGCATCTTGTACTCGGTGACCTTGCCGGTCGCGGGATCGACCTTGCCGACCGTCCCGTTCTTGTTGCCCGAGTACCAGGGGATGCCCTTGGCATCGAGCTCGACGGTGTGAGGCATGGCGTTGGCCGGCAGCGGGTATTCCTTCATTTCGCCGGTCGCGGGATTGAGCCGTCCGATCAGATTGGCGAATTGCCCGGCCCACCAGATCGACCCGTCGGCCGCCTGGATCGGATCGCGCGTGCGCTGGCCGAGCGTCGGCGTCTGCCATTCCTTGAACGTGATCTCGGCGTTGCCGGGGACGAGCTTGGCCGCTCGCCTGGTGTTCGGCGGGAAATGCGTCGCGAGGTAGTCCGCGATCTCGGCCTGCGTCTGCGGGCTGCGCGACAGGTCGATCATCGTGCCGATCAGCTCTTTCCAGCCGTCGTGCGTATAGCCGGAACTGTTCGTGATCATGTTGGCCTGATGGCACCCGGTGCAGACGGCCTCGACGGCGTCCTTGCCGGCGCCTGCGGGCAAGCCCGGGGCCTGGCCCTGAGCCGGGGCGGCGAGCGGGACCAGCACGCAAACTGCGGCAGCCACCAAGGATGCGGTCGACGATCTGTGCATTTTTCCACCTGCCACGTTCGATTGCGAATGCAAGTCTAGCGAATGCTTCTTCGCTAATAAAGCACGCTGGGGAGCCACAGCGCGAGCGCCGGCGCGACGATCAGCAGAGCCACCAGCGCGAAGTCCGCGACCAGGAACGGCAGCGTGCCGAGATAGATGCGCGGCACCGGGATGTCCGGATGCTGTGCCTGGATGACGAAAACCGTCATGCCGGTCGGCGGGCTGATCAAGCCGATGGTGCACATCACCGTGACGAAGACGCCGAACCAGATGCCGTCGAAGCCGATGGCGTTCACGAGCGGCAGCGTTACCGGAACGGTGATCAGGATGGTGCTCACCTCATCCAGGAAAGTGCCGAGCAGGACGTAGAGCGCGATGATCGCCATCAGGATCCAGAACGGCGACAGGCCGGCCACCTGGACCCACCTCGCCAGCTCGTTGGGGAATTGCGTGAGCACGATGAAGCGGGAGAAGATGAACGCCCCCACCACGATGAAGAAGATCACCGCGGTGGTGTACACCGTTTCGAGCAGCGCGTCGGCGAGGCCGCGCCAACCCATGGCGCCGGTGGCGAATGCGATCACGATGGCGACGAAAGCCGCCACCGCTGCGGCTTCGGTCGGCGAGAACCAGCCAAGGTAGATGCCGAACACCGCGAAGAAGAACAGCACGCCGAGCTTCCACATTCCGACCGCGGCGCGCAGCCGGCGCCCGAGCGGCATCGCCGCTACCTTGGGGATCCATGCCGGCTTGAGCCGCGCCACGGCGAATACCGCGATGACGTAGAGCGCGGCGAGAACGATGCCGGGGATCATCGCCGCGGCATAGAGCTTGGGCAGCGACTGCTCGGCGACGATTGCGTAGATCGCGGTGAGCACTGAGGGAGGAATGAGGACATCGAGCGTCCCCGCCGCGGCGACGGCACCGGCGGCGAACGACGGTTCATAGCCGTGGCGACGCATTTCCGGGATCGCCACCTTGGAGAACGTCGCCGCAGTTGCGATCGACGAGCCGCAGATCGCGCCGAACAGCGCGCAGGCACCGATCGTCGCGTTCGCCAATGCGCCGCGGATCCCGGAAAAGAAGGCGTTCGAGGCCTGGAACAGCTCGGTCGCCATGTTCGCGCGCGAAGCGACCGCGCCCATCAGGATGAAGAGCGGAATGACCGAGAGCGAATAGGCGCTCGCGAGCTGATACGGCACCAGGCCGAACATCTTGAGCGCCGGCGACCAGCCGTCGAGCGCCGCGTAACCGATCAGCCCGGTGCCGGCGAGGGCGACCGCGATCGGCACGCGCGCGAAAATGAGCAGGAGCAGCAACGCGACGCCGAGTACGCCGATGGCCGCAACGCTCATCGCTGACCGCTCCCGCGCAGGCCCATTGCGAGCGCGGCGATGGCCGCGCCGATGACGCCCACCAGCAGCGCGACCCAGTGCAGCATCCGCGAGAGGCCGAGATCCGCGGTCATGTCGTTGAACGCCAGCGTGTCGCGGGCGGCGAGCCATCCTTGCCACGCCATGACGGCGAGAACGGCAACGGCGAGCCCAGCCGCCATGCGCTTGAGGGTGGGCACCGATCGCGGGGCGAGATCGTCGACCACGTTGACGACGATATTCTCGTCGCGCAGGAACACGGCCGGCAGCGCGATGAAGAAGGTGTAGGCAAGCAGCAGCTCGACCAGCTCGTAGACACCCCGGATCGGGGCGTTGAAGATGGCGCGCAGCATGACGTCTGCGACGGTAAGCAGCATCATCGCGGCGAGGAAGACCGCGGCGATGCAGCCGCAGAAGCTCGCAATGAGCTCACGCCAGCGTTCCACGGTTGCTCCGGATCGGAAGGACATCGCGCGGCGGCTGCGCGCAACCGCGCGGCGTTGCGCTCTGGCCCTATTCCCAGAAATTCTTCGAGGTCTTGGCGTGCTTCTCGGCGAGCGATTGCAGCGTGGTGTAGATGGCGCGCGCCGGAGCGCCCTTGCCTTCGAGCTCCTTGACCTTCGCCTCGGCAACCTCGGCGCCGATCTTGCGGAAGGTGGCGTTATCCGTCGCCGAAAGCCTTATCGCCTCGCCGCCGCCGTCCATGATTGCCTTCTTCCCCGGGACATCGAGCCCGTCCCAGGCCTGGCCCACCTGCTGTTCGACGCCGGTCACCGACTTGATCACCGCCGCTTGCAAGTCGGGCGGCAGCTTCTTCCAGAAATCCTCGTTCATGGCGAGGCCGAAGCTCGACACGTACGAGTACATCTCGGTCGAATACTTCAGGATGCCGCCCATCTTGAAGGCGATGCCCGCGCCGCCGTAGTCGATGAAGACGCCGTCGATCGTTCCCTTCTGCAGCTGCTCAACCTGTTCGGTCGGCTGCACGCCGACCGGCGTGCCCCCGAGCGCCGCCACGAAATCGCGGATCGTGGGCGACGCGAACCGGATGCGCAATCCGCCGCATGTCCTCGACCGTTCGGATCGCCTTCTTCGTGGTGTGCACGTTGCCCGGCTGGTGGGTGAACAGCAGCAGCACCTTCACGCCTCGATGCTCGGCGTCGAGATACTTGGCCCGCAGGTCCGGGTCGTTCAACGTCTTGGTGCCGATCTCGGCGCTGCCGACGAGGTATGGCAACTGGACGAGCTCGGTCAGCGGAAAGCGACCAGGCGTCGCGCCGTGCAGGAACCAGGCGACGTCCGCCTGGCCGTTGCGCGCCAAGTCGTAGTGCTGCTGCACGGGGCCCAATTGGGACCCTGGAAAGCGCTTGACCGCAATGCGCCCGCCCGAGACCTTCTCCAGATCGTCCGACCACTTGATCAGCCACTGCGACATCGCATGCTGGTCGCCGACGAAATAGGCGAGCTTCATCTCGATTTTCTGTTGCGCCCAGACTGCAGGCGCGGCGACCACACCTGAAACCGTCGCGAGCATCGACACGCCGAACTGGCGCCTGTTCATCGTCATCGTTCCCTCCGGTATTCGTTCTTGCAGCGCATTCGATCTTACCGCCAATCGACGAAAAATGCTCGTCGTCGTTGCGCCACCCGCCACGACGGCGGATAATCCCGGGCAAACGAGTGACGCCGTCACCGGGAGGACCGTCCGATGAGCAAGCAGGTCGAGCCGCGGCCGAGCAGGCCTCTGACCACGCAGCGCGCCGGCATCACCGCGACCAGGGTCGGGGTCAATGTGGGCGCCGAGATCAGCGGCGTCGACCTTCGTCAGCCGCTCCAGGACGCGGCATTCCGAGCGATCGAGGACGCCCTGGTCGAGAACGAGCTGATCATTTTCCGCGACCAGGAGATCACGTCCGACAATCTCATGGATTTCGGCCGGCGCTTCGGCGAATTGACCGTTCATCCCTTCTCGCCCAATGAGGCCTCGGCGCCCCAGCTCATCAAGTTCAGAAACGACGAGACCAACGCTCCCTTCGGCACCGATGTCTGGCATTCGGACGAGACGTTCCGCGCCGAACCGCCCATGGCGACGATTCTGTGCGCCAAGGAGGTGCCGGCGATCGGCGGCGATACCTTATTCGTGAGCATGTCGGCAGCCTTCGACGGCCTCAGCGACCGAATGCAGCAGTTCATTTCCGGCCTGGAGGCGATCCACGACCTCAAGCCATTCAGGGCGCTGTTCGGCGGCAGCGAGGAGGATCGCAAGAACCTCCAGCACTTCGAGCTCCTGTATCCGCCGCAGGTGCACCCGGTGGTGCGCCTCCATCCCGTGTCGGGCCGCAAGGTGCTGTTCGTCAATCCACAGTTCACCATCGCCATCAAGGACATGGACGAGCGCGAGAGCCGTTCGTTGCTCGACACGCTGTTTCACCAGGCGCTGATTCCCGAATATCAATTCCGTCACCACTGGGCGCCGCATACCATCGCCATGTGGGACAATCGTTCCACCCAGCATTACGCCGTCAACGACTACTATCCGCAGCGGCGCTATATGGAGCGGGTGACCATTCGCGGCGGGCCGGTAACGGGCGTCGCGCGCGCCGACCCGGCCAGCGTCCGCAAGGCCAAGTATCTGGTGCCGGCAAATGTCGACCGCCATGGTGGCCACAAGCCCCATCTTCCGCTCGAGCGGGAACGCGAACGCGTGAAGGGAACGAGCGCGTAGGGCGGATTAGCGGAAAGCGCGTTTACGCGCGTCTTCGACGCGCTATGGCGTAATCCGCCGATCCAACTCCATTGCAGGAACATATAACCGCCGCCGCGCGTTGAATTGGCAGGGGCTGACATTCCGATATGGAGGCCGTCATGCCCCGCATCGCAATCGTCGGCATCGCCTGTTCCACGGTCCTGATCCTGCTGTCGCCCGCGGCTGTGCCGCAGGAGCCGGCGCGCGCGGCCGCCGACACCGCCTCGGGGCAACTCCTGTTCAACAACGCATGCCGCACCTGCCATACGCTCAGGGAGGGCGACAATCGCCTGGGTCCGAACCTGCACAACGTCATCGGACGCAAAGCCGGCTCGCTCCCGAACTACGGCTATTCCGGCGCCATGAAGGGCGCGGACTTCGTGTGGGACAAGGACAAGCTCGACAGCTTCATCGCGAAGCCCGATGAGGTCGTGCCCGGCCACAACATGAAGCCCTATGGGGGGCTCGCCTCGGCCGAGGACCGCGCCAAGCTGATTGCCTTCTTGCAGTCGCCCCCCGGCAATTGAGAGCCCGCCCGCCAGGCTCCTTCCTGATCTCCGCTGACTGGCGTAAATCAGGCAACGCGGGCCACCTCTCCCCGCTTGCGGGGAGAGGTGGGGTGCTGGAAGCTATTGCAATTGCTCTGGAGGCCGAAGGTCCCCCTCACCCGGATCGCTGACGCGATCCGACCTCTCCCCGCAAGCGGGGAGAGGTGGAGCGCGCGGTGCGTTCGGTACAAACGATCGGCAATGATGAGCGCGCGGCCCGGCGAGCTTTCCGAACAGGGTATGCGGCAAGCGTCAACTCATGCAACGCGCGTTACCTCTCCCCGCTTGCGGGGAGAGGTCGGCGGCCGAAGCGCAGCGCGGGCCGCCGGGTGAGGGGGACGTGCCCCGTTGCGCGGCGCCGATGGAGGAAGCGCGGCGCATTCGGTGCACGGATCCCCAAACATAAGCTATAATCCGTGCGGCGGCGCCGGAAGGCGCTGCCGCGGACGCTTGCCGGATGAGCCGTCCATGGACATGCCGACCTCGGATTTCGTGCGCGCGGGCAGCCTCGAGGAGCTCGAGGCCACGGGCCGGCTGGTCGTGCGCGGCCGCCATCGCCCGATCCTAGTCGTGCACGACCGCGGGCGCGTGTTCGCGCTCGACAATCGCTGCCCGCACATGGGTTTCCCGCTCGATCGCGGCAGCGTCGAGGACGGCATCCTCACCTGCCACTGGCATCACGCGCGCTTCGCGCTGGCGAGCGGATGCACCTTCGATCTATGGGCGGACGACGTGCCCACCTGCCCGGTCGAGATCCGTGCCGGCGGCGAGATCTGGGTGAAGCCGGTGTTCGGCCATGCCGACCCGGCCGGACATTGGCGCGCGCGGCTCGCCGACGGGCTCGCCCACGATCTCGGCCTCGTCATCGCCAAGGCGGTGCACGGTCAGCTCGCGGCGGGCCGGCCGCCCTCGGAGGTGGTGCGGCAAGCCGCGCTGTTCGGCACCCGCAACCGCGACGGCTGGAGCAGCGGGCTCACCATCCTGACCGCGCTCGGCCGGTTGCTGCCGGTCCTGCCCGAGGAGGAGACGCACCTTGCGCTGTTTCACGGGGCGCGGCACGTGGCCGCCGACTGCGACGGTGCGGCCCCGCGCCGGGAGCGGGCCCCGCTCACGAGCCCGATGGACCTTGCCACGCTCAAGCGCTGGCTGCGGCGCTGGGTAGCCGTGCGCCATCGCGAGGCGGCCGAGCGCACCGTGCTCACCGCCATCGCCGGCAACGCCTCGCCGGCCGCGCTCGCGGATCTGCTCCTGGCCGCCGAGACCGACCGCGCCTATGCCGATGCCGGACACTCGTTCGACTTCATCAACAAGGCGTTCGAGTGTCTCGATCTCATCGGCTGGGAGCATGCCGGCGACGTGCTGCCGAGCGTGGTCGGCCAGATGGCGGCGGCGCGCGGCGCCGAGGAATCGACTGCGTGGCGCCAGCCCGTCGATCTCATCGCGCTGTGCCAGCAGGCCGCCGTCGACTTGCCCCGGCTCTTCGACGGTGCGAGTGCCGGCCGCTGGTCAGATCACGCGGGCGTTGCCGAGCGCCTGCTCGTCGACGATCCCGTCGCGATCATCGCTGCGCTCAAGGCCGCGGCGCAGGCCGGCGCCACTCCCGCCGATCTCGGCCGCGCGCTCGCCTATGCCGCGGCGCTGCGGGTGGCGCGCTTCGGCACCGCCAACGAGCATGCCGACTGGGAAACTGCCCACCACGTCTTCACCTATGCGAACGCCGTCCACCAGGCGCTCAAGCGCATCGGCAGCGAGGCGGCGGGCGCGCATGATCCGGTCGAAGCCGTGCGCGGCCTCCTCCACGGGGCCATGGCGCTCCATCTCGCCCGCTATCTCAACGTCCCGCCGGCATCGCTGCCGGGCGACGACGATGGCGACGCGCTCGATGCGCTGCCGGCCGCCGCCGATGAGATCCGCGCCGCTTTGCTCGACGCCTTCGACCGCCAGCAACAGGTCGATGTCGCCGCCCGCCTGGTCGCCCGCCATCTCACGCTCGGCCACGCGCCCGAGGCGCTGATCGCGACGCTCGCGCGTGCACTGCTGCGCGAAGATGCGGGCTTTCACGCCTACCAGATGCTCGAGGCGGGCGTGCAGCAGTTCCGCGAATGGGGCAACGGCGCGCAGGGCCGCCATATCCTCATTGCCGTCGCCCGCTATCTAGCCGCCCATTCGCCGACCGAGCGTGCCACCCTGCAGACCGCCGACATCGCCCGCCGGCTCATGCGCGGCGGCGAGGTCCACCGAAGTGCCTAGCCGGATGGAGCCTCAAGCCCGCGTAGGATGGGTTGAGCGCCAGCGAAACCCATCATCTCATCCGAGGCACGTAGCCCGGATGCCGGCGGTCAGTTCGGCTCGATCCGGCCTGACGGATGAGCTCTCCCCACCTCGCGAGCTCGGTCCGCACGAAGCCGTCCATCTGGTCGTGCGCAAGGTAGGCCGGATCCAGTCCAACCGAGGCGAGACGGTCGCGCATCTTGGTCTCGGCCATCAGCTCCATCACCGAGCGATCGAGTGTCGCCACCACCTCGGCCGGCAATCCGGCCGGGCCGAACAGGCAATTCCAATAGGTGACGTCGAAATCCTTGAACCCCGCCTCTTGCAGCGTCGGCACGTCGGGAAGCAGCGGCGTGCGCCGCGCGGTCGTGATCGCCAGTGCGCGGACCTGGCCTGACGTCAAGTTTGCAAGCGCTGCCGCAACGTCGACGACCGTCATGGTGGTGTTTCCGGCGATGACGTCGGTCAGGGCCTGCGGGGTGCTGCGATAGGGCACACGCAACATGTCGATCCCGGCAATCTGTTTGATCCGCTCGCCGACGATCTGGGCGCCGGGATTGGGTGCACCATAGTTGAAGCGATCGGGCGCAGCCTTGGCCTCGCGCACGAGGTCGGCCATCGAGCGCAGCTCGCTTGTCGGCGATACCAGGCGAGCTACGATTGCGCCTGGAGAATGCGATTGTCCCGCTCTTGCCCCACGGCGAGGCGCGGGCGGAAGACATTGCCCGCAGGCTCGGCATGAGCCAGCGAACCCTCGCACGGCGGCTGTCGGCGGAAGGGCTGACTTTCACTGGAGTTCTGGACCACCTCAGGTCGGACCTCGCCACGCGCTATGTGAGCGATCCAGACCTGTCGATTTCGCAAATCGCGTGGCTTCTCGGTTACCAGGAAGTCAGCGCCTTCACCCATGCGTACAAACGTTGGACCGGCAAGACACCGAGGGAGATGCGTTTGCGCGTGCCGGAGTCCTCGACCTGGTCGCGCTCGATCTTGCCGACGCCGAAATAGCGGCTTTCTGGTTTGAGCATGATCTTTTCGGAAAACCGGTACCCACCCCGGATCAAGTCCGGGGCAGGCTTGTTCCGGATCATGCTCGAGCAAGTACGCGCCGAATGGTTGCGACCAGACGCTCGAAGTCGACCGGTTTATGATCGAACTCGTCGCATCCCGCGGCAAGAGCCTTTTCGCGCTCACCGACCAGCGCATGTGCGGAAAGACCGATGATCGGGATGTCGCGCGTCTGCGCATTGCTCTTGAGCCGTCGTGATGCTTCCCACCCATCGAGGACGGGCATTTCGAGGTCCATCAGGATGATATCAGGCTGCTCGATCACTGCCATCTCGCAGCCCCTCTCGCCGTTCTCCGCCGCCAGAACCTCGAAATCGCCCAGCAGCTCGAGCCGCATTTTGAGCATATAGAGGTTGTCGTCGTTGTCTTCGACGTAAAGCACTTTGGTCACGAGGCTGCTCCCATTGCGCTCTCTACGCAGCCGGATGCCCCACCAATCGCCGAAATCCGCTGCAATTTCGAGCCTGAATTCCTTGCCTTCTCGATCGAACACAAGCCGCTCACCCGTCGTTAGAGGAATGTCCACGAGGGTTCGCTTATCCTCGAACCTTTGCCGCGGAACGCCCCCGACAAGGATGTGACGCTTGAGCATCGCGCGCCAAACGGTGGGGAAACTTCTTCCCTTGCGCGCCATGGTGGTGCACTTGCGCGCGAGCTCCGTTGCGGTTTCCTTTGACATGCAAACAGTAGCTGCCTCGCCTGTGATCGGGCGTCCGGTGATGGCATTTCCGCGATATGCCGAGATGGCGAACGAAATTCCGTGTTCCCGTGAAAGGGCGGTCATCCCGCGGGCAACAAGATGCCCCACATGCGGTAACACGTCATGTGAGCTCGATCACATATTGCGCCCCAATAGTGCGGAGCAGAGTTGCACTGGTCACCTCCCAATTGGGAGGTGCGCGAATACGCTATCCCTTCCACGTGCTTGGCGATCCCGTTCCAGGCGCTTCACCAGGCCCGCGACTGCCTGGCACCGCCAGGCGGCTACCGCGTGGCGCCCGGCGCGGGCGATTGAGCTGCGGGAGCGGTGCAGGCCCGATCCGGCAGGCGCGTATCGCACACGACCACATCCCTGAGGTAGTGCATCCACTGCGTGATCTGCTCTTTTGACGGCCAGGCTTTGAACGCCAGCTGGACGACGTAGAAGCTGTCGTTGCCCTCGATCGCCTTGAACCACGTGATCTCGGGCTTGCCGGTTGCCTTGTTGAGCGGACAGTTCTGCAGCCACACCATCGACGGATAGCCGTTCTCGCGCCCCTGACCGACAGGATGCGAACTCGCTCCCCGGACACGCGACCGCCCGCTCCTTTTCCATTTTGGCCTTGAACTGGTCCGGCGTGGCCTTCAGCGCATAAAAAACCTGCACCGTGATCATCTCGGTCCAGTTCTTCACGCTTTGGTCCACCGGCACCATTTCGCTGATGAGCATGTCATTGTTTTTCTGTTGGAAACCGATTTTGTAGCCGGCGGGAAGCTTGGCCAGAATGTTCTCGTCCTTCAGCTCCGCGAGGCAGGCGGGCGTGGTCATTGCAATCATGAGGGCCATGCACGCCGATGCCGTTTTCATGAACTTGCCCTTTCGTGGCGCAACGATTGTGTTTAGTTCCCCGGCCGGGGCGCGGCCTCACCCGAAGCGGGAGAAATCGGGCGCACGTTTCTGTAGAAACGCTTCCATCGCCTCGCGCGCCTCGGGCGATTTCAGCCGTTCGTCGAACACGGTGCGCTCCTTGGCCAATCGGGCCGCGACCGCCGCTGAGGTATCGGCTTTGAGCAGCGCCTTCGTCGCGCGGATCGCGGCCGGCGGCTTCTCTGCCAGCGCGGTCGCGATCTTGCGTGTCTCGGCCTCGAGAGAAGCGGCAGGATAAACGGCATTGACGAGCCCGAGCGCAAGTGCGGCTTTGGCATCGAAGCGCTCGCCCGAGAGCAGCAGCTGTGCGGCGCGCTGATGACCGATGATCCGCGGCAGCAACAGGCTCGAGGCCGCCTCGGGCACCAGGCCGAGATTGACGAACGGCATCTGGAACGTTGCCCCTTCGGCCGCATAGACCAGATCGCAATGCAGGAGCATCGTCACACCGACGCCCACGGCCAGGCCGTTGACGCAGGCGATCAGCGGCTTCCCGACGCGCGAGATTGTGGCGAGAAACCGCGGTGCGGGACTTTCGTTGTCCGGTCGTCTCGGCTGCAGGAAATCGGCGAGGTCGTTGCCGCTGGTGAAGGCATCTCCGGTTCCGCAGATCGTGATGACACGGATGGCACCATCGCCATCGGCATGCTCCAGAGCATCCGTCATGGCCTCGTACATCGCGAGCGTGATCGCATTCTTCTTCTCGGGCCGGTTCAGCCGGATATGGAGGACCTTGTCCGCAACGGAGGTGAGGATATGCTCGGTCATGGTGCCTCCTGGCTGCTCAGAGGATTAGAAACGCTCGATGATGGCCCGTGTAGGATGGGTTGAGCCTCAAGGGCGTTTACGCCCGTCTTCGCGGGCTAGTGCGAAACCCATCACCTCATCTGCGCACAGCTGCGGGGGTCTGATCGCGAAACCTATCGTATCCTTTCCTTCGGCGAGGGAGTCGCCAGATAAATTGAAGCTATATGCCAACAAAGTTGCGATGACAGGCTGCTGCATCCGCACGCCCTACGCCCTCTTCCGCCCTGCCGGCTTCCAACACCGGCAGATCCCGCGCGCTCGCAAACGTGCGCACCACGAGGCGCTCGACCCGGCCGCGGATCTCGATCTCGTGGCGGGGGGCGTCGCCGAGATCGAGGCCGGCGCGCAGCGCCACCGCCTCGGAGATCACGAGCTCGCAGGCATAGGTCTTGGTGAGGCCCTCGATGCGGCTCGCGGTGTTGACGGAAGTCGCCGACCGCCGTGATCGAGACCGCCTTGCCGTAACCCATCTCGCCCACGATGGCGGGGCCGGTATGGATGCCGATGCCGATCCGCAGCGGCTCGGCGTGGTCGTGGATCAGCGCCGCATTGAGGCTCTGCATGCGCTCGGACATGCCCCTGGCCGCGGCGAGCGCCTCGCGGCAGCCGGCTTCGACGCCGCTGTCGAGGCCGAACAGCGCCATCACGCCGTCGCCGATGAACTTGTCGATGCGCCCGCCCGCCGCCTCCACGGCATGGCCCATCTCGGCGAAGTAGCGGTTGAGCAGGAACACCAGGTCATAAGGAAGCTTGTGCTCGGAGAGCTGCGTGAAGGCCCGCAGATCCGCGAACAGGATCGCGATCTCGCGCTCGGCGCCGTGGAGATAGCCCGGACGGCGGAACCCGTCGCTGGCCTGGGCGGTGGCCGGCAAGAGCGGAGTGACGCGCAGGTCGCCCTGCGGGCGGAGCTGACAGGCGAGCCGCACGTCGGGCGCCGCGCCCACGCGGTGCAGCACCTTCACCTCGTCCACCGCCGGCGGCGGCAGCGCCTCCACCGGTCCCTCGACCTTGATGCGGCAGGTGGAGCAGCGCCCGCGGCCGCCGCACACGGAGGCGTGGGGAATGCCGGCCATGCGGCTCGCCTCCAGGGCCGACACGCCGTGCAGGATCTCGACCACGCGGCCGCTCGGATAGGTCATGCGGATGACGCCGCGCCGGCGCTCCCAGCGCGAGCGCGCGATCCGCGCCGCCAGCACGGCAAGGAGCGCGGCCAGGAAGCCGAAACGCAGCCCCACCACCATGCGTTCGAGGAACGCGGCGTCCGCGCCCGCCGGCCGCGGATGCTCCTCCACGAGCCGGGCGACCCAGGCCGGATCCTCTGCCAGGATCATGACCTGGCGGCCGCCCTCGAACACGCCCAGGATCGCGAAGGTCGGCAGCAGCAACGCGAAAGCGTAGAGGATCGGCTGCCAGCGTTCGTACCACGGCTTCAGGCGCAGCCAGAACCGCAGCCCGATCATGGCGTGGATCCACGCGACCAGCAGCACCACGAGCTGAACGACGCCGCGCGGCGGATTGGCCACGAAGTATGCGTACAGCAGGGTCGAGTAGTAACCGTAGTTGGCGTCAAAGAACTTGTCGGCGACCCGCGTCTGCAGGACGTGATCGGTGAGCATGAAAGGAATCGAGAATCCGAGCACGAGCTGGGTTGCTTCGGCGAACGGCATCTTGAGCGAGCGGCGCAGCCACAGCGCCCAGAGCGCCAGGCTGTAATGGATCGCGAAAGCGCCGTAGAGGATGAAGCCGCCGAGCGGGCTTGCCCAATACTCGTAGATGCGCTCGAGCGCGAGATCCATGGCCCGGACCGAGATGAGGCCCAGGCTGTGGTTGACCAAGTGGGTCGTCACGTAGACGAACATGACGAGACCCGAAATCAACCGGAGCCGCCGGATCACGCCTGCCACCCGCGCTCGTCGCTCACGGCCGACCTCGCGCACGTTGACGTGCCGATAACTTAGGCAATTTGCAGCGCTCTGTGGATAGGCTGCCGGATCGCATCCGCCTGGCGGTTTGGCGTCCGCGACGCGCCGGCCTAGGGTGGCGTGCCAGGTTGCGATCGTCGCGACCGTCACAACGACTTGCGGAGACCAGATGGGAACGCTGCTTGCAAAGAATGCCGACGTGCTCGTGACCATGGACGGGCGGCGGCGCGAGCTGAAGAATGCCGGTCTCTTTGCGCGCGACGGCATGATCGAGCAGGTCGGCCCGACCGCCGAGCTGCCGGGGAGCGCGGACATCGTCCTCGACCTTCGCGGCCATATCCTCCTTCCCGGCCTGATCAACTGCCACCACCATCTCGACCAGATTCTCACGCGCAATCTGCCCGCGGGGCAGAACACCAACCTGTTTCCCTGGCTCGAGGCGCACTACCGCGTCTGGGGGAGCCGGACGCCGGAAGATACCCGCACCGCGGTGCTGGTCGGCTGCGCCGAGCTCGCATTGTCGGGCTGCACCACCGTGTTCGATCACGCCTATGTCTTCCAGAACGGCTGCAAGGTCGACGACCAGATCGCGGCTGCCGCCGAGCTCGGCATCCGCTTCGTGGTCTCGCGCGGGAGCATGTCGCTCGGCCAGTCGAAGGGCGGCCTGCCGCCGGACGATTGCGTGGAATCCGAGGACGCGATCCTCAAGGACTCCGTCCGGGTGATCGAGCAGTACCATGACGCCGCGCCGGGCTCGATGCTGCAGATCGTGCTGGCGCCGTGCTCGCCGTTTTCGGTCACCGCCGATCTCATGCGCGAGTCCGCCAAGATGGCGCGGCACTACGGCGATCCACCTGCACACGCATCTGTGCGAGACCTTGGATGAGGAGCGCTACACCCTCCAGCACATGGGGCTGCGGCCGGTCGCCTACATGGAGACGCTGGAGTGGGTGGGAAACGACGTCTGGTACGCGCACGCGGTTCACGTCAACGACGAGGAGATCGGCCTGTTTGCCGCCAACGGCGCCGGCGTCTGCCACTGCCCGTCGTCGAACATGCGGCTCGCGTCGGGCATCGCGCCGGTGAAGAAATATCGCGACGCCGGGGTGCGGACCGGGCTCGGCGTCGACGGCGCGTCGAGCAACGACGCATCGAACCTGCTGATCGAGGTGCGCGAGGCGATGCTGCTGGCGCGGCTGAAGATCGGCCTGCTGCCGCCGGAAGGTCCGCGCACCGTGCTGTCGACCTCCGACCCGCTGCGGGCCAGGGAGTGGATGACGGCGCGCGACGCGCTGGAGATCGCCACCATCGGCGGCGCGTCGGTGCTCGGGCGCAGCGACATCGGCGCGCTCGAGCCGGGCAAGTGCGCCGATTTCTTCACCCTCGACCTCAACGCGCTCGCCTATGCCGGCGGCCTCGGCGATCCGGTCGCGGCCGTGGTCTTCTGCGCGCCGACCCGGGCGCGCCATACCGTGGTCGGCGGACGCCTGCTCGTCGACGGCGGCGAGATCGTCACCCTCGACATGGCTCCCGTCATCCGCGAGCACAATCGCAACGCCGCGCGCCTCGCCGCGCTTCATGTGTAGACTGGGGTATGCTTGGATCACATGAGGTCGGCGTCTGCGTTGTCGTTCAGCGCCGAAGTTACCCCTCACCCGGCTCGCTTGCTTTCGCTGCGCTCCAGCGCGCTCGCCACCCTCTCCCGCAAGGGGAGAGCGACGTCTGGGTAAGCGATTTGCCATGGTCGATTGTCTCTGAGGATGGCGTGAGGATGGTGAGAGCTTCGGGCAACGGCGATGAGAGCGACCAACTTGGCTACCGGCAGCGACGAGGCGGTCGAAGAACGCTTCAAGACAGGATCGTGCCGTTTGGCGACATCGCGCCCATGAACAGGGCGGTTGCGCACGGCCATGCGCCGCTGCGATGAAGCTGCGACTGCGCACTGGCCGGACTGGCGTGTGAAGGGCGCCAGGCCTGCGAGCGCGGCGATCCTGCGGTAAGCTGCCGAGTTCTGGCAGCTCGGCGATCAGGGTAGCGCGATCGTTGGCCGATGCCGGCACCGAGGCGAGCAGTCTTGCTTCGCAAGCCAAGCCGGTGAGGCGAACGGGACGTCGATATCGCCGTCGAGGCCGCTCAACTCCTTCTGCAAGCTCTTGAGGAGCCGCACGATGCTCTTGCGCACGTGCGGGATCGTCACGCGGGTTTCGCGTAGCGTTCGGCCCGATCATCTCGACGATCTGCCGCCGGCGGGCGACGAGATCGGCGAGCAACGTGTTGCCGCGTCGGGCAGCGGCTGTGGCTCGGGTTTGGTAGCCTCGGCGAAGTGGGCGATGACGGCGGAATCGATAGGATCGGTCTGGCACGCTGGCCGATTGCCTTGGCGAAGGCCGGATCTGGGCCGGATTAACAACAACGACCGGGAGCTGGGCGGCAGCCAACGCAGCCGCCGCGAGGGTCTCGAAGCCGCCGGCGGCTTCCAAGGCGACGACGGCGGCGAAAGCTCCCGCAGCCGTGCCGCCAGTTGCTCCAGTCCGACGGCATTACGTTCCACCGCGAGTGCTTCTCCGCGAGGACGCAGGCGACATCGAGGCAGTTATTGGAAACGACGATACCGATGGTGATACTGTCAATGGCGACCCGTCCTTGCTAATCGGGCTTCGCGCTCAGCGGCTCCGGCGACTGATCGGCACGTTTAGACGGACTCGACGGCCTTCTGGATCGCGGATCTCGACCCCACTTTTCTTGCCGCACGGCTCGCGCCACAGCACCCTCTCCCCTTGCGGGAGAGGGTGCCCGAGCGAAGCGAGGGCGGGTGAGGGGTGCACCGTGGAGGCGTGAGTTACCCGACGGCTAAACCGCGCTTCGGCATTGACCCTTCGAAACGCGCGATCAAATCGTCGGTCGATGCAACGTCGCCGAAGTTGATGCAGAATTTGATCAACGTTGCATCATGCTCGGCGTCGGTGTGATCAGCATTGCCGTCGCTCACCATGGTGGTGCGGAAGTTGAGCAGCATCGCGTCGCGCGCGGTGCTTTCGCAGCAGGTGCTCGTCGTCGTGCCGCCGATCCACACCGCCGTGATCCCCCGCCGGCGCAGCTGCGCCTCCAGATCGGACGAGCCTTGAATAAAGGCGCTGTAGCGGGTCTTGCACACGATGAGATCGTCCTTCCGAACGTCGAGGCCGGGCCACAGCTCGGCGCCGAACGCCCCGTCCGTCAGCGCCTCGGTCCGGCGCGCCCGGCGTTGCGGCGTGTTGAGGACCTCGTGAAAGTGCGACCAGTTCGTAAACGAGTCCTCGTTGGCGATCGTGCGGATCCACACCACCAGCCCGCCCGCGCGGCGCAGCGCGTCCGCGACCCGATTGACGTTCGGGACGATCTCGCGCGCGGCCGGAGTCTCCACCTGCTGCCCCGGCGCCATGAAATAGTTCTGCATGTCGACGACGACGAAGGCCGTTTGCTGGGGCGGCACGTCGTCATGGACGTTCCAACGGCCTTGTCGCATGAGGACGCGAGCAACGATGTGCTCGGGAATTTGAACCTTGTGCATCGCGCTACCTCCTTGCCATGGACATCCGGTTGCGATCCGCGTCGGCGCCGCCGCGGCCCGGCTCAGGGAAACCTCGTCGCGCCGCGCGGCCGATTGACCTCTTCCAACAGCCAATCAAGCATATACGGCACCGCTTCGGCGCGATTGTCGTTCATGAGATGGATGCTGCCGCCCTCGGCTTCATTCCAGATACGCAAATGCTTGGGCTCCGGAAGGGCGGCATAGGTCTTGCGAGCGGCCTCGACATTCACGAGGGTATCGTCCTCGCCGTGGGTGACCATCACCGGGCAGGTGGCGTGCTGCAGCACCCCCTTCAGGGTGAAGGCCTCGAGCTTCTCGCGCGCGTCCTTCTCGTCCTTCGCGCCGATCACCCATTCGATTTGCGGCCGCACCGCCGGCCAGAAATCGTAGATATCATCGATGAGGTCGTAGCAGGCTCCCCACAGGATGGCAGCCCGCAACCGCGGCTCCCTGGCGGCACCGCGGCCGCCGTAATAGCCGCCCATGGATTGGCCGACGAGACTGATCTTGTCGGCCGCGACGTCCGGACGTCCGGCGAGATAGTCCACCGCTGCGGTTATGGCGACCTCGTAGTCCGGCCGCGCGTGGACGCCGCGCACCCGCAGCGGCTCGCCCATCCCAGGCCCGTCGAAGCACAGCACGCCGAAGCCGCGCTGCAACATCTGCTGCGCGGCGAAGAAAAAGAGCTCTTCCGCGAGGATATCGACGCCGCCGAGATAGGCGATCGCCGGATGGCGCTGGCGCGCGGCACCGAGCGGCCGATAGTAATATCCGCTGAGGTGGGTGCCTTCGAACGGAAAAGTCACCCGCTCCGGCGCATTGTCGAAATTCGGGAGCGCGGCGTGAAAGCACGCCACGCAGCGCAGATAGGCGTCCTTCTTGCGCGGATCGGAACCCAGCAGAAAAAACTGTGCCGTGCGGAAATAGTTGAACGCCCGCAGGTACGCGTCGCGGGCCGTGATCGGGCGGCCCAGCCCTTGCGCAATTCGCGCACTCTTTTCGACGCGCTCCGCGGCGGCCAGCCATTCGCGATACCAGCTTTCGCCGTCGCCGACCTTGATACGCTCGGCAACGCGGTGACACTCGTGAAAATCGGCGCCGCCGAGTTGCGCGACGTTCACGATCCTGGCCGCAAAATGATACGACCAGCCCTCGTTGCCGGGAAAATAGCGAAACATCGTCATGCTGGATTATTCTCGCTTCGCGCGGACGCCTGCTCGCCTGCGCAATTATTGCGGCTGGAAGTTCACGGATTTGAGCAGTTGTGAATTGCGCGCGACCTCCGCCGCCATGAAGCGTGCGAATTGCTCGGGGGTCTCGTAAACCGGCTCGACGCCGATGTTCGCCAGGCGTTGGGTGGCGGCCAGCTCCCGCGTCACTTCGGCGGAGACGGCGTTCAAGCGGCGCACGAGCTCGTTCGACATCCCGCCGGGACCCCACATCCCGTACCACGCGGTGACCTCGAGACCGGGCATTCCGCTCTCCGCCGCCGTCGGAATTTCCGGGGCCAGCGCGCTGCGCTTCGACGCGGTAGTGGCCAGGCCCGTCACCTGGCCGCTCCGCGCCATCGGCAGCAAGACCAACACCGCGTCGATCAAGAGTTGGATGTGGCCGCCGGCGACGTCGGTCAGCGCCGCGGCGGTTCCGCGGTAGGGCGTGATGGTCAGATTATTGTTCGACAGCCGATTGAACTCGATGGTCGCGATGTGACCGGGCGAGCCGAGCGAGGGCGTGCCGGCCGTCCAGCGCTCCGGATTCTGGCGCGCGGCCGCGGCGACCTCGGCCAGCGTCTTCTGCGGCATTTGCGGCGCTATCACCGCCAGCAGCGGCGCTTCGCCCACCCGGGCAATCGGCGCGAAATCGGTGAGCGGGTCGTACGGCGCCTTGCTCATCACGTGCTTTGCCATGGAATGGGTGTTGGCCGAGAACAGCACCGTGTAGCCGTCGGGCGGCGACTGCAGGACGCTCGCCCCGCCGACCGTTCCGCTGGCGCCCGCCCGGTTCTCGACGATGACGCTCACCCCGAGCTTGGGCTGCATCTTCTCCGCGAACATGCGCGCGAGCGTATCGACCCCGCCGCCGGGCACGAAGGGAACGACGAGCCGTATGGTCCGATTGGGATAGTCGCCGCTCTGCGAAAATCCAGGCGCAGCGGCGCAGCAAACAGCAATCGCGACTGCGGCAGTGATGCAAGGTCGCAGCGACATGGATACTCCTTCCGCGGGCCAAGCCGCATGCTGGCAATGTCCAACGATAGCACGCCGTGGCCGCACGGGTAGCGGGATGTTGTCGCGGTTCGATCAGCCGTGAGGCTTGGCTCTGCGCGAGCGGACCCGGATTCGCAAGTACAGCGCGCGCTGACTTGTCGGCTGGCCGATTTTGGAGGAGAGTCGAGCAAAACAACAAAGCGACGGAGGACTCGCCGATGGAAATCGTCCCCCTGGGTCCGGGCTTTGCCGCCGAGCTGCGCGGCGTGACGCTTGCCGAGATCGCGGCCGACAATGCCCGATACAAGGAGGCGCGCGCCGCGCTCGAGGAGCATTCGGTCCTTGTCTTTCGCGGCCAGGATGTGACCGACGAGGCGCAGCTCGCTTTCTCGCGCCGCTTCGGCGCGCTCGAGGTGACCAAGGTCGGCTCGCAGGGTGCGGGCACCAATCTCGTGATCCTCACCACGATCGACGAGAACGGCAAGGTTGTGCCGGCGGATCACCGGCTTGCCATGCGCAACAAAGCAAACCAGCTCTGGCATACCGACAGCACTTTCAAGCGCGTGCCGGCGTTGGCGTCGGTGCTGTCGGCGCGCGTCATCCCCGCGCGCGGCGGCGAGACTGAGTATGTCTCGACCCGCCTCGCCTGGGAGCGGCTCGACCCGGCGTTGCGCAAGCGGCTCGAGAATTCCTTCGCCTGGCACGACTACGCCCATTCGCGCCGCAAGATCGCCCCCGACCTTGCGAGCCCCGAGGAGCGCGCGGCGCTGCCGCCGCAATGCTGGCGCCTGGCGTGGAAGAACCCGGCGAACGGCCGCACCGCGCTCTATCTCGCCTCGCACGCCTACGCGATCGAGGGTATGGAGCAGGCGGCGGCGCAACAGCTCCTCGCCGAGTTGATGGACGCTGCGACCGCGCCGGGGCTCAGCTACGTGCACACCTGGCGGAGCGGCGACGTCGTCATGTGGGACAACCGCGCGACCATGCATCGCGGCCGACCTTGGCCCGCGAACGAGCCGCGGCACATGGTGCGCACGACGATCTCGGCAAGCGAGGTGGACGGGCTCGAGACCGTCCGCTCGCCGCCGCGCCAGGCGGCGGAATAGGCGCGCCCTCGAGGCACGCAAGCGAGCAGCAATTCTCCGCCGTCATTCCGGGGCCCGAGCGAAGCGAGGGAGCCTTCGGCGCGCCCCGGAACGACGGCGGACGGTCCCGCGCCGGCAGAAACAGCGCGAGCCGTTACGGAAGCTCGGAGATCAGCTGTTGAAACTCGGACTCGGGCCAGGCTCTGGCGGTGCGGGTTCGCACGTTTCCCAGTGCGCCGAGCGCAAGTGCGAATTTGGCAACGTTGTCGCCATTGGGCGCATCGACGATGACGAGGAGATCGTTGTCGCCGGACGTCAGGTAGACCTGCTTCATCTCAACTCCCACTTTCTTGGCGAGCTCGCGCGCGGCGTTGCTGCGCTTGGGGGCGTCCTTGACCGAACGGATGCCTTGGTCGGTCCAGTTCAGCGACAAGATGAACATTGGCATGCGGTCCTCCTGTGGTTACGCAAAATGGGCGCCCTCCGCTGCGGGAGCGGGGCGCAACCCTCGGGATTGCAAGTAACAATGGAGTCGCCAAAAAGACGGCGGTCTCTTCAGAGATCGTGCCTGCCGACGGCATGAGCGCTGCCCACCCCTAACGAAACTTCGGCACGTCCCGCAGGCAGCTCTGAGCTCAGGTTACAGCATTTTCGCGCATGCGCGGAAGGGGACGCCAGCGCTCGGCGCGGGCCTGCCGATCTCAAGGCTGCACGGACAAGCCGTTCGCACCTGTCGAAGAGGTCTTGACGTGCCGCCATGTCGCGGGCGGTGAGCCCACGAGCCGACGGAACGCCCGATTGAACGCGGCCTCGGATTCGTATCCGACACGTCCCGCAATCTCTCCAAGCCCAAGCGTACTCTCTCGCAGCAGGTCGCGTGCCAGATGCATGCGCCAGCCGGCGAGATATTAAATCGGCGATTGGCCGACCAGCTCGACAAATCGCTTGGCCAGCGCGGCGCGCGACATCGCCGCCTCTTTTGCCAGCTCATCGACGGTCCAAGGGCGACCCGGTAGCGCATGGAGCAGGCTGAGGACGCGACCGACCTGGGGATCGTGCAGGCCCGCCAACCAGCCGCCGTGGCGTTGCTTCGCATAGCGAAATTGCCAGCGAAGGACCTCGATGAAGAGCGTTTCCGACAATCGCGCCAGCACGGCGCGATTGCCCGGGCCTGGCGCAGCGGTCTCGCTGATCAGGTAGCGCAGCGAGGCCTGCCACCACTCCGCCTCCCGCTGCCGTTCGATGGGCTGCACGCGTCGTCCGGCCTCGTCCAACGTCTCGAGTGCAAGGGTGCCGCCCCGCGCGCGGACGCACAGCAATGCCGGCAGAGACTTGAGAAGCGGATCAAACTGCTGGTCCGCATGCAGAAAGCCGCAGATGAAACGCGCGTGCTGGCCGCCGCCGCCGTGTTTCAGGATCGTAATCCGTTCCCTGGACGGCTGCGAATAGATGTCCGCGATCGGCACCGGCGCAATCCCGGGATCGCTGGCCATGACATGCTGGTCGCCGCGCGGAAATATGATCACGTCGCCGGTTTCGATGCGGACCGGAGGAAGCTTGCCCGCGGTCACCCAGCAACTGCCGTCGGTGCACACGTGGAATGGGGTTACGGACCCTTCCGGCACCCTCAGTCGGGCCGCCAGCATCTCGGGCGGGGACGTTGAAAACGCCCACGGCCGGGTGAAATCGCCGCAAAAATGAATTGCGCCGGACAGGCGCACGACGCGCAAGACTTCCGACAAGACGTCCATGAACGCCCTCACCGCTCGCACTCAAGCCCGAGGCGAACCCTTTCAGAACAGCGGTCGGAACGTCAAGCGCCTGAGTGTTTCGGCAAATCGTCTTGGAGCCTCGGTCATTGCGCCAAGGCCGGCCTCACCCCACATGGTACGCCCGTATCGCGAAAATCATGGGTGATAGGAGAGCGGGATGCCGAGTTCAGTGAAAGAATTGCTCGCCGCGGCCAATGCCTCGGTTCCAAAGATCAGCCCGCAAGACGCGGCCGCTCTGATCGGGAGCGAGAATGTCCTGATCGTCGACGTGCGCGACGGCCAGGAGCTGCAGAGCACGGGAAAGGTCAAGGGAGCAACGCATGTCCCGCGCGGCATGCTCGAGTTCCGCGCCGATCCGGAGTCGCCGTACCACGACAAGGCGTTCGAGCGCGGCAAGATCGTGCTCGTGTACTGCGCCTCCGGCGGACGAGCTGCCCTGGCGGGTAAGACGCTGCAGGACTTCGGTTACAAGGACGTGCGCAATCTCGGCGGCTTCAAGGACTGGGTTGAAAGCGGCGGCGCAGTCGAGAAGGTCTGACACCGAGCCGTGACGCATTCCCGATGGCACGGCGCGCAACGTCGCGCGCCTGAGTGTTTCGGTAAACGCCTCTCAGAGCGTCGATCATTGCTCCAAAGCCGGCTTCCTCGCAGGGTGTACGCCCTGCTGATGAGCTCGACACCTGGAGCAAACCATGCAACCGAGCCTGGACGTTCGCCGGCACAATGACGGCTCGATCGACTTCGACTTCTACCGGCGCTGCGCTGCGCGGCGGCGCCGGCTCGCAAAGCGGATGGTCGTCAAGCACTGCCTGACCGCGATCGGCCAAGCCGCGAAGGCAAGCATCTCGGCCATGGCGAGACCGGTGACCCTCCTGTCGGGGCGACGCGCCGATCTCCGCCCGACCCTGCCGGACCAGCCCTACTCCGCCGCGGTCCGCGCCTGCGCCAGCGGATCGTAGTTGAGCACCGGCGCGAGCCACCGCTCGGCTTCGGCCACGCTCCAGCCCTTGCGCGCGGCATAGTCCTCGACCTGGTCGCGCTCGATCTTGCCGACGCCGAAATAATGGCTCTCGGGGTGGCCGAAATAGAGCCCGCACACCGAGGCGCCTGGCCACATGGCGAAGCTCTCGGTGAGCTTGATGCCGATACGGCGCTCGCCGTCCGAGCAGCGTAAACAGCGTCGCCTTCTCGCTGTGGTCGGGCTGCGCGGGATAGCCGGGCGCCGGACGGATGCCGCGATATTTCTCGCCGATCAGCTCCACGCTGGAGAGCGCCTCGTCGGGGGCATAGGCCCAGAATTCGCGGCGCACGCGCTGATGCAGCCGCTCGGCGAAGGCTTCCGCCAGGCGATCGGCCAGCGCCTTGACCATGATCGCGGAATAGTCGTCGTTGGCGCGCTTGAATTTTTCCGCCACCTCGTCCTCGCCGATGCCCGCCGTCACCATGAAGGCGCCGATGTGGTCGGCAAGTCCGCTCGCGCGCGGGGCGACGAAATCGGCGAGCGCCAGGTTGGCGCGCCCTTCCCGCCGCGTGAGCTGCTGGCGCAAGCTGTGCAGCACGGCAATCTGCCGCGTTCGCTTCTCGTCGCCGTACACCAGGATATCGTCGCCGTCGGAATTGGCCGGCCAGAAGCCGAACACCGCGCTGGCGCGGAACCAGCGCTCGGAGGCGATGCGATCGAGCATCGCCTGCGCATCCTCGAACAGGCTGCGCGCGGCCGCGCCATACTTGGCGTCGTCGAGGATCGCGGGAAACTTGCCGGTCAGCTCCCAGGTGGCGAAGAACGGCGTCCAGTCGATGTAGTCGCGCAGCTCCGCGATCGGATAATCCTCCAGCACCCGCGTTCCCAGGAACGTCGGCGACTGCGGCACCTCGTTGCCCGACCAGTTGAGCTTGAGCGCGTTGGCGCGCGCATCCCTGAGCGACAGCCGCTGCTTGCTCTCCTCCCCGCGCGCATGCGCCGCGGCGATGCGGGCATATTCCTGGCGAATGTCGGCCACATAGTTGGGTCGCGCCTGCGCCGACATCAGGCTGGCGGCGACCCCCACCGCCCGGCTCGCGTCGGTGACATAGACCGCCTGCCCGCGCCGGTAGTTGGGATGGATCTTCACCGCGGTGTGCACGCGGCTGGTTGTGGCACCGCCGATCAGGAGCGGCACCTCGAACCCTTGCCGCTCCATCTCGGCGGCGACGTGGCACATCTCGTCGAGCGAGGGCGTGATCAGGCCGGAGAGCCCGATCATGTCCGCGTTCTCCTGCTGCGCCGTCTCCAGGATCTTCGCCGCCGGCACCATCACCCCGAGATCGACCACTTCGTAGTTGTTGCACTGGAGCACCACGCCGACGATGTTCTTGCCGATGTCGTGCACGTCGCCCTTGACCGTAGCCATCACGATCTTGCCGTTGGAACTCTTCTTCTCGATGCCCTTCTCCTTCTTCTCCTGCTCCATGAACGGCATCAGATAGGCGACCGCCTGCTTCATCACGCGCGCGGACTTCACCACCTGCGGCAGGAACATCTTGCCCGAGCCGAACAGATCGCCGACCACGTTCATGCCGTCCATCAGCGGGCCTTCGATCACGTGCAGCGGACGTTCGGCCTTGAGGCGGGCTTCCTCGACGTCGCCTTCGATGAAATCGGTGATGCCGTGCACGAGCGCGTGGGAGAGGCGCTCCCCGACCGGCCGTTCGCGCCAGGCGAGGTCGGCCTCCTTCTTCTCCTTGCCGTGCCCGCGATAGCGTTGCGCGAGCGCCAGGAGCCGCTCGGCGGCGTCGGCGCGCCGGTTGAGCACGACGTCCTCGCAGGCCTCGCGCAGTTCGGCATCGAGGTCGTCGTAGACCGCCATCTGCCCGGCATTGACGATGCCCATGTCCATGCCGGCCTTGATCGCGTGATAGAGGAACACGGAGTGCATGGCCTCGCGCACCGGCTCGTTGCCGCGGAACGAGAACGACAGGTTCGACACGCCGCCGGAGACGTGAACGTGCGGCAGGTTTTCCCGGATCCAGCGTGCGGCCTCGATGAAGGCGACGCCGTAGCCGTTGTGCTCCTCCATCCCGGTGGCGATGGCGAAAATGTTGGGGTCGAAGATGATGTCCTCGGGCGGAAAGCCGACCTGGTCGACCAGGATGTCGTAGGCGCGTTTGGCGATCGCGCATTTGCGCTCGAGGGTGTCGGCCTGGCCCTGCTCGTCGAAGGCCATGACCACGACGGCGGCGCCGTAGCGGCGCACGGTCTCGGCATGCTCGATGAACGCCGCCTCGCCCTCCTTCATGGAGATCGAGTTCACCACCGGCTTACCCTGGAGGCATTTGAGCCCGGCCTCGATCACCGAGAACTTCGAGGAGTCGACCATGACCGGGACGCGGGCGATGTCGGGCTCGGCCGCGATTAGGTTGAGAAAGGTGGTCATCGCCTTCTCGGAGTCGAGCAGGCCCTCGTCCATGTTCACGTCGATGATCTGCGCGCCGTTCTCCACCTGATCGCGCGCGATGGCGAGGGCTGAAGCGTAGTCGCCGGCGGTGACGAGCTTGCGGAACTTGGCCGAGCCGGTGACGTTGGTGCGCTCGCCGACGTTGACGAACGGGATTTCCGGCGTGAGCGTGAAGGCTTCGAGACCGGAGAGGCGCAAGCGGCGCGGCACCTCGGGAATGGTGCGCGGCGCCTTGCCCTCGACCGCGCGCGTGATGGCATGGATGTGCTCGGGCGTGGTGCCGCAGCAGCCGCCCACCACGTTGACGATCCCGGCGTCCGCGAATTCTCCGAGCAGCTCGGCCATGAATTCGGGGCTCTCGTCGTAGCGGCCGAACTCGTTGGGCAGGCCGGCATTGGGATAGGCGCAGATAAGCGTATCGGCGATGCGCGCGATCTCGGCGATGTGGGCGCGCATTTCCTTGGCGCCGAGCGCGCAGTTGAGCCCGATGGTGAACGGGTCGGCGTGGCGCACCGAATTCCAGAACGCCGCCGGCGTCTGGCCGGAGAGCAGGCGTCCCGAGCGATCGGTGATGGTGCCGGAGATCATGACCGGCACGCGTGTGCCGCCGGCGTGGGTGACGTCGGCGATGGCCGCGATCGCCGCCTTGGCATTGAGCGTGTCGAAGATGGTCTCGATCAGGAGGAGGTCGGCGCCGCCTGCGATGAGCCCTTTGACCTGCTCGCCATAGGCGGCGCGCAGCTCGTCGAAGGTGATCGCGCGGAAGCCGGGATTGGAGACGTCGGGCGAGATCGAGGCGGTGCGGTTGGTCGGCCCGAGCGCGCCGGCGACGAAGCGCGGGCGGCCGTCCTCGGCCTGCGCGGCATCGGCCGCCGCGCGCGCGAGTCTCGCGCCCTCGAGGTTGAGCTCGTAGGCGATGCCGGCGAGCCCGTAGTCGGCCTGGGCGATGCGGGTCGAGGAGAAGGTGTTGGTCGAGACGATGTCGGCGCCGGCGCGGAAATAGGCCAGATGAATCTCGCGGATCTTGTCGGGCTGGCTGAGGATGAGCAGATCGTTGTTGCCGCGCACCTCCCGGTTCCAGGCATCGAAGCGCGCGCCGCGATAGCCTTCCTCGTCGAGCCCGAGCGACTGGATCATGGTGCCCATGGCGCCGTCGAGCACGAGAATGCGCTCGGCCGCCACGCGCCGCAGCGTCTGCTCGGTGGGAGAGACGGTGCTGCTTGCGCTCATCCGACTCCCCTCACCCTCTCCGCCGCAGCGGGAACAGGGAGCGCACCGTTTGCCTGGCTCGCCTGGCTCGGACGCAGCCCGAGCAGATGGCACACCGCATAGACCAGGTCGGCGCGGTTCATGGTGTAGAAGTGAAAATCGGTGACGCCGCGATCGACGAGATCGAGCACCTGCTCGGCGGCAACGGCCGCGGCGATGAGCTTGCGGGTGGCGGCGTCGTCGTCGAGGCCGTCGAAGCGCTCGGCGAGCCAATCCGGCACCGAGGCGCCGCAGCGCGCGGCGAAATTCCTGGTCTGCTTGAAATTCTGCACCGGCAGGATGCCGGGCACGACCGGCACGTCGATGCCGCGGCCGCGGGCGCGGTCGAGGTAGCGGAAGTAGAGGTCGTTCTCGAAGAAGAACTGGGTGATCGCGCGGGTGGCGCCGGCATCGACCTTGGCCGCGAGCATGTCGAGATCGGCTTCGACCGTGGGGCTGTCGGGGTGTTTCTCCGGATAGGCCGAGACCGACACCTCGACGTCGGCGAGGCGCTTGATGCCGGCGACGAGGTCGGCGGCGTTGCGGTAGCCGCCAGGATGCGGCGCGTAGCGCTCGGCGATGCCCCCGGTGGGATCGCCGCGCAGCGCCACGATGTGGCGCACGCCCGCGGCGCAGTAGTTGCGGATCACGGTGTCGATTTCGTCGCAGGTCGCGGCCACGCAGGTGAGATGGGCCGCCGGCGTCAGCGCGGTCTCCGCCAGGATGCGCTTGACGGTGGAATGGGTGCGCTCGCGGGTCGAGCCGCCGGCGCCGTAGGTGACCGAGACGAAGTTCGGCTTGAGCGGGGCAAGACGGGTGATCGAGTCCCACAGGGTCTTTTCCATCTCCTCGGTCTTGGGCGGGAAGAACTCGAAGGAGACGCGGATGCGGCGTTCCTCACCGGCATCGCGGCCGGCATCCTGGACGAAGCGGCTGGCGCGGGGCGCCGCGCTCATCACGCCACCTCCAGCGCCGGCGCCGCCAGCACGATGCGAGAGTCGCGCCCGAGCCAGAGCGAGACCGCGATCTTGCCCTCGGCGGGCGGCTCCGGCGCGAGGCTCTGCTCCAGCACCACGTCGAGGCCGGCGGCCGTCATCCATTGCGCCACGGTCTCGGGCGCGAAGCCGAGCCGGCGGTGGGCGTGCTCGTCACGCAGGAACTCGAGCTCGTGGGGGGCGAAATCGACCACCAGCAGGCGGCCGCCAGGGCGGAGCACGCGCGCCGCCTCCTGGATGGCGCGCGCGCCATCATCGAGAAAGTGCAGGACCTGGTGGATGACGACGACGTCGAAACTGTCCTTCGGCAGTGCGAGGTCATAGATGTCGCCCTGGCGAACGCTGCAGTGGCGCATCCCCGCCCGGTCGAGGCGGGTGCGGGCGAGCGCCAGCATGTCGAGCGAGAGATCGAGGCCGAGCCCATGCTCGATCCGCGGCCCGAACAGTTCGAGCATGCGCCCGGTCCCGGTGCCGAGGTCGAGCAGCGTGCGGACCGGGGCATCGGCAAGCGCGGCGCCGATCGCGCCTTCCACCGCCTCGTCGGCGACATGGAGCTTGCGGATGCGGTCCCACTGGACGGCATGGCGGCGGAAATAGGCCTGGGCCGCGTCGGCGCGTTGCGAGCGCACGGCGGAGAGGCGCTCTCGATCGCGCGCGATCGTCGCGTCGTCGGGGTCAAGGCGGGCGATGAGGCTGCGTGCAAGCTCGGCCGCTCCTCCGCGCTCGCCCAAGCGGAAGAAGGCCCATGAGCCTTCCCGAAAACGCTCGACCAGGCCGGCTTCGGCCAGAAGCCGCAGATGCCGCGAAATTCGCGGCTGGGATTGGCGCAGAATAGCGGTCAGATCGGACACCGTCAGTTCGGCCTCGGACAGGAGCGCGAGAATGCGCAGCCGCGTGGCTTCGCCGGCGGCTTTGAGCGCGCCGTTGAGCGCCTCGAACGGCAGGTGGGCAGACATGGGCATGGTGGGCCATATTCACCAGGGCCGCCGCTCTTCCGGCGTGCACATAAAGATATCTTTATACCTTTAAGCCGGGATGGCAAGACCGGAATGGGCAGGCCCCCCTTGGCGTCCCTCCCCCCGGCGGGCGACACTTGCACCGGCCATCACGCCAGAGATCGATGAAGACACCCATGACCGATCATGACTTCGGCATCCGCCCGGGCGAGATCGCCATCGACCTGCCCGAGCGGTTCGACGCCTCGCTCTATTTCATCGGCCGCATTCGCACGCCTTGGACCCGGCGCGAGGACTGCCCCAAAAACGCCCGCGAATCCGACGCCGTCTGCACCCTGGAGATCGATCCGCGCTGGGTGCAGGCGCTGGCCGGGGTCGAGAGTTGCACCCATCTCGTCGTGCTCTATTGGATGAACCGCTCCCGGCGGGACCTGGTGCTGCAGATACCTCGGCATTATGGCGAAGGGCGCGGGACGTTCGCGTTGCGCTCTCCCGCCCGCCCCAACCCGATTGCCATGAGCGTCGTGCGGCTCCTGCGCCGCGAGGGCACCTCGCTTTCGGTCGCCGGCCTCGACTGCCTCGACGATACCCCGCTCCTCGACATCAAGCCCTATTTCGCCTCGACCGACGCCGTTCCCGACGCGGTGGTCGGCTGGCATTCCGCCGGCAAGGGCTGAGGCACCGCTCAGGGGCTGGCGTAGAAAACCAAACAATATCAAAGGTATAAAGACGGGATCACGATGACTTGACCGGGCCCCAACATTAAATCTTGGCAAGCAATTTGAACCCCGAGGCGCCCTCCACCGACCAATGGGCAGACAGGGGGACGTCATGTACAATCATTCGCGCGTAAAGGCCGTGCTTGCGGCTGCCACCTTCGTGGCGGCGATCGCCATTTCCACCACCGCCGCTTCCGCCAATCCGTTCAATCCGTTCGAGGCGCTGTTCGGGGCGCACCGCCCGCAGGTAGCGGCGCCGGCCTATGCCAATCCGAACGATGACACGACCGAGGTCCGCGACGATCTCCGCCGCCAGGTGGTCAGCTACCGGACCAGCGAGGCGCCCGGCACCATCATCATCGACACGCCCAACACCTATCTCTACCTGGTCATGCCGGGCGGCAAGGCCATGCGCTACGGCATCGGCGTCGGCCGCGAAGGCTTCACCTGGTCGGGCACCAAGAGCATCGAGCGCAAGGCCGAGTGGCCGGATTGGACCCCGCCGCCGGAGATGATCCAGCGCCAGCCCTACCTGCCGCGCTTCGTTGCCGGCGGCGCGACCAATCCGCTCGGCGCCCGCGCCATGTATCTCAGCGGCTCGATCTACCGCATCCACGGCACCAACGATCCTTCCACCATCGGCGGCCGCGTGTCGTCGGGCTGCATCCGGATGGTCAACGAGGACGTGATCGACCTCTACAGCCGCGTCCACGTCGGCACCAAGGTCGTGGTGCTGCCGATGAGCGGACGCCATGCCGGCACCGGCACGGGCAGCGTCAACTGAGCATCGCCCCGCGGCCTTCCCCCGCCGCAGGATCAACCTAAAACGCGCCGGCCTCGCAGATCGCGGGGCCGGCGTTTGGTTGTTTGCAAATCGGTCTCTCCAATTGAGGTAATCAAGTGAGGTAATGACGCAGGGGTCGGTGGCGCCGGCAATACGCGATGGATTCAACGCCGCGCCGACTTGTTGTAGGTCGCGATTGCGGTCTGCAAATCGTCGTATTCGACGCAGGGGATGAGGCAAATGCCCGCGAGCGCCGCGAGGTGCTCTTCGGCTTTGACGAGATTGCCCTTCACCAGATAAGCCTCGCCGAGGTGCTCATGCGCGCTGCGGTGACGCGGATTGAGCGCGAGCGCCTGCCGATAATGCGCGACCGCCGGCTCGAGCTGCCGCAGACGGCGATAGGCGTACCCGATGTAGTTCTGGATATCGGCATTCTGCGGGTCGCGCAGCGCAGCAAGCTTGAGCGCCGCGATTGCCCCATCCCAATCGCCGGCGCCCAGCGCCTTCTTGCCCGCCGCGAAATCCGGGTCGAGTTGCGCCCAATCCACATCGTCCGCGACCGATCCCATGGTGGTGCAGATCGGCCACCCTTCCGTCGCGATCGTTGTTTCGACGGCCCGGTCGGGCGTGCCGAGCCATGCCGCAGCCAAAGTGTGCCATGCGGATGGGGGAGCCGCGTACACAGCGAGCGCTGCGACACACGCCCCCAGGATTCCCGCAATTGCAATCAAACGGCCCATGGTCGCCTGCACGGATCGCCGGCTTGCGGTGGATCGGTGACAGCCGGCGATTTCATTCGTGCGCCTCTATGGCTTTATCTCTTTGCCAGGAGTTCCTTGGCCTCCCGGGTCTCCCGACGTTCGGTGTCGGCGTTCTTCGCCAGTTCCACGAGCTTGCCGTAGTACTCGGCTGCCTTCGTACGATCGCCCGCCGCGTCGGCGGCGCGGGCGGCTCCCCAGAACCCGCGGTAGCGGTTGGGGCTGGCCTCGAGCGCGGTGCGGTATTCCGTGAGCGCGGCAGCCGGTTGTCCCATTTCCAAGAGCAGGTCGCCCAGCAGCTCGCGCATCGGATAGAGGCGGTTTTCCATCGCCACGTGCTTGACGCTGCGATCCTCGCCGTCGGCAGCCGCCCGCATCAATGTGAGCGCTTGATCGCGCGCGCCTTCGGCGAAACTGACCCAGGCCGAAACCGCGAGAATCTGTTCTTCGCTACGGTCGGCCCAATAGGACTGATTGGCTTTCTCGAGCGCGGCGCGCAAAGCCTTGATGGCCTCGATCTCGCGCTTCGCGTTGGCAAGATCGCCGCTGCGCGCCATGCCGAGACCGCGGGCGAAGCGCGTGAGCGAATCGGCCATCGGATATTGGCTCGTGGTCACCGGCAGGGCTGCGGCGCCGGCCCAATCGGCCCGTTCGAGCGCGTAGCGTGCCGGCAAGGCGGCACGCGCCGTGAAGTTGACGAAGGTAACGGGGCGATCGCCACGATCTGCCGTCGCGAGGGATTTCTGGATCATCGCGCTCGCCTTGGCATCCTGTGAGAGCTGCAGGTGCGCGTAGACCGCGAAATCCGACGCGTGATAATAGTCCGGCTGAATCTCGAGCGCGGAAGCGTTCGATGCAATGGAATCCTCCCACAGTCCGACCATCGAGTAGATGTGCGACGGCATATGCCGGGCGTGCGGGACGGCCGGCGCGATGCCGGCATAGCGCCGCGCGGCCGCGATTCCCTTGTCCGCGAGCGGCGCAAAATCGTAGGCATGAATGATGAAATGCGACACGCCGGGATGCTGCGGGTTCCGCTCGTACAGCTTCTCCAGGATCGCCGCAGATTTCAGCTGGTTGGCGTAGGTCAGGTCGGCCTTCGACGCAGAGGCCTGGAGCGTCAGCGCGTAGAACACCTGGGCCTCGTAGTCGTCGGGATAGAGCTGCGTCATGCGTTCCATGGCGGCGTTGTAGGCGCGCAAGCGGGCGTCGACGGCAACCTTGTCGTGGTCGCGGTAGTAAGCGCTCAGCGCCTCGATCCAGTCGCGCTCGCGTTGCGTCTTCGCCCCGACCGCGCGCGCCTTCTCCAGCGCCTCCCAGGCTGCCTGCGCGTCGGCCCGCGACGGCGGTCCGACCAGGGTGTTGCCGAGCAGGTCTGTCGCTACGCCCCAATACGCCATCGCGCAGGTGGGATCCTGTTGCAGAACTCCCTCGAATGTCCTGCGCGCGTAGAGGAACCAATACGAATGCAGCATGGCCACGGCGCGCTCGAACTCGGCCTGCACCTTGGGATCGCAGGAGGTGGGGAAGCTCAATTTCCCCAGCTTCTCGTCCTGCTGGCCGAAGGCGCTGCAGCTTAGCGCTCCAGTGATCAGTCCTGCGGCAAGTATCAGACACTTCGGTTTCATGGCGACCTCCGGCCGAAAACGGTGCGCTGTCGCGACCGCATGACGGGCTGCTCCAAAACTGACGTCGCGAATGTGAAGTGAAATGCCTGCCGACGGCACCACCCTTCGCTGCCGCACGCAAGGGACTTCGGCACGTCCCGCTGACAGCTCGCAGGCCAAGCTCAGCGTCTGCGTGCGGGCAGAATACAAGGTCGGCCACGATGCCGGAAGGGGCGCGATGCGGTCCGCTCGTCCACTATAGTTTTTTACTATCGGCCGGTCCGCGGCGGTCAATTCTCGCGCGTGATGGAGACCGTCGGCCGATCGACGATCTGCATTCGTCGGCTCAATCGCACGGGGACATCTTAGATAGTTGTATACTATAAGATAGACAACTTATACGAGAACTGATAGAGTCCGAGTGAACTTGCCGATGCGTCCGCCGCGCAACATCGAGTTGACGGTGAGACGAAGGCGTTGAACCGGACATCGGCAAACCGCTTCGTCCGGTCGAATAACCCAACGGAGTTTCCCATGAAGCGAGCGATCACACTTGCCGGTGGCGGCCCTGCTGCCGGGCTGCATATCGGGGTTCTGCAACGACTGGCCGAGGCCGGGGTCAAGTTCGATGTGTGGGCCTTGTCCTGCATCGGTGCATGGGTCGGCCTCGTCTACAATCAATGCGATCCAGGGAAAGAAGTCGATCAAACCTATCGCTTCTTCAAAGACGGCGTCTTCCGGGACGACGCGTCCTACAAACGCTTTCCGATCAATACCGTGTTCGGATCGGATACGTTCGGCAACCTGAGAGCCTGGATGGAATTCGTGTCCGCTCCGGAAAACTACCACGACTTGTGGCAGCCGGCAAAAATGGCGGAGTCCACGCTCCAGGTCGCATCATATTTTTCCGACCCCAAGAAGTGGAACGAGGGCGATTTCAATCAATTGATGCTCAACCACATTTTGGCACCCAATCCCTTCGTCCGCTATCTGGCCTCGATGATGTACCTGTCCAACGTCAACGGCCTGTCCAGGATCTACTATCCGGACAGCGCGTTCATGAAGGCCATCAAGTTCGAGAGACTGTTCGAGAAGGACAAGCCGTTCATCTATCACAACGCCTGGAACCTCTCGAAACAGCAACTCGATCTGTTCTCCAACAAACCGGACTACTACAAGAATATCAGTGCCGGCAGCCTATGCGCCTGCTCGGCTCTGCCGTTCATCGAAGGAACCGTGGAGCTGGACGGAGACACCTATTGTGAAGGGGCGCTGATCGATACCGTCAACTTCGAAAGCCTGCTGCAAGATCACCCCGACCTCGAGGAAATTTGGATCAGCCGGATCGTCGATGCAAAGCAAGTGCGCAAGCCCAAGAACCTGCATGACGCGCTCGGCAATCTTTGCCAGCTGTTCGCGGCAACCGTCGGCGAAGACGACGTCAGGCTGTTCAAGTATCATGTCCGGACCAAGAAGAACTGGACCGGTACGATTGTGGAAATCCGGGTCTCCGAGAACATCAACTTCGAGTGGTCGCACTCCAATCTCGATTGCGGGCGCGCGGGTGGGTACCAGGCGGCGGACGAGGCCGTCCAGGCATACGAGAAACACCTCCGTAAGACCGAGGGAGGAAAATCAAGACATAAGGCCGAGGTAACGATCATAAACGAAATAGAGAAAGACGAGAAACCGGGGAAAGGTGAAAGAACGGGTGGCAGGCCATTGGGTCTCGTCCACGCGAGCTGAACTACTCAGCGCAGCCGGTCGAGCAAGCCCTTTGCCTCCTTCAGATCCTGCGTATCGACACCCTCGGTGAAACAGGCGTGGACAGGCGCGAGAAGCTCGAGCGCTTCCTCGCGCCTGCCCTGATCGACCCAAAGCGCGGCGAGATCCCTGGCGGCTCGAAGCTCGAGGGACTTGGCCTGTTGGCTTCTTGCCGTGGTCAATGCTTGATCGAGGAGTGACTGCGCTTGGGCGCCGGCGTCCGGTCCGCCGCGCTCCAGCAGCACGCGCGCCTTCAGCCGGTACAATTCGGCCTCGAAAATGCGCTCGCTGTTGCGGCTGGCCGTTTCGAGCCCCCGCTCGATCAGATCCAACGCAGCCTCGAATGCGTGACCGAGCAGCAAGGCGGGACACAACAGGACGTACAGCGCGGTGATGCCGAGCTGATAGCCCGCGCCACGATACCCGTCCAAGGCACTCCTGACCTCCTCGAGCGCGCCGGATGAGGGACCAAGCATCGTCGCGCATATGCCGCGCACCGCGTGCGCCAAGCCGCGCCACTGCCGGAATCCATGTTCCTCCGATAATGCGAGACAGCGCTCGGCATGGCCTTGTGCAATGACCAGCTCGCCGCGCAGAGCGTGAAGAATGGATGCGTAATAACAGGCATAGGCTTGCGTATGCGGGTGTCCGAGAGCATCGGCACGCTCGAAGGCGGCGACCATCCGCGTGATGGCGGTATCGGCGTAGCCGAGCAGCCACAGAGCCCATGACATCAGGGACAGGTCGGCCACGCCGGCATCCTGGCCGGCCGCCCGCGCCGCCAGTCTCTCCTCCTCGCTGCTGGCGTCGAATGCATCGACGGCCCGCTCGATCGCTTCGCGGGCGGCGGTCAGATGTCCCATGAAAAGGAGAATCATCGCCTGCCCGCGCATCGCGTTGAGCAGCGCCGGTCGATCACCGCGCGTTTGGGCGAGATCAAGCAAGACCGTGATCGTCTCCTTGGCCCGCGGCAGCTCCCCGCGCACGACGCTCGCAGTGGTCAGCCAGAACATGACTTGAAGATGCTCGGGCGGGTCTCCGAGGCGCTCGCACAGCTCGCGCGCACGGGCGAAGGTCGCCATCGCCTTGTTCGAGGCCGGCCCCTGGGTGGCGATCAGGCAGGGACCCAGCGCGAGGTGGAAATCAAGCTCCAGCCTGTCCTTTGCCGCGCCCTCGGCCAGATGGCCCGAGGCCTCGATGCCGCGCTGCGCATGCGCGATGGCCTCGAGATTGGCGGAGCGCATGGCGGCCTTTCGGCTGGCTTGCAGCCAATACCCCACCGCCTTTTCGAACAATCCGGCTTCCGTGAGATGGTGCGCGAGCGTCTCGGGCTGCGCCTCGACGATCTCCGGGCACCGTTGCTCGAACGCGTCGGCGATCGCGGCATGCAGCTCTGCGCGTCGGCTCTTCAGGAGTCCGGAGTAGGCGGCATCTCGCACCAGCGCGTGCTTGAAGGTATAGACCGCGTGGGGTATCTCGCCCCGGCAGAATACCAACTCCGACCGAACCAGCTGGGCAAGCGCCTCCTCCAGCGTCTCCCTCGGCAACCCGGCTACCGTGTTCAGCAGCTCGTAGGAGAACTCGCGACCCACCACGGCGCCGATCTGAGCCACCTCCCTCACCGGCGCCAATCGGTCGAGTCTCGCCATCAGCGATGCGTGCAATGTCGTCGGTATCGCCATCGAGGGCAGCGGACGATTGAGCACGTAGTGGTCGTCGCGCTCCTGCAATAGCCCGGTTTCGAGCACCGTCTTGGTCAGCTCCTCGACGAACAGCGGCACGCCATCGGTGCGGGCGAGGATCTGGTTCATCACCTCCTCGGGGAGCGCTTTGCCGGCCGTGACGCGCTCGATCAACGCCGCTCCGTCGCGTCGGCTCAGGCGCGTGAGCGGGAATCGTGGTCACGTGCGCATGACCTGGCCAGGGCGGCATGAACTCCGGCCTCGCGGTGACAAGCAGCAGCACGCGATGCCGCGGCACCCGCTCCACTGTGAGGGTGAGCAGCTCCAGCGAGGTCGGATCCATCCAATGGACGTCCTCGAACACGATCAACATCGGCTTGCGCGCCGACAGGAGGTTGAGCTGCGCCAATAGCACGGCCAACGTCATCTCCTTGCGCTTCTGCGGGCTCAACTCCGGCAGGCGGTAACGGTCATCGGGCGGCAGCGACAGGAGATTGGCCAGAAGCGGCACCGCATTCTCGACGTCGGCGCCGGATTGCGCGAGCAGCGTTTCGAGCTTGGCGAATTTCTGCGCCGGCGCGTCGCCTCGCTCGAACCGGGCCGCGCGTGCGAGTTGGCCGATGAACGGAAACAGCGCGCTGTTGGTGTGATGCGCCGAGCAGAAATAGCGCAGCCTGATGTGCGGTTCGGCTTGGATCCGTTCTTGCAGGGCGAGGGCAATGTGCGACTTGCCGATGCCCGGCTCTCCGGTCAGGACCACGACGCAGCCGTCGCCCTCCGTGGCATGCCGCCAGCGACGGGATAAGAGATCGATCTCCTCGTCGCGTCCGAGCAGCGCTGTCAGTCTGGCCTTGTGCTGCGCCTCGAAGCGACTTTCGACTCCGCTTATCCCCAGCACCTGCCAGGCGGTCACCGCTTCCGCCCAGCCTTTCAACCTGGCAGGGCCCAGATTGCGGTATTCGAAATGCCCGTCGGTGAGCCGGTGGGTACCTTCGGAGATCAGCACGGTCCCGGGCTCGGCGAGCGTCTGCAGGCGCTCCGCCAGATTCGGCGTCTCGCCGATGACCGCCTGCTCCTGCGCGGCGCCTTCGCCGGTCAGATCGCCCACGACCACCATGCCGGTCGCGATGCCGATGCGAACCTGCAGCTCGGTGCCGATATCGGTCCGAAGGTCGGCCACGGCGTCGACCAGCGCGAGCCCTGCGCGCGTCGCCTGCTCGGCATCATCCTCATGCGCCTGGGGATAGCCGAAATAGGCAAGCACGCCGTCCCCCATGAAGCGGGCAATGACGCCCTCGTAGCGGCCGATCACCTCCGCGATGCAGGTGTGATAAGCCTTCATGACCTCGCGCAGGTCCTCGGGATCGAGACGCGCCGAAAGCGCCGCCGAGCCCACCAGATCGCAGAACATCACCGTCAGCTGGCGTCGCTCGGCTTCGTCTCGCGCAGCCGGTTTTGATCCGTTCTGCACCTTTGCGACCGGGGACGCCTTGAGCTCTGCGATCGAGCGCAGCATCTTGCGGCGATGCCCGAGCAGGACGCCGAGGTCCCTGAGATCCTGCTCCGTGAGATCGCGCACGACCGAGTAGTCGATGGCGTTCTCGGCGAAGCGCTCGGCGTATTCTGCGAGGCCATTCGATGCCAGCCACTCTCGAACACTTGTCATGGCGACCTCAGAACTTGTTCGCGCCGCTTATTCGTATAAGAGCCAGCGCATGCAAGGCATCGGTCGACGCAGCCCGATAGCCTTCCTCGCCCAAGAAACTAGCGCCCAGGTCCGAGGGCTTTGGCGAACTAGCTCACACAGCCCAGGCCGCGACGGTCTCACGATCCGAAGGCTGCCCGACTTCGATGAGCGGCGGCGTGATGCCGCTCGACTGGATCAGCGTGTTCCAGGTCGTCCCGGAGGTCGTGGACCATGGTCCGTGGATCGGTGAATCAGCGGCACGCCGGTCGGCCGGTCGCACGGCAGCGAGCGGACCATGCCCACACGCATCCCCCAAGTCCTTGGGGCAAATCTGAATCGTTCTGAAGCGATGTGCGTGTTGCAGCGCGCACGCCGCGGCGCCTATCGTCGGTCCGTGAGGCGCGGACACGAGGGCTAGCGAGCGCAAGTTCTCTCGCGCTTGATGCACAACGGCGCCGCGATTTCGGTGCGTTCCCCTCCCCCTTGTGGGGAGGGGTTGGGGGTGGGGGTCAGTGTTGGCGGACACGCCTCACGCAGCAACTACGACCCCCCTCCCCACCCCTCCCCCACAAGGGGGGAGGGAGCAGACCGAGTTCGCCGCTTGCATTGTTTCAAATTCGCCGAAGCAGGCGGCAGGTCATGGACCGCTCAAGCGGCTCTCGCCAGGTCGGCACAATGGGGCGCGACCTCCCTGGCGAACAGCTCGGCCGACCTCGCCACCTCGCCCTGCTCGAGATCGCCGAAGGCGAAGCGGCTTGCAAAATAGTTCGCGCCGCTCTCGCGCAGCTGCTTGGCCACCTCCAGCCGCACCTGGTCGGCGGTTCCGGCGATCATGACTCCGCTCGACCGGATGGTTTCGTATTCCGGGGGAAAAATGGCGGGCAGCGTCGCAAACCGGCGATAGAGCGAGCACGCGCTCTGGTAGAAGCTCGCATAGGCGCGCCCGGCAGCGGAATGCGCCTGCGCTTCCGTTTCGCCGACGAAAATCATCCGGGCGATGCCCATCCTGGGCAAGGCCGCATTCGAGCCGAATGTTTCGCGGAACGTCGCGACGTAGGCCTCGATGCTTTTCCGAGCCATCCCGACCGGCGAATTCATGACGAGTTCATGCCGCGCTTGGCGGGCGGTATCGCGCTCTGCGGACTGTTCACGCCCGCCCAGAGCGGCGGGTGGGGCTTCTGCACGGGCGCCAGTTCCATGGGCACGTCGCTATAGACGTGATGGCGTCCCTCGTAGTTGAGCACCTTCTCGCGCAGTCCGAGCAGCACCACGTCGAGCGTTTCCTGGAACAGGGCTCGCGAATGCATGGCATTCACATTGTGATAGCCGAGCTCGAAGACCGAGATTCCGCGCCCGACCCCGAGCTGGAACCGACCCTTGCTCAACTGGTCGAGCATGCAGATTTCCCAGATCAGGCGCAGCGGGTTGTAGAGCGGCAGCAGGTAGACCAGCGGCCCCAGGCGGATGCGCTGCGTTCGCTGCGCGACGGCCGAGAGAAAAATCCCGGGCGACGGCGCCATCCCGAGCGGCGTGGCGTGGTGCTCCGCGACGAAATAGCCGTGATAGCCCAGCCGCTCGTAGGTCTCGACCAGGCTCAGCCGATCTTCGTAGAGTTGCTCGAGCTCCCTCCCGCCGCGGTCGATATGATCGAAGATCCCGAACTCGACATTCATGCTTTCGCTCCCATCTTGTTGGTTGCGGCCGCGCCGGCGCAGGCGCGTGCGCCCGGCGGCGGGCGATCCCGCAGGGCAGCCCGATCGCGGGGCGGCGGGGTGAGGCTGCTGTCACCATTGTGGCTTCATGTCACAGTAGTGACGCGACGGGAGGAGTCAAGCCGGGCGCCGGGCCCCCTGAAGGTCCGTGCTGCACGCGGCCTGCGCCGTCAACCGTGCGGCCCATGTGAAGATTCCCCGACGCCCGCATTGCCCGCTCATGCCGTCCTCGTGCTATCTGTGCAGGGCTGCCTACGGGACGATTCTTCGATGAGCGCATCGAGTTCCAATGCCGTCGCGCGCTGACAAGCGAACGATCGGCGCAGCGATCGAGAACGGACGCGTCAATCAAAAGGCGCGCACCCGAGCGGCGCTGCTGTCGACCGCAATCCGTCTCATTCGCGAGGGTCTGCACCCGTCGGTGGAAGAGGTGGCCCAGGCGGCCGGCATTTCGAAGCGCACCGCCTATCGCTACTTCGTCTCGCGTGAGCATTTGCTTGCGGACGCGTCGATCGGGGCGTTGCGACCCGAGATCGATCGGATCGTCGGCGAAGCGCTGCGGCACGACGATGCGCCCAGCCGATTGGACGCCCTGGTCCGGGCCCTGCATCGTACGAGCTTCCTCTACGAGGCGGAGCTGACCACCATCATGCGGCTGAGCCTCGATTCCGAATTTCGAGCCAAGATCGGATCGAAGGGCCAATTGCGCAGCGAGCGCCGGGTGCAGTGGATCGAGCAGGCGCTGGCGCCGATCCGAACCCTGTTGGACGCGCGATCGTACGCCCGGCTGGTCTCGGCGTTGTGCATCGTGGTCGGGATCGATGCCGTTCTCATCTTGCGCGACATCCGTCATCTCGCCCCCAACGAGATCGAGCAGGTCGCGCTGTGGACCAGCCGCGCGCTGCTCCATGCCGCATTGGCCGATGTCAGGGCGAAGCCCCGGACCGCTCGCAATGGGCGCCGCCCCGCAGCCGGGCGTCGCAAGGTCGCGCGGCGCCAGATTTGCGTATTCCCTAGAGCGTGATTGCTTTAGGTTGAGTTGCAATCACGCTCTAGCTCTTTGTTTGAGCATGATCTTTTCGGAAAACCGATACCCACTTTTCCGGATCATGCTCTAGGTTCGCCTGGCCGGGCGAGGCGGGGTTCCGGGTCCTGAGCCCGTCGGATATGATTTTCGGAAAGGACACCAGGATCAGGACGGGCGCGCCTCACACGAAGAAGAAATCCCCGGCATGCAGCGCGGCGTGGTTCGAGAACGTAATAACCGTCTCGATGTGGCCATCGAGGCCGGAATGGATCTCCCACTGGTCGGTAGTGCCGAGATCTGGCTGATGGTCGCGCCCTGCGCCTCGGTGCCGAAGCCGCTGAACACCAGGACATCTCCCTCGCTTCGATCGAAGTCGGCAACGGTCGCGCCGTTGGCGCTGCCGGCGAAAAACACGAACATATCGTTGCCGTCGTCGCCAACCAGGGTGTTCGCGCCGAGGGTGACCAGCGTGTCGGCACCGCTGTTGCCGGTGCCGGTTAGTCCGGAACCATTCATGTGCAGCGCCTCGACATTGGTCGACAGGGTGTAGCTGACGGATGCCATCACCGAATCGTAACCGCCGTTCGCAGCTTCGATCACCACGTCGGCGGTGTTGTAGACGTAATAGAAATCATCGCCGCCAAGCCCAACCAGCGTGTTGGGTCCGCCGGTGCTGAGCAGCGTTTCGGCGCCGTCCGAGCCCGTGCCGGTCAACCCGGAGCCGACCATGTAGAGCGCCTCGACGTTGGCCGGCAGCGTGTAATTGACGGTCGCGGCCACGGTGTCGGAGCCGCCGTTCGCTGCCTCGATCACCACGTCGGCGGTGTTGTTGACGTAGTAGAAATCATTGCCGCCAAGCCCGATCCAGCGTGTTGGGTCCGCCGCTGCTGATCAGCGTTTCGGCGCCGCCCGAGCCCGTGCCGCTCAACCCGGAGCCGAGCATGTTGAGCACCTCGACGGTGTTGTTGGCCGGCAGCGTGTAATTGACGCTCGCGGCCACGCTGTCGGAGCCGCCGTTCGCTGCCTCGATCACCACGTCGGCGGTGCTGTAGACGTAGTAGTAATCATTGCCGCCAAGCCCCTCCAGCGTGTTGGGTCCGCCGGTGCTGATCAGCGTTTCGGCGCCGCCCGAGCCCGTGCCGGTCAATCCGGAGCCGAGCATGTTGAGCACCTCGACGGTGTTGTCGGCCGGCAGCGTGTAATTGATGGTCGCGCCCACGGTGTCGGAGCCGGCGCTCGCTGCCTCGATCACCACGTCGCCGGTGTTGCTGACGTAGTAGAAGTCATTGCCGATGCCGCCGGCCAGGCTGTCGTTGCCGGGGCTGTCGAGCAGGGTGTCATCGGTATCGACGCCGCTGACCGTTACCGTCGCGGTCGCTGTATCGCCGCCCGTGATGGCGTAGGCGAAGGTGTCGGTGATGGTCAGGTTGGAAGCGCCCGAGCCGGGCGTCGGCAGATAGTCGAACAGGTGGTTGGGGTTGTAGCTGAAGGTGCCGTCGGCGTTGACCGTCAGCAGCGCGCCCGACGGCAGCGTGATTGGCGTGCCGACCGTGCCGGCCGACACCGCCGTCACCGCAAACGCACCACCATCGGGATCGCTGTCGGGGCCGGAGCCGTTGTTGACGAACACGCTCCCGGCCACCGCGCGCGCGCGGATCACGGAGTTCTCGGTGGTGGCGACCGCGTCGTCCTGCGCCACCGCCGGATCGTCGAGGGCAACGATATCGAGTGTCGTCGTTGCGGTCGTGACGGCCGTGCCATCCGATACGAACCAAGTCAGGGTCCGTTGCGGACTCGCGTCGAAGTCGGTGGGATTGTCGCTCGTCGATTGAAATTGGACCGTCTGCAACAACGCCTGGTAGTTCGCGACCGAACTCGCCCCGGTGAAGACCAACGCATGCAGCGTGGGGTCCCAGAGGAACGTGATGCCAGTCACGTGCCGCTGGTGACACCGCCGACGGTCAGGGTGTCGCCGTCGCCGGGAAACGACCCGGCGGCGATCTGCACGGCGGCGAAGGTGAGCTCGGTGTCGTCCGCGTCGGTGAGGCTGGCTGATGGCGAAAGCAATACCGGGGCGGCATCCTCCTGGTAGGTGGCGTCCGCAACGACGAGCGCGGGCGCATCATTGGCCGCCACGACCGTGACAAACGAGGTCGCGGGCTGGCTGTTGTTTATTCCGTCATTGACGACGACTTGAATGATGCGGGTTCCCGCAACCGGATTGTCGCCAGCCGCGCTGAAGCGGATCGCCTCCAGCGCAGTCTCGTAGTCGGCGAACGAAGCGACGTTGGAGAGCGTCAGGGTTCCGGTGACCGGGTCGTAAGCGGAAGCGGTGATACCGCCCGGCAACGGCAGCGTGGCGGTCAGCAGATCGCCGGTCTGCGGGTTCGTCAGCGTGATGGTGGCTGAAGCGAATCGTGCTGCCGATATCGGGATCGCCGATGAGGGTATCGGTGTCCGCAATCGCGACCGGCGGCCCGTTCTCGGTGAACGTCGTGCGGTAGCTCGTTCCGGGGAGCGTCGTATTGTTGCCGTCGAGATCGAGGGTGGGTGCACTGTTGTTGACCTGGGTGACCTCGACGATCGCGTGCGCCAGGTTGCTTGCGACCGTTCCATCGTTGACGACCACGTCGATGATGCGGGTTTCGGTCGAAGGATTGGTGCCGGTGTTGCGAACCTGATTTGCAGCAGTGCCGTCTGATAGTCGGCAGCCGATGCGGCGCCCGTGAGCGTGAGGACCCCGGTGACGGAATCGTAGACGCTCGTGATGCCGCCCGGAAGCGGAGGTGTGTCAACGGTCAGACTGTCGCCAGCGTGAGGGTTCGTGAGCGTGATCGTCGCGGAGATAAGGTTCGGATGTCGTCGTTGTCGATGACCGAGACATCGGTGTCGACGATGGCGACGGCTGGGCCCCCGTCGGTGAAGGTGGTCAGATAGTCCACGCCGCCGGTCGTCGAGCTGTCCGCGTCGAGATTGAGCGCCGGGGCGTCGTTCACTGGATTGACGGTGATCGCGATCGTGTCGGTGTCGGTGGCGGTCCCGTCGCTGGTCGCGACCGTGAGCGTGTCGCCGCCGTTGAAGTCGAGGTTGCCGGTATAGGTGAGGCCCGCCAGCGCCGCGTTGATCTGCGCTGCCGTGCCGGCGATGCTTACGCTGGCGCTGCCGTTGCCGGTGACGCCGGCGCCGGCGGTCACATTGAGGATGCCGCTCGACACATTGAGCGTGGTGGTGAGCGCGCTGCTGTCGATGTCCGCCACCGAAACGCCGGCGATCGGCAGGGTGGTGTCCTCGGCGACGCTCTGCGCGGCCGGCACGGTATTGATCGGGGCGTCGTTCACTGGATTGACGGTGATCGCGATCGTGTCGGTGTCGATGGCGGCCCCGTCGTTGGTCGCGACCGTGAGCGTGTCGGCGCCGTTGAAGTTGAGGTTGCCGGTATAGGCGAGGCCCGCCAGCGCCGCGTTGATCTGCACTGCCGTGCCGGTGATGGTTACGCTGGCGCTGCCGTTGCCGCTGACGCCGGCGCCGGCGGTCACATTGAGGATGCCGTGAGCGACCGACAGCGTGGTGGTGAGCGCGCTGCTGTCGCTGTCCGCCACCGAGACGCCGGCGATCGGCAGGATGGTGTCCTCGGCGACGCTCTGCGCGGCCGGCACGGTATTGACCGGGGCGTCGTTCACTGGATTGACGGTGATCGCGATCGTGTCGGTGTCGGTGGCGGTCCCGTCGTTGGTCACGACCGTGAGCGTGTCGGCGCCGTTGAAGTTGAGGTTGCCGGTATAGGCGAGGCCCGCCAGCGCCGCGTTGATCTCGCGCTGCCGTGCCGGCGATGCTTACGCTGGCGCTGCCGTTGCCGGTGACGGCCGGCGCCGGCGGTCACATTGAGGATGCCGCTCGACACATTGAGCGTGGTGATGAGCGCGCTGCTGTCGATGTCCGCCACCGAAACGCCGGCGATCGGCAGGGTGGCGTCCTCGGCGACGCTCTGCGCGGCCGGCACGCTATTGATCGGGGCGTCGTTCACTGGATTGACGGTGATCGCGATCGTGTCGGTGTCGGTGGCGGTCCCGTCGCTGGTCGCGACCGTGAGCGTGTCGCCGCCGTTGAAGTCGAGGTTGCCGGTATAGGCGAGGCCCGCCAGCGCCGCATTGATCTGCGCTGCCGTGCCGGCGATGGTTACGCTGGCGCTGCCGTTGCCGGTGACGCCGGCGCCGGCGGTCACATTGAGGATGCCGTTAGCGACCGACAGCGTGGTGGTGAGCGCGCTGCTGTCGATGTCCGCCACCGAGACGCCGGCGATCGGCAGGATGGTGTCCTCGGCGACGCTCTGCGCGGCCGGCACGGTGTTGACCGGGGCGTCGTTGACGGCCACGACCGTGACAAACGAGGTCGCGGGCTGGCTGTTGTTTATCCGTCATTGACGACGACTTGAATGATGTGCGGGTTGCCGGTATAGGCGAGGCCCGCCAGCGCCGCGTTGATCTGGGCTGCTGTGCCGGCGATGCTTACGCTGGCGCTGCCGTTGTCGGTGACGACGGCGCCGGCGCCGGCGGTCACATTGAGGATGCCGCTCGACACATTGAGCGTGGTGATGAGCGCGCTGCTGTCGATGTCCGCCACCGAAACGCCGGCGATCGGCAGGGTGGTGTCCTCGGCGACCCGAATGATGCGGTCGGCAGTGGAAATGCTCGTGGTGTCGAAGACCACCTGGCGCAAGGCCGTCTGATAGTCCGCGCGCGAGGCCGCACCGCTGAGCGTGATGACGCCGGTGAAGGGATTGTAGGGCGAAGCCGTGATGCCGGGCGGCAATGCTCCGGCGATAAGCGCGTCGCCCGATTGCCGGTTGATTTCGATCGTGATCGTGGCCGACTGGATCGTCGTGCTGTCGGCGTCGGTGATGGAAACGTCGGTGTCGGCGACCGGTATCGCCAGCCCGCCGCTGGTGAACGTCGCGGTATAGTCCGCCCCGCCGCCATTGGAGTTGTTGGCGTCGAGATCGAGGACCGGAGGAGCGGCGGCACTCGTTACCGTGAAGATCGCGTGCGCCTCGTTACTCCACCAGAAGTCGTCGAATACCCAGACTGAAATGCTCTTCGTTACGCCGACGGGCGCGTCCGTGCTGAACCGGATCTGCTCGATCGCGGTCTGATAGTCGGAATGCGAGCCAAAACCGAACAGCGAGAGGATGCCGGTGAACGGATCGAAAGGCGTTGCAAAAATTCCGAATGGCAACGCGCCGGCGACCGACAGCACGTCACCGGGGAACTGGTTGTTGATGTTGATCTGCGCGAAGGTGATAAAGCCGCCGTCGAAATCGTCTATGTCGCTGTCGATATCGGAGATGGGGACCGGGGTACTGTCGTTGGTGACCTCTGCCCGATAGTCGTCGCCCCCAGACGTCGAATTGTTGGCATCGAGATCGAGGTGCGGCGGGTAGAAATAACGGGCCGACGGGGGCAATGCGCCGTCGCTACTGATCCAGTTGGCCGAGTTGCCGATGAGGGGGAACAGCTGGGGCGGGGATCCGTCGATCGGTCCTGCGTAGATCGCATTGTCGAAGCCGACCGCGACCGCGTTGACGACCCAGCGTGAAGCCGGGCGGCAAGGCGGTGGTGTTGTCATTGGTCGCATCGCCGGCGACGGTGTTGTTGCCGTCGGCGAGGTCGACGACGTAGAGGATGGTAGGGCTCGCCTCCGTTCCCTGGTACGCGATGATCTGGTCGCCGGCGTCATCGAGATTGAGGCCCGTCAGCGTGACGACGGTACCGCCAGTAATCGCGGTGGGCGCCGTGTAGGTGACTGTGCCTTCGCCCGGCCGGAATCCGCCGGCGGCCAGCCAGCCATTGTCGGTGAAATTGACGACGGTGCCTGCCTCGATGTCACGCGCGAAGACGAACGTGAACGAGTCGGTGGTGCCGCTGTTGTATTGAACGATGGCGATGTCGCCGGCGGTCAGAACGGTCGCCATGACGGCCTCCTTTCGGGCGGATCACGGCTCCCCAAGCGCCGTGTGGAAATCCTTTCCGCGGGGATTCGCCACGAAGGCGCCGCGATCGTCTCCGAAGATCGATCGGAGCATGGCACCGACCTTGCATAAAACGGTCCGCAGGTCCATTAAGTTTGCATTTCTCTGCCTGCTGCCGATTTTGGCTGCCGATGCGGCGCCTATGCGCAATCGCAAAGCTATCCGGGCAAATCCGTAAAGATCATCTCGGATTCGGGACCGGGCAGCGCCGTGGACGTGGGGTTGCGGATCATCGCCGACGGGCTGAGCCAACACTGGGGTCAGCAGGTCGTGGTGGTGAACCATCCGGGCGCGGGCGGCGCCATTTCGGTGAAAGTTGCAGCGGAGGCCGCGCCCGACGGCTACACCCTCTTTGCGCCTGCGCTCTCGGTATTCCTTGCGGTGCCGGGGAAGGCGCCGAACCTTCCACTCCATCTGCCGCGCGATTTCGTGCCGATCGGGCTTACGGCCGAGCAGCCGATGTTCGTCGGCGTGGCGCCCTCACTCGGCGTCAATACGCTGCCGGAGTTGATCGCATTGGCCAAGAGCCGGCCCGGTGCGATTTCCTATGCGGTTACCGGCGTGGGACGGCTGACCCATTTGACCGGCGAATTGCTCCAAATCCGCGCCGGCATCAAGCTGCAAATGGTTCCCTATACCGGCGGCTCCGCGCAGGCGCTCGGCGATATCATCGGCGGCCGCATCCCCATGATCATCGAAGGGTATTCGGGACTCGCCGGCGCCTATCAATCGGGCACCCTCAAGGCGATCGCGGCCGGCTCGGCGCAGCGGCTGCCCGGCTTCCCGGATGTTCCGACGATCTCGGAAACGCTCCCCGGAATTGTCGCCACCGGCTGGCAGGCGGTGGTGGCGCCGGTCGGGACGCCCGACGGCATTGGTGCGCAAGGCAAGCGACGACCTGCGCGCGGTGCTGGTCAAGCCGGAGATCAAGGACAAGCTGGCCGCGCGCGGCACGCACGTGCGTCCGGCATCACCGGCCGAAGCCGAGGCGTTCGTTCGCAGCCAACAAGAATTGTGGAAGCCGGCGCTCGAGCAGTTGGCGCAGCAGGCGAACTGAGCCCGTCCGCGCGGCGTAGCGCGCATCCCGTTGTGCTCGACGCACAGCTGCCGCGGACTCGGTGTGCTCCCCTCCCCCTTGTGGGGAGGGGTTGGGGGTGGGGGTCGTTGTTGGTGGACGCGACTTGGCGCAACAACGACGACCCCCACCCCGCCTCGCTTCGCTCGGCGACCCTCCCCACAAGGGGGAGGGTAAGAGCTGGGGCTCGAGCCATCGCGCAAGCAGACCGAGTTTGCGGCTCACGCCGCTCCAGGGACAAGCTCTACTCGATGCGCACGCCCGCCAGTTTGACGATCTCGCCCCACCGCTTCGTCTCGTCGGCCACGTAGGCCTGCGCCTGCGCGGGGGTGAGGTAAGGGACCGGAACCAGCGCCAGGTCCGTGATCTGCTTGCGCATGTCGGGCTCCGCCATGACCTCGCGCAATGCGCCGTTGAGCTTGTCGACGATCGCGGCCGGCGTCTGCGCGGGCGCGACCACCATCAGCCAGCCGAGCGCGTCCATGCCGGCCAAGCCGTTCTCGGCCAGCGTCGGCAGCTCCGGCGCAGCTTCGATCCGCTCTTTCGTCGCGACGCCGAGCGCCGTGAGCTTGCCCTCGCGGATGAGCGGCAACACCGGCGGCACGTCGCTGAAGATCAGGCTGACGTGGCCGCCCATGGCCGCGGGCAAGGCCTGGCCGCTGCCCGTGAACGGCACATGCGCCATGGCAATTCCGGTCGTGCTCTTGAACAGCTCGCCGAACAGGTGGTGCGGCGTCCCGACGCCGCCCGAAGCGAAGGTGATCTCGCCGGGATGGCTCTTGGCGTAGGCGATCAACTCGCCGACGGTCTTGATCGGCAATTTCGGCGTGACCGCCAGGACGAAGGGGGTGCCCGCGACCATGCCGATCGGAACGAAGTCCTTGGCCGCGTCGTACGGCAATTTCCGATGCACGTTCGGCTGGATCGCCAACGTCGTCACGGTGGCGAACAGCAGGGTGTAGCCGTCGGGCGCGGCCTTGGCCACGGACGCCGCGCCGGTGACCGAGCCGGCGCCGGGGCGATTTTCGATCACGACCGGCTTGCCGAGAATTTCTCCGAGCTTCTGCCCGAGCTTGCGGGCGACGATATCGGTGCCGCCGCCCGCGGCGTAAGGAACCACCAATGTGATCGCCCGCGCGGGGAATTCCTGCGCAGGCGCGGTCGCAACCGCGCCGAACATCGCGACCGCGGTGCAAAGGGTGCAAATGCTCCGAGCGCTTCGCACGGATTGTCCTCCCATGGCCGTTGCCCTCGAACCGGGGTGGCACATTTGTGTCTTTATGCTACCAATGTGCCACAATACCGCCGGCGCCAGCAAGGTGACCGCAAGCCCGCTGCAAGCCGCGCGTATTCACGATAGCCTTGCACGATAGCCTTGCGGACCGATATCGGCACCGGCGTAAAGCAAGGGCCGCCGCCGCAAACGAGAAACTTGGGAGGAGCCTACATGCGAATAGACCGTCGCGCCGTCGTGCGAACCGCTGCCGCGCTTGTCGTCTCACTGTGCGGCGTGCTGCCGTTCGTTCCGGCCGCCATGAGCCAGACCTATCCGGCGAGACCGATCCGGGCCATTCTTCCCTTGAGCCCCGGCGGACTGGGCGACGTGTTCCTGCGGGCGCTCGGCCAGGAGCTCTGGAAGAGCCTGGGCCAGCCCGTGGTGGTGGAAAACAAGCCGGGCGCCAACACGGTCATCGGCGGGCAGGCCTGCGCACAGGCGGCGCCGGACGGCTACACGATCTGCCTGCTCGCGGTCGATACGGTGAGCAATGCGCCCTGGCTCACCAAGAATCTCCCGTACGATCCCGACAAGAGCTTCGCCCCGATCACCCAGGCGTTCTTCCTGACGGAGGCGCTGGTCGTGCACCCGTCGCTGCCGGTGAGCTCGCTGCAGGAGCTGATCGCCTATTCCAAGGCGAAGCCCGGCACGCTCAACTACGCCACGCCCGCCCACGGCGTGACCCTGTTCATGGAAAAGTTCAAGCAGGTGACCGGCGCCGACATCAACATGGTCCCCTACAAGGGCGGCGGCGATGCGGTGAACGCGGTCGTGTCGGGCGTGGTCCAGGTCGGTTATTTCGGCATGGGCAACAATATGGGGCAGTTGAAAGCAGGCCTCATGAAGCCGCTCGCGGTCGACGGCCTGCGCAGATCCCCGCACCTGCCGGACGTGCCCACTTTGTCCGAGGCGGGATACAAGACGCCGCCCAATCGCGTCTGGTTCGGCCTGTTCGCACCGGGCGGCACGCCCGAGCCCATCATCGCGAAGCTTCACGACGAGATCGTCAGGATCGTGCGGACGCCGGAATTTCAGGAGAAATATATCCATGGCCTGGCGCTCGAGGCGGTCCTCAACACGCCCGCCGAGTTCGCCGCCTTCCTGAAGGAGGATCGCGAGCGCTCCCACGAGCTGGTCAAAGGCGCCGGCCTGACGCCGCAGTAAGCGCCGGCAGGCGGAGAAGACATGACCGATACGACTGCGTCGGCGACCGCACAGCGCGAGCCGATCTCGCATCCCGCGCACGCCCAGCCGGGCTTGAACGAGGTCGTCGCCAAGACGGTCCATTACGGCCCGATGCCGATGATCTTCGAGAAGGACGTGCCGGTCACCGTGCGCGACGGCACCGTCCTTTACGCCAACGTGTTTCGCCCGCCCAAGGACGGTCGCTTCCCCGTGGTGATATCCGCCGACATCTACGGCAAGGATTCGATCCACATGGTGCAGGCGGCGACCATGCCCAAGCCGGGGCCGAACACGCTCGGGCAATTCGTGGCGTCCGACTTCGCGGCATGGGAGGCGCCCGATCCGGGGTTCTGGGTCCCCAACGACTATGCCGTGGTCAAGCTTGCGCTGCGCGGCACCTCCGGATCGAAGGGCAGGATCGCTCCGCTGTCGCTGATGGAGGCGCAGGACTACTACGACGCCATCGAATGGGCGGGCGGAGAGCCGTGGAGCAACGGCAATGTCGGAACCAACGGCGTCTCCTATCTCGCCATGACGCAATGGCGCGTCGGCCAGCTCAACCCGCCGCACCTCAAGGCGATGATTCCCTGGGAAGGGCGTGAGCGACATCTATCGCGACCTCGCCTTTCACGGCGGCATCCGCGACACGTCCTTCACGCCGTTCCTGGACGTGGGCGCGCGGCGCCGCTGGCCCGACAGCGAGCTCGACGCGCTCGCCGCCGCGCAGCAGGCGCATCCGCTGTTCGACGCGTATTGGCAGGAGCGGACCGGCAACCTCGCCGACATCCGCGTCCCGCTCCTGGTGTGCGCGAGCTGGTCGACCCAAGGGATGCACAACCGGGGAACCATCGAGGCGTTTCGCCAAAGCGCGAGCGAGCACAAATGGATCGAGATCCACGGCCGCAAGGAGTGGGAAGTCTATTACGCCCGCGAGCAGCTCGAGCGGCAGAAGCGGTTCTTCGACTATTTCCTCAAGGGGATCGAGAACGACTGGCTCGAGACGCCGCGGGTGCGCTACGAGGTGAGAGACCGCTTCTACGAGGGCCGCACGAAATTCGCGCAAGCCTGGCCGCTGCCCGAAACACGATACGTGCCGCTCTATCTCGACGTTGCCTCGCGGGCGCTCGTCGATACTCCGGTCGGCGAGGAGGCGTCCGTGCGCTACGACTCGACGGCGCCGAATGAGGCACACGGCCGCGTGGCATTCACGATCCGGTTCGAGGACGATACGGAACTGACTGGTCATATGAAGCTCAGGCTGTGGGTTTCGGCCGCCGACGCCGACGACATGGACATCTTCGTCGGGCTCAAGAAGTTCGACCGCCGCGGCGCAGAACTGCATTTTCCCGACCTCAATCACATCGAGAACGGCGGCGTCGCCAAGGGATGGCTGCGGGTCTCCCATCGCGCGCTCGACGAGCAGCGCTCCACGCCGTTCCAACCCAGACTCACGCACGAGCGCGAGCTCAGGCTCACGGCCGGCGAGATCGTGCCCGTCGAGATCGAAATCCTGCCTTCAAGCACGCTGTTTCGGCGCGGCGAGAGCCTCGAGCTCACCGTGCAGGGCGGCGACATCGCGGTCACGCCGAAGGGCCCGCTTCCCACGGTGCATGGCCGCATCGACGTCCGCCACGCCGACACGCGCAACCGCGGCGCTCACGTCATCCACGCCGGCGGGAGATTCGATTCCCACCTTCTGGTGCCGGTGATTTGAGACCTGGTGCTGGTCATTTGAGCCGTTCGCCACGGACTCGGTGTGCTCCCCTCCCCAGCCGAAGGCGGATTTATCCGACTTCGGCCACTTTAAATGGCGAACTCGGGTAAACCCGAGTTCTTGTGGGGAGGGGTTGGGGGTGGGGGTCGTTGTTGAAGGACGCGACTTCGGCACAGCAACTACGACCCCCACCCCGCCCGCCTCCGCTTCGCTTCGGCGAGTCGACCCGCTCCTCGCACAAGGGGCGAGGGTGAAGAGCTGGGGCTTGAACCATCGCGCAAGGAGACCGATTTGCGGCTGGCGCTACTGCTCGCAGGAATGCGCCCTCGCCTTCCCTTACGGCTTTAGGCCCGAAGCCTCGGCGAGCCGCTTGGCGAGCTCCCGGTCGGCCACCAGAAAGCGCGCGAACTCGTCGCCCGCCATCACCGCCGGTTCCAGTCCGCGCGCGACGAGGTGCCGCTCGACGAAGGTCGGGTCCTGCATCAGGCGCGACACTTCGGCCTGCACCCGGTCAATGATCGGCCTGGGCGTGCCGGCCGGCGCGAACAGTCCGTACCAGGGCCTGATGATCGGCGCCGAGTAGCCGGCTTCGACGAAGGTCGGCGCGGCCGGATAAAGCGGCGAGCGGCTCGATCCGTCGACCGCGAGGAGCTTGACTAGTCCTTCCTGCACCTGCGGCAGCACATTGCCGATGCCGAGGAATCCGACCGGGACCTGGCCGGCGAGCAGGGCCGACACCGCCTGGCCGCCGGCCTGGTAGGGAATGCGTTGAAGATCCGCGCCGGTGTTGCGCTTGAGATCCTCCATGACCATCGTGATCTGGTTGGCTTGCGCCGCATAGCTCAAGGTGCCCGGCTTGGCCTTGGACAAGGCAACCAGATCGGCGAGCGTATCGACGCCCAATGAGCGGTGAACCACCAGGCCCTGGCCAATGAAGAACAGCCGGATGATCGGCACAAAGTCCTTCTCCGGATCATACGGCAGCTTGGCGGAGAAGAACGGTGCAATGCTGAACGAGTTGATCGCCAGCATGCACAGCGTGTAGCCGTCCGGCGGCGACTGCGCGCAAGCCTGCGAGCCGACGAGCGTTGCGCCGCCCGGCCTGTTCTCGATCACCAGGGGCTGACCCAGCGTCTTCGTGAGCTCCTGCGCGAGGGCGCGCACGAAGATGTCTCCGATCCCGCCGGGTCCAAGCGGCATGATCACGCGGATGGTGCGATGGGGATAGTCCTGCGCAAGGGAACGGCCGGTCGGGGCGGCCGCCAGACCGCAATTGCGAGCAACGCAACGATCGGCGTCGCAAGCCAATGCCGTCGCGTCGAAAGCATGCGCATCGGAACCCTCCCCTTCGGAATTGCTTGCCCACGGCGTCTTGCCGGTCGCCTTGCGGCAACGGAACACTTGGAAGGTCCGGGTCTTCGCGTCACCGCCGTGCTTTTATGGCACTTTCGTGCCATAGATTGCCAGCGGCATCAAGCGAGCCTGATTCTGGAATGCAAGTGTCCCAATTTGCCTCCGTTGGTCCGGTACCGGACAGACGGCGGAACACAATTTGACGATAGTTCCGCGCATCACCGACTCGGCACTGCCAGGCGCCGGTGGCTGCGAGAGAGTCGCGCTCCCGCCTGTGATCGGAAGCGCCCCATGCCCATCACCGAATTTTTGGATGGCTACGATCCTGACCCAGAGACCAAGCGGGTCATGGGGATCGCATTCGAAATGGCGCGCGTAGCCCTCCGACTTGCAGACCGCGGCGATCTCGCCAATGCAATAATCGCCCAGAGGATCATCGAGCTTGCGAAAGCCGGTGAACGCAACCCCGATCTTTTGTGCGACGGCGTATTGAAGCGAATTTCGCGAGCGGCGCTCGTAAAAGGGAGGCCGCCCTGGTTGGCGGCCTCAGGCGGCAAATGCACGATCGAGGAGGGCGTCTGCCCTCCCCGTCTGCGAATGACCAGCGACGCAGCGATTACCAGCGACGCCAGCCGTGACGCCGAGCCCCAGCGCGAGGCCCCCGTAGTAGCCGTAGTAGTAATTGGGCCGCCACCAGCAACGATACGGTCCACAGACCCATCGCACGTTCTCCACCTCGGATGACAGGACCGAGGTTGGAAGGCCGTTCGGCATGGCCGACGCAGCGGCCGGATCCGAAAGCGATGGCGCCGACCGCAGCCGCTGCCGCCAGAGCATATTTGAGTTTCTGCATGGACAGTCCTCCTCCAGACAATGACCACAAAGTATTATCGAGAGTGTTTGGTTGAAATCGTGGCAGCTCGGTGATTGCGTCTACTTAAATATTTTTAATATTCTTCACTCTTCTTGATGAATAGTTGTTCAGCAACTCATGAATATTTGTTCAGCGAGGCGCCGCGAAGTTCATTGCGGGGATCGGTTGTGAATACCTGCCGCCGCTCCTACACTCGCTCGAAAGCACCAACGTCGGGGGGAACTCATGCGCGTCCACAGCATGATCTCTCATGCCGCCGCCTCAGGAAAGGAACGGCATGAGCATCGATCGGTCGCGCCTGCACAAACTTGAGGGTTGCAAAGCCGTAGCGCGGGCGGATGCGAGCTGGCGGCAACGCCTGCGAACGCGCATCGTCAGCCTGGGCATCCGGGCGATGTACGGCCGCACCGATGACGTGACCGCGGCCGCGACAGCGGACATGCCGCTGGTCAGCGCGGCGGCGCGATTGCTCTGGCTGAAAGCGCTCGGCGCCGTCGGGGTGAAAAAATTCGTCGCGACCAGCGGCCTCGGCTACGACTTCGTCTGCCACACCGGCGATCTCTCGAGCTTTCCGTTCTATTACCGGCGCGCCTATCACGCGGAGCTCGCGCTCTGTGCCGCCTGGCTGCACGGCGTGGAGCGCCCGGTCGTCTACGACGTCGGCGCCAACGGCGGGTTCGTTGCCACGCACCTTGCGCAGATGCTCGCGCCGCGCGCCGCGCGCATCTACGCGTTCGAGCCGGTGCCCACGACGTTCGCGATGCTGGCCCAGGCCGTCGAGAGCCTCGGCTTGAGCGGCATCGTCCATCCCGTGGCGGCCGCCGTGGTCGACGCGCCGGGGCCGGTCCGCATCAGCTGCTCGGAGCGAAATTCATTGCTGGCGCAGGTCAGCCCGCGCGGCCTGAACCCGCGCGCCGGCAACACGCTGGTCGAGGCCGAGGGCATCACGCTCGATGGTTTCGTGGCGTCGGCGGGCGCGCTGCCCGACCTCATCAAGATCGACGTCGAGGGCTGCGAGGCGGCGGTGCTGCGCGGCGCGCGGGATTCTCATCTCGCGGCCGGACCGGCCGGCGATCCTGCTCGAGTTCAATCCGGTCACGCTCGGGGAAAGCGGCGCGGCGACGGGCACCTTGCGCGACCTGCTCGGAGGCTACGCGCTGCACTATGTCGACGACCTGCGCGGACAGATTTTCCCCCTCGGCGGTCCGGTTCACGACCTCGAAGCAATCGATTGGATCTGCAACCTGTTTGCGGTCCCCCTCGGCGAGAATCCGCCCGCCGCTTCGCGTCGGTGTTGCAACGGTTGTAGCCACCCGCGTGTCCCGGACGAGCGAGCGCAGCGAGCGAGAGCCGGGACCTAGGGGCTTCACGGCGCGCTGCGCCGGGGTCGTCCTTTCACTGCGCTTCGCGATTCTTGCGCGGGTCCACGGAAGTCGGGTTTACCCGACTTCCGCGCATTTGTTGCCAATCTCGGGTAGACCGAGATTGGCGTCCGTTCCGCTCGGGCAAGCGCCCTCGCTGCACTCGCCCGGGACATGAGTGCCCCGCCATGCGTTGACACCCGGCCCGGGGGGCCTACATTAGCGGCTGTTCCGAGGGGAGCTCCGGTTTGGAGAGCTGAGACACCCGCCACGTCGCTACCGCGGGAACCCTTTGAACCTGATCCGGGTCATGCCGGCGAAGGGACAGGACATTCTTCCATGCCAACGGCCGACCTCCTGCACCGTCGACGCCGCGATCTGGCTCGCGATCGGCGCGCCGCTCACCTTCTTCTTCGGCCATTTTCGCTGGCAACCCCCGCTCAAGGGAGAGAACACGATGAACATCCATGACCCCGACATCGCGACGCCCAAGGTGACGACCGGCGCGCTGCCGGCCTCGCGCAAGGTCTATGCCCGGCCCGACGCGGCGCCGGAGCTGCGCGTGCCCGTGCGCGAGATCGCGCTCACCGAGGCGGCGGGCGAGCCGTCGATTCCCGTTTACGACACCACCGGCCCCTACACCGATCCCGAGGTGACCATCGACGTCGAGAAAGGGCTCGCGCGCGCCCGCACCGCCTGGGTGCGCGAGCGCGGCGGGGTCGAGGACTACGCGGGACGTCCGATCCAGCCGGTCGACAACGGCAATGTCACCGGCAAGCATCTCGCCCGCAACTTCCCGACCGCCCACCGGCCGCTGCGGGCGCTCGACGGCAGGCCCGTCACCCAGCTCGAGTTCGCGCGCGCCGGCGTCATCACCAAGGAGATGGTCTACATCGCCGAGCGCGAGAATCTCGGCCGCAAGCGCAAGCTCGAGCGCGCCGAGGCCGCGCTCGCCGACGGCGAGAGCTTCGGCGCGGCGGTGCCGGCGTTCGTGACGCCCGAGTTCGTGCGCAGCGAGGTGGCGCGCGGGCGCGCCATCATTCCCTCCAACATCAACCACGCCGAATTGGAGCCGATGATCATCGGGAGGAACTTCCTCACCAAGATCAACGCCAATATCGGCAACTCGGCGGTGACCTCCTCGGTGGAAGAGGAGGTGGAGAAAATGGTGTGGGCGATCCGCTGGGGCGCCGACACCGTGATGGACCTCTCCACCGGCCGCAACATCCACAACACGCGCGAATGGATCATCCGCAACGCGCCGGTGCCGATCGGCACCGTGCCGATCTACCAGGCGCTGGAGAAGGTCAACGGCGATCCGGTCAAGCTCGACTGGGAGTGCTACAAGGACACCCTTATTGAGCAATGCGAGCAAGGGCGTGGATTATTTCACCATCCATGCCGGCGTGCGGCTCGGCTACATCCACCTCACCGCCAACCGCGTGACCGGCATTGTCTCGCGCGGCGGCTCGATCATGGCCAAGTGGTGTCTCTCTCGCCACAAGGAAAGTTTCCTCTACGAGCGCTTCGACGAGATCTGCGACATCATGCGACGATACGACGTGTCGTTCTCGCTCGGCGACGGGCTGCGCCCGGGCTCGATCGCGGACGCCAACGACCGCGCGCAGTTCGCCGAGCTCGAGACCCTGGGCGAGCTCACCAAGGTGGCCTGGGACAAGGGCTGCCAGGTGATGATCGAAGGGCCCGGCCACGTGCCCATGCACAAGATCAAGATCAACGTCGAGAAGCAGCTCAAGGAATGCGGCGAGGCGCCGTTCTATACGCTCGGGCCCCTCACCACCGACATCGCGCCCGGCTACGACCACATCACCTCGGCCATCGGCGCGGCCATGATCGGCTGGTTCGGCACCGCCATGCTCTGCTACGTCACGCCCAAGGAGCATCTCGGCCTCCCCGACCGCGACGACGTCAAGGAGGGCGTCATCGCCTACAAGATCGCGGCCCACGCCTCCGACCTCGCCAAGGGCCATCCGGCGGCGCAACTGCGCGACGACGCGCTCTCGCGCGCGCGCTTCGACTTCCGCTGGAACGACCAGTTCAACCTCTCGCTCGACCCCGACACCGCGCGCGAATACCACGACGAGACGCTGCCGAAGGAGGCGCACAAGGTCGCGCATTTCTGCTCCATGTGCGGCCCCAAGTTCTGCTCCATGAAGATCACCCAGGACGTGCGGGACTATGCCGCCACCTTGAATGATAAAGAGCAGGGCATGGCACAGATGTCGGAGAGATTCCGCCAGTTGGGCAATCAGGTTTATGTCGACGCGGATGCGGTGAAGGAGAGCAACCGGGCGCTGTGACCCTAGTCGGCTCGCCATTCTGACACGCGCTCGCGCCTCTCCGCCCTCATCCTGAGGAGCCCGCGAAGCGGGCGTCTCGAAGGATGGGGGCGGCCATATGCTTCGAGACGGCGGCTTCGCCGCCTCCTCAGCATGAGGCCGATCGAGAGATCGCAGCTTGGCACGATGGGTCCCCGCTTTCGCGGGGACGACAGAGCAATGTGCTGAACGGAATGGTGCGATACGCTTCGCTATCTAACCCGCCCCACTGCCATCAATCCAGCGCCCGTCAATCGCCGAACACCCAGCGCGTGATCCGCGCGTCGCTCCGATACCCGCCGTTTTTGGCAAACGGCTCCTCGTTCCAGAACTTGTCCGCCGCCGCCCGGTCCGGCAGCTCGAGCAGCAGCGCGGTGCCGATGTTGTCGGCGCCGTCGGCCGAGCGGATCGGTCCGCGAAAGATGAAGCTGTCGCCGTACGACGCGAAGTATGACTCGTGCGCGTGCAGGTGCTCGCGGAAGAACTCCGGCGAGCCGGTCTTGGGTCCCGTGCACAGGAACTGCTGCATGCCCTTGCGGCGATAGTCGGCCGCGCGCTTCTGGAAGCTGTTCGACCAGCGGTGAATTTCGACGCGCTGGTAGACGCCGGCCTTGCTCATGGGCTCGCCCGCGACGAATGCGTCCGCCGCCGCGCGGTCGTCGAGCTGCATGAAGAACGATGTGCCGAGCATGTCGCGGCCGTCGTCGGAGACGAAATGACCGTAGCCGATGACGCGCTCGCCGAAATTCTTGACGTAGCTGTTCTGATCCTGAGCCAGGCCACGCCGGGTCTCCGTCGTCCCCGGCTTGTCCCAGCAGTAGATCGCCCACTGGGCCGGCTTCGTGCGGTAGTAGTTCCGCAGCGCCTCCCCGCTCAATCCATATCGAGGATCGCCCGGCAGATATCCGGTCATGTGTCCCGTCTCCCTCACGCCGGCCACTTTGCCCTGGCGCGGACGGCGGCGGCGGCTTCGCGCGCCTCGCCCACGGCCTTGCCGTGGTCGAGCGCGGTGAATTTGCCTTGCCGGCGCAGGATCCGTCCGTCCACGATGACGGTGTCCACATTCCCCGGCTCGGCGAGCGAGATCAGCGTCTCGTAGGGGTCGCCGGCCAGCGTCATGTTGGCGTCGGTGGTGCGGATGAGGATGACATCGGCGCGCTTGCCCGGCGTCAGCGATCCGGTCCTGTCGGCGAGCCCGAGGTCGATCGCGCCGTCGAGCGTGGCGAGTTGCACGAGGCGCTTGAGCGAAACCGGCGGCTTGTTGTGGAGCCGATGCTGATGCAGCGCGAACAGGACGCGCATCGCGCCAAACGGATCGCATTTGTAGTTCGAGGTATGGTCCGTCGACAGGCTCACCTTGACGCCGGCCTCCAGGAGCTCGCCGAGCTGGACGACGCCGAGATTTGACGCGCGGCGCGACTCCGGCACCGGCGCGATCGAGTAGCTGACCCCGCGGCGTTTAAGGATGGCGCGCTCATCCGGCGTGGTCAGCAGCGGGTGCACGAGCTGCACGTCGGGGCCGAGCAGGCCGGCGTCCTCGAGCGCCTTGATCGGGCTCGGGCCGGAGGTGTGCAACGTGATCGGCAGGCCGAGCGCGCGTGCGCCGTCCCAGTCTTTCCTCGCCATGTCGATCGAAAGGAACCCGCGCGCCGCGCCGCCGATGCTGCCGCCTCCGACATTGCGCGAGCAGATGCCGAGCGTGAGCATGCCGTCGCCGGGCATCCAGGTGCGCTTGATGCCGGCGAGGCCTTCGAGGTCCATCGGCTGGTCGTCCGGCATGCCCTGTGCCGGGCCGTAAGCGAAGCGGCCGCGAATGCCGGTATCGCGCATCGCAGAGAGCTCCGCGTCGGCGTGCTCCGAGCTCCGCGTGTTGTGCGCCCAGTTGTGCACCGTGGTCACGCCGGCGCTCAGCGCCTCGGCGATGCCGAGCCTGACGCTGACATAGGCCTCCTGCGGCGTCATGTGCTGCCCGAGGCGGGTGGAGACCGGGAAAACGCTCAGCTCGCCGATATCGGAGCGGACATAGGGCCGCAGCATGCTGATCCAGAGGTGCCAGTGGGTATCGACGAAGCCCGGCATGCAGATCAGTCCGCGACCCTCGATCACCTCCGCACCGGGCACGTCGACGTCCGCGCCGACTGCGGCAATGGCGCCATTGCGGATGTGGACGGCGCCGCTCGCGAAATCGCCGAGCCTCTCGTCCATGGTCAACACGTTGGCGCCACGGATCACGATATCGCCGCGGGCCGGCAGCGATTCGGCGCGCCCGGACTGGGCGGCGAGACCCGTCGGCAGGCAACCGATTGCGCCCAACGCGGCGGCGCCCTCGAGAACGGTGCGGCGGGTCAAACGATGGATCGTCATCAGGCTTGTCCTCCCCGAAAAACGCTAGTGTCCCGATTCCGAAGTCCGCATTACCTCGCCCGCCGGTACAGATTGTACGCCGAGCCGCGCCCTGCTCCGACCTGCGGGTTGGTGTTGATGAACTCGTCGTCGGTGAGCTTGTCGACCGAGCGCGTCTGCAGCGAGCCCTCCCAGTTCGGGAACGTGCTGGCCGTGAATTTCAGCGTGAAGGTCTGCTTCTCCTCGTCCACGGTGTAGGTGCCGAACTGCGCGATGGTGCCGCGCATGATGCCGGCGTATTCCTCCGGCGTGGCGGCGAGCCGGTTGCCGGAGGCGATCTTCGGCACCTCGCCGGCGATGTGAATCTGCGCGAAGTCGCCCTCCGGCGCGAATATCAGAATGCCGCGCGGTTTCGGACCGAACGGAAACGATTTCTGTCCGTCGGGCGCGGTCACCTCGGCGATGACGAAATGCCAGGTGCCGAGGAGTTGGTCCTTGAGGCTTTTCGATTGCGCTGACGCCTCGCTGGCAAGCATGGCAACGGCGAGCGCGGTTGCGGCGACCGTGATGCGATTCATATTATCCTCCCCGGGAGCGTTTGTGTTGGCGTCATCATGCGACGCACGTCTGCGCGGGGCAAGCTTGCCAGTCAGGTGAGCCCCATGAGCGAGATGAACGAGATCAACGTCGTCCAGTCGCGGTTTGGCAACGATGCTCCAACTCGATAGCCTGTGGCCCGTGCCGGTCACCAACGCCGCTGTCCCGTCGCTTGCCTGGTCCCGTCCGCGCGCGGACAGCGCTGCAGCAACAGGAGCTCCCCAATGACATCTCGCCTGCGATCCTGCCTGGCGCTGGTGGGCAGCCTTGCCCTCGGCATGACCTCCGCGCCTGCGGCGCAGGCCCAGACCTATCCGGAGCGGCCGATCACCTTCATCGTGCCGTTCGCGCCGGGCGGATTGACCGACGTGCCGGCCCGCCTGGCGGCGGCGCTGATGCAGGAGAAGATCGGCCAGACCATCGTGGTCGAGAACAAGCCCGGCGGCTCGGGCGTGGTCGGCGGCACCCTTGTCGCGCGCGCGGCGCCGGACGGCTACACGCTGCTCGCCAATTCGCTCGCCGACACGCAGAACCTGCACTACATCCCGGTGCCCTACGGCGCGGTCGACGATTTCGCCATGATCGGGCTGATCGTGGAGGGGCCGCCGCTGGTGCTCATCATCGACGCAAAGCTGCCCTACCAGTCGCTCGCCGAGCTCGTCGCCGACGCCAAGGCTAACCCGAACAAGATCAGCTTCGGCACGTCGGGTCCCGCCACCTCGCCCGCGATCTCGCTCACGCAGCTCAATGCGCTGGCCGCAACCGAGATCGTCGGCGTGCCCTATCGCGGATCGGGCGAGGCGGCGCGCAACGTGGCGGGCGGCGCGATCCAGGGCACCTTCGCATTCTATTCCCAGGCCAAGCCGCTCGCCGACGACGGCAAGGTGCGCGCGCTCGCGGTGGCGAGCGCAGCAGCGCATCGCGGCGTGGCCGAGCGTGCCGACCATGGAGGAATTGGGCTACAAGAACTTCGACCACCGCGGCTTCGTCGGACTCGCCGCGCCCGCCAAAACGCCGCAGCCGATCATCGCCTTCCTCAACAAGCATCTCAACGACGTCATCAAGACCGAGACGTTCAAGCAGCGGATGGAGGAGCTCGGCATGACGGCGCCGGCCGACAACACGCCGGAGAGGTTCGATGCCTTCATGCGCGCCCAGATCGCGCGGCAGGCGGCGTTTGCGAAGCTCTCCGGGCATGCGCCCATGGCGCCCCAACGCTGAAGCTGCGCCACGATACAGGCGGCGACCGGCAGCAACGCCGCCAAGCTCGCAGGTGTTCGGGGGCGACAGCGCATAGCGCATTTCACCGGCGCCCGATCCGGGCTAGGCTTGCCGTCTCACATGGTCAGCATCCATGCCGTTCGGAACCGAGTTCTGGGCAGCTATGGCCGGTGTCGTGATCGGCGGCCTGATCGCGTTCGGCGTCCAGATGTTCGCCCTGCGCGCCGCAAGGCGACAACACGACGAGGAGCATCGGCAGACCAAGCAGGCCCTTGGTCATGCGCTGCTCTTCAAGATGATCAAGATCAACTCCAACCTTTATCAGCTCCACCGCTTCATCGAGGAGCCGTTCCAGAAGTCCGATGCGAGGAACCCCCGGATGGCATCACCGGGCGAGCCCTGGCAATTGGTGATGCCATTGGCCCACTACCCCGAACGCGTTCACTTTGCCGGCGAGGAAATGGGGATGCTGCTGTCGCTCAAGGACGATGCATTGTTCGACGCCATGCTGTCCATGGACGCGGTGCACAACGAGTTGATCGACGCCTTTTGGACATTCGGCGAGAGACGGGGCGCGCTCACCGCGCTGTTGCCCAAGACCCACGGGGCCGCCGGCGACACGACGCTGACCCGCGATCACCTCTTGGCGCTGCGGCCGAAGATCGTCGAAGTCAATGCGCTGATCGATGACCTGAGGACGCGCGCGCGAATGGACTATCAAGACGCATCGCAAGTGCTGGCCAGGCTCGCCGCAACGCTCAAGTCGAGCCTGGGAGTGGCGTATGAACCGTATCCTTCCGCGGCGGGCCCCTCTCCCCACCCGGCGCGTGGCGCGCCCTCTCCGCCCTCATCCTGAGGAGCCCGCGAAGCGGGCCGATCGAGAGATCGCAGTTTGGCGCGATGGGTCCCCGCTTTCGCGGGGACGACAAAGCGGTGCAGCGCTCCCCCTCGCCCGCATCAACGATGTCCGCGACAATTGCCCGGGTCACCCCTTGTCAGGCGGTTGACGCACTCCATATACCATCCACATGGATGGTATATGGATGGCACAAATGGCCGCCAAGGTACAAGAGCTTCGGCCGAAGGCCGCCGACAGCGAGAAGATCACCATCAATCTCGGCTTCGTCGATCTCGGCCATATCGACCTGCTGGTGCGGGAGGGCTTCTACTCCAACCGCACCGATTTCATCCGGGCGGCGATCCGCAATCAGCTCGACCGCCACAACGACGCGGTCAAGCAGGTCGTTGCCCGGCACCAGCTCGACCTCGGCCTGCGGCAGGTACAGCCGGCAGGATCTCGAGGCCGTGCGCGCGGCCGGCGAGACGCTCCACATCCAGGTGCTCGGGCTCGCCGTCATCGCACCGGACGTCTCTGCCGAACTCGCACGCGAAACCATCGCCTCCATTCACGTGCTCGGCGCCCTGCAAGCCAGTCCCGCAGTGAAGGCGGCGCTGAGCGACCGCATCCGCTGACCGTCGATTTTCGTGCGGCCCGAAGAGCGGGCCGGCGAACTTCTCCGATCCCTTCCGCGAGGAAGGGCAACGCTCTCGCCTTGCCGGAATTCTCGCAACACAAGGATCCACGTTCATGAACGCACGATCGAAGATCGACATGATGGAGGCGACCCGCCTCACGCGCGAAGGCCGCCTCGACGAGGCGATGGCCGTTCTGCGCGGTGCGCTCGCGGGCGCGCCTTCGTCTCCTGTCGTGCGCGGCCTCGACGGAGTCCTCGGGCGCGCGGTGGGCCGCGCCCCGATCCCGGTGCCGGACGGGGCGCGGTTCGACGAGCGCAGCTACGCCAATGCGGCGGGAAGCCGCGCGTACAAGCTCTACGTTCCAAGCGGCTACGACGGACAGCCGCTGCCCCTCGTGGTGATGCTGCACGGCTGCGCCCAGTCGCCCGACGACTTCGCGGCCGGCACGCGAATGAACGATCTCGCCGAGGAGCAGACGTTCCTCGTCGCCTATCCGGCGCAGGCCCAGTCGGCCAACGCCTCCAGATGCTGGAACTGGTTCAACACGGGCGATCAGCAGCGCGACCACGGCGAGCCCTCGCTGATCGCGGGGATCACCCGGGCGATCATGCGCGACGTCGCGGTCGAGCCCGGCCGCGTCTACATCGCCGGCCTGTCCGCCGGCGGCGCCGCGGCGGCAATCATGGGCGCGACCTATCCCGATCTCTATGCGGCCATCGGCGTCCATTCCGGATTGGCGTGCGGAGCCGCGAGCGACATCCCGTCGGCCTTCGCCGCGATGCGCCAGGGCCGGGCGTCTCCCGCAGAGAGATCGCATCGGCACGGCAGGTGCGCGGGCGCGGTCCCGACCATCGTGTTCCACGGCGACCGCGACATGATCGTCAACCCCGTCAACGGCGATCAGGTCATCGCGCAGTCGAAGGCCGCGGCGGATCTGCGGACCACCGTCACCCGCGGCGAGGCGCCGGGCGGGATCAGCTACACGCGCATCGTGCAGGCGGACGAAGGCGGGCGGCCGATGCTGGAGCAATGGGTCCTGCACGGCGCCGGCCACGCCTGGTCCGGCGGAAGCCCTGCAGGATCGTACACCGAGCCGCGCGGGCCCGACGCCAGCCGCGAGATGATTCGCTTCTTCCTGCAATGCCCAGCGGCGGCCGAGTCTCGGAGGCCGTGCGCGGCACGACATCGCGCGCATACAGGTCACGCGAAAGCGGGGATCCATCTTCCGGAGGTCGCAGTTTGGCACGATGGGTCCCCGCTTTCACGGGGATGACAGCACGGTATAAACGCTCATACCCTGCCTAATTAGTCCGGAGTTCGCGCCGCCTTGAGATAGGCGGTGGCCGCCGCCGTAAGGTTCGGGTCGTCACCGTAGCAGCCAAGCCCGGTGTTGCATTTGGGGCAGAGCAGCCCACGGACCTTGCCGCTCGCGTGACAATGATCGATGTAAAGGCGCGGGCCGGGCTTCCTGCAGATGGCACAAGCGTTTTCCTGTCGCGCCAGGATGGCCCGATAGTCATCCACGGTGAGCCCATAGCGGCGGGCGCGCTCCCGGTCCCGGTAGTCGGGGTCGGCTGCCGCGCGCCGCCGCCGGCGCAAGTTATCGATCTGTTTGCGACTCGCCCGGTACTCACGTCTGCTTAGCTGGGTCAGGTATAGATAGAACGGATCGTTCGCATACGGCTTTTCGTCCGAGCCCGATCCGCCACGCGTGCTCACGGACCGACCCATCCGCGATGTTGGCCGGTCAGGATCATCGGGCACCGAACGGACGCCGTGCCGCCGCGTTGCGTGCAAATCGCGCGACGCCGGCAGCAATGGGCGATGGGAAGTGGAGCGGATCAGGCCGCGCGCAGGGGGCCCGCACCGGGGCGAACGGCCCACGGCGAGGCGGCCGGCATCAAGCCGTGGTCAACACGCAATTTCTGAGAATAGCGTAATTATAGGTGACTCACGTAACGTAGTCAACAGGATATTTGGCCGCCACGAGAGAGGCGAGGCTAACTAACTGGATTTACGCGGGTCTTTTGCGCGGGATGGGACCCAAGTCAGTCGGCCTTGGCGCCGGAGAATTTCACCACCCTCGCCCACTTCTCGGTTTCGCGGGCGATGTGAGTGCCGAACTCGGCTTGTGTCATCGCCAGCGGCACGCTCGCCATGTCGGTGATGCGCGCGGCGAGCTTCGGGTCGGCAAGGCCGGCATTGATCTCGCGGTTGAGCGTTTCGACGATGCCGGCGGGCGTGCTCCTGGGCGCGCCGATGCCGAACCAGGAGCTGACCTCGTAGTCCGGCACGAACTCGCTCACCGCCGGCACCTCCGGCAGCGCCGTCGCCCGCGCCGCGGTGGTCACCGCCAGCGGCCGCACCCTGCCGGCCCTGATGTGTTCGAGTGAGGTCGGCAGGTTGTCGAACAGAAGCTCGACCTGTCCGGCGATGAGGTCGGTCAGCGCCGGCGCCGCGCCGCGGTAGGGCACGTGCACGAGATCGAGGCCGGTCGACATCTTGAGCAGCTCGAGCGCCATGTGGCTGGGCGTGCCATTGCCGGCCGACGCCACGTTGATCTTGCCCGGATTGGCCTTGGCGTAGGCGATGAAGTCGGGGACCGTGCGGGCGGGGACCGATGGATTGAGGTCCATGACCAGGGGGCCGCGGATCAGGCCGGCCACCGGCGCGATGTCGGCGATGAAATTGAAATTGAGCTTGTCGTAGAGCGTCGCGTTGACGGTGTTGGCGACGCTGACGAGGAGCAGCGTATAGCCGTCGGGCGCGGCTCGCACGACCGCGTCGGTCGCGATATTGGTGCCGGCGCCGGGCCGGTTCTCGACGATGAACTGCTGGCCGAGCCGCTCCGAGAGCCATTGGCCGATCAGGCGCGCGGTGATGTCGGCGGCGCCGCCGGGCGCAAACCCGACGATCAGCCGCACCGGCCGCGCGGGATAGGCTTGCGCCCACATCGTGCCGGGCGCTGCGACGAGCGCGGCGGCACCCGCCGCGAGGTGAAGAAATTTCCGGCGCAGAAGTTTCATTGCGATTTCGCCTGAATCCGAATACCGATAGCACGATGGGACGTCGAGCGCGTAGGATGGGTTGAGCGCAGCGAAACCCATCGAACAATGCCGTTTTTTACCCGATCGTCGTCGATCCGGCCATCGCGATGGGTTTCGTTTCACTCAACCCATCCTACATGCGACCGCACCACGCCGCGAAGGAGTACAACAACATGAAAGCCGTTCGGCTCGTTTCGATCGCCATCGCCCTTGCGCTCGCTACAGCGCTCGTTCTGCCCGCGCCGGCGCAGGAGATGGCCGGCCAGCGCATCGCCGCCGCCGAGTTCGAGATGATCGAGGCGGCGCAGAATGCGGCCAACGCGATGGCGGGGCCGCGCACGGTGCCGGGCCGCAGCATTCCGGTGCCGGCGACGGTGAGCCCGCAATTGCAGGCCCTGATCGGCGCGCCCTACGGGCCGAACTGGAACGCCGATCCCAAGAGCGCGCAGGAATGGAAGGAGCAGGTCGACCGGCTCGCCGCCGACATGGCCGGCACGCTCAAGGGCATGCGCGAAAAGCTCGGCGTCACCATCGAGCCGACCGTGATCGGCGGCGTGAAGGCGTTCATCCTCTCTCCGCGAGTGATCCCGGCGGTCAACCAGAACCGCCTGCTCGTGCACGTGCACGGCGGCGGCTACGTCTACTTCCCGAGCGAATCCGGCACCGGCGAGGCCGCGCTGATGGCGGCTTATGGCGGCTTCAAGGTGATCTCGTTCGACTACCGCATGCCGCCCGAGCACCCCTACCCCGCGGCCATGGACGACGCCATGGCGGTGTGGAGGGCGGCGATCAAGCTGCAGGACCCGCGCAACATCGCAATCTTCGGCAGCTCGACCGGGGGCGGCATGACCCTGGCGATGATCTTGCGCGCCAAGCAGGAAGGCCTGCCGCTGCCGGCGGCGATCGCGCCCGGCACGCCGTGGGCCGATCTCACCGAGACCGGCGACAGCTACCGGACCAACGAGTGGCTCGACAACGTGCTGGTCAGCTACCATGGCTTCCTCAGCCGCGCGGCGCAGCTCTACGCCAACGGCCACGACCTCAAGGACCCGCAGCTGTCGCCGATCTACGGGGATTTTTCCGGCTTCCCGCCGGCCATTCTCACGAGCGGCACGCGCGACCTGTTTCTGAGCCTCACCGTGCTGACCCACCGCAAGCTGCGCCGCGCCGGGGTCGAGGCCGAGTTGCAGGTGTTCGAGGGCATGTCGCACGCGCAGTATCTGTTCGATCCGTCCGCGCCGGAAACCAGGGAGGCGTTCGGCGAGATCGCGCGCTTCTTCGACAAGCATCTGGGAAAGTGACGCGAGCCCGTACGCGCTGCCGGCCATGCTGGCGCCCGAATTTGCCGGATGCTGTCGGCGAGCGAACGGCAACGCGCCGGTGCCAACCCGAGCGAGGCCATGCTGCGTCCCGCTGTCCTGGCCTGGCTCATCGTCACGGCGTGCGCCGCGCGCGCCGAAGAGGCGACGGATTCCGCGAGCGGCGGGACCGACGCCACCAAGCTCACCGCCGGCGCGCTTCTGCTGCTCCGACTATATCTACCGCGGCATCAGCTACTCGGCGCGCCATCCGTCAGTCGGCGCCTATGTCGATGCGCAGCGCGGCTGGCTCTACGCCTGGACCAACTTCAACAGCGTGAAATTCTCGACGCAGCCAGCCGCCGAGCTGACGGTGGCGGCGGGAGTGCGCCCGACGCTAGGCCCGTTCGAATTCGATATCGGCGCCGCCTATTACTACTATCCGGGCGAAATCGGCCCCGAGCGCTCCAACTATTGGGAGTCGCACGCGACGGTGGCCTACAAGCCGACCGAGAAGGTCACGCTGGGAGCGACGCTCGCCTACGCGCCGAACGTGTGGCAGTCGGGCGCGTGGGGCACCTATGCGGCGGGCTCGTTCGCGCTCGACCTGCCGAGCGAGCTCCTTCCCGCCGGTCTCGGCTGGACGCTGTCCGCCGACGTCGGCCGCTCGCTTTTCGGTCCGACCACGCCGACCGGCGGAGGCGTGAACGCCGACGCCGGCGGGCTGCCGCTGCCGGCCTACACCAATTGGCGCGCCGGCCTGACGTTCAGCTACAACGTGTTCAAGGTCGCCCTCAACTATACCGACACGAACCTCTCGAAGGAGAATTGCTACGTGCTCACCGGCGATCTCGCGGCCATATCCGGCGGCATGATCAATCCCGGCAACAATCCGATGGGGCTGCGCTCCAATCTGTGCGGCGCGGTGTTCTCGGCCACGCTCGGGTTCGAAGTCACGCCGTCGCTGCGCTGAATAGGGCCGTAGGATGGGTTGAGCAAAGCGAAACCCATCACCTGCGCAGGCCGCTCGGAGCGATGGGTTTCGCTGCGCTCAACCGCGATCCTACAGGGACCGCGGGTGCAACTCCGGTTGACCGCCGTATATAAAAAAATGGAGAATGCTCGCGGATCGATCGACCGTCATCGATTGAATGTCGGCGGCCGAAGAACAACAAGCAGATCAGGGAGAGTGGAATGCTCAGGCGAGGCTCGCAAAGACTTGCCGCATGGTCGCTCGGGGCGTTGCTGGCGCTTTCGCTCGCGCCGGTCGCGCGCGCAGCCGATCCGATCAAGATCGGCTTCGGCATGGCGCTGACCGGCGGCCTGGCCGCGAACGGCAAGGCGGCGGTCATCGCGTTTCAAATGTGGGCCGACGAGGTCAACGCCAAGGGCGGGCTGCTGGGCCGCAAGGTCGAGTTCATCCACTACGACGATCAGTCCAATCCCTCGACCGTCCCGGGCATCTACACCAAGCTGCTCGACATCGACAAAGTGAATCTCGTGGTCTCCGGCTACGGTACCAATCTGGCGGCGCCGGCGATGCCGATCGTGATGCAGCGCGAGCTCCTGTTCATCGGGCTGTTCGCCTACGCGCTCAACGACCACTTCAAGTATCCGAACTACTTCACGATGTTTCCGGCCGGGCCAAATCCCAAGGTCGATTTCGCCAAGAGTTTCTTCGAGCTGGCGGTGTCGATGAATCCGAAGCCGCAGACGCTGGCAATCGTGGCCATGGACGGCGAGTTCTCGCTGCTGTCGGCCGAAGGCGCGCGCGAGCACGCCAAGCGTCATGGGCTGCGCACCGTGTACGACCGGACCTATCCGCCCTCGACGGTGGACTTTTCGCCGGTGCTGCGCGCAATCCAGGCCACCAATCCCGACGTCGTGTTCGCCGCCACCTATCCGCCGGACGGGGCCAACATGGTGCGCGCCGCGAGCGAGATCGGGCTGAAGACGAAGCTGTTCGGCGGCTCGATGGCGGGGCTGCAATTCGCCGCGTTCAAGACCCAGCTCGGCCCGGCGCTCAACGGCGTCGTGAACTATGAATTCTACGTCCCGGAGCCGACGCTCCAATTCCCGGGCATCGAGACGTTCCTGAAGACCTATCAGGCCAAGGCGGCCGAAGCAAGGTGGATCCGCTCGGCTTCTATCTGCCGCCGTTCGCCTATGCCGAAATGCAGATCCTCGGCCAGGCGATCGAAGGCACCAAGAGCGTCGATCAGAAGAAGCTCGCCGACTACATCCGCAGCAACACCTTCAAGACCGTGCTCGGTGACGTGAAGTTCGCGCCCAACGGCGAGTGGGCGCAGTCGCGCGTGTTGCAGGTGCAATACCAGGGCATCAAAGGCAACGATCTCGAGCAGTTCAAGAAGGCCGGCACGCAGGCGATCGTGTGGCCGCGCGAGGTGAGGTCGGGAGAGCTCAAGTATCCGCTGCAGGACGCGCGCCAGTGAGCTGAAACGCAAGACAGGAGAAAGAGGAGCGAAGCGATGGAAACGCTGCCGAGAACGACATTCACCCGCGAAGAGATCCTGGCCCGGGTCGCGCGCTTCAAGGACCTCAACGGCTACGACGGCGGGCTGCCCGACAGCCACATGCCGGGCTGCGAGCGCATCCTCTACAACGTCATCGGCTTCCAGCCGCCGCCCGGCTCCAGCGGCGGCGTGACCTCGCCGGTGGGCGAAGACGCGGCGAAGCTCGCGGCCATCAAGATCAGCGAAGGCTTCAATCTCGGCTATTGCAGGGCCAAGCCCGGCCACGGGCCGATGATGCACAACCACGACACCAACGAGACGTTCATCCCGATGACCGGGCGCTGGCGGGCGAGTTGGGAAAACGCGGACGGCGGCATCGAGCATGTCGATCTCGACCCGCTCGACGTGGTGTCGTTCCCGCCCGGCCTCATCCGGCGGTTCGAGAACGTGACGCCGGGCGATCCCGACCAGGTGCACATCCTGATGTTCGTCATCGGCGGCAACGCCCCGCGCGCGGAGTTCACCGACAAATCGATGAGTGAACTGGAGGTCGCCGGCGTGTGGCCGCCCAAAGCGGCGTGAGACCGCCTTCCGCCGTAGCCGCTAGGGCGCAATAGCGTTCCGCCGACCGAAGGAGACGGTGCGATACGCTTCGCTATCGCACCCTACGCACCACCAGGCGCGATCGACTTAGGATTTCCGAGCAGAAGATTTCCGAGCAGACCGCAAGTGTTTCTCGAGCGCGCGATGAAGTTCGTCCGGCGATTCGATGTTTTTCAGAGCGCTCGGCAGCTCCATGTCGTGCGCCTTCTCACCGGGCCCGGGAATAGGGCCACCGGCTCCTGCTTCGCCCTGCCTTGATTGGCCGGCGGTGCCGATGACCTTTCCGCGCCTGTCTGTGATGACCGTGATCTTCATGGCACCCCTCAAGGTATCAGGTCTTTGAACCGGATGATCTCCAGATTGAAAGCGACCGTGATATTGCTCAGATTCTTGATCTTGAACCGGTAGAAAACCTCGTTGCCGTGCGGACTGTTGGGGGCACCGCGGACCTTGGCCAAGTCGAAGGTGAGCAAACTGGCCTCTGCGCTCTGTCCCGATTTTGGGTCAGCCATAAAGATCACGGGTCCCTGGTTGGGACCGAAGCCGAACCAGTTCCACGACCAGTTCTGGGTCGCATTGGGGCCAATGGTGAAGCCGTTATCGATCTTGTGGTAGGTAGGCATGTCGCGTAAGCCTCCCCGAGACGGAGCGGGCTGAAGCCGGGCTCATCCCTGCTGAATTCCTACGGAAACGCAGGCGGAAATCGGAAACACTGGGTATCAGCCGCCAGCGGGAAAAGCCGCTAACCAAATCAACGCGCGCTCCCGTCGCTTGTTCCGACCAGGATGTTGGGGCGGGGCCAGAAGGAGGACCGGCCTTGAAAACAGCCTGATCGAATGCATCAGGTCGGCTCCGCCATGTTTTCGAGGGCGGGCCGGTTGACGACGATGATTGAACCTTCCGTCATTTGAACGATGCCATCGCGGTGCCAACTGCGAAGACACCTATTCACGCTTTCGCGCGTTCCCCCCACCATGTTTGCCAGCTCCCGTTGACTAAAACGAATCATTGCGGGCTGTGGCGGAGCAGAGCCTGTCTGCAGGTCGAGCAGTCGCAGCATCGCTTTGGCCAGTCGGACGGGCAGCTGAAGCAGCGCGACCTCAGCGAAGACCACATTGGTGCGCCGTAACCGCTGACACAAGACGTCGACGAGCTTGGGCCACGCGGAGGGATTTCGTTCGAAAAAAGACAAGACATCGTGACGGTGCAAAATCGCCAACGTGCACGGGGTCTCCGCGATGGCGTCGGCCGATCGCTCCTTGCCGTCCAGGACCGTAAGCTCGCCGAACACCTCGCCGGGTTGAATGATCGCAAGCAATAGCTCCCTTCCGTCCACAGACGATACGCTGATGCGGATGGTTCCGCTGAGCAAGGCCATCATCTGATCGCCGGCAGCGCCGGTAGCGAAGACGGTCTCGCCGGCAGCAAGGCTCCGAATGTGGGCCCGACCGGTGATCTCGGCACGCTCGTCAGCACTCAAGCCGCTGAACAGAGTGCAATTTCCGAGCAGGCGATGGGCCTGTTCGAGTGCTGTTTTGTCCGGCTGCACGGCACCTGCCTCGCAAAACCCTCAAAGAAGCTGCTCGTCCCTTCCTCGCGCTTAGAGCATGTCCTGCCCGGCCAGCCAGTCAACCAAGAGTTACGCCCATCGCTGGGGCTGGCCGGTCGGCATCATATCCGCATCCGGTCCGTTGTGCCCCAGGAATTCGGGAATCAGCGCGATCCGCCCGAGCACGATGCTCAAGCGCAGGTATCATACGACGCTCCTGTCGACGCGCTGGGCGGCCAACAGCTGAGCAATCCGCTTGCGCGCATAGAACACGCGGGTCTTCACCGTGTTCGGCGCGACGCCGACAATCTCGGCGACCTCTTCGAGCGACCTCCCATGGTAATAGACCAGGTCGATGACCTCGCGATGGGTCAGCGACAATCGTTGCAGACAGCCGAGCACAAGCTCGCTCGTTTGCCGGTTCTGCATCATCATTTCAGGATTGGCCTGCGGGTCTTCGATGGCTCCTGCCGCGTCTCCGTCGAGCTCTTCGGTCGGCCGGCGGGACCGCAGGGCCGAAAGGGCTTTGTTGCGGGCAATCGCCAGGAGCCAGGTGGAAACGCGGGATCGGGTTTGGAACTTACCGGCCTGCCGCCAAACCTCGAGGAACACCTCGCTGACGAGATCCTCGGCAGCCGACCTGTCTCCAACCAAGCGCAGAACAAACCGGAAGACGCGCACGTTGTGCCGTGCGTACAAAATCTTCATGGCCTGGGCGCCGCCGGCGGCGATCGATTGGATCAGCGCCTCGTCGGATGTGTCCGAGGCCGTATTGGTGGTGGCGTGGGGCTGGCCCCTTGTGCATGCGATCGACATTGGTCCCCTCCGTCCTTTGCCTTCACCTGGGCATCGTTAACCAGGACGGTCACTGAAAGATGTGATGAACGTCACACAGGGGAGGTTTGTGGCGAATGTCACACGGACACGCCATCGCGAGGGGCAGCGGCCGCCGAGCCTCTCCAGCCGGAATAAGCTCGCGCTGCCTTGCGTCCAAAGGAAGCGCGTTCAGAAACCTGCGGCACGTGTGAGATCGGTCACAGATATGGGTTCCTCCCATGAGTTAGGAATGCGTTCATGGGGATACCGTGCCGCGCTATGGGTGGATTTGCCGAGCGAGCGGTTCAGGTGACATGGGCATGCTGCACGACGCGGACGTCGTTCGCCTGCTTCGCTCGGAGGTGGACCGAGCAGGCGGCCAGTCTGCGTGGGCGCGACGGGAGCGCATCGACCGCACGCTGCTGAACAGAATTCTCTGTGGTCAGAAACCACCGACCGACAAGATCATCCGGGCGCTCAAGCTCTGTAACGACTACGCGTTGCACGATGATGGCGTACGCTAGGATCCGCAGCGCGCCGACCGGCAGGGAAATTGTTTGATCCCGATACTACTGCACACCGTAGCGGGCAAACTCCTCGACAATGTTCGACTCGATCGCCTTTGCCGCGCTGATGTCGGCATTGCCGCCGGTTGTGTCGCCCGTCCTGAGCTTGGCAAGTCCGCGTCCATAGAGCGAGCCGGCCAGCTTCGGGTCCAGTCGCAGGGCCGAGCTGTAATCGTCGATGGCCAAGTCCCATTTGCCCATTTTCAGATGGATCAACCCACGCGAGTCCAACGTGGCGGCACTCCGCTCCAAGCGAAGCGCTTCGTTGCAGTCTGCCAGCGCCGCCTCCAATTCTCCCATGATGGCATAAACCCAACAGCGTCCGTTCCAGACCGCCTCCAATGTGGGCTTAAGACGGATGGCCTCGCCATAGTCGCGGACCGAACGGTCGTACTCGCCCGTGCTCCCATAGGTCTTGGCGCGGTTCACGAAGGCGCTGGCATTGTCAGGGTTGAGCCTGATCGCCTCATCGAAGTCTTTGATCGCGCGGTCGTACTCGCCTTTCTTCTGGTAAGCCACGCCGCGATTGTTGAATGCCCTCGCGTAGTCGGAGTTGAGCTTAATCGATTGATCGTAGTCCAGTACGGCGCGGTCGTAATCGCCTTTTGCAATGTAGGCATTACCCCGATTGTTGTACGCGATAGCGCGGCTTTCGCGGTTGCGCTACCGGAGTTGATCAGTGCCGTGCAGCCCATGATCTGCCGATCAGGTGACGAGCGATCCACGCCATTGCACAATTCAACGTTCTTGTGCGTCAGGCTCTGCGCCGCCGCCAATGTCCCCAGCATCAGCAGCATCAGCACCGCGGCCCCGATCCGGACAACGCCGTATCTTGCGCGCTGTTTCATGGTCCACCTCCCGGTCGCATGGCCGCGAACCGAGGCATTAGCCGCACCCAGCGATGGTGTCCTTCGAACGCTACGATATGGGCCGGGCGTGCTACACCGAGAGACGGCGGCGGCTCAACAGCCCCGGCAAATCTTGAGGTTGATGTTGAACGTCCTGTCGAGATTGTTTTTTGCCGGCCCGTCTGAAGATGGGTCCGGGGACGATCCCCGTTTTGCCTGGCGCCGGTTGACGGGCGCCACAGGCTTGTTCTCTTCCACGCCCCCGCGCCGCTCGACGCCCCTGGTCTTGTTCTCTTCAATAAGAGTGGAAAACGTGACGGTTCCGTCATCCGAGATTTGTACGTGCGGGGTGGTCCCTCGAATACCCATGGTCGCGACAGGAGTGTCGATCTTCATATCGCCGGTCTTCGCCACTTTACCGGCAATGAACGTGAACGTTCCTTTGGACAGGCTAAAGAGGGTCGAATTCGACGTCCCGTTCGGATCATAGACGAACTCGTTGAGGACCATGCGGGCATTGCTGGACAGGTTGAACGCGGTGCCGTCGGTGAAGGTGATCCCGACCTTGCCATCGGTTCCGGTCTGAACGACATCGCCGCGGTAAACGAGATCGCCGATCTTCGTCTGGCCGCTGCCGGTGGCGGGGATATTCACCTGAACGACCACGGCATCCGCGTGTTCGATGGTGACCGAACCGGCCGCCGTGACCACCTTTCCGATGGGGGTCGATGCGAGGCTGCCCGCGAGGGAATTTGCAGGGGCGCTCTGCCCCCACGCCGCACCCGGGAGCACGAGGCTCGCATAGAGGCCGGCGACGAACAGGGCAATGAGACCCGGGCGCATGCTCTCCACCCACAATAGAAGGAACTTGATAACACAATCGTGACCGCCGGGCAATACGCTGCAGGTCTGGTCGTTTCCCTGTACCAGCGCCGCTGGCGGAATGTTCACCGCGCGGAGAGAATTCGGCAAGTTTTTCAGAATGTTACGTCCAATCCCTGCGTCGAACCCACGGACCGAGCCGGGGGTGACGCCGGTCGGTGCCCCACCCAGCCTCCGAACAGCGTGCGGAAGAGCCGCGGCGGTGATTCCCAAAAGCTGGCTGTAAATTTGTCACGCCAGTGTGACATAGTTCACACATCTCGACACAGAGAATTATAAGCTATAACGAGCAGCACTGCCTCGCACGGCCCAAGAACCAGAACAGTGGTCACCGGCGCGCGAGGCATCCTAAGAGGGAGGGTCAGCGCGTGTTCCGCACCAGCGACGCGCCTAGTCATGACATTGGGGTTGGTTTCGCGCAGGACCTGACGGCCGCGCCTCTCCACGCCATCGGCAAAATCCAGACCGCGATCGGTTCGGTCGCCGTCGTGCGCGCCAGCGGCGCTGTCGTTCAAGCCAGCGCCGGCGATCCCGTTTACCAGGGCGATACGATCGAAACGGGAGCCGATGGCGCCGTCGCCATTACCTTCATCGACGGCACCACGTTCAATCTTTCCGCCACGGCGCGCTTGGTGCTGAACGAATTTGGGTGCGACCCGACCGGCACCCCGAATCGGCTCTGTTTAGTCTGATCCAAGGCGCCTTCACTTTCGTTGCCGGCAAGGTAGCCACGACGGGTGGCCTCAACATCGATACGCCTGTCGCAAGGATCCGAGGCACCGCGCAAGATCGTGGGATCGGCATCCTGACGCTCGCCGCATTGACTTTCGCCACCATAAAGGAGGCCCAGGCCGCGAGCCGACACGACGCGTTCCTGGATGACGGCACCATAACGTACAAAGACTTGGCGCACGGCACGTTCGAGATCGTGACCAGGGATGGGAGGGTCATCGTGGCTGATGACCCGGGGGAAACAATCGTCGTCGACCCGACAGGGTCCGTGACCCGCATCCCAAATTCTTCTTCGCGAATGGCGGAGCTGCAGCGTGCCCAGCAGGGCGTGCAGGCCACCTTGTCGCTGGGACAGGAAGGCGCGGCGCCGGGCGGATCGAGCTCACCTGGTTCCGATATTCCGGTGCAGCTCCTACCAATCAATTTTATTCGGCCGGAGAATGGCGCGGCGGCAGTAATTGACGCCTTTAATTTTGCTTTTAGTGGCTCACGGTTCATTGAAGTCCCTCAGCTCATGACGCCACCACTCACGCCGAGCTGGCGCCTGATGCCGATCTGCACTTGGTCATCGAGGCCTTCAACACCACCGGCAGCACGCACGTCGACACTTCCCCCGCCGGCACGCTCACCTTCACCGACTTCAGAGCTCACCACGGTAAGCGCGAGCATCGCCTCGATGACCTGGTCGGGCGGCGCAACGCCGCCGAGCGGGCTGGCCGAGGTGCTGGCGGGTGCACTCTCGTTCACGACGGAGGGCAGGCGGATTCTGGGTGGTCGCCGCCACATTCGGCGCGGCCGACTGCAACTTCGATTTCCTCGCCGCCAACGAGACGCTCACCGTCGTCTACAACGTGACGGTCACCGACAATAGAGGGGTAAGTTTGACTCAGCCGGTGACGATCACCATCACCGGCACCAACGACGCGCCAGTGCTGGCAGCGGATGCCTCGGGTCCGCACGCGGTCAGCGAGGGCCTCAGCACCACCGGCACGCTCACCTTCACCGACGTCGACCTCACCGACCACCACACGGTGAGCACGAGCCTGGCGTCCGCCCCCACCTGGTCGGGCGGCACCACGCTGCCGAGCGGGCTGGCCGCGGTGCTGGCCGGTGCGCTCTCAGCGACGACGACGAATAGCACGGGCTCCGGGTCTGGGTCGATCGCCGCCACCTTCAGCGCGGCCGATAGCGCCTTCGATTTCCTCGCCGCCGGCCAAACCCTCACCGTTACTTACAACGTGATGGTGACCGATATTAACGGGGCTAGCTCTAGCCAGCCGTTGACCGTCACCATCACCGGCACCAACGACGGCGCGGTGATCGACGGGGTGATCACCGGCTCGGTGAAGGAGGACGTCAATGTCGTCGCCGGCAACATCTCCACCAGCGGCGTGCTCACCATCACGGACGCCGATCAAGGCCAATCCAATTTCACGGCGCAAGCCAGCACGCCCGGCAGCAATGGTTACGGCACTTTCACGCTCGCGGCGGACGGCACCTGGACCTATACGGCCAACAACAGCCTGACCGCGATCCAGCAGCTCAACGCCGGCCAGTCGCTCACCGACTCCTTCACCGCGGTCTCCAGCGACGGCACCGCCAGCCAGATCGTCACCGTCACCATCCACGGCACCAATGACGGGCCGATTGCGGTTGCCGACACCAATGCGGGCGATCCGGTGGTGGAATCGGGTCAATCCTGGCAACACGCCATTTGCCGGCGACCCAACCGCGGTCGGCAACGTGCTCACGAACGACACCGACTTCGACACCAATCACGTGCTGAGCGTGGCGGCGATTGCAGGCTCGGCTGCCAATGTCGACAATGCCATAACCGGGATCTATGGCTCGGTGACGATCAACAGCGACGGCAGCTACAGCTACACGCTGAACAACGCCGATCCCGACACCGAGGCGCTATCTCAGGGTCAGGTGGTCACCGATCAATTCACCTACACGGTGACCGACGAGTTCGGGGCGACCTC
>CAWHCK010000035.1:0-44234 GCA_963827585.1 uncultured Alphaproteobacteria bacterium
TATCGCCAAGGCGCTCGCGGCCGTCCGGCGCCCCAACGGCAAGTAACCATCCCGGTTACAAGTTGGCTGGCAGTAGATAGGCGCTCGCAACGCGAAATAAGATCGAACTGACAGCGAGGTAACAACGATCTCAACTCGCGCTTCACGCGGCTTCTTTTATTACGCTGCTACGCTTGCAGGAGCTTGCTGACCCGGCGCTTACCGAACGGATTCCCGTCCTTGAAATTTTTTGCTCCCAAGTCTTTGATTATCTTGGTGAGCCCGGTTGGTGTCGAACCAACGACCTACTGATTAAAAGTCAGTTGCTCTACCGCTGAGCTACGGGCCCGGTGCGCGCGTGTGTACGGGCCGCCCCGCGCGGGGTCAATAGGCCGGAGGGTTGCCGCAGGTTTGACTGTCCAAGCGGCTCCGGCGGACCTATGTTGAAGGATAGCCGGGGCTTCGGCCAGACGCGCCGGGCGAGGAGCAAAGCTGATGCCCATCATCAACCGCGTTGCCGACCTCCATGGCGAGATTACCGCCTGGCGGCGCGACATCCACGCCCATCCCGAACTGCTTTACGACGTCCACCGCACCGCGGCGAGTGTCGCCGACAAGCTCAAGAGCTTCGGCTGCGACGAGGTGGTGACCGGGATCGGGCGCACCGGCGTGGTGGGCGTGATCCGCGGCAAGAAGGGCGGCGGAAGCGGTCGGGTCATCGGTCTGCGCGCGGACATGGATGCCCTGCCGATCGAGGAGGCGAACGACGTCCCCTACAAATCGACGGTGCCCGGCAAGATGCATGCCTGCGGGCATGACGGCCACACCGCCATGCTGCTCGGCGCGGCGCGCTACCTGACCGAGACGCGCAACTTTGCCGGCACCACGGTGGTGATCTTCCAGCCGGCCGAAGAGGGCGGGGCGGGCGGCAAGGCCATGGTCCAGGACGGCCTCATGGACCGCTTCCGCATCGAGGAAGTCTACGGAATGCACAACTATCCCGGCCTTCCGGTCGGCGCAATTCGCGCTTGCGCGCCGGGCCCGCTGATGGCCGCTGCCGACCGCATCACGATCGAGATCGAAGGCCGCGGCGGACACGCGGCGCGGCCGCACATCTCCGTCGATACGATCCTGGTGGGCGCGCAGATGATCAATCAGATCCAGTCGATCGTTGCCCGCAACGTCGATCCGCTCCACGCGGCGGTGATCTCCATCTGTGTGTTCCAGGCCGGCTCGACCGACAATGTGATCCCGCAGACCGCGCTCCTGCGCGGCACCGCGCGCAGCCTCACGCCCGAGGTCCGCGATCTCCTGGAAAAACGCCTGCACGAGGTGGTGGCCGGAACGGCGCAACTCTACGGCGCGACCGCGAAGCTCACCTATCGGCGGGACTATCCCGTGACCCGGAACCACGAGCGGCAGGCCGCCTTCGCCGCGTCGGTGGCGGCGCAGGTGGTCGGCCCCGAGCGGGTCGACGATCACGCCGCGCCGGTCATGGGCGCGGAGGATTTCTCGTTCATGCTGGAAGCGCGCCCGGGCGCCTTCATCTTCGTCGGCAACGGCGACAGCGCCGGCCTCCACCACCCCGCCTATGATTTCAACGACGAGACGATCCCGATCGGGACCTCGTACTGGATCAAGCTCGTGGAAACGGCACTACAGTAGTCAGTAATCAGTGGTCAGTAATCAGTAACTGGACCGCTCGAGCCGTGCCGACCTCTGATTACTGATTACTGATTACTGATTTCTGGTCCGCCGGCGCCTCGGCGACGGTGGCGTGACCGGGCAGGGCGACCTTCGCCTTGAAGCCACGCCAATAGGCGAAGCTGTTGAAGCGCGAGGTTTCCAGACCGGCAATTGCCACGGCGGCGAGGAACGGCAGGCTCTGCACTACGAGCACCAGCGCGAAGATATAGATCTCGCGGATGCCCTTGTAATTCGTCGCCACCACGACCACGGCGCCGACCAGGAGCAGCGCGGCCAGCACGGCCTCCCAAAATGCCGGGAAGTCCGGCCCCTTGCAGGTCGCGCCGCCCTTGGCCGTGCGCATAAAGGGAAGGCTTTCCTTCCATACGCCGTAGCCCACCGCGCGCGCGACCGTCCATTGCACCGACATGGCGGCAATCACTGCCCCGATCATCTGGCCGAGCGGAATCGCGACCCGCAAGCGATAAAGCGCGACGAAATGCGCGAGCGTGACCACGAAGGCCGCGAGGATCGGAATGGTGAGGATCAGGTCCGGGATGGCGATGCCGGCAAAGGCGACGACCGGCACCCAGACCAGATTGAGGATCGCGACGACGACCCCGATCGCTTCCGCGCCCAGCCAGTTGAGCCAGCCGACCGCGAATTCGCGCTTCTGCTCGCGCGTGAGGCCGCCGGCGCGGGGCAGGAGATAGCGCCAGTGCTTGCGCAGGATTTGGAAGCCGCCATACGCCCAGCGATGGCGCTGCTTCTTGTAGGCTTCGAACGTGTCGGGCAGGAGGCCGTGGCCATAACGCCGGTTGGTGTAATGGATCTGCCAATCCCGCTCGAGCACGAGCAGCCCGAGATCGCAGTCCTCGACGATGGTGTCGCTCGACCACCCGCCGGCCGAGACGAGCGCGGCGCGGCGGATCAGGCACATGGTGCCGTGCACGATGATGGCGTTTGCCTCGTTACGCTGGACCATGCCGATATCGAAGAAGCCGGCATACTCGCCGTTCATGGCGTGATGCATGACGGTACGCTCGCCGTCGCGATGATCCTGCGGCGCTTGCACCATCCCGACCTTCGGATCGGCAAACACCGGTACCAGGTCCTTGAGCCAGTCCGGACGCACCACATAGTCGGCGTCGATGACACCGATGATCTCGGCATCGGCGGCGGTGTGGGCGAGCGCAAGGCGCAATGCACCCGCCTTGTAGCCGCTCACATTGTCCTCATTGATGAACTTGAAGCGCTCGCCCAGCGCGCGGCAGTGCTCCTCGACCGGACGCCAAAAGGCCGGGTCGGGCGTGTTGTTGATCACGACGACGCACTCGAAATTCGGATAGTCGAGGCGCGCGACCGCGTCGAGTGTTGCCTTGAGCATCTCCGGCGGCTCGCGATAGGCCGGAACGTGAATCGAGACCTTGGGCGCGGTGCCGTCCCCGGCGGGCAGGCCGGCCGTGATCAGGCGCCGCGGCCCACGTCCGAACGCGACGGCGGCGATCTCCTCGATGCGCGCCAGTGCGATCGCGACCAAGGGCACGAGGAGGACGATGCCGAGGCCGAGCGCGGCAGCGGCGCCGAGCACGAAATAGTGCGTTTGCCAGAAGGCGAACACAGTGGCGAACCAGGCGCCAACCAGATTGGCCGCGACCGCCAGCGTCGCCGCCTCGCCGAATGTGGCGTCGCTTCGCGCCAGGATCGGCAGCGACATCAGCAGGCCGAGCAGGACGGCAAGACCGCCGAGCTTCCAGTGATCGGGATCGTTGACCAGTCCGGTCCAGGCGAACTTGGCGTGGCGGGAGGCATCGAACATGCCCCAGTACATGCCGACGCCGCCTTCGTTGGTCTTCCACGGCTGGTCGAAGGCTTCGATGATGTTGTAGTCGATGCCGTGGGCCTCGGCACGCGACACGAAATCGCGCAGCACGGCCGCCTGCTCGATCCGCCCGGGATAGGCGTTGAGCATGTTGTAACCGGCGCTCGGCCAGCCGAACTCGGCGATCACGACGCGCTTGCCGGGATGGATGCGCCGCAGCTCGTTGTAATAGAGAATGGTTTGATCGACGACCTTGTCGGCCGGGATGCCGACCCAGTATTCGAGGATATGGGCGGCGATGAAGTCGACCGCGGAGGCCAGCTCCGGATGGTCTCTCCAGACCGTCCAGATTTCACCGGTGGTAACCGGAACCGGGCTCATGCGCTTCACGCGCTGAATTATTTTGGTCAATTCTGCGACGTTCTTTTCCGCCTTCAAGACCTCGAGCTTCTTTCCCGTCTTTTCCGCTTCCGCCCGCAGCGTCGCCTCGCCGTCCCGAACGAGATCCAGACGCAACGTCGTCTCGTTGCCGACCACGATCGCGTTGATGTTGCTGTAGCGGCGCGCGAGCGCGATGGCCGCCTGGATTTCCCGCTCGTTGCGGGCTTCGTTCTTGTCGATCCAGATGCCGAGCGCGACCTTGAGCCCGAACTCGGCGGCGATCGCCGGGATGAGCTCGCCTCCGCCGGTCGAGCTATAGGTGCGGATGGTGTTGGTATAGGGGTTGAGGATTTTCAGATCGGCGCGGATCTGCGCCGGCGTTGGACGATCGCCGTAGTCCGGATGCTGTGCCCGCGTGTAGGGTGAATAAGAAATGCTCGCGAGTGGAGCATCGACATTGGCGACTGCATGTTGCCGTTGGAGCAGGCTCCATAAGCCGGCATGCACACAGATCACAAGCGCCACCACAGCAGCGACGGTGCGCATAGAACAACTACCACACGGGGCAGAAGGCAGAGACCCGAACCTGTCCCCTAGGTTCAACCAAGGACGTCGATAGCGTACCTTAGCGAGAGGCGGTTTTGCAAGTAGCCAGCAGTCATGGCCAATTCAAGGAAAACAACGACACAACAAAAAAAACGTTCCGACGAATTTAGACAGTCATTCTGAACGGCTGTACAGCTTAGAGCGTGCAGGTCTGAATATTTGTACAGACTAGCGGTTGGTGGTGCCGCTGGGCGCCGCCGCCGTCCCCTGCGTCTCGGCACTGGGATTGATCCAGCAGGTATGCACGCGGCTGTTGAGCGTGTCGGTCCCCTTGGGGTCGATGTTTCCCTGACGAAGCACGCAACGGAAGGTCGCCTGGATGTGGCCCGTCGGGCAACCGAACCGGTCATAAAGGTCGAGGTGACGGAAGGCGGTATCGAGATCGTCGCGCCAGAGCAGACTTACCACCCGCCGGCCCAGCCATAGGCATTCCGGGTTGGCGGCGGGGCCTGCCAGCAGCCGCTCGGCTTCGGCGAATTCGTCGACCTTCTTCTGGGCATCCTTGCTGTCGCCGGCCTGCGGCTTATCACCCGCCTTTGGGTCCACGCTCTGGGCAAATGTCGGGTTTGCGACGCACAACATTGCCGCGCTCAGGGCAGCGGTAAGAAGACGCAGACTGGATCGGTGCATGGTTGCTCTGGATTTGCGGAGCCTGCCGGCCGGCTGGCCCCCTCCCATGCGGGTCCATTCGGTCAGCATTGCGGCGACGGCCGCACTCTCGATTGCGACCCCGATTAAAGCAGCCGCGCGACGCGACGCCAAGTCGAAAGCGTGAAAGCGCAGAGAGAGGAAAATCACGATTGGTCGCAAGCGCAGGCGCTTGGCACCGCCGCCGGCGCACGATAAGCGAGGCGACATCGTTCGGGGGCGGGCCGGGACTGACCTCAATGGGCATTGCGACCGCGATTTTCGCGATTGCGGCTGCCGCGATCGTCGCGGCATGGGGATGGCTCGGGGCCACCGTTGCGATGCCGCCGTCCCCGCTCGCCGCGGGCGAGAAGCTCCACTGCATCTCGTATGCCCCGTTCCGGGGGGACGAGAACCCGTTCGGGCCGGATGTTCCGATCGACCCCCGGCACATCGACGAGGATCTGGCCCAGCTCAAGCACATCAGCAACTGCGTGCGCACCTACTCGATCGATCACGGCCTCGACCAGATCCCCGCAATCGCCAGGCGCCACGGCATGAAGGTACTGCAGGGCCTCTGGCTGTCGAGCCTGCCGGATCGCAGCCGCTACCAGGTCGAGAAAGCGATCGCCCTGGCCAGAGAGTTTCCCGACGTGATCACGGCCGTCGTTGTCGGTAACGAGGTCTTGCTGCGCGGCGAAATGTCGGCGCCCGACCTCGCCCGGACCATCCGGGAGGTCAAGGCGCAGGTCTCGATGCCGGTCACCTATGCCGATGTGTGGGAGTTCTGGCTGCGCCACCGCGAGATCGCCGCGGCGGTCGATTTCGTCACCATCCATATCCTGCCGTACTGGGAGGACTTCCCCATTCCGGCGGGCGACGCAGCGCAGCATGTCGAGGCCATCCGCAGGCGGGTCGTTGCAGCCTTCCCGGACAAGGAAATTTTTGTGGGCGAGTTCGGATGGCCGAGCGCCGGCCGCATGCGCGAAGCCGCCTTGCCATCCCCGGTGAACCAGGCGCGCACGCTCCACGAGGTGCTTGCGCTCGCCAAGCGCGAGAACTATCGCCTCAACCTGATCGAGGCCTACGACCAGCCCTGGAAGCGCCAGCTGGAAGGCACGGTCGGCGGCCATTGGGGGCTGTTCGACGCCTATCGGCGCGAGGCCAAGTTCGCCTGGGGCGGCGCCGTATCCAATCATCCGCACTGGCGCTGGCAGGCAGCCGGCGGAATAGGGCTCGCGGCCGTCATCGTTGCCGTCGCGCTGACCGCCCGCCGGCGCATGCCCGCCGCGGCCGACGCCGGCTGGTGGCTGCGCGTCGCAATCGTCGCCATCGTGTCCGGAACCCTGATCGGCTGGACCATCGAGAACGTGCCGCTCCAAAGCCTCACCCTCGGCGATTGGCTGCGCTCGCTGGCCTGGGCCGCCGTTGCACTGATCTCGCCGATCATGGCGGCCGCCGCGCTGGCATCGGGCGCGAGCCCCCCGAGCTTCGCGCGTATTCTCGGCCGCAGGGCACAGCGTCCGCACGTCGGCGTGGCGCTATGGCTCGGTATCCTTCTGATCGCGCTTGCCGTGCTTTCGGTGCAGGCGGCCCTTGGCCTCGTCTTCGACCCCCGCTACCGGGACTTCCTGTTCGCGCCGCTCACCGGCGCAGTGGTACCGTTTCTTCTCCTCGCCAAGCGAAAGCTGTTCCCGACCTGGTGGCGACCCATGAGCGCCCCGGCGGCAGAGACCGCGATGGCGGCCACGCTGGCTGCCTCGGCCGGCTACATCATCGCCAACGAGAGCCTCGCCAACTGGCAGGCCATGTGGTTTGCGGCTGCCTTGCTGGCACTCGCATTCACTCTGCTGCAGGCGCGGGACGCGCCAGGCTGAGGATCAGCAGCGCCGCCGCCAGGCCGGCGAGATTACCGTTGTGCAGCACCAGGCCGAACGCGCTGGCGGCAAGGCCGATCGCGACCAACACCATCGATGGCCGCACCAGATTGAGCAAAGCCGCGCCGAGCGCCACCCAGCCGAACACCGAGTGGTTGTACAGGACAATGACCAGCCGGAAGGTCGCGCACAGCCACGTCTGCAGGCCGGCCTGGCAGGCGAGCGAGACCTGGGCATATTCGATCGCGAGATAGCGCAGATAGAGCGCCTCCCCGAGGGAGATGAGCCCGACCAGCAGCAGCCAGTTGGTCTGGCGCGCGCTCGGCAGGAAGAGCGGGGGCTGCATGGGCCCGGCACTATGCCGTGCGGACCTCGCCCGCACAACCATTGCTCTTTTCCGCCGCGGCGCACTCGGATATGACGGCGCCGGCGGGAAAAACGCGGTTCGGAGGATCCCTGTTGAAGGCTGAACGCACCTGTCTTGCCGTCGTGCTCGCGGCCGGCGAGGGCACCCGGATGCTCTCGGCGCGGCCGAAGGTGCTGCACGCCATCGCCGGCCGATCGCTGCTCGCCCATGTGCTCGACGCGGTGCGCAAGGCCGGCGGCACCATGACGGCGGTCGTGGTCGGGCCCGGTGGCGATGCCGTCGCGGCTGAAGCCAGGCGGGTGCTGCCGGATGCCGAGATGTTCGTGCAAGCGCAGCGGCGCGGGACCGCTCATGCCGTGCTGGCCGCCAAGGCCGCGATCGCGCGCGCGCCGGATGATGTCCTCGTGATCTTCGGCGACACGCCGCTCATTCGGCCACAGACCTTGACGCGCATGCGCGAAGGCCTCGCCACCGGCGCGGCAGTCGTGGTGCTGGGCTTCCGCCCGGAGGAGCCCGCCGGTTACGGGCGGCTGGTGCTCGAGGGCGACGAGCTCGTCGCCATCCGCGAGGAGCTCGATGCGAGCCCGGCCGAGCGCGCGATCGGGCTGTGCAACGGCGGCCTGATGGCGTTTGCCGGGCCGACTGCGCTGGCGATCCTCGAGCGGATCGGCAACGACAACCGCAAGAACGAGTATTATCTCACCGACGCCGTCGCCATCGCCCGCGCCATGGGGCACAAGGCGATGGTGATCGAGACCGAGGAGGACGACGTGCGCGGCATCAACACCAATGCGCAGCTGGCGGACACCGAAGCCGCGCTGCAGCAACGCCTGCGCAAGGCGGCAATGGAGGCGGGCGTGACCTTGGTGGCGCCCGAGACGGTGTTTCTGTCATTGGATACCAGGTTCGGCCGCGACGTGGTGGTGGAGCCCTTCGTGGTGTTCGGACCGGGTGTCACCGTCGAGGACAACGCCGTGATCCGCTCCTTCTCCCATCTCGATCGCGCGCATGTGGGCAAGGGGGCATCGGTCGGGCCCTACGCGCGGCTGCGCCCCGGCGCCCGCCTGCAGGAGGACGTCCACATCGGCAATTTCGTCGAGGTCAAGGAGGCCGTCATCGAGACCGGCGCCAAGGCCAATCACTTGAGCTACATCGGCGACGCGACCGTCGGCGCGGGCGCCAATGTCGGCGCCGGCACCATCACCTGCAACTACGACGGCGTCGCCAAGCATCGCACCGAGATCGGCAAGAACGCGTTCATCGGCTCGAATTCGGCGCTGGTTGCGCCGGTGAAGATCGGCGATGGCGCCTATGTGGGCTCGGGCTCGGTGATCACCCACGACGTGCCGGCGGATGCGCTCGCGCTCGGGCGCGGCCGGCAGGCCGTCAAGGACGGCTGGGCGCGACGCCGGCGCGAGCTCGCGCCGACGGTCAAGAAACGGACGCCCGCGAAGTGAGGATATCGGCGAGCATCTTAGCCTTAATTGTCACAAGTTGAGACGTATGTTGATTTCCCTTTCGGCGTTCACCGCCGATACATCGTCGTCGGGGCTATAGTCCGCGCGATCAAGCACAGGAGGCCGCCGCTCGCATGTGCGGAATTGTGGGCATTCTCGGACGTGAGCCGGTCGCGGGCCCGCTCGTCGACGCGCTCAAGCGGCTCGAATACCGGGGATACAACTCGGCCGGGGTCGCCACCCTGGAAAACGGACAACTTGCCCGCCGGCGTGCCGAGGGCAAGCTGCGCAATCTCGAAGCGAGGCTCGTGCGCGAGCCGCTCGCCGGCACCATCGGCATCGGCCACACGCGTTGGGCAACCCACGGCCGGCCGACCGAAAGCAACGCGCACCCGCATGCCACCGATCGCCTCGCCGTGGTCCACAACGGCATCATCGAGAATTTCCGCGAGTTGCGCGAGGAGCTCGAGCACAAGGGCGCGACGTTCGGTTCGGATACCGACACCGAGGTCGTCGCTCATCTCGTGACCGAGGAGATGAAGAGCGGCCGCTCGCCGGCCGAGGCGGTGGCTGCGGTGCTGCCGCGGCTGCGGGGCGCTTTCGCGCTCGCGTTCCTGTTCACCGGCGAAGACGATCTCCTCATCGGCGCCCGCAAGGGCTCGCCGCTTGCCATCGGTTACGGCGATGGCGAAATGTATCTCGGTTCCGACGCCATCGCGCTCGCCCCTTTCACCGACACGATCTCCTATCTCGAGGATGGCGACCAGGCCCTGCTCACGCGCAAGGGCGCCGAGGTCCGCGACGGCAAAGGCAGCAAGGTCGAGCGCGCCGTGCTCAAATCGTCGGCCGCGGCCTTTCTCGTTGACAAGGGCAATTACCGCCATTTCATGGCGAAGGAGATCCACGAGCAGCCGGAGGTCGTCGGCCACACGCTCGCGCACTATCTCGACATGGCGGCCGAGCAGGTGCGGCTCCCGCGCGACCTGCCGTTCGATTTTCGCACGCTCGAGCGGGTCTCGATATCCGCGTGCGGCACCGCCTATTACGCCGGGCTGGTCGCCAAGTACTGGTTCGAGCGGTTTGCGCGCCTGCCGGTCGAGATCGACGTCGCGTCCGAGTTCCGCTACCGCGAATCTCCCCTGCAGGAAGGTGGACTCGCGCTTTTCGTGTCGCAGTCGGGCGAAACCGCGGACACCCTGGCGACGCTGCGCTATGCCAAGGAGCACAAGCAGCACACGGTCGCCGTGGTCAATGTCCTGACCTCGACGATCGCACGCGAGAGCGAGGCGGTCATGCCCACGCTCGCCGGCCCCGAGATCGGCGTCGCCTCGACCAAGGCCTTCACCTGCCAGCTCGCGGTGCTCGCCGCGCTTGCGATCGCGGCCGGCCGCGCACGCGACGTGCTGTCCGCGGCGGACGAGAGGACGCTGGTGCGCGCCCTGATCGAGGTGCCGCGCCTGATGGCGGAGGCGCTCGCGCTCGAGCCCCAGATCGAGCATCTGGCGCGCGATCTCGCAAAAAGCCGCGACGTCCTCTATCTCGGCCGCGGCACCAGCTATCCGATTGCGCTCGAAGGGGCGCTCAAGCTCAAGGAAATTTCCTACATTCACGCCGAAGGCTATGCCGCGGGCGAGCTCAAGCACGGACCTATCGCGCTGATCGACGAAACAATGCCGGTGATCGTCATCGCGCCCTATGATCGCGTGTTCGAAAAGACCGTGTCCAACATGCAGGAGGTCGCTGCCCGCGACGGCAAGATCATTCTCTTGAGCGACCCCCAAGGGGCACGCGAGGCGCATGTCGACTCGCTGTTCAAGCTCACGCTCCCGGCCATGCCCGCCGCGGTCACGCCATTGGTATACGCCATCCCCGTGCAGCTCATCGCCTACCATACCGCCGCCGTGATGGGCAAAGACGTCGACCAGCCGCGCAGCCTTGCCAAGTCGGTCACGGTGGAGTGATCGAAGCGCGACTTTCGTGTATATCGCTGCAACGCGCGCGGCCGGGTAATCTCAGCCGGCTGGCCTTGATGTTGGGAAGATCGTGGTGAACGAGTTTGAACGAAATGCGGGGCGCCTGCCGGCGCCGCAGGACTCCGACGCGGCCGCGCCCGACAAGCCGGCGCCATTCCATTCCGGCCCGATCGGCCGGCTGCGCAATTATTTTCTGACCGGGCTGATCCTGGTCGGGCCGGCCTATATCACCATCAGCCTCACCTGGTGGTTCATCAACTGGGTCGACGATCTGGTGCGGCCCTTCATCCCGCTCGCCTATCGGCCAGAGACCTACTTGCCGATGAAGATCCCAGGCCTCGGGCTCATCATCGCGCTCGTTACACTGACGCTGCTCGGTTTTCTGACCGCGAATTTCGTCGGCCGCAAACTCGTCGAGATCGGGGAGAACATCCTCAACCGCATGCCGGTCGTGCGGCCGGTCTACAAGAGCCTCAAGCAGATCTTCGAGACGCTGTTTTCCAAGGGCGGCTCGAGCTTCCGCCGGGTCGGCCTCGTCGAGTTTCCCTCGCCCGGCATGTGGTCGCTGGTCTTCCTGTCGAATTCCGCAAGCCCCGACATCGCGGCGCGGCTGCCGGACACCGAGCACGTTGCGGCCTTCATGCCCTGCACCCCCAATCCGACGACCGGCTTCTTTTTCTACGTGCCGCGCCGCGACATCATCGACCTCGACATCACGGTCGAGGCGGCGATGACGCTCTTGATGTCGGCCGGAATGGTGCAGCCCGGCGGTAACGATCAGCAAAAGAAGCTCGCCGCGCTGGCCGAGACCGCGCGGCTCGCGCATGCGTCGCCGGTGGCGCGTCCGACTGCGCCGGTGAACTAGCTAGAGCATGATCCGGAAAAAGCCTGCCCCGGACTTGATCCGGGGTGGGTACCGGTTTTCCGAAAAGATCATGCTCCAGCGACAAGTCTAGCGCAGTTTCCGGAGAGTGGGCGTCTGGCTTCATCCCGCGCGGATGAGCCTGACCGCATCGTCCTGTCCGAACAGATAGAGCAGGTGGCGCAGCGCCTCGCCGCGCGGAGAGGTCAGCGTCGGATCGCGCGCCAGCACCATCGAAGCATCGTCGCGGGCGGCGCCGATCAATTTGCCGTGGGCCTCGATGCGCGCGAGCCGGAAACCCGGCATGCCGGATTGCCGGGTGCCGAGAACGTCGCCTTCGCCGCGCAGCTTGAGATCCTCCTCGGCGATGCGAAAACCGTCCTCGGTCTCGCGCATGATGGTCAGCCGCGCCTTGGCGGTTTCACCCAGCGGCCCCTTGTAGACCAGGAGACAGGTCGAATGCTCGGCACCGCGCCCGATGCGTCCGCGCAGTTGATGGAGTTGCGCGAGCCCGAAACGCTCTGCGTGCTCGATCACCATGACCGTCGCTTCCGGCACGTCGACGCCGACCTCGATCACGGTGGTGGCCACCAGCAGCCGCGACTCGCCGGCCGCGAAGCGCTCCATGGCGCGGTCCTTGTCGGCGCCCTTCATGCGGCCATGCACCAGGTCGACCATGGCGCCGAACCGCTCCTTGAGCGCGGCGAAGCGCTCTTCCGCCGCGGCGAGGTCGGTATTCTCCGATTCCTCGACCAGCGGGCATACCCAATAGACGCGCCGGCCTTCGGCCAGCGCCCGCCCGACCGCGCCGATCGTTTCCTCGAGCCGGTTGAGGGGGACCGTCCGGGTGTCGACCGGTCGGCGGCCGGCAGGCTTCTCGCGCAGTTCCGACACGTCCATGTCGCCGAAATAGGTGAGCACCAGCGTGCGCGGAATCGGCGTCGCCGTCATCACCAGCACGTCGACCGCCTCGCCCTTCTTGGCGAGGGCGAGACGCTGATGGACGCCGAAGCGATGCTGCTCGTCGACCACAGCGAGCGCGAGGTCGCGAAATTCGACCTCCTCCTGGAACAGCGCATGGGTGCCGATCAGCACATGGATGTCCCCGAAGGCGAGCTTTTCGAGAATGTCGCCGCGCTCGCGACCGCGCTCCCGGCCGGTGAGAATGGCGACATTGATGCCGGCCGCGGCCGCAAGCGGCGTGATGGTGTTGAAATGCTGCCGCGCCAGAAGCTCGGTCGGCGCCATCAGCGCGGCCTGTCGTCCGCCTTCGATCACGGCCGTGGCGGCGAACAGGGCAACCACGGTCTTGCCGGAGCCCACGTCGCCCTGCAGCAGCCGCAGCATGCGCTCGGGCTTGGCGAGATCCGCGACGATCTCGGCGACGGCACGGGTCTGCGAAGGCGTGAGCGAGTAGGGCAGCGCCTCGATCAGCCTTTTCCTGATGTGTCCGGTGCCGGACGTTGCCCGCCCGGCCGGACGCCGCAGATGCGCACGGACCAGCGCGAGCGCGAGCTGGCCCGCCAAGAACTCGTCATAGGCGAGCCGCGACCATGCCGATCCTTGCGGCAGCAGATCGCCCGGCTCCGCCGGCCGGTGCAGGGTGCGCAGCGCCGCGGCGAAGGGCGGGAAGCGCTCGCGTGCGACCCAGCTTGGATCCTGCCACTCCGGCAATTCCGGGAGGCGTGCAAGCGCGGCATCCACGGCTCGGCGCACCTGATTGAGGCTCACTCCCTCGGTCAGCGGGTAGACCGGCTCGACCAGCGGCAGCTTCGCGAGATCCGCTTCCGCGACCACGCGATCGGGATGCACCATCTGCAGCATGTGGTCGTAGAGTCCGACCGTGCCCGACACGTAGCGCCGCTCGCCGACCGGCAAGAGCGCCTGCAGGTAGTCCTTGCGCGCATTGAAATAGGTCAGAATGAGATCGCCGGTGTCGTCGCTGGTGTAGATCTGATAGGGCGCACGCGGCCGGTGTGGCGGCGACGGCCGGTGGCGGTCGACCGTGACCGCGACGGTAACGACGGTATCGGGCACCACGTCGCGCAGCTTCGGCCGCGCCCGGCGGTCGATCGCACCGGTGGGCAGGTGAAACAGCAGATCGACGACGCGCGCCACCTGCTCGCGGCCGAACAGCCGGCGATAGAGCTTCTCCAGTCGCGGCCCGACGCCGGAGAGCGTCGTGACGGCAGCGAACAGCGGGTTGAGCAGGCTCGGCCGCATTGAGGCATCCCGGCTTCGTGGCCGCCGATGCTCGCGCGGCTGCGCCGGATAGGCAATGCGGGACAGGCGACTGGATCAGCAGCGCGTGGGCGGCCCGCTCAGCTCGGGCTTCCACTCGACGCCGAGGATCTGCAGGGCGCTGTTCGCGGCGTCATGGGCTTCGGCGAACTTGCCGGCCATGGTCAGGCCATAGGCTTTCTGGCGCAGTTCCTTCGCCTCGGCGAGCTTGTCCGCCGCGATCTTGGTCCTCGGCAGCGCTTCGTCGATCGCCACGAGCTTGCCGGACGGATGGCGGGCGCCCGTGCAGGCCAAGGCGTCGGTTGCGGTCAGCGTTGGCGCAGCGGCAACGATGCCGACGCCGATCATCGCGGCGAGCGCGAATCGGGACATGGACCCCTCCTGAACCGAGAATTTCCACTGCACCCTTGGTCGCGCAAGCGCCGGCCTTCGTTCACGCTGCCGCGCCCAAAGATAGGGCAATAGCCGCCTGACATTCCGCCACCGCCTCGCTATATGAGCGTGACTTGGTGGGGTATCGGCTAGCGCTTTGCCTCCTCCGTGGTCGCGCGTAACGGCATGGCATGGAGCGGTAGCCCAGACGGATCTGAAGACCCGCGCCGGCCTTCGTGCTTCTTTCATTCCGACGCAATGAAAGAGGCGGGAAAGCTGGGGGCGGGCGCAAGCCTTTGGCGTCGCGCCATGCGCGGCGGGGAAGCGATGACCGGCACGACACGTTCGAGCGATGGGCTGGATGTGCGGCGGCGCAAGCTGTTGTTTCGCTGCTGGCATCGCGGCATGCGGGAAATGGATTTGATCATGGGCCGCTTCGCCGACGCGACCGTCGAACTGCTGACGCAAGACGAACTGATGGAATTCGAGCAGCTGATGGAGGCGCCGGACCGCGAGCTGCTGGCCTGGGTCACCGGCGAAACCGAGGTGCCGCCGGACTACGATACTGCGCTGTTTCGCCGGCTGCGCGATTTCAACCATCGTCGCGAGCGCACGGAATAGGCATGGCACGCAGTCCCGCCGAACTCCTCGTCCCCGGCCGCCCGCTCACGCTGGCAGCCGTCGCCGACGGCGCCGAGGGCCCCGTCGTTGCCGATCTCGCGCGCGCCGTGGCGGCACGCGCGAACGCGCCGGCGACGAGCCTCACGGTGGTGTGCCGCGACGGCCCGCGCATGGCCGCGCTTGCGCGCGCGCTCGGCTTTTTCGCGCCCGATCTCGCCGTCCAGGAATTTCCGGCCTGGGACTGCCTGCCCTATGACCGGGTCTCGCCGCACGCCGGTTTCGTCGCGCAGCGCATGACGACGCTCTCGCGACTGGCGCGCGTGCAAGGCCATGATCGTCCCTCGGTCCTGCTCACCACCGTCAACGCCGCGCTCCAGCGCGTGCCGGCGCGCGACTTCGTTGCCAGGCAATCGCTTTCGGTGGCGCCCGGCAATGTGCTCGCCATGGACGGCATCACCGGCTGGCTCGAGCTCAATGGCTTTATCCGCGCTTCGACCGTGCGCGAGCCGGGCGAGTATGCGGTGCGCGGCGGCATCATCGATCTCTACGCGCCCGGCATGGCCGAGCCGGTGCGGCTCGATTTTTTCGGCGACACGCTGGAAACGATCCGCAGCTTCGATCCGGAAAGCCAGCGCACGACCGACCAGTTGCGCGCGCTCGATCTCGTCCCGGTGGCCGAATTCCAGCTCACGACGGAATCGATCCGGCGTTTCCGCCTCGGCTATGTCGAGACCTTCGGCGCTCCCGCTCCCGAGGACCTGCTCTATCACGCGGTGAGCGAAGGCAGGCGCCATCCCGGCATGGAGCATTGGCTGCCGCTGTTCCACGACCGGCTCGATACCCTGTTCGATTACGTGCCCGGCTCGGCCGTGGTGCTGGAGCCGCTCGCCGAGGACGCGGCGCGCGAGCGCCTGGGGCAGATCAAGGATTACTACGACGCGCGCCAGCAGGCGCTCGCCCAGCGCGACAGCGGCCCGCCCTACAAGCCGCTGCCGCCCGACCGGCTCTATCTCGGCGAGGCGCAATGGCGCGCGCGGCTCGACGCCGACGCGCTGGCGCGGCTCACGCCCTTCGCCGTGCCGGACGGGCAGGGGTCCGTCATCGATGCCGGCACCAGGCAGGGACGCAATTTTGCCGCCGAACGCGCCGAGCCCGGCCGCAACGTATTCGAGGCGGTGAGCGGGCACATCACGACGCTGCAGGCCGCCGGCAAGCGCGTCGTCGTCGCGCTCTGGAGCGACGGCGCGCGCGAGCGCATGCGGCACGTGCTTGCCGACCACGGACTCGCCAATCTCTCGATCGTGGAGTCATGGCCGCAAGCGCTGAGCCTGCCGCGGCCGCGGGTGGCGCTCGCGGTGCTGGGGCTCGAAAGCGGGTTCGAGACCGCCGAGGCGGCGGTGATCGGCGAGCAGGACATCCTGGGCGACCGTTTGGTGCGCCCGCGCCGGGCCGCACGCCGGGCGGAGAATTTCATCGCCGAGGTGACGAGCCTCGCCGCCGGCGATCTCGTCGTCCATGTCGACCACGGCATCGGGCGCTTCGTGGGGCTGCGCGCCATCGAAGCCGCCGGCGCACCGCACGATTGCCTCGAGATCCACTATGCCGGCGGCGACAAGTTGTTCCTGCCGGTGGAAAACATCGAGCTGCTCTCTCGCTATGGCTCGGAAGAGACCCACGTCGACCTCGATCGGCTCGGCGGCGGCGCCTGGCAGGCGCGCAAGGCGCGCATGAAGAGCCGCATCCGCGAGATCGCGAACGAGCTGATCAAGATCGCGGCCGAGCGGAAGTTGCGGGAGGCGCCGCGCGTGGCGGTCGAGCACGGGCCCTATGACGAATTCTGCGCCGGCTTTCCCTACGAGGAGACCGAGGACCAGCAGGTCGCCATCGACGTGGTGCTGGGCGAGCTCGCCTCCGGGCGGCCGATGGACCGGCTGATCTGCGGCGACGTGGGCTTCGGCAAGACCGAAGTCGCGCTGCGGGCGGCGTTCGCGGCCGCGATGAACGGCAAGCAGGTCGCGGTGGTGGTGCCGACCACGCTGCTCGCTCGCCAGCATACGAAGACGTTTGCCGAGCGCTTCCGCGGGTTCCCCGTCAACATCGCGCAGGCTTCGCGGCTGGTTTCCGGCAAGGAGCTGGCGCGCGTGAAGAAAGGCATCGCCGAGGGCGGGATCGACATCGTCGTCGGTACCCATGCGCTGCTCGGCAAGAGCATCAAGTTCAAGGACCTCGGCCTCCTCGTCGTCGATGAGGAGCAGCATTTCGGCGTCGCCCACAAGGAGCGGCTCAAGCAGCTCCGCGCCGAGGTCCATGTGGTCACGCTCACCGCCACGCCCATTCCGCGCACGCTGCAGCTTGCGCTCTCCGGCGTGCGCGATCTTTCGATCATCGCTTCGCCGCCGGTCGATCGGCTTGCCGTGCGCACCTTCGTCTCGCCGTTCGACCCCGTGATCGTGCGCGAGGCGCTGTTGCGCGAGCGCTACCGCGGCGGACAGGCCTTCTACGTCTGTCCGCGCATCGAGGACCTCGCCGGCGCCAAGGATTTCCTCGACAAGCACGTGCCGGAGATGCGGGTCGCGGTCGCCCACGGGCAGATGCCCTCGACCGTGCTCGAAGACATCATGTCCGCCTTCTACGACGGCAAATACGACCTGCTGTTGTCGACCACCATCATCGAGTCCGGTCTCGACATTCCGACCGCCAACACGCTGATCGTGCACCGCGCCGACCGCTTCGGGTTGTCCCAGCTCTATCAGCTGCGCGGACGCGTGGGACGCTCCAAGCTGCGCGCCTACTCGCTGTTCACGCTGCCGGCGGTGGGCAAGATCACGCCGCAGGCCGAGCGCCGGCTCAAAGTGCTGCAATCGCTCGACACGCTGGGCGCGGGCTTCCAGCTGGCGTCCCACGATCTCGACATTCGCGGCGCGGGCAACCTCCTCGGCGAGGAGCAGTCCGGCCACATCAAGGAGGTCGGCTTCGAGCTCTATCAGCAGATGCTGGAGGAGGCGGTGACGAGCCTCAAAGCCGGCATCACCGCGCCGGTCGCCGACAAGTGGTCGCCGCAGATCACGATCGGGATGCCGGTGATGATTCCCGAGGACTACGTCGCCGACCTGCCGGTGCGCCTTGCGCTCTATCGCCGCCTTGCCGAAATCGAGGATGAGCGCGAGATCGAGGCCTTCGGCGCCGAGCTGGTCGACCGTTTCGGATCGTTGCCGCAGGAGGTCGAGCATCTGCTCCAGATCGTCGCGATCAAATCGCTCTGCCGGCAGGCCAATGTCGAGAAGATCGAGACCGGGCCCAAGGGGGCGGTGGTCTCGTTCCGCGACAGCACCTTCGCCAATCCGGACCGGCTCGTTGCTTTCATCCGCGACCAGGGTCCGTCCGCGCGGGTGCGGCCCGACATGAAGGTTGTCTTCTTCGACGACTGGGAGGATCCGCAGGCGCGCCTGCGCGGAACCTCGGCTATTCTGCGTAGCCTGGTCGCACTCGCGCAGCCGGCAAAAGCCGCCTGAACGCGGGCGATCGATCGCGCATCCCGGATTTGACGTCACGATAAAGCCCCGCATCGATCATGACCAAGCAACAGCCGCGCGCCATCGCCGTGCCGACGGCGGTCTTGGTTCTCGCAATCGCATGCGCGCCCGCTTTCGCGCATACCGGCAGCGCGAGCGGCGGCTTCGTCGGCGGCTTCGCGCATCCGCTGTTCGGGCCGGACCACGTGGTCGCGATGGTGGCGGTGGGCCTCTGGGGCGCGTTCCTCGGGCCGCCGGCGATCTGGCTGCTGCCGATCGTCTTTCCGCTGGTGATGGCGTTCGGCGGGATCATCGGCATCCTCGGCGTCCCGCTGCCGGGCGTGGAGATCGGCATCGCGCTCTCCGCGATCGTGCTCGGCCTGATGGTGGCGCTCGCGGCGCGCCCGCCCTTGTGGATCGCGGCCGTGCTCGTCGGCGCGTTTGCGATCTTCCATGGCTACGCCCATGGCGGCGAGCTTCCGCCCGGGGCGGATGCCGTCGCCTATTTCGTCGGCTTCGTGGTTGCCACCGGCTTGCTGCATCTCACCGGCATCGCCTTTGGTCTGCTCGCGCGCTGGCCCGCGGGCCGCTTTGCCGTGCGCGCGGCAGGCGGGGCGATTGCGCTCGCCGGCGTCGCGTTTCTCAACGGCGCAGGATGAGCAGCTTTCTCGGCGGATTGCTGCATCCGCTGGCGGTGCCCGCCCATGTTCTGGCGCTGCTGGCGCTGGGCCTTCTCATCGGCCAGCAGCGCGCCGCCCGCCTCCTTGTGCCGGTCGCGGCATTTGCCGCTGGCCTGGCCGCGGGTCTGGCTGCGCTCGCGTTCGGCGCCGGGCAGACGTCCGCCGCCAACCTGCTGCTCGCGGCCGCGGCCTTGAGCGGGCTATTGGTCGCGCTCGCGCGTCCGTTGCCGGTGCCCGCCGGTGCGCCGCTCGCCGCCGTCGTGGGCATCGCGCTGGGGTTGGATTCGCCGCCCCAGGCGATCTCGATATCGGCCGCAACCGTGATGCTGATCGGCACCGGGGTGGGCGCAACCATCGCGCTTGCGATCGTCGTGCTTTGCGCACGCTATGCCGCGGGCGCGCAGCACATCGCCCCGCGCACCGGGGTGCGCATCCTGGGCTCGTGGGCGGCGGCGAGCGCGCTGCTCGTGCTGGCGCTGCGTTTCGCCCGCGGGCAATTGTTCTGACTGAACGCTACTCCGCCGCCACGCGCTTGGCGTGTTCGTCGGCCGCGCGCTCCATCGCTTGGGCAAGATGCTCCGGCGCCTGCGCGCCCGACACCGCCACGAGCCCGCCGAAGATGAAGCAGGGTACGCCGTCGATGCCGGCCTGCTTGGCGCTATCGGCCTCCCCTTCCACGCGCGCGACGTCGTCGTCGCCGGCGAGCCGCCGGCGCACCAGGTCGGCATCGAGGCCGCATTCGGCCGCCGCCTCGACCAGCACATCGCGGTCGGTGAGATCGCCGCCCTCGGTGAAATAGAGGTCCATCAGCCGCTGCTTCATGCGCCCGGCGTTGCCGGTTTCGCCCGCCCAGAGGATCAGCCGGTGGCAATCGAGCGTGTTGGGCTGGCGCTTGATGGCGTCGAGCGCGTAGGTCAGCCCCTCGGCGGCGGCCGCCTGCGCCACGCGCTGCGCGATACTGCGATAGCGCTCGGGCGAGCCGAACTTGGTGGTGAGATACTCCTCCCGGCTGATGCCGTCGCGCGGCACCCACGGATTGAGGAAATAGGGCCGGAAGCGCACCTCGACCGCAATGTCGGGCTTGAGCGCGATCGCCTTCTCCAGCCGGCGCTTGCCGATGAAGCACCAGGGACAGACGACGTCGGACACCATGTCGATCGGCAGGGCGGAAGTCATGGGCAGGGTCCTCGCAAGAGGCTGCCACATTAGAGCGTATCTCGTTGAATTGGAATCAGCACGAGCGGCAAACTCGGTCTGCTCCCTCCCCCCTTGTGGGGGAGGGCTGGGGAGGGGGGTCGTAGTTGTTGCGCGAGACGTGTCCGCAAACAACAACCCCCACCCCCAACCCCTCCCCACCGCAAGTCGGGCTTGCCCGACTTGCGCAACATATGTGCGAAACCCGGGCAGGCCCGGGTTTCGTGGGGAGGGGAGCACACCGAGTGCGTGGCAGCTCCGGCGTCAAGCCCACCGAACGCGCACTAGGCTTGGCGTTGCTCGCCGGCAACCCTTGGAGGTGCACCCAGCCGCGCCACCAGCGCGCTGAGATTGTCCCTCGGCTTGAAGGCCGCGAGCGTGATCGTCGGCTTGATCATGCGGCGGTCGCGACCGGGCGAGAGCATGGTCTGCCTGAGCACGCTTGCGATCCGGCGCGCCACCACATGGGCGTTGCGCAGATCGGTCGCGGTGAACGCCGCGACGATCGATCCGTCGTGTTCCCGGCAAGCGAAATCGACGTCGCGCACCAGCCGGCCGAACAGCCGCGCGGCATCGAGATAGGCGCGGCGGTCGGTGACGCCCTCGAAGGTGAAGCGCGCAACCGAGAGCGCGCCACCGGTTTTCTCGCTCGCCTGCACGGCGCGGTCGAGGTCGCGCCAGAATGCTTTGGCGCCGAGCAGGCCGGTTTCGGGATCGACCACGCCGTCGCTCTCGAGTGACTTCAGGACCCGTTTGAGCTGGCCTTCAAAGGCTTGCAGGCGCACGAATGGAAGGACACGCTCGACCAGGCGCGCGGGATCGGCTTCGATGCGGACCAGATTGGGCAGCCGCTCGTCGTCGACCGCGGCGCTGTCGAGCACGCCGACCGGGAGGTCGCGAAACCGCGCGTCCCCGGCGAGCACGTTGAGCAGCGCCTCGACGACGCGCGCGCCCAGGCCCTCGCCGACGACCACGCCGTCCACGTCGCGGGCCTTGAGATAGCGGGTGGCGGTCTCGACGCTGAGCGCGCCGATCAAACCGACGCGCTCGCCGATCGCGACCGAAAGCGCGGGATAGGAGCTGCCGCGTCCGACGCAGAGCACGGTCGCGTCGTCGAGCAGGTCGGGCGGGACGAACGCCGGGATTTCCTTGTGCGCGCCGGCGCTGCGCGCCTGCCGCAACACCTTGGCATGCAGCGTGCGCACGCGCAGCGCCGAGTTGCAGCCGCGCAACCAGCCGGTCGGTGGAGTCATCCATCGCGATCGTCAGCGCGCTCGGGATGGCGGGGATGCCGTCCTGCTCCACCAGCGCGATCACCGGCATGACCGGGCCGCCGCGCGTCTCGATGCATTGGATCGCGGCATGCACGTGGCGGGGCGAGGGCGCGCCTTGCGGGTCGGCCACGGCCAGCGCCACCGGCTGGATTTCGGCGATGGCCGCGGGTACATCGGCCCAGCGCGTCTCGACGATCGGGAAAGCGCCGGCCTTGCCGAGCACATCGATCAGATCGGCCGCCGAGCTCTCGGCGACCACCACCATCGGACCCAAGAGCGCCATGACGACAAGCCGGTTACGCGGGACAGACCGCCACCGTACGCGACGGCGATTAACGTCTCGTCAACAAAATGCAGCCGCGGCGCCTCACGGCTCCGTCCGCTCGCGCCACCAGGTTTCCGGAAGATAGCCGTAGAGCGACGTGGTCGCGGGCCGTGCCACCGTATTCCAGCGCGCGATCCACTGCGCCGGCAGGTGAAACAACGGAATGGTGTAGAAGCCGGAAATCAGCACGCGGTCGAGCGCGCGCACCGCGGCGACGAAATCGTCGCGGCCTTCGGCCTTGAGCAACGCGGCGATCATGGCGTCGACGGCGGGACTCTTGACGCCCATGTAATTGCGCGTGCCGGGCTGGTCGGCGGCGGCCGATCCCCAATAGAACGCCTGCTCGTTGCCGGGCGACAGCGATTGGTCCCAGCGGTTCTGGATCATGTCGAAGTCATAGCTCAGCCGCCGGCCCTCGTACTGGACCGCGTCGACCATGCGCACGCGCGCCGCAATCCCGGCGCGCTTGAGGCTCTGCGCGAACAACAGCGCAAGCCGCTCCTCGTCCCGCGCCGTGACCAGGATCTCGAACGTGAGCTGCCGGCCGCTCTTCCTTTCGACCAGCTCGGTGCCGCGCAGCTCGTAACCTGCGGCCGCGAACAGGCCGAGCGCACGCTTGAGCGTGCCGCGGTCGCGGCCGGAGCCGTCGCTGGCCGCCGGCGACCAGGTGCCGTCGAGCACGTCGGCACGAACGGCGTCGGCGAACGGCGCCAGCAGCGCCTTCTCCCGGAGATCGGCCGGCCGTCCATGGGACGATAGTTCCGAGCCGTCGAAATAGCCCGCGGTGCGCTGGTAGAGATCGAAGAAATAGCTGTGATTGATCCATTCGAAGTCGAACAGCAGCGAGATCGCCTCGCGCACGCGAATGTCGGAGAACACCGCGCGGCGCGTGTTGAACACGAAATACGAGCTCACCTTCGGCACGCCGGTCGGCAGCGCCTCCTTGATCACCTGGCCGTCGCGGACGGCGGGAAAATCGTAAGCGGTCTGCCAGCGTCCGGGGTCGTTGTCGTTGCGCACGTCGTAGAGGCCGCGCTTGAACGCTTCGAAATGCGAGTTGGCCTCGCGGTAATAGTCGAAGCGAACCTCATCGAAGTTCCAGAAGCCGCGGTTGATCGCAAGGTCGCGACCCCAATAGTCGGGATTGCGCTTGAGCGTCACGCTCTTGCCGGGGTCGACCTCGCCGACGACGTAGGGGCCGGTGCCGAGCGGCGCCTGGAACGAGGTCTCCTCGAACGTTTCGGGCTTGACCGCGTGCTTGGCCAGCACCGGCATCAGCCCGAGGATGAGCGGCAGCTCGCGGTCGTCGCTGCCCGAAAGATCGAAGCGCACCGCGCGTTCGCCGATCGCTTCGGCCTTGGCGACCTTGCCGTAGTAGAGCCGATGGTTCGGCCGGCCTTTGTCGCGCAGGAGCTGCCAGGAGAAGATCACGTCCTCGGTCGTGACGGGCTTGCCGTCGGAAAATTTCGCCGCCGGATCGAGGTTGAAGGTGACGTAGCTGCGTTGCGCGTCGGTCTCGACCGAGCGCGCGATGAGCCCATAGAGCGTGAACGGCTCGTCATAGCCGCGGGCCATCAGGCTTTCGACCACGTAGCCGCGGATCGGCTGCGGGGCGATTCCCCTCACGATGAGCGGATTGAGGCTGTCGAAGGTGCCGAGCACGCCTTGCACCAGCCGGCCGCGCTGGGGCGCGGCCGGATCGGCATAGGGCAGGCGGGTGAAGCCGGCGGGTAGCGCCGGCTCGCCATGCATGGCGATGCCGTGCTTGGGCTCGGCGCCATGTGCCTCGCTGACAGCCCCCGAGTGGTTGGAAAGGACAAGCAGCAGGGCCCAGCATGCCGCGGCGCAGCCGTGGCGGCTGCGACGAGCGAGATGACGGAGGAAAAGAAGCGTGCCCACGGGGACCAATGCGACCAGGCTCAAGATGATGATGCGTATGTCATTGACCGGCATTCGAATCCGCTTTCAGCCAAGCGTCAGACAAGTGTCAGCCAAGCGTGAGCCATGTGTGAGCCAAGTGTGAGCCATGTGTGAGCCATGTGTCGTCCCCCAACGCGGCGGGGATATGGCTTTATCGGAAGGCCCAAATGGGCTATCAGGCCGCCACGGCGTCACGCTCCTGCCGCATTTGGTGCCGACACAGCCCTAGTATGGGGCAACCGTTCCGGCGCGGGCGCTGGGGAGCGGTAAGCAAGAGGATCTCGTGATGGATCATCGGTTGGTTTTTGCGCCGGCCCGGCCGGCCGCACGCGCGTTTGCCGTGGCAGCGGCAACGACGATGCTCACCGCATTGATTGGCTCCGGCGCCTTGGCCCAGGCCCCACCCGCGCCGCCGGCTCCGCAAGCGCCCCCGGCCCCTGCCGCCCCGAAGGCGGCTCCCAAGGCCGCGCCCAAGGCTGCGCCCGCGCCAAAGCCCGAGGCCGCAGCCCCGCCGCAGGCGCAGGCCGGCGACCAGCCCCAGCTCATCTTTTCGCCCTGGACCAAGTTCTGCCTCAAGGGCCAGGAGGCCAACGCCAAGCAGGTCTGCTTCACCGGCAAGGACGGCCGGGTCGAATCGGGCATGCCGGTGGTCGCCGCCGTGCTCATCGAGCCGGAAAATGATCCCAAGAAGGTGCTGCGCGTCACCTTGCCGCTCGGCATGTCGATCCAGCCCGGCACCCGCGTGATCGTCGACAGCGGCCAGCCCATGACCGGGCCCTATGTCATCTGCTTCAACAACGGCTGCATGGCCGATTACGAAGCGAGCGGCGAGCTCATCGGCAAGCTCAAGAAAGGGCAGGGGCTCGTCATCCAGGGCATCAACGGCGCCGGCCAGCCCATCAGCCTCGTGGTTCCGCTCACCGACTTCGCCAAGGCCTATGACGGCCCGCCGACCGATCCCAAGAAGTTCGAGGAGCAGCAGAAGCAGCTGCAGGACGAGCTGCAGAAGCGTGCCGAGGATGCGCGCAAGAAGCTCGAGGCCCAGCCGGCGCCGGCGCCGCCGACGCGGTAGTCCCGGAGCCCGTAGGATGGGTTGAGCGCCAGCGAAACCCATCAGATACGAGCACGTTTCCCGAACCGCGGTGGGTATCGCTTCGCTCAACCCACCCTACGTTCAGGTCACGCAAACACGACATCGCCTGCATCGACCGCTGCGCCGTTCATGAACGTGATGATCTCGTCAGGAGCGCCGCCGTTGTAATTGATCTGCCAATGGTTGGTCACGTCGATGTTGGTGAAGGTGGCACCCGCGCCGCCGTCCCGTAGCCGACGAACTGCAGCGAATCTCCCGCCGCTGCGCCGTTGCCGGCGAAGTCGCACGATGGTGTCGCCGTTGCCTTGCCCGACGTTGAACACGAAGGTGTCGTTGCCGGCATTGCCCGTGAGCAGGTCGGCGCCGGCGCCGCCATTGAGCGTGTTGTCGCCGGAATTGCCGTGCAGGTTGTTGGCGAGCGCATTGCCGGTGCCGGACACGTTGCCGGAGCCCTGCAGCACCAGGGTTTCCACGTTCGCCGAGAGCGTGTGATCGATGCTGGAAAACACCGCATCGGTGCCTTCGCTGACGATTCTCGGATACGACGTCGCCGGCGTCGTCGACAAAGTAGACGTCGTTGCCGGCGCCGCCGAACATCGTGTCGGCGCCGGCGTCGCCGTCGAGCAGATTGTTGCCGGTGTTGCCGTAGAGCACGTTGTTCAGGCTGTTGCCATCGGCCTGCAGGTCGCCGCTGCCTTGCAGGACCAGGTTCTCCACGTTCGCCGACAGCCGCAAGTGCGCGGTCGAGAACACCGCGTCGTTGCCCTCGCTGGCGTTCTCGAGACGCCAGGTCGCCGCCATTGTCGACGAAATAGACGTCGTTGCCGGCGCCGCCGAACATCGCGTCGGCGCCGGCGTCGCCGTCGAGGATGTTGCTGCCGGCGTTGCCGGTGAATCACGTTGACCAGGCTGTTGCCGTAGCCCTGCAGGTCGGCGCTGCCTTGCAGGACCAGGTGTCTCCACGTTCGCCGACAGCCGCGAAGTGCGCGCTCGAGAACACCATGTCGGTGCCCTCGCCGGCATTCTCGATCACGCACGTCGCCGGCATTGTCGACGAAATAGACGTCGTTGCCGGCGCCGCCGAACATGAGCGTCGGCGCCGGCACGCCGTCGAGGATATTGCTGCCGGCGTTGCCGTAGAGCGTGTTCACCAGGCCGTTGCCGTAGCCCTGCAGGTCGGCGCTGCCTTGCAGCACCAGGTACTCCACGTTCGCGGACAGCGCGAAGTGCGCGCTCGAGAACACCGTGTCGGTGCCCTCGCTGGCGTTCTCGACGACGCCGTCGCCGGCATTGTCGACGAAATAGAGGTCGTTGCCGGCGCCGCCGATCATGGCGTCGGCGCCGGCGTCGCCGTCGAGGATATTGCTGCCGGTGTTGCCGTAAATGACGTTGTTACAGGCCGTTGCCGTCGGCCTGCAGGTCGGCGCTGCCTTGCAGCACCAGCATTCTCGATATTCGCCCCCAGCCGGAAGTGTGCGCTCGAGAACACCGTGTCGCTGCCCTCGCTGGCATTCTCGACCACGCCGTCGCCGGCATTGTCGACGAAGTAGACGTCGTTGCCGGCGCCCCCGATCATGATGTCGGTGCCCGGCATCGCCATCGATGATATTGTTGCCAGCATTACCGAAGATCTTGTTGTTCAGGCTGTTGCCGGCGGCCTGCAGGTCGGCGCTCCCTTGCAGAACCAACTTCTCGACGTTCGCCGGCAGCCGGAAGTGCACGGTCGAAAACATCGAGTCGGTGCCCTCGCCGGGGTTTTCGAACACCTGGTCGCCGGCATTGTCGACATAATAGACGTCGTCGCCGGCACCGCCGACCATGACGTCGGCGCCGGCATCGCCGTCGAGGATATTGCGGCCGGCGTTGCCGTAAATCACGTTGTTGAGGCTGTTGCCGCCGGCCTGCAGGTCGGCGCTGCCTTGCAGAACCAGATTTTCGATATTCGCCCCCACCCGGAAGTGTGCGCTCGAGAACACCGTGTCGGTACCCTCGCTGGCGTTCTCCATCACGCCGTCGCTGGCATTGTCGACGTAGTAGAGATCGTCGCCGGCGCCACCGGCCATCGTGTCGGCGCCCGCCCCGCCGTCGATGAGATTATTCCCGCTGTTGCCGGTGATGGTGTTCGGCAGGGCATTGCCGTAGGCCTGCAGATCGGCGCTGCCTTGCATCACCAGGACTTCCAAATTCGGCCCCATCATGCGAGTTGATGGACGTAACCACCGTGTCGGTGCCCTGACCGGCATTCTCTCGCTACCTTCGCCGGGATTCTCCACCACCGCATCGGCGCCGTCGTCGACGACATACCCATCGTTGCCGAGACCCCCGCGACGTGCGTTGGCTCCGCCGCCGCCCGCGAGCGTGTCGTCCTGGGCGCCGATGACGTTTATCGTGATGCCGGTGAGAATGGACGTCGGGAATGTTTGACGACATCACCGTCGCGCTGTCGGTGCCCAACACGTCGCCGGCGTCCGCGATGTCTCCGGTGCCGATCACCGTCCGGCCGCGCAAGTCGGGCAGCGCAAAAGTGGTCTGCCCGTTCCCGCCGTACATGGTGCCGAGCAGGGCGAACAAGGCCTGGTTCTGGTTGATCGGCAGCAGTTGGCCCTCTGCCTTCGCCCAGCCTCTTGGTGCGAAGTCTCCGGCGAACGCCATCACCTCGCCGAGAATTTGCTGTCCGTCGAGGAATACACCGTTGTCGCGCGACGGAAAAATGACCGGTCAGGGCGATCAGGTAGGTGAGCGCCAGCGATGGCTCATGATTGTCGAACGGCTGGCCGCTGCCGCCCACCGGAGACGGGAAGATTGTTATTGAACAAAACCGCGTCCGCCTGCCCCTCGGTTGATCCGAGAGGCAATTGCGCGGACGTCCCGACGATCGTGCGACCGCGCAGATCCGGCAGCGCGAAGGTCGTAACTCCGTCCCCGCCGTAGATCGTGCCGATGAGCTGGAACAGCGTCTCATGATCGGCAATCTGCAGGATCTGACCCGCCGCTTCCAGGTAGCCACCGGGCACGAATTCGCCCGCGAACGGTACGATCTCCCCCATCATATCGAGCCCACCCCCGCCGTCGGGGGAAGGGAAAATCCCGCCTTCGCGGATCAGGTAGGTGACGGGCTGCGATGGTTGATAGTTATCGATGAACTCAGAGGTGCCGCCAAGACTTGCCGGCAATTGATCGCTCGATAGCGTAATGCCGCTCGAACCGATGGGGGGACGACTCGAAGATAGTCCAGCGGCGCTCCACCGATCAGGGTTCGCCCATCGAGATCCGGAAGCGCGAACGTCGTGGTGCCGTTACCGCCGTACATGTTGCTGAGCAGGGAGAACAGCGCCGTATTCTGAACGATCGGAATGACCTGCCCTTCGGCCCCCTGGCCGCCCATGGCGAAGTTGCCGGCAAAGGTTCGGATCGACCCGAGTGGAAAGGGCCCGGAGTTGGCCGGTGGAGTCCCGGGTTGGGAATATCCCCTGCAGCGGAAACAGCTGCGTGAGCGCGAGTGAAGCCTGATATGACCCCGCCGTGCGTGTCGCCGTCCGCTTGCCCGACATTGAACACGAAGGTGTCGTTGCCGCCACAGGCCGGTCAGGAGGTTCACGGTCACCCCCGCGGCGGATGACGAATAATCCGCCGTGTCCGTGCCCGGGCCGCCGACGAGCGCATCGGCACCGGCGCCGCCATCGAGCGTGTCGTTCCCGGACCCGCCGAACAGCAGGTCGTTCCCGCCGAAGCCGCGCAGCACGTCCGCCTGGTCGGCGGACGCGACGGTGGGAGTGAGCCTGAAGATGTCGCCGTCGAAGTCGACCAGGTAGAGATTGCCGCGGGCGTCCTCGCCGAACGATGAGACATTGCCCACCGTGCCGAAGTCGGTGACGATCTGCGAGGTGCGTTCGGTGGCAACCCACGCGGTGCCATTGAACCGGAGCGTGAACACCTTCCCCTGCACGAAGTCGGCGAAGAAATACTGCCCCTGCAGCGCCTCCGCTTCGCCGCGATAGACGTAGCCGCCGGTGATCGACTGCCCCACGCTGCGGTCATAGAAGTGAATGGGCGCGACGGTGGGCGGGCTGCTGCTGCCGGGTGGGCCCTCGAACACGGGCCAGCCGTAGTTGGCACCGATCTGGCCGAAATTGACCTCCTCGAATTGGTTCGCCCCGACGTCGGCGATGTAGAGGTCGCCGAGCCCGCGGTCGAAGCTGTCCCGCCACGGGTTGCGCAGGCCCAGCGCAAATATTTCGCCGGCCGCCCCAGCCGTCGTCACGAACGGGTTGTCGGCAGGGATTGCATAGTTGCGCGCGGGATCGCCGGGGAAGCCATCGCTGTGCACGTCGATCCGCAGCATCTTGCCGAGCAGGTTGCTGAGATCCTGCGCGTTGGCGGCGACGGCGCCGTCGCCGGACGCGATATAGAGATAGCCGTCGGGTCCGAAACCGATCCAGCCGGCCTTGTGGTTGGTGGCGTTGGTCTGGTCGATGGTGATGATCGGCGTGACGCTCGCGGCGTCGGCGACGTTCGGGTTCGACGACACGTGATAGCGGCGGATTTCGGCGTCGCCGCTGGGGTATTGATGAGATAGACGTAGAAGAAGCCGTTGGTGGCGAAGTTCGGATCGAAGGCAAGGCCGAGCAGGCCGCGCTCGCCGTCGCTCGAGATCTGGCCCGACACGTCGAGGAACGGCGTTGCCAGGACCTGCTCCGGTGGCAAGATCGAGGATCTTGATCAGCCCGGTCTTCTCGACGATGAACAGGCGGCTGGTATCGCCGGGCGGCGCGCCCGCGAAAACCGGCTGCCCGAGACCGGTCGCGACCCGGGTGGCGGGGATGCCGCTGGCCTCGCTCTGCGGTCCGTTCGGGTCGTAGCCATAGATGAGATCCGCCCCCGCGCTGCCGTCGAGGTTGTTGCCGCCATCGTTGCCGACGATGAGATTGACGGGCATGAAATTCCTCCGGTCTCGAGCGACCTACGCAATTACACCGACTTCCGCGCATGGCCAGGGGGCGGCCGGAACGCCATCTTTCAGGCCGATGTTCGCCTGCGCTACCATGAGTTAACCCCTGAGAACCTGCAACAATTCGCTCGGCACCAAAAAGGTTCACGCGACGTTTCCTGGCGGTACCGGCCGGGAACCTGCCTTGGGCGCGCCGCTTTTATTTTGGAAGATCGCCATGACATCTGTTGGCGCGCCCCTCTTACCCGCAAGTCGTGGCACTGTCATGAAGGATCAAAGCCTATTCGCCGCACCGGCGCTCCCGCGCGGGTTTGCCGCAATTGCTTTAGCCGCAGTGGTCTCGGTCGTCGCCGCTCATGCATTTGCGCAGCAGCCGGCGCCCAAGGCGACGCCGAAAGCCCAATCCAAGGAGCAGCAGAAGGCCACGCCCACTCCTGCGCCCGAACAGCCCAAACCGCAAAATGGCGAGCCGCAAATCGTCTACTCGCCCTGGACCAAAGTTTGCCAGACCGGCCCGGATGGAAAGAAAGTCTGCTTCACCGGCAAGGGCGGCCGCCTCGAGGAGGGGATACCGGTGGTCGGCGCGGTGGTGATCGAGCCGGAAGGCGAGGGAAAGAAGATTCTGCGCGTCACGCTGCCGCTCGGGGTGTCGCTGCAGCCGGGGACGCGAATCATCATCGATCAGGGTCAGCCGATGACGGGTCCCTATGTCATATGCGTCGCCACCGGCTGCATGGCCGACTACGAGGCGAGCGACGAGCTGATCGGCGCAATGAAGACCGGCCAAACCCTGCACGCGCAAGGCATCGGTGAGACCGGGCAACCGATCAGCGTGCCGCTGCCGCTGGCCGACTTTGCCAGGGCCTACGACGGCGCGCCGGCCGATCCCAAGAAGGTCGAGGAGCAGCAGAAGCTGCTGCAAGACGAGCTGCGCAAGCGCGCCGAGGAGGCACGCAAGAAGCTCGAAAGCCCGCCGGCGACGGCACCGGCACGGTGACGGCCGGAATTCGCGCGTGTGTGCTGCCAGTCTTGAATGAGGTCGTAACAACGCTTTCGGTGCCGTCTTGCAAAAGAAGGGGGCAGGGGCCATGAAGGATCGACTCTCATTCGCCGCCGCGACGCTCTGCCCCCCGCTCGTCGCGATGATCGCAATCGTCGCGGTCACATCTAATTCTCCCGCACAACAGTCTACCTCGGACACGCAGCTCAAAGCTCAACTGAAGCGGCTTCCGGCCGAGAAGTGGCGGCAACCGCCGCAGGGCGCGGAGCCGGAACTGCTCTATTCGCCGTGGGCCAAGTTCTGTCTCACCGGCCAGGAGCCGAACGCCCGGCAGGTCTGCTTCACCGGCAAGGACGGTCGGCACGAAGGGGGCCCGGTGGTGGCGGTCGTGTTGATCGAGCCGGAAAACGAGCCCAAAAAGGTGCTCCGCATCACCTTGCCGCTCGGCATGTCGATCCAGCCTGGCACCCGCGTGATCGTCGACAACGACCAGCCCATGACCGGGCCCTATGTCGCCTGCTTCAACAACGGCTGCATGGCCGACTACGAAGCGAGCAGCGAGTTGATTGGCAAGCTCAAGAAGGGGAAGCGTGTCGTCATCCAGGGCATCAACAATGCCGGGCAGCCCCTCAGCCTCGTGGTTCCGCTCTCGGGCTTCGCCGAGGCCAATGACGGTCCAGCGAGCGATCCGAGGCCATTCCAGGCGCAGCAAGAAAAACCACGCATCTGGCGCGACGATACTCTGCAACCCCACCTGCGTCCGGGGTTCAATTGAGACATGTAGGGTGGGCAAAATCGCCGACCCTATGCCATCGTAGGTGGGCACGGCGCGTGCGCGATTTTGCCCACGCGTCGAGACCGAGCGGCGCGCCTTTGCCCACCCTACGCGACTTCGATGCGAGGACTAATTGAGCAGCGAATTGCGCGGCCGGTAGGTGCCCTTCTCGTCCTGCTCGAACACCTCGGCGACCTGCGGATGGCGCACCGGCTCGCCCGAGGTGTCGGGCAGGAGGTTCTGCTCCGAGACATAGGCGATGTATTCGCTCTCCGCGTTCTCCGCGAACAGGTGATAGAACGGCTGGTCCTTGTGCGGGCGCACCTCCGCGGGGATCGCCTGATACCACTCCTCGGTATTGTTGAATTCCGGATCGATGTCGAACACGACACCCCGGAACGGAAACAGGCGGTGGCGGACCACCTGGCCGATCTGGAATTTGGCGTTGCGCATCTTGCTCGTGTTGGTCATGCTCAAACGGACATAATCCAGGATTGTGGCCTACGCCAGAGGGTCAGAGCCCGTATCCCACTGCCATTTCCGGGTCCTTGGCGGCCACCAGGCGGGCGAGGTCCACGACCACTTTGGCCTGTTTCCAGGTGGCATCGTCCTGCATCTTGCCGTCGATCATGACCGCGCCGGTGCCGTCGGGCATGGCGGCGAGGATTTTCCCGGCAAAGGCGACCTCGGCCGGATCGGGCGAAAACACCCGCTTGGCGATCGGTATCTGGCTCGGATGCAGCGTCCATGCCCCGGCGCAGCCCATGAGGAAGGCGTTGCGGAACTGGACCTCGCAGGCGTCGGGGTCTGAGAAGTCGCCGAACGGGCCGTAGAACGGCTTGATCCCCGCGGCGGCGCAGGCATCGACCATCTTCGCGATGGTATAATGCCAGAGGTCCTGCTGGAACGCGGCGCGCGTTCCCCCGCCCGGCGCGGCATCGGCCAGCACCTTGTAGTCGGGATGTCCGCCGCCCACGCGCGTGGTCTTCATGGCGCGCGAGGCGGCGAGATCGGCGGGGCCGAGGCTGATGCCGTGCATGCGCGGCGATGCCGTCGCGATCGCCGCGACATTGTCGACGCCTTCGGCGGTCTCCAGGATGGCGTGGATCAGGATCGGCTTATCGACCGAGTGTCTTGCCTCGAGCTGGGCGAGCAGCTGGTCAAGGTAATGGATATCCCATGCTCCCTCGACCTTGGGCAGCATGACGACGTCGAGCTTGTGCCCGACCGCGCCGACGATCTCGGTGACGTCATCGAGCATCCAGGGCGAGTTGAGCGCGTTGATGCGCGTCCACAGGCCGGTGGCGCCGAAGTCGTTGGCCTTGGCCATGGCGATGAAACCCGCGCGCGCGGACGTCTTGGCGTCGGCCGGGATCGCGTCCTCGAGATTGCCGAGCACGACGTCGACCTGGGCGATGAGCTCCGGCACCTTGGCGCGCAGCTTCTCGATGTGGGGCGGCACGAAGTGGATCATGCGCTCGAGCTTGACGGGAAGCTCGCGCAGCGGCGCGGGCGCACCGATCGCGAGCGGCTTGAAGAAATTGCGCGGGAGCTTCATTGCCGTCCTCAATATGCCGTTGCCCAGCATGACCGCGTTGCTACGGTAGGGGGAACGGATAGGCTTCGCCAAGCCGCTTTTGCAGGCAGTGAGCTCTCTCCGTTGTCATGCCCGCGAACTCTCTCGGTTGTCATCGTCCGCGAAAGCGGACGATCCAGTAACCACTGGACTTGAGTATAGGCACGCTTCGGCGGCGATCGCTCCTCCACGGGTTACTGGATGCCCGCTTTCGCGGGCATGACAACCGAGAGAGTTCGCCGGCGTGACCAGGGGCAGACCATGTTTCCGGCTTATGTTAGCGCCTATGCGCGAAGGCGGGCATCGCGCCTACAATGCCTCGCCGCGCATGAGGCGCGGCTGGGATGCTGCCGGTGCGACGCCCTCGCGCATGACGGCCCGTCGCAACGGACCGATATGGTTCATCAGAAAGAGGCCGAGGCCGCGCGCCCCCTGCAGCGGCAGGAAATCGGAGAGGAGACTGCGGTTGAGGAGATCGACCGCCAGCGTGCGGCTCGCCACGTCGGCGCGGCGCATGTGAGCGTAGCGCCCGGTCACGTCCCCGGCATCGCTGCCGTCGCGGTGGGCGGCAACGACGAGCTCGCCGATGGTCGCGGCGTCGCGCAGGCCGAGGTTGAGGCCTTGCGCGCCGATCGGCGGAATGACATGCGCGGCCTCGCCGATAAGCGCCACGCGGCCGGCGCCGAGACGCCTCGCGCGCTCGACCGTGAGCGGAAAGACGCCGCGGCCGGGCTCGAGCGCGATCTTGCCCAGGACGGAATGGGAGCGCCGCTCGATCTCGGCCGCCAGCTCGGCATCGGCAAGCGCGGTGAGGCGAGGGAGCTCGGCGGGGTCGAGGACGAACACCAGGCTCGAGCGCGCTCCCGGCAGCGGCACCAGGGTGAAGGGACCGGCTTCGGTGTGGAACTCGGTCGAGGTGTCGCGGTGCGGCCGGCTGTGACCGAGATTGCAGGTCAGCGCGGTCTGCGCATAGGCCCGGCGCTGGGTGTCGATGCCGGCGGCGGCCCGGCACAGCGAGCGCCGTCCGTCGGCGCCGATCGCCAGGCGCGCGGCCACCGCGCCGCCGGCCTTGAGACGGACCGTGACCCGCTCGGCTTCGACCTCGACCGCACCGGCTTCATCCTCGATGCGCGTAAGCGCGCCAAGCGCCTGCGCGCGCGCGGCGAGGGCGGCGAGGAGGAACCGGTTCTCGATGTTGTGGCCGAAGGCGTCGAGCCCGATCTCGCCGGCGGCGAAGCAGACTTCGGGCGCCCGCAGCAGGCGCGCCGTATCGTCGACGATGCGCATCATCCGCAAGGGCGCGGCATGGCTTTGGCAAAGTTCCCAGACGCCGAGCGTGGCGAGCGCCCTGACCGAACCTGCGAGCAGCGCGGTGGTGCGGTGATCCGGCGCAGCCGGCCCCTTGGCCACCAGCACGGTTTCGACCCCGGCCGACGCCAGCGCGATCGCCGCGGTCAGGCCCGCAGGGCCGCCGCCGACGATCACCACCTCGACGCTGTCCATCCTGCGCTCGTGTTCATGCGCCAAACTCTCCGGTCGTCATCATCCGCGCAAGCGGATGATCCAGTAACCTCCAAATGGCGGTTTGGCTCGCGGTCGTGCATCGTCGTATCTGCAGCGACTGCGGGATGCCAGCCTGCGCGGGCATGACAACCGATAGCAAGACCGTATGATGGATGCATGGGTCAAGCCCGCGCGACGAGCGAGGAGGCCGAGGGCCAATGCCGCCGTTCACTCACGTCTGCGCCTTCACGGTGCACGTCTTCACCGCCGCCGGCGCGGCGCTCGGGTTCGCCGCGCTGATCCTTGCGGTGCGTGGCCAATGGGCGGCCATGTTTGTTTGCCTCGGCGTCGCGCTCATCATCGACGGCGTCGACGGCGCCATCGCGCGCTGGCTCAAGGTCCCCGAATTGCTCCCGCGCTGGTCCGGTGACGTGCTCGATCTGGTCGTCGACTTCGTCACCTATGTGTTCGTTCCGGCCTATGCGATTGCCGCCGGCGGCTTGCTGCCGCAGCCCATTGCCGTGCCCGCGGGCATGGTCATTGTCGTCACCGGCGCGATCTATTTCGCCGACCGCGAGATGAAGACCGACGACAACTACTTTCGCGGGTTCCCGGCGCTCTGGAACGCGGCGGCGTTCTATTTGTTCCTGCTCAAGCCGGCGCCGTGGTTTGCCGCCGGTATCGTTCTGGTGCTCGCGGTGCTGACGTTCGTGCCGTTCAAGTTCCTCCACCCCATGCGGGTTGCGCGGCTGCGCACGCCCAACATCGTAGCCGTGATCCTGTGGTCCGCGCTTGCGCTGGTCGCGGTGCTGCGCGACCTCGACCCCGGACAATGGGTCGCAGGCGGCCTGGTGCTCATCGGCCTCTATCTCCTCGCGGTTGGCCTGACCGAGAAACGCTGAATGAACATTCTATCGCTCCTGTCCGACCCGCATGCCTGGGCCGCGCTCGTCACGTTGACCGTGCTCGAGATCGTGCTCGGCATCGACAACCTCGTCTTCATCTCGGTGCTGACCTCGCGGCTCCCCGAGCAGAAGGCGCGCCGCGCGCGCCAGATCGGCCTGTCGCTCGCTTTCATCTTCCGGGTGATCATGCTCGGCGGGCTCACGTGGCTCGTGGGTCTCACGGCGCCGCTCATCACCATCTTCGGCATGGCGATATCCTGGCGGGACATTATCCTCATCGGCGGCGGCATGTTCCTGATCGCCAAAGCGACGCACGAAATCCATCGCGAGGTCGAGGCGCAAGAGGGCGACGGCGAGGGGTCAGCCGCCACCCACGGTTTCGGCTGGATCGTGGCCCAGCTGGTCGCGATCGATCTCGTGTTCTCCCTCGATTCCATCATCACGGCGATCGGCATGGCGGAGGACCTCGAGGTGATGATCGCCGCCGTGGTCATCGCCATGATCGTTATGTATGTGGCGGCAAACCCGGTCGGCGCCTTCATCAGCGAGCACCCCACCACCAAGATGCTGGCGCTCGCGTTCCTGGTGCTGATCGGGGTCGCGCTCGTTGCCGACGGCTTCGAATTCCACATCCCGCGCGGCTACATCTATTCCGCCATGGTCTTCGCCGGCGCGGTCGAGTTCTTCAACGTGATGGCCCGGCGCAACCGCCGGCGCCGCCAGCGCAAGCGCACTAGCGCTTGATCCGTGGGCTGCGCTGAGGGACATTGCCGCCGCCGGCCGGTTTGCGGCGCGTGCAAGTTCGAGACAGGGAGCGAGAGCCATGGTCGCAGCGGTGCGAGTGCACAAGACGGGCGGTCCGGAAGTCCTGACCTACGAGGACATCCCCGTGCCGGAGCCCGGTCCCGGCCAGATCAAGGTCAGGAACCACGCCTGCGGCGTCAATTTCATCGACACCTATTTCCGCATGGGCATGTATCCGTCTCCGGTCGGATTGCCGTTCGTCTCCGGCAACGAGGGGGCCGGCGAGGTCATCGCGGTCGGGCAGGGCGTGACCGACCTCAAGGTCGGTGACCGCGTCGGCTACACCTCGGCACTCGGAGCTTATGCGGCCGAGCGACTGCTGCCGGCCGACCGGGCGGTGAAGCTTCCGGACAAGATCAGCTACGAGCAGGCCGCCGCCATGATGCTCAAGGGCATGACGGTGCAGTATCTGCTGCGGCGGACCTACAAGGTGCAGAAGGGCGACAACGTGCTCATTCATGCCGCCGCCGGTGGCGTCGGGCTCATCGCCTGCCAATGGGCCAACCATCTCGGCGCCAACGTGATCGGCACCGTCGGCTCGAAGGACAAGGCCGAGCTCGCCAAGAAGAGCGGGGCCCACCACGTCATCCTCTACCGCGACGAGGATTTCGCCGCCAAGGTGAAGGAGATCACCGGCGGCAAGCTGTGCGAGGTGGTCTATGACGGCGTCGGCAAGGCGACGTTCCCGGCCTCGCTCGACTGCATCAAGCCGCTCGGCATGTTCGTGAGCTTCGGCTCCGCGTCCGGGCCGGTCGACGCCTTCAACATCAACATCCTGCAGACCAAGGGCTCGCTGTTCGCGACCCGGCCGACGCTCAACACCTACGTCGCCAAGCGCGAGGACCTGCTCAAGACCGCCAACGATCTGTTCGAGGTGGTGGCGAGCGGGGCGGTCAAGATCCCGGTGAACCAGACCTATCCGCTCAAGGACGCGCAGAAGGCGCATCGCGACCTGGAAAGCCGAGGGACCACGGGATCGACCATTCTGGTGCCCGACCTTTAACCGCCTGCGCTTTTTCGCAGGAAAGCCTCTGGCTACAGGCTTTCTCTTCTTGGGCCTTCCCAGAAGTTCCAGCCTATGCTATCCTGACTTGTAGGCAGTCCTGTGGATTGCCGGCAATGAGGAGCAACCGGGTGGACGCCGAGAGATTGGGCAAGCTGCTAGCAGGCACAGAGCAAGAGTAGGCCATGAAACGCCTCCCTTCTGCCGCCGTCGTCGCCAAGCTCACCGCACCCGGGCGCTATGCGGTCGGCCACGGCGCCTACTTGCAGATTAGCGAACGTCACACGCGAGCGTGGGTCTTCCGCTACGTCCGCAACGGCAAGGCGCGCCACCTCGGCATGGGTTCGGCCGCCTACGTCACCCTGGCGGAAGCACGCGAGCGGGCATTCGAGTATCGCCGGATGCTCGTTACCGGCATCGACCCGTTAGAAGCGAAGCGCACCGCCACGCACGAGCAGCGCATTGCCGCAGTCCGCGCCAAGAGCTTCAAGCAATGCGCGCTGGAATACATCGCAGCGCATGAGGCGGGCTGGCGCGGCGACGGGTCGCGGCGCCAGTGGGTCGAAAGCTTGCACAAGCACGTCTTCCCGCTCATTGGCGACATGCCGGTTGCCAAGGTCGACGTCGCCGCTGTCCTGTCCGTGCTCGACAGGATGCGCGACATCCCCGAGACGCAGAACCGCGTCAGGCACCGGATTGCCTCTGTGCTGGACTGGGCCGCCGCCCGCGAGTTGCGCGCGCACGACAATCCTGCCCGCCGCCCGAAGCTGTTGCCCCCGCGCAAGCGACGCGTCGAGCATTTTGCCGCGATGGATTACCGGCAGTTGCCGAGCTTCATGGTGCAATTGCGGGCGCAGCCAGGCGCCAGCGCGCGATGCCTGGAATTCATGATCCTGACCGCATCGCGGCCCGGCGAGGCTTTGGGCGCGCGGTGGAGTGAGGTCGAGGACAACGTCTGGACGATCCCAGGTTCACGGATGAAGTCGGGCAGGCCGCACCGGGTGCCGCTTTCGTCTCGAGCCGCCGCGCTCCTGGCCGAGCTTCGCCGCGAACTCCGCGCAGGTCTTCCCCGGCACTGGTAGCGACGGGCACCTAACTAGATGGGCGTTCCGGCATTTGCTCAAGAAGCGCATGGGCCGGGACGAGGTGGCGCACGGTTTTCGCGCGAGCTTCAAGACCTGGGCGTCCGAGCGCACGAACTTCCCGCGCGAACTGATCGAGGCGGCCTTGGCGCACGTCATCGGCGACGCCGCCGAGCGAGCTTATTCGCGCGGCGACATGCTGGCCCGGCGCCGGCAGCTTATGGAGGCTTGGAGCGAATCCTGCAGCCTGCCGGCTGTTGAAGCCGAGGTTGTACCAATCCGCAAAATTGAAGCTCCGGCATAGGTCAGTCAATTCCTTTGCATTTCCCTCAGCGCTTTTATTTTGATTTTTTATTCCAGATTATTTCTCCGTCGAAAATACCTTAAACGAAAAGGGTTATTGATTCTAATCGATCCTGGGGTTTCAGGGAGACAGTTGATCTTTGATAAAAATTTTCTTTCCTCCCCCCAAACAGTGATACAAATCCTCCCTACGATTATCAAAACGCATTTCTGAGCTGGATACAGCTAACGATATACCGCGATGCCTAAATAGGTTATTGATAAAAGTTGCGTCACACGCTTGCTTTGATCCCTCGTACAGGAGCACTTGTTCCTGTAAAAAATAAAAACTTTTCTGGCTTTAATCTCAAAACAAATCTCAATTATGAAAACGATCTTTTCTTTTTCGCTTCTGAATGTTGCGAACACGTTACTGCTATGCGCATTTTTAATGTTATCCTGTTCCGATGATGATGATGAAGGCAGCGCGGCGCCTCCCGAAGTCGCCAGCATTAGTCCCAACGAAGGGCCCAAGGCCACACTTGTGACTATAAACGGAACAAATTTTGGTACTACGCTTGCCGAAAATGAGGTAACCTTTAATGGAAAACCGGCTACCATTACAGCAGCTTCGGCGACTCAGCTCACCGTCAGCGTACCTCCTGCCGCAGGCAGTGGCCCAATCGTTGTAAAATCCAATGGCCGCCAGGCCGCAAACCTCCCGGCCTTTACTTTTCATTGGACGGTTGTTACATTGGCTGGATCCACCCAAGGCTATGTTGACGGCAGTCCTTCGAAGTTCAATGCTCCTAGCGGCATTGCAGCTGATTCATTGGGGAATGCTTACATTACTGACTTTGGTAATCACGTCATTCGCAAAACCACAGCCGCCGGCGTCGCCAGTACCGTTGCTGGAAGTGTAGCTGGCATTGTAGATGGACTCGGGACATCGGCAAAGTTTTATTATCCGAATGGATCGGCCGTTGACAAACTTGGAAATATTTATATCTCCGAAGAAGGCTCTGCCCGCATCCGAAAAATTACTCCTCTTGGTGAGGTCAGTACTTTTGCGGGCAACATGATGGGAAATGCCGATGGTATTGGAATGTCCGCTCAATTTATGAATCCGAGCGGAATAGCAATTGACAAACAAGGTAATCTATACGTAGCGGACCAAATGAATCACCGGATTCGAAAAATTACACCGGCAGGGATTGTGACAACTTTGGCAGGCAGTTCGCAAGGTTATGCTGATGGTGCCGGCACAGGTGCGCAATTTTATCGTCCTGTTGGTGTTGTCGTCGATGCTCAGGGAAATGTATTTGTCGGTGATCTTTTCAATCACAAGATTAGAAAGATTACGCCGTCAGGCGGAGTGACAACGATCGCGGGAAGTACATACGGGTTTGCCGATGGCAACGGGACCTCAGCCAAGTTTGCGTTTCCGGCTGGCCTCGCCTTAGATAAGGAGGGTAATCTGTACGTTGCTGACTCTGAAAATCACCGCATCCGAAAAATTACGCCGGCAGGAATTGTCAGTACGTTTGCTGGAACAGGAACGAATGGAACAAACGATGGCATTGCTGATGTATCCCAATTTTCTGCCCCTCGCGAAGTTGATGTTGATGCTGCAGGAAATGTTTACGTTGTCGATGCAGGAAGTAACAGAATTCGCAGAATAAACTGAAGTGTTAGTGCGAAGCTCGTGAGGTTGAAGTTGGATGTTAAGACTGACTGCAAAAATAAAAAACTGTTTCAAAATGGATGTTTCAAAATGGAACGACATGACTTTATCGTTTGCTCATTGAAAGTAACTTCAAAAAAAAATCGTTAAAGAAAATGTCGCGTCGTATTTTATTATTACATTCATCACTTCGTTGGATACTGTCTTGCAGTTCGCAAACATCACTGAACAGAGTTATTGGTCGCGAAAGTCGTTATGATGTTTTTTGCAATACTAAGTGTGACTGCCATTCTTGCTACATCAAATTTCTTATAACTCATTTTCTATGGGATCTAAAAGTATGCTTAAAACATTCTTGCTGACAATCGTTATTGTCGTCGCCTTTATGGCAGCCTGGGAACTTTACATTCGTGGTCGAGGGTTCTCACCGACTTATAACGACGACAAAATTTTGTGGGCGAACAAGCGAAGGGAAGTTTACCAATCCCCTGATAAATGCCACGGTCTTTATTGGACCGTCAAGGATTAAGTTTGACTTGGACATACAACTATGGAAAAATCTGACGGGAGAGAATGCCATTCAGCTTGCCTTGGTAGGAACGTCGCCAAGACCGATATTGCGTGACCTCGCAAATGATGAAAATTTTAAAGGTAAGCTTATTGTCGATGTAATGGAGGCGTCTGTTTTTTCGCCCGCGACCTTCATCACCGAAAAGTCCGCTGTAGAAGCATTAAAATATTATGAAAGTGAAACTCCTGCACAACGCGCGAGCGCACTTTTGGGCTTTAAGCTTGAGTCAAGTGTTGCTTTTCTCGAAGAAGGTAAATTTGGGACTCACCAATTTGCTCAATGATCTTCAGCTTCCCAACAGACCGGGTGTATTCAGCTTTCCCAGTATGCCCCATGAATTTGCAGTTGCAACTTATGATAGGCAAACCGTTATGACGCCGATGTTCTTGACGAATCCTGCATTTGATAAAAAGACAAACTGACTGCTGGATCAAGCTTGGTGCTTTAAATAGAACTCCCGGTATTAAGGGAGATACGTTAGAGGCGGTGTTTAAGGAAGTAAAGGATGCGGTTGATAAAATTCGCGCGCGCGGTGGGAAAGTTGTTTTTGTTCGAATGCCCTGCTCGGGGACCTATTTGGAATCTGAAACTAGCGGCCTATCCCAGAGAACAATACTGGGATGCCATTGCTAAAATATACGAATACACCCGGTATACATTATGCTGATTATCCTGCTATTGCAAATTTTGTTTGTCCGGAGTGGTCGCATCTCCATCCCAAAGATGTAATCACGTTCACCAATGAACTAGTGAGAATTTTGCGCGACGAGCACGGATGGGAATTTGGGGAAAAGGCTACGGCTTACAAGTAACGTCGGCACTTGAATGGCAATCATGCATAAGACTATCACCTAAAAGGGTTATTGATTATAGTGCTAATACTTCTGTGCTTTGTTCTATCGTCGCGAGCTCAGATATTTTAGTTGTTAGTCATTAAACAAAAACAGTATGGAATCCAAAAGTTTAGTCAAAGCCGCCATTCTGACCCTCATGGTAGTAATCGGATTTATCGTTTACCTCGAGATGTACTGGCGGGGTCGTGGCTTCATACCAACCTACAACGACGACAAAGTGTTATGGTCAACGAAACGAAAACAAATTTACAAACCAGCGGACGAGGCAACTGTTTTTATAGGTGGCTCACGAATCAAATTTGATCTCGATGTACCTACGTGGGAAAAACTAACCGGAGAAAAAGCAATTCAGCTTGCAATCGTAGGAACTCCGGGACGCCTGGTACTCCGAGACCTCGCCAACGATGAAAATTTTAAAGGAAAAGTAATTATGGATGTAGCCGAAGCCCAATTTTTTTCATTTCCGGATTCAGCACAAAGAGATAGGTTGGCCCGGGAAGCATTAGAATATTATTATGAGGAAACCCCAGCACAAAGCGCAAGTGCTTACATTAATTATTTCCTGGAGTCAAAACTGGTTTTACTGGAAGAAGGAAAATATAGTTTGACTTCTTTACTGAATGATCTGAATATTACCAACCGACCAGGAGTCAATGTAAGTCCCGCTACTTTTACTCCCAAAGAATTTGGCGTTGTAAATTTTAACAGGCAAACTTGGTTAACACCGATGTTCTTAGCAGATCCGAAATTGCAAAAAAGACAAAAAGACTTTTGGACTAGAGGGATAAAAAGAGCTTCACCTATTAAAGGCGATACGCTTCACGCTTTTTTAGAACAAACAAAAAAAGCAATTGATAAAATAAGGGCTCGTGGAGGTATAGTAGTGTTTGTTCGTCCTCCTTCCGATGGACCCTATATTGAAATGGAAAACCGCCTGTATCCACGTCAAAAGTATTGGGATTATTTATTGGAATACACAAACACGCCAGGTATTCATTATGCTGATTATCCGGGGACTGCAAATTTGACTTGCGCCGAATGGTCGCACTTAACCCTTCAAGACGCAGCGACTTATACAATCCAACTCGTTAAAATTCTTCAGGAAGAAAAAGGTTGGACATTTCCAAAAAAATCAAATTCAACAGCACAACTCATAAACCGTTAAAACCAAATTTTATGGTCTTTAATTCATATACCTTCATTGCATTTTTCATAATCATGTTGATCCTGCATAATCTGCCGTTTCAGCTGGAAGTAAAAAAAGTAAATCTGTTGTTAGCCAGTTATATTTTTTATGCTGCGTGGAATCCTCCTTTCATTTTGTTATTGTGGCTATCCACAGTGGTTGATTATTTTGTTGGCCGCGAAGTTGTACACCAGGAGAACAAGTACAAAAAAAGAATGCTGCTTGTCGTAAGCCTCATTGGCAACTTAGGAATGCTTTGCTTTTTTAAGTATGGTGGATTTTTACTGGATAATTTTGTCGCCTTAGTCAATTTGGTGGGACTTGATTTTCATCCTGCAAAGCCTAACATCATATTACCGGCTGGATATTTCCTTCTATACATTTCAGACACTGTGTTATACAATTGATATGTATAGACAAGAAAAGTGAGCCGGTAAAATCATTGCTCGATTTTTCATTGTTCGTCACGTTTTTCCCGCACCTTGTCGCAGGACCTATTGTTCGTCCTCCTCAACTTGTTCCACAATTTGAATCCCCCGCAAGGCGAATCAGACAACAAATGATGCAGGGCTTATTTTTGCTTTCACTAGGGTTATTTATGAAAGTGTTTTGGCCGACACACTGCTTGCTTCGTCCTCCGATGCTGTTTTTAATTTCCCTGCTCCATTGTTAGCGGTGGATGCATGGTTGGGTGTATCTCGCTTTTTCAGGTCAGATATTTTTTGACTTCGCTGGGTATTCAACATGTGCCATCGGAGTAGCTATGTGTTTGGGTTTTATGCTGCCCGAAAATTTCCGATATCCATATGCTGCCATCGGATTTTCAGATTTCTGGAGAAGATGGCATATTACCTTGTCAACCTGGCTGCGCGATTATCTTTACATCCCAATCGGTGGAAATAGAAAAGGCGAAGTAAGGACATACGTTAATTTGATGATCACGATGTTGTTGGGTGGCCTTTGGCATGGTGCGTCCTGGACATTTGTAGTATGGGGTGCGTTGCATGGAACATATCTTTGTGTAGAAAAGATTGATACGTGAAAAATTTGTTAGCACGCCGAAGCCACCGGAACGAACCTGTCGAGTCGCCGGTGGTTGTCCAGGCTTCTATAGCCCCTTCGCTAGGGTCGGTCAATTCATTTAATAATTTTCTGTTGGCCATGTTCACATTCTTTCTTGTTAACGTTACAT
>CAWHCK010000036.1:0-111533 GCA_963827585.1 uncultured Alphaproteobacteria bacterium
CGGCGCAGCGGCCGGCTCACATCAGAGCTGCTCCGGCTTGAACGTGTCGCAGTCCTGCAGCCGGCCCGACTTCAGCCCGGTCATGAACCAGCGCGTGCGCTGCGCCGACGAGCCGTGGGTAAAGGCATCGGGCACCACATAACCCTGGCTCTGCCGCTGCAGCCGGTCGTCGCCGATCGCCGAGGCGGTCTGCATCGCCGCCTCGACGTCGCCCGGCTCGATGAAATTCCAGGTGTGCTGTGCGTGGTTCGCCCACAGCCCGGCGAGGCAGTCGGCCTGCAGTTCGACCCGCACCTGCACGCGGTTGGCGTCGCTGCGGTCGAGGCCTTGCTGCAGCTCCTGCACCTTCGGCAGGATGCCGAGCAGGTTCTGCACATGGTGGCCGATCTCATGCGCGATCACGTAGGCCTGCGAGAACTGACATGCCTTGCTGTCGGCGTCGCAGGCGCGGAAGCGGCGCTCGAGATCGGCGAAGAACGAGGTGTCGAGATAGACCTTGCGGTCGTTCGGGCAGTAGAACGGCCCCATCGCCGCCTGGGCGAAGCCGCAGGCGGAGCGGGTGGCGCCCGAGAACATGACCAGGGTCGGCGGCTCGTAGGTCTTGCCATTCTGAGCGAAAATCTCCTTCCACTGCGCCTCCGTGCTGCCGAGCACGGCCGCGACGAACTGGCCGGTCTGGTCGGTCGGCGCGCCGGTGGGCGCCTGCTGGGTCTGTTGCTGCTGCTGCGAGCTGTCGCCGCCGGTGAAGATTTCGGCCCCGCCGATCAGGATCCGCGGATCGATGCCGAGCCACCAGCCGAGCAGGCCGAGGATCACCACCGTCCCTATTCCGAGGCCGCCCCGCCCGCCCGGCATCCGCATGCCGCGTCGATCTTCGACATTGTCGCTGCGCGGCAATTCATCGAGACGCATGATCGACCTCCTGTCGTCGGGTTGCCAAGCCTGGCGCGTCTCGGCGACTCCACGTTTTCGGCCTTCGCAGTCCCGGGCAAGCGCGGGGGACCGGAAGGCCGATCGGAGCGGAAGGCGCCGATGCGCGCCATGCTTCAACCCGGTGACCGGCTCCGCGTTCCGCGCGAGGGCAGGCTGCAAACGAGCTGATCGTTCCTTGAGACCGAGGGCAGGCTGCACGGCGCTCTCAAGTTTCTGAGATAATCAACAAACGAGCTGATCGTTCCTTGAGACAAAGGTCCGCACCGGAACCGTTTCGCCAGTGCAGCGTTTCGCGATTGCCGGAGAAAATCGAATGCGTTCGAACCGTTACATTCATCCCGAATTCGGCTTTTTGGCTCCCACATCGCGTTTGCGACGCGAGCTGCGGGTTGGACTCTTCTCGATGCTGTTCGGAATAGGGGTCGGCGTGGCCGCCGTGGCTGCGCTCCGTGTCGATAGCCGCGATCGCCACAGCGGATCGGTATCGCCTGTAGAAACCGGCGGTGCTGTGGCGGCGCCTTCGGCCGATACGCAAGTCCCACCGGACGGCGGCGGGTACAAGCGCCTCGAAGCAGCGAACGTCAATATCGTTGGGCCCACGACGGAGATCGAGGTTCAAACCGGCAATGCCGGCAAGTCGAACGAATCCGCAGGTGGTATAGTCAATGCGGAACGCGCTGCTGCCAAGTCGCCCCGAAGGACGGTGCGTGCAGCGAGCGATGTGCCTTCCATTGCTAGGCTCCCTCTAGGCCGCTCAGATGCTTTTACTGGAATGGTTCCATCGGAGGCTCAGCCCGATGTTGCGCCGCGAGGGCCTCTCGCCTCGGGCGCCCCAAAACTACCGCCCGAAAGCACACAGTCGAGGACATCCCCGCAGGGCAAGTCCGCAGCGGAGCGGCTAACTTCACCCCCCCTGCCGCGTAAAAAGCCAGAGAAGACCGTACGCGACGAAGCGGGTCGAGATGGCAGGCTAGGTCAGGCTTATGCGCGCGATAGCTCCTCAAGCCCGAAAGGCTTTTGGTCTTGGTCTTGGTAACTGTTCGGCTCCAAGTATCCGCAGGCTTGTCAACAAGCGCCTCCGATCGCCAGCTATGAACACAAGCTCGACTTCGGCGGCCCGAGCACCTGCAACAGCGGCGGCTTGTCCGAACCAGCAGGGTTTTGGATTTTTCGCCGCGCGTCCTTGACCAGTTCACATGGGATGACGGCAACTTGATCGCGTCCTACGGTTTGAACGCAAGGAAGACGCGCAAGCGTGGATCAGGGATCGTTAGAGGTTCCAGAGTTGGGGAGCGGGAAGACAGTCGCCACCAACCGCGTATGATTGTAACCGGCTTCGGATGCGTTGCGATCTCCAGCCCATGTCACACCGAGGCCCTTGAACCCCGCTTGGCGTTGGGGAGGACGCAGGGCGGGGTTCTCTTCCTAAGACAGCCCGGTTCGCAATTTGCCCCGCCGCGACTATTCTAACGGGCATGCCCCGTGCACCCACAAAGAAGCCCACCGCCGCCAAGCTGCGATCCTGGCGCGTCTCAATTCTTCGCACCCGCGCCAAACACCTTGGCGCGATGTCCAAGCACCCGACGAGAAGACAACCGAAGCCGAGGCCGTTGCGGAGTTCAAGCTGAACGATGAGCAGCGCAAGCGGCTCGTGGTGCAGGAGCGGAATTAGGCCGCATTGTTGGTGCAAGTATCGCATGGGAGAGCACCAACAATGACCATCAAAACCCTCGTTGCCATGGCCGGAGCCCTGGCCATCATCATCGTCCTGTTCACCATCACTAAGGTTACGACGCCAAGCCGTTTCCTGGCGAGGGCGGGCATCGCCGGCAGCAGCGCTACGGGCGATTGGAGTGGTGGAACAGGCGCTACTGGTAGCTGGGAAGAGCCTAAGTGAGGCCAGCTTCCGCGCTATGCCGGAGGTAACTGTGCTGCGGTGATCAGTAGACCACCTTCGGAAAAACGACGGCCTTCCCTGAGTTACTGAGAGGCCACCCGCGTCGGCCGGCGATCCTCAATCACCCTCGCGCCCTCCCGCGAGGTGGGGGCGTGGTCAGCCTCTCACCCCCAAACCGCTCGCGGAACGCGTCGGCGTGCGCTGGATCGGCAAAGCAGAATCGGACGTAGTACTGTTCGTCGTCGTGCCATCCGCGGCCTTGCCGTGGTTCGATGCCTCGTTCGCGATTAAAGGCCAGAATATCGTGGGACTTGGATCGGAAAGCCGCCTGATGGGAGAGGCAGCTCAACGATGTGACGGCCAATTCTGCTCGTTCATGCGTGCGGTGACATTGGCCCTTGCGCCAGATCACCAATCCCGCTCCTTGTGCTCGCGAGGGCCCTATGCCCAGGCCTACCAGAACTCACGCGAGCGAAAAGCCGAGCTGCCGTCCTGGCTGCATCGCTACAACTGGCATAGGCCCCATACAGGTATCGATGGTAAGACACCCATCATTGATCTCGCCGGCGGTCACGCGCTCGATCCCGTCCACCTGCCACCTTTATGACCTCTTATTGCACGAGCAATGCCCTATTTGCGTCAATGAGGCGCCATTGCGAGGGCTCGGTATTGCGGCGCACGCAGCGGCGAGCGAAGGCTGAGATGCCGATATTGGCTTCCGCAATCGGCCAGTCTAATCGAGCAGATGGACAGCTAATCTATGCGCTTGATGCGCGGTCGGGAGGGAAATGATGGGGAGCAAGTACTCCGCGGAATGGTGGGAAAAAATCACGGGTCTCAACCGCGAAATTTCCACGCGGGACAATCCTTCAAACGTCGTCGACGATCTCATTCAGGCGACGGCCAGCGCCAAGCCATCTCCCGCCAGAAAATCTGAAACATCCCCACGTGGTCTCAATGGCTCTAAAAAGACTCTGCACATGAAGTGAGGGCCCGCGAAGCCGCTAGGTGATTTCGCCGGAGGAAACCTTTGCACGTGTGTGGCGTTTTACTGGCGCGCGGATCATGCGCACAGACTGGACCGCTTGTGAGGCGCCAAAGCGGAAAAGGCCGTGCCGTATCCAGATTGCGCGATCCGCGCCTCATCAGAGCCGCATCGGCGCTCGATGGTCTAAAGTTTTAATCCACTGCGGCCTTGCGCGATTTCCCGCGCTGCTGCAATGGTGCACGCACCAAACACCGCTTTCGAAGCTGGAATTGTTGGCAGGCTCGCTTTTTTCACAGACTTTGCGGGCGTGGTGGGGCCGGGTCAATAAGCCCAACGTCACCAGAACACCGCCAACGAGTTCGAGCGTTCCGGTAAGGCCGCAAAGCGAACAGGGCGTCACATCGAACATCGGAACCGCTGCAGCCCGCGGCCGCCAAAGGGTGTGTGGTTCAGGCTGCGGAAGATCGAGGGCGACCGACATGATCGTCAGCCGAAAGCTGGCACTGCGGCAGGCGCACTCCATCAACGAGATGGTGCCGATCTATCGTCGGCTACTTCCTTCCTAACAGGTAGCTCAGCGCCAACGAGCCCGGTGGATCGCAACTCCTCGGGCGACCCGATAGCCTCCATAGACGGCGGGACGGTAGGCTGGCCGGTAACCGCCATAGTAGGCGGAGCGATAGGCTGGCCGGTAGTAGCCGCCGCCATAGCCGTAGCCATAGGCCGGATAGCCATAGCCGTAGCTTGCGTAGCTGTAGGCAGGATAGCCGTAGCCGTAGCCAGGATAGCCGTAGCCGTAGCCAGGATAGCCGTACCCATAGGAGTAGGCCGGGTAGCCGTAGCCATAAGCATAGGCCGGACGCGATAGCGCCGCACCAATGGTCAAGCCCAGCGCCAAGCCGCCGAGGCCCCAACCCCAACCCCGGCGCCACTGAGCGTGCGCCGATGTCGGCGTCGCAATCGTGGCGATTGCCAAGGTGCCGGCGAGCGCCAATGCCGTCAAAGCTCGTTTCATGATGTTTCCTCCCGGACGGTTCTGTCCGTGTATTGTGAAATTTGAACTCTCACCCTCATCGGAAGTTCCTGATCGATCAGCGCATCCTTTGACAAGCAGAACCAGATTGTGCCCAGCCCGAAGGACACGCGCCGACCTTCGGGATCGCGGGCTTCAAGCGCTCGTTCTTCGCTTGCGCGTCTCGATTGGCTCGCGTCGCAAATCCTGGCCGTTAAGCTCCAGAAGGTCGAAGGCGAACAGGAAGACGTGCTTGCCCGAAATCTTGCGCCGGAGCCGCTCAAACACTGCAAGACCGTTGTCGTCGCAGGCTACGGCCTCACCGTCGATCAGGCACGAGCGCACCTTGAGAGCCTCGACGATCTGCGGATAGCGCGACGACCAGTCATTACCGTTGCGCGTCAACAGCCGGATGCCGATGCCGATCAAGTCGCGGCGCGCCATCAACCGATAGCCGTCATGCTTGATTTCGTGAATCCAATTGGGATCGCTCGGCGGGCGCTCGGCAGAGGATGGAAGGCAGGGCTCGATAAAGCCGGAGGGAGCAGCAGGCGACAACATAGTGCCGCGTAGATAGGTGCTCGCGGAGCCGAGTTCGAAGTCAGCGCCACCACCAAAAAGCAAAACCCCGCTTGAGGGGGCGGGGTCTGCTCGCCCGGTTCGCCGCCGTTGAGCGCGGCGGCCTCATCCAGGCAAGAGCGATTTTATGGCCAATAACTCGCTGAGGGTTTCCATGTTCCATGGAAGCCACTCGTACTTTTGGGGGTCCGCCCGGTGGCGTGCCGCCTACACCTCCTGCCCGCGAATGTCCTTCAAGACCTGTTCGCACAACAGGTCGGGGTTACGCTCACCGGCTCTCGCAAGATCGATGATCTTGTTGGCGATGGCTTGTTTGACGAAATCGTCGGAGTCTTCGGTCCGCAGGGCGATGCAGACCATCTCAAAGGCGATACCCAGGACGCGCCTCGTCTCTGGATCGAGGCGCTCGCCGTTTAGGAAGGGACCGATTGGCATGTCTCGCCACCAACGCCTTGAGCGCATCCGGCGAATGTAAAACCTTATTACAATGATCCGACGGGAGTTTGTACGGTTGCCGACAGACGATAGGGTGCGAGCATAGGCTCGCTGTGGTGTTCGTCCATTTGGGACTTTTACGTACAGATTAAGGGGGCCGCCCGGTATCTGCCCCCGAGCGGCCCCCTCTGCGGTTGCGTTGGCGACGGCCACAATCGAGATGCCATCACCCCGCCTCTGCCCGCAAGCCGCTATACGCAACCTTAGGCCGCCCGCCCGGTGGCGTGCCGAGGTAGTCGTGGCCCGTCATCCTAACCCGCTAGCTCGCGCTGCCCCGCCTCCGTGATCTTCACCCCCGTGACTTCGCGGGTGGCGAGCCCAGCGCGTATCAGCTCGGCGATCTGCTCGATGGTGAAGCCGTGCGCCTGCATTACCGATTCGGTGCAGCCGTCCGGGCACGAGGCGAGCAATACGAGCGCACGGCGGTGGCGGCCGGGAGGCTTCTGGGGTGGGCGTGGCTTCTTCATGTTCCCAAGATAGGCCCTGCTGGTGCGAATCAGAATGGGCCGCCCGGTGCCTCCCCGGAGCGGCCCCCCTTGCGGTTGCGATACGAGCACGGCTTGCCGTCCATCGAAATTTCGAACTCCATCCGGGAATTTTTGGTGGTGTGGGGATGTCTTAAATCGGGCTGCCGGGAGTGATGCTAGGGATTGGAGGGCTCAACCATGGACATTTTGAGCGTGTTCGAGTGGTTTGCGCAGGAGAGCTTGTTGGCTGCTGAGGTTGCGACAGACCCGGTGCAGCGTGAGGTGTGGTTGCGGTTGGCGCTGATGTGGTTGTCGGCGGCGCGTCGGGATGGAGATGAGGCACCGCCCGATTATGGTGACTGATCGCCTCCGCCTGCACTACCAGCCGGCGGCGCTGCTTGCGGTAGGTGGCGACTGTGTCCCCGGTCCCCGACTTTGGAACCAAAAAACCGCATCAGCCCGTTGAGCGTAACCACTGCCACAGTGCCGCCACCGGCAACGCAGCGAGGTATCTTTTCGTGATCGCCTCAAGAACGAAGCGGCGAGCCCTGTGAGGAAGCCCGCCGCCCCGTAGGTATGCTTGGTCGCGCGAGAGGGTCGAGAGATTTCCCGCGCGGATGCATCGTAGCGCACCCGTGGTTTGCATGTCGGTCGGATACCTGACCGATGGGAATTCGTACGACGTGCTTAGTCATCTTTGCGCATTTCCTCGCGGCGCTCCTCAATCTCCTCGGGCTCTTCCTCGTCCAAGCGGGTGAGTTCGTTGCGCGCCTCGCCCATTACATGGAGCATCTCGTCGAGCTTGGCATGGATAGCCTGCGTGTCGCGGTGCTCTGCGCGTTGAATGACCAAGGTCATAAACCAAGTGGCCATGGTCGCCCCGGCGTGCCACTCGAAGGTTTCAGGCTTGTACAGCCACCAAAGCACGCCGTAGCCGAGGAGGATGAGGAACGCGAACGGGCTCGCCATGTAGCGGGCGAGACGAGTTATGATCTGCCGCACGAGCGGTCCTCCTATGGTGGGGCGATAACGAATCGGGCGCCGTCAGTGGCATTGAATGCTCACTAACGCCATCCTCCCCTGCCCCAGTCCTCCTCCGCCTCCCGCTTCACAGCCGGCGCGTTCGGGTTCTTGAACTTGAGCCAGTCCTTCGGCGGGCGGCTCACCGCCATTGCCATGGTGATGATGGTGATTGGGTATTTGGTGTGGCCGCTGGTGCAGTGAGTGGTGGGCGATCGACAGCGCGACGAGTTCCTTCCTCTTTCGGTTTTGCCTTGCGACGTTCGCGCGAGCCTTCGGTCAAACAATGCAGAAGGCAAAAATGGTTTGCCTCGCCGTCGTCACCACCCATGCCAGCCTCTGCCTCTAAGTCACAGGTCTCGGGTTTCCTATTTTTCCCGCAGACGTAGTTGGCGCGGAAGGCCTTTTTGCAGCCTGGCGCAGGGTCACCGCCCATATTCTTGTAGTACACACGATAGTTGCAGAGATCGGTGCCATCGCAGGTCGAAGCGACGAACTTGGTTACGTTGCCCTTGGCAACCCCTGTACAGTTGCCGCCATATGTGGCTTCCACGACCCGTATGGCATTCGTGGGCTTTTTCTCCTCTGCGGTGACACTGCCTACCGAAGAACAAAGGATCATGAAGGCGACGCTCAGTGCCCAGCCCTGGTGCATACGCTCCTCCTGGGATCGTTAAATGATCCATCGCCGTCACGCCGCACCCTTGCTGTGGTTGACGATTTTTCTTTCACACACGGCCTGCGCGCAGGTGCCGATGTAGGGCGGCGAAATCGGGCTGTGACGGAGCGTGCTGACAAGCGAGTCTGGCAGGCTGGGAAACACCGCTCTATCGAAACTAGCTGAGCGCCTGTCGATAATGCTGCCGCCCACTGTGGTGCCGGGCTGGAATTGTTCGGCCAAAGCGCACAGTAGGCCAATAGCCACATCGGTAGGCATTTTCAGGTCATGCAGGTCCAAGACGAATTGGAGCGCCTGCACGCGGAGATCATCTGTTCTATCCGAACGGGTTGCTGGACGCATTACGCTACTCCCAAACCCGAGTCCCACGCTCGGCCTTTCAAGGTCCCAGGCAAGTGCAATTTATGACCACAACCCCCCGTCGGTTTCCGTGGTTCCCCGGAGAAATGGTGCGCCCGATGCACGTCGAGCGGCCCCGTTGCGGGTTATGTTGGCGACGGCGGCAACCGACTGCCGTCGCCCCGCCTCTGCCCGCAAGCTAAGGGCTTTTCTTTGTTCCCCACTCCTCTTCGGCCTCCCGCTTCACCGCCGGCGCGTCGGGGTTCTTGAACTTGAGCCAGTCGCGGCGTCGGCCGGAATGATAGCGCGAGCCGAGGCGCTTGCTCACGATGCCTTCGAGACCCATGGCGCAGGCGTGACGGAAGACGACGTCTCCGGGGTGGGTGAGATGTTGGTTGAACTGCAAGCCAGGATGGCGCGCGCGTAGCAAGCTGGCGAGCGTTGACTTCCGCACTTCAAACGGCTCGCTCCGAAGGTCCTTGCCATCGAGTTCCAGCAGGTCGAAGGCGCAAAGGAAGACGTGCCGCCCCTCGCGCTTCCGGCGCAATCGCTCGAACTCCGCGACGCCGTTGCCGTCGCAGGCGACCGCCTCGCCGTCTATCAGGCATGAGCGAACCTTGAGCGCGTTCACGGCTTCCACGATGAGCGGATATCGCGGCGCCCAGTCGTGGCCGTTGCGGGTGAGGAGCCGAACGCCGATGGTGATAGGGTCTCGGCGCGCCATCAGCCGATAGCCGTCATGTTTTATTTCGTGGACCCAGTCGGGACCGGTCGGCGGCTTGTCGGCGGACGATGGAAGGCACGGCTCGATGAAGCCGGAAGGAAGAACGCGGGACAACATGAGCCAGAATATAGGTGCGCGGCCGGTGGAGTCGATGGCAGTCCCTGTGGGGTCCGGCGCTTCTCCGAAGCATCGGCGGCGGCGGTGGTGGCGGCTTCGGTGGCCTCGGTGGCGGCGGCTTCGGTGGCCGGGACATGCGGCTAGTCCTCCTCCCGCACGACCAGCCGCCGGCGTTGATCCTCGCTGAGATGAAATTGCGAGATGGCGGCGGCCAGGGCCGCCTTTTCGTTCGGCGCCTCGACGGTGCCAATCTGCCGGGCGCGCTGTCGCAGGATCGAGACGCGCCACGATTTGCGCAGGACTTCCTTCGGCTTTCGCTTAGAGCTTGGCACGGTCAATGAATGCCTAGTTCGATGAAGCCCGCATACTCGGTCGCGCTGTATCCGTTCGCCCAGGCATCAAAAGCTGCATCACGGTCTAAGGCCTGTTGAGGTTCATCGGGAGTTTATGACGGCTGCCGCGAGATGGATGTTTGCGGCGAAGCTCTGATCGGTTTTGTCTGCGCGTATGGCGATGCGTTTGAATTCCTTGAGCTTACAGAAGAAATTCTCGATCAGGTGTCGCCACTTGTAGAGCTCGGCGTCGATCGGCAGAGGCAAAGCGCGCCGTGGATGCTGTGAGATGACGATCTTGGCGCCGCGCTCGTTGAGCTCGGCGATAATGGAATTGCTGTCGAAAGCCTTGTCGGCGATGAAGCAGCCAAAGGCGAGACCGTCGAGCGGAGCGACGCCCACGGTATCGAAGCGATGGCCGGGCAGGAGAACGAAGCGGACGAGATTGCCGAGCGCATCGGTCAGCGCCAGAATCTTGGTCGTCATGCCGCCTTTGGAACGGCCGATGGCCTGGCTCTGGGTCCCCCTTTTGCGCCCTGTCCGTGGCGGTGGACCTTGACGATGGTGGCGTCGACCATGGCGTATTCCATGTCCGGAGCGTCCGAACAGGCCTCGAAAAGCCTGACGAAAACCCCGGCTTTGATGAAGTCGCGGTAACGCTTGAAAACAGTGTTCCAGTTGCCGAAGAAAGGCGGAAGATCACGCCACGGGCTTCCCGTCCGCACGATCCAAAGTACCGCTTCGACGAAGCGGCGGTTGTCGCTTCCGCTGCGACCGGGGTCCGTCGGCTTACCCAGACAATGACGCTCCATCTTCGCCCATTGGGCGTCCGTCGGCGCAAATTGGTCCATCCAAAGCTTGAATTACAATCAAGCCTCAGATGAAATCCTGATTTTGAACAGGCCTTAGGCCATGGCCGACTAGCTGTTCGACCCCGGACAGCCAGCGGCCGAAGATACGCTCCCGCTCTTTTACAAAACTCAACACTCTACTCATGCCGGTAATATAGGCGGGCGGCCGCTGGAGTTGAATCGGCTCCCCAAAGCGAAACCCCGCCGGGTTGAGGGGCCGCGACGGGGTTCGTAGACCCTCTGAGTGGCGAGCGCATGCGCCGAGGGTCCGGCCCAACAACTAGATTGAAGGCAGTTCGTTCCAGGCCGGGCGGTTTGAAATCACCCCGCGTGCGCCTTGACAGCCGTCCAGAAGGTCGATCAGCGCAATATTGAAATCATCACCGCAAGATTGTCCGAGCAGCCGGGAGCGCATTGAGCCAAACTGTTAGACGTTTCCTCCCTAGACCCGGGGCCGCTGGCAGGCCGATGCCGCCAGCGGCCTCCTTTATAAATCGGAGAACGGACCAATGGTGAAGACTTTCGCGCTGCTGGCCGCGCTGCTGGCGGCGACCCCGGCCATTGCCGAGCAATTCAATAACAACGACGCGAGCACGCCTGCGCCGCGCCAGTGGCAGCCCCCGACCGAGCGCGATGATGTGCCGTGGGATTACCAACGCGACAGTCACAGTGACAACAGCAACAAAAAACAGGGCTACCCGGCGCCTCACGCCTTGCAGGATGCGGACGCCGAGCCTTTTTGGTGCGTCGACCAGGCTCGCACCGGTTGCCCGTGGACCACACTTCCGGCGCGGTGATCATCTCGCGTGGGACTTGGCAGCGTTCCAGGCCTTTGCGAAGCACCTTTTCGCCTCGGCGAGCGATCCGACCTTATCATGGGTGCGAACGTTCAGCCTTGGTGGCACGTACCGGGTGATCGACCAGAACCATCTAAATTCGCGCGGCGTGCTCTCCGAGCGATCTTCGTAGATGCGCCCGACCTCCTGGCCGTCGTCGAGTACGATCCAGTCCTGCCGGTCGGCATGGGCCGGAGACAAGAGGGCGCGGCGGAGGGTGAGGGGCATTACCACAAACTGCCGCTCTGTACGCACATCCCCAGCCGCCGGCTGCACTTGCGTGACGCAATGTAGTGGCCCTCCTTCGAAGAGATAGCAACCTTGCAACGCGCAAACATCGTCTCGCACGAAGCCGACTGCGACTGCGCCCCGCCCTGCGGGCCTTTGAGCTTGAGCTACGGAGCCGACCGCGCCAGGATCACCGCAAAAAGCGGCAGTTTCTCCGGGGCCTTCGCTTGCTGCGGCACTCGCAATAAAAGTCCCCGGCCGCGCAGTTGTTGTGAGGGGGCCACGAGGGTTCAGCCGGGGCTCTAAGAGCCCCCCAGCAAAGAAGTCGCGGCGCCATCCTCGCCAGATTTTGCAACGTCCGGCGCTGGGCTTGGCCGCGTCTGCGGCGCCGCTCTGGGTTATCAAATGGTCAACGACTATTCGCGACAATAAGGGCCGATGAAAACTGGTATCTTAATCATCGTCCTGGCCGGCATCCTCCTCGCTGGCTGCGTTAGCCAGCGATCGGCAGCGCATGACGAGTGTGTCGCCGGCGGGTGGAAGCCAGGTACATCAGGATACGAGGACTGTCTCGACGTCCTCGGACGACCAGAACCGAAGTCCCGTTGAACAGGGCACCGCCCGGTGATCCCGCCGAGAAAATCCCGCCGGGGGGCCCTTTGGCGGGGTTTCTGACCATCGAACAGGTCATCCGCGCATGGCCATAGCCTTAGATTGCTGTGCCGTGAACGACAAGCAGATCCTGATCACGGGTGCCACCAATGGCATTGGCTTGGCGGCGGCCGAAGCGCTCGCCGCCCTCGGCGCGAATCTCGCGATCGTCGGCCGCAGCAAGAGCAGGACGCGGGTTGCCTCGGCCCGCATCAGGGCGGCGGCCGGGCGAGGAGCGATGGTGGCCACATTCGTCTCTGACCTTTCGTCGCAAGCCTCGGTGCGCAGATTGGCCGCCGAGGTGCTGGCCCGCTGTCCAAGGTTGGATGTGCTCGTCAACAATGCCGGCGCGGTGAACGGAGGACGGCAGCTGACGACGGACGGCATAGAGCTGACCTGGGCGGTCAACCACCTGGCGCCCTTCCTGCTCACCACGCTGCTCCTCGACCGGCTGAAGGAGAGCGCGCCGGCCCGGATCATCACGACCGCATCCGAGGCGCATCACGGAGCACACATCCCGTTCAGCGATCTCAACGCCGAGCGCTCCTATCGGAGCTTTGGCCGCTACGGTGAAACCAAGCTGGCCAATATCCTCTTCACATCAGAACTGGCGCGACGTCTGGAGGGGACCGGGGTGACGGCGAACTGCTTCCACCCGGGGCTCGTGGCAACAGGGTTCAACCGCAATAACGGCCTGCTGATGGACTTAGGGATGACGATCCTCAAGCCGGTGTCGCGCAGCCCGCAGAAGGGCGCAGACACCCTTGTGTGGCTCGCAACCTCGCCGGATGTTGCCAATGTGAGCGGGGGATACTTCATCGACCAGCAGCAAAGGCCGCCGAGCCCCGAGGCAGAGGACACGGAGACCGCGGGGCGGCTATGGGAGATCAGCGAACGGCAGTGCGCGGTCTCGGGGCGAAGCGCCGAAGCCCGCTCATGACTCGCCCAGCAAAGCAGGCGGCTCCGCCGTCGCCTCCACCGTCGAGGGAGGCACCTATGCTTTCCAACATTTCAAGGCCGCTTTCACCCGCTCGGCAATTGCGGCCCCCCTTCCATGGTGGATCGAAACAGGGGGCGCCAACATCCGACAGACCTCTGTCGCCTCGTGGACGGACGCGGTAGTATGGACCCTTGGTGATGTCGCCATGAGCACCGGTCCCCTCGGCCATCTCTACGACAGCGCGCGCTGGAAGCGCATGCGGACCTATCAGCTGCAGCTGCACCCGCTCTGCAAATACTGCGCCGAGCTCGGGCGGGTGACGCCGGCCACGATCGTCGATCACGTCGAGCCGCATAAGGGCGACATCAACAAGTTCTGGCTCGGCAAGCTGCAGAGCCTATGCGACGATTGCCACAAGGCTACGAAACATTTCGAGGAGCTGCACGGCTACCGTCCCGATATCGGGCTCGACGGCTTGCCGCTCGACAAGCGGCATCCGGTTTACCGATACGAACGCAAGAAGGTCTAAGCGTCCTCGTCCCCCTGGTTGCCGGTGGAAACGGACTTAAAAACTGATTTCTGGCGGTATTCGAGGATGGGTTGGAGAGCTAAATGGCGGAAATCACACCGAAAACTGAACCGAGGAAGCTGGTGTTGGAGACCACGGCGCCGTTCCAGGGCCTGCCGGAGCTCGTCGCCTATGACGAGGGCCTGTTCGAAAAGGAAGGGCTCAAGGTCGAATGGGCCGATCGCCAGAAGGCGTGAACAAGAAGGTTGCGGCCCATGTGCACCGGCCCAAAGGGGTCGATCCCTTCACCAGCCACGGCAAGCTGTTCGAGCAGGGCAAGGCCGACATGTACAACGCCTGCGAGTGGGGCAATTACTGCCGGGTGCAGGATACTGCAAGGGCAGCCGCCAGGTCGGCCGCCGCGCCATCATGACCTATTCCGCCATCGTGGTCGCGCCGGATTCGTCGGTCTTCACCCCGCAACAGCTCGCCAACAAAACCGTCGCCGTGCCGTTCTATTTCGGCACCCACTATATCGCGTTGCACATGCTGGAAGGCTTTATGCGGCGGGAGAAGATCAAGCTCTGCCGCGCGCCCAACGGCTCACGCTATCGCCTCGCCGCGCTGATGAAGGGCGAGGTCGACGCCACCACCCTGACGGAGCCGCACGTCACGCTGGCGGAGAACAAGGGCTGCCGTATCATCTGCTCGGCGTTCTTCCACGGCACCGAGGTTGCGTCCGAGCGGGTGGATGCGGAAACCTACGCCGCCTTCAACCGCGCGGTGCGCGCGGCGGTCCGTCGGATCAACGCCGACAAGCGCGCCTATCTGCATTATTTCATCGACTATCACGGCAAGACCGATCCGGAGATTGCCGCATTGAAGGTGGGAGACCTGCGCGAAAGCCGCCTCGTGGTGTGCGATCCCGCCCCGATCCCGGCCGCGGAGATGCAGCGCACCTACGACTGGCTCAAGAGCTGGGGCATGCTGGAGGAGACCGCCTCGCCGCTCGAGCTCGTCAACACGGACGTGCAGCGCCACGCCCATCAGGCAGCGGAGTGACGCTGCGCCGCTGAGGCAACTCTCTCTATTGTCGTCCCCGCGCATCCGATCTCGGGTAAACCCGAGATCGGCACTTCAGGTGCGCATGTCGGCTATAGCCGACATGCGGCGGGGACCCATCGTGCCATACACGCGGGCCGCTGGAATACTGGGTCCCCGCCTGCGCGGGGACGACGTCCGATGATGCTTCCCCGAGAAGTACGCTCGCGACAATCGGTCGGATGTGTGACGCGCTTCACACGGGCGAGCGGAGAAGCGCACTAAATGGTGGGACGTCTGCGGTCGATGGGGCCGCGCATCCGAGACCACCATGACATATCAATCGCCGTCTCTTTTTCTCTCCGGGTCCGACGCGAGTTTTCGATCGCTCTGGCAACGGATGATCGACGCGATCTCGGCGGGGCAGCGGCGCGCGGCAGAGCGGGAAATTGCAAAGCACCTGCACTTCCGACGCGGCCTGCATCACGACGACTTCAGCATCGAGCTCGAACGGCGGCTCCTGGGTCAGTGACGGAAGCGCACGCGATGCCCGCCTTCTCCATTCCCCTTGATCTCCTCTGGCTCGCGGCCGCGTTCGTCGCCGTGATGGCCGGCATGCTGGCGGCCGCCCCGGAGTAAGAATCTCGGGCGCCGGGCGCAATGGCGTAGCTTGCCCGACATTTCTCTCCAACGCGCGTCATAAGGTCGAAACGCTGTCAAGTCGGTGTTTCCGACGACCACATTACGGGCACCAGTCACTGGTGACTGGAAATCGATGCGCGTTGGGTCGAGCCTCGGGACAGCGCGGCCGTGTCCGCACGAGCAAGCGCCGAGCCATTCTGGAACACGCGTTCCGCCTTGATCCAAGAGGAGATCTCCCATGGCGCTTTACGAGGAGAATATGTTCGAAGATCTCGCCTACGACGAGGCCGAAGGAGCCGCGGACGCGTACGACGAGTTCGACGAATTCGACGAGGCCGATGAATTCGACGAGGCCGACGAGCTCGAAGCCGCGGACGAATTCGACGAAGCCGACGAGTTCGAAGCGGCCGATGAGGGCGAAGGCTTCGATGAAGCGGACGAGCTCGAGGCCGCTGAGTTCGACGAATTCGGCGACATCGACGCGTACGATGAAGAGGGTTTCGAGGACGAAGAGGCCTTGGAAACCGCGTTGGCCACCGCCCTTGCCGCCGAAGACACTGATGAGTTCTTCCGTCGCGCCGGCCGCGCCCTGCGTCGTGCCGCGCGTGGCGCAGTGCGGGTCGCACGCCGGGCGGCGCCGATAGTCGGACGCATCGCGCGCGCCGCGACGCCGATCCTGCGGGTCATCCCCCACCCCGCGGCCCGCGCCGCGGCGACGGCCGCACAACTCCTCGGCCGATTGCGGTTCGAAGCCGCGTCGGAGGACGAGGCGCTCGAGGCGATGGCCGAATATGCCGCTCGCAATCCGAGCGCGATCCCGGTGGTCGCCGGCCTGGCGGCCCGCTCGCTGGTGCGCCGTGCCGGCGCCGCCTTGCCGCCCGCCGCCCGCCGCGCCGCCGTCCGCACCACGGTGCGGGCTGCGCGCACCCTGGTCCGTCGGCTGGGGCCGGCCGCGATCCGCGCCTTGCCGCGGGTCGTGCGCAGCGTACGTCGCACCGCCGCTGCCCGCGGCACGCCGCCGGCGCTGCGGCCGCGCATCGCGCTCAACACCGCGCGACGCGTTGCCGCGCAGCACCCGCCTCGTCCGCCGGCTGGCGCGGCCGCTGCCGCGCGGGCGCGCTATCCTGCGCCAGGCAATCGCCGGCGGTCGCGGGCGCATCGGGATGCGCGGAATCCGTCCCATGCGCGGGATGGGCATGGGCATGCGCGGCCGCCCCATGCGCGTTCCGGCGCGTGCGATGCGGATGTGAGCTCGACCTGACGTCAAAGCTCCACATGCGCGCAGCGGAGGACATCCATGGCCGGCGTGGTGACAACCGAATTCCTGGAGGCAAAGCGCATCGCCGTCACGGCCCGCGCGCAACGCCTCGCACGGTTGACGCCACGCCGCGTCGGTCTACGGCCGCAGGACATCCCGTTCTCTCCTTCGGCCGAGCACTTCCAGGCGGTCAACCAGCGTCTGGCGCAAATCTCGGCGCGCATCGCGCGACGGCTCGAACATCTCCAGCGCATTTGGTCGCGTCGAGAGACCGAGCCCAAGCTCATCGCCACGGCGATGGTCGAGCGCGAGATCGATCGCGCGCGCCGCAGCTTCGGGATGTTCTTCGAAATCTTCAGCCAGCGCGGCTCGTCCTTCGCCCGTCCGCTCGCCGCCCACGACATGATCGCAACCGATTGCTATCGCGCCGTGCGCGCGGCGGCGCCCGACGTGTTTTCGGGCTCCCTGCTCAAGCCCGTGACCTACATGGAGCATGGCTACTCGCCGGCCACGCAACGCCGCGGCGTCCAGCTCGCCCGCCTGCTCGGCGACAAGAATCCGTTTCCGGTCATCCGCATTCCCTGGGATCGCGACAATCCGTGGCAGGCGGTGTTCCTGCATGAGGTCGCGCACAACATCCAGGCCGACCTGGGGCTGTGGCACGAGAACCAGACCGCGGTCGCCGGCCGCATGATGGGCTCGTTGCGCGATCCGCTGCTCGTTTCCATCTTCCGGCGTTGGCACAAGGAGATCTTCGCCGATCTCGCCGCCATCCTGCTGGGCGGCCCGGCCTCCGCCGCCGGCATGATGAACTTCCTGTCGCATCCTTCTCCCCGGTCGCTGACCTACCGTCCCGGCGGGGCGCACCCGACCGGCTACGTCCGCGGCTTCATCCTGGCGGACATGCTGGACCGGCTCGGCTTCGGCGAGGACGCCAACAATGCACGCCGCATCTGGCGCGATCTCTACAACCCGCGCCGCGGCCACCGTCTGCCGCCGCCGCTGCTGCGCCTGTTCGGCCGCGCCGTCCCCGAGGTGGTCGACGAGATCGCGTTTCAGCCGCGGCGGTCGCTCGGTCAACGCGCGCTCGCCGACGTCATCCCGTTCCGCCGCGAGGACCAGGTCGCCATTCGCCGCGGCGCGATGCAGCTCGCGGCCGGGCGCCTTCCGGCCGAACTGCCGCCGCGCTTTCTCGTCAGCGCCAGCGCCATTGCGCTGGCGTCCGGCGCTCCCGCCACGGAGCTTTCGAACCGAGTGGTCACGCATCTTTCCAATCTGGCCGCTGCGGAGCGCAACCAGTCCCGGACATGGCTCGCAGCCGTTGCATGAGTGAGGACGACATGGACCCGCAAAATGCTTCGACCCGTGCATTCACCGGCGATCGCTCCCCGGCCCGGGCTGCCGTCGACAATGTGATGCGTCGGTCGCTGAAGATCTCCAATCCCTACGATCCGGCCGAGGTCGCCAAGGGGCTGCTGGCGCGTTACCGCGACGAAGCGGAGCGGATCAAGCGCGAGCAGCAGGGATTGCCGTTCTCCGTGATGCAGGCGCAGCCGCCCGTCACGCCCCAGCCGAACGGCACCGGGCGTCCCGAGATGCGCCGCGCCTCCGACGCGATCGAGGCCGCACTGAAGGAGCTGACGACCAGTCCTGACCTCGCCGACATCCAGCCGGAACTGTCGGGCTGGGCCTCCATGATCCGCCGCGCCTGTGCCGACGGCTTCGCCTCGGCGCGCTATGCGATCGATGCGAGCGAGCGCGACCGCGCGTTCGGCGCCCGCCGCAGCCTCGGCGAGTTCGGTCGGCTGGCGCGCTACGCGGCGGCGGTCAATTCCTGCGCCACCGAGATCTATTGCCGTCTCGCCCAGGCCTGCGACCTCGCCGCCAACGTCATGCTGGTCGCTGATCGGCGATGCGCTCGGCGATGCCGGCATCACCCGCTCCGGCGGCATCCTGCAGGTCACCGCGGCGACGCTCGAATCCCGCCGCAACGGCGTGGTCGAGGCGCTGCGCAATCTGCTTGCGCCGAACGCCATCGACGACCAGGACACCTTGCCGCGGGCGCAGCAGGCGGTGCTGGAGATCTACGACAGGCTCGAAGACATGGGTTCGCCCGATCTTCGCGTTCTGCTCGATGAGAGCCTACCTCTCGCGGCAGCTCGATGATCTTATCGATCTGGCAGCCGGATCGACGCCCGACGGCCTGCGCGCGCTCGGCACGGCCTCGGCGGTCATCGTGCAGCGGCTCGAGCGGTTTCTCATCATCGCGGAGCCGCTCGTGCTCCCGCCGGCGCCACCGGCGTCGGTGTTCTTCGCGGAGCTGCGGCTGTTCACGCAAGGCTTCGAGGCCAGCCGATCCGGCTACCGGCTGCCCTATCTTGCGCGCTCGCCATTGCTCGTCTCCGGCGTCGCCGCAGGCGCGACGTTCGACCCGCCGACGCAGACGCTGCTCGACATCGCGCTGGGCCGTACCGCGCTTGCCGACAAGATCGATTGCCTGTGTTGCTCGTGCGATGACGCAGATGCTGAGCGAGCTGGTGCTCGCTGCCAAGATGCTGTTCGATGTCGATCGTGCGATCGATCTCTATGGCCTCGGCACCCATCCGACAGCCCACGGCGAGGCCGAGCTGCGCGCCGCCGCCTATGGCGTGATCATCAGAACTGCGGCAACGAACGGCTTTCGGATCAGCACGAGGTGCTCGACCTGCTCAACGAGATCGCTCGACCTATCGGACTCGAGCCAGACCTGGGAACGATCCGGCTCAGCGATCCGCGAGTGGTCGAAATCCTCAATCTGCAGATCGCCGACGAGAAGCGCTGGGGCGGGTTGGTCTCGTCCATTGCGCCGTCGTGTCACCAGGAGCTGCTCTTCCAAGGTTTCGTATTTGACGTTCGGCAGCACGATCGCCGAATCCGGAACAGCAGCGGAACCCCATCGGGAAGCTGCTTGCGAAGATGATCAGCGCCGCCGACGCGACGGACCCTCCGAAAGCCAGCTCGACTTTAGCGGCGCGCTGCGCAGAGTTCACGGTGACGCGGACCGTCGAGGACTTCGCTCGCCGAGATCGCGGACTCGTACAAACTCCTATCAGGCATGCCCAATCAGTCGACGTGCACCAGCAAACGGACAGGTCCGATGCCGCGGCCCGAAAGCGGCGGCGGCACGAGCCGGTACGCCGGAGGCAGCGAGGAAGACGCGTCCGACGGGTGAAACGCGAGCCTGAGCGCTGCTACTCCGAGGACACGAGGCTTCGGCCGTCAACCAGATGAGCGAGGACAAGATGGCCAACTCAGCAACCCATGACGCGCTGGAGCGCCTGCTGCAACGGTTCTTGCGCGACGAGATGCCCAATCTGACGCCGGCCGAGCGCGCCGCATTGGAGTCGCAGTTCGAGGATCGCTTCCGGGACCTGGTCGAACGCTCCACCGGCGGCACCGGCTACAGCTTCCCCAACCTCATCGGGTTCGGCCCGGAGGGGGTGAAGCCGTTCGACGATCTGCCCTATCCGCGGCTCAAGGCCGACTTCGACGAGTCGGTGACGCCGAGCCAGATCCACGCCGCGGCGGAGCTCTACTTCATCTACCAGAACGAGCGCATGAAGGTGTTCCAGGTGGTCGACGTGCTGCGGCGCCTGTTCGCCCTCGGCCGCATGAAGATCCAGCGCGGCCCCGGCGCCCGCGGGCTCTACATTCTCGAGAAGTGGAAGCCGCTGCGCTATTCCCGCCGCGACCGCATGATCGCCTATCGCCGCGTGTTCAACTACGGCAACGTGCCGGCGCCGCAGGGCGCGGTCGTCAACCGCAATTTCCATTTCCAGTTCGTCGCCTTCAACTCGGCGCTGGCGCAGTACTTCCGCGACCTGGTCGTCGCCGAGGTGGTGCGCGGCTCGACCGAGATCTCCGACCGTCCGTTCGGAACGATCGCGACCGTGCAGCGGCTCGGCACCGACCTGCGCTACGCCATCGACCGCGCCAGCTACGGCAACGTGCTGGCGCTCGCGCAGGAGGTCGGCAACTACCTGCAGGAATGCCTGGAGCTGCTCGATGCGCCCGACATCAAGAAGTCGTTCGACGCCGTCACCAAGTGGGACGTGATCGAAGCCGTGTCGATCCGGCATCTCGGCGGCATGGCCGAGCTGTCGCAGCGCGCCAAGATGGCGGAGGCCGGACGGCGCCTGCTGCAGTTCGTCGCCTCCAACGATTTCAAGGCCGGGCTCGATCCCGACATCTTCCGCTCCGAGGCAAAGCCCATGGCCGCGCAGGCGGAAGCCTGGATCGCCGCCTACCGCCTCACCCAGGAGGGGCAACGCTTCCCCGGCGTCACGCGCAATCTCCAGTGGTCGCTGGGTCTGAGCCAGCGCGCCGGGCAGGTCCGTATCTCCGCATGAGGACCTTGAGCCATGAGCGCCATGCTCAGTCTTTCGGCCAGCGCGGCGGACCGGGTCGCGACCTGCATCGTGGATGCCCGCCTCGCGCTGGCGCCGGGCGGGCTCGTGCTGGCGCTCCAGCTCGCCCGCGCCGGCCCGGTCTGGCTCACGCGCCGATTCTGGGCGCTGGTCGACGGCGCCTATTTCTATCGCCGCTATCCCGAAGAGCTGGTGCCCAAATCTGCAGACGCCAAGTTGCGACACCAGGCATGCCGACGCCTGCGGCGGCGACGCCGTGGTCGAGGCGCTCATGCTCTGGCACACGGCCTGGCTCAACGGCCTGCTCGACGGCGCCTTCTTCTGGATCGGTGACGCGCGGCGCGAAAGCGCGCTGCCGAGCAACTGGAACGGCGATGTGATCGCGCGCTACGAGCGCCTCTCCGAGGCGCTTTCGACAATGCCGTGCGAGCAGGCGGCCGTCTCGATCGATCCGCTGACCGCGTGCGGCCAGGAGGCGTTCGCGCTCGCCGCCGCCTTGACGGTGGACGCGCCGATCATCCTGACCGCCGCGCACGCCGATCGCGAGCAGCCGCCGCTCATCTGCTGCGAGGCGGCGGGCATCGCCAACATCACGGTGCATGGCCCGCCCGAGTGGGAGCCGGCCGCGGATTGGACCGAGCGCATCGTGCCCGGCAACGGTGCGGCCGCTCATGAGCCAGCTCGGGCATCTGCGCACGCGCATCGCCGCGGTCCACACCTTCGCGCCCGGCGCGGTGTCGCTGTCGCCGCGGCCGCCCGCCGACGACGACCGGCGACGGCGAGCGCGCCGAGCCGCACTGCGAGCGATGGCCGTGGAGCAGCGCGCACATCTTCTGGCATGAGCTCTCCTGACGGAGGTCACTGGTGACCCAGTCGTCGGTCATCCCCTTGCGAACGCCGGGCTCGCCCAGGATCAACGCCGGCGAACTGGTGATGATCACCGTGCTCGGCCAGATCGCGTCGCCGCTCGCCGGCAGCTCGCCCTATCGCATCGGCCAGGACGGCGTGCCGCGCGTGCTGCCCGGCACCGGCGGCATCGTGCTGTCGCACCGGGTCGGCGATCCCTGCGTCGGCCTCGCCGGCGACCACGTCGAGCCGGGCGCGTCGATCCGCAACGAGGGCCGCTCGGTCAAGGGCGAGCGCGACGGCTCCAATCTGGCCTTGCAGACGCTCACCTGCATCGGCAACGCGGCGCGGGTCGTCTCCGGCTCGTGCGCGGGACGCACCGGCGTCGTCACCGGCAAGCACGGCGGCATCGACACCGTGCTGGTCGATTTTCCGATCGAGACGCTGCGGCGGCTCGCGGTCGGCGATCGCGTCCAAATCTATGCCTACGGCACCGGCGTCAAGCTGCTCGATCATCCCGAGATCGCGGTCACGAATTGCTCGCCCCGGCTGCTGGCGCGCTGGGGCCTGCGCGGCGACCGCGGACGGCTCGCCGTTCCGGTCACCCACCTGGTGCCCGCCGCCTTGATGGGATCGGGCCTCGGCCGCGCCGACGTCGTGCGCGGCGACTACGACATCCAGATGTTCGATCCCGCGACCGTGCGCCGGTTCAGGCTCGGCACGCTGCGGTTCGGCGACCTGGTCGCCATCATCGACGCCGACAACCGTTTCGGCCGCTCGTTTCGCCGCGGCTATTTCGCGATCGGCTGCGTGGTCCATGGCGAGAGCACCGTCGCCGGCCACGGGCCCGGGGTGGTGACGCTGCTCAGCGGACCGCAAAGCGCCTTCTCCGTGCGCGCGGACACGACAGCCAATGTCGCGCGCGTGCTCAACATTCGCCGCTTGTCGGCCCCGCGCGCCGCGTTGCCGCTGGCCGCACGGGAGCGGCGCCGGCAGGTCGCATCACACCGCCCGGCAGGCCGTCAGCAGCCGATGAGGAGGTCGCCGTGTTGCCATCGTACTGGCTCGCTCGATCACCTGGCGATGCACGAACAGGTCAGGCTGACCGGTGGACGCTGTCCGCGCTGCCGTTTCCGGTTGCGTGGCTGCGGTTGCGGCGGCGGCTGCGCGCGCTGCCGCGGCGGGCTTCGCCGGTTCGAGGCGGTGGGATTCGAGACCACCGCGTCGGCGACGCCTCCGCAACACCTGGACATTCGAAAACGCGTACGACCAATCAAGCGAAGCATTCGCCGAGCTCGAAGCGCTCGGCTGATCCCGACACCGCGCGACCGCAAGGAAGAAGCAAGGAGTCGTCCCATGATCCTCGATCCCAGCGAAAGAGTCTCGCGACGCAAGCCCGATCCCCTCGATGCCGAGCTCGATGCTCTGGTCGCGCGCGAGGTCGATGCCCTGTCCGTGCGCAGGGCCCGTCCGGGCGTGACGCGTCGCGTTGCGGACGGCAAGGCGGACGTCGATGCCGCGAGCCCGCAGCGCGGGTCCCCACCGGAGGACACGGGCGCCGCGCGCGCTGATCGCGCCGATGCGCCGGCGCGCGCAGCGAAGGTCAGGCCGCACGACAGCAACGTCATCGGCATCCGGCGCGCCGTGCGCAACGGGAAAGCGGACGGCGTCCTGTTCTCGGCGGAGGAAGAGGCCTTCATCGAGCAATCCGTGGCCTTCCTCGCGGGGCGCGAGAATGCGGATGTCGTCATCGAGGAGATCTGGACGCACAGCGTGCTCGATCGCCATGACAGCCTCGACGATGCGCGCTCCGATGAAGCGCTCTCGCCGGAGCAGGTTGATGAGCTTGGCCCCGATGCGTTGCCGGGCGAGCCTTCGCCGCGCCCGGACGGCAGCGGACCAGGCGCGAATGTCCCCCACGCGGTCACCGCGATCCAGTCCGGCCGCGGCTCCAAGCCCAAGGCCACGAGTGAGTCCAACACCGACGAGCGAACCGAATAAGTCCGTCGCCGAGGCACGGAGTGGTCGCATGAGTCCGTTCGACGAGATGCCATCGCTGGTGCTCGATCGGCTCGCCGATCGCGCCGACTATGCCATCGTCGGCCCGACCGATGGGCGCACGCGCGTGCTGCAGACATCGCGCCCTCCCTATGCCGCCGTGTGCCAGATCGAACGCGACTTCGGCGACGGCCGGCTGTCCGGCTGCTCCGGCTTTCTCGTGTCTCCCAGCGTCGTCGTCACCGCCGGCCATTGCGTGTTCAGCCGTCCGCGGCATCTGCTGCTCCGGCGCGGGGCACCGCAGCGCATCCGCGTCACCCCGGCACGCGACGGAACCGGTCCGCCGCCATTCGGATACCAGTGGGCGGTACGCTGGTATGCGCATCGGCGCTTCGTCGAGCGCGGCGACGTGATGTACGACTTCGGGCTCGTGGTGACGCCGCGGCCGTTCCGCGCGCTGCCCGCCGTGTTCCCGCTGTCGGCGCCCGACGACGCGCGCCTGCAAGACATCCGCGCGCGCCGGCTTCTGCATATCGCCGGTTATCCCGCCGACAAGCCGGCGGGGACGATGTGGGAGCACGCCGAGCGGCTCGACCGCGTCGGGCAGCGCGCACTCTACTACAGCGTCGACACCTGTCCCGGCCATTCCGGAAGCCCGGTGTGGGTTCAACGCGATCGTGCCGGACATGTCGATGCCATCGCCATCCATGTGGCCGGGCCCACGCCGCACGAACGCGGCGCCTGGGGCTGCCGGCCGGGCGTGCCTGTTGCGCCGGCGGGCGCCGTCAACCGCGGCATCCGCATGACGCGCGAGTTGATCGAGATGAGCGTGCGGGCCGGTCGCGGGATACCGCACACGGCGCTCACGCAACTGCATCCGACGCAGTGAAGGTATGCGCGACAGCGACGACACTCGCATTGCTTGCGTCCATTCGCCGACTGTGGTGGACTTTCACCGCAACGCGAAGGGTGGCGAACCTATCGAACCTGAGGAGCTTGGCGAGTGGGGAGTGCCAAGAAGCGGGATGATAGGCCGGAGTCGCGAACGCGAAGGAGGCCGGCGGCGCGCGGCGGCGATTGCCGCGCACGCCCGCGGTCGAGCGCCCGCTGCACCTTATTCCGCCTTCGCTGACGTCTACGATTTCCTCATCGGCGATCTCGCATTTCCGGCGCTGCAGCGCGCGTTCCGCGACAGCGTCCGGCGGTTCGGCCTGGAGTTTCGCACGCTGGCCGATGTCGGCTGCGGCACCGGACGCTTCCTCGCGGACCTGTGCCATTTGCCGGTTGCTCTCATCGGCGTCGATCGCTCGCGTTCCATTCTTGCGGTGGCCCGCCGGCGGCTGGCGGGGTGTCCGGTGCTGCTGCTGCAGCAGGACATCCGCGCGCTGTCGTTGCCGCGTCGCGTTGACGTGATCACATGCCGCAACCAGACCATCAATTATCTGACGCTATGGACCGACCTTGCACGTGCGTTCCGGGCGATCGCCGGCAGCCTCCGGCGCGGAGGAACGTTCCTGTTCGACTTCATTGCACGCGTGGCTGACATGTCCCGGCCGACACGCATCCGCGAAACGATTCGCCTGCCGCGGCATGAGGTCAGCTTCGCCGGCACCATCGATCCGGCGCGCGACATATCCGTCGTGCGCATTCGTATCCGCGACGAGACCGCGCCGGGGCGTGGCATCGTGGAGGTGCATCGGCAGCGCTGGTTTCGTCCGTCGATGATCATGGGTTTGCTCGACGCGAGTGGTTTTCGCGTGCTCGAGATGCAGCCGGTCGAGGGTCCGCAACAGAGTGCCTGGCATCACGTCGTCGCCCGGCGCGTGTGAGAAACGAACATGGTGGTGGCGCGTTTCAGAAACGAGGCCGCCGGCGACAGGCCGGCGAAGCCGGCCATGCAACCCTCCAACGGCGGCGAGAAAGCCTGTTTCACGATCGAGGGCCATCATTTCGTGGCGATCCCGCAGCGGGAATGGTCGGCCAGCCGGCGCAAGAACAATGGCAACGGGACGCAACAGCCGGCGGGCGTCGTGCAGCTCAACGGTGTGCGCCACGTGCTGATCGAGCGCCACGATTTCGCCGGCGAGGCCGCGACGCCGGTCTCGAGCATGCTCACCAGCCGCGAGCTGCAGATCGCCTATTCGGTTGCGGATGGAAAATGCGACAAGGTGATCGCCTACGATCTGGGGATCAGCGAATACACGGTGCGCGAACACATGCGCCGGATTTTTCACAAGCTCAAGGTGAGCAAACGGGCGGCGTTGGTTGCGCAATTGATCATGGTGCGTTCCAGGCAGCCGGCACCGTAGGATGGGTTGAGCCTTAGGGCGTTTACGCCCATCTTCGTGGGCTATGGCGAAACCCATCGGGTCCCCCGAGCAATTTTCTGGAGAGCGCATCGGGCGCAATGCGCTCGCTATTGCGCCCCACGAACACGGGCCGCAGCGGGCCTGCGTCACGCCGCGTCGGCGGCGGGTATCGCGCATTGCGCCAGCGTCTTCTGCCAGGCCGGCAGCGCGCTCAGCGTCTTGAACCAGCGCTTGATCTCGCCGTAAGGCTCGATCGGATAATGCGCCATCTCGGCCAGGTTCATGACCGCGCCGAGCGAGAAATCGGCGAGCGTCAAGGTGTCGCCGGTCACGAATTTCCTGTCCTTGAGCTGGCCGTCCAGCACCTTCGCGACGCGATGGAATGCCTCCGTGCCGTTGGCAATTGCCGCCATGTCGGGCTCGTTGATCCCGAGCAAGGCCGGCTTCACGACATATTCGAGCAGGAACACGGTGCAGGCCGGCTCCCAATGCGCGAGATCCCAGAACTGCCAGCGCGTCACGTCGAGCCGCGCGACCTCGTCCTTGGGCAGGAGGCCACTCTCCGGTTTCTTTGCGGCGAGGTATTGCCCGATCGCGTTCGCCTCCCACAGGACATAGTCGCCGTCCTTGAGCGTCGGCATGCGCATGTTGGGATTGAGCGCGGCGTATTGCGGCGTCTTCTGCTCGTCCTTGCGCAGGTCGACCAGGTGCAGCGTCGTGTCGAGACCGAGATGGTTGGCGACCGCCATCACCTTGAAGGCGCGCGGGCTGAGCGGAAAGACGTAGAGTTCGATCGTCATGGGATGCTCCCTTCGTGGTTCCAAATTCGGGTCTGCCGGGCGGCGCTTGCCTCGATCGGTCCGACGCTCAGGCCTCGGCTTCGCGCTTGAAGTGCTCCAGCATGCGGGGCCAGCCGCCGTCGACGTCCTTGCGCATGGATGCGCCGGCTTCCGCGCCCATCTGCTCGAACTTGCGGTGCTCCAGTTCCACCAGCGTTGCGGCGGGCCCCTCGGCGATGAACCTGACCTCGACCTCGGAGCTCACCGCCGGGTCGGGCTTCCAGTCGCCATTGATGTCCCAGCTGATGACGAAACGCTGCGGCGGCTCCCACACCAGCACCTTGCCGACCGTCGTCTGCGAGCCATCCTCGCCCAGCTCGTACCAGCGCCCACCCAGCCGCGGCTCCATGACCGACATCTTCAGCGGCGAGCTGCCGATCGTCGCGTTGCGCGGCCACCAGCGCCCGAGCCCCGACGTGAACACGTCGAATGCGTGCGCCTGGCTCGCGCTGACGCGAAGGCTCTTGCGCACCGGCGCGATGGTGATCGTGGATGTCATTTGTTCTTGTCCCTGTCTTTGCCGCTCGCGGTTTCGACCTCGGCTTGAAACGCCGCCAGCGCCTGATCCCAAAACTGGTCGAGCCAACCCCGCAGCGCGCCAAGCCCGTGGGGGTCGATGTAGTAGACCCGGCGTGTTCCTTCGGGCCGGTCGGTCACCAGGCCCGCCTCCTTCAAGACCTTGAGATGTTGCGACACCGCGGGCCGGCTCACCGGCATGCCGCGGGCGATGGCGCCGACGGCTTGGGGCCCCGATTTGAGCCGCTCGAACACCCGCCTGCGGGTGGGATTCGCCAGCGCCGCCAGCGCCGTATCGTAAGTCATAGCTTACCGTAAGCGATTGCTTACGATGAGTCAAGCACATTGGCGACCGCCGCAAGCCCAGCGCTTTTTTGCCGCCCGGCATGCATCACCTCCCGCCGGGCGTGCGTTATCCAATGGATGGCAAATCGCAGCGTCCGAGCGTCGATTATCCTGCTGGCGATGGTCGCAACAGCATCGTCGTCGCAATCGGTCGGCCAGTCGTCTGGCAGACCTTGGTCGGTCTACGGCACCCTCGTGGTCACTGCTCCCTCGAGGGACGGCCTGATCGTTGCGGCCGACAGCAGGGCGCGGATGGACGCGCGGATGGACGGCGCTGTTTGCGACTCGTACCACAAGATCACCGAGCCCGCTCGTCCGGATCGAACCGTGTTCGCTGTGATCGGACGATCCATGTACTTGGAGCCTCCTCCTTCCGGCCCGCCGGATCCCTGCACTTACCTGCGACAAGCGCCGCGCATCTACGACATCGATGCGCTGGTAAAGACCTATCTGGAAACCTCAGGGGCGAACGTCGCGACTGCGGGGACGGAGGAACTCGCCGCCCGTTGCATCGAGGCCATCGCGGCGGTCCAGAAAACCCACGGCGACCACATCCGCGCCTTCTGGGGCACGCGAATGTTCGCTGTGATCCTCGCGACCTATGCGCCGGCCGAACGAACGTCCACCGTCAAATGGTTCAGTCTCCTCCTCAGCCCAACCGGCGAGCCGTTCGTGAGCGAGAAGGACACCGATGCGGTAGCCCCGACCAGCCGGCGCTCGGCCATGAGGTTCGGGGAGAGCGAGTTCTTTCAAAAGCAGGTCTTGAACGGGCCAGGCAGGCAGTTCTTGGGGCGCGCATGGAAAGAGTGGACGACGAAAGCGAGGATTGCCGACATCGATCGTTCGCTGGCGCTCAATGCCGCCGTCGACATGATTGAAGCCGCCGCCAAGACCGCGAATTTGCTGCGCGCCGACGTGGCTCTCGGCGGACCGGTCGACGCCGTCTTGCTCGGTGATCAGCCCAGGCCGCAACGCCTGCGCTGGAAGACGCCTTAGGGCGGATGAGGTGAGACCATGGCAAGCGCAGAGAACGACCGTCGCATCGACTATATCGAGATGGGGGTCGCCGACCTCGCGCGCGCAAAGGCGTTCTACGGCGGCGCGTTCGGATGGACGTTCACGGATTACGGACCGACCTACTGCGAATTCTTCGATGGCCGACTGCATGGCGGGTTCACGACCGCGACACCGCCGCGGCCGGGCGGAGTGCTCGTGATCCTCTACGGCGTTGATCTAGCCGACGTGCAGGCGCGGGTCGAAGCCGCCGGCGGGCGCGTCATCCGGCCGATCTTCGATTTCCCCGGCAGGCGACGGTTTCACTTCGTCGACCCCGACGGCTACGAGCTCGCCGTGTGGTCGAAGCGATAGGGAGTTTCAGCGCGCGTCCACAAAGGCGCGCAGCTTGTCGTCCCGGATCAGGCAGCGACCTGCAGTCAAGGGCGCACGCCGTAATCCGGCGTCAGGAGACGATTGCGGATGAGCCAATCGAGGGCGCGTGACCAGGACTCGTCGGTATTGCCGCGCATATCCGCGCTCACCGCGGCAACGGTTCGTCCCGAGGAGACCTCCCGCATGTGGATGTTCATGTTGAGGATCAGGTTCGAGACCTTCTGTACGGTCCCGGTGACCGCGAGCTCGGCCCCGACGCGTTGCGCGAGCCGCGTGTCGCAGCCGCCGCAGCCCTGCAGGTTGCTCGCCCGCGCCTCAGCGGCAACCGGCGCGATGTCGACGAGCGTGAACCGTCCCGACTCCCGCAGCCGCTGTCGCAACTGGTCGCTCACCCGGGCAAGGCGCGCCTGTTCGTCGGCACGCGGGCCGTTGATCGAGCCTTCGAGACTGGTGTCGATCAACTCGAAATCGAAGGCGGCGACGGTCTGCGCAGCGGTGGGCCCGGCTATGACCCACAGCAACATCCACGGGATCGCAAGATGCGACAGCATGCGCGGAGTCGTTCGTTCAATGCCGCGTGCTCGCATGAGCGGCAACTTATGTGGGTTTGGCGGAGAGGGAGGGATTCGAACCCCCGATACGGTTACCCGTATGCCGCATTTCGAGTGCGGTGCGATCGACCACTCTGCCACCTCTCCGTGGCCGCAAGGGGCGTAAACGCCCCGTCGGTCGCGGGTATGTATCCGCGGTGACAGGGCGAGACAAGAGGTGGTCGCCGAAGACAGCAACCGCCCTCGGGCCCCGACAATCCATATCAGCGGATCACGCGATTCGGTCGCGGCTATCGCGTGGCCACGCTCTCGCCGATCCAGCCGATGATGAGATCGGCGATCTGCAGGTTGTTCTTGTCCATCATCAGCATGTGGCTGTTGCCCTTGTGGCCGGCCTCGGGCAGCAGCAGGAACTTGGCGGCGCCGCCGGCGGACTTGACGGCATCGACGGTCGCCACGCAGCCGTTGCGGCGCTCGTCGCCGTTGGGCCCGACCGCGCCCTGGCTGTAGTCGCCCCAGACCGAGAGCAGCGGGACCTTGGAGAAAGTCTTGGCGACCTCGTCGGCGGTGACCGGCGCGCAATTGCCCTCGACATTGACGAAGCCCAGCATCTTGGCCGCGCGGGCGCGCACCAGGTTGAGGCCATAGGCGCCGGATTGCGAATGCACCATCACGACCGCCGGCCCGATCCTGTCGAGCAGCGCGCCGAGCGCCTGCACGGTATTGGCGCCGGTGCCGGGCAACGTCGCCTCCGCATTCGGCACCAGTTGCGCGGTGTACTGGTCGAACGCCTCGACCGGAAACTGCGAGCCGGGGAACGGCGTCGGATAGCTCGCGCCGATGCGGAAGAAATACCAGGCGCGCTCGCGCGGGGCGATCTGGATGTCGGGCAGCAAGGCGGCGTTGGCTTCGGCGCGGGCGCGGTTGATGACCGTCGGGTTGAAGCCCGAGCGGCCGCGGCCGGAATGGTCGACCACGTAGACCGGGAACCCCTTGCGCGCGAAATAGGTCGCCCAGCCCTCGCGCCCGTCCGGCGTCGTCTCGTAGGTGGCGCCGGTGTGGCCGGAGCCGTGCACCATGACGATCGGCGGTCCGCTGATGGTCTTCGGGATGCGGAACTGAACGTACATCTGGTTGACGGTGATGGTGCCCGGCACCGATGGACCGACCGCGGGCGTGCCGGGGTGGCTCGACACGATGGTCTGGCCGTTGACGAAGAAGCTGCCTTCGTCCTGCAGCTCCAAAGGTCCGCCGAGGGTTCCCGCCATTGCCGTTCCTCCCGTCGCCAGCAGCACCGACAGGGCTGCCGCCGCAGTGCGCCAATGTCCGTCGCTGCCGGTCATGGCCAACCTCCCTGAGCTGTTGTGTTTATGACTTGTTTATTCTGCGTGTGCGTGGAGAAGCATATGGCGCGCGTGCGAATAGACAAGAGACCGTGAGACCGGGCACTCGCCCATGCGCGCCAGTATGGGCAGGAGCGCGTCACGAGTGCCCACGTCTCCTAACCATCAAGGTGGGACAGGGATGACCGGCCGGCACGCTGGACGTATGATGGACGGCGCCCGTCACCGTCGCGCCGTACGCGACGCAGGAGCGACGATCCGTGGTTGGAATGGATGCGGTCCGGCGCGAGTTGCGCGGCATCGCCATCGCCCTGGCGATGGTCGCCGCCACTACGCTCGTCGCCTATGTGCTGATCCAGTCTCTCGACGTGCGCAGAGGCTCGGTCATCTATCTGCTGCCGGTGCTGCTCGCGGGCTGGCATCTCGGGCTGGTGCCGGCGCTGGTTGCGGCGGTCGCCGGCGTGCTCTGGTCGGGCTATTTTTTCTTTTCGCCGTACTACAGCTTCTACCTGGCGCGGCCGAATGAAATCCTCAATCTGCTGCTGTTCATGGTGGTGGCGGTGGTGACGAGCCACCTGGCGAACTCGATGAAGAAGCAGACCGAGATCGCTCGCAAACGCGAGAAGGAGATGGGCGATCTCTACGCCTTCTCGCGCCGGCTGGCGGCGGCACCATCCGCGGCCGACATCTACCTCGCGATCGAGCAGCATCTTGCCAGCCTGGTCCAGCGCAAGGTGGTGCTGTTCGGAGCCGGCGGCGGCAACGATTGGGATGCCAATCCCGACCAGAACGCACTGTCGCAGCGTCTGCACGCCGCGATCGCGGACGTGCAAGCGGGCAGCACGCCGGCGACCACCGTCGATGACGGCGCCGGCGATATCTGGCTGGTCCGGCGGGTGTCGCACAAGACCGCCGACTTCGGCGTCATCGCCATCGACCTCGGCAGCGTCCCGCCGGGCGCCCTCGACGAGGTTCGCCAGCGCGTCGACGATGCGCTGTCGGATGCCGCGGCCACGCTCGAGCGGCTCGACGTCGCGCGCGCACTCAACGACGCCAGAATGCGCTCCGAGACCGAACTGCTGCGCGAAGCGCTGATCGGCTCGGTGTCCCATGAATTGCGCACGCCGCTGGCGTCGATCCTCGGCGCCGCCACGGTGCTGAGCAAGTCCGCGGCGGTTGCCAAGGATGAGCGGCTGACCTCGCTTGCCGGCGTCGTGCGCGACGAGGCCGAGCGCCTCAACAACGACATCCAGAACCTGCTCGACGCGACCCGCATCAGCCGCCAGCAGATCAGGCCGAGGCAGGAATGGATCGAGCCTCAGGACATCGTCAATTCCGCGCTCGAGCGCCGGCGGCGGCGGCTTTCCGGTCACGCCGTGTCGCTCGACATGGACTTCGAATCTTCCGTTCATCTATGTCGATGCCGTCCTGGTCGAGCAGGCATTCGTGCAGATCGTCGACAACGCTGCAAAATATTCGCCGCCGGGCTCGCCGATCGCCGTCGCTGCCAAGCGCAACGGCCGTGACGTCGTACTGTCGGTGCACGATCGCGGCGTCGGGCTGACGGCCGAGGAGAACGCGCAGCTCGGCGAGCGGTTTTTCCGCGGTCGCCGCCACGCGGCCACGACCTCGGGCTCGGGTCTCGGCCTGTGGATCGCGAAGGCGTTCGTCACCGCCAACGGCGGCAAGATCCAGGCCGAGAGCTCGGGCGCCGATCAGGGAACCACGGTGTCGATCCATCTGCCGTTTGCAACGCCGGCGAGCCAACCGGAGGTCGGTCCCGATGACTGAAGTCAATCCCGTCGTCCTCGTTGTCGACGACGAAGTCCAGATCCGCCGCTTCCTGCGCGCCGGGCTCGAGCTCGACGGTTTCACCGTGCAGGATGCCGAGACCGGCGGCGATGCGCTGCGCTGGGCCACGCTCAAGCCGCCCGATCTGGTGATCCTCGATCTCGGATTGCCGGACATGGACGGCGCGGAAGTGCTGGAGCGCCTGCGGGCGTGGTCGAGCGTCCCGCTCATCGTGCTGTCGGTGCGTTCCAACGAGGCCGAGAAGGTGCGCCTGTTGGAGAGCGGCGCCGACGACTACGTGGTCAAACCGTTCGGCATGGCCGAGCTCTTGGCGCGCGCCCACGCCGCCATGCGGCGGCACGTGCGCGTCTCCACCGGCGAGCCGGTGGTCAAGGTCGGCCCGCTGTCGATCGACCTCGCCGCGCGCATCGTGACCATCAACGGCGCGCGCGTGATGCTGACCCCCAAGGAATATCGGCTGCTGCAGCTGCTTGCGCAGCACGCCGGCAATGTCGTCACCCACCAGTTCCTGCTCAAGGAGGTGTGGGGGTCGCCCCACCTGCACGACACCCATTATCTGCGCATCTTCGTGCGCAAGCTGCGCCAGAAGATCGAGGCCGACCCGACCCAGCCGCGCATCCTCTTGACCGAGCTCGGGGTCGGATATCGCCTGGTCGTGCCCGAGCCGGCCAGCGCCGTGGCGAATTAGCCCTCCCGCGTAGCCTGCAACGCCGCCCTGAGCGCCTTGCGCCGCGCCGGATCGTAGAGGTTCGGATAGTCGTAGGTGAGCGGCTTCGATCGCTCCACGCGCAAGGTCGCGAATACCGGACCGTCCTGCGTGAGAACGTGGGCGGCCTGCTGCTCGAAATTGGCGAGATCCGAAAAATCATGCACGTGCGCATAGCCGGCCGCGCGCGCCATGGCCGCGAACTCGACCTCCGTGTTGGGGATGGGGTGGCTGCCGTTCGCCTCGTAGGTGCCGTTCTGCACCACCATATGGACGAGGTTCTTCGGCGCCGCCGCGGCGATGGTCACCAGGCATCCGAGATTCATCAACAGGCTGCCGTCGCCCTGCAGGCAGACGATGCGCCTGTCCGGCCGGCCCAGCGCCAGTCCCAGGGCGTGCGAGGAATCGAGTCCCATCGCGCCGACCGAAAAGTAATTGAGCTTGCGCTCGCCGAGCTCGAGCCAGTCGACGGCGGAGCTGTAGGTCGCGACCACGACCTCGTCGGTCATGTGCCGCGCCAGCACGCGGAAACATTCGTCGCGCTTCATCATGATGCGGACGGCCTCCGGCCGATCAGCAGCGCAACCGGATGTGACTTGGCGTAGGCGTCCTCGATCGCCGGGCGGATCTTGGCAACGTCGGCCTGCTCGTTGATCAGGTGGTGCGGGATGCCCATGGCATCGAGGATCGGCTCGATGATGCGCACGCCGTAACGCGGCGAATTGCGCGGCGTGGTGTAGGGATCGTGCCCGAGCAGCCCGATCATCATGCAGATCGGCTGGCCGTACTCGACGCCGACGCCGCGGATGGCATTGATGGAGTCGAGAAAGCCCGTGTACTGGATGAGCGTCAAGGCGCGCTTGTCGCAGTAGGAAAGGCCGGACGCGATGCCGATGCACTCGTCCTCCTTGCAGACGCGGACGAGCTTGAGGTCAGGATCGCGCGCAATCGGCCGCAGCAGGCCGCCGCTGGTCACGATGTCGGGCACCGACAGGATGAACTCGACGCCGCTCGCCTTGATTGCGGCGATGATGCCCGAGCCCTTGAGCTCGATCTTGTCGTCGGGCTCGGTCAGCAAATCCGCGTCCATGCGCGCCCTCCGCCAAACAAAGACGCCGATGCGGCGAGACATCGGCGTCGGTAGCTAAGCGGAAATCAAACACCCCCGCAACGGGCGCCATCATTCCAGCCGGATATTGGCCTGCCGGATCACCTCGCCCCACTTCTGCCGCTCCGCGGCGATGTGAGCGGCAAATTCGTCCGGGCTTCCCAGCGGCAGCGACGTGCCCTGGGACAGGTAGCGCTGACGCACCTGCTCGACCGCGAACGCCTTCCTGGTCTCGCTCGCGACCCACGCGATGGCTTCGCGCGGCGTGCCGGCGGGCGCGAACATGCCGAACCAGGTGCCGCTCTGCATCTGGCCGAAGCCGCTCTCGGCCATGGTCGGAACGTCGCGCAACGCTTCGATCCGTTGCGGCGTGAGCACCGCGAGCGCGCGGGTCTTGCCGTCATTGACCAGCGGCGCCTGCAGCGTGACGCTGTCGAACATGACTTGAACGTGGCCGGCAACCAGATCCTGGATCGCGGGCGCGGCGCCGCGATAGGGGACGTGCACCATCTCGATGCCGGCCATCTGCTTGAACTGTTCCCCGACCAGGTGCCCGGACGCGGCGTTGCCCTGCGAGGCATAGCTCAGCTTGCCCGCATGAGCTTTTGCGTGGGCCACGAGCTCCGCCACCGATTTGACCGGCAGCGCGGGATTCACCACCAGCACGTTCGGGAAGGTGGCGACATGGATGATTGGAGCAAGGTCCTTGGCGGGATCGAAGGTGAGCTTGGTGAGGTGGGCGAGCACCGCATTGGTGCTCAAACCGCCCATGAACAGGGTATAGCCGTCGGCCGGCGCGCGTACTGCGGCTTCCGCGCCGATCGCGCCCGCGCCGCCGGGGCGGTTTTCGACCACCACGCTCTGGCCCGATGCCTCGCCCAGCCGTTGCGCGACGATACGGGCGAGCGTATCGGCCAGGCCGCCGGCCGCGAGCGGCACGATGATCTTGATCGGCTTTGCGGGATAGTCCTGGCTGCGCGCGGGCGCACCGCGAGCACGAGGGCGCACAGCGTGACGATGAGCGAGACCAAGGCGCGACCCGGTGTCATGGTTTGCTTCCTCTCCCGGTGTGCTGGATTTTTCAGCCTGCGCTGCTTGCCGGTCCTTTACGTGGCCCGCGACACCCAACGATGGGCGAGCTCCCATCGGGCGATGCGCGCGCTTGCGAGGCATGCGCAAAGCCCGCATCATGGAGCGCACCATGACTCATGCCGAGGGCATTATGAAGCGTCTCGCGGTCGCACTCGTGGTCGGCGTCACGTGCATCGGCACAGCAGCGGCCGCCGACTGGCCGACGCGGCCGGTGCGCATCATTGCGCCGTCGACGCCGGGCGGCGCGGCCGACATGTTCGGGCGGCTCCTGTGCGACCACTTCAGCGAAACGTTCCGCGAGCGCTGCTTCGTGGAGAATCGGGCCGGCGCCGGCGGGCTCATCGGGACCGCGGCCACGGCGCAGGCGGCGCCCGACGGCTACACGCTCACGACGTCGAGCACCGCCTATCACGTGATCGCGCCGGTGGTCAGCCCCAATCCCGGCTTTGATCCGATGAAGGACTTCACCCACATCGCCTATATCGGCGGCCCGCCCAATGTCTTCGTGGTGAACCCTGCGCTCGGCGTGCGCTCGCTCAACGAATTGGTGGCGCTCGGCCGGCGCGGCCAGCCGATCGATTACGTCTCGCCGGGCGTCGGCACGCTCGGACACCTGCTGGCGGAGTTCTTCGCGCAGAAGGCCGGCATCAAGGTGCAGCAGATCATGACCAAGGGCGCCTCGCAGGCGATGATGGATCTCATCAGCGGCAACGTGAATGTCGGCACCATGACCTGGACCTCGGCGCTGTCGCAAATCCGCGCCGGCAAGGTGATCCCGATCGCCGTGACGTCGGGCGCGCGGCTCGCCGAATTTCCCGATCTGCCGACGTTCAAGGACCTGGGCTACCCGGAGCTCACGGCGGTGTCGTGGTTCGCGCTTTCAGGGCCGGCGGGCTTGCCCGACGAGATCACGGAGCGGCTCAACGCGGCGGTCGCCAGGATGCTGGAGCTCCCCGACGTGCGCAGGCGCCTCGAGCGCGACGCCGTCGAGACGCGCGCCATGACCTCGGATGAGTTCACGCGGTTCGTGGCGAGCGAGATCGCCAAGTGGACGCCGGTCGCCAAGCGCGTGATGCCGGGGAATTAATCGCCGCGGTTCATTGCGACCGCGCGATCCCGGCCTGCTCCACCACTTTTCCCAGGCGCACGATCTCGGATTCTCATGAACTGTTGCAGTTCCTCGACCGACGGATAGTCGACGGAGATGCGGCCGGTGCGCGCGAAGTCGGCCTTGATCTCGGGCAGGTCCAGCACCTTCTTCACCTCCAGATGCAACCGGTCGATGATATCCTTCGGCGTGCCCGCCGGCGCGACGATCATCTGCCAGGAGGTCAGGTTGAACCCGGGGACGCCGGCCTCGGCGACGGTCGGAACCGCCGGCAGGATCGGCGAGCGAGTGGCGGACGACACGCCGAGCGCGCGCACCCGGCCTTCCGCGAGCAGCGGCAGGATCGGCGTGGGCTCGCCGAACATCATCGGAATGTGCCCGGCAACAAGATTGGTCAGCGCCGGCCCGTCGCCGCGGTGGGGGACGTGCACGACGTCGATGCCGGTCATGGTCTTGAGCAGCTCGAAGCTCAGATGTTGCGGCGAGCCGGGTCCCGCCGACGCGTAGGAGAGTTCCCCTGGCTTTGCCTTGGCGAGCGCGACGAGGTCGGCGACGGAGTGGATCGGCTGCGATGGATGCACCAGCAGCAGGAACGGCGCGTTCGAGGTGAGCGCGATCGGCGCAAAGTCGCGGGCGGGATCGTAGGGCAGGCTCTTGTTCAGCGTGACCGTGATCGCAAACGGGGTGCTGGTGCCGAGCATGATGGTGTAGCCGTCGGGCGCGGCCTTGGCCACGGACGCGGCTCCGATCACGGTGCCGGCGCCGGTTCGGTTCTCGATCACCACCGGCTTGCCCAGGCGGTCCGCGAGCTTTTGCCCAAGCAAGCGCGCCAGCGCGTCAAGGCCGCCGCCGGCGGGGTAGGGAACCACCAGCGTCACCGCCCGGCTCGGATAGCCCTGGACCTGCGCGAGCGCGGGCAGCGCGGCGAACGCCGCCGAGACGAGAGTGGCCAGCATCAGCCGGTTGGTGAAGCGCACGCGTCCTCCCCGCCGATCGTTGATGTCGGCTCGTTACTTTGGCCGTGAAAGACTAACGGAACCGTCGGCAAGCCGTAAGCGTCGTCGCCGACGCAGGGGCAGGCCCGCAAAACATGGGCCGTTCTTGACTCCGGGACGGCGCATCCATAGGTTTGCCGCGCTCTCGCAAAGAGCCGAAATTGAGCCCGCCGACCGGCCCCGGAGGCCGGAGGCTACCGCCCGACAGCGCGATGCGCCCTCGGGCGCCGGTGCTGTTTGTTGATGCGTTTCTGCGGCGAGGAAGGCCACCTCGCCGGAAAACGCGATCGAAAGGTGTTTGGAGCATGTTCAATTCGCTGTCGGAACGGCTCGGCGGCATTCTCGACCGCCTGACGCGGCGCGGCGCGCTGACCGAGGAGGACGTCGATGCCGCGCTGCGTGAAGTCCGCCGCGCATTGCTCGAAGCCGACGTGGCGCTCGATGTGGTGCGCGCCTTTACCGACAAGGTGAAAGGCCATGCGGTCGGGGTCGAAGTCATCAAATCGGTGACCCCCGGGCAGATGGTGGTGAAGATCGTGCACGACCAGCTGATCGAGATGCTCGGGGTGCAGGCCGAGCCGATCGATCTCAATGCAGCGGCGCCGGTACCGATCATGATGGTCGGCCTGCAGGGCTCGGGCAAGACCACGACCAGCGCCAAGCTCGCCAAGCGCCTCGCCGAGCAGGCGCGGCGCAAGGTGCTCATGGCCTCGCTCGACGTCCGCCGTCCCGCGGCGATGGAACAGCTTGCCGTGCTCGGGCAACAGGTCAATGTCGATACCTTGCCGGTCGTTGCCGGCCAGCAGCCGACGCAAATCGCACAGCGGGCGCTGCAGGCGGGCCGCCTCGGCGGCTACGATGCGGTCATCCTCGACACCGCCGGCCGCACCACGCTCGACGAGGCGATGATGGCGGAGGCTGCCGACGTCAAGCGCGCCGCCAATCCGCACGAGGTGCTGCTCGTCGCCGACGCGCTCACCGGCCAGGACGCGGTCAATCTCGCGCGCGCCTTCAATGAGCGCGTGGGGCTCACCGGGATCGTGCTCACGCGGGTCGACGGCGATGGCCGCGGCGGGGCCGCGCTGTCCATGCGGGCGGTCACGGGCAAGCCGATCAAGCTCATCGGCACCGGCGAGAAGATGGATGCGCTTGAGGATTTCTATCCCGCGCGCATCGCCGACCGCATCCTCGGCATGGGCGACATCATCACGCTGGTGGAGAAGGCGGCGGCGACGATCGACGCCGAGAAGGCGGCGCGCGTCGCCGAGAAGATGCGCAGGGGCGCCTTCGATCTCGCCGACTTGCGCGAGCAACTCTTGCAGATGGAGCAGATGGGCGGCATGACCGGGCTGATGGGCATGCTGCCCGGCATCGCAAAAATGAAGAACCAGCTCGCATCGGCGAATCTCGACGAGCATGTGCTCAAGCGCCAGGTGGCGATCATCAACTCGATGACGCCGCGGGAACGCAGGAGCCCCGACCTGCTGAAGGCGAGCCGCAAGAAGCGTATCGCCGCCGGCTCCGGCACCAGGGTCGAGGACGTCAATCGCATGCTCAAGATGCACCGGAGCATGTCCGACGTGATGAAGGCGATGGGCTCGGGCAAGCGCGGACCGATGTCCGGGCTCGCCAATATGCTCGGTCTCGGCGGCGGCATGCCGAGCCCCGAGCAGATGCAGAAGCTCGCGGAGAAGATGCCGGGCGGCTTGCCGGGATTGCCGCCTGGCGCGCCCGGTTTTCCCGGGCTCCCGCCCACGATGCCCGGTCTGCCGCCGAAATTTTCCGGTGGTCCGCTGCTTCCCGGCCTCGGCGGCAAGCCGCCGGGATTGGGCGGGCTCCCGGGATTGGGGAAGAAGAAGTGAGTTTGAAACGCCGAGATTCACCGACCAGAAAGGAACCAAGCATGTCCCTGAAAATCCGTCTCGCCCGCGCCGGCACCAAGAAGCGGCCGGTCTATCACATCGTGGTCGCGGACAGTCGTTCGCCGCGCGACGGTCGCTTCATCGAGCGGCTCGGCTATTTCAATCCGCTGCTGCCGAAGGACAAGACTGAACGGCTGCGGCTCGATTTCGAAAAGGCCAAGGCGTGGCTCGAGAAGGGCGCGCTGCCGACCGACCGGGTGCTGCGCTTTCTCGACCAGGCGGGCGTAGTGACGCGCGAGAAGCGCAACAATCCGATCCGCGCGGTCCCGCGCAAGGAGCGCAAAGCGCGCGCCGAAGAGGCCGCCAAGGCCGCGGCCGCGGCCAAGGCCGGCGCACCGGCGAGCTGATCGGCCAACGTGCCGTGGTCGACCGCATCTGTGTGGCCCAGATCGGTGGAGCGCACGGCATTCGCGGCGAGGTGAAGCTCAAACCGTTCACCGCCGATCCCATGGCCGTGGCGAAGTATGGACCGCTGGAAACCGAGGACGGCTCGATGAACCTCGAGATCGAGACGGTGCGCCCGGCCAAAGGTCATCTGGTCGCGCGGTTTCGCGGCGTCGGCGACCGCAACGCGGCCGAGCGGCTGACCAACGTGCGGCTGTTCGTGTCGCGAACGCGCTTGCCGCCGCCGGCCGCGGACGAGTTCTACCACGTGGATCTGATCGGGCTTGAGGCGGTGACCGCGGACGGAGCCGAGGTCGGCACGGTCGTGGCGATCCATGATTTCGGCGCCGGCGACATCCTCGAGCTGCAGCCGCCGGACGGCGGAACGACCTTGATGGTGCCGTTCAACGCTGCCTTCGTGCCCAGCCTCGACCTTGCCGGCGGCCGGATCGTCGTGGCGCCGCTCGAACCGATGCCGGGATCGCCCGGCGGCAGTTCCGAATAGGCCAGCTCCTGCGTTACGTCATCATGTGGCGCGCGACCATCCTCACGATCTTTCCCGAGATGTTCCCGGGACCGCTCGGCTCGAGCCTCGCAGGCAAGGCGCTCGCCGCCGGGGTCTGGGCCCTCGATGCCGTCGACATCCGTGCCCATGCAACCGACAAGCATCGCTCGGTCGACGACACGCCGGCGGGCGGCGGGCCCGGCATGGTCATGCGGGCGGACGTGCTCGCCCGGGCCGTGGATACGGTGGCGCCCGCAGGCGATCAGCGTCCTCGCCTGGCGATGAGCCCGCGCGGAGTTCCGCTGACGCAAGGCCGGATCGTGGCGCTGGTGGGCGGACCCGGTGCCGTCATCCTGTGCGGCCGCTTCGAGGGCATCGACGAACGCCTGCTGGAAGGCCGCGGCTTCGAGGAGGTTTCGATTGGCGACTATGTGCTCTCGGGCGGGGAAATCGCGGCCTTGGCCGTGCTCGATGCCTGCGTGCGGCTGTTGCCGGGGGTCATGGGCAAGGAGGCTTCGGGCGCGGACGAAAGCTTCGCCCACGGCCTGCTCGAATACCCGCAATATACCAGGCCGCAACTCTGGGAGGGCCGCGCGATCCCCGCCGTGCTCAGCTCCGGCGACCATGCCAAGATCGCGGCCTGGCGCCGGGCCGAGGCCGAGCGGCTCACCCAGGCGCGCCGGCCCGACCTGTGGGCGGCCCATCTGGCCCGTGCCGGCACGCCCAAAACGCCCGGCAAGAAGTCCGACCCGGACGGGTGACAAACGCCCCTCGGTGTCGTAGAAGCTCGCCCGACCCGAACAACCAATAAGACCGCGCGCTTCACGATATTGGCGCTGCCCGATGGAGAATTCCCATGAATTTGATTCACGAGCTCGAAAAAGAGCAGATCGCAAAGCTTTCCGCCGGCAAGGAGATTCCGGACTTCGGGCCGGGCGACACGGTGCTGGTCAACGTCAAGGTGGTGGAGGGCGAGCGCACCCGCATCCAGGCCTATGAGGGCGTTTGCATCGGCCGCGCGGGCGCCGGCCTCAACGAGAATTTCACCGTGCGCAAGATTTCGTATGGCGAGGGGGTCGAGCGTGTGTTTCCGCTCTATTCGCCCATGATCGAACTCGATCAAGATCGTGCGCCGCGGCAAGGTGCGGCGCGCCAAGCTCTATTATCTGCGTGGCCGTCGCGGCAAGGCGGCGCGCATCTCGGAGAAGCAGGATCACCGCGCCGCTGACGAGGGGGTTGGGGTGACCGGGAAGGCTGCCGAATAACGTCGCGCGCCGTTGCCGGCGCGAGATCGGTCCTGGCGCAGGCGCCCCATTGTGCGTCTTGACGTCCGCGTGATCGGGCGGCAATTGACCTGTCCGGCCCTATATATTGATTGAGACCACGGCGCTTTCCGGAGCATCCAGGTATGGCCAAGCCGCGTACCCTCTACGACAAGATCTGGGACGACCATCTGGTTGATGAGCAGCCGGACGGCACCTGCCTCATCTATGTCGACCGCCATCTCGTGCACGAGGTGACGAGCCCGCAGGCCTTCGAGGGTCTGCGCCTGTCCGGCCGCAAGGTGCGCGCGCCGGAGAAGACGCTCTGCGTCGTCGATCACAACGTGCCGACCACCGACCGTAACTTGCCCAATCCCGATCCCGAAAGCGCCGCGCAGATCGCCTATCTCGCCGAGAATGCCAAGCTGTTCGGGCTCGAATATTTCGACGAGTTCGACAAGCGCCAGGGCATCGTCCACATCATCGGGCCCGAGCAGGGCTTCACGCTGCCGGGCACGACGCTCGTTTGCGGCGACAGCCACACCGCGACCCATGGCGCCTTCGGGGCGCTCGCCTACGGCATCGGCACGTCCGAGGTCGAGCACGTGCTGGCGACGCAGACGCTGATCCAGACCAAGTCGAAGAACATGCGCGCGGTGGTCGATGGCAAGCTGCCGAGCGGGGTCACCGCCAAGGACATCATCCTCGCCATCATCGGCGAGATCGGGACCGCCGGCGGCACCGGCTACGCGCTCGAATATGCCGGGGAGGCGATCCGGTCGCTGTCGATGGAAGGCCGCATGACCGTCTGCAACATGTCGGTCGAGGGCGGGGCCAAAGCCGGCTTCATCGCGCCCGACGAGAAGGCCTTCGCGTATCTCAAGGACCGGCCGCGGGCACCCAGGGGCAAGCTCTGGGACGCGGCCATGCGTTATTGGGAGACGCTGCGCTCCGACGACGGCGCGCATTTCGACCGCGAGATCAGGCTCGACGCCGCGAAGCTTCCGCCGCTCGTGACCTGGGGCACCAGTCCGGAGCAGGTGGTCTCGGTGACCGGGCACGTGCCGCAGCCGCAGGATATCGCCGACGAGAACAAGCGCCGCGCCGCCGTGACCTCGCTCGATTACATGGGCCTCAAGGGCGGCGAGAAGATCACCGACATCGCGCTCGATCGCGTGTTCATCGGCTCCTGCACCAATGCCCGCATCGAGGATTTGCGCGCGGTGGCGCGGGTGGTCGACGGCAAGCAGGTCAACGCCAACGTCAACGCCATGATCGTGCCGGGCTCCGGGCTGGTGAAGGAGCAGGCCGAGGCGGAAGGATTGCACAAGATTTTCGTCAAGGCCGGTTTCGAATGGCGCGAGCCCGGGTGTTCCATGTGCCTCGCCATGAACCCCGACAAGCTCGCCCCGGGCGAGCGCTGCGCCTCGACCTCGAACCGTAATTTCGAGGGCCGCCAGGGCTACAAGGGCCGCACCCACCTGGTGTCGCCGGCGATGGCCGCGGCGGCGGCGATCGCCGGACATTTCGTCGACGTGCGGGAGTGGAAGTAACGCGGGCCCGCGCGCGCAGCGCGCTCTAAGTGGCCAAGGCATCCTAAGGTGGCCTTCCCCGAAGATGGCCACCTTAGGCGATCATGGCCACCTTAGCGCCGCGCTTCATCGTCGGTCGCCGCGTTCGGCTACTCCCGGGACCAGCATGAGGCGGGTGTCCGGCAGGGGACCGAGCCCGGCGAGCACCGCTCCGAGCCGTGTCGCGTCGCTGCGGAGCGCCACGATCCGCAGCGGAACGTTGCGGTAGGAGAAGTTTCCAGCCGTCGAATTCCATCACGATCGCGGGGCGCGCCAGCAGTTCGCCATAGGCGCGGGCAAGCGCGCGGACACGCTCGCTCTGGCGCGGGAAGGCGCCGGCCTGGACGAAACGGTCGGCGGTCTCCTGCACCAGCACGACGTAGTCGGTGGCGCCGTCGATGGTGGTGAGCGGCGGATAATGTGCATAGCCCGGAAACGTGGCGTACCAGTCGACGGCATCGCGGCCGTCGAGCGCAGCTCTCACCCGTTCGACTACGCTGCGCGTGTCGTTCGGTGCAGAATGGGCGATGACGATGGTGGAGACGGCAGCCGGCGCGGCGACGATGGCCACGATGGCGGTCGCGATCGCGGCCCGCCACGGTCGCGCCGCCGGACGGAACAGGCGGTCGACGAGATAGACCGCGAGGATGGCGAACAGGCCGCCCATCACCGTCATGTGACGCTCGATCGCCATGAACGGCTTCATCGGCGAGAGCTCGTGCATCAAATACCACGGTAGCGCAAACACGAGCACGAGGCGGATCGCCGGCGGGCTCGAGCGCCAATCGGCCACGACCAGAAGCGCGCCGGCGAGGCCGGCCAGCGCCAGCGTCGGTCCGAGCCCGGGCCACAAGCTCGTCGTCCAATGAAACAGGAAATGCGAATACCAGCCGGGCCAGACGATGATGTGCTTCGTCACGGCGTGGGCGATCTCCGTGCCGAGCCCGTGCAGGAAGATGTCCGGCGTCAGAAACGCCGGCGCATTGACGAGTGCGAAGACCGCAATCGCCGCTCCTGCAGACCACGCAAGCGCGGCGTAGTAGCGGCGCAACGCAGCGCCCGTGACCGGCGCGATCAGCGGCAGCAGGCACGCCACCGGCAGCAGCACGGCGCCGACATACTTCGCCGAAGCGGCAAGCCCGGCCGTGATCCCGAACAGCAGCGCCCGTCGCACCTCCACGCTGTCACGCAAGCGGTCGAGCGCGGCGAGCCCGAACAAGAGCCACGGCGCGAGGAAGATGTCTTCTTTCAAGAGCTGGGCGTGGAACGCGACCAGCGGCGTCACCGCGGCGATGAGCCCGGCGGCGAGAGCAAGCCCGCGTCCCACAACGCGGCGTGCGAGCACGATCGTCGCCAGCACCGTCAAGCCGCCGAACACTGCGGCGACGGTGCGTCCGAGTTCGACCACCGCGAGTTGGTCGCTGTATCGCGCGACGAGGTTGACCAGGCGGACGGTCTGCAGGAGCAGCAGCGGCTGCAGGAAATCCTGCTGGCCGTCGAGCACGAAATTCGCTTTCTTGGGCTCGTCGGATTGCGGAGCGAGCGGCAGGTCGGGGATGGCGTCGTAGGCGAGGGCGGCCAGCATCGCGAGCGCACCGGCCGTGCACCCGTATGCAATCGTCGCCCGGCGCGGCATTCGATCAGGCGTGGCGCAACGGGCAGCGCTTTCGGCGAACGCATATTCCATTGGCGCAGGACCGTCCGCCGTCATTCCAGGCGTCGGGAAGCGGCGCTGCCGTTCGGGGCCGGAATGACATCGGAGCGTTGGCGCCCATCGAGTGGAATATGTCTTAGCTCCCCGGCTGCCACCAGCAACGCATTTTCGGGACGATGACGGGGCCGCTCAGGCGATTTTCCGGCGCGAGCCAGGATGCGCATTCGCGCACGAAGCCGGGACCCGGATACTCGTACTTGTACTGAACCGGAAAGTCGGTCGAATAGAGCCGGTAGGGATAACGTGGGGCCACCCGAATGCGCGTGCGCGCGCGGGCGGGTTCCACACGTGACTGCGACGAGAACTCGGTCGGGGCGTTGCTTGCCGTGCTAGGCGCCCCCTGTGCCGAAGCAGCGGATGCTGCGGCCGCGCCGAGCACGCCTGCACCTACCGCCGCCAGGACGACTGTCGCTGTCCGTGTCATCTTCGCTTTCGAGTTGCCAAGCTTCTTTCGAGCTGCCAAGCCATCCTACGCTCGCCCATCGCAACGCGGCCGTCAACGCCTGCCCGGCCTGGCCGTCGCTCCGCCGGCATGACCAGCCGCCGATACCTTGGCCGCCTGCCCGCTCTCGCCTAGAACTAGGCCATGGCCGATCCCGCATTTGCCGACCCGCTCGGGTGGCGCAGCGCCAAGGCACCATCGCTCGAGGAGCTCGAAGCGCTGGCCGAGACCGCGTTTCGGCGCCTGCCGCAGAAATTCCGAGCGCTGTGCGAGGGTCTGGTCATCCGCGTGGACGATTTCCCGACCGAAGAGGTGCTGGACGAGCTTGGGGCGCAGAGCGAATTCGACCTGCTTGGCCTGTTCCAGGGTGTCGGCCTGCCGTTTCGCTCCGAAAGCGTGTCCGGACAGATGCCCAACATGATCTGGCTCTACCGTCGGCCGATCCTCGACTATTGGGCCGAGCACGACGAGGCGCTGGGCGCGATCATCACCCACGTGCTGGTGCACGAGATCGGGCACCATTTCGGCCTCTCCGACGACGACATAGCGGCGATCGAGCAAGCGGCCGATTGAACGCGACGCTCAGCGCTGCCTGCATGGCCCGCACTTGACAAACGCCGGCGGCGCCGTGAAACAGAGCCATTCCAATGTGACCCGAGTGAAGCGCATGGACAAGTTCACCACGCTCGAAGGCGTCGCGGCGCCGCTCAAGATGATCAATGTCGACACCGACATGATCATCCCCAAGCAATATCTCAAGACCATCAAGCGCACCGGGCTGGGCACCGGCCTGTTCGCGGAGAAGCGCTTTCGCGACGACGGCAGCGAGAACCCCGATTTCGTGCTCAACAAGCCGGCCTATCGCAAAGCCAGGATTCTGGTCGCCGGCGACAATTTCGGCTGCGGCTCCTCGCGCGAGCACGCGCCGTGGGCGCTGATGGATTTCGGCATTCGCTGCGTGATCTCGACCTCGTTCGGCGACATCTTCTACAACAACTGCTTCAAGAACGGCGTGCTGCCGATCAAGGTATCGCCGGACGATTTGGAGAAGCTGTTCGACGATGCCGAGCGCGGCGCCAATGCGACGCTCTCGATCGACCTGGAGAAGCAGGAGATCAGGGGTCCCGACGGCGGCGTGGTGAAGTTCGACATCGATCCGCACCGCAAGCACTGCCTGCTCAACGGGCTGGACGATATCGGGCTCACCATGGTCAAGAAGGACAAGATCGAGCGCTTCGAGGAGAAGTCGAAAGCCGCGCGCGCCTGGGCGTAGCCCGCGTTAAGGGCGTTTACGCCCGTCTTCGCGGGCTATGAAGCGAAGCGCAATGCGGGGCAGTTCCGCCACGCGGCACGAATCCCGGATTGCGCCATAGCGCGTCGAAGACGCGCGTTAACGCGCTTAAGGCTCCATCCGGGCTACGGACTCACGCCGCCTCGACGTGGGCGACCTGGTAGAGGCATGGTTCCGCCTCCTTGATGAGCTCGCCGAAGCGCGGCCATTTCTTGCGGAATTCCGGTGAGTGATGGGCCGCGGCGAGCTTCTCGCGATTGCTCCATTGCACGTAGTTGATGACGTGGCTGCCGTCTTCGCTGCGGTGCAGGCTGACCGAGATGAAGCCGGGCTGAGTCGCCATGAAGCGGGCGCGCTCGGTCATCAGCTCGAGCACTTCGGATTGATTGTCCAGCGGGACCTTGACGGTCGTGATCTGGGTCACGATGTCGTTGTTTTCGGTGATTTCGGGCATAGGCGTGCTCCTGTTGTCCAACAGGACAACGCACATGCCACGGAGCAGGTTCGACGAGCCTTATGCTCCGCGATCAATCCGGCACCGACGGCTGCCAGGAACCCGCCGGCGCGACATCGAGGCCGACGATCCCGCTGTTGACGAGTGCGTTTTGCAGGAAGCCCGAGGCGCGCACCTCGTCGATGAAGCGATTGACGGCGGTCAGAGCCTCCGGCCTGCCCCTGGGCACGATGATCGTCTGCGGCACCCCGAAGAGGCTGTCCGGCAGAAGCCGTGCGCCAGGCGCGTCGGCCATCAGCGTCGTCAGGCGTTGCCGATTGGCGCCGAAGGCGTCGATCTCCCGCGCCGCCAGCATGCGCTTGATCTCGGTCGGATTGTTCTCGACTTCGAGCAGCGTCGCATGCTTCAGCTTGCGCTTGAGGTAGAGCGTAATGGAATCGTTCCTGGTGCCGGCGATCTTCTGCCCGGCGCGGTCGATGTCGGCGATGGCGCGGATCGGTGAGCCGTCGAGCACGAGAAAGCTCTGCCGCACCAGCATGTAGGTCTGGGAGAACTCGACCGTGCCGGCGCGCGAGGGCTCGTAGGCGACAAAGCCGATATCGGCGGCGCCGGCGCTGACGGCGTCGATCACCCCCTGCGGATTGGCGGCCGGCTTGAGCTCGAGCGGCATGGCGATGCGCTTGGCGAGCTCCCGCGCAAGATCGGCCGACGCACCGCGAATGGCGCCGGTTGCGCGATCCTGCACGGCTTGCGCCGGGTTGCTGCCGAGATAGACCGCGCGCAGGGTGCCGCCGGGCGCAATGTCGTTGGCGGATGCCGGCAAGGCAAACCAACAAATCACGGCGGCAATTGCGAGCTGGCGCATGACGTTTCCTCATGCCGGGGAAAGCCCGGCGCTGGCACGAATGTTTCAGCCGGCCGGCTGCGCCGCGAGGCTGCGCGCCTCGATCGCCTGCGCGATCGCAACCGTGCGGCGCGCCATGTCGGCATGCAGCCGCTCGACCATACGGCCGTCGAGCTGAACCACGCCCTTGTCCTTGTTCTCCGGCAGATCGAAGGCGGCGATGATCTTCTTGGCCTGCGCGACTTCGTCCGGGCTCGGCGAGAACGCCGCGTTGCAAGGCTCGATCTGGTTCGGATGGATGAGCGTCTTGCCGTCGAAGCCCATGTCGCGCGCCTCGCCGCATTCGCGCGCGAAACCTTCGGCGTTGCCGAGGTCGTTGTAGACGCCGTCGAGAATGTCGACCCCATGGGTGCGGGCTGCCGCCACGCACGTCATGAGCCACGGCACCATTGGCGCGCGGCCGGGTACGATGCGGGCACGCGTCTCCTTGGCGAGATCGTTGGTGCCCATCACGAACGCGGCGAGCCGCGATTCCGAATCGTCTGCTTCGGCTGCGAGCGCAAGAATGTTGAAAATCGCCAGCGGCGTCTCGATCATCGCCCAGACCCGCGTGCGGTGGTTGGTATGCAGGTCGAACAGCCGCTGACCGATCCCTTCGAGCTGCTGCGGGGTCGATATCTTCGGAACCAGGATCGCGTCGGGTGCGGCGCGTGCGGCAGCAGTTATGTCGTCGACGTGCCAAGGCGTGTCGAGGCCATTGACGCGCACGATGACCTCGCGCGCGCCGAACCCGCCCGCGGTCACCGCCTCGACGACCTGCTTGCGTGCCGCTGCCTTGGCGTCGGGCGCAACCGAATCTTCGAGGTCGAGGATGACGGCATCGGCCGGCAAGGTGCGCGCCTTCTCGATCGCGCGGGCGTTGGACCCCGGCATGTAGAGCACGCTCCGGCGCGGTCGGATGGTCATGATGCTCCCCGTGTTGACCTGGCCCCAGCCTATCGCCCGAATGGCGGGGATGTCACTCTCTCGCCGCATGGGCAAAGACTTGGACGAGACCTTGCTCGTGGGTGTCGACGGCTGTCGGGCGGGCTGGATCGCCGCCTTCGCGCATCCGCACGGCGACGAGGTCGCGGTGCGCGTCGTGCCGCGCTTTGCCGACCTGCTCGGCGCGCCGCAGGCGCCCGCCATCGTCGCCGTCGACATCCCGATCGGGCTGCCGGAGCGCGCGGGCCACGGCGGGCGGGCGGCCGAGAATGCGGTGCGCCCGCTCCTCGGCGCTCGGCAATCCGCGGTGTTCTCGGTCCCGTCGCGGGCGGCGCTGGCGGCCGAGGATTATCGCGAGGCGTGCCGGATCGCGCTCGCCACGTCGGACCCGCCGCGCAAGATCTCGAAGCAGCTGTTCATGCTTGTGCCGAAGATCCGCGAGGTGGATGCGTGCCTGCGTGCCGATCCGGTGGCGCTCGCGCGGGTGTTCGAGGTCCATCCCGAGCTCGCATTCTGGCGGCTCAATGGAGCGCGGGCGCTGGCGGAGCCGAAGAAGGTCAAGGGCAAGTGCTACGAGCCGGGCCTGGCATTGCGCCGGCGGCTGCTGGTCGAGGTGGGCTTTCCCACGGACGTGGTCAACGCCGCGCCGCCCAGGGGCGCGGGCGCCGACGATCTTCTCGATGCGCTCGCCTGCGCCGCGATCGCGCGGCGCCTGCACGCCGGGCTCGCCCGGCCGTTCCCCGATCCCTACCAGCGCGACGCGTTTGGACTGCCGATGGCGATCTGGGCGTGAATGCTCCCGTTTCCCGGACGAGCGCGCGTCAGCGCGCGAAGATCGGACCCAGGGCAACAAGGACAACCCTTGACCGCAGTGAATACTGCGCTTCGCGAGTTCGCGCTAGGTCCCGGGTCTCGCTCCACTCGGGCTGAAGAAGCCCTCGCTGCACTCGCCCGGACACGCGACCGAGTCACGCCGCCTTGCGCTTGGCCTCGATGAGCTTGCGGTTGATCAGGCACTCGGCGATCTGGATGGCGTTGAGCGCCGCGCCCTTGCGCAGATTGTCGGACACGCACCACAGCACGAGGCCGTTCTCCACCGTGGGATCCTCGCGGATGCGGCTGACATAGGTCGCGTCCTCGCCGGCCGCCTCGTGAGGCGTGACGTAGCCGCCGGCCTCGCGCTTGTCGATGACGATGACGCCCGGCGCATTGCGCAGCACGTCGCGCGCCTCATCCGCGGTGATCGGGTTGGCGAACTCGATGTTCACCGCCTCTGAATGGCCGACGAAGACCGGTACGCGCACGCAGGTGGCGACCACCTTGATCTTGGGATCGAGGATTTTCTTGGTCTCGGCCACCATCTTCCATTCTTCCCTGGTGAATCCGTCGTCCTGGAAGACGTCGATATGCGGGATGACGTTGAAGGCGATGCGCTTGGGGAACTTCTTCGGCGTGATCTCGTCGAGCACATAGACCGACTTGGTCTGGGAGAACAGCTCATCCATCGCGTCCTTGCCGGCGCCCGAGACCGATTGATAGGTGGCGACTACGACGCGCGTGATCTTGGCCTTGTCGTGCAGCGGCTTGAGCGCGACCACGAGCTGCGCGGTCGAGCAGTTCGGATTGGCGATGATGCCCTTCCTGCGGAAGCCCGCGACCGCGTCGGCGTTGACCTCCGGCACGACCAGGGGAACGTCGGCGTCGTAGCGCCAGCACGAGGAATTGTCGATGACGACGGCGCCGGCGGCCGCGATCTTCGGCGACCATTCCTTCGACACCGCCGAGCCCGCCGACATCAGGCAGATGTCGATGGCGGAGAAATCGTAATGCTCGAGCGCTTTGACCTTGAGCGTGTCGTCGCCGAAGCTGACCTCGCTGCCCTGGCTGCGGCGCGAGGCGAGCGCCACCACCTCGTCGGCGGGAAACGACCGCTCGGCCAGGATCCCCAGCATTTCGCGGCCCACATTGCCGGTGGCACCCACCACCGCGACCCGGTAACCCATTGTCAACGCTCCGAAAGTTTTCGGCGACCGGCGCGGCGCGCACGGTGCAGGCGCTTCTAGGCGAGAACAACGCCGCTGACAACGCCGATTCGAGGGCAAGTGGCGCAGTTCAGCCCTGCACGACCTCGGCGTTCATTTCTGGAACGGGTTCTGCCACCCCCGCGCGGCGCGGGCGGGAAACGCCGCTTCGAGATAGTCGAGCATGACCTTACGGTCGCTGTCGCGCGGCTTCGGCATGCTGTGCCGCTGCGTCATCCAGTCGAGGGTGTCGTCCCACTGCCGGCGCGTCTGGCCCTGCGCCGCGACGACCTTGAAGCCGTGACACGGCGTGCAGGCGTAGAAGGTGTCCTCGCGGCCGGGGCCGGCCGGGTACTCCTCCGGGCTCTCGTCACGCGGTGTGTAACCAGGCGTTTGCGCGGCCGCCGGCCCCGGCGCAAGAGCAACAAGGAGCAAGAGCCCGCAAAGAGTTCTACCGGCTGTCATTATCCGCCTCGGGTTCGTTGGCTGGCCGCCCCGAACTTGATCGGGCGGGTATGACAGCCCGTATTGACTCACGCAATGCGGATGGCAACCCGGTGCATCGCATTGCCGGCGTAGCCCTGCGGATTCCAGTTACCGGCGATGTGCGGTTGCATGATGCCGCGCGAGTCGGTCGCCCGCGCCCAGATCTCGTAGTAGCCCTCGCTCGGCAGCTTCACGGTCGCGGTCCAGCGCTGCCAGTCATAGGGATTCTTCGGCGCGGAGAGCTTTGTCGGCTGCCAGGTTGCGCCAAAATCGGTCGAGACGTCGACGCGCCGCACCGTGAGGTCGCCGGCCCAGGCCGCGCCGCGCAGCTTCACCTCGCGCACGTCTTTGCCGAAGGTCGTGCCGTTCATCGGGCTGGTGATGATCGAGCGCACCGGCATCGATTCGAGGTCCCTGAAATTCTTCTCGTCCGGCCGGTCGCCGGGCACCATGGGGTTGATGGCGACCCGATACGAGGTGCCGCCCATGCCCGGGCCGTCGTGCACCTTGTCGCGCAGCCAGATGCGGGTGAACCATTTCGACCCCACCGAGCCGGGCCAGCCCGGAATGATGAGCCGCACCGGCCCGCCGTGAATGTTCGGCAGCGGCTGGCCGTCCATGGCGAAGACGATGAGGTTGTTGACATCGAGCGCCTTCTTGATGGGGACACCGCGCGAGAGCGCATCCTTGCTGGCGTCGGCGAGGCTGCGGTCGGCCCCGTAGTTGCCGGTGAAGACGGCGGATGGCTTGACGCCCGCCGCCTTGAGCACGTCGGCGAGCCGCACGCCGGTCCATTCGGCGCAGCCGACGCCGCCATTGCCCCACTGGTTGCCGCGCGCCTGCGGCGAAAAGAACGAGCGGCCGTTGCCGCCGCATTCCAGCACCAGGCGCCGGGTCACCGGCTTGAATTTCGCCTTCAACTCGCCGAGCGTGAGCTCGAGCTTCTGATTGACCTCGCCGTCGACCACGATCTTCCAGGCGTCGGGATCCTTCGGCGCCTCCGGCACCATGCCGTTGTTGCGGATGAAGAATTTCTCGATCGGCGTGGTGTCGTCGTCGAGCAGGTGCTCGGGCGTCTCTGCCACCAGGGGACGCTCGCCCAGCACGATGAGCTTGTCGTTCTTGCCGGGAAAATTGAGGTATTGCGGCCCTTTGGGCGGGGAGCTCGCCGATTGGCCCTGCGCCATGGCGGAGGGAAAGAGCCCAGCCGGGATCAACCCGGCCGGCATGTTCTCGCCGAGCGGGATGTGCCCGCCCACCATGACCCCCATGGCTGCCAACCCGGTGCCTCCCAGGAAACCGCGGCGATCGATGCCCGTCCGTCGGCCGAAGGCGATGGCGTCGGCGCGTTCCGGATCATTATGGTAAAGCTCTTCGATCGAGCGCTCGATCTTGCCCGGCATGACGTTGCTCTCCTGGGTTCTGGTCGTTTTTTCTCTTAGCAGTGATTTTGGCGGAATGTTTGCGTCGGGTATAGCGAAAGTCCTAAACGGATTTCCCCGAGAGCCGGTAGAGGGAATTTTGCCACACCTGCCAGCGAAGCGACGGCCGCCGCGCCCTGCCTGCTGTTGCCGCGGCGCAAAACAAGCTAGGATGCCGTTTGGACTGAATTGCGTGAGGACGCCATGGGTATGAAGGCTTATGCGGCCGGGCTCTGCGCTGCTGTCATCGCGGCAACGGCGCTTGCCGTTCCCCCGGTCGAGGCACAGACCCAGCGCAGGCAGTACGTCTACAGCAATTCACGCGTGACCCCGGCCAACCGCCCGCGGGCGCGCGTCACGGTCGCGCCGCGCTCATTCCTCGATGCCGGTACCGAGGTGTTGCCGGGCGAGCGCAAGTTCACCGATTACGCCTTTCCGCCGACCGGCAATGGCGGGATCGGGATCAATGCCGTCACCAATACCGGCGGCAAGGTCGGCTGGGATCGCTCGCCAATGATGCAGCCGTACCAGCTGCCGGGTTATAACCCCTGGTAGCTGCCCGGGCCACACGACCGACTTGCGCTCGGACAAGAATTTGGCGGCCTTGAGCGCGCTTGAGATCGTTATGTTCGCAGCCCGGATACGACGGGCTCACTCCGCCTTGATGTTGGCGGTGCGCGCGATCTCGGTCCAGTTCCTGAGATCGGCGGCAATGGTGCTTTGAAAATCGGCGGGTGTGCCGCCGGCGGGCGTGATGCCCTGCTGCGCGAACTTGGCGATGAGCTCGGGATCCTTCAGGGCGCGGTTGAGCTCGGCATTGATGCGCTCGATGATGTCCTTGGGCGTGCCCGCGGTCGTCAACAGTCCGATCCATTGGATGGCCTCGAACCCGGGATAGCCCTGCTCCGCGACGGTCGGCAAATCGGGAAACTGGGCTTCGCGCGCGGGATTGCCGGTCGCGATGGCGCGCAATGCGCCCGCTTGCAGTTGCGGCAGCGAGAGTAGCGTCGAGATCACGGTGAACTGCGTGTCGCCGGCAACCATGGCCGTGATGGCGGGCGCGCCGCCGCGATAGGGAATGTGCTGCAGCTTGATGCCGGCCTTGCGGCTGAACAGCTCGACCACAAGATGGGTTTGGGTGGCTGCGCCCGGCGAGGCGTAGTTGAATTTGCCCGGCTCGGCTTTGGCGAGCGCCACGAATTCGGCCAGCGAATTGGCCGGCACTTTCGGGTTGACCAGGAACAGCATCGAATTCTTCGCAACCATGATGATGGGCGCGAGGTCGCGCTCGCTGTCGTAGGGCACGCTTGGTCGGGTGGCCGGAATGACCGTGAAGCTCGAGGCGACCATCAGCAGGGTGTAGCCGTCCGGCGCTGCCTTGGCGGTGGCGTCGGTGCCGACGATGCCGCTCGCGGCCGGCCGGTTGTCGATGATGAACGGCTGTCCCATCGCCCGCTCGAGATACGGCGCCACCAGCCGCGCCACCACGTCGTTGAGCCCGCCGGCCGCGAATGGCACGATCAGGCGGACGGGACGATTGGGATAGGTGTCGGCGCGCGCAGCGCAGTCGCCGATGACGACGAGCGCCATGCATGCGAACAGCCAGGCACCGAACGTGTTTGCGCGCGCGTGAGCCATCGTATGCGTCCTCACTGCGATTATTGCCGCCGCGAACGTCACGCCGCCAGTTTCTCCATCTCGCCGATGACCGCGTCTCCCATTTGCGCGGTAGTCACGATCTTGGCGCCGTCGGACTTGATGTCGGCGGTGCGCAGGCCCTGCGCGAGCGCGGCGGCGATGGCCTGGTCGATCTGGTCGGCTTCTTTCGCCATATTGAGCGAATAACGCAGCGCCATGCCGAAAGAGGCGATCATGGCGATCGGGTTGGCCACGCCCTTGCCGGCGATGTCGGGCGCGGAGCCGTGCACCGGCTCGTACATGGCCTTGCGCTTTTTCGTTTTGGGATCGAGCTCGCCGAGCGAGGCCGACGGCAGCATGCCGAGCGAACCGGTGAGCATGGCGGCGATGTCGGACAGCATGTCGCCGAACAGGTTGTCGGTGACGATGACGTCGAACTGCTTGGGCGCGCGCACGAGCTGCATGCCGCCGGCGTCGGCGAGCTGATGCTCGATCGTCACGTCCTTGAACTCGCGGGCGTGCACCGCCTTGACCACCTCGTGCCAGAGCACGCCGGTCTTCATGACGTTGCGCTTCTCCATCGAGGTGACCTTGTTGCGGCGCTTGCGCGCGAGCTCGAAGCCGACGCGCGCGATGCGCTCGATCTCGTAGGTGTCGTAGACCTGGGTATCGACGGCACGTTTCTGGCCGTTGCCGAGATCGGTGATGGTCTTGGGCTCGCCGAAATAGACCCCGCCGGTCAGCTCCCGCAAAATGATGATGTCGAGCCCGTCCACCACGTCCCGCTTGAGGCTGGAAGAGTCCGCGAGCGCGGGATAGCAGATGGCGGGGCGGATATTGGCGAACAGGCCGAGATCCTTGCGCAGGCGCAGCAGGCCCGCCTCGGGCCGGACATCGTACGGCACGTCGTCCCATTTCGGCCCGCCGACCGCGCCGAAGATCACGGCGTCCACCGTGTGCGCCTTGGCCATGGTCTCGTCGGCGATCGCGACCTTGTGGGCGTCGTAGCAGGCGCCGCCGACGAGCGCTTCCTCGGTCTCGAAGGGGCCGAGGCCGCGCGCGTTCATCCACGCGATGAGCTTTTTCACCTCGGCCATCACCTCGGGGCCGATGCCGTCACCGGCAAGAAGAAGAAGCTTGTGGGTCGCCATTGCGCGCTGCCTCGCTCGAATGCGTTTCCACGCGGATTGCTAAAGGCCCGCGCAGGCCTTGGCAAGAAGCCTGCCAGGGCGGGCTTGGCAGCACTGGCCCATCATCGAACCGCAGCCCTCGGAGAGATGTGCTAATGTCAAGCTTCGCGCCCAAGCGCCTCGGACAGTCGATCTCGATGACCAGCGCGGCCGTCGCTCTCGCCTTGGGGTCGGCATTTTGCTTCGGGGTGGCGCTGCTGTTGACGCAGTTCGGCCTGCGCGGCCTCTCGCCTTTGTCCGGTGCAGCGATCAGCATCCCGGTCTCCACGCTGCTGTTCATTTGCGCCGCGCCCATCGCATTGAGCGACGGTGAGGCTGATCTGGCGGCGGTCCCGATCTTCGCGGCGGTCGGGTTGCTGTTTCCGGGCTTGGTGACATTGCTGACGTTCGAGGCGAACCGCGTCCTGGGTCCGGTGATCACCGGCACGTTGGGCAATCTCGCACCGCTGTTCGCGGTCGCGCTTGCCGTGGCGATGCTCGGCGAGCCGTTGCGGCCGGCGCCGCTTTTCGGCCTCATCGTGATCGTTGCCGGAATCGTGATCATGACCGCGTCCGGCCGCACCGAAACGTTACGCTGGCGTTCCTGGTACCTGCTGCTTCCGCTGACCGCTGCTGCGATCCGCGGTTTCGTCCAACCCACGATCAAATTGGGGCTCGACATGTGGCCGAGCGCGTTCGCGGCGGCGCTTACGGGCTATGTCGTATCGTCCGTCATCGTGATCGCGGCGGCGCGATGGCGCACGGGGCGGTTCGTGGCGCGCGCGCCGGCGCGCAACCAGTTGTGGTTCGCGGGCGTTGGCGTCTGCAATGGGCTCGCGGTCCTGCTGATGTACGCGGCGCTGGCGAACGCACCGGTTACGCTCGTCGCCCCGCTCGTTGCCGTCTATCCGCTGGTGACGGTCGGCGGCAGCATTTTCCTGCTCGGCAGGATCGACGGCGGTGCGAGGCTTGCCTTCGGGGTCATGCTCACCGTTGCAGGTGTCGCGCTGCTCATCGCGGGGTAAGATTGGGCGACGAAAGGAAGATGCATGTCCCAGAAGCGTCCGAACGTGGTCATCGTCGGCGCCGGCTTCGGCGGGCTCGAGGCGGCAAAGGCGCTTGCGCACGCCGCCGTCGACGTGACGGTGATCGACCGCCAGAACCACCATTGCTTCCAGCCGCTGCTCTATCAGGTCGCGACCGCCGCCCTGTCGCCGGCCGAGATCGCCTGGCCGACCCGGCACATTCTGCGGCGGCAGGCGAACGCGACGGTGTTGATGGCGGAGGTTACCGGCGTCGATGCCGACGGGCGGCGCGTTCTGACCAGTGCGGGCCCGATCCCTTACGACTATCTCGTGCTCGCCACGGGCGCCACGCATTCCTACTTCGGAAATGACGACTGGGCGGAGTTCGCGCCGGGACTCAAGCGCATCGAGGACGCCACCCGCATTCGCCGCAGCATTCTGTTGGCGTTCGAGCAGGCCGAGCTCGCCCACGACGATGCCGACCGGCAGCGCCTGCTCACCTTCGTGATCGTGGGCGGCGGTGCAACCGGCGTGGAGATGGCGGGCGCCATCGCCGAGATCGCGCGCCAGACCCTGGCCAAGGACTTCAGGCGCATCGACCCCCGCAGCTCCCACATCATCCTGCTCGAGGCGGGCCCGCGCGTGCTCCCCACCTTGCCCGACGACCTTTCGGATTATGCCGCGCGCACGCTCACGCGCATGGGCGTCGACGTGCAGACCTCCACGCGGGTCACGCGCGTCGATCCGCACGGCGTCGATCTCGATCCCGGCCGCATCGATGCCAGCACCGTGATCTGGGCCGCGGGCGTGGTCGCCTCGCCCGCCGCAAACTGGCTCGGCGCCGAACGCGATCGCGCGGGACGCGCACTGGTGGGCCCCGACCTGTCCGTCCCGGGCCGACCGGATGTCTTCGTGATCGGCGATGCCGCGGCGGTAAAGGACGACAAGGGACAGCCGGTGCCGGGCATGGCGCCGGGTGCCAAGCAAATGGGTCGCTATGTCGGCCGCCTCATCGCCGCGCGCATCGCCGGACGATCATTGCCGCCGTTTCGCTATCGCCACCTCGGCGATCTCGCGACCATCGGGCGGCGCGCCGCAGTAGTGAAGTTCGGCAATCTGCGGCTCAAGGGCTTCGTGGGATGGGTGTTCTGGAGCGTCGCTCACATCTATTTCCTGATCGGGCTCAAGAACCGCTTCATCGTGGCGTTCACCTGGCTCTGGGACTACGTCACGTTCCATCGCGGCGCGCGGCTCATCACCGAGGTCGCGCCTCCAGGGAAGAGGATCGTTCCTTCCGAGTCCGGCCCGGTCAACTCCCGCTGAACCAGTTGTAGCCCTGGTCCTCCCAGTAGCCGCCGAGATACTTGTCGGTGACGGCCATCTCCATCACGTATTTGGGGTTCTTGAAGCCGAGCTTGGTCGGCATGCGCACCTTCATGGGGAAGCCGTACTTGCGCGGGAGGATCTGGCCGTCGAACTGGAAGGTCATCTGCGTCTGCGGATGCAGCGCGGTCGGCATGTCGATCGAGGTGGAATAGCCTTCGGCGCAGCGGAACCAGACGTATTTCGCCCGCGTGTCGGCGCCGACGCGGCGAAGGAACTCGCGCAGCGGCGTGCCGGTCCATTTGCCGATGGCGCTCCAGCCTTCCACGCAGATGTGGCGGGTGATCTGGGTTTCCTGCGGCAGCGCGTACAATTCGTCGAGCGTCCACGACTTGGTGTTGTCGACCATGCCGCCGACCTCGAGCTTGTACTCGTCCTTGTCGACCTCCGGCGCTTCATCTTCCGGATAATAGCCATTGAACGGGAATGGGCGGGTGATCGCGCTCTCGGGATACGTGGGCGCGAGCTTGTTCGGATTGAACAGCCAAGCCTGCACGCGGTCGTTGAAATAGGAAACCTTCATCAAGGCATTTTCCGCCGACAGGCTATCGACGATGTCGCAACCGGTGAGGAAGGTCAGCGCGCCCAGGCTCGCGCCTCCGCGCAGGAACAGGCGCCGTGTGGGCTCGGGCATCAGTTTCGCCGCATCCTTGATGAGGAGCCGGGGATCGACGCCGGGTGGGTTCTTGCGAATGCGGGACATCTCGATCTCTCCTCAACTCTGCGGCCGCTTCGGCGGAGGGCCTAGCGTCCGGTGATCATGGCACGCAGCGACTTCGGCACCAGCAGGGACATGATCACGTGCACGACGAGGAAGCCGACGATTGCCGCCATGGCGAGGAAGTGCACGTAGCGCGCGGCCTCGTAGCCGCCGAACAGCGCGGTCAGCTCCTGCAATTGCACCGGCTTCCAGATCGCCACGCCCGACAGGACGATGACGATGCCGGCCAGGATCACGCCGAGATAGAGCAGCTTCTGCACCGCGTTGTACACCGAGAGATCGTCGTGGGCGAGCTTCCCGGTGAGCGCAGCCTTGGCATCGGCCAAGACCTCGCCGGCGCGGATCGGAACGAGCTTGCGCCGGAACCGGCCGGTCGCGATGCCGAGTGCGATATAGACGAGACCGTTCACCGCCAGCAGCCACATCGCCGCGAAATGCCAGAGCAGCGCGCCCGCGAGCCAGCCTCCGAGCGTGATGCTGCGGGGAAACCGGAACGGGAACAGCGGCGAGGCATTATAGATCTCCCAGCCGGAGGCGATCATCACCACCATGGCGACGACGTTGATCCAATGGGTGATCCGCACCCAGGCGGGATGGATGACGGCATGCGCGGCCGTCGTCGGGGTGTGATCATGGGTGGCTTCGATCGCAGCTTTGGCAAGGGACATGGCGCGGGTCTTGCTAGTGTTGGCGGGTGATCTATAGCAAACTTGGCCGGACCGGTGGTTTCACGTTCCCGTGCCGACGGTCGCAATCGAGTTACGAGATGAGGGGCCCGTTGGACGCATCGCCGTCCGGTGGGCCTAGATTTTGAGGTCAAGCATGGCGAAGACGAGCACCGGCAATTTTTTCGAAGACTTCCGCATCGGCCAGATCATCAAGCACGCCACCCCTCGGACCATCACGGTCGGGGACGTGGCGCTCTACAACGGCCTGTTCGGCCCCCGCTTTGCGGTGCAGTCGTCGGACGTGTTCGCGCAAGCGATCGGCTATCCGCGCGCGCCGGTCGACGACCTCCTCGTGTTCCACGTCGTGTTCGGCAAGACCGTGCCGGACATTTCGCTCAACGCCGTTGCCAATCTCGGCTATGCCGCTTGCCGGGTGCTCGCGCCGGTCTATCCCGGCGACACACTCAATGCCGTGTCGGAGGTGATCGGGCTCAAGGAGAATTCCAGCCGCAAGACCGGGATCGTGTTCGTGCGCTCGACCGGCTGCAAGCAGGACGGCAGCAAGGTGCTGGAATATGTCCGTTGGGTGATGGTGCTCAAGCGCGACCCGGCGGCGCCGACGCCCGGCGATCATGTCCCGCGCCTGCCCGAGGAGGTGCTTGCGAGCACGCTCGGCGATGCCTGCCCGCGCATCGATGTCGCGGCCTATGACTTCACGCTCGCCGGCAGTCCCTATCGTTTCGGCGACTACGCCGTGGGCGAGAAGATCGATCACGTCGACGGCGTGACCGTGGAGGAGGCCGAGCACCAGATCGCGACGCGGCTCTACCAGAACACGGCGCGTATCCATTTCGATCAGCACACGGCCGCCCAAGGCAGGTTCGGGCGCCGCCTGATCTACGGCGGACACGTGATCTCGCTTGCGCGTACGCTCTCCTTCAATGGGCTCGCCAATGCCTTCCACATCGCGGCGATCAACGGCGGGCGGCACGTCTCGCCGCTGTTTGCCGGGGCGACGGTGTTCGCCTGGTCCGAGGTGCTCGCCAAGGCGGACGTGCCGGGGAGCGACGATGTCGGTGCGCTGCGGCTGCGCACGGTGGCGGCCAGGGACCATCCTTGCGCCGGCTTCCCGCTCAAGTCGGGCAACGAGGAGCACCCCGCGGTGCTGCTCGACCTCGATTACTGGGCGCTGATGCCGCGATGATGTTGGTGTCTTTCCGCGGTGGTCATTGCCGGGCTTGACCCGGCAATCCATCTTCTTCGCAAAATTTCTTGCGAAAAGATCGGACCCGCGGGTCAAGCCCGCGGGTGACGAGCGGTGGGTATACAACGGATGATCAAGTCAACCAACCATGTCCCTACCGCGCCGGCGCGCCGCCGACGGTGGCGGGTGCCTCGCTGATCATACCGCAGGCGATGCGGTCCCCGGAATTGCCGGCGGGATCGCTCTTGTAGTCGTCCTTGCCCGTGTGGATCACGATCGAGGTGCCGCCGGGATGAAAGACCGAGCTCGGCTTGGCCTTGTCGAGGGTGATCGATGCGTTGACCGCTTCGACCTCGAGCTCCCCGGTCGGCGGAATGTGCAGGTTGGGCATGTCGCCGGCATGGCCTTCGCCCGACAGGATGCCGTGGTGCTTGTTGTCGGGGTTGAAATGCGGACCGGCCGACTCGAACGACGGCGGCTCGCACTTGCCGACGTTATGAATATGGAACGCGTGCTCGCCGGGGGGCATTCCCTTGAGCGAGAGCTTGATCAAGACTCCGGCCGGCGTTTGCACCAGATCGACGATGCCCACATCCTTGCCGCTCCTGTCCTTGAGCGTCGCCTTGGCCGATTGCGCGGCCGCCGGCAGCGCGATGCCCGCCGCGAGCAAAGCCGCGGCACCGACGGTTCCAACATATTTCAAAATCGTCATGACTGAACTCCTTGGTGTACTACCAGGCACCCCGGCCTCGACGTGGATCGCAGGCAGTCACCTGGGAAACCGTCCGCGCAACGTTCGGTTCCGTGCGAAAATACCGGTCATCCGTTGCGGGGCCGCAGCGAAGACAGGGGCGGCGGGACGGCTATGCGGCCGTGCGCAAATGCTCGACCAGCTGGCGGGCATAGGGCGGCAGCTCATCGAAGCTGCGGATGCAGATGGTGAGCTCGCGCACCGCCCAGGCATCGGTCAAGGCCACCGGCACGATCGCCATCGTCCGCGCCACGCGCCGTGCCGTGGTCTCGGGCACGATGCCGATCCCGACATTGCATTCGACCAGACGGCATACCGCGTCGAAGCTGCGCAATTGCACGCGCAGCCGCAGCGGCTGCCCGATGCGCGCGGCCTTGTCGGCGAGGAAGCGCTGGAGCGCGCTGGCGCGGTCGAGGCCGACGAAGTCGTGGTCCAGCACCTCCGCGAAAGCGATTTTGGAGCGCTTGGCGAGCGGATGATTGCGCGCCACCACCAGCACGAACCGGTCCTTGCGGAAGGGATAGGTTTCCAGCGCGCTCGCATCGACGGTCGCGGCGACGATGCCGAGATCGCCGACCCCTTCGGCGATCAGGCCCACGATCTCGTCGCTCAGCCGCTCTTCGAGGTCGACGCTGACGTTGGGATGCGTGGCGAGGAACGAGCTCAGTGCCTCCGGCAGGAATTCGGTCAGCGCATTGGTGTTGGAGAGCACCCTGATCTGGCCGGCAAGCCCGCCGGCATAGGCGCCGAGATCCTCGCGCAGCCGCTCGGCCTGGCGCAGGATCGCGCGCGCGTGCTGCAGCAGGGTGCGACCCGCCTGGGTCGGGGTGACGCCTTGACGCCCGCGCACGAGCAGCGCGGCCCCCAGCGCCTCCTCCATGTGGCGAATGCGCGTGGAGGCGGCAGCGAGTGCCAGGTGCGCGCGAGCGGCGCCGCCGGTAATGCTGCCGGCCTCCACGACGTGGCGAAACAGGTTGAGATCGATGAGGTCGAAACGCATGAGGCCGAAACGCATGGGATCGTTGACGTGAGCGGGCCCTGCCGTCGGGCTGCCTTCGAATTTGACGAAGGAAAGCTACGCCAAATACCTATTGTGCGCCAAGTCCTTGCACGCCATATTCGCGCGTGACGAATGTACCCGATCGCGGATTCCGTCGCCGGCGGTGCATTGCAGGGCGTTGCAACATTGGATAGGAACGGTCCAATGCGCGTGGGCGGAACGGAGCAGCACAATGGCCGAAACCAAGGCGCCCGTTGAGCGCCCGCTCTCTCCCCATCTCTTCATCTACAAGCCGACGCTGACGATGACGATGTCCATCGTCCATCGCGTGACCGGTGCCAGCCTCTATTTCGGTACGCTGCTGGTGGTCTGGTGGCTGATCGCCGCCGCCTCCAGCCCCAATGCCTATGCCGGCATCGGATCGTTCATGAGCTCGTTCTTCGGCCGGCTCATCCTGTTCGGCTATACCTGGGCGCTCATCCATCACATGCTGGGCGGCATCAAGCACCTGATCTGGGACACCGGGCACGGCTTCGGCCCCCACGAGCGGGAATGGCTGACGGTGGCAAATCTCGCCGGCTCCATCAGCCTGACCATCGTCATCTGGGTCGTCGGCTACCTGTTCATGGGAGGGCCGCGCTGATGGTTGCGGGAAAAATGAGCACGCCGCTCGCGCGCGTGCGCGGGCTCGGCGCGGCCAGATCCGGTACCGAGCACTTCTGGCGCCAGCGCTTGACCGCGGTCGCGAACGTGCCGCTGACCATCGCCTTCGTCTTGATCGTGGTGGCACTGCTCGGCCGCAACCACGCCGCCGTGGTGCAGATCCTCGGCTCGCCGCTCGTGGCGGTGATCATGCTGCTGTTCATCCTGTCGATCACGACGCATATGCGCATCGGCATGCAAGTCATCATCGAAGACTATGTGCACGACGAGAGAACGAAGCTGGCCATGCTGATGGCGAACACGTTCTTCGCCGTCGCGGTCGGGCTCGCTTCGGCTTTCGCCATCCTCATGCTCAGCTTCAAGGTCTGATTCCAGTGGCTACCAACGGCGATCCCGCCCCGGCTACCAACGGTCGTGCTTATCCGATCGAAGATCACAGCTACGACGTGGTCGTGGTCGGCGCCGGCGGCGCCGGCTTGCGCGCGGTGGTCGGCTGCAGCGAGGCCGGGCTCAAGACCGCCTGCATCACCAAGGTGTTTCCGACCCGCTCGCACACGGTCGCGGCGCAGGGCGGCATCGCCGCCGCGCTCGGCAATATGAGCGAGGACGACTGGCGCTGGCACATGTACGACACCGTCAAGGGCGCCGACTGGCTCGGCGACCAGGATGCCATCGAGTACATGTGCCGCAGCGCCCCGGACGCGGTCTACGAGCTCGAGCATTGGGGCCTGCCGTTCTCGCGCCGGGAGGACGGCAAGATCTATCAGCGCCCGTTCGGCGGCATGACCACCCACTACGGCAAGGGCATCGCGCAGCGCACCTGCGCCGCCGCCGACCGCACCGGCCACGCCATGCTGCATACGATGTATGGCCAGGCGCTGCGCCACGCCGCCGAGTTCTTCATCGAATTCTTCGCCATCGACCTGATCATGGACGAAGAGGGCCGCTGCCGCGGCGTCGTCGCCATCAAGCTCGACGACGGCTCGATCCACCGCTTCGGCGCCCACATGACCATCCTCGCCACCGGCGGCTACGGGCGCGCCTATTTCTCCTGCACGTCGGCGCATACCTGCACCGGCGACGGCAACGCCATGGTGCTGCGCGCCGGGCTGCCGCTGCAGGACATGGAATTCGTGCAATTCCATCCCACCGGCATCTATGGGGCGGGCTGCCTGATCACCGAGGGCGCGCGCGGCGAGGGCGCCTATCTCGTCAACTCGGAGGGCGAGCGCTTCATGGAGCGCTACGCACCCTCCGCCAAGGATCTCGCCTCGCGCGACGTCGTCTCGCGCGCCATGACCATCGAGATCCGCGAGGGCCGCGGGGTCGGCAAGCACAAGGACCACATCTATCTGCACCTCGATCATCTCGATCCGGCGGTGCTGCACGAGCGCCTGCCGGGCATTTCGGAATCCGCGCGCATTTTCGCCGGCGTCGACCTTACCCGCGAGCCGATCCCGATCGTTCCCACCGTGCACTACAACATGGGCGGCGTCCCGACCAACTATCACGGCGAGGCGCTGACCAAGAAGAACGGCAACGACGACTACTCGGTGCCCGGCCTGATGTCGCTGGGAGAAGCCGCCTGCGTGTCGGTGCACGGCTCCAATCGCCTGGGCTCGAACTCGCTGATCGACTTGGTGGTGTTCGGTCGCGCGGCGGCCATGCGCTGCGCCGAGATTCTGCATCCCGGCGACAGCCATCCCGATCTGCCGAAGGATTCCGCCGACCGCGCGCTCGCGCGCCTCGACAGGTTCCGCCACGCCTCCGGCAAGACGCCGACGGCGCAGCTGCGCCTCAAGATGCAGAAGGTGATGCAGAACAATTGCGCGGTGTTCCGCACCGCCGAGGTGCTCGAGGAAGGCCACAAGCTCATCCACGAGGTCTATTCCGGCGTCGCCGACGTCAAGGTCACGGACCGTTCGTTGATCTGGAACTCGGACCTGATCGAGACGCTCGAGTTCGACAATCTGATCGTACAGGCGATCGTCACCATGGATTCGGCGCGCAACCGCACCGAAAGCCGCGGCGCACACGCGCGCGAGGACTTCCCCGAGCGCGACGACAAGAACTGGATGAAGCACACCCTCGCCTGGCTCGACCCGAAGGGCGTCGTCACCATCGACTACCGGCCGGTGCACGCCTACACCCTCACCAACGAGGTCTCGTATATCGAGCCGCGGCCACGAGTGTACTGAACGAGCAAGACCGACGCGCGAAAGGCAAGTCATCGACATGGTTCAACTCACGCTGCCGAAGAACTCCAGGGTCACCGAGGGCAAGACCTGGGCCTATCCCACCGACGCGCATCACGTGCGCGAATACAGGATTTATCGCTGGGATCCGGACGAGGGCAAAAACCCGCGCATGGACACCTACTATGTCGACTGCGGCGATTGCGGGCCGATGGTTCTCGACGCACTGATCTGGATCAAGAATCACATCGATCCGACGCTGACCTTCCGGCGCTCCTGCCGCGAGGGCGTGTGCGGGTCGTGCTCCATGAACATCGACGCCACCAATACGCTCGCCTGCACCAAGGCGATGTCGGACATCAAGGGCGTGGTGAAGATTCTATCCTCTTCCGCACCAGCCGGTGGTGAAGGACCTGGTGCCCGATCTCACCAACTTCTATGCCCAGCATGCCGAGATCGAGCCGTGGCTGCAGACCACCTCGCCGGCGCCGCAGAAGGAGTGGCGGCAGAGCCACGAGGATCGCGAGAAGCTCGACGGCCTCTACGAATGCATCCTGTGCGCGTGCTGCTCGACCTCCTGCCCGAGCTACTGGTGGAACAGCGAACGCTTCCTCGGCCCCGCTGCGCTGCTGCAGGCCGACCGTTGGCTCGAGGACAGCCGCGACGAGGCGACCGGCCACCGCCTCGATAATCTCGAGGATCCGTTCCGCCTCTACCGCTGCCACACCATCATGAATTGCGCCAAGGCCTGCCCCAAGGGCCTCAACCCGGCCGAGGCCATCGCCCGCATCAAGCGCATGATGGTCGAGCGGCAGGTGTGATCCGACGCGGTAACGTACGCGCCATCTTTTCTGTGCACGTTCAGGCACGGCGACCACCGGCTGGTGGACGCCCGCGCACTGTTGCATGATCGGCCCCCTTCGCATCACCCCAACCAAGCACGGGAGAAACGCAATCATGGCTTTGAGTGCAGACGTTCGTCGTGTGGTCACGACGGTCGACAACAAGGACAAGGCGGTGGTGCTGTTCGACGGTCCCAATCCGCACAAGAAGGTGCGGCCGCATGCCCAGACCGTCTCGCGCGTGATCTGGGTGACCGATCAGAGCCCGGCCGACCTGTCCGGCGCCGCCGACCGCGCCGCCGTCGAGATCGGCATCCAGCCTCCGCGCAACGGGTCGGTGTTCCGCATCGTTGAATTTCCACCGGAGACGGCCGAGATGCGCAATCTCGATCCCAGCACCATGCACCAGAGTCTCGGCGACAGCGCCCCCAAGCGCGGCCTGCCGCCGCGGCATCCGGCCATGCACCGCACCCGCACCGTCGACTACGCCATCGTCATGGCCGGCGAGATCGACATGCTGCTCGACGATTCCGAGATCCATCTCAAGGCCGGCGACGTCCTGGTGCAGCAGGGCACCAATCACGCCTGGGTCAACCGCGGCACCGAGCCCTGCCGCATCGCCTTCGTCCTGATCGATTCGAAGGAGCCTTGAGCACGGGCGCGCCGGCGGCCCATAATCCGACACAACGAGCCGCGGTGCCTCTCAGTGGGGCAACCGCGGCATCAAAAGGGAGCGGTCGGGATGGCAACGAAACATGCTCAATCGGAGCTGACGCATCGTCCTCCCGCATTCGTCGTGCGGCCGTTGTCGCCGGCGTTGGGTGCCGAGATCGTCGGCATCGATCTCGGCAAGGAGATCGACGATCTCACCGTCGCCCAAATCCGCGACGCCTGGCACCAGAACCTCGTGATCCTCTTGCGCGATCAGAAGCTGAGTGAGGAGGACGAGGTCCGCTTCGCCGAAAAGTTCGGGCCGCCGGCGGTGATCCACACCAAGCAATTCGTGCGCAATCACCCCGCGGTCATGCTGATCTCGAACATCCGCGAGGACGGCAAGCCGATCGGCGCCTTGCCCGACGGGGAGATGCATTTCCATACCGACCAGTGCCACCAGGAGCGGCCGGCCATGGCCTCGATGCTCTACGCCCTCGAGGTGCCGAGCGCGGGAGGCAACACGCTGTTCGCCAACGGCTACAAGGCCTACGAGACGCTGCCGGATGCCATCAAACGCCGCATCGCTGGCCGCAAGGCGCTCAACGCCTACGACTACGAGACGGCTTCGATGAAGCGCGGCACGCGGCTGGCGGAGGGCGTGCCGTCCTACGTGCACCCGGTGGTGCGCACCCATCCGGCGACGGGCCGCAAGGCGCTTTACGTCAACCGGCTCATGACCGTGCGGATCGAAGGGCTGGCCGCCCAGGAGAGCGACGAGATGCTCGACCTGCTGTTCGAGCATCAGGAGCGCCGCGAATTCATCTACGAGCACGTCTGGCGCCCCGGCGACCTCCTGATGTGGGACAACCGCTGCACGCTGCATGCCCGCACCGATTTCAGCCCCGACGAACGGCGACTGATGCGGCGGGTGACCATCCTCGGGGAAAAGCCGGTGTGACATTGGCCGCGCCACACACTCGCTGTCATCATCCGCGCAAGCGGATGATCCAGTAATCACCGGACGAAGAGCTTGGCGCGCAGCGTATCACCGAATGGCCAGTGATTACTGGGTCCCCGCTTGCGCGGGGACGACGATACAACCAGGAGCAAACCGTGATCGGCCGCAAAGACGACCCCGCCTTCCTCTACTTTCCCACAAACTACCGCTGGTCCATGGGCCTGCTCATTTGCCTGGGCGCCGCGCCCTGGGCCGGTGTCGAGATCGACGAGGTGCATCGCGTCGGGCGCGCGCTGGAGGATCGCGTCGGCGACGACGATGCCTGGTTCGAAGAATGGACCCGAATGGGCGCGCGGATCGAGGCGCGCGGCCGCGACGCGGAGACGAAGGGCCACAAGCTCACGGCCGCGTCATGCTTCATGCGCGCGACGCGCTACTACCAGACCGGCGAGCGCTTCATCCATCCTCGCTCCGAGCGCAGCATGGCGGTCTACGCCAACTCGGTGAAGATCTTCAAGGACGCGGCGGCCATGATCCGTCACCCGCGCGTCGAGCCGGTCGAGGTGCCCTACGACGGCACGAGCCTGCCGGCGCTGCTCGTGCATCCCGATCCCGCCGCCGCCGGAGCGAAGCCGGCACCTTGCATGGTGTTTTTCGACGGTTTCGACGTCACCAAGGAGCTGCAATACGGCTACGGCGTCCCCGACCTCGCCGCCCGCGGCATCGGCTGCCTCATCGTCGATGGTCCCGGCAACGGCGAGAGCGTGCGCTTCCGCAATCTGCCGCTCATTGCCGAGACCGAGCGCTATGCCAGCGCGGCCTACGAATATCTGGCGGAGCGGCGGGAGTTCGATCCGCGCCGCATCGGCGTCATGGCGCTCAGCCTGGGCGGCTACTACGCGCCGCGCGCGGCCGCGCTCGAGCCGCGCTTTGCCTGCTGCGTCGCCTGGGGCGCGCAATGGGACTATCACGCCATCTGGGCGAAACGGCTCGACGAGCTTGCCTCCGGCAAGGTCTTGTCGCTGTCGGTGCCGCCCGAGCATCTGCAATGGGTGCTCGGCGTGTCGAGCCAGGCCGAGGCGCTCAAGAAGCTCGAGGGCTTCCGGCTCGACGGCATCGTGCAGAAGATGGCCTGTCCGTTCCTTCTCCTGCACGGGGCGGGCGACGAGCAGATTCCACTTTCGCTTGCGGAGAAATGCTTTGCCGCCGTCGGCTCGAAGCAGAAGACCCTCAAGGTCTTCACGCGCGAGGAGGGCGGCTTCCATCACTGCCAGGTCGACAACGTCACCATCGGGGTGCACACCATGTGGGACTGGATCGAGGACGTGCTCAAGCCCGGAGCGTAACCGCAACATTCGGTTGGACATCGGCATGACTACATCTCCCATCTACCTGACCGAGGCGGATGTCGGCCGTCTCGTCACGGTGAAGGACGCCATTGCGACACTCGAAGAGCTGTTTGCCACCTGGGGGCAGCCTTCGACCGTCAATCTGCCGCGGCAGCGCGCGCGCCTAGCGGGCGGCTCCTTCAACCTGATGGGCGCCGCCTACGGCGCCAAGGGCGTGCATGGGCTCAAGGCCTATGCGGGTGTGAAGGGCGCCCAGTTCCACGCGCTGCTGTACTCGTCGGTCGACGGCAGGCTCAAGGCGATGATCGAAGCCGACCTGTTCGGACAGATGCGCACGGGCGCGGCGAGCGGCCTCGCCACCAAGCTCCTGGCCAATCCGGACGCACGCACACTGGGCGTCATCGGCACCGGGCGGCAGTCGCGCACGCAGGTCGTGGCGGTCTGTGCGGTGCGGCCGATCAAACGCATCAACGTGTTCGCGCGCACGCCCGAGCACCGCGAGGCTTACGCCCGCTCGCTGGAAAAGGAGCTCGGGATCGAGGCGCTGCCCGCGCCTTCGGCGGAGGCCTGCGTCGGGGATGCCAACGTGGTGGTCACCATCACCAAGTCGGCGGAGCCGGTATGCCGGGCCGACTGGCTCGCGCCGGGCGCGCACGTCAACGCCGCCGGTGCCAATTCCGGCGATCGGCGCGAGATCGACGGTGAGACCGTGCTGCGCGCCGCCGTGAAGGCGACCGACCAGGTCGAGCAGGCCAAGGTGGAAGCGGGCGAGTTTCGCGACCTGGTCGCCGCCGGCAAGCTCGCCTGGTCCGATATCCGCGAGCTCGGCGAATTCGTCATCGGCAAGGCCAAGGGCCGCACCTCGCCGTCCGATCTCACCCTGTTCAAATCGCTCGGCATCGCGCTCGAGGACGTGGCCTTTGCCGAGCTCGTCTATCAGCGCGCGCTTGCCGCCGGGGTGGGAAAGCCCATCACGGCGTAGGTTGGGTTAGCGCGGCCCGGGAGCCCGCGTTTTGGCTCGACACGTGCGCCGCGCGTAACCCAACATTTCAGTTAGATGTTGGGTTACGCGCGGCGCATGGACGGAACGAGGAATACGACGTTCTCGGGCCGCGCTAACCCAACCTACGACGGCGCGCTATCTCGCGATCGCCTGCTGCAGGATCTTGCGCGCGCCCTCCGAGCCGTCGAGCTGGCGCAGCGTCCGGTGCTTGATCTTCCAGCCCTCCCGCGTGCGCACGAGCTCCCAGCGGTTGGCCGTCAAGCGATGGACGCGGAAGCCTCTGGAGCTGCCGTGGTTGGGAACGTCGACGGGATCGCCTTGGGTCTGCGGCACGAGAATCTGGAGATAGGACGTGACGGTCGCGGTGTCGCCATCGATCGCGACATGGGGCAGCCCGGTGAAATGCGCAAGGCCGCGCGCGATCGCGGCCTGGTGTTCGGGGCTCAGCACCTGGTCTGAAATGGCATCGCGCCCGCGCGGGCTCGAGAGATTTTCACCGCGGTCGAAAACGCCGTCGTCCACCCAGCTCGCCGCGATGTGGTCCTTGCCGCCGGTATCGGCGCTCGGCGGATGGCTGGCGATTAGATCATAGATTTCGAGGCGATCTTCGACGGCGCGGATTCGATCTTCGAGGCTGCGATTGGCGTTCATGTCCATGCTCCTGCGTGCGCCGGCGCGCGTTCAGATGGAAATTCCGAACAGGCGCGCGGCATTGGCGCCGAGGATCGCGTCCTGCTCCTTCTTGCCAATCCGCTTGGCGCGGCGCACGTATTCGACCGGCTGCTTTTCCGCGAACGGATAGTCGGACGCCAGCATGATGTGGCTCGACGGAACCTTCGTCACCAGGAACTCCAGCATGTCGGGATTGAACAGCACGGTATCGTAGAAGAAACGCGGCAGGTAGCTGCTGAAGTCGCCCTTGAGATGGGGCGTGCGGCCGTAGCGATATTCGTTGTCGTGCCGGCCGGCGTAGAACGGCAGATAACCGCCACCGTGGGCGACCATGATCTTGAGCTTCGGGAACTGGTCCATCACCCCTTCATGGATCAGCGACGACAGCGCGTAGGCTTCCTCCAGCGGCTGCCCGACGGTGATCATCAGGCGATTGCGGAGCATGCGCTTTTCGGTACTGCCGGCGGGATGGATGAAGATCACGGCGCCCAGCTCTTCCGCCTTGGCCCAGAACGGCCGCAACCGTTCGTCGCCCAGCTCGATCCCGTTCACGTGCGACGAAACGATGACGCCGCGCAGACCGAGATCGCGCATGCAGCGCTCGAGCTCTCCGGTCGAGAGCGCGACCTCGTGCAGCGGCAGCGAGCCGAGCCCCACCAGCCGGTCGGGATGCGCGGCGACGGCCTCCGCCACGCGGTCATTGCCGAGGCGGTCGGCCTTCAGCGCTTCCTCCGGCTCCATCCCATAGGTGCATTGCTGCATGATGCTCGGGCTGATGACCTGGATGTCGATCGCCGGTGGCATCCATCTCGTCGAGCCGCAGCGGCACCTCGGTCATGCGCTTGAGCAGTGGCTCGGGCACGCCGTCCGGGCCCGCCACCGCCCGCGAATATTGCGATTGCTCGTAGGTGAGCCTCAACACCTCGGGCACGAGCACATGCGCATGCACGTCGATGACGGTCGGCTTGGGGGCGGGCCCTTTCGATCGTCCGGATTTCACCGCTCGGCGCATTGGCTTGCTCGATTTGGCGTGTGCGGGCCGCTTGGATGCGCGCGGGCGCTGCTTGCGGCGCTTGGTTGATGTCGCCATGAAACGGATGTCCTCTCGTATGTGCGGCTGCGGGTCGCGACGGTTATAGCAGGCCTGCGCGCGAGCCACCTAGCCAAGGGTAACGATCGCGACGATGATAACGGCAACGAAAAATACCGGGAGGATTCCGTGATCGTTCACCGCTTCGTTGTGTGCGTTCTGGTCGCGATCGGCACCGCGCTAGGCACCGCGCTAGGCATGGCGGACCGCGTGGCAGCGCAAGCCTATCCCGACCGGCTGATCAAGATGGTGGTGCCGTATCCGGCCGGCGGGCCGATCGACACCACCGCGCGCCTGCTGGTGCAGCGCCTGGGGCCGATCCTCGGGCAGACCGTCATCGTCGAAAACCGCGGCGGTGCCGGCGGCGCGCTCGGCACCAAGGCGGTCGTGGGCGCCGAGCCGGACGGCTACACGCTGCTGTTCGGCAACGCGAGCGCGTTCGTCGTGGGCCCCGCGGTCTACCGCTTTCGCGATTACGACACGGTCAAGCATTTCACTCCGATCGCCAAGGTCACGGAAGGCTACGAGGTGCTGGTGGTCGCGCCCGACTTCCCGGCGAAGACTCTCCAGGAGCTCATCGCCTATGCCAAGGCCAATCCCGGCAAGCTCAACTTCGGCTCCATGGGTTACGGCAATCTCACGCATCTGGTCGCCGAATTGTTCAAGCTGCGGACCGGAACGGACTTCGTCCACGTCCCCTACAAGGGATCGCCTGACGCGGTCGCCGGCATCGTCACCGGCCAGGTGCACATCCTGTTCGGGGAAGTGGCCGGCCTGCTGCCGCTGGTGCGTGAGGGAAAAATCCGCGCGATCGGGGTTTCGAGCGCCGCCCGCAATGCGCTGGCGCCCGAACTGCCCACCCTGATCGAGAGCGGGTTGCCGGATTTCATCGCGCTGACATTCACCGGGGTGGTGGCGCCGGCCGGCACGCCCCCTGGTATCGTCAACAAGCTCAATGCCGCCATCAACGAGAGCCTCAAGCCCGGCGAGATGGTGGCGGCCCTGGGCAAGCTCGGCGCCGAGGTGCGAACGGGGTCGGCGGAGGAATTCGGCGCCTTTCTCGCCAAGGAACGGGACAAATGGGTCGACGTGGTGACGCGCACCGGGATCAAGGCGGAGTGAGGCGCCAGGCACAGCCCCGTAGGATGGGTTGAGCGCTATGCGAAACCCATCACACACGAGCACCGTGCTTGTGGAAAGATGATGGGTATCGCTTCGCTCCACCCATCCTACGCAAGCGGTGAATCATCGCGCTAATCCTGAAACGCCTCCTCCCGTCCTTTGCGGATCTTCGGCAGCAGCACCGCAGCGAGCAGGACCGCCGCGGTCAGCAGCAAGCCCGCGCTGATCGGCCGCTGCAGGAAGGTCAGCGGATTGCCGCGCGCGAGCAGCATGGCGGTGCGCAGCTTTTCCTCCAGCATGGGACCCAGCACGAAGCCGAGCGCGAGCGGCGCGGGCTCGCAGCCGAGCTTGTACAGCACGTAGCCGAAGACGCCGAAGCCTGCCGCCAGCACCACCTCGAAGCTGCTGTTGTGCACGCTGTAGATGCCGATGCTGCTGAACAGCAGGATGGCCGGAAACAACAGCCGATAGGGCACGCGAAGGAGCCGCACCCAGACGCCGATCAGCGGCAGGTTGATGACGACCAGCATGGCATTGCCGAGCCACATGCTGGCGATCAGCCCCCAGAACAGGTCGGGCCGCTGGTCGAGCACCTCCGGCCCCGGCCGGATGCCGTGGATCATCATGGCGCCGATCATGACCGCCATCACGGCATTGGGCGGGATGCCGAGCGTCAGCATCGGGATGAACGCGGTTTGCGCGCCCGCATTATTGGCGGATTCCGGCCCGGCGACGCCCTCCACCGCGCCCTGGCCGAAGCGCGTGGGATCCTTCGCCAGCTTGCGCTCGAGCGAATAGGACGCAAAGGCGCTCAGCACCGCGCCGCCGCCGGGCAGCACGCCGAGGACGCAGCCCAGCAACGTCCCGCGCACGGACGCGGGCCAGGCCAAACGGAAATCGTCGCGCGTCGGCCACAGGCGCTGGATTTTCGCGTGCAGAACGGAAACGCTCTGCGCGTCTTCGCCCTTCTCGAGGCTGGCAATGATGCTGCCGAAGCCGAATATGCCGACGGCGACGACGACGAAGTCGATGCCGTCGAACAAGTCGGCGGCGCCGAAGGTGAAGCGCTGCAGCCCGGTATGGATGTCGGTGCCGACGAGACCGAGCAGCAGCCCGACCACGATCATGGCCAGCGCCTTGGCGACCGATCCGCGTGCCATCACCACGGCGGCGACCAGACCGAGCACCATCAGCGAGAAATATTCCGCCGCGGTGAAGGTGATGGCGAGCGCGGTGAGCGGCGTCACCAGCGCAGCGATCACGAGGGTGGCGACGGAGCCGGCAAAGAAGGAGCACAGCGCCGCCACCGCCAGCGCCGATCCGGCGCGTCCCTGGCGCGCCATCTCGTGGCCGTCGATGCAGGTGACGACGGACGAGCTTTCGCCGGGCAGGTTGACCAGGATGGCCGTGGTCGAGCCGCCGTATTGGGCGCCGTAGTAGATTGCGGACAGCATGATCAGCGCGGTGATCGGCTCGAGATAGAACGTGATGGGCAGGAGCATCGACAAGGTGGCCAGCGGTCCGATGCCCGGCAGCACGCCGATGAGCGTGCCGATCAGGCTGCCCAAGAGCGCAAACGCCAGATTTGCCGGTTTGAGCGCGGTCGCCATCCCGAGCGCAAGATTGGCGAAGATGTCCACCTCAGAACTCCGGCCAGATCGGGATCGGCAGCCCGATGCCCCAGATGAAGACGGCGGTGGTCATCGCGCCGAGCACCACGGCGGCCGCGATCATCTCGAGTATGCGCACCCGCGGGCTGGCAAAGCCGCCGATGAGCGTGATGAGCGCGGTCGCGACCACGAGCCCCAGCGTCTGGATGGAATAGGCGAAGGCGACGACCGCGGCGGTGATCAGGAGCACCGGACGCAGCCGCACGGCAGTAAGCGCCGGACCTTCGACGACGAGGGATCGCAGCGCGACGAACAGGCCGATGACCGCGAGCAGCAGGCACAGCAGGCGCGGAAAGTAGCCGGAGCTCATGCGCACGGCGGTGCCGGTGGGATAGTCCCATGCCACCCACAGCGCGCCGCCCGCGATCGCCAGGAAGAACAGGCCGGCGAGCAGATCCTCCGGATTGCGGACGCGGATGCGCACGTTGATACCCCCGACCGTGCCGCAGATGCGGCGCGCTCCCTCTATCCCGGCGACGCGTCTCCCCTTACTGCGTCTTGTCGACCATGGCCTTGGCTTCGGCGACGATCGGCGTCCAGTGTTGCACGTCCTTCGCCAGCCATGCCCGCGCCTCGTCGAGCGAGCGCGTCGGCAGCACGGTGAACTGCAGCTCTTCGAGCTGCTTCGCCGCTTTGCCGGAGGTGAGGACTTCGGCGATCGCCGCCGTCATGGTGTCGAGGATTTCCTTCGGCACCGCGCGCGGGGCGAACATGGCATTCCAGGCATTGGTGCCGATGCCGTCGAAGCCCGCTTCCTTGAGGGTGGGGACGTCCGGCAGCGCCGGCAGCCGCTGCTCGCTGGTGACCGCCAGCGCCTTGAGCTTTCCCGCCTTGACCAGCGGCGTCACCGTCGCGGCGTTCTGCAAGCGCGATCTGCACGGCGCCGTTCATGAGGTCGATCTGTCCGCCGCCGGCGCCCGCGCGCAACGGGATCGCCACCAGCTTGATGCCCGTGCGTTTCTGCAGCATGAGAAAGTCGATGTGCGAATAGGCGAGAATGCCGGCGGTGTTGTGATTGATCTCGCCCGGACGCGCCCGCGCATAGTCGACGACCTCCTGCACGGTGTTGGGCGGGAAGTTCACCTTGGTCGCGAGGAAGACGCCGGGGACGTCGGCCAGCCGCGCCACCGGCACCAGATCCTTGAACGGATCGAACGCCATGGGCGGATCGCCGATCAGCGGCGTGAGCAGGTTGGTGGTGATGTTGCCGATGAGGAAGGTATAGCCGTCGGGCTTGGCACGCACGGTTTCCTGCAGCGCCACCACGCCGTTGCCGCCCGGCTTGTTCTCCACCACCACGGGCTGGTGGAATTTTTCCTTCAGGTGCTCGCCCAGGATGCGCGCAACGATGTCGGTCGCGCCGCCCGGGCCGTAGGGAACCACGATGCGGATCGGCTTCGATGGATAGTCCGCGGCCTGCGCGAGGGCTTGCACGCCCAGCAGCAGCGCCGCTGCCAACAGCAACCGTTTCATTTGATTCTCGCCTCTGCGTTTCGTCCCACCGGGGGAGGCTAGCAGAGCGTTGGGCTTGCGGCTACGCGCCGGCGGTCACGCCGAGCCCCACACCTCGCGCGCGGTCTCGACCACGAGGCGCAACTTGGCGACCTCGCCGTCGACGTCCATGGTGTTGCCGCCGATGCCGCTGGAGAATCCGCATTGCGGGCTCAACGCGAGCTGCTCCAGCGGGGCGTGCTTGCTCGCGGCTTCGATGCGGCGCTTGAGCTCGTCCTTCGACTTCGAGCGCGCCGCTCTTGGTGGTGACGAGACCGAGCACGGCGACCTTGCCCTTGGGCAGAAAGCGCAGCGGCTCGAAGCCGCCGGCGCGGGCGCTGTCGTATTCGAGAAAATAGCCATCGACGTTGATTGCGTTGAACAGGAGCTCGGCGATCGGCTCGTAGCCGCCTTCCGCCACCCAGGCGCCGGCGAAATTGCCGCGGCAGAGATGCATGCACACCGTCATTCCCTGCGGACGGTCCTTGATCGTGTCATTGAGCAGCTTGGCATAGGTTTGCGGCAAGGTGGCGGGATCCTCGCCGATATTGGCGACTTGCTTGCGCAGCTCGGCATCGCAGAGATAGGCGAGATTGACCTCGTCGATCTGCAGATAGCGGCAGCCGGCGGCTGCGAGGTCGCGGATCTCCTCGCGGTAGAGCCGCGCGAGATCGTCGTAGAAGTCGGCGATGTCGGGATAGGCGTCGGCGTCGATGGCCTCGCGGCCGCCGCGGAAATGCATGACGGTCGGCGAGGGCAGGGTGATCTTGGGCGTCGCCCGCGCGATCGATGCCAGGAACCTGAAATCGTCGACGAAAATTCCACCGCCGTCGGGACGCGCGAGCTTGCCGGTCACCTGCATGGTCGGCGGGCTGTGCTGGCGGTCGCCTTGCGCGGAATGAAAGCGCACCGTGAGCTTGGAGGGGATCATCCGCACGTTCTTGAACTTCAGCATGAAGTCCCGGTGCCAGGAGTGGCGGTTGTATTCGCCGTCGGTGACGAGCCTGAGGCCGGCCTCCTCCTGCAGGCGGACCACGTCGCGGATCGCAGCCTGCTGGATGCGCGCGAACTCGGCCTCGGAGATCTCCTTTTTCTCCGACTTCTCACGTGCCGCGATCAGTTCGGCCGGCCGGATGAGGCTGCCGACATGGTCGGCGCGGAAGGGAGGCTTGGTGCGTTCCAGCATGGATGTCTCCGGGGCGGCGGCCCACTATCGTGTTTTGACAAACGATAGCACACGACACGCCGCTTCCGGCGCCGGTCTCAAGTCATGTAGACTGTGCCGCCGCCGTGCATATCGGCGCTGCACATAACGCACGCCGCCGATGCACGGCCGGCGGGGAGGAAACGATGACGACGCGACGAAACCTGTGGTCTGCCGTGGTTGCGCTCGGGCTTGCGGCCATGGTCGCCCCATCGGCACATGCCCAGACCCTCTATCCGGACCGGGTGATCAAGATGATCGTGCCGTCGCCGGCCGGAGGTCAGACCGACGTGATGGCGCGCCTGATGGCGCAGAAGATGCAGCAGTCGCTCGCCCAGAGCGTGATCATCGAGAACCGCGCCGGCGCGGGAGGTGCGCTGGGGGCGCGGGCCGCGGCGGCCGCGGAGCCCGACGGCTATACGCTGTTCTACGGCAACACCAGCACGCTCGCGGTGATTCCGGCGGTGTCAAAGAACCCCGGCTACGATCCGGTCAAGCATTACGCGCCGGTCGCAAGCGTGTCGGAGAGCTACATGATCCTGGTCGTGCATCCGTCGTTCCCGGCCCGGACGGTGCAGGAATTCGTCGCGCATGCGAAGGCCAATCCGGGCAAGCTCAACTACGCCCATGCCGGGGCCGGCAACGTAACTCATCTCACCGGCGAAATGTTCCGTACGCTGGCGGGGATCGACTTCGTCAATGTGCCGCACAAGGGCGGCAACGAGTCCGTCCAAGGCGTCTTGGGCAACCAGGTCGACTTCGCGCTGGAGAGCCCGGTCATCCTGCTGCCGCTGCTCAAGGACGGGAAGCTCCGGGCGCTCGCGGTCACCAGCGCCAGGCGCCAGGCGGAAATCCCGGATGTTCCGACCATGGTCGAGAGCGGGATCGACGGTTTCGTCGCGACCTTGTTGACCGGCGTGGTCGCCCCAGCCGGCACGCCCGCGCCGATCGTCGGCAAGCTCAACAGCGTGATCAACGAAAGCCTCAAAGCCCCTGACATGAAGGACCTGGTCGTGCGCTTCGGCTCCGAGGCGCGCGTCGGCTCGCCGCAGGAATTCGGGACCTTCCTCGCCGGCGAGACCCGCAAATGGGCCAACATCGCCAAGCAGGCGGGCGTGGCGCTGGACTGAAAACCCGGCCGGCACGGATATCGATGCTGGTTTCCGCCGATGTTCCCCCGGGCGGGATCGGCGGGCAACCGACGACTGCCATCAACGGAGAATGAGATGAAAGCTGGCGTGGCAAGCGAAAAGGGACTCGAAGTGCGCGACATTCCGCAACCGCGCCCGAAACCCAACGAGGTGCTGGTCAAGGTGCGGGCGGCGAGCCTCAACCGCGCCGATCTCACCACCGCGCGTGGGCTCCCGCACGGCAGCCATGGCGGGGTCGGCGCGCCGGTCGGCATCGACTGGGCGGGCGAGGTCGTGGAAACCGGCGCCGAGGTCCAGGGCAACTTCAAGCCCGGCGACCGCGTGATGTGCTCGGGCACTGGGGGCTACGCCGAATACGCCGTCACCGACTGGGGGCGCGTCTATCCGATCCCGGACGGCATGAGCTTCGAGCAGGCGGCGACCTTGCCGGTCGCGCTCGCCACCCTGCACAACGCGCTCATCACCGCCGGCCGCCTGCGGGCGGGCGAGAGCGTGATGATCCAGGGTGCAAGCTCGGGCGTCGGCCTCATGGGCTTGCAGATCGCCAGGCTCAAGGGCGCGAAGCTCGTGATCGGAACATCGACCAACGACGCGCGCCGAGCACGCCTGAAGGAATTCGGCGCCGATCTCGCCATCGATACGCGCGATCCCGCCTGGCCCGACGAAGTCAAGAAGGCGACCGACGGCAAGGGTGTCAACCTCGTGGTCGACATGCTGTCCGGTCCGGTGGTCGCGCAGACCATGAAGGCGATGGCGCTGCTCGGCCGCATCGTCAATGTCGGCCGTCTCGCCGGAACCAAGGCCGAGTTCGACTTCGACCTGCATGCGCTGCGCCGCATCGACTATATCGGCGTCACCTTCCGCACCCGCACCCTCGACGAGGTGCGCGAGATCGGCCGCCGCATGCACGCCGATCTCTGGGATGCGGTGACCGCCGGCAAGCTGTCGCTGCCGATCGATCGCCGCTTCCCGCTCGACCAGGCGGTCGAGGCGCAGGCGCATATGCGCGACAACAAGCATTTCGGAAAGATCGTGCTGACGATGTGATACCAGCGGCACCAAACCACGATCCGTCATCCTGAGGTGCCCGCGCTCTTGCGCGGGCCTCGAAGGCCCCCGCTCGTTGCCTCCAGTGGCTAGGACGGGGCCGTCGCCCTTCGAGGCTCGCCCAAAAGGGCTCGCTCCTCAGGGTGACGGTGAGAGTGGCGAGCCAACGGCCTACATCTGAATATTCGCCGCCTTAATGATCGGTCCCCACTTGCGGATCTCGGCGGCGATGAAGGCCTTCGCCTGCTCCGGGGTGCCGCCGGCGGGCAGCGAGTCGAGCTTCATCAGGTCCTGGCTGCCCTTGTCGCCGCGGAGGAATGCGTTCGCGATCGTATTGATCTTGTCGACGATATCGGCGGGCGTGCCCGTCGGCGCCGCCAGCGCGAACCAGGCAGTGGCCTCGAAGCCGGGAAAGCCCGCCTGCTCGACGGTGGGAACATCGGGCAGTTGCTGCGTGCGCGTGGCACTGGTCACCGCGAGCGCGCGCAATCGTCCGCCCTGCACATGCGGCCCCGGGCTGGTGGTCAAGGTGCAGGCGAAGTCGAGCTGCCCGCCGACGAGATCGGTGAGCATTTGAGGCTCGGAACGATACGTCACCACCGTCATCTTGGCGCCGGTCTCGGCCATGAACGCTTCGAGCGTGATGTGAGCGGTGGTGCCGGCGCCCGGCACGCCGGCGTTGAGCTTGCCCGGATTGGCCTTGGCGTAGTCGACGAGTTGCTTGAGCGTGGTCGCCTCGACCTTGGGGTTCACGACGAAGATGTGCGGCAGCTTGGAGAGGATCACGATCGGCGTGAGCTCCCGCTCCGGATCGTATTGCATGCTGCTGAACATGAATTTGTTGAGCGCGAGCGAGGCGGCACCGGCCATCAGGATGGTATAGCCGTCGGGCGCCGCCTTGGCGGCCGCCATCGCGCCGATATTGCCGGCGGCGCCGGCGCGGTTGTCGACCACGAATTGCTGGCCGAGCTTGTCGCCGAGATCCTGCGCCACCGCGCGCCCCAACAGGTCCATCGCGCCCCCGGCGGGGAAGGGAATGATCAGAGTAACCGGGCGGGCCGGCCAAGTCTGGCTGCCTGGCGTCTGGGCGTTCGCGAACGAACTCGCGAACGGAGCAAGCGCGGTACCGATCAGCAATGAGCGGCGCGTAATCATGCCCATGACGGTCCTCGACTGTTCTCGACCGACAATGCCGCACCAGCAGTGCCACCAAAGGATGGTTCAACCCAAAATTGTCAAGCCTTTTGCAAGGGCATGCTTTGCGCGGTCGCGAGTTGATCGCGAGTCAAATCTTCTCCAAGGTAAGTCATTCATCTCACCAACACCGCGAAAGGCACATATGTCCCGCAAGCTCGAGCTCACCTTCGCCTGCGGCGATTACGAGATCATGCGCGCCCTGAAGGAAGGCATCGTGTGCCCGGAAGGGATCGAGCTCACGGTGCTCACCGACATGGCGGCGTCGCCGCGGCACTGGCGCTTCCTGCGCGGTCGCGAATTCGATATCGCCGAGGTGTCGGGCTCGGGCTACGTGGCGGCGCGCGATCGGGACCTTCCGTTCCGGGCGATTCCGGTCTTTCCCCACCGCCGGTTCCGCCATGGCTTCATCTTCGTCAATACCTCGAAAGGCATCGGCAAGCCGACCGATCTGATCGGCCGCAAGGTCGGCACCAAGGGTTATCTGTTCACCGCCGGCCTGTGGATGCGCGGCATCCTGGAGCACGATTACGGCGTGCCGCACAAATCGATCGAATGGCTGAGCGAGACCGACGAGGACGTCGATTTCACGCCGCCGCCCGGCCTCAACATCACGCAGGTGCCGCTGGACAAGTCGCTCGAGGACATGCTGGTCGCGGGCGAGATCGATGCGCTGCTCTCGCCCGACCTGATCCGGCCGCTCACCCGCGGCGACAAGCGGGTGGCGCGGCTGTTTCCGAACTACAAGGCCGAGGAAATGGCTTTCTACCGCACGACCGGCATCTTCCCGATCATGCACGTCGTCGGCATCAAGCAGGAGATCGTCGAGCGGCATCCGTGGGTGGCGATCAACATGTACAAGGCGTTCGAGCAGGCCAAGGCGCTGGCCATGCAACGAATGGAGAATCCGCGCATCGTCCCGCTCGCCTGGTACCGCGAGACCTGGGAGGAGCAGGAGCAGATCCTCGGCAAGGACCCTTGGGAATATGGACTGGGGGAGCGCAACGCCAAGAATTTCGAGCGGCTCGTGACCTATTCGCACGAGCAGGGCGTGATCAAGCGGCCGCTCCCACTCGATGAATTGTTCCTCAACGTCTCCGAGGGCCGCAAGCGCGACGAGTTCCGGATTTAGGGCGCATCCAACTCCGCGTGCGTCACCCGCGGGCTTGACCCGCGGGTCCATCGTTCTTCGCAAGACTTTTTCACGAAGGGCGATGGATTGCCGGGTCAAGCCCGGCAATGACCGCATTGGGCCTGACCGACATCCGGGCTACCTATTGTCAGCTTTTCCTGATGCGAAACACCAGCACGTCGCCGTCGCGGGTGCTCAACTCGAGCTTGTCGCCGGTCTGGTTGAGGAGGTTCGGGATGTCGATGGCCGTGAGCGGGTCCGTGCATTCGGCGATCAGCATGTCGCCGGCCTTGAGCCCCGTCAGCGCCTTGCGCGCGCGCAGTGCCGGCAGGGGACATTTGAGCCCGCGCAAATTGATGGTCTTCTCGGCCATGTGATCTCGTCGCGTTTACGGGATATTCACCGCTGGCGCCGTTGCGGGACGGTTTCGCGGGACGACACAATATAATAGTGACACAGGCAATGGTCGTGGAGCCCGACACCGCGCAACGCATCGCCCGGCTGACGCCGCTTGCAGACTTGCTCGCCCGTATCGATGAACGGGTCAAGCCGGCGGCGCCGCAGCGGAGCGATCTCGCCGCCGCGGTAGGGCGTATTGTGGCCGAGGACGTCGTCATCCATGCTCCGCTTCCCGCCGCGGCGCGCGCGCTGTGCGACGGCTGGGCCACGCGATCCGATCTTACCACCGACGCCGGCGCCTATGTCCCGGCGCCGCTTCCTGCCGCCGTGCGGGTCGACGTCGGGGAGGCCCTCCCGCCCGCTGCCGATGCGGTCGCGCCGCTCGATGCGGTGACGATCCGCGATGGCGTGCCGCACGCTTTGGCCCCGGTCGGGCCCGGCGAAGGCGTGCTGCCGGCCGGCGCCGATGCCGCGCCTGGCACGACGCTGCTGCAAGCCGGCCGCCGCCTCGGCGGTGCGCAGATCGCGGTGCTCGCGGCGGCGGGCGTCAGCAGCGTGAGTGTCCGCGTGCCGCGCCTGCGCCTCGTGCCCGCCGGGCCGCGCAGGGATGCCGTGATCGATGCCGCGATCGCGTGCATCGCCGGCGCCATTGCGTCCGGGGGCGGTGCTGCCGTCATCAGCGCGTCGAACGATCTGGCAAACGCATTCGCCGACGCTGATGCCGTCATTGCCGTGGGCGGGACCGGCAGCGGCCGCCACGACGCCACCGTGCGAACGCTTGCGTCGCTGGGCGAGGTGCACGTGCACGGGGTCGCCTTGTTGCCCGCAGAGACGACGGCATTCGCAACGGTGGGTGCGCGCCCGGTGCTGGCATTGCCGGGGCGGCTCGATGCGGCGCTGGCGGGCTGGCACGTCCTGGGCCAAGTCATGCTCGCGCGGCTCGCGGGCAGCCGGGAGCCGTTGCGTACTGGAACCGCCAAGCTCACCCACAAGGTGTCGTCGACCGTGGGGCTTGCCGAACTGGTGCCGGTGCGGTGCGAAGGCCTTTCCGCCACGCCCATAGCCTCGGGCTATGTGCCGCTCGCGGCGCTGGCGCAGGCCAATGGATGGATTTTGATCGCGCCCGAAAGCGAGGGCTATCCGGCGCATACCGAGGTCGTGATAAGACCTTGGCCATGACTGCTCGCTTCGAACCCAAATCCGCTGCGCGCGATCCCGCATCCGATCTCCTCGCCGCCATCCGCCGCGCCGCGCGCCAGGAGCAATTCCTCGAAGTGGTCTCGGCCGAGGAGGCGCGCGCGCGCTTCACGCGCCGCCTCGATGCTGTCGCCGTTGCCGGCCGAGACGCGTCGGCTTGGCGACGGCGCTCGGCCGCGTGCTCGCCCACGACGTGGCCGCGCCGATCGACGTGCCGCCGTTCGATCGCGCCAACGTCGATGGATTTGCGGTGCGCTCCGCCGATACGGCGGGCGCGAGCGACACCGCGCCGCGCCGTTTTCGCCTCAACGGGGAAGTGATCGTCTGCGGGCATGCGCCGGCGCTCGAAGTCACCGCGGGCTCCGCCACCACGATCGCGACCGGCGGCGTGATCCCGCGCGGCGCCGACGCCGTCGTCATGATCGAGCACACCGAGCTCATCGACGATGCCCGCGTGCCGGCGATCGATGTGCGCCGCGCTGTCGCTCCCGGGCAGTTCGTGTCCTACGCGGGCTCCGACCTCGCCCGCGGCGAAGTCGTGCTGCGGCGAAATACCCGCATCTCGTCGCGCGAGATCGGCATGCTGGCGGCCGGCGGCATCGCCGAGATCGAGGTGGTGCGCCGGCCCAAAGTGGCCGTGCTCTCGACCGGGGATGAGCTGGTGGCGCCGGGACGCGCGCTCGCTCCGGCGCGGGTCTACGACAGCAACGGGGCGATCATCGCGGCGGCGGTGGTGGAGGCGGGCGGCGAGCCGATCTCCTTCGGCGCATTTCCGGACGATGAGGCGGCGCTCGAGGCGGCCATGCGCCCGGCCCTCGAAACCTGCGACATGGTCGTGCTCTCCGGCGGCACGTCGAAGGGCGCGGGCGACCTTTCCCACCGCATCGTCTCGAAGCTCGGGGATATCCTCGTCCATGGCGTCGCGCTCAAGCCGGGCAAGCCGCTCTGCCTGGCGGTGATCGACGGCAAGCCGCTCGCCGTGCTGCCGGGATTTCCCACCTCCGCGATCTTCACCTTCCATGCCTTCGTCGCGCCGGTGATCCGGGCGCGAGCCGGCCTGCCGCCGGAAGCGGCGCGCAGCATCGAGGCCGACGTGCCGGTGCGCATCGCCTCCGAGCTCGGGCGCAAGGAGTTCGCGCTCGTTGCGTTGGTGGCGGGTGAGGAGGGGCCGATCGCATTTCCGATCGCCAAGGGCTCGGGCGCGGTGACGAGCTTCTCCCAGGCCGACGGCTTCATCGAGATCGACGCGCTCGCGGGAGCGCTCGATGCCGGCACCCGCGCGCGCGTGACCTTGATCGGCGAGAGCGCCGCGCTGCCCGACCTCGTGGTCATGGGCAGCCACTGCGTCGCGCTCGACGTCGTGCTCGGCGCGCTGGCCGAGCGCGCCTTGACCGCGCGCACCATTGCGGTCGGCAGCATGGGCGGGGTGGCGGCAGCCGAGCGCGGCGAATGCGACCTCGCGCCGGTGCATCTCGTCGATCCCGCGAGCGGCGTCTACAACGCGCACCTGCTGCGGCCTGGCATCGCGCTGGTGAAGGGCTGGCAGCGCATGCAGGGCTTCGTGCACCGGGCCGATGACCGTCGCTTCGCCGGACGCAGCGCCGCCGACGCGCTCAAAGCTGCGCTCGCGGATCGGAGCTGCCTGATGGTCAACCGCAATGCCGGCGCCGGCACGCGCGTGCTCATCGACCAGCTGCTCGAGGGGGCACGTCCCGCCGGCTACAGCAATCAGCCGCGCTCGCACAACGCGGTCGCCGCCGCGGTGGCGCAGGGGCGCGCCGATTGGGGCATCGCGATCGAGTCGGTCGCCCGCCTGTACGGCCTGGGGTTCCTTCCGATCGCGCCCGAGGACTACGACTTTCTCCTGGTCGAGAGCCGCCGCGAGCGGCCGGCGGTCGCAGCCTTTCTCGCCGCATTGCGCAACGAGGCGGTGCGCGAGAAAATCCGCGCGCTCGGCATGCGCCCTGCCGATGCCTGATTTGCCGGTACGCTCCTGACGATGTTCCGCATCCTCGTTGCCGTCACTGCTCCTTCTGGCCGCCGCGCCTGACCTCGCGCAGGCGCAATTGCGCGGCCATGGCGGGCCGGTGCGCGCGCTCGCGATCTCGCCCGACGGCACGCAGGCGATCTCCGGCAGCTTCGACACGTCGGTGATCCGCTGGTCGCTGCAGAGGAACGCGGCCGAGCAGGTGCTGCGCTTCCATGACGGCGCGGTCAACGCGGCGGTCTTCTTGCCGGACGGCCGGATCGCGACCAGCGGCGAGGATGCCCGCATCGCGATCTGGCGGCCCGGCGAGGCGCAGCCGTCGATGGTGCTCGAAGGACACAAGGCGCCGGTGGTCGCGCTGGCCGTATCGCCCGACGGGCGCACGCTCGCGTCCGCGTCCTGGGATCACACCGCGCGGCTGTGGCCGCTCGCCGGCGGCGTGCCGCGGGTGATCGAGGGCCATGCCCAGAACGTCAACGGCGTCGCGTTCACGCCCGACGGCCGCGCGCTTGTCACCGCGGGCTACGACGCGACGCTTCGCATCTCGCCGCTCGCCGACGCCGGCGCGCCGATCATCACCACGCTGCCGACGCCGCTCAACACCGTCGCGGTCGCTCCCGACGGCGAGATCGTCACCGCCGGCGCCGACGGCAAGGTCTATGTCCTCTCGGCCGCGGGCGAGCGCACCGGCGAGATCGAGGCGATGCAGACGCCGCTCATCGCGGTCGCGCTTTCAGGCGACGGCAGGCTCATCGCCGCCGCCGGCATCCGCGGCTCGGTTGCCATCATCGACCGCGCGTCGCGCAAGCTCGAACGCACGCTGGTCGGGCCGGGGCTGCCGGTATGGTCGGCTGCGTTCTTCCCGGACGGCCGCACGCTCCTCACCGGCGGCACCGACCGCATGATCCGGCGCTGGGACGCGGTCACCGGCGAGCCGATCGGCAACGTGGTGATGGGCGCACCCGAAGACCCGCTCGCTCCCTTCGCGGGCGATCCCGGCGCCGAGGTGTTTCGCGCCTGCGTCGCCTGTCACACCTTGAGCGCCGACGATGGCGTTCGCGCCGGCCCGACGCTGGCCGGCATTTTCGGGCGCAGGATCGCGACCTTGCCCGGCTACAATTTCTCCGCCGCGCTCAAGCAGCTCGATATCGTGTGGACGCCGGAGACGGTCTCCAAGCTGTTCGAGGTCGGGCCCATGGCCTACACGCCCGGCACCAAGATGCCGGAGCAGCAGATCGGCTCGGCCGAGGACCGCGCGGAGTTGATGAAGTTTCTGGAGAAGGCGACGAAGGCGCAGTGAGGGCGCGGCCGGGTGACGTCCACGCCATCTCATTTCGTCGCGCGGATCACCTCGAGCACGGCGTCGGTCACCGCCTCGGGCACTTCCTGCGGCAGGTTGTGGCCGGCGGTCGGGATCACCCGATGCTGATAGGGGCCGGTAAAGAACGCGGCCTGCTGCAGCGAGCTCTCCGGCCGCGACAGGCCGCTGCCGCTGCCGTGCAGCACGATGGTCGGCACCGAAATGCGCGGCCTTGCCGCGAGCCGCTGCTCGATCGCCTCCAGCGCCGGGTCGCCGGCGGCATAGCCGAAGCGGTGACGGTAGGAGTGGATCACGACGTCGACGAAGTCCGGATTGTCGAACGAGACGGCGGTGCGGTCGTAGGTCGTGTCGTCGAACTGCCAGTTCGGCGACCACAGCCGCCACAACAGCTTGCAGAACTCGTGCCGGTTGGCCTGCAGTCCCGCGCGGCCGCGCTCGGTGTTGAAGTAGTACTGATACCAGAGCCGGTGCTCCTGGTCCGGCGGCGCGGGTTTGGCCGATCCGGCAATGTCCTGGATGTTGTAGCCATTGGCCGAGACCAGGCCGCGCACCTCCTGCGGCCACAGCGCGGCGACGATGCAGGCCGCGCGTCCGCCCCAGTCGTAGCCGGCAAGCACGGGGCGCTGCGCGCCGAGCCCGTCGATGAGCTCCTTGAGGTCGTTGCCGAGCGCCGCCTGCTGGCCCGAGCGCGGCGTGTCGGGCGCAAGGAAACGCGTGGGACCATAGCCGCGCAGATACGGCACGATCACCCGGCATCCCGCCGCGACCAGCGCCGGAACCATGGCGTCGTAGGTGCGTGGGTCATAGGGAAATCCGTGCATGAGGAACACGGGAATGCCGTCGGCGGCGCCGCTCTCCTCGTAGGCGGTCTCGAGCGCGCTGGTGCGGATACTTTTGAGCGCGGGCGGCATGCCTGCGGCCTCACGTCTCCGGCTTGCCGGCGCGCTCACGCTCCTCGCGCTCGCGCAGATAGTCCTCGGTGGTGCGGGCCTTGGGCCGCGGCGGGGCGCCGTAGGGATCGAACTGCTGCTCGGTGATCGCCACGACCCGGCAGTCCTCGCACATTTTTATCACCTCGAGGCGTTGCGCCGAGTTCTGGAACATCCAGTGCTTGCCTTCGAGCTTGGCGGCGACGCGCTCGATCGTGCTCTTGACGCCGAACGGCTTGTTGCAGCGGATGCAGTGGAACGGCTCCTCCTGCTTGAGCACCCGCGCCGTGGCAGTCGCGGCGCGGAAATCGAGCTGCGGCTTGAGCGTGATCACCTTCTCCGGGCAGGTCGCCTTGCACAGCCCGCACTGCACGCAGGCGTCTTCCGCGAAGCGCAGCGTCGGCCGCTCCGGATTGTCGCCGAGCGCGCCGGTCGGGCAGGCGGAGACGCAGGCAAGGCAGAGTGTGCACCCCTCGACGTTGATCTCGACCGCGCCGAACGGCGCGCCTTGCGGCAGCGCGACCACGTCGACGGGCGCCGGGGCCGCGCGCTGCAGCTCCCGCAATGCGAGCCGCATCACGTCGCGCTTGTCTCCGACCGGCAGGAAGCTCGCGGGGCGCGGGCGGATTCTCCGCTCTCGATCGCGCGCAGCGCCTCGCCGAGGGCGTCGGGATCGTCGGTCTCGATCGTCGCCACGCGCCCGTTGCCGAAGCCGAGCCCAGAAGGATCGGCTCGGCGAGCGCGAGCGTCTTCGCCAGGCCTGCGATGTCATGGCGAGGCTTTGCGCGCAACAGGAAGCGCACTGCAGAGGCGCCGTAGGCGAAAGCGGCGGCAATGACCTCAAGACCGACCTGAGTGACTTCGTTGACCGCGACCGGCAGGACGTTCGCGGGCAGGCCGTCGCCGAAGCGGGCAAGCGCGTCGATCAGCGGCACGCCGTGCGCGTCGTCGTGGATGAGGATGAGCGGCCGCCGTCCTCCCGCTTCGCGATACGCGGTCAGCAGCGCGCGCAGCTTGCGCATCAGGGCATCCGCCGGCGGCAGCGCATAGGCGGCGGCGCCGGTGGGGCAAACGGCGGCGCACTGTCCGCAGCCCGCACAGACATAGGCGTCGATGGCGACGTGATCGCCGGCGGGCGCGATCGCGCCGGTCGGGCAGAGGTCGAGGCAGCGCGTGCAGCCGACGATGTTCGAGCGCGAATGGGCGCAGAGGTCCGCGGTGAAGGCGACGTAGCGTGGCTTGTCGAAGCTGCCCACGAGGTCGCGCGCGCGGAGCACCGCCTTGAGCACGGCTGCCGGGTCGGCGGGATCGGCACGCAAATAGCCGTCGCGCAGATCGGATGCGGTAAACAGCGGCGCGCCGCCAGAGATGTCGAGCATGAGGTCGCAGCGCGATACCGCGCCGTCGCGCGGCGCAGCGAAGCTCAATGTGCCGCGCGAGGACGGGGCGGGCTGCGCGTAGCCATCGACCGTGAGCTCGAACGCACCGAGATGGCCCGTGGCCGAGCGGATCGCCCCTTTCACCACCGGGAAATCGGTCACCCGCGGCGGGGCCACCTCGGCGGGCGGCCTGATCAGCACCGTCACGTCGAGATGATCCTTGAGCAGATTGCCGGCCTCGATTGCCTGCTCGTCGCCGCCATAGATCAGGATCACGCCTTCGCTGTTGAAGCTGACGAAGGAAATATCCGGCGCGGGCTCGGCGGCGGCCGCGAGCAGTGCCGCCATTTTGGGTCCCGCCGCGTCGGCGTCCTTCGACCACCCGGCGGTCTCGCGAATGTTGACGTAGCTGATGTCGGCGCTGCCGGCTTGTGCCAGTTCCGAGAACAGCGGTGCTTCCTGCGTGCAGCCCACGATCAGCGGCGCTTCGCCCGCGGCCGCTGCGCGGAATTTTTCGAGTTCCGCCCGGCAGAGCTGGCGCGCGGTCAAGACATTGGCGCCGCGACAGCCGCGTTTCACCGCGGCGCCGTCGAGCGGCATCGTGTCCTCGCACGAGCAGATCAAGATGTCTGGCGGCCGATCGGCCATTTCGTCTCCGAAATCGATCTGGTCTCGCTGTACATCAAGTTATAATCATTACAAACAGCTATCGCGAGTCCGGGACCCCACATGCCGCTGGAACACCGCACGCGCCTGCGCACATCGTCGAAGCCCGCGCTCGACCTGCCGCCGCCGTTCCGGCTGGTGACGCTGCGCGAGGTCGGCGATGCCTTTGCCCATGCCACCGGCGTCGCGGCAGAGGAGGGGGCCGGCACGCTGGTCCATGTGGGGCGCTTCGATCTTGCGGAATTCGCGGTCGTGCTCGAACCCGAGGAGCCGCTCAGGACCGCGCGGCGCGCCCTCTATGCCGGTCTTACCGCGCTTGCCGACGCGCTCGCGGTGCACGCTCCGCCCGAGCGGCCGATCAGCTTCGACTGGCCCGACGCGGTGCGCGTCAATGGCGGGCTCGTGGGCGGGGCGCGCCTCGCCTGGCCGAAGGGCGCCAACGAGAGCGAGCCGCCGGCATGGCTCGTGTTCGGCGCCATGATCCGCACCGTGGCGATGGGTGACGACGAACCGGGCCTGCGTCCGCTCTCGGCGGCGCTCGAGGAGGAGGGCTTCGACGATCTCGGCTCCGGGGCGCTGGTGGAGAGCTTCGCCCGCCATCTCATGGTCGCGGTCGACACCTGGCAGGAAAAGGGCTTCGGCGAGATCGCGAAGAATTATCTCGCCCGGCTCGCGCCCGAGAGCGGCGTGCGCCGCGACATCGGCGAAACCGGCGATCTTCTGGTGCAGCGAATGGGCAAGGCCGCGGCCGAGCCGCGCTCGCTCGTGCGCTCGCTCGCGCAGCCGTCGTGGCTCGACCCGTCAACCGGAGGTCCGCGCCGGTGAGGCTTCTGCGCACGATCCGGCTCGACCCATCGGATACGTTCGTGTTCGAGCGCGCCGCCGAGCCGGGGGAATGGGCGGTGTCGGGCGCCTTCATGTTCGCCGATGCCGATCCCGATGCGCTCGAGGGCAAGCCGCGCGCGGCCTTCCGCGGCGGGTTCCTGGGCGTGCCGTCGCTCGGCTGGTCGACCCTGGTGCAGATCGTGGAGGCGAGCGAGGACGACCGCGCTGCGCTCGTCGATATGCTGGCGCGGCAGCTGCAGGCGCGTCTCGGCGCGCCCGATCTTTCGGCCGCGCGCGCCGCGGCCGAAGAGGAGGTCGCGTTCGCGGCCTCGCTCTGCGAGCATCCTCACGACACGCTCATTGCCGTGCGCCGGACATTCGAGGACGGTGCGATCCGCGAAGCGTTTCGCACGCTGCGGCCGCGCGGCACGCGCAAGCCGATGCGGGCGTTCTCGTTCCTGGAAGTGGACGGCGAGGAGGAGCCGGAGGAGACGGTGGATCTTGCTACGCTGGCGCGGAGCGAGCGGAAGGACGGGTGATTGCGATGCTGTGGTATAGAGGCGCGGCAGTATCACGTCGAGGCGCGACCGCATGACGGATTTCTGGCTCTCCTGCGGGCATCATCTGCTCGATCGCGACGAGGGTGGCGGGCTCGTCGTCACCGACGAGTTCCTCAAGGCCTATCTCGCGCGCCCGGAGCTTGCGCCGCCGCCGGACGCCTGCATCGCCGAGCGCACCTTGCACGCTGCGCTGCTCACCAATCCGCGCCGACCGGTCGCCGCCTCCGAGATCGCGGCGATCGCGGATGCCGACGCGCGCGAGAACTGGAGCGTAATGACCGCATTTCGCGACCGCCTCGTCGGTCACAAGACCGTAGAGGCCGCCTATCTCGATCTCGTGCGCCGCGGCGTCGGCGCGACGCCGCCGCTGTTCATGAACCAGCTCGTGCATGTGATCCTGCGCAACCTGCTCGACGGATGCGAGGACGTCTTCGTGCTGCGGGCGGCCGAGCTGTTCTTCCGGGCGCAACGCCTGACCGTGCAGGACGGCTCGCTGATCGCGGCCGACGAGGAGACGGTCGCGGGCGCGCACCCGCAGCAGGTCTCCCCGCTCGTCGCCATGCTGGGCTTGCCGGCCGCCGGCGAGATCGACGTGCTCAACGACGGCAATGCCGAGACCTATTGGGAGCGCAGCGACATGTTCGACATGGCGCTCGATCTCACGGCCGGGCGGCGCGGGCTCGACGCGCTCGGCAAGGTGATCGGTCAGTGGATCACGCATCTTCTCTCGGTCGAGGTCGAGATCGAGGCGCTGGTCGAGGCCACCGACGTCAGTCTCATCTGGTATGTCGGGCTCGATGCGGAGGCCACCGCGATCGGGGATGCGCTGTGGAACGACGAAGAGGTCGACCAGGCGGCGCGCGAGCGCATCATCGGGCTCTATCGGCTGACCTTCCGCAACGCCGAGGTCGTCCTGGACAAGGCGAAAGGCGAGCCCATCTATCTGATATTGGCGATGACGGAAGACCGGATGCTGCGCATGAAGCCGCAAAATCTCGTGACCGGCCTGCCGATTGCGCATCTCGAGGCGGTGTCGTGAACGTGGCGCCCGCCCTTGGGAAGATTACGGTCGGCATCGTGGTCGAGCGACGCAAGGCGCAGAGCCCGTGGATCGACTTCACCTGGAAGCCGGTCGCGGCGCTCGCCGGCCTGCCCGATGCGTCGCCATGGACCATGCTCGCGCAAGACGGCGATGGCGCGACCTTTTATGCAGGCGCCGCCGAGATCGGGCTCTACCGCACCGAGACCACCAACTATCGCGACAACCTCGCGTCCGGCGCGCCGCGGCTCTGGGTCGCGCTGCGGCCGACCGGCGTCGAGCCGCCGTACGAGATTTTCGCGGTGACGGCCGATCCGGCCGAAGGTGAAGCCTGGACCGAGTCGGGCGGCGATCTTGTCGACGTGGTGGCGATGCCGGAGGCGGTGCGTACGGTGATCGACGCCTTCGTGGCCGAGCATCATGTCGAGCGGCCGTTCCACAAGCGCAAGCGTGAAGCCGCGGATCCGGAGGCGCTGGCGCGACGCGGACCGCTGCAGAAAGGGCGCGAATGAGCGAGCCCGAGAACTTCATCGCGCGCTGGTCGCGGCGCAAGCGCGCGGCAGCGGAGGAAGCCGACACGAAAGCTTCCGTCGCGCCGGAGACCGCGGCAGATGGCGCGCGTGCCGGCGAAGATGAGCGCAAACCAAGCGATGCTCCCAGCGCGCGCAGCGACGCGCGCGAACCGCGCGAGCCCTCGTTCGATCCAACCCAGCTGCCACCGATCGAAACGATCACCGCCGAGAGCGACATCCGTGCCTTCCTTGCTCCCGGCGTTCCGCCTGAGCTGACCCGTGCGGCGCTTCGTCGCGCGTGGGCTGCCGATCCCAAGATTCGCAACTTCGTCGGCCTTGCCGACTACGACTGGGACTTCAACGCTCCGGGCGCGATCACGGGTTTCGGGTCGCTCGAAATGACCGATGAGCTCCGCCGCCAGGTCATGCGAATGGTTGGGCGCAGCCTCGGCGCCGACGAGGCCGAGCCGCCCGCTCCCACCTCCACAGCAGTGCCGTCGGAGTCGCCGCCGGTTGAAACGTCAATCGAATCGGCTGCCACAACCGGCGAGATGCCCACACAGCAAAGTCAAAGCAGTCGTGGGACATCTCATGACGAGCCGGACGGGCCGGACAATAAACCCTACAATTCCGAGCCTTCCGTGCAGCGCGATAAAGAATATGTTGCGACGCAATATAATCCAGCAAAACCCGAAAACGATCAATTGAATGCGAGGCGGCCGCATGGGCGCGCTTTGCCTAAGTGATTACGTGGACTCATAGCCTCGAGCTATTGACCGGAACTCGCCGCCGGCAGTATTTTTCTACAATCGAATTGAAATAATAAAGAAAAAGCCCTGATGCGCGATGGCGGTCTTGACGAAGCGATCCGCGTTGCCGGCGGTGTCGGCGCGCTTGCCCGAAAAATTGGCATCTCGCAGCCGTCGGTCTCGAACTGGTCGCGCATTCCCGCCGAGCGCGTGCTGTCGGTGGAAGCCGCGACCGGCGTGAGCCGTGTCGTTCTGCGGCCCGATCTCTACCGCGATCCTTCCGATTTTACCGGCGACGGTGTCGATGTCGGCGATGGCGGTGTCGACGAGGTCGACGCCGCGCGCGCGCAGGAATATGCGCTGCTCTCGGTGCTGCTCGCGCGCGCCCCCGATGCCGGACTTCTTGCGCGTCTTGCCGCGCTTCGCTGCGATGCGAGCCCGCTCGGACTGGCGCATGCCGGACTCGCTGAGGCGGCCTCGCGCGCCAAAGTCGAGCGGGTGGAGCGCGAGTATTTCGATCTCTTCATCGGGCTGGGGCGCGGAGAGCTGCTGCCCTACGGATCATACTACCTCAGCGGGTTCCTGCACGAGCGGCCGCTCGCGCGCCTGCGCGCGGAGCTCGGCAAGCTCGGCATCGAACGCTCAGTCGGCCAGGCCGAACCCGAAGATCATGCGGCGATCCTGTGCGAGATCATGGCGGGGCTAGCGAGCCGCCGCTTCGAGGCTCCTGCCGGCGCCGAGCGCGAATTGTTCGAGCACCATCTCGCTCCGTGGATCGGCCGCTTCTTCGTCGATCTGGAGCGCGCCGAGGCTGCCGATTTCTACCGGCACGTCGGAACCGTCGGCCGGGTGTTCATGGCCATCGAAACGGATGCTTTCGTGCTGCCGCCATGACGGCGGACTGACTGCTGCAACGAGAACAGCAAGTCGCCTGACCGACTTGCCCGAAGACAAGGGGAACACAGGAGGTAACCGCGATGAAGAAAGAACCCAAAGCAACGCTCGGTCGTCGGGAGTTCCTTCGTACGCTTGGCGCGGGCGCGACGGTCGCGGCGGCGAGTGCCGCGCCGCTCGCGAGCGACGCGCGCGCCGATACCGAGAGCAACGATGAGAAGCGCAAAGCCCGCTATCGGGAGACCGAAGAAGTGAAGACCTTCTATCGGGTCAACCGGTATCCGAGCTGAGGGAGGCACCCGTGCTGATCAAGAGAACAGAACGTCAGGCTCGCTGCGGCACGCTCGCCGGCGCGCTGCCAATCCAATCGAACGGCGGTCTCGATCGCCGCGCGTTCCTGCGCCGCTCCGGCCTCGTCGCCGGCGGCCTCGCCACCCTCGGCGCGCTGCCGCTCGCGAGCGTGCGCAAGGCGGAGGCAGGTCCCCCGCCGCCCGCAGGTGCGCAGGTCACCATCCGCAAGAACATCTGCACCCATTGCTCGGTCGGCTGCACGGTCGTCGCGGAAGTCGCGAACGGCGTGTGGATCGGCCAGGAGCCCGGCTGGGACTCGCCGATCAACCGCGGCTCGCATTGCGCCAAGGGCGCCGCCGTGCGCGAGCTCGTGCATGGCGATCGGCGCCTGAAATATCCGATGAAGCTCGTCAACGGCCAGTGGACCCGCCTGAGTTGGGACCAGGCGATCGACGAGATCGGCGCCAAGCTCCTCGCGATCCGCGAGAAGTCGGGGCCGGACGCGGTGTACTGGCTCGGCTCGGCCAAGTTCTCCAACGAGGGCGCCTACCTCTACCGCAAGTTCGCGGCCTTCTGGGGCACCAACAACGTCGACCATCAGGCGCGCATCTGTCACTCGACGACGGTCGCGGGCGTGGCCAATACCTGGGGCTACGGCGCGATGACCAACAGCTACAACGACATCCGCAACTCCAAGACGCTCATGATCATGGGCGGCAATCCGGCGGAAGCGCACCCGGTGTCGCTGCAGCACTTGCTCGAGGGCAAGGAGCTCAATCGCGCGAACTTCATCTCCATCGATCCGCGCATGACGCGCACCGCCGCCCACGCGACCGAATTCGTGCGCGTGCGGCCGGGCACCCACATCCCGATGATCTACGGGATGCTCTGGCACATCTTCCAGAACGGCTGGGAGGACAAGGAATTCATTCGCCAGCGCGTCTACGGCATGGACGAGGTCCGCAAGGAGGTCGACAAGTGGACGCCCGATGAGGTCGAGCGCGTCACCGGCCTTCCGGAGGCGCAGGTCAAGCGCGTCGCCGAAATCTTCGCCAAGCAGCGGCCCTCGACCCTGATCTGGGCGATGGGCCAGACCCAGTTCACGGTCGGCACCGCCAATGTCCGCGCCAGCTGCATCCTGCTGCTCGCCACCGGCAATGTCGGCGGCTTCGGCAACGGCGCCAACATCTTCCGCGGCCATTGCAACGTGCAGGGAGCGACCGATCTCGGTCTCGATATCGTGACGCTGCCGCTCTACTACGGCCTGGCCGAAGGCGCCTGGAAGCATTGGTGCCGGGTCTGGGAGGTCGACTACGACTGGATGCTGTCGCGCTTCGACTCCAAGCAGATCATGGAAGCGCCCGGCATTCCGTCGACGCGCTGGTTCGACGCGACCATGCTGCCGAAGGATCAAGTCAAGCAGAAGGACAATCTCAAGGCGATGATCGTGTTCGGGCATGGCGGCAACACCATCACCCGGATGCCGGAAGCCGCCAAGGGAATCGAGAAGCTCGACTTGCTGGTGGTCGGCGATCCGCATCCCACCACCTGGGCGGCGCTGAGCGAGCGCAAGAACGATACCTATCTGCTGCCGATCTGCACCCAGTTCGAGTGCGCGGGCTCACGCACGGCGTCGAACCGCTCGCTGCAATGGGGCGAGCAGATCGTCAAGCCGATCTTCGAGTCGCGGGACGACTACCGGGCCATGTATCTGCTCGCGAAGCGGCTGGGCTTCGCGGACCGGATGTTCAAGAACATCAAGGTCGACGGCGATCAACCGCTCGCCGAGGACATCCTGCGCGAGATCAATCGCGGCGGCTGGTCGACCGGCTATTGCGGCCAGTCGCCGGAGCGCCTCAAGGTCCACATGGCCAACCAGAAGGACTTCGAGCTCGTCACCTTGCGGGCCAAGGATGGCCCGGCCAAGGGCGACTACTATGGCCTGCCGTGGCCGTGCTGGGGCACGCCGGAACTCAAGCATCCCGGCACCCATACGCTCTACAACACCAACCTGAACGTCATGGACGGCGGCGGCACCTTCCGCGCCCGCTTCGGCGTGGAGCGCGAGGAGAAGCTGCCCGACGGCACCACCCGCAAGGTCAGCCTGCTGGCCGACAAGTCCTTCTCGGTCGGCTCGGAGATCCAGGACGGCTACCCCGAGTTCACCTACGGGGTGCTCAAGAAGCTCGGCTGGGATAAGGACCTCAGCGACGCCGAGAAGGCGGTCATCGAGCGCATCGGTGGCAACAACGCCGACGGCGTCTCGTGGGCGATCGACCTGTCCGGCGGCATCCAGCGCGTGGCGATGAAGCACGGCTGCATCCACTACGGCAACGGCAAAGCGCGCGCCAATGCGTGGAACCTGCCGGATCCGATCCCGGTGCATCGTGAGCCGATCTACACGCCGCGGCCCGAGCTGGTCGCGAAATATCCGACGCGTGCCAACGCAACGGAATTCCGCGTGCCCAATGTCGGGTTCGACGTGCAGAAGGCGGCGGTTGAGAAGGGCATTGCCAAGCAATTCCCTCTGATCAACACCTCCGGCCGGCTGGTCGAGTACGAAGGCGGCGGCGAGGAGACGCGGTCCAACAAGTGGCTCGCCGAGCTGCAGCAGGACATGTTCATCGAGATCAATCCTGCCGATGCGGCCGAGCGCGGCATCAAGGACGGTGCCTGGGTCCATGTCTGGGGCCCGGAGATGGCCAACGGCAAGGTCTGCCGCATGAAGGCGCTCGTGACCGAGCGGGTCGGCAAGGGCGTAACCTGGTGCCCGTTCCACTTCGCGGGCTGGTTCCAGAGCGTCGATCAGCGCGGGAAGTATCCGCAGGGTGCCGACCCGATCGTGCTCGGCGAGAGCGTGAACACGGTCACGACTTACGGGTTCGATCCCGTCACCGGCATGCAAGAACCCAAAGCCACGCTTTGCCAGATCAAATCCGCTTAAGGAGGCTCGACAATGGCTCGGATGAAATTTCTCTGCGACGCCGACCGTTGCATCGAGTGCAACGCTTGCGTCACCGCCTGCAAGAACGAGCATGAAGTCCCATGGGGCATCAATCGCCGGCGCGTCGTCACCATCAACGACGGCAAGCCGGGCGAGCGCTCGGTCTCCATGGCCTGCATGCACTGCACCGACGCGCCGTGTGCGGCCGTCTGTCCGGTGAACTGCTTCTACACCACCGCCGACGCCGTGGTGCTGCACTCCAAGGACCTCTGCATCGGCTGCGGCTACTGCTTCTACGCCTGTCCGTTCGGCGCACCGCAGTATCCGCGAGTCGGCAACTTCGGCTCCCGCGGCAAGATGGACAAGTGCACCTATTGCGCCGGCGGGCCGGAAGCCGACGGCTCCATGGCGGAGTACGAGAAGTACGGCGCCAATCGCCTGGCCGAAGGCAAGCTGCCGCTGTGCGCGGAGATGTGCTCGACCAAGTCGCTGCTGGCCGGCGATGGCGAGATCATCGCCCAGATCTACAAGGAGCGGGTGGTCAAGCGCGGCTATGGCTCCGGCGCCTGGGGCTGGAAGACGGCCTATCGCGAGACCATCGCGTCGTAGGTGGCAGCGTTCTGGGGCACCAAGCGCGCAACGGAGACCCGTTGCGCGAAGAAGAATGCAAGGAGGAGAGCATGGGAACGGCTATTGCGCGCATCCGCTTCATCGTCGGCGCCTTGGCGCTCGCGCTTATCGTCGCCTGCGCGGCTCCCGTGAACGCCCAGCAGCGCAATCCCGATAACTCGGTCAATCCGACGGCGAGCTCGGTGAAGGAGGATCAGCTGCTGAGCGAGCTCAACCGGATTTCCGGCCGCTGCACGCTCCCGGACCAGAAGGCCTGCACCATCGAGCAGCCCGCCGGCCGGGATTGGCGCCACTTCCACCAGGTGACGCTGCGCTGGATCGGCGCCATCTCGATCCTCGGCATGCTCGCGCTGCTGGTCGTGTTCTATCTGACCCGTGGCATGGTCAAGCTCGAATCGGGACGGTCCGGGCGGGTGCTGGTGCGCTTTTCCGGCTTCGAGCGCCTGGTGCATTGGATGACGGCGACCTGCTTCATCATCCTCGCCATTTCCGGCCTCAACATCACCTTCGGCAAGCCGCTGCTGCTGCCCCTGATGGGGCCGGAAGCGTTCACCGAGTGGTCGCAGTGGGCGAAATACGCCCATAACTACCTGAGCTTCCCGTTCACCCTCGGCGTGTTCCTGATCTTCCTGATGTGGATCGCCTGGAACATCCCGAAGCGGGCCGACGTCGAATGGCTCAAGCAGGGCGGCGGCATGGTCGGCCACAAGCATCCGCCCGCCGACCGCTTCAACGCCGGGCAGAAGGTGATCTATTGGATCGTGGTGCTCGGCGGCGCGGCGGTCGCGGTCAGCGGCTATATCCTGATGTTCCCGTTCTACGGCACCAACATCGCGGGCATGCAATTGGCCCAGATCGTCCATGGCGTCGTGGCGCTCCTCTTCGTCGCCGCCATGCTCGGCCACATCTATATCGGCACCATCGGGATGCAGGGTGCGTTCGAGGCCATGTGGGACGGCACGGTCGACGTCAACTGGGCCAAAGAGCACCACAGCCTGTGGGCGGAGAAGGAAATGGCCAAGGGCGAGGTCAAGGCGCCCCCGCCCGCGGGCAAGATGCAGCCGGCGGAGTAGCGACGGCGTCACCCGACCAAACGTGACCCCCACCCCGACCCTCCCCCTTTCAGGGGAGGGAGTCCACCGAGCTTGCGGCACGCGCATCGGGTATTGGACAGGAAATCCGTGCAACAAACTCCTTCCTCCCCTGAAAGGGGGAGGAAGGAGGTGGGGGTTCCTCGCTCCGTCGTGGCCCCGACACGCTGATATGATGCGCCCATGCGCATCATCGGCCTCGCCGGCTGGAGCGGCTCGGGCAAGACCACGCTGCTGGCCAGGGTGATCCCCCGCATCGTCGCGCGCGGGCTCAAGGTCTCGACGCTCAAGCACGCCCATCACGCCTTCGACGTCGACCAGCCGGGCAAGGATTCCCACACCCATCGCATGGCCGGCGCGACCGAGGTCCTGGTCGGCTCGGCCAACCGTTGGGCGCTCGTCCACGAGCTGCGCGGCGACGCCGAGCCCGCGCTCGCGGCGCTCATCGCCAAGCTCAGCCCGGTCGATCTCGTGCTGATCGAGGGCTACAAGCGCGAGCCGCATCCCAAGCTCGAAGTGTACCGCGCCGCGGTCGGCAAGCCGCTGCTGCACCCGGATGATCCGGCGATCGTCGCCGTCGCGTCGGACGAGCCGCTGCCGGCGGCGCGCGTTCCCGTGATCGATCTCGACGATATCGAGCGCGTCGCCGACACACTCATCGCACATGCTTTGCCGATCGACGCCGTGTTGGCGCTCACGGGACAGCGGTGATGGCGCAACTCACCGACGACTGCTTCGCGTTCTCGGGGCCGCTGCTGCCGGTGGACGAGGTCGAGCGCATCATCCGCGAGCGCGTCGTGCCGGTCGCCGAGATCGAGACCGTGGCGCTCAATGCCGCCGGCGGGCGCGTGATTGCAGGCGATGTCAAGGCGCCCATCGACCTTCCGCCGTTCGACAATTCCGCGGTCGACGGCTACGCCGTGCGCCATGCCGATCTCGATCCCAAGGCCGAGACGCGGCTCGCCGTGGTCGAGCGCGTCACCGCGGGCCGCGCGGCCGCGCGCTCGCTCGCGGCGGGCGCCGCGGTGCGCATCTTCACCGGCGCGCCCATGCCCGCGGGAGCCGACACCGTCTTCATGCAGGAGGACGTGCATGCCGACAGCGAGACCGTGATCGTGCCGCCGGGGCTCAAGCTCGGCGCCAATCGCCGGCTTGCGGGCGAGGACGCGCGCGCCGGTTCGATCGTGCTGCCGGCCGGGCGGCGGCTCGCGGCGCAGGACGTCGCGCTTGCCGCCGCGGTCGGCCTGACCGGCCTCGACGTGTTCCGCCGCGTCCGCGTCGCCGTGTTCTCGACCGGCGACGAGATCGTCGAGCCGGGCACGCCGCGGCCGGCCGCCGCATTGTTTGACGCCAATCGCTACCTGCTGGCGGGGTTGATCGAGCGGCTCGGGGCGGCAGCGACCGATCTCGGCATCCTGCCCGACGATCCCGAGCGGCTCGCGCGCGCGATCGCGGCAGCCGCGCAAACCCATGATCTCGTGGTCACCTCGGGCGGCGTTTCGACCGGGGAGGCCGACCACGTCCGGCGTGCGGTCGAGACCGTCGGGCGTCTGGTGTTCTGGCGGGTTGCGATCAAGCCCGGCCGGCCGGTGGCGATGGGCGTGATCCCGGGGTCGCGTCCCGATGCCGGCGCGGCCTTCGTCGGCCTGCCGGGCAATCCGGCCGCGGTCTACGTCACCTTCGCGCGCGTGGTGCGCCCGCTGCTGCTCCGCCTCGCCGGCGCGCAAGCGGTGCCGCTCGTGGCGTTGCCGGTGCGGGCGGCGTTCGGCTACCGCAAGAAGGCGGGCCGCCGGGAATATGTCCGGGTCAAGCTCGCGCGCAGTGCGGACGGCGCGGTCGAAGCGGTCAAGCACGCGCAGGAGGGCGCCGGCATCATCACCTCGCTCACCGAGACCGATGGTCTGGTGGAGTTGCCCGAAGACACGACGACGGTCGCGCCGGGCGCGACCGTCGGGTTTCTCTCCTACGCGGCGCTGGTAAGCTAGAGCATGATCCGGAAAAGTGGGTACCGGTTTTCCGAAAAGATCATGCTCAAACAAAAAGCTAGAGCGTGACTGCGACCCGACCTAAAGCAATCACGCTCTAGAACTCAATCCGCACGGCTGACGTCGTGAACGCGACATCGACCGGTTCTTGCACGCGGTTGAGGACGACGACCGCGCAGATCGCGATCACGGCGGCCGCAATACAGGCGACGAGGAAGGCGCGCATGGCGATGACCCCTCAAGGCATTGGCTGTACTTTACAGCAATTATGAACTCAGGGCGCCCCCGATCAAGCGCTCAAAGGTCGCATTGCCGGGCTGCCATGCGCTCGGCCTCGGCGGCATCCTCCGGCGTGTTGACGTTGAAGAACGGGTCGACCGGCGTCGCCGGCCAGTCGGCGATGGCGACGCCGTGGCGTGCGGTCCAGGTCTCGATCTTGCGCAGTTGCTCTTCGACCAAGGCCTTGCGCAGGTCCTCGCGCAGCGCCACCGGCCACAGGCCCAGCACCGGATGCCGCCAGTCGCCCGAGCGCGCGCAGGCGAGCGGCAGGCCGGCCGACTGACGCGCCGCCGCAAGACGCCCGACCAGGTCGCGCGGAAGAAACGGACAATCGCCCGGCACGCTCACGACGTCGGCAGCGTCGGGCGCATGCGCCGCCGCCCAATCGAGCCCGGCGAGGATGCCGGCGAGCGGGCCGGCGAAATCGGGCACGCTGTCGGGCACGACCGGCAGCCCGGTGTCGGCGAAACGGGCAGGATCGCCGTTGGCATTGAGGATGATGGCTTCACATTGCGGCGTGAGCCGTGCCAGCACGCGCTCGAGGATGGTCCTGCCGCCGATGCGGATGCGCGCCTTGTCGCCGCCGCCCATGCGCCGCGCCAGGCCGCCGGCGAGCACCAGGCCGAGCGGCTTTCCCGCGGTCATGAATTCGAACTAGCGAGCGTGTCGCAACTCGGTCTGCTCCCTCTCCCCGTTGGGGAGAGGGTTGGGGTGAGGGGGCTCGAAACCCATCGTGGGAGCGTAACCCCTCACCCCACCCCTCTCCCTATGGGAGAGGGAGCAGACCTGACGCGACGCACCAGCTCCACCCAATACGAGAGACGAGGAAGGGACTCGCGCGCCGTAAGGCATCCGAACGTCAATCATCGTGCACGGCCGCCTTGCGCCGGTGCTTGGCGCTCTCCTCCTCGACGAAGCTGAGATCCTGGTCGAACACGATGCGCTCCTCGCCCGCGAGCGCGACGAAGCGCTTGCCGCGGGCGCGGCCGACGAGCGTGAGGTTGGCCTTGCGCGCAAGCTCGACGCCCCAGGCGGTGAAGCCCGAGCGCGACACCAGGATCGGGATGCCCATGCGCACGGTCTTGATCACCATTTCCGAGGTGAGGCGGCCGGTGGTGTAGAAAATCTTGTCGTCGGCGGACACGCCGTGCCTGAACATGAAGCCCGCGATCTTGTCGACGGCGTTGTGGCGGCCGACGTCCTCCATGTAGATGAGCGGCCTGTCCTCCTGCGCGAGCACGCAGCCGTGGATGGCGCCGGCTTCGAGGTAGAGCGAGGGCGTGGTGTTGATCTTGTGGGTGAGCGCGTAGAGCCACGAGGTGCGCAGCTCCGCCTGCGGCAGCGTGACGTGCTCGAGCGCCTCCATCAGGTCGCCGAACACGGTGCCCTGGGCGCAGCCCGAGGTCTGCACCTTCTTCTTCAGCTTCTTCTCGTAATTGGTCTTGCGCTTGGTGCGCACCACGACGACCGCAAGCTCCTCGTCGTAATCGACGCCGGTGACGACGTCGTCGGGGCGCAGCATGTGCTGGTTGAGCAGGTAGCCGAGCGCGAGATATTCCGGGTAGTCGTTGATCGTCATCGCGGTCACGATCTCCTGTCCGTTGAGGAAGATCGTGAGCGCGCGCTCGACCGTGACCCGGGTCTCGATCGCCTGCCCGGTCTGGTCGACGCCGGCGACGCGCTCGGTCAGCCGCGGGTCGAGCGGATCGGGCCGGATGAGATAATTGTCCTTGGGCGCGGTCATCGGTCGTAATGTAGGTAATTGTCATCCCCGCGAAAGCGCGAGATCATCTATCCCGGCAGGAAGGCCGCCTGGCCGGTCGCCGGGTCGGTCAGCTTCTCCACCGGCGCGCGGTAGAGGTCCTCGAGCCGCTCGCGGGTGAGCACCGCGGCCACGGCACCTTCCGCGATGCGCTCGCCTTGGCGTAGCAGGTAGGCGCGGTCGGCGGCGCGCAGCGCGTGGTTCGGATCGTGGGTGGTGAAGAGGATGCCGTGACCGGCGCCGGCGAGCGCGCGGATCTCGCGCATGACCTTGCCCTGGTTGCCGAAGTCGAGGCTCGCGGTCGGCTCGTCGAGCACCACGAATTGCGGCTCCTGCGCCAGCGCGCGCGCCAGCAGCACGAGCTGGCGCTCGCCGCCCGAGATCATCGTGTAGGGGCGCGGCGCCAGATGCGCGATGCCGAATTGATCGAGCGCGCGGGCGGCCACCGTTCGATCGTGCGCCGACGGCCGGCTGAACAGGTTGCCGTGGGCGGTGCGTCCCATCAGCACCACGCTCTCGACCGTGAAGGCAAAGCTCGGCACGTGCACCTGCGGGACATAGGCGATGAGCCTCGCACGTTCGCGAATCGAAATGCCCGTGAGCGAGCGTCCCCCGATCGCCACCTCGCCGGCCTGCGGCGCGAGGATGCCGAGCAGCGTCTTGAGCAGCGTGGTCTTGCCGCCGCCGTTCGGTCCCAGCAGCGCCAGCACCTCGCCCTGCTCCAGCGCCACATTGAGGCCGCGCCCGACCACGCGGTCGCTGTAGCCGATGGTGAGGTCGCGGCCGGCAAGGCTCATGACCAGGTCTTCTGCATGCCGGCAAGGAGCCAGATGAAGAACGGGGTGCCGATGACGGCGGTGAGGATGCCGAGCGGGATCTCGACCGGCGCGGCGGTGCGCGCCAGCGTGTCGATGAACAGGAGATAGCCGCCGCCCAGGAGCGCCGCAGTCGGGATGAGACGGGGAAAGTCGGGGCCGACCAGTGCGCGGGCGAGATGCGGCACCACCAGCCCGACCCAGCCGATGATGCCCGAGGTGGCGACGCTGGCCGAGGTCACCAGCGTCGCCGCGGCGACGACGGCGATGCGAAACGGACCGGTGGCGAGCCCGAGCGCACGCGCCTCGTCCTCGGGCAGCGACATCACGTTCAGTCGCCACCGCAAGGCAAGGAGCACGATGGTCCCGAGCGCCACCGGGCCGATGAGCGGGAGGAGATCGGAGACCGTGGTGGCGGCGAGGCTGCCCAGCAGCCAGAACGTCATGGCCGGAAGCTGGTTGTAGGGATCGGCGAGATATTTGACGAGGCCGACGCCGGCGCCGAGCAGCGCCCCGACGACGACGCCGGTCAGCACCAGCACCAGGATCGGATCGCGCGACTGCAGGAACGAGCCGATGAGATAGACCGCGGCCACCGCGATGAGCCCGCCGAGGAAGGCGAGGCCCTCGATGCCCAGCACGCCGAGCGAGAAATAGATGCCGAGCACGGCGCCGAGCGCCGCCCCCGAGGAGGCGCCGAGGATGTCGGGCGAGACCAGCGGATTGCGAAACAGGCCCTGGAACGCGGTGCCGGCGACCGCCAGCGCCGCGCCCACCAGCACGGCGGCGAGGACGCGCGGGCCGCGCACCAGGAGCACGACGTTCTCGACCGCCGCCGGCGCCGTGCTCGGCCGGCCCATGAGCCGTGCGAGAAGGACCTCACTGAGCTCGGCGAGCGAGACCGGATAGCGCCCGACCGTGAAGGCAACGATGAGCCCGAGCACGAGCACGCCAAGCGCAACGACGAGGCCTGGGAGGAACGAGCGGGTCATGTATGCCGGCCATCACATCTCATGTGGTGCCGCTTCGGTGTCATTCCGGCCGAGCGAGCGAAGCGAGCGAGAGCCGGAATCCAGTAAACGGCGCACTTGGTTGTTGGATTCCGGTGCCTGCCAGACGGATGGGCCAGTGATTACTGGATGCCCGCTTTCGCGGGCATGACACCGAGCGGGTGGGCATACAAACACCACGCTAATCCCGTCCCGCCAGCACGCGGTCGATCTGCGCGTCGCTCGGCGTCACATGATAGAAGCGCGCGTAGAACTCCCGCGTCAGCGTCCGCAGATCCTCCGGAAACCGATCGGGGTAGAGGATCTTCGCCAGCCACCACAGGCCGATCAGCCGGTTGACCGCGGGCGGAAAATCGACCCAGCCGAACGGCAGCTTGGGCGAGAGATGCACGCGACGCGCCCGCACGGCTGCAATTGGCGCCCACGCCGGATCGCTCGGCACATGCGCCGCGAAATCCTGATCGATGGTCACGATGACATCGGGATTCCACAACAGCACCTGCTCGATGGAGATGGTGGCCAGCCCACCACGCGTTCCGCCCGCGACGTTGCGCGCGAGGAGCTCGATCGTCTCCACGTTGATAGAGCCGCCGAGCCCGGTCTCGAGCCCGCGCGGGCCGCGCGCGTAGTAGACCCGTGGCCGTCGTTCCGGCGCAATGGCCTCGATCCGTTGCGTGATGGTCTTGATCGTACCCTCTGCGCTGCGCGCAAAGGCCTCGCCCTGCTCGCGGCGCCCGATCAGGGCGCCGAGCGTGCGGTAGGCGAGCGGAATACCCTCGAAGCGGCCGTCGAGCAGCGCATAGGGGATGCCGGTCTGCTGCTGCACGCGATCCGCCAGCGAGACGTAGGTCGGGTTCACGCTGCCGACGTCGAGGATGAGGTCGGGCTTGAGCGCCAGCACCACTTCGAGATTGGCGGTGTTGCCGCGCCCGGTAATGCGGCCCACCTCCGGGCGGTTGCCGATATCCGGCAGGAGAAACTCGCGCTCCTCCGGGCCGGTTGGCGCGCGGCCAGCCGATGAGAAGCTCGGGCGCCAGCGTGTAGAGAAAGATCGCCGCCGGCGGCCCCGCCGGAAACACGCGCTCGACCCGTGTCGGCACCGGCACCGCGCGGCCGGCGCTGTCGCTCACCGTGGCGGCGCGCGCGCCTGGCGCGGCGCGAGCAACGCGGCCGATAGCGCGCCGATCAATGTGCGGCGGTCAAGACCCATATCGGCGGCAGTCTAGTCGATGCCGACCATCACGTCGCTCGCCTTGATCACCGCATAGACCGATTGGCCGGGTGCGAGCTTCAACTCCTCGACCGACTCGTTGGTGATGGCGGCGGTGACGGTCTGCCCGCCGATATCGATCCGCACATGCGCGGTGGTCGCGCCTTTCTTGACCTCGACGACCGTGCCCTTGAGCTTGTTGCGTGCGCTGATCTTCATGGCTCACTCCTCATTACGGTAGCGCCGGTGCGGCAAAGCCATGCTTGGCCAGCACGCGCTGGCCCTCCACCGACAGGATGAACATGGCAAACTGATAGGCCGGCGGCGAGTCGCCGCTGATCACAGTGAGCCCGTAGTCCGCGCCCACCGCAAGCTCATCCGGCAGTGCCACGATCGCTGGCCGGGATTCTGCTGCTCGGCTTCGCGCGCGTTGGTGCAATAGGTGAGAAAGACGTCGGCCTTGCCTTCGGCCACCAGCATTCCGTAGAGCGCGCGTCCCGGAGGGGCCGTTGGACTGTTGGGGCCGCCGGTCAATTGCAGCGCCTTGCGTTCCAGCGCAGCGAACGCGCCGGGCCTGAAGTCTGTCGGCCTTGCGGAACACTCCCAGGCATAGTCGCCCGAGGGGTCTGCGCGCGGCGTCGAGGTGCCGAGCTTCACGTTGGGATCGAGCATGCGGTCGAGGACCGTCGCCGGCTCGACGCTCAGCCCCGGCCGCACCAGCGCGCACAGCCGGTTGCGCGCGAACAGCACCACGGGTCCGCTCTTGCCCGCGCTCGCCAGCGCCTGCGGATGCTCCATGTTGGCCGAGGCGAAGACGTCGGCGCGCGCGCCGCCCGCGATCTCGTCCTTGAGCGTGCCGGAGGGGCCGTACTTCGCCTGCACCTTCTGTCCCGACGCAGCCTCGAACGCGCCCGCGACCTCGGTGAGGGCGCTGCGCAGGCTGCCGGCGGCGTAGAGCATGACCGGTTCGGCGGCGGACGCGGGGACGCTCATCGTTGCCGCCAACAGCAGCGAGCGCGATGCGCGCGTCCATCACGCCCCCGGCACGGTGGCGTTGGGGAAGAACAGCTGCTGCCCCTCGATCTTGTAGTCGGCGATCGCCTTCTGGCCTTCCGGCGAGACGATCCAGTCGATGAAGGCTTGGCCGAGCTCCTGCTTCACATGGGAATGCTTTGCCGGATTCACGAGGATGACGCCGTACTGGTTGAACAGGCGCTTGTCGCCGGCCAGCAGGATGTCGAGATCGCCGCGGTTCTTGAACGAAAGCCAGGTGCCGCGGTCGGCGAGCACATAGGCGTTCGCGGCCGACGCGGTGTTGAGCGCCGCGCCCATGCCCTGGCCGATCTCCTTGTACCAGGGCCCCTTGTCCTTGCCGATGTCGATGCCGGCCGCCTTCCACAGCTCGAGCTCGGCGGCGTGCGTGCCCGATCGATCGCCACGTGAAATGAAGGGCGCGCCCTTGGCCTTGATGGCCTGCAATGCCTGCGTGACGTCGGTCATGCCTTTGATGCCGGCGGGGTCGCTCTTCGGGCCGATCAGGACGAAATCGTTGTACATGACCGGGATGCGCTTCACGCCTGCCCCGTCGGCCACGAATTTTTCCTCCTGCGGCTTGGCGTGCACGAACACCACGTCGGCGTCGCCGCGCCGGCCGGTGTCGAGCGCCTGGCCGGTGCCCTGCGCCACCACCTTCACGTCGATGCCGCTCCTGGCCTTGAACAGCGGCAGGATGTGGCCGAACAGGCCGGAGTCCTGGGTCGAGGTGGTGGAGGCAACGACGATCGATTTGTCCTGCGCAAGCGCGGGCGATGCCGCGATGAGGGTCGCGGCGAGAGCGAGAGCAGCGCGGCGGGTCAGCATCGGTATTCTCCTTTGCTCGTGTTCGCGGACTTGCGAGCGTTCAGATGAGCAGCTCGCCGGCGAGGAAGCGGCGCGCCTCCTCGGTCTTCGGACTGGAAAAAAATGCTTCGGCCGCGCCGCTCTCGATCACGCGGCCGCGATGCATGAGCACGATCTCGCCGGCGAGGCGCCTGGCCTCGCCGAGATCGTGGGTCGACATCACCACTTTGATGCCGCGCATGGCGACGGCGCGAACGACGTCCTCGATCGCCTTGGTGGCGGCCGGATCGAGGCTCGCGCTCGGCTCGTCGAGGAAGAGGATCTGCGGCTCCTTGGCGAGCGCGCGCGCCAGCGCCAGCCGCTGCTGCTCGCCGCCGGAGAGTTTTCGCGCCGGGCGGTCGCCGAGCGTGCGGAGGCCGACCAGCGCAAAGAGCTCGGCGACGCGCGCATCGCGCGCGCGGCGCGGCACCCCCGCGGCCGCGAGCGCGTAGCGGATATTGCCGCCGGCGCTGCGACGAAGCATCACCGGGCGCTGGAACACGATGGCGCGATGCGCCGGCGCCACGTCCTCCCGCCCGCCCCAGGTCACGCGCCCGCGCGACGGCGCGACGAGCCCCATGGCGAGGCGAAGGAGCGTGGTCTTGCCGGCGCCGTTGGGCCCGATGAGCACCGTGGGCGCTCCGGCCGCGAGCGCGAGCGAGGTCGGCGCGAGGATCGTCACCGCGCCGACGGCAACGCTGACGTCTTCGAGCAGAATCGGAAGGTCGGAGACGGGAGCGCGCATGGTCATCCCGCGAATCGTTCGCCCGCCCGCCGCAGGCCCCAGGCGGCGGCGTTGACGAAGACCACGATGGCGATCAGCACCATGCCGAGCCCGATGGCGAGCGGCAGGTCGCCCTTCGACGTCTCCAGCGCGATCGCCGTGGTCATCACGCGGGTGAAGCCGTCGATATTGCCGCCCACGATGATGACGGCGCCGACCTCCGCCGCCGCGCGTCCGAAGCCGGCGAGCAGCGCGGTGACGAGACTGAAGCGGCCGTCCCAGATCAAGGTCGCGATGCGGCCGAGCGGACCGATATCCATTGCAGCGAGCTCGTCGCGATACTCGGTCCACAAGTCCTCGATGGTCTGGCGCGCCAACGCGGCGATGATGGGTGTAATGAGCACGGTCTGCGCGATGATCATCGCCTGCGGCGTGAACAGCAGGCCCCACGATCCGAGCGGTCCTGCCCGCGACAGCAGCAGATAGACCAGGAGCCCGACGACGACGGGAGGCAAGCCCATCAGCGCATTGAGGATGACGACGACGGTCTCGCGGCCCGGGAAGGGCGTCAGCGCGACGGCGGCGCCCAGCGGCACGCCGATGAGGCCGCCAAGGGCGACGGCCGACAAGCTGACGACGAGCGACAATCCCACGATCGCGAACAGCGCCGGATCGCCCGTGAGCACCAACTGGAGCGCCGAAACATCGCCCGGCATGGCCCGCACCTCGCTGTCTGCAGGATGTTGCATTTCGACCGAAAATGGTCAATGTGCGTAAAGTCTGCATACACATTCATGGCAGTTCATATGCCTGACTTGCTAACGACCGAGGAAGCCGCCACCTATCTGCGTCTCTCCGAGCGCAAGCTTTACGAGCTGGTGGCGAACGGCGCGGTGCCGTGCACCAAGGTGACCGGCAAGTGGCTGTTTCCGAAGACGGCGCTCGACCGCTGGCTGGCGGCCGGTCTGGTTGCGCCCGCGCTCGCCCATGAGCCGGCGCCGCCGATCGTGGGCGGCAGCCACGATCCGCTGCTGGAATGGGCGTTGCGCGAGAGCGGCTGCGCCCTTGCCAGCCTGCCGGAAGGGAGCGAGGCCGGGCTGCGGCGGCTCGCCCGCGGCGAGGTCGCCGCCGCCGCCATCCATCTGCACCGGCTCGACGGCGATGATGAGATGGCGAACTGCGATGCGGTCGCCGCTGCGCCGGGCCTTCACGATGCGGTGGTGATCGCGTTTGCGCGCCGCGAGCAGGGGCTCCTCGTGGCGGCGGGCAACCCGCTGCAATTGCGCGACGGTCGCCGACATCGATGCCAGGCGCGCTCGGCTTGCATTGCGGCCGCAAGGGGCGGGGGCAACGCTGCTCCTGCTTGCGCTCGTCGCCCGCGCCGGCGTGTCCCTCGACGAGCTGGCGCTGGTCAAGCCGCCATGCCCGACCGGCGCCGATATCGCCCAGGCCGTGCGCGCCGGCCGCGCCGATTGCGGGGTCGCCACCCGCGCGGTCGCGCACGCGGCCGGGCTCGACTTCGTGCCGCTCACCTGGGAGCGGTTCGACCTGGCGCTGCGCCAGCGCGACTATTTCCGGCCGCCCCTGCAGGCGCTGTTCAAGTTCGTGCGCTCGGCGACATTCCGCGACCGCGCGACCGAGCTCACCGGCTACGACGTGGCCGACGCGGGCGAGGTCCGTTGGGTCAATTGACCGCCTTTGCGCTGCGCGGACTTATGCCATCAGCGGCCGAGAATAACTCACTCTCACCGTCACCCTGAGGAGCGAGCCGCTTCTTGGGCGGAGCCTCGAAGGGCGACGGCCCCCCGTCCTTGCCACAGGAGCAACGAGCAGGGGCCGTTCATCCTTCGAGGCCCACGCAAGAGCGCGGGCGCCTCAGGATGACGGATCGTGGTTTGTGCCGTTGGTACCAGGTGTGTCCTGCTTGCAGGGGGCTGCGCCCCCGGCCCGCCGGGTTGTCACCCGACCGCGCGCGACTATATTGCCCGCGCCGCAACATCCTGGAGGGATGGCCGAGTGGCTTAAGGCGCACGCTTGGAAAGCGTGTATACGGGAAACCGTATCGTGGGTTCGAATCCCACTCCCTCCGCCATTTCCCTCAGATCAGATATTCTCCGCGCCCCGAGATGATGCGAAAATATTCGAGCAATGGCGGGGTTCTCTGGATAGGGCTCTGGACTGCGTCATTGGTGTACAACAACCGCGGTCCGCTGCTGGTCTGGGACGCGGGACTATGTAGGTTTGAGAACGGGCACGGCCC
>CAWHCK010000037.1:0-123867 GCA_963827585.1 uncultured Alphaproteobacteria bacterium
AACGCGCGCGAACGCGACGCCGCATCGCCGAGATCGAGCGCGAGACCGCGCGCCTGGTCGACGGCATCGCCAAGGGCATCGGCGACCCTCGAGCCGCTCGGCGACCGCATGAAGATGATCGTCGCCGAGCGCCGGGCGCTCGAGACCGAGCTCGCCCCGGCAGCGCCGGAGCGTGTCGTGGCACTGCACCCGAGCGTCGTCGCGCGCTACAAGCGCGCCCTCGACGAGCTCGTAGCCGGTTGATTCAAAACAGCGAAGGCGCTTTTCTGCATCGCAAGCCGCCTGTGCTGTACGCTGAGATCGAATTGGGCGACGGCGGTGGCCTTCAGGCAAACGGTGCGCCTCTTGCGGGAAGCTCAACTTATCTCGCGCGACGGTAGCGTAGCGTCTTATGTTCAATAAATAAATTGGATTGCAGTGTGAAGAACTTCACGTTCGCAGTGCCACACCGGTCCTAGCGTCCTGATCACATCGCCGTGGATGGAGGCGATCATGTGGGGAGCGGTGATTGCATTTGGAATGATCACTGCTTGCGTTAGCGCAATTCGCGAGGTCGCTGCCGAAGCAGCGGTAATCACAGCGCCGGGCACGGCTCCGGTCACCATGCCGCAACCTCCATCATCTATGCGGGCCGGATTCTCAATGGAGAAAAGCCGGCGGACCTCCCAGTCCAGCAGTCGGTGAAGTTCGAGTTGGTCATCACATGACCGCCGCCAGGGCGCTTGGCCTTATCATCCCGATCACGCTGCTCGCCCGCGCCGACGAGGTGATCAATGAAGAGGCGTGAGTTTATCATGCTGCTCGGCGGCGCGGCGGCCGTCTGGCCGTTGACTGCACACGCTCAGCAGCGCGAGCGGGTGCGGCGGATCGGCCTGCTCATCAATCTCGCGGCGGACGATCCGGAATCGCAAGCCCGCCGCGCGGCATTTCAGCAGGGGCTGCAGCAATTGGGTTGGACCGACGGCCGCAATGCGCGGATCATTGCCCGCTGGGGTGCGGGCGATGCCGACCAGATTCGTAGTTCTGCCGCGGAACTGGTCGCGATCGCGCCAGACGTCATCCTGGCCACTTCCAGCCCGGCCCTGGCGGCGTCGCAACACGCAACCCGCACCGTGCCTATCGTGTTCACATCCGTCGTCGATCCAGTCGGCGGCGGCTTCGTCGATAGTCTGGCGCGGCCGGGCGGAAATACCACCGGCTTTGCGCTGTTCGAATACGGCCTGAGCGGGAAATGGCTGGAGCTCCTCAAGCAGATCGCACCAGGCGTGACGCGAGCGGCCGTCCTTCGAGATGCTGCCACCACAAGGACCGCGGCCGGCCAGTTGGCTGCAATTCAGGCCGTGGCGCCTTCGCTAGGGGTGGAACTGAAGCCGGCCGTTGTGCGCGACGCGCACGAGATCGAGCGCGCGGTCACGACATTCGCGGCCGGATCGAACGACGGCCTGGTCGTGACCGGCAGCCCGCTGACGGCGATTCATCGCGACCTGATCGTCGCGCTGGCGGCCCGGCACCGACTGCCGGCGGTCTATCCTTTTCGCTACTTCACCAGCCGCGGCGGTCTGATCTCCTACGGGCCTGATTCGATCGAGCCTTACCGGCGAGCGGCCGGCTACGTCGATCGCATCCTCAGGGGCGAGAAGCCGACGAACCTTCCGGTGCAGGCCCCCGCCAAGTACGATCTGGTGATCAACCTGAAGACTGCCAAATCCCTTGACCTCAGGGTGCCGCCGTCGATGCTCGCCCGCGCCGACGAGGTGATCGAATAGACGCTGGCTAATGACCGCTTGTGGCACCCATCTCCGCCATCGGCCGAGGGGCAAGCGCACCGTGCTAGGCTCCCCCAATTGGGGGATAGGACATGGTGGCAATAAGAACAATTCAGGGCCGCCCATAAGACTTGCCGGCCACTCTATGGCAGGCTGGAGATGCAGTAGACCAACTCTGGAGGGGGAGGTCCAAAGTGAGACGCCGCGAGTTCATCACGCTGCTCGGCGGCGCGGCTGCGGTGGTATGCTCACGCACCCGCCCGGCTGCGCTGCCGACCGACCGACCGATATGCGATGCGCGCGTGCCCCGGGCAATAGGGCAATCCTTTGACTGGTTCGTTCCCGCAGAAGCAGAAGTCCTGGGCGCCCGGGTTGCTGATCGGCCAGCGGCATTTCCCCTGGCTGAGCTCGAGCAGCGTGCATCCGCGTCCGTTGTAGATAGGGATGTCTTCAGCAGGCGGTTGCGGCCTCCGGAACGTCACCATCAGCATCTCATGCTGGGCGAAGATGTTCGGGCGCGGACTCTTTGAGCGCCAAGTCCTTGGAGTCTTGGGGCGCACAAGCCTTGCGGCACGCCTTTGCTCCAGCTGCCTGCCGATCACATCCTTGGGCCGTGATAGGCCCAGGCGGTTCATCTTGCCGATGACGGCGTTGCGAGTAACTCCGATCTCGCGGGCGGTTTGGCCGCATGAAAGGCCGGCATGGAGGCAACGCTTCAGCAGTTCGATGCGCTCCGAAGTCCAGGTCGCACAATTAGCGGACATGTTGATCGCCTTGCTTCGCGGATGATGGCTGAAATGAGCAATTATGAAGATGCCGGCAGTGTTGCAAAGCTATGGTTAACAATTCGTTAATTCAGCCGCGTGGCCTTGGGCCGATACCACGACAGCCCATGGCCGGCTGATGCTGACCGTGCTTGGTGGCCTGGCCGAGTTCGAGCGTGAGCTGATCATGGCCCGGACCGGCGAGGGTCGCCTTCGCGCGAAAGCCCGCGGGGTGAGGTTTGGTCGTCCGCGTAGTCTGACGCCGCATCAGCGCAGGAGGCTATGCAGCGCCTTGCGGATGGCGAGGTGCAGGCCGATCTCGCGAGGTCTTACGGCGTGAGCCAATCAACTATCAGCCGGCTATCGGGTGACCGCCCTTTCGGGGCAGGCGCTGCCGGCGTCCAGTGAAGCGCTGAGGGCCGGCGGAGTACCGCGCGGAGTCCGCTGATGCGTTTAGGGCGGGTACTCATAAATCGCGCCCGTTCCGGCAATCGGCTGACTAATGTCCGCTTAGCCCCCCGCAAGCGGCGGAATAACTTTGTCGCGGGCGTTCGAGCAGACGCTTACGGTCGATGCGTTGCGCGACAAATCGACGACGCGGAGAGCGCGCTGCAACTCAATCGCGCTACAAGCCGCCGCGAAGCAGTTAGGAAGGTCGACTGTTAGGCAAAGTCCGAAAATGGCCCGACTCGGACCTCCCAAGGAGCTGTTATCGCAAACTCCGGGCCCGCACGCCGAACGGGTCCTCGCGGCGGGCGAGCTTGCGATAGGTGGTGAGATCGTCCTCTTCGAGTAACGGTCCCTCGCCACGTCGCTCGCCGGCACCCGTGCTCGGTCCCAACGGGAGTGAAGTGCCGACGCCGGCATAGATATACCGGTTGCCGAATGCCTGCTTCAACGCCGCGAAGGTGGGCTCGCCCGTGCAGTGACCGGGCGCGACGTTCTCCACCTTGAAGGTGTCCTTGAGTGCCGCCACAGTCTTCGCAATGGTGTCATCCGGCGCGACGACGAGGTGGAACCCGCCGGCGATCAGGTGGATTTTGGGATTGATGGCCGCCGCCGCCTCAACGATCTTGTCGATGCCCGGGTGCGAGCAGCCGACCAGGAGCACGAGGCCGTCCGCGGTGTTGACAGCAAGCGACAACTCCCTGAGTTCCCTGGTGCCGGGGGCGTCGGATACAAGCGCGATGAGCGTGATGCCGGGGGCGACTTCGGTCGTCTTTTCGATAGGTTCGAAGTTGGCACCCTGCCAGGCGGCGCCGAATATCATGACCTCCGGCGGCTTGCCGTCGTAGTAGCGCATCTGCGGCGGCAACGACTCGTCCTTGCGGTAGAAGCTTGATGGCAGCGACGAGCCGTAAATGCCGAAGCCTTCCTTGGGAGCGTAAATCTTCACCTTCGGGTTCACGCTCAAGACGTGGTTCAAACCAGCCATATGATCGGAGTGGCGGTGGGACAGAACGACGAAATCGAGATTGGCGAGGTCGACGCCTTTCGCTTTTACGTTGGCGGCAAAGATGTCCCCGTCATTGCCGGTATCGAACAGGATGCGCTTGCCGGCGATCTCAATCAGCGCGGAAAAGCCCCAATCCTTTTTCATCGCTGCGTCGTTGCCGAAGGCGTCGTACAGGATCGTGATTTTGGACTCGGCAGCGACAGCCGTTTCCGTCACGGCTGTCAGGGCGGCGCCGAAGAGTGCGCCTGCAAGAATCGGCATCGGATTTCGTTTCATGACAATCCTCCTGTTACAACGCCTGACGCTCACGATCGCAACCCCAGCGACACGGTTGCGCTAACATTGAGACGCATCACTGCGAGAGGGCAGGTCCCTCGTCAGTTTGTCAGGCGCGCCCGATCGAGGAAGAGTTGCACTTCGCGAAAAAGCTGCATCCGGTTCTTTTCCAGCATAACGAAATGCGTTCCCTCACCGATCACCACGAGCCGCTTGTCAGGGCCGCTCGGGAGCCTGCGAAAAACGGCCAGCGCGCCCTCGGGTGGGTTAAGCCCATCCCAGTCGGCCGCAATGACTCAGCGTGGGAACCTCGATCCTGTTTGGGTCATAGTACGGCTTACTGGCCTGCCAGTAATTTCGCTGGTCCTGAAAGCCGCCCGCGGGACTTCGCAGCACTGGCGGATCCTGCTTCGAGCCAACAGGATCAGTGGCCAGAGCAGCCGCCGACCACGCTTCAAAACCCGGCATCAACTCGCTCTTACGCTCATCAGGCGCTCCGGCTTGCAAGCGATCCCGTGTCGGCGCGGCTGCAACATAGGCTCCCAATGGCCGGCTCGCCGTTTGCGAGGGCGGTGCGGTTTGCAGCCATCCAGGCGCGTAGAGCACGAGCCTATCCACGTTATTGTTGTGCTCGGCTGTGTAGGCGCCCATGATTGCGGTCCCCCAGGACCATCCCATGAGATTGAGCTTAGAGATACCTCGTCGCCGGAGGATGAAGTCGATTGCGGAACTGACATCCTTTACTGCCACATCGGTTGTGACGATGGGAGGATTGCTGGCGGCTGGCTGATCCATTTCCGGTGGACGAGTCGATCGACCGTAGCCACGCACATCCACTAGGTACACATCCCAGCCGTGTTGGGCGATGTAGTCCATCCAAGATAGCCCTTCGACCGGAAAATCAAATGTTGCCTCGGAGGGCAGCGTAATCCCGTGGACAAATAGCAAGGTCTTGTCCGACGTAAAATGGTTCATGTCCTCCGGCCGCTTGTTTCGCACGTAGAGCTTTATCCCGGGATCGGCGGCGTCGATCGTGAACTCCTCCATTACAAGTTTTCGCGCCGCATCGGTCACGCCGGCGGACGAGAACGCTGCTGCCAGAGCAAGGGCTACGGCGAACGCGCTCGCCAGTAAGGCAATCGCGCGTATCCTCACATGCGTGTTCATGCCATGCCTCCTTTTTGCATCGGATCGGTTTCGGCTCTGTTTTTGAAGCGGAACTAACGTCCTGTTGTGTTCCAAGGCAAAACGATGGCTCGCTGCCTTGTTGCACGACGTCGTGAAATGGATCGCGCCAGCCGTCGCTGCTTTTCCTCCTACGCGATGGCCGCTACGCGATCGCGGGCGGATCGCGGTGCCTTGGTTGCTTGGTGGTTCGAACCGTTGGCAATGCAGTGGCGAGCAAAATCGATAGCTGAGCAATAGTGTTTGCGTCTGCCGCCTCCGGAACACGAGTCCGCGCCCGCTCTTTGGCGCAAAGCGGTCGAGGAGTGTTAAGTCTTGGTGTGGGATCGGCGCAGGAACTGACCTTGGCGCGCAGATGCCAATCGTTAACGCCGTAGAATGGACCCAGCGAAGTTGCATCGGATCCCCCATCGGACCGATGCCCAATCCCAGGTAAAATTTTCGCCGGCCTGATCCTTCATTTCAAGGCAACAGGGCTGCCCTAATCGATCGGACGAAGGACGGCAGCAGCGCCAGTGAGGACGTTCGATCATGACCCCCAAATGGGGGGTGCGCGTCTCTCGCGACCACTTAATTTTGGATTGCTCCCTATCTGAGACATGAGGGTGCTATCCTTCCCTAGCCCTTCAGGCCGGAGGGATCAGATGACATTTTGCATCGGGCGCCGCGAGTTCATCGCGCTGCTCGGCGGCGCGGCGGCGGCGTGGCCGCGCGCGGCGCGGGCGCAGCAGGCGACGATGCCGGTGATCGGCTTCCTGAGTAGCGCCAGCGCGTCGCCCAGCAGCGCTTCAAATCTCCTGAGTCCGTTTCGACAGGGTCTCGAGGAGGGCGGCTACGTGGAAGGCCGGAACCTCGCGATTGAGTACCGGTGGGCAGGAGGTCGATCCGACCGGTTGCCGGAGCTGCTGGCCGATCTGATTCGCCGTGAGGTAAGTCTGATCGTTGCGAGCGGCGGCTTCGTAGCGGCGATGGCTGCAAAGGCCGCCACCCAGACCATCCCAATTCTTTTTATTGCCGGCTTTGATCCCGTCAAGATGGGCCTGGTGACGAGCCTTAGCCGTCCGGGCGGCAACGCCACCGGCGTGAGCGTGTACACGATCGAGCTGCTGCCGAAACGTTTGGAGCTGCTGCTCGGGGTGGTGCCCAAAGCCGACACGGTTGCACTGCTTGTGCATCCAAATCCGTACGGGAGCGAACTTGAGATAGAACATATACAGGACGCGGCGCGCGCCCGCGATGTGAGACTGGTTGTGCTGAAAGCCAACGTAGAAAGCGATCTGGAGGCAGCCTTCGCCTCTGCCGCCCAACAGGGGGTAGGCGCTCTTACGATCAGCGCCGATCCTTTCTTCATGCCCCGCCACGCTAAAATTGTTGCGCTTGCGGCGCGCTATGAACTTCCCACCGTCTACCCATGGCGTGTTTACGTCGAGGGCGGGGGGCTGATGAGCTATGGTCCCACCATAGCGTGGGCGTATCATCAGGTCGGCCTCTATGCCAGCCGCATCCTCAAGCGCGCGAAGCCGGACGATCTGCCGGTTCAGCTGCCGACGAAGTTCGAGTTCGTCATCAACCTCAAGCCCGCCAAAGCGCTCGGACTCGAAGTTTCGCCCATGCTGCTCGCGCGCGCTGATGAGGTGATCGAATGATGTGAAGCGAGAGGGAGGTGTAAAATGAAACTTCCCCGCCGCACATTCTTGCATATGGCCGCGGGCGCTGCTGCGCTTCCGGCCATGTCACGGATCGCGGGCGCGCAAGCCTATCCGACGCGGCCGGTGCGCATAATTGTCGGGCAGGCTGCCGGAAGCGGATCGGACACAGTCGCCCGTCTAATCGGTCAATTTCTATCGGAGCGTCTCGGTCAGCCATTCGTCGTCGAGAACCGACCAGGCGCGGGCGGAAACATCGCCACCGAAGCGGTCGTGCGTTCGCCGCCAGACGGCTATACGCTTCTCTTGGTCAATTCATCGAACACCATCAACGCGACTCTCTACGACAAACTGAATTTCGATTTCATCCGCGACATCGCGCCGATCAGCGAAATCGCCCGCTTCTCCTTCGTCATGGAGGTTAATCCATCGCTTCCGACCAAGACCATCCCAGAGTTCATCGCCTACGCCAAAGCCAATCCGGGCAAGATCAACATGGCATCGGCCGGTAGCGGGTCTACGCACCACGTTGCTGGCGAGTTGTTCAAAATGATGGCCGGTGTCGAAATGGTCCATGTGCCATATGGGTTCGCCGCCCGCGCTTACCGATCTCTTGGCTGGCCAAGTGCAGGTAATGTTCGATGCTACGCCCTCATCGCTTCCGCACATTAAAACCGGCAAGTTGCGCCCGCTTGCGGTGACCACGGCGACGCGCTTGGAAGTACTGCCCGATGTTCCGACAGTAGGAGACTTTGTTCCGGGCTACGAAGCGAGTTCATGGCTTGGTTCTGGTGCGCCGAAAAATACGCCCGCTGCGGTCGTTGATCGGCTCAACAAGGAGATCAATTTGGCGATTTCCGACGCCGCCATCAAAGCGCGCCTCGTCGATCTTGGGGGATTGGTGCTACCTCCGAGTTCCCCCGCTGAGTTTGGAAAGTTTCTGGCCAGCGACACCGAAAAGTGGGCGAGGGTCATTCGGACGGCAAACATCAAACCAGAGTAGAGCGCGCCCGCTGACATTCCATAGCGTTTCATTCCGCGAATGGCGGGCGCTCGCGACCGCACCGGCGAGATGACCGAATGATCGGGACTGGCGTCTCGAGAACTTCGACATGCGTCCGAACCTCATGCGAGCGGACCTCACAGGGGCGAACCTCCGCGGGGCGTACCTCCGCGATGGGCGATGGTGAAAATTGCATCTCATCGACGGTGTGGCGGTTTCCATTGCGCGCCGACGAGGTGATCAAATGAAAGGCGCGAGACTCATCAGGCTGCGCGATGGTCCGCCGGGAAACGCGGTATCATGGACGCAAAAGGGAGAAAGCCGATGCTAGAGCCCGCGACCGACACCAAATCCACCCCTGCGCGGCCCGAGCTGAGGGTGTTCCGACCCGACAACCCCTACGTGGCGCTCGGGCTTGCGGTGAACCACCTAATGACCAAGCCGGCCTTTGCGGCGCTGCGCTTCGGCGAGTGGTCGCGCATCTTGGTCGGCCAGATCAACCGCAAGCACTATTACTTCGTGGTCGATGCCAACAATCGGGTCCAGGGGTTCCTGGGCTGGGCGGTGACCAGTAAGGACAAGGCCGAGGCGTGGGTCGAAGGGCGCGGCGGGCTGTCCTACGACGAGGACAGCTTCGACGGTCCTAGCGTCATCTTCAACGCCTGGGCAGCGAGCAACGGCAAGGTGAACCGCTTCCTGCTCCAGGAAGCGCGCAAGATCATAGTCGGCAAGGACACGGTCTACTTCAAGCGTTACTACAAAGACGGTTCCACGCGGCCCATGCGTCTGCGGGTCAACGATTTCGTCGCGCAGCACCTCGAACAGAAGACCGCAAGCGCGGGGTGATCGCGATCGAAGGCCAACCGCTGACGCACCGTCGCAGCCGTGACGGATCCTCGTTCATCTCTCTCATGTCGAACTTTGCTGCATCGCGATCGAGGCGGCGAGCTCCATATCAGTGCAGGCAATTCGTTGATGCGGCAAGCACGGGGTACGGCCGACACATAAATGCGGCCGCCATCGAGGAATCGAGTGCTTGGTAAACCATATTCTGTCCGCACGCGCTGCGAAGATTTCCCCCGCCACGCCGGACGCCATGAACCAAGCGTTCCGATCCCTATCTCGGCATGCGGAACCCTGCCATGGGCAAAGGTCTACCGCGAGCCGTGGCGATGCGACGATGTGACCTACTTTCAATGTGACATACGTCACACACGGGTTTCGCCCACAGATTCTAGAGTGGCGAAGACACCGAAGTGGGTACTTGGTTGCGCAGGCCGCCAAAAGGCTTGGTAGACAACCGGTCGGTGCAGGACACGCCACGGCGAGGATGACGGCAGGCCGGCATCCCGGGCGCGACACGAACCGGACATCACTTAAGGGTTCCTGACAGACGGATCGCGGTGCTCGGGGCCGACGCCTCGCTGCACATCCGATCCCGGCCAGGCACTTGATCGAACTGCAGGCGCGCCACGACGGCGGCGGGCTTCGCTCGCTCGATCTGGGCCGACGGGCGCTATGGCGCCCGATCGGAGTCACGCCAAAAAGGGAGGCGAACATGGCCACATTCACCATTGGCAGCGGCGGCGATTTCGCCACGATCACAGAGGCTCTTGCCTTGGGATCGGTGGTTCCCGGCGATACGCTTGCTCTTCTTTCCGGCTACAACACCGAAACCGCGTCGGTCGGGATCGAAAACCTGACCTTTAGCGGCGACGCGTCCAATACTGGCATCGCGCTTACGCTCAGCACCGGCATCATGGCTATTACGCTGATCGGTTCTGCGCCGATCGCGGTCACAGGTAATGGGAGCGCCAACTCGATCACCGGCAATGACGGCAGTAATGTGCTTTTCGGCAGTCTAGGCAACGACAGCATCAACGGCGGCGCGGGCGCGGATACCATCCACTATGTGGTGGGCGAGGGCTACTATGCGGTGGGCACCGGCGGCAGCCCCGCAGTTGGTGCATTCCCTGCCGATGCACAGCCGCCGGGGCCGCCGCCGCCGCCGGAGCCGTTCCCGGGCGACGGCATCGACATAATCGACGGAGGGGCCGATCACGACACGCTGAGACTCTCTGGGACCCCGCAATATTTCGACGACTGGGGAAAGGGCTACGGCGGCGACAATCACCTCAACGTAGTCGTCGTGGACGGCGCGATCACCAGCATTGCCGGCGGCACAGTTGCCAATGTCGAGAGCGTCATGCTCGACCTCGGCGAGGGGGAGTACTGGCCGGACGTGGACGCGCTGGACTACGCCGGCACGACGGAGGCCGTGACCGTGAACCTTGCGACTGGTACGGCGACCGGCTTCGAGTTCGATTGCGGGCGTGAACAACGTTGGCGGGGGCTCCGGCAATGACGTGCTGATTGGCGACGCAATGCCCAACGTGCTTGCAGGCGGTGCTGGCCTCGACACGCTCATCGGCGGGGGCGGCTTTGATAGCCTCCATGGCGGCGACGGCGACGACTGCCTTGACGGCGGGGCCGTGGGGAACGGCTGGGCGACGGGCGACGACGTCCTGACGGCGGGGCCGGCGACGACGCTCAACGGCGGCATGGGTTCGACACCTGACCGGCGGGCCGGCATCGACCGATTCTAGGTGCTCTTTCCGACCTCAACGGCGACGGTTTCGCCGACTACGAGGCTCGCGAAAGACCGACCCGCACGGCAGCCTTCCGGCGCCGGTTATGTGGTGGTAGCGATCGGAGCCGATACAGATCTGAAGATCGACGGCGACAATGACGGCTCTTCCAGACTGTCAGGACGCGGAATGGCACGATCAGCGGTTCCATTATCCTCAGCAACGAGGCTTCGAGACCAACAACGTCATCGGATCGTTCCGAGCTCGGCAGTGCCGCCGCTAGCAGTGATCTTCTTGTAAGGCTCCGGCGGCCGCCACCATCGATGGTCTCGCGGGCGACGACGGATTTTCGGGTTCGCCGGGAACGACACACTCATTGGCGGGACGGGGACCGACACGCTCTACGGAGCTGATGGCAATGCCGACCCTCAGGCGGCGCCGAACGCGACATGGTTTACGGAGGCGCGGCGCCGACACGCTTGAAGGCAGCGCCGGTTACGCTGCGCGCTGCGGCGGTGACGTGACGGCGTCTGACCGACAGCGGTACCGAAGTGATGGCGGTTTTTCCGCCTTCATCGACGGCGGTGCCGGCAACGACACCTATTCGGACGAGTACGTGGGGGTCGGCCATGCTCTCGGGCTGCGCCGCCAACAACATCCTGATCGGCGGACTATCGGAGTACAACCTCTCTGGCGGGGATGGCAACCACACTTTCGTGCTCGGGAGCACGGCCGGCTTTGCCTCTGATCGGCGCGCGATTGGACACGCACTGCGAAACTTCCGACATCATCGATCTTGCCGGCATCGATGCCAACACGAGCCTCGGCGGCACCATGGCTTCAACTCTCGGGCGCGGCGCGTGACGACTGGCCGTCGGCCATGGCCGGCTGAAATCACTGCCAGGCTGCGCGGCTGATCGACCGACCTGGGGGCAATGCGACCTGCCGACAACCAGGCCGACTTCTGTAGTTCGCAGGTTCGATGGCCTCGGTACGCACCGGACCGCCGACCAGATCGCTGGCGGGACTTCCAATGCGATACGCTGACCGGGACGAGCGGGGACGATTGCTGATAGGAACGGCGGCGACGACACCTGACGGCGGCGCCGGCGACGACCCATGATCGGGGCGGCGCCGGGGCCGACACGCTGATCGGCGGTAGCGGCAACGACACCGTCATCGAGGCGCGCGAGCGATACCGTCGTCGTGACCGTCGACGGGCAACCGTCGTCGCGGCGCGAGCGGAGCGGCGATGCGCACGGGCTGGAGCTACAGCCTCGTCGCGGCGCATGCGAAAATCTCACCGGCACGGCAGCAGCGGCCAGACCGCTGACCGGCGAGCGAGCTCGACAACGTCATCGACGGCGGCGGCGGCGCCGACGCGATGGCCGGCGGCGCCGGCAATGACACCTACATGGTCGACCATGGCGGCGACGTGGTGATCGAGAGCGCCAGCGAAGGCACCGACACGGTGTTTTCCACCGCGCATCTGGTGCTGCCGGCGAACGTGGAAAACCTGATGCTGCGGGAGGCGCCGACCTGCAGGGCTACGGCAACAGCGGCGAACACGCTCAGCGGCAATGCCGGCAGCAATCTGCTCGACGGCCGCGGCGGCGCCGACGCCATGCTCGGCGGGGCCGGCAATGACGTCTATTTCGTCGACAACCCCGGCGACAAGTGATCGAGAACGCCGGCGAAGGCAGAGATGCGGTGTTTTCGACGGCGCATCTCGTGCTGTCCGGCGAACGTGGAAATCCTGGTGCTGCAAGGCAGCGTCGACCTGCAGGGCTACGGCAACGGCCGGCGCAACAAGCTCTACGGCAATGCCGGCAGCAACCTGCTCAACGGCCGCGGCGGCGCCGACGTCATGCACGGCGGCGCCGGTAACGACGTCTATTTCGTTGACGACTCCGGCGACGTCGTGGTCGAGAACGTCAGCGAGGGCACCGACGCGGTGTTTTCCACCGTCAGCTACAGCTTGGCGGCGAACGTGGAAACCCTGGTGTTGCAGGGCTCGGGCAACCTCGTCCGGCACCGGCAATGCGCTCGCCAACAAGCTCTACGGCAATGCCGGCGATAACACGCTTGACGGCGGCGTCGGCGCCGACGTGCTCACCGGCAACGCCGGCAACGACACTTTCATGTTCAACGTCGGGCAAGCGGGCGGCGACATCGTCGTCGACTTCGCCGGCAACGGCGCGGCAGCGGGCGATTCGCTGCAGTTCGTCGGCTACGGCGCCGGCGCGACCTTCACCAAACAGAACGACGCGACCCATTGGCAGGTGAACTATAACGGCGGCACCTCGCACGAGGTCATTACCTTCATGAACGGCGCGTCGATCGATCCGACTGACGTTCTGTTCAGCTGAGATCGTGCGCGCGTCCGCGTGCGCCGAATTCCAGCGGGTGCACGGGGCGCGTTTGCATCAGGGATGGCGCACTTTCCCCCTTAGCAGGCACGAAAATGTGCCGATTTGCCATGCAAAGCCCCGGGGGGCACTGAAAAATTAGGAGACGTCAAAGTTTTGGGACCGGCGCGCAGCTTCTTGCAAAAACAAATTGGTTTTCCACGCAAAACGGAGACGCCCGATGGGCCGAAGAGGACCGAAACCAATGTCTGATCGCCTGCGGGCTCTCAAAGGATATCCGCCTCGACCGATGACCTTGAGCTCCAGCTCCAGCATCAACGTCCGTCCGTTCTTGGCCAGGCGCAAGACACCGCCGGGTCCGGCGTTACCGGGTCTTACCTTTGCGCGCAGCCGGTAGACGCCGGCCGGGATCAAGGTCTGATCGCGCTGCTTCTCGGCGTTATTCAGGTTGAAGATGTCATCCATGTTGCTCATGTCGTTTCTCCGTTTGCTGGTTTGGGTCGGTGCGTTGTTCGTGACAAAGGGGCGCCGCCCTTGCGAGCAGCGCCATAGGTTTCACTCCGCAGCGATGGCAAACGGCAGCGAGGGCTGCGTCAGCCTGTCGATCGACGCCCAGATGCGGTTGACACCGACCTCGCGGACGATGTTGTCGATCGCGGAATCGCTCAGGGTCGTGGTGCCACCGTTGCCGTGGTGCTTGCCGCTCGCGCGCCGTTCGAGCTGCTCGCGCGCTTGGGCTACCAGGGGCACGCTGACGCCGAAGGTCTCGGCGGCAAGCTTGAGGGTCGGTTCGACCTGAAGTTCGCCCCGAAATCCAGCGAGCCGCATCCCGCGCGCGTTCGCACTTGGGATACCCCGTGCTGGCCTTGGCGATGTGTTGGGCGGCGACGACGGCTTGTTTGCCGTTGGTGGCTGAGGTACCAGCTATAGGCGTGACCATGTTGGTGGTCTCCTTTTCCGGCCGGCGCGCCCTCCCTTCCAGAGACAGGCCGCCGGCCGCTTCCATGTCGCACTGTGAATTCCTCCGCCGCAGCCCGGGCGACATCGAGCGCGCGGCGGGGCTGTCGATCAGGCGGCGGTGAGAGTGTCAGCGATGGCGCGCTGCAGCTTCTTGCGGCTCGCGACGACTGTTTTTCGGCCGAGCTTCGCGATGGGCAGCTGCTTTTCGCGGATCAGGTAGTAGACGCGGTTAACGCTGATGCCGAGAAAGTCGGCGATCGCTTGCGCGCCCCAGAGCAAGTCATCGCTCGGGGCGGCCTGCTTCTCTCTTTCGGTATCGGACATGGCACGACACTCCTTCGTGTGTCGCACAGTCCTAGAATGTGGGAGTTAGGCGCCAGACCCGATCGTTCGGCCAACGATCAGAGGGGCAGACCGTTCAGCTAATTGTCTGAGGGGCAGACCGTTCAGCCAACGATCAGGGGACAGGCTATTAGACGAATGGATTCGGAGCGCGGTCGCGAACGCGCTCGTCGACCAGCGCGACGAGATAGAAGAACTCGCTCTCGCGTCCCTGCCGCTTCAAGCTGCGCTCGACCTTGTCGTAGCTGGCCTCAATCGTCCGGCGGCTCGCGACTGCACGTCGGTCCACAGGGGGGGGACGCCGCCACACGTTGCTTGGCGAGGAAATCAACGGCCTCGTTGAGTGCGCTGTCTTTGGTATGGCCGTTACGGCGCAGATTGCGGACGGCGATGTAACGCTGAATGTGCCGCATCCTCTCGCGATGACGCTCGGCTACCTCGTCGGTCCGCTGTTCGATCAGGACTTTGCCAAAAGGTAGCATCAACCAGTTTGGGAGTGTCTGCCGCAATGACCAAGCGTGTAGGATTGCATTCCACAGCACCAACGGATCACCGGTGCGGCGGTACGCGGCCTCGAACTCGGCCTGTTTGCATAGGAACTCGCGCTCCTCGTCGGGCGAGAGCTGCTTGTAAAACGCCCAGGTGATTCGCCGGGGGATGTCGGGCGGGGTCGTCGTCATGGGCCGGGCTTTGTCGCGTTTTTGTCGCGCCCAGCATTTACCACCAAGGACGGCCTATTGAGAACATTGACGAATTTTGCGACAAAATGCGACAAAGAAATGATTGTCTCGGGTACGCGAAACACTGAAGAAATGCCCATTTTATGCGGGCTTTTGGTGGTAGCGGGGGCCGGGATCGAACCGGCGACCTACGGATTATGATTCCGCCGCTCTGACCAGCTGAGCTACCCCGCCACAGGGCACGCGGCCCCCTCGCCGGTCCGGGCGAGAAAGCCTCACGTGGCGGAGCGACACATAGGGCATCTCCGACGGCTTTCCAAGCACCGGAGGAAGCCCCCTTCCCGGCCCCGGACGCCCGCGCCCGGCGCCCGATCGGTCCATTCAATCCCATACCCGATGCGGGCGCGTGCCGGTTTGGCGGATGGCGCACCTTGCTCACCTCCCCATTTGCGAATCGAACTCGCCAATGCTCCCCGGGCCGGCCGGATGCGCTCGCAATGGTTGCGCATCAATTCCGGACGCATGGCATGGAAATTGAATGCACGAGGCGTATCGTAGCTCGGGTTCGCTTGCCGCACCGCCGAGCTCGTTCGACCCAGGGAGAACTGAGCGTGTCCAATCATAGCGCCACCACCAGACGATCCTTCGTTCGTACCGCTGCCGCCGCTGGTCTGATGTTGATTGCGGGCTCACCCGCCGGATATGCGCAATCGGCCAAGCGCGACGTCACCCTGCGGCTCGATTGGCTTTACCAAGGGCCCAATTCCGGCTTCATGGTCGCGAAAGACAAAGGCTACTACGACGAGGTCGGTCTCAACGTCGAGATGGGCCCGGGGCGCGGCTCCGGGAGCACCGCGCAGGTCGTCGCCAGCAAGGGCGCCATGTTCGGATTCTGCGGATGGATACGTGGTCGGCAACAGCGTCGCCAAGGACATGAACCTCACGATGGTGGCGGCGATCTATCGCCGCAACCCGACTGCGGTCATCGTTCTCAAGGACTCCGACATCAAGACGCTGAAGGACCTCGAAGGCAAGAGCATCGCGATTTCGACCGGCGCCACGCAATTCCAGCAGTGGCCGGCGGTCGTCAAGGGCTGCAACCTGGACGGCAGCAAGATCACCGTGACCAACATCGATCCGGCCGGCAGCGTTCCGGCCTTGGTGACAGGCAAGGTGCAGGCGGTCGCCGCCTACGCCCAGGGTCAAGTGCCGGGCATCGAGATCCGCGCGAAAAAGGAGGCGCGCGTGTACTGGTACGCCGACTGTGGCGTCAACGCGGTGAGCAACGGCATCATCGTCCACAACGACATGCTGAAGGCCGATCCCGAATTGATCCGCGCCTTCGTCAAGGCGAGCATCAAGGGTTTCCTGTACACCCGGCAACATCCCGACGAGGCGGCCGCCATTACCAGGAAATTTTCCGAGGCCGTCGTCCCCGAGATCGCCCGCCGCGAGCTGGAAATGTCCTGGGAAACCTGGGTGACGCCCAATACGGCGGGCAAGCCGCTCGGTTGGATGTCGGACAAGGACTGGGAATCGACGGTGCAGGTGCTCAAGCAATACGGCGGCGTGAGCGCGCCGCTCGAGGCCTCGGCCCTGTTCACGAACGAGTTCGTTCCGAGCGGCGCCGAATTCGTTCCACCGCAGCCAAAATAGCTGCGGGGCTGGTACCATGGCTTCGGCGGCTGGCTTCGGCGGCCCCGAATGGAAGCAGCCAAACGAGGAGCCCTCGCAGGTGTCTCACGACGGACTGTTGACGACCCCGACTCAAAAAGCCGGACCGCCCGCAACGCCGCCGACCGCGCTTTCGGAGCAGGCCTATCTCGAATTCCGCAACCTCACCAAAGTCTACGCCACCGACGACGGTCCGGTGCGGGCACTCGATCAGATTTCCCTCAATCAACGGCAGGGAGAGTTTCTTTCAATTCTCGGACCGAGCGGCTGCGGCAAGAGCACGCTGCTGATGATCGCAGCCGGGCTGCTTCCCGCTTCGAACGGTCTCGTGGCGGTCCGCGGCCAGCGCGTGGTGGCGCCTCGCACCGATATCGGCATCGTCTTTCAGAGCCCGGTTCTCCTCGAATGGCGCACCGCGCTGGGCAACATCATGCTGCAGGCGGAGGCGCGGCACCTCGACCGCAAAGCTGCGGAACGGCGCGCCGGCGAGCTCCTGAGCGCCGTCGGGCTCACCGGATTCGAGGCCAAATATCCGGACGAGCTGTCCGGCGGCATGCGGCAGCGGGTTTCGCTTTGCCGCGCGCTGATCCACAATCCGCCGCAGCTCCTGATGGACGAGCCGTTCGGGGCCCTCGATGCCCTGACGCGCGACCAACTGGTGCTCGATTTGCAGCGGCTGTGGAACGAAGCGCGAATGACCGTGCTGTTCATCACCCACAGCGTGGCCGAGGCGGTATTTCTGTCGGACCGGGTCATCGTGATGACCCCGCGCCCGGGACGGATCGATCAGGTCATCGACATCGATCTGCCCCGGCCGCGCACCCTGGCCATGCGCGAATCCTCCGAATTCAACAGATACAACCGGCAGATCCTCGATCTGCTCCTGGCACGCGGCGTGCTGCGAGAACGCTGAGAGCGCGATCATGACCGACACGACGAGGCTCAACGTCCAAACGAATTACGATGCGCCGCTGAGCATCGAGGAAGTGGAAGCGCGCGTGCAGGATAGTCGGGCGCGGCGCCGATCCCACGCACGCATCTCCGCCATCATCTATCCCATCATGACCATCGTCGGCACGCTCGTTGCCTGGGAATTCGGAGCTCGCGTTTTCGGCGTCCCGGCCTACCTCCTGCCCGCACCCACTGCGATCGCCGTCTCGCTTGCCGAGAACGCTGCGCTGCTCCTCAAGCACGGCTGGGTGACGACGATCGAGATCGTGTTGGGGTTTCTGCTGAGCATCGTGGTCGGCGTCCCGCTCGCGCTCGCCATTTTCATGTGGCCGGCATTTTCCCGCTCGGTGCTGCCGCTTCTCGTCTCGTCGCAAGCCATGCCGAAAGTCGCGGTCGCGCCCTTGTTTCTGGTTTGGTTCGGGTTTGGACTGCTCCCGAAAGTGCTGATCGCGTTTCTCATCGCGTTCTTCCCGATCGTCATCGGCACGGTTGTGGGACTGGCATCGATCGAGCAGGAAAAGATCCATCTCGCGCGTTCGATGGGGCTTGGAGCGGCCGCAACTTTCTTCAAGATCCGCCTGCCGAGCGCGCTGCCTTCGGTCTTCGGCGGCCTCAAGATTTCGATCACGCTGGCGGTCGTGGGCGCGGTGGTCGGCGAATTCGTCGGCGGCGACGCGGGCCTCGGTTACCTGCTCATGGTGGCCAACGGCAGCCTGGACACGCCGCTGCTGTTTGCGGGGCTGATCGCGCTGACGGTTCAAGGCATCGTGCTCTATTACCTCGTCGAGCTGGCCGAACGTTTGACCATTCCGCGCCAGACCGCTGCCGCGGTGGTAGGTCTGGCGTGATCGTGTCGCCGTGGCCCAGGTGGTGCAGTGGCCCCAGGTGAGTGGCCCAGGTGAGCGACCCGGGTGAGCGGCCCTGATGTCGATCTATCGCAGGATCGTGCGGCCGCTCCTGTTCCAGCTGCGGCCCGATCAAGCCCATGCGGTCGGGCAGCTGGCGTTGCGCCCGAGCCTGCCGTGGCGCGGCGTAGCGGCTCTGGCCGGACTTGAGGTTGACGACCAGCGGCTGCGAACCCGGTTTGCCGGCGTCGATCTTCCCAATCCTGTCGGACTGGCGGCCGGCTTCGACAAGAACTGCGAGCTGATCGGCGCCTTGTCGCATCTCGGCTTCGGTTTCTTGACCGTCGGCTCGATCATGCCCGAGCCCCGCACCGGCAACCCGTTCCCGCGTCTGGTTCGCTATCCGGAGACCGAGTCACTTGCCGACGCGATGGGCGTGCCGAGCCGGGGGCTCGAATATTGCGTCGCACGTCTCGAGCCGATGGAACGAGCGCAAGGTGCCGATCTTTGCCAATATCGGCGGGTTTTCCCCGCAAGCGATCGCGGCGAGTTTCTTCGCCGTCGAGCCGCATGTCGACGGCGTCGAGGTCAGCCTGATGTGCCCGAACCTGCTGCGCGCCGGCGAGCGCTTCGACGATATCGGGCTGCTCGAGCAGGTGCTCGCACGCATTGCGGCGCGCCGCAAACCCGTGATCGTCCGGGTTCCGAACGACACCGCCCGGTCAGCCGACCGTCTCGCACAGATGATCGAGCGTTGCGTCGAGGCCGGCGTCGAAGGCCTCAAAGTCGGAGGTGGACGGCCGCTGGCCGAGCTGCGTCTGGGCGTGAAGCAGGGGACGCTCCACGGCCGTGCCATTTTCGACGCGGCGCTGGAAAATGTCGCGCGCGCGGCAGGATTGGCGCGTGGACGCATTGACATAAAGGGTAACGGCGGCGTCAGCAGCGCCGACGATGTCATCGCCATGGCGCGCGCCGGCGCGACTTGCGTCGATCTCTATTCGTCGTTCATCTACCGGGGTTGGAGCGTTGCGCGCGACATCAACCGGGAGCTCGCGCCGGCCTTCGGTCGGCTCGCGGCGGAGACCGCGGGTCGGGGCCTGGATGCCCGCACAGAGTGCCACGGGCCAAGAAATCCTGAGCGTGGAAATGTCCGAGCGTGAAACGATCCATCTGGCCGCCGATCTGTCGTTCCTGCATACCGACTATCTGTGGAGGATGCCGGGCTCCTGGGTCGGCTATCCGTACTACAGCACGTCCGACTTCTACGAGGAGATTGCACGCATTGCCGCGCGCGGCGTGATGGATCTGTTGTTCTTCGGCGACAACGGCGGCACGTCGGAGGACTATGGCGGCGATCATCGCGCCGTCGTTCGCCTCGGCGCCAAATGGCCGCGCCACGATATGACGCCGATGATCCCGTTGCTGGCACGCGCCGTATCCGGCGTCGGCTTCGCGCTGACGATGTCGACGACCTATCATCATCCGTTCCACGTGGCGCGGATATTCAACGCGCTCGACCACGTGACCCGCGGCCGGATCGCCTGGAATGCCGTCACGTCGGCCTATAAGGGCGAAGCGGCGAATTGGGGCTTCGACGTCATGCTGGATCACGACGAGCGCTACCTGCGCGCGCAGGAGCACTTGCAGGTGGCGTGCGCGCTCTGGGGCAGCGTCGAGCCCGACGCCCTGGTGTTCGACCGCGACAACGGCATATTCGTCGATCCCGACAAGGTGCATCGACTGGATTTTCGCGGCAAATACTTCAACGTGCGGGGACCGCTTCCGGCCTTGCCGTCGCCGCAGCAGCGGCCGGTCATCATCCAGGCCGGACAATCGGGGCCCGGAATGGATCTCGCCGCCAAGTATGCGGACATGCAATTCAGCACGCGGCGCACGCTGCCGAGCATGAAGCAGCATCGTGCCGCCATCGATGCCAAGCTCGATTCGTTCGGGCGCAAGCCGCGCGATCTCGGAATTCTCTGGTCCATCCGCATTCAGGTCGCCCACTCGGAATCGGAAGCGCGCGAAAAGGAGCAACGTTTCCTGGATTCGGTTCCGCCGGAGGCCGGCCTGATCGAAATGTCCCAGCAATTCGGCGTTGATTTCTCCACCGCAGAACCCGGCATGCGTCTGGTCGACTTCGCCGAGCAGGTCCAATCGCAGCGCGGCAACCTCGGGAGCTTCGAGGAAATGCTGAAAACCACCGATCCGAACCTTACGGTTGCCGAATTCGGGCGCACCTTCATGACCAAGCGAATTCTCGTCGCGGCCGGCACGCCGAAATCCATCGTCGACACGCTCGAGCAACTGCACTACGAGACCGGCGCCAACGGCGGCTTCATCCTGGGTCGCGGATTTCATGCCATGGACAACATCCGCGAATTCGTCGAGCTGGTCGTGCCGGAGCTGCAACGGCGGGGCCTGTCGAAAACAAAATATGGCGGATCGACGCTGCGCGAGAATCTCAACGACTGAACTGCGGCCGATGGAATTTCACTCATGAACGATGCTGGCAAGACGCCCTTCGTCGGGCGCTCCATATTGCGCAAGGAGGATCAGCGCCTGCTGACCGGCCGCGGGCAATTCATCGCCGATCTTGCGCTGCCGTCCATGCTCCACGCGGTATTCGTCCGGAGCCCGGTCGCCCATGCGCGCATCAACGCGGTGGACCTGTCGCGCGCCGCCTCGTCGCCCGGCGTGGTCTATGCCCTGAGCGGCACCGATCTCGCGCGGCTGTTGCCGCCGGTTCCCGACACCCAGCTCTCGTTGCCGAGCAAATGGACGACGATGGTGCAGCACAAATTCATCAATCCCCAGCAACCGCTCCTCGCCCACGACAAGGTCCGGCACGTCGGGGAGGCGGTCGCGGTCATCGTCGCGGAAAGTCGCTACGCCGCCGAGGATGCCGCGCAATTGGTCAGCCTCGATCTCGATCCCCTTCCCGCCGTGGTCGATCCCGAGGCCGCCTTGCGTCCCGGCGCAACCATCGTCCACGATCGATTCGCCACCAACCTCATCGGCGCGTTCACGATCGGCAAGGGCGAGATCGACGCCGCGCTCGCGCGCGCTCCGCACCGGCTGCAACGGCGCTTTCACCATCATCGCTACGTCGCCGCGCCGATGGAATGCCGCGGCGTGGTCGGCATGCACGACGCGCGGACCAATTCGTTGACGATCTGGTCGGCCACCCAGGTCGTGCATTGGGTCCGGCGCGAGGCGGCGGCGATGCTGCAGCTTCCGGAAGCCCGCGTGCGCTGCCTCGCACTCGATGTCGGCGGCGGCTTTGGCGTCAAAGGGCACGTCTACCCGGAAGACCTGCTGATTCCATTCCTGGCACGCAAGCTCGGGCGACCGGTGCAATGGATCGAGGATCGTCGCGAGCACTTGATATGCTCCTGTCATTCGCGCGACCAGCTCCACGATGTCGAGGTCGGATTCGACGCCGACGGCCGCATCCTGGCGCTGCGCGACCATTTCATCGTCGATTGCGGGGCGTGGAATCCGATCGGGGCCGGCGTGGTCTACAACACCGCCGTCCATCTGCTCGGCCCCTACAAGATCGACGCGGTCGCGATCGCTGCCAGGATCGCCGCCACCAACAAGGTTCCGAACGCGCCCTATCGGGGAGCGGGCCGGCCGGAAGCGGCGTTCGCGATGGAGCGGACCATCGATCTCATTGCCGGCGTGCTCGGCCTCGAGCCCGCCGAGGTGCGCTTGCGCAACATGATCCGCGCCGACGAAATGCCTTATCGGGTGGGCATTCCCTATCGGGACGGCGAGCCGATCGTCTATGACGGCGGCGACTATCAGGGGGCGCTGCGCAAGGCGCTGGCGGCGGTCGGCGGCGTCGCCGCATTTCGCAAGCGCCAGCAGACGGCGCGCCGCGACGGCCGCTACCTCGGCCTTGGAATCGGCTGCTATGTCGAGGGAACCGGCGTGGGTCCGTTCGAGAGCGCGACGGTCCGGATCGACCCTTCCGGCAAGATTTTCGTGTCGTCCGGCGCTTGCCCGCAAGGTCAAGGCATGGAGACGATCTTTGCCCAGGTCGTGGCCGATGCCTGGTCCGTCGTTCCCGACGACGTCGTCATGGCGTTCGCGGACACCGGGGCGATCGCCATCGGGTTCGGGACCATCGCAAGCCGCAGCACCGTGACCTTGTCGGCGGCCATTCATGGCGCCAGCGAGCGGCTGCGCGCAAAGGTCTTCGCCATCGCCGCCAACATGTTGGAGTGCGCGGTCGGCGACCTCGAGCTGCGCAACGGCAGCGTCGGGATCGTCGGAGTGCCGGGTGCCGAGCTGTCGCTCGCCAAGCTGGCGCACGCGGCGCGTCCGGGCTGGGATCACGGCCGGCCGGTCGGCATCGATGCCGGACTGGAGGAGACCTACTACTACGAGCCGCCGACGGTCACATGGTCCTATGCGGCGCACGCTGCGGTGCTGGAGGTCGATATCGAGCTGGGGCGCGTGGGCATCGAGAAATATGTCATCGCGCACGATTGCGGCGTGGTGGTCAATCCGATGCTGGTCGAGGGGCAGATCGTGGGCGGCGCCGCGCAAGGCATCGGCGGGGCGCTGTTGGAGGAGATCCACTACGATGCCGAAGGACAGCTCCTCTCGGGTTCGTTCATGGACTACATGCTTCCGACCGCCTGCGAAATACCCGACATGCACCTCATCCACCAGCACTCGCCTTCACCGCGCAATCCGCTCGGCGTCAAGGGCGTCGGCGAAGGCGGCCCGATTGCGCCTCCCGTCGTGATCGCAAACGCGGTATCCGACGCGCTCCGCCCCTTCAAGATCGAGTTCGATCGGACGCCGATAAAGCCGCAGATCATCGAGCAGGCCATTCGATCGGCGTCGCGCGCCGGTTGACGAGCACCGCGCTCTGCCGGCGCCGGCTCAAAGATGCAAGAAGCCGCCGCGGAAATAGATCAGGGGATCGCCGCTGCCGCGCGCCGCGACCTCGACCACCCGGCCGACAGCGATCGTGGTCGCGAAATGCTCGATAGTTTTCTCCAGCACGCAATCGAGCACGCCGAGGGCGCTGTCGAAGACCGGCGCGCCGGTGGTCAGGGTGCTCCAGCGGCCGGGCTCGAAGCGGGCGGCACCTTTGGCGCCGGTCCTGCCTGCGAACATGTCGGCGACCGCCTGCGCGTCGCGGCCGAGATAGTTGATCGCGAAGTGGCGTGCATGCAGCACCGCCGCGAGCGCCGAGGTCTTGCTGTCGATCGACACCAGCATGGTCGGCGGATCGGCGCACACGTGGGTTGCCGACAGGCCGAGAAAACCGGCCGGGCCGTCGGCGCCCCGGGCGGTGACGATGGTGGCGCCGATCGCGCGTTCGCCCAGCGTGCGCCAGAACGTCTTGGCGTCGATCGGCTGCGACGGCGATCCCTTGCTGTCGGGTCCGTCCGTCATGAGCGTTCCTTGTCGGGCTGCAAGCTAGAGCGTGATTGCTTTAGGTTGAGTCGCAATCACGCTCTAGCTTTTTGTTTGAGCATGATCTTTTCGGAAAACCGGTACCCACTTTTCCGGATCATGCTCTAGTAGCTCAGTCGCACCGGAAGACTGAGATTTCCGCCGTCGTACGTGAACGCCGCATCCGTGAAGCCGGGCGGCCCGAAGAGCGAGGACGGATTGCGCGAGAAGCCGTAGCCCTGTTTGGGCTTGCCGAACAACCCGGTCTCCATCTGCGTCTCGTTGTGTTCCGCGTGGAACACGGCCACTGCATAGGTCCCGCCCGGAAGGCCGCTGAACACGCAGGTCGCCCGGCCGTCCTTGATGTGGGCGACCGCGCCGCGCATTTCGCGCCCCGGCTCGCGAAAGCCATTGGGCGAGGAATAGAGCCCGCAGCGCACCGACCCGCCGTCGTTGCGGACGCCGTCGACCGACACGCTCAATTTTCCCGGGGATTGGGCGACCGCTCCGGTAGCAACGGCAAGAACGAGAGCAACGGCAAGTGCGAGCGCGCCCGAGTTCAACGCCGGTTGAGTTTCGCAATCCATCATCTCGACTCCCGGCTGCGTCCGATCCAAATGGGCATCCTATTGGCCCCGACTATGCCGCGCTTGCGGCCCATGCGATAGACCACAAAATCAAGATGATGCTCTGAATGTGAGGGCGGCGCCCCTGAGCAGCATCGAGCATTCGATCTCAGCACGTCGCATCCGTCATCCTGGTGAAGATACTGTCGGGCAATAGTTTCCTCCAATGAAACCGCAGGTAGCGGAACGATGCCCGCGGCGATCGATCACGCGGCGTGCGCTGCAGACTTGGTATTTCTTGGGCATTGCAGGTATAAAGAAAGGGACGCAAGGAAGAGCCGATCTCGACATCGGACAGGGACGACGGCCGTAAGCAACTGGACCTGGGGTGTCATGGAATGCTTAAGCTGTCAGGCGGATAATCTGCATGGTGGGCGCTTCTGCACGCAATGCGGCGCCCCGCTCCCCGTCAAGTGCACGCGCTGCGGGGTGGTGAATTCTCTCGACAGCAGATTTTGCGGCGGCTGCGGCGCGAGCCTGGCGCAAGAGACACAACCCTCCTACGGTCTCCCGGCGGCCATGCCGGTGCCGTCTTCGGTGAGCGAGGCGCCCACCAGCTTCATTGCCGGCGGCGAGCGGCGACATCTCACGGTCCTGTTCTGCGACATCGTGGGGTCGACGTCGCTCGCCAAGTTGCTCGATCCCGAAGATCTCAACGAGATCACGCGCCGCTATTACGATTGTTGCACTGACGCGATTCGTCAGTTTGACGGCCTCGTCGCGAATTACATCGGCGACGGCGTCATGGCGCTTTTTGGATATCCGCGTGCCCATGAGGACGATGCCGAGCGCGCCATCCGCGCCGCCTTGACCATCATTCGCACGGTCCAGACCGGGAACGGGAACGGCGAGAGCACGACCCAGGTCAGGGTCCGCGTCGGCATCGCGACCGGACTTGTGGTGGTGGGCGAAGACGGCACTCAACCGTTGACGAAGGAAAAGACGGTAGTCGGCGAAGCACCCAATCTTGCCGCCCATCTGCAATCCGAGGCGCAGCCGAACCGCGTTCTCATTTCTGACACAACGCGGCGGCTCGTCGGCGACGTCTTCGAGCTCGAAGAATTGAAGCTCAGCCATCTGAAGGCGGCCAAGGAGCCGGTGACGGTTTGGCAAGTCGTTGGAGAGCGGGAGGCAACGAGCCGTTTCGCCGCCCACGCCGTAACCCTGACCGAGTTCGTCGGCCGGGATCAGGAAGTGGCCCTGCTGACCGACCGTTGGCGGCAGGCAATGCAGGGTGAAGGACAGGTCGTTGTACTTTCGGGCGAGGCAGGGATCGGCAAGTCGCGCATCGTCGAGACCGTCCGCGAGCTCATCGCCGACGGATCGCACACGGTGATGCGCTATCAGTGCTCGCCCTACCATTTCGACAGCGCGTTCCATCCGATCATCGGCCAACTCGAGCGGGCGGCGCATTTCGCTGCCGACGATTCGCCCCGCGTGAAACTTGCCAAGCTGGAGGCCATGCTCAAGCGTGCCGCCGCTGCGCCCGAGGAGGCCGTTGCGCTGATCGCAGCGCTGCTCTCGATCCCCACGGGCGGCCGCTACACGCCGCCGGATCCCGATCCGCAGCGCCGGAAAGAGCGCACGCTGAACGCCCTCGTCGATCAACTGGCAAGTCTGGCAGGCAGGGGGCCCGTCCTCATAACGGTCGAGGATGTGCACTGGGCCGACCCGACGACGCTTGATCTCTTCGGCCGCACCATCCTGCGGATTCCGGAGATGCGCGTGCTCCTGATCATGACCTGCCGGCCGGAATTCAGAGCCCGCTGGATGGGCTACCCCCAGGTGACGGCGCTCATGCTCAACCGGCTCGGGCGCCGCCACTGCGAGGCCATGGTCGAGTTGATCGCCGACAAGGCGATCCCGCAAGAGGTCATGGAGCAGATCATCGCCAAGACCGACGGCGTGCCGCTCTTCGTCGAGGAACTTACCAAGACCGTTCTCGAATCGGGAATGCTGCAGGAGAAGGACGGTGCCTGGCTGCTCACCGAGCCGCTTCCGACGCTGGCCATTCCGGCCACGCTGCAGGATTCGCTCATGGCGCGGCTCGATCGCCTGTCGTCGGTGAAGGAGGTGGCGCAGATCGGCGCTACGATCGGGCGCGAGTTCTCCTATGCCCTGCTGGCCGCGGTATCCTCCATCGGCGACACGGAGCTCAAGGATGCCCTCGCCAAGCTGGCCGGTGCCGAGCTCATCTTTCCAAGCGGCGCGCCGCCCGCCGCGAGCTACATTTTCAAGCACGCGCTGGTGCGGGACGCCGCCTACGAGACGCTCCTGAGGAGCAAACGGCATCAGCTTCACGGGCGGATAGCCAAGACTCTGGAAACCCGTTTCCCGGAGACGGCGGAGACCCAACCCGAAATCGTGGCGCACCATTATACGCACGCAAATCTACCCGAAACGGCCGTGCTGTGGTGGCGCAAGGCAGGCGACCTTGCGATCAGGCGTTCGGCCGACCGCGAAGCCGCAGGCCATTTCGGCCGCGCCATCGAGCTCCTCCGGCTCGTGCCGAGGAGCCCCAATCGCGATGCGACCGAGCTCGCGGTGCGAATCCAATTGAGCGGCCCCCTGATCGCAACGGGCGGCTACGTAACACCGGAGTTGAGTGAAAACTATGCGCGGGCCTGGGAGCTCTGCACCGAGCTCGGCGAGGACAAGCACGCATTTCCCGTGATGTATGGCCAGTGGGTGATCCCGTATGTCCGCGGGGACATGGCCGCCGCGCTCAGGAACGCCGAGACGTTCCTTCGCCGAGCCGAGCAGCAAGAGGATGTCGGGCTGCTGATGATGGGGAACCGGATCTTCGGCTCATCGCTGGTATGGCGCGGAGACACGGTGCAGGGATGCGAACACCTCCAGCGCGCCCTATCCTTGTATCGCCCCGAGCACGACCAGCTTGCTTATGTGTTCAGCCAGCATCCACGCACCGCGGCGTTGGCGCACCAGTGTCTCGGCCTTCAACACCTTGGACACCTCGATCAAGCCATGGCCGCGGGCTGGGAGGCGATCACGCAGGCGAAGCGCATCGAGCATTTCAATTCGATCGCGTACGCGCTGTGCTTCGTGAGCCTCCTGATCATGCTGCGCCTCGACGTGACGACGCTCAAGCGCACGGCCGAAGAGCTGCTCAAGCTGGCCGAGCAGAACAACGCCACCTATTGGGCGCTCTGGGCGAGGCCGATGCTGGGGTGGATCAAGGCCCAGGAGGGCGATATCGACGCCGGCATTCAACAGATGCACCAGAGCACGGCGGTATTGCAGGAGCAGGGGGCCAATCTTTGGGTGCCGCAGAACCTGCTGCTCGAGGCCGAGATCATGGGCCGCGCAGGCCAATACCAGAACGCGCATCGGCTCCTCGACGAAGCCCAGGCGCTGATCGAACCGCTCGACCAGCGCTTCTACGAGGCGGAGCTTCACCGCGTCCGCGGCATGGTCATGCTCTCCGAAGGCGGTGACGATGACGCCGTAGCCGGTCATTTCGATCGCGCGATCGACGTCGCGCGCCGGCAGCAGTCGCGGTTTCTCGAGTTGCGCGCGACCGTCAGCAAGGCACGGCTCTGGCTCGAGCGCGGGCAGCGCGCGCCGGCGCATGATCTGCTGGCGCCGGTCTATGGCTCCTTCACGGAGGGGCTGGAGACCGCAGACCTCGCTGAAGCCCGCACGCTCTTGAATGAGCTGGCGTGACGTCCATCGCTTGCGCCGTCATGCCCGGGCTTGACAACGCGGGTCGACGCCGATTGCGGCGGCGAATGATCATAGCCCGCGGCTATCGCGACGCGTCGTCCTCGCGCGTAAGCGCCTGCCAGGTGACATGCTTCTGTGATGTTGCTATTCTAGGTTGTCTTGCGAAAAGCGAGACATCGAGCGAGAGCGATTGGGCGGGGGGGCACTGTGTCTGACGTTGCAATCCAGAACGTATTTTTCAAACCCCCGCTCGCCATCGCCCGTGTTGGCGGAAGCACGACGCCGCTCGATGCCTTTGTTTGGGACAGCGACAAGTCGATCCATGGCGGCAATCGCACCGTGATCCGACCTGCGGTGACGCTCAAGGTCTTGGCCGACGGCTCGTTGCGACCCTATCTGCCGAACGTGATCCAATTTCGCGATGGCGATGTGCTGCGGCCGGTGGCGCCGTTTTTCGAGCTTTGGGCGACACTCAAGCTTCCGGACGGCGGATTTGAGGAAAGGCCGCTGAATCTGGCACTTCTCGAGGACGCGGGCGTCTGGTTGGACAGCGTCGAATACACCGTGACCGTCGGCAACCGGAAGGCTCATCAGCGCACCCGATCGGCGGCTTGCGCCTACATTGCGCGCATCAACGCGATGGGTCACGACCACGACAAGAAGCCGCTCGACGCTTTCAGCCCGCACGAGCCCGGCACGGAACCGCTCGTATTCCGCGCTCGACCAATTCCCCTTGGCCACTTCCAGGTGATCAAGCCAATTCCACGGGAGGCGATGGGGGTCGACCTTTCCGTCCTGCGCGTGCGGTTTACGCCGGCACATGGTGAGGTCTATGGGCCGCCCACCGCGGTCGCCGGACCGGCCTCGCCGCTTCCTCCGGGCGAGGCGCTGCAGCCTGTGACGCTCGGCGGCCGGCTGCACGACATCGTACCGGAGCGCAATCGAATCCTGAATCCGAATACGCCGTGGTCCGAATATGCCATGGACAGCCTCGGACAGGAGGACCCGCAACCCTCCGACAGCTATGACGGCGCCAACGTCGGCGAGAATCGCTCCTGGGGTGTCGTCGACGACACTTGCGACGGCATCATCGAAGTGCAGGTGGCGATCAACGGAGTGCGCCACGCCGCCACGGCGCGTATCCTCTCGAGCTGTCCCGATTTCGCGCCGGATCGCCGGCCGTTCAACTCGCTCGCTGACGATCTCGCCGATCGCGACAAAGGCCGCGACGATCTCGACGAGAGGGACATCGGGGAAGTACAGGCGGAGATCGCTGACCTGTTCGAGCGGGTATTCGAGACCGCCTCCTTGATGAACCTCGATGCGCTGCGGGATCGCGCCATCAAGGAGAACTTGGGCGAGGCGTCCCCGGGCGATTTTCCGGATCCCCCTCACATCGACGAAAAATCGATGACCGCGGGCGACCAGCCCTATGCGGACCTCACGGCACAGCTATTTCCCCACCCCGCGCCCCCGCCGGCTCCTTCCGGTCCTTTGCCGACCAGGCTTCCGTACGCGGACGTGGCGCACTTTCGCCACGGACCACTCTGTGACGAGGACACGCTCATCGATTTTCTGCGTGCATATGCCGAGCGCGTCAAAGAGATGATCCGGCCGCCCTTCGGTCGCTTCGGAGACCTGCCCGAACACCCCGGAAGGACGCGGAATTCCGGGCGTCCGTTCCGGGATCCGCGCGTCCCTCGGGATGGCTACCACGATATGCGCATGCCGCCCTATATGCGCGATTCCGACCAGAATTCGCTCTCCATAACCTATCGGCAATACCACGCCCTCATGGATCTTATCGACCGGATCGCGGCCGGCGCGCCGAAGGCCGCCCCGCGAGTGGCAGCCACGGCCGAGGCGGCGGTGCAGGTGACGTCGGAGGCCGCACGCACGATCGCAATTGCGGCAAGCTCCCGCCTCGGACGCGCAAGTCCGATCACGCGCCGCATCGAAGAGTTCGCCAAACGGCGGCGGGAGACACCCGACGCTTAGGGGGCACCGATGGCAAAGAAATCGAAGCCGGCACGCAAGCAAAAACCGAAAGCGGCGCCGGGCCAGACACCAAAGCCGGCGGCGACGACTCGAGAACCGGACGAGAAGCCCGGGCACAAGATATTTCCGCGCAACCTCACTGCGCGGGCCGACTATCTCGTTCCAGGCAACCCAATCGTCACTCGCCCCGAAGACGCGGTTGCCAATTGCTTTCCCGGTCTCGAGCTCGACGTGCGCAATTTGGACCGGCGCTTCTTTCCGGGTCTCGTCTTCAACTTCGTTACGCCCGGTGGTGCAGAAGTCAAAGGCATGCACTACGGCGCCAAGCTCGCCTACGTGGACGTGCCGCTGGACCCCGATCTCGGCCTCGATCCCGACACGGCTGCGCGTCTCTTCAGCACGCTCGGAATCGAGAGGGACGAAATCAAGGAGCTCTTCGACAACATCAGCGACGAGGAGGACACGCTTTCGGAGGGGGCGTGGTATCTCGACTGGATCAAGCAGGGCAAGCGGCGGCTGTCGACGAAGTCGCTCGATGGCCACCAAGTCTGGCGCCTGTTGCGCGGGCTGGAGCCCGGGCGCGTCGAGATCGCCTTGCGGCAACGGGAGGGCGAGCACCGCGGGGCCGAGGTGAGGTTGAAGGGCTGGCGGCGTCTTTACACCGATCCGACCACGGGTGTGATCAGCGGCGCCTACGAGCCAGGCGAGTTGATGCAAGGCCTGTGCTCGCCCTGGCAGCACGATTTCCGCGACTGTGCGTGCCACTACTGGCCGGCCAATCACCCCGACGTCGTGCTGGGCGAGATTTACCCCGGAGAGCCGACGCTGCCTGGGGGCAGCTCGGTCGAGTCCTCGCGCAATGTCCGATTGGATTGGCTGCGGGAAGACCGTTCGATCGGACTGGCATCGGCGGCACTCAACACCATTTCCCTGAATCGGCCGTATCAAATCGATCATTTCCGAATCAACAGCAATTGGCAGGATCTCAGCATCATCGTGGAAGGGCGGGAGATCGGCGCCCTCTACGTGCCGACGGCAATGGAGAATGCCAACCCCTATGGCTCGGTCGCCGAGCTCGTCAATGAACTACAGGTCTGGCTCGCTCCGCTCGAATTGACGCTCATATGCGAATATCTCTATGCGCGCTCTTCGGTGCTCACGTTCGAGGAGGTACAGGAAAGCGGCGGCGATCCCGCGCTCGCCAATGCCGTGGACTTCGTCAGGTACAGTCTGCTGCTGATCGCCACGAGCGAAATGCATCATTTGCGCTGGGCCAACGAGCTGCTTTGGAAGGTGTGCAATAGCGAGCATCTACCTTTCAAGCCGGTGCTCGAGATCTGCGACCTGGTTCCGAAGAGCCCGCTCCCACCCGGGCCGGTCGAGCTCACCATGAACACGGTCGGGGACTTCGTGCGGACGGAACAGAAGCTCGAATTCCACCCGCGACAGCTCAAAACTCCCACCAAGCAGGCGCTCGCCGAATTTCAACGCAACAATCCCGGTGCAGACCCCGGGTTTCGAGAGCGAGCGCTTCGCCCGCTCGCCAAGACCGCGGTCGACGACTTCATCGCGTTGGAGCATCCGAGCAGCTTCATCGATGGTGCTTACGCACGGGTCATTGCCACGTTGCGCCGGCCCGAATTTCCGGACCAACTCTCCGATCTCGCGATGCGAATCGCGAGCGATGGCATGGAACACGAGAGCCATTTCATCGATATCAAAGCCGCGCTCGCGCCGTTCGAGGAAGCCGAATATCTGCGGCCGAACATGCAGATCGGAACCCAGACTCAAGCGCGCGGGGCGCTGGCACAGTTCGACAAGATCATCGACAGCCTGACGAGGGCTTACCACAAGGCGGGCCACGACGAGCTGGAAACGAGCAACCCCGACATCTCGGCCGCGCGCGCTGCCATGAACGAGTTGCTTCGCCTCGGCGAAAATCTCGCAAAGTTCGGGACAGAAGCGGGAACGCAAGCTACCAAGAGCATCGGCATTCCCTACTTTTCTCGCTGGGATTCATCCTCCGCGTCCACTGGAAGCTCGAAGCCGTGACGAACGTTCTCGACGCTGCGGGCGCGGCTCGGCCGGCTCCCGATCAGCGGCTGCATGCCGCGGATATTCACCTGTTCGACACGGAGGATGGTCCGCATCTGCTGCTCGTCGACGGGTCCAGGCTCTTCAAGATCGACGAAGACTTGAGCAGCCGGCTCACGGCCGCGGTGGCCGGCGGCCGGGAAGCGGTTGGCGCCGTCGCTTGCCGAGCACGGTCTCGGCCGCACGCGGTTCATCGGCGACGAACCACTCGCGGATCCGCCGATACGGGCGCTGTCCCTCGCCGTGGCGGAACGCTGCAATCTCGGTTGCACCTATTGCTACGCCGAAGGCGGCAGCTTCGGCGGCCCGGCGCGCGACATGCCGTGGGAGGTGGCCGAAGCTTCGGTGCGGCGGCTGTTTGCCGAAGCCGCGCCGGGCGAGCGGGTCACGCTCGCCTTCCTCGGCGGCGAGCCGTTGGTCAATCGCGCCTTGATCCGCCGCGCGACGGAGCTCGCGGCCGCGATCAGCGGCGAGCGAAAGATCCCGATCGGGTTCTCGATCACGACCAACGGCACGCTCTTGACCGCCGAGGACGCCGATTTTTTCGAGCGTTACGGCTTCGCGGTCACGGTGAGCCTCGACGGCGTCGGCGCCGTTCACGACCGGTTGCGCCCCACCAAGGGCGGCCGCGGTAGCTATGAGCGAGTGATCGCCAATGTGCGGCCGCTGCTGGCACGCCAACGCCGCATGCAGGTATCGGCGCGCGTCACGGTGACGCCCGCCAATCTCGGCCTGCGTGCGACGCTCGATCATTTCTTCGCTCTGGGTTTCCACTCCGTGGGGTTTTCGCCCATGCTGAGCGCGCCGACGCGGCGCGGTGAGATGCAGGCTCCCGATCTCGACATTCTGCTCGATGAAATGATCGCTTGCGGACGCGAGTTCGAGCGCAGGGTTGCGGTCGGACAAGCCTATCCCTTCTCCAATATGATGACGGCGCTGCAGGAGATTCACCGCGGCACCCACCGCCCCTACCCGTGCGGCGCCGGAGCAGGCTATTTCGGCGTGTCAGCCTCGGGCGGCCTGTTCGCATGTCATCGCTTCGTCGAGGACGACAAGGGCGCCATGGGCCATATCAGCCAAGGCGTCGACCGGGATCGCCAACGACGCTGGCTGGCCGATCGCATGGTCGACCGGCAGGAACCCTGCCGCAGTTGCTGGGCCCGCTATCTCTGCGGCGGCGGGTGCCATTACGAGGTGATTCATCGCGGCCGACCCGCATGCGACTATATCCGCGGCTGGCTCGATTATGCCTTGGGCGCCTACGTCCGGCTTTCCGCGCGGCGACCCGACCTGTTCTCGCGTGCCGCGCGCAGCGCCGCCGATCACTCGGCCGGCCCGGCGGCGAGTGCCCGATGAGCCGCGTGGCGTCATGACCGCGGACATCGACGCGGAGATCTGCGTGCTCGGCGGAGGGCCGGCGGGCGCGGTGGCGGCGCGACGGCTGGCCGAGCTTGGCCACGATACGGTGCTGGTCGATCGCACCGCCGCGGAGGCGTCGCCGCGCGCCGAGTCCCTGGCGCCCTCGATCCTTCCCATCGTGGATTCGCTGCAGCTTCGCGACGATATCGATGCCGCGGTCTTCTGCCGCGAAAGCCGAGCGCTTGTCCTGTGGGGAGCGGACGCGGTCCAGGAAAAGTCGTTTGCGACCGTATCCTCGCTGCTGGTCGAACGCACGCACTTCGACCGGCGCTTGCGCCAAGCGGCAGCTCGCGTCGGGGTCCGGTTGATCACTCCCGCCAGAGCGCATTCGCCGCAGCGGCGGGCGTCCGGCGGTTGGCTCGTTCCGGTCACGACAGCCGCGGGGTCGACGACCATCAAGGCGACCTTCCTCGTTGATGCGCGCGGCAGGCGCCATCACCGACCGGTCGACGGTGCGCCGCGGACCGCGGCGATCTCGGCTTTTTGGACCGCTTGCGATCGATCCTTTGCCGAGACCAGGATCGAAGCCGGGCGCGATGAGTGGTTGTGGGGAAGCCCCTTGCCGCGCTTGCGCTATGTCGCAACCATCTTTCTCGATTCGGAGGGCGTCGCGGGCACCGGCAGCGTGAGCCGTGCCGAATTGTATCGGTGTCTCCTGTCGCGCTCGCAACTGCTCAAAGATCTGGTGCAGGGCGATATGATCGGGCCCGTCCGCGTGCGCGACGCCACTGCGCGCCTCAGCCCGGACCCAATTGGACATGATTTCATCCGGGTTGGCGAAGCGGCAGTCGCCATCGACCCGCTGTCGTCCCAAGGAATTCAGGAAGCGCTCCTGGCGGCGATCCAGGCCGGCGCAGCGGTTCACACGATCCTCACGCCGGGCTGTGATCCTGCCCCTGCGCTCGAGTTCTATCGCGAGCGCCGGCAGGCGGTGGCGGCACGCAGCAGGCTGACCGCGGCGCGATTCTATCGCGCGCACGCCGACCGGAGTTCGTTCTGGGCACGCCGGTCTTCGATGCCAGAGGACGCCGACACCAATCATGCACGGGAGCTACGAAGCGCATCCTCGCTGCCGGCCGACCTGCGCCTCTCGCAGGCGCTGCGTATCGTCGAAGCCCCGGTGCTCTCGGGAACCCTCATCCGGCGCGCACGTGCGCTGAGCCATCCGCGCCTGGAGCGCCCGGTCGCCTATTTCGGCGGCGTCGCGCTCGCGCCGCTCGTCGAAGATGCTGGCGGGGCGTCGGCAACCGACCAGATCCTGTTACGCTGGACGCGCCGTGTCCCGCTGGAGACAGCGCGGAGCATCATGGACTGGATGTGGACTGTCGGAATACTCGACCCGCAAGCAGACGCGCCGCACGATTCTGCCGCGCAGGCAAGCCGCTAGAGCATGGTCCGGAAAAGTGGGTACCGGTTTTCCGAAAAGATCATGCTCAAACAAGAAGCTAGAGCGTGATTGCGACCCAACCTAAAGCAATCACGCTCTAGCAGACGTATTGCCGCCCATCCGCCGCCCTGCCCTGCCCGTTCGTACCCGCCATGACGCGCTCGAAGCGTATCAGCGAGAAATGTCCGAGCGGCGGCATGGCGCGGCGTTCGACCACGCGCACGCCACCATGGCGCTGCGCCCAGCGCGCCAGCCGCTCCCAGCGGAATTCCGGCCGCCAGCCCAGCCGCCGCGCCATGGGCGCAAAGCCCTGCTCGAATACGCGGCGGGGCCCGGCCTCGGCGCCGAGATGGTTGACCAGGATGATCTCGCCTCCCGGCTTGGTCACACGCGCAAACTCGCCGAGCGCGGCCTCCGGGTCGGGCACCGTGGTGATGACGTATTGCGCAACCACCGCATCGAAGAAGCCGTCGGGAAAGCCGAGCTGCTGCGCGTCCATCACCGCCAGCGCGTCGACATGGGCAAGCTTGTGCTCGGCGACGCGTTCATGCGCCTTGCGCAGCATCGGCTCGGAGTAGTCGACCCCGACGATGCGGTGCGCACGCCCATAATCCGGCAGCGAAATGCCGGTGCCGATCCCGACGTCGAGGATGCGCCCGCCGATGCGCTCGGCCGCTCTGATCGAGGCCTTGCGGCCGGCATCGAACACCGCACCGAAGACGAAATCATAGATCGGCGCCCAGCGGGCATAGGCCCGCGCCACCGTGCTGATGTCGATTTCCGCCATCGCCCCCGTCACCTTCACTCGAATTGCGACACGCGTCGGCTAGAGCATGATCCGGAAAAGTGGGTACCGGTTTTCCGAAAAGATCATGCTCAAACAAGAAGCTAGAGCGTGATTGCGACTCAACCTAAAGCAATCACGCTCTAGCGCATGTCCGGAAAAAGCCTGCCCCGGACTTGATCCGGGGTGGGCACCGGTTTTCCGATTAGAACATGCGCAAAATCGAAGAATCTAGTGCCGACTTGCGCCGGACGCCACGCGCGCGTCTCGCATCGGGGGTACCTGCAGCGCCGCGACCGCGCTTTGAATGAAGCCGCCGCCGAGCACGCGCGCCTGACCCTCGGCCGCATCGTAGAACACGCAGGCCTGGCCAGGCGAGACCCCGTCCTCGCCGGCGACGAGGTCGACCTCGATGCCATCGGCTACCCGGCTCAGCCATGCCGGCTGCGGCGGCCGTGTGGAGCGCACCTTGACGAAGACCTCGTGCCAGCCGGCGCACAGCGCCTGATCGATCGTGCCCTCGCCCAGCCAGTTGACGTCGCGCAGCCGCATCCGGCTGGTGCGCAGCGCCGCCCGCGGTCCGACCACGACACGGCGCGACGCGGCGTCGAGGCGCACGACATAGAGCGGATGACCCGCGGCGATGCCGAGCCCGCGCCGCTGGCCGACGGTGAAATGGATGATGCCGGCATGGGGGCCGAGCACACGACCGTCGAGATCGACGATATCGCCGGGTTCGGCCGCGCCGGGCTTGAGGCGCTCGATCACCTCGGTATAGCGGCCGGACGGCACGAAGCAGATGTCCTGGCTGTCGTGCTTGTCGGCGACCGCGAGGCCGAAGCGGCGCGCAAGCTCGCGCGTCTCCGCCTTGGTCTTGTCGCCGAGCGGGAAGCGCAGCAGGTCGAGCTGATCGCGCGTGGTGGCGAAGAGGAAATAGCTCTGGTCGCGCTCCTCCTCGCGGGCGCGGTAGAGGGCACGGCCGTTGTCCGGGAACGGTCGCGAGGCGACGTAGTGGCCGGTCGCCAGGACCGCAGCGCCGAGCTCGCGCGCGGTCGAGAGCAGGTCGCGGAACTTGATCGACTGGTTGCACTCGACGCAGGGCACCGGGGTCTCGCCCGCGACATAGCTCTCGGCGAAGCGGTCGATCACCATCTCCTTGAAGCGGCTCTCGTAGTCGAGCACGTAGTGGGGAATGCCGATGCGCTCCGCCACCGCGCGCGCGTCATAGATGTCCTGGCCGGCGCAGCAGGCGCCCTTGCGATGGGTCGCACCGCCATGGTCGTAGAGCTGCAGGCTTACGCCGACGACGTCATAGCCCTCGGCCTTGAGCAGCGCGGCCGTGACGGAGGAGTCCACGCCGCCCGACATGGCGACGACGACGCGGGTGTCCTGCGGGCGGCCGTCGAGATCGAGGCTGTTGAGCATCGGGGTTGCTTCCGGCGTGAACTTCGCGCGGCCGAGGAGGATCCAAGCTGGACGTCCCAAGCGGACGTCCGGATCGGCCGGCCCGCACCGCGCCACCTTAGTATAGGGACTCCGCCCCCGGATCGCACGGGCGCGCGGGGGCGCAGGATCGAGCATCCGCAGCGGCCACTCTCGTCTGGGACGCAAGGCGACGATCCCGGCAGCCCATAGAGCGGCTGGACGCGCCCGTCAAGCCTTTGACGGACAACGTGTTTTGGAATTGCTCGAAGGTCGCGCATCGCCGCGCGTAAGGAATTCGAAACCTTTGCGACGCGACGCGGCCTCCTTGGGGGCGGCATTTCGGCCGCAATGGTCCAATTGGAGGGTTCCGTTTAGGCAAATCTTAAGCGACGGGAGGTAGATTCGCGTGAATTGCTCAGTCGAGTGCGTGAGTTCATTCATGACAGAGCCCCATCGACCGAGGGCCAAATACGTCATCGGGCCGGACGGCAGCCCGCTGACGATCGCCGACCTGCCGGCTCCGGGCACGAAGCGCTGGGTCATCCGGCGCAAGGCCGAGGTCGTGGCTGCCGTGCGTGGTGGGCTCCTCTCGCTCGAGGAGGCCTGCAGCCGTTACACGTTGACGGTCGAGGAATTCCTGTCCTGGCAGTACTCGATCGACCAGCACGGCCTCGCCGGCCTGCGCACCACGCGTATCCAGCAGTATCGGCAGTAGCTCCCCTCGCATCCGGCCCCACCTCATGGGCTTCGTCAAACCACGGCGTCGAATTGGCGCGGCGGGGCGGCCCGGAATAGTGGCTACCATCGCGGTCGATGCGCCCGCCGTGCTAGTTTCCGGGCATCGCAAACCGGATGTCACCCATGACGGACGTCAAATTCAACTCCGCGCTCATCGTGGGCGCGGGCTCAGGGCTCTCGGCTGCGCTGGCGCGGGCGCTGGCCAAGGACGGGATCAAGGTCGCGCTGGCGGCGCGCACCACCGCCGATCTCGATGCGCTGGTCAAGGAGACCGGTGCGCGAGTGTTCGCCTGCGACGCCAGCCAGCGCGGCGAGGTGGACCGCCTGTTCGCCGATCTCGACGCGTCCTTCGGCGCGCCCGAGATCGTGGTCTACAATGCAAGCTTCCGCACCCGCGGCCCCTTCGTCGATCTCGATCCGGCGGACGTCGAGAAGGCGCTCGACGTCACCGCCTATGGCGCGTTCCTGGTGAGCCAGCAGGCGGCGCGGCGGATGCTGCCGAAACGGCACGGCGCGATCCTGCTCACCGGCGCGTCCGCGGGCGTGAAGGGCTACCCGCAGTCGGCGCCCTTCGCCATGGGCAAGTTCGCGCTGCGCGGGCTCGCCCAGAGCATGGCGCGCGAGCTCTCCCCGCAGGGCATTCATGTCGCCCACGTCGTGATCGACGGCGGCATCAGGAGCGCGCACCGGAAGGACCCGCCCGACAAGCCCGACAGCTTGCTCGATCCCGACGCCATCGCCGCCACCTACATGCACCTCATCCATCAGCCCCGCAGCGCCTGGGCGTGGGAGATCGAGGTGCGGCCATGGGTGGAGCGGTTTTAGTGGGGCATTGGCGATCGGCTCGGCGGCATTGCGGGCCGGATGAACGGGGAAGGTCATGGAGCCCAAGGTCACGATTCCCGCGCTCCAGCAGATGAAGCGCGACGGACGCAAGAGCGTGGGCGTGGTCGCCTGGGACTATCAGATCGCGCGCATCGCGGATCGTGCCGGGGTGGACATCGTCTCGGTTGGAGATTCGGTCGGCGTCAATCTCTGGGGCCATTCCAATCCGCTCGAAGTCACGCTGGAAGAGATGCTCGTGGTGTGCAAGGCGGTCCGCCGCGGCGTGACGCGCGCGCTGGTGAGCTGCGACTTTCCCTTCGGTCCGCTGCAGGAGGGGACCGACAGCGCGCTGCGGGCCGCCATCCGGCTGGTCAAGGAGGGCGGCGCGGACATGGTCAAGCTCGACGGCGCGGCGGCTTTCCCGGAAGCGGTGCGCGCCCTCGTGCGCGCCGGCATCCCGGTGTTCGCCCAATTCGGGATCACCCCGCAGACCGCGCTGCAATACGGCATTCCATACGGCGCCCAATCCGCGCCCGACGCGAAGGTGCCGCCGGAAATGACGGCGACGCTCGTCGACGAAGCAAAGCTGCTCGAAGATGCCGGCGCCTCGCTGCTCGACTTCACCAATTCCGGACCGGTGGCGGGCGCCGCGGTCGTGCGCGCCGTCAAGATCCCGGTGATCGGCGGGTTCGGCGGCGGTCCCTGGCTCGACGGCCGGGTGCGGCTCGCGCATACCGCCATCGGCTACGGCGAGAAATGGCTCGACTCCAAGACCGAGACCTACGCCAACGTGGCGAAGATCAGCCTCGACGCCTTCACGGCGCTGATCGCCGACGTGCGCGCCGGCCGCCAGATCAAGGGTTGACCCGACATGGCGACCGCGATCATCGACGGCATCGCGACCCGCTACGAGGTGATGGGCTCGGGGCCGCCGCTGCTGATGTACGCGCCCGGCGGCTTCAACGCGACCGTCGAGACCTGGTCGACCCAAGGCATCTACGCCAAGATCAAGCTGCTCGACCACCTGCCGAAGACATACACCTGCATTCTTTTCGACCGGCGCGAATGCGGCCAGTCGGGCGGTCGCGTCGAACGCGTGACCTGGGCGCACTATGTGGCGCAGGGCAAGGGCCTGCTCGACCATCTCGGGATCGAGCGGGCCCACCTCATGGGCGGCTGCATGGGATGCTGCCCGGTGCTGGCATTTGCCGTGGCGCACCCGCAGGCGACGCTGAGCATGGTGCTCTATTGGCCCGTCGGTGGCGCCAGATATCGGATCAGCAGCCACCAGCGCTTTGCCGAGCATCTCGCCTTCGTGCAGCAGCACGGCCTCGACGCGGTGGTCGCGCTGGTGGCCAAGGACGGCAAGTCGTTCGGCGCGGATCCGCGCGGCGGACCGTGGGCCGCGGTCATCAAGGCGGACCCTGATTTCGCGGCGGCCTATGCGAAGCAGAGCATCGACGCCTACAAGCTCGTCGTCAGCGGCATGGCGCGCACGCTTTTCGATCGGGACACGGCACCCGGTGCCGAGCCCGAGGACCTCTTGCGTCTCGGCATTCCGGCGCTGATCATCCCGGGCCACGACGCAGCGCACGCAACCTCGGCGGCGCGCTACCTGGAGGAATGCCTGCCGGGGGCGGACTATTGGGACGTCCCGGTGGCGGGCCAGACTGAGGGGGCGGCACCGGCGCGGGTGCTGGAGTTCCTCGCCAAAACAGGCGCGGAATCGTAGCGCCGCAGGCATATCGTCACACACGTTTCGAGCCCGCCGGGAGCCTGCTAGACTTCTTTTCGCGATCGCACGGAGAACGAAGATGATCAGGCTTGGCGCTGCGCTCGCCACGGGCGCGCTGATGGTGTCGACGGTCGCGGCGGCCGATGAATGGCCGTCACGTCCGGTGCGCATGGTCAACACGTTCGCGGCCGGCGGCACCGCCGACGTGCTCACCCGGCTGGTGGCGGACCATCTGACGACCGTCTTCAAGCAGCAGTTCTTCGTCGAGACCCGCGCCGGCGCCGGCGGCTCGATCGGGGTGCAGTCGGTCGCCAGCTCTCCGCCCGACGGCTACAATTTCGCCCTCACCAACATCACGCATCTGGTGCTGCTGCCGATCAGCAATCCCAAGCTCGGCTACGATCCGCATCGCGACCTCACCAACATCGCCTACGTCGCCGGCGCCCCCATCATGCTGTCGGTGAACGCTGCCAGCGGCGTGCGCACGTTCGCGGACTTCGTCGCGCATGGGAAGAAGTCAGCGAGCCCGCTCACCTACTCGTCGTCCGGCGTCGGCAGTTCCGGGCATCTGGTGGGAGAGCTGTTCGCGCAAAAGGCCGGGATCAAGGTCGAGCACGTGCCGTACAAGGGCGCGTCCCAAGGCCTTATGGACCTGGTCGCCGGGCACATCTTCTTCTCGGCGCAAACCGTGTCGTCCTCGGCGGCGCAGGTGCGCGGCGGCGCGCTCAATGCCATCGTGCACTCGCACGCGGCCCGCCTGCCCGATTTCCCGGACGTGCCGACCTTTAAGGAAAACGGGATCGACCTCGTGGCCACGACCTGGTTCACGATCTCGGGCCCGGCGAAACTCCCCACCGACATCGTGCAGAAGATGAATCGCGAGATCATTCGCGCGGTGTCCAAGCCGGAGGTGCAGCAGCGGCTGCGGCAGGATGGCCTGGTGGCCGATACCATGTCGGTCGAGGAGCTCAAGACGCACATCGATGCCGAAACCGCGCGCTGGAAGCCCGTGCTCGAGCAGGTCGGCCTCATCGGCAAATTGTAGGCCCGTCACGCCATCAGGCTGCGCGTGGTCGGCGCGAACAGCTCGTCCGCTGTCACCGGCCTGGTGATGATGCCCTGCGTCAATGCGTGCCGGATCAGCTCGTCGATCACGTTACGGCTGGGCGCGATGCCGTAGGGCAGCGGGTCGCCGGCGATCTCCATGACCCGGCGATGCATCTCGTCGACCGCGGTCGGCTTCTCGATCCGGCCCGCCTCGAGGCGCTCGACGTAACGGCGCTTGGATTCGGCGAAGGCGTGAAAGACGTCCGCGGCGAGGTCGGGATGCCTGGCGATCAGCTCGTCCTTGATCACCACGGTGTGGTTGATCGGGTAGTGGCCGTTGCGGCGCAGCGCCGCCAGCCCGGCGTCGAGCGCATTCGGGATGAGCGGCTTCACGTCGGGCAAGTCCACCTCGATGCCGATGGCGGCGGCGAGCTCGCCCGACGCCAGCATGTCGCCCATGTTCTTGTCCTGCTCGATCGGCACCACGTTGGCGGGCGCGCGGTATTCCGCCACGTGCTCGTCGCCGGAGAGCACCCAGGTGATCTTCCCGAGGTCGACGCCGTGTTCCTCCTGCAGGATGCTGCGCGCCCACACCCCGGTGGTGACGGTGTAGCCGCGGTTGACGCCGACGCGTCGGCCTTCGAGATCCTTGGGCGTGCGGATGCCGGCCTTGGCGTTCACGAGCACGGCGCCGTGGTGGAAGGCGCGCACCAGAAACACCGGCACGGCGGTCATCGGTTTGCCGTGGGCCTTGGCACAGATGTAGGTGGTGATCGCCATCTCGCAGATGTCGAACTCGTTGCCGCGCACCATGCGGCGGAAGGCGGCAATGAGGGGATCGACCTCTTCGAACGCGAATTCGAAGGTCCTGGGCTTCACCGTGCCGTCCTTGAGCGCGCGATTGTTGCCCTGCGTGCGCGTGACGGTCTTGAGCCTGAGGTCGGCCATCGCTGCGGATGACGGACGTTATACCGTGGTCTGCGCCACGCCGGCACGCGCCGTGAGCGCCTCTTTGGCTGCGTCCTTGAACGCCTGATCGGGCGGCAGCACGACCGAAGCCGAACGCACTCGGTGGTGCGCGGGGTCGACGCCGGGCGGCGTGATGCCCTTGTCCACCAGCGCCTTGGCGGCCCGCATCAGCCGATGTCGCGCCATGATGATGCCGTTGTCGGTGGAAACAAGGTTCTCCTTGGTGCGATCGCAGATCGGTCCCATGCTCTCCTGCAGCGACGCGTCCTGGATGGCGAAGCCGGCAACGCCGCTGAACGTCCTGCCGGCCTTCTGCGCCGCGCGATCGATCAGATAGTCGTTGTCCTTGTTGGCGAGCGGCCGGTAGGTTCCCGGCACGTATTTGCAATGCACGCCCGCGCCGTCGCGCATGGCGTCGAGCTCGCGCCGGGTCAGCGCCCGAACCGGATGAAAGTCGTAGCTCCAGGCCCAGCAGTTCTCGTCGTCGATCGGGATCCAGAAGTGGCCGTGGATCGGGTGATCTCCGCGCGGGGGAATCATGGTGAAGCAAGGCATCACCCAGGGCGTGATGCGCCAGTAGTAGTTGCCGTTCTCGGCATTGCGCCGGGCGCCGATATAGAGCCCGCCCGGCTGCTCCACGACCTCGAAATAGGGCTGCATGTCGTTGAGGTTGTATTGATTGCCCCTGGCGCCCTTGAACAGCGGATCGGAGCCGAGATCGCCGCGGTGCAGGAACGAGACGTGACTGGAATCGATCCCGCCCTCCATGGCTTGCAGCCAGTTGGATTCCTGCAGACGCTTGGAAATGAACGTCTGCTCGGCCGGGACGGTCGCGAATTCCCATTCAGGCAACGGCGGCTGCTTGTCGGGCGCGCCCATATAGGTCCACAGCACCGGACCGCGCTGCACCAGCGGATAGGACTTGAGCTTGATCTTCTGGCAGAAGCCGCTCTCGCGCGGCTCCGAGGGGACGTCGATGCATTGGCCGGTCACGTCGTATTTCCAGCCATGGTACGCACAGCGCAGGCCGGACTCTTCGTTGCGGCCGAACCAGAGCGACACGCCGCGATGGGCGCAGAACTCGTCGACCAGTCCATACCTGCCCTCGCTGTCGCGGAAGGCAAGCAGCCGCTCCGAGAGCATCTTCACCCGCACCGGCGGGCAGTCGTTCTCCGGCAGCTCCTCGACCATGAGCGCCGGGATCCAGTAGGCGCGAAACATCTGGCCCATCGGCGTGCCGGGGCCGGTTTGCGTCAGCAGGTCGTTCTGTTCTTTCCGGAGCATCAACTCGATCCGCGACAACTTTGGCCAAAATAGACCTCGGTGGAGGGCTGCGCAACTCGGCGCTCGATCAAAGGATTCGGGCGGAAGCAGAATGCGATGTGCAGCGGATGAGGCGTCAGCAGCACTCGAAACCCGCACCCTCGGCGACGAGCAATGCGTTCTTGAGCCAGGCCGGCGGCAGGTCGTCCGCGACGACCTCTTCCACCGGCTTGAACACCTTGAACTGATGGCGCCTGTCGTTCGCCGTCCAAAACGCGACAACGGTCTCCAGCGGCGGGCAGCCCGGCAGGCCGCAGGCAATTTGCGCGACCAGGATCGCGATGTCGTCGGACAGGCTGAAGCGCTCGCGCGTCCACGCCTTCACCTGGTCGATGGCGGCGACGTGCTCGGAGCGCTTCTTGAACGATTGCAGCATCGTGCAAGACCCGCGACATGCCTTTCGAGGTTGGGTTAGCGCGGCCCGGACCTCTCGCTTCGGGCCGGATGCGTGTTCCGCGCGTAACCCAACATTACAGCCAGGATGTTGGGTTACGCGCGGAATACAAGCCGCGCAAGATGGCACGCGCCCGGGCCGCGCCAACCCAAACCTACGCCGCCCAAATCGCGCTTGACCGCTTGAGGCACGCTCCTAGAGTGCCGCCCATAGTTTGCATCTTTGGAGCTCCATCCGTGGTGGAAAAAGTCCTTGCGGCCGTGCGAACAGGCCCGAGCAAGACCGAGATCCGCGAATACCCGATGCCGGACATCCCGGAGGACAGCGCCCTGATGAAGATGGAGGTCGCCGGCATCTGCGGAACCGACGTCAAGCTGTACAAGACTCCGCCCACCAAGAGTCCCGTGATCATGGGTCACGAGAACATCGGCATCATCGCCAAGGCCGGCCGCGAGTTCACCAGGCGCAAGGGCTTCAAGGAAGGGGACCTGGTGTTCGTCGAGCACTATGTCATGTGCGGCAAGTGCGAGTGGTGCCATCTCGGCCAATACCGTCACTGCGAGAACACCGACTGGCGCAGCAACCCGGACGGCATCCGCTACGGCTACACCTCGGCCGAGCGGGCTCCCCATCTCTGGGGCGGCTTTGCCCAATACGTCTACCTTCCCTGGAACGCGGTCGTGCACCGCGTGCCGACGGGGGTGACGCCGGAATTGGCGGGCTTGGTGACCCCCATGGCCAACGGCGTCGAATGGTCCCTGTTCGACGGCGGCGTGGGCTACAATTCCACGGTGCTCATTCAGGGCCCGGGGCAGCAGGGGCTCTCGCAGACCGTGATCTGCAAGCAGGCGGGCGCTGCGCTCATCATCGTCACCGGCACGTCCAAGGACCGCGCGCGGATGGAGGTTGCCAGGCAGCTCGGCGCCGACTTCACCATCGACGTCGAGAAAGAGGACCCGCTCGCGCGCATCATGGAGATCACCGGCGGCAAGGGCATCGACGTCGCGCTCGACTGCACGGCGGGCGCCGGAACCATCCCGATCCTGCTCGGCGTCGAAGCGCTCAAGCGCAAGGGCGGGATCATCGTGGTCCAGGGCGAAATGAAGGAGTTCCCGAATTTTCCGCTCGAAAAGGTCACGGTGAAGTTCATCACCATCAAGAGCGCGCGCGGGCACAGCTTCAAGGCCTGCGAGCTCGCTTTGCAGCAGCTTGCCTCGAAGCGCTTCCCGTTGGAGAAGGTCACGACCCACAGGTTCGGGCTGAAGGACGTCGACCTTGCCATCAAATCCGTGGGCGGCCAGGGCGTTCCGGACGTGATCCACGCGTCCCTCCTGCCGTGGCAGTGAAGCGCCGGCCCGCACGCTCGCTCAACGCCGTGCCGGGGACGGGCGCCGTCGCATGAGCGACAAAACGAAGATCGCGATCGTCGCGGGCGACCCCGCGGGCATCGGACCGGAGATCAGCCTCAAGGCTGCGCTCGATCCCGCCGTGCGCAACGCCTGCAAGGCGATCGTGGTGGGCGATGCCGGCATCGTGGAGCGGCATGCCAAGGCCTGCGGCCTCGCGGTCGACCTGCGCGTGGTGGCGCGGCTCGCCGATGCCGACTGGACCGACCAGCGCCTGAACCTGCTCGACTGCCCGCAGCCGCAAGCAGCCGGGCTCGAGTTCGGCGCCACCAGCGCGGCGAGCGGGCGCGCCTCCCTCGCCTTCGCCGCCGCGGCGATCAAGGCCGCGCTCGCCGGCGAGGTTGACGCGGTGGTCGCAGCGCCGCAGAACGAGACCTCGATCGCGCTTGCCGGCATCAAGTTCGACGGCTATCCGTCGTTCGTCGCGCGCGAAACCGGCACCGACGAAGACGATGTCTATCTGATGCTGTGCTTCGGCGAGATGAAGATCGTCCATGCCACGCTGCACCAGAGCGTGAAGCAGGCGGTCGCAATGATCACGCGCGAAAAGGTCGGCCGCGTGATTGCGGCCGCCGACCGCGCGCTCAGGCGCATGGGCACGGCGACCCCGAAGATCGCGGTCGGCGGGCTCAACCCGCACGCCGGCGAAGGCGGCTTGTTCGGACGCGAGGAGATCGAGATCATCAGGCCGGCGATCGATGCCGCCGTTGCCCACGGCATCCGGGCCACCGGCCCGTTCGGTGCCGACACCATGTTTCACATGCCGGGCGTCGACGCGTTCATCGTCATGCTGCACGACCAAGGACACATCGCCGCGAAGCTCATGGCGCGGGACGCCGCCGCGGCACTGACCATCGGCAGCCCGATCCTGTTCGCGTCGGTCGCCCACGGCAGCGCGCATGACATCGCCGGCAAGGGGATAGCCAGCCCCAAGGCCATGATCGAGGCCGTGCTGCGGCTGGCGCAGGCAAAGCAGCGCGTCGGTTCGCATGCTGCACCGGCGTGAACCGACTTGCGCTGCAACTTCAATCAGGGATAGCCGATGCCGACCAGGATCGAATTATGCAATACGTCGGACGTCGAGATTGGCGCAGCGTTGCGGGTCGAAAAGGATGATCTCACGCTCGCCGTCTTCAACCTCGACGGCGAGTTTTTCGTGATCGACGATGCCTGCACGCACGGCCCGGGCTCCTTGTCTGAAGGCTACGTCGAAGGCGACGTCGTCGAGTGCAATTTTCACAACGGCCAGTTCAACATCAAGACCGGCGAAGTCGTCTCGCCGCCATGCATGATCCCGGTGAAGACCTACCGGGCCGTCGTCGACGACGGAAAGGTATTCATTGAAGTATGAGCAGACGTTGATTACCCGCCCGTGGTCACCGGACCGGAAAATCGAAATAGGTGTCGGGGAAAGGCTCGTTGTTGAGCGTGAAATGCCACCACTCCTTGTGGTAAGGCCGAAAGCCGCCGCGGATCATCGCGTCGGCGAACAGCGCGCGATTGCGCTGCGCCTCCGCGCTCACGCTCCTGTCCGCCGTCCAGGACTTCGGACCGGAGAAGTCGTAGGGCGTCCCCATGTCGAGCTCGATGTTGTCGGCGCGCCGCACCAGCGTGAGGTCGACGGTCGAGCCGCGCGAGTGGCCCGAGCGCGTGGCGAGATAACCCAGACTGAACAAGTCGCGCTTGTCGAGGTCGGGATAGAATTCGGCCTTGCGCTTCACGTCGTCGATCTTTCGCGCCCAACGCAGAAAATGCGCGACCGCGCGCACCGGCCGGTAGCAATCGAACACTTTGAGGCCAAGTCCGCGCGGCGCGAGACTGCGCTGGACCGCGGCGAGCGCGTTCGCCGCCTGCGCCGACAAGAGGCAGCGCGGGCGCTCGTAGCCGTCGATCCTTTCGCCGACGAAATTGTTGTCGCCGAAGTAGCGCATGTCGACGACGAGCCCTTCCACCACGGCGGCGGCATCGACGAAGCCTGCCGGGAGCGGCGCCTGCGCGCGCGCGGGCAGCGCCATCGCCGACAGCAGGGCGAGCGCAGCAGCAAGCGCGCATGACCGTAGCCGTTGCTCCATCGAAGGCGCCGCCTGGGATCGAATTCTCGTCATCGCTACGGCCGGTAACAATATTTCGCAAATAGTCCCGCTCCGGCCCGTTTCGTGATACGATTATGCATGAATCCTGAAGAGGAGAGTGTTCGGCCCCGCCGCGGCGGCGGGTTGCGCGCTTTCTGCAGCATGGAGAACAACTTGAGCGATCACAAGTTCAGGATTGGCCAGAATGTGCTCTACACGTCCGGCCCCTATGGCCGCGGCGGCGCGGGCACGGTCTACAAAGTCACACAGCTGCTGCCGCCCGAAGGCGACGACCGCCAATATCGCATCAAGAGCTCCGACGAACCGCACGAGCGGGTCGTCAAGGAAAGTCAGCTCAAGCGCGATTCGTGACGCGGGCTCGCCGCACGGCCCCCATTCGAATGGTCCTGTCCGGAGCCGAACCGGGCCAGAGGTGATAGTCTGTCCGTTGCGGACAGCCAGGACGGGCTGATGGGCGTTTGCGACCTGTGGCGTGATATCCATGACCGGCGAAGGCACGATGATGTTCGACTACGACGCACCGGCCGAGCTGTTCATGGCCAAGCGCAAGGGCGGGTCGCGACAGCCGCTGGCCTATCGCCGCTTTGCGACCGCGGCGGAGGCGATTCGTTTCGCAGTCGAGGATTTTCCGACCGTGCGCACGCTGGGCGCCTGGCTGCAGGTGGGCGACGAGCGTTTCGACGGGGAAGGCATCCAACGGCTGTACGAGAGCAGCGACTATCCGTTGCAACGCCGCCCGCCAAATTGATGGATTGGCGGCACCGGCAGGTTTGACGGCGAGGCCCCGCTCACATATATAGCCGGGCGCAACCAGTTTTCGGCCTGCCTTGCTACGCTCCCGTTCTTGGGGTGCTCAGCTAGCTCCCAAAAACTCGGATGACCCCAACGCGATGTTCGCGGGACGGGATTTACAGAGCGTACAACGCAAGGAGGCCATGATGGCCACAGGTACCGTGAAGTTCTTCAACACCCAAAAAGGCTTTGGATTCATCCAGCCGAGCGACGGCAGCAAAGACGTGTTCGTGCACATCAGTGCGGTCGAACGCGCCGGCATGCGCACGCTCGTCGAAGGCCAGAAGGTCAGCTACGACGTGGTGACCGAGCGGGGCAAGCAGGCTGCGGGGAATCTCCAGGCTGCTTGACCTGCATCAGTATTCGGTTCGATCCGAATCGGTGTGTGAGAACGCCCGGCGTCCCTGACGCCGGGCGTTTTCCGTTGGCAGTGCAGCGGGGTGGAACTTTGCCGAGCTTCGTCGGTTAAGTGGGATGCGGCAACAGGCCGGAGGACGGTCATGCGCCCGTGGACCATTCCCATCCTTGGTACGATCGCTCTGTCGCTTGCCGTTCCTTCATATGCGGCCCCCCGGACGGAGTTTGGTCCGGCGGCAGAGGCCACGGCGTCGGCATTTTGGCCCGATGCCGCCGCCGATCTCGTTGCATACGTGTTCTTCCCGCGAGGCAAGGATGACCGCTTCTGGGCCTACGGCTTTGGCAAGATCATGGATGCTGCCTTCGCCCCTCCGGACGCGCGCCGCAGCCTGCGCCGCCGGCCGATCCTGACCACCGACGCCAGCGCGGCCCCGCTCGCAAAGGCCGCGGATTTGTCGGCCGGGTCCGAGCTCTGCGGCGATGGTTCGGCGGCCGGCAACGCCGATGCCTTGATCGAGCGCATCGAACAGGCGATACGGCCGAGTGCATCGCAGCGCGACGTGCTTGATCAACTTCGGGCTGCTTTGGTGCAGGCCAGCGAACGGATCAATTCCGCTTGCCCCCGCACTGCGCCTGCGACGCTCGCCGAGCGGGTCAAGGCGATCCAAGATCGCATCTGGGCGATGCGTGATGCGCTCCTCACCGTTCGTCTGCCGCTCGAGAAATTCTACGACACGCTCACGCACGAACAGCATTGGCGCTTGCACCGCAGCGATCCGGAGTCGGGTTCGGGCGAGACCGGCGCAAGGATCGCTGACGGGCGCGCCCACATGTGCGCCGAGCCGGTGGCGGGGTTCGCCGGTGGCCCCATGCGTGCGGTCGAGCGTGCGCTACGACCGAATGAAAGGCAGCGTGCGAGCTTGGAAGCGTTGCGGCTGAGGTCGGCCGGGATGGCGCAGCTCATCGGCAGCGCCTGCCCCAGCTACCCGCTCTTGGGTCATATGGGCAGGTTCGCGGCTGTAACCGATCGGCTCGATGTCATGCTGTTTGCAGTCATGACCCTGAGCCCGGCGCTGGAAGACTTCCATGAGTCCCTCGACGACAAGCAGAAGACGGCGCTGGACCGGGCGCTTCGCCAGATCAAGAGGTCCAGCGCGGCCCGCGACGGATCATGACGCGGCCAAGCCGATTGCGACCCCCACGCTGACCGCGATCGCGTGACCGAGACCCGTCTTGCCACCGTCTTCGCACCGACGGATCCGGCGCATCCAGCGCATCTGCTCCCGCGTATCCCGGGATGACGTCTGCGCCGAGATGTGCGACATCTCCGGACGCGTTGCCAAGGAAGCTTAGAGCATGATCCGGAAAAGTGGGTACCGGTTTTCCGAAAAGATCATGCTCAAACAAAGAGCTAGAGCGTGATTGCGACTCGCCGAATGGTAATTCGATAGGGCCGCCGGCCGGGGCGTCAAGACCAATGGATGCAGACACCACGCGTAGCCAGCTTGCCGCGGCGCTGGCGCGGGTTGCCGGCGGGGATCGCGCGGCGCTGCGCATGGTCTATCAAGATACCTCCGCGAAGCTTTTCGGCGTCTGCCTTCGTATCTTGAACAATAGAAGCGAGGCCGAGGACGTGCTGCAGGACGTCTATGTGACCGTGTGGCGCAAGGCTGCCGCCTTCGACCCCGGCCGGGCAAGCCCGATCACCTGGTTGGTGGCGATTGCCCGCAACCGGGCGATCGACCGGCTGCGGGCAAGCGCCGTCAGCCGGCGCATGGAGCCGCTCGAGGCCGCCGACGCGGTGAGCGACCCCGCCCCGGCTGCGGTCGAGCGCGTCGAACTGGCGCAGCAGCACCAGCGCCTCGCCCGCTGTCTGGAGGAGTTGGAAGCGCGACATTCGACCGCCATCCGGGCGGCATTCCTCGACGGCGCCACCTACGAGGAACTGGCGGTGCGCATGAGCGTGCCGCTCGGCACGATGAAGAGCTGGATTCGGCGCGGACTGTTGAAACTCAGAGCCTGTCTGGAAGGATGAGCGACGGCGACACCATAGGCCCTGCGGACCGCGGCAACTTCATCGCCGCGGAATACGTGCTGGGCGTTCTCAGCGCCGATGAGCGGCGCGAGGTCGAGCGCCGCCTGGCGCTGGAGCCTGCGCTTGCGTCCGAGGTGGCGTTCTGGGAGGAGCGGCTGGTCGGGCTGGTCGACACGATCGCACCGGTCATGCCGTCGCAGAGCACCTGGTCGCGGATCGAGGCGGCGATCAATGTGCCCACGGCCGGCGCGCCGGCGCCTTCGTCGGTGTGGCAGAGCCTGGCGTTCTGGCGCGGCTTCGCCATCGGCTCGGCGACGCTTGCGGTCGCGAGCCTGGCCGCGCTCGCCTATGTCGGCCTCGTCCCGGCCGCGCGCCCGCCGCTGATGGCAACGCTTGCCGGCAGCGCCGGCCAGCCGAATTTCGTCGCCGCCGTGACTGCGACCGGCGACAGTCTGGTGGTGGTGCCCGCGGCGCTTCTGACCACCGATCCGCGCGCGATCGAGCTGTGGCTCATCCTGCCCGGGGCCGATCAGCGGCCGCGTTCGCTCGGCCTCGTGCAACCGGGGCAGCCGATCCGCCTCACCATCCCGCCAGAGCTCGCCGGCCGCCTCGGCCCAGACGCGACGCTTGCGGTGTCGCTCGAGCCGCCCGGCGGCTCGCCCACCGGCCAGCCGACCGGTCCGGTCATCGCCAGCGGCAAGCTGACGAGCCTGTAGAGCCTATTGCTGCGAGCATGATCTTTTCCGAAAACCGGTAGCCACCCCGGATCAAGTCCGGGGCAGGCTTTTCGGGATCATGCTCTAAGAACGCCCGCCGGCTCACCCCGGCGAAAAACATCCTCCCGCTGCATCCTCCCGTCGCATGGGCTGCGTATCTCCACTCGCAAGCCGCTGGCGCGGCGCGATTGAAAACATACGGAGAAAGCGACATGAAACTCTCACGCATCACCCTGTCGACGGCGGTTGCCGCCGCGGCACTCGCGTTCGCCGCCGTGGCGGCGACCCCCACGCTCGCGCAAAAGGAGCAGACCGTCACGGTCGGCGGCGCTCCGATGTATCCTTCGAAGAACATCGTCGAGAACGCGGTCAACTCCAAGGAGCACACCACGCTGGTGGCGGCGGTGAAGGCCGCGGGACTGGTCGAGACCCTGCAGGGGCCTGGACCGTTCACTGTGTTCGCACCGACCAATGCCGCATTCGCGAAGCTGCCGGCCGGCACCGTCGATACGCTGCTCAAGCCGCAGATGAAAGAAAAGCTGGTCGCGGTGTTGACCTATCACGTTCTGCCCGGCCGCCTCTCCGTCAAGGACTTGTGGGAGGCGTCCAACAAGGGTGGCGGCAAGGCCAAGTTCAAGACCGTCGAAGGCGAAGACATCACGGTCGAGTTCAAAGGCCAGGTCCTGACCATCCGCGACACCAAGGGCAATGCCTCCAAGGTGACGATCCAGAACGTGTTTCAGTCGAACGGCGTCATCCACGTGATCGACTCCGTGTTGCTGCCGAGCTGACGGCGCTCCCGCGGCCGGATGGCGCAGCCAGACGCCCGCATCTGCGTCGAACGGCCGGGCCCGCCGCGGAAACGCGGCGGGCTTCTTTTGCTGGGTAGGAGGAAGGAGGTTTGGGCTCGTTCCCGGCCGGTCCGACCCGGGATCAGGAACCGGCGGAAGTCTCTGCCCGCAGAGCGCCATCGGGCAGATCGACCAACCCAGGCGCATCTTTCTCCGCTTCCTTTGCGAGGGCGTCGCCCGTGGCCATGTAGCCCCTGGCCATTGCGATCAGGCGACTCGAAACTTCCTCATCGGACGCGATCAACGACAGGCGCAGGCAGATGTCGGCCTGGCGGCGGAAATAGGCAGCGCTTGGCATTCGAGGGACCCCCGCGGACTTTCTGCAACGCGGAAACGCAGAAATGTCGGTACGGTTCCCGACCAACGGGTTGATGGGGCACTATTTTTGATACCAACCGCGCGCATATGGGCGCGGAGGTTACCAGATACCACCGCACATTCACTTTGCGATGCCCATCGCCTCTTCGAATGCGTGGCGCACCTCGGGGGGCTGGCCGTAGCAGTGCCGGAACGCCTTCAGGCGCGCCTTCAGGAGCGGATATTTCTCGAACTCCTCGAGGGTGATGCCCTCGATGCTTTCCCTTTTCTGAAAATATGGCAGCTCCACGCACCTGGCGACGTTCGGATTGCGGATGATCCCCTTGGGTTCCCGGCCTTGGGCGATGGCGTCGAGTTCGTCGAACAGGCGTTTGCGAATCATCACGATGCCGAGGTCGCTGGGGCCGATGTTTTCCTTGGTGCGGTCGGCGATCGGGCCCTGCCCGACCCACGCGATGATGTCCTGGTTGATGACGTGGCTCGTGATCCAGCGGCCGTTGTCGTCCTTGATCGGGCTCACCCAGGTCGGGACGCTGTCCTGCACGTAGGGTTCCCGCCCCTTCGGCACCCGCATGAAGAACCACGCGACGCTCAGCGTGTTCTCGTCATCGACCGGCACGCGCCATTCGAAGTGATTGCCGAGATAGAACCCGTTGGGCCACAGCGCGACGCGGCCCACGGTCCAATGGGGATTGCGTTCATCGGAATCCGCGCGCACGCGCTTATAGAGGAAGCCGTGGTCGAACTCCTCGAACTTGAGCTTGAGGTGTTTGCTGGCATAGGGACCGGTCTTGCCGCTCAGCCGCAGGCTCCAGTTGTCGTGCATCCACTCGAAGTGCACGGGGTCGCAGGAGTTCTCCTGACACTGAAACCAATTGCAGGGGACGTCGGAGAGCACGATCTCGCGAAAGCCGTTGTCCCAGGTGAACGGTTCCCACACCGGAAGCTCGGGCGCCGGCTGCGGTCCCATATAGGCCCACAGCAGGCCCGCGCATTCCTTCACCGGATAGGCCTTGGTCGAACAGCGCTCCTTGGCGCGCGAGCGCGGATTGACGGTGTCGTCATAGGGCTGCTCGATGCAGCGCCCGCTCTCGTCCATCAGCCAGCCGTGGTAGTTGCAGCGGATGCCGGTGTCCTCGACGAAGCCGTGCGCAAGATCCGCGCGCCGATGGGGACAGTGCCGGTCGAGCAGCCCGAACTGCCCGCTCAAGTCCTTATAGAGCACGAGATCCTCGCCCATGAGGCGAATGGCCTTGATCGAATTGTTATCGAGCTGGCTCGCGCCGCCGATCGGCATCCAATAGCGCCGCAGAAGCTCACCCATCGGCGTCCCTGCGCCGACCTGGGTGAGAAGCCGGTTCCTTTCCGCACTGAGCACGCCCTACCTCGCTGGTGTCTTGTTGCTGTTGCCCAATTGTTATTGGAATTCCAAAGTTCGGCAACGGCGATTTCCGGCTTCCGCCACATCGCAAGACCACACGCGGCACCGACATCGGCGCGATCGCCGCCGATAGGTTTGGCGATTGAGATCAGTCCAAATCGGGCATAGGCTACCCTCAACCGCGCGGCCGCGCATCGTGAGACGACGGCCTGCCGCAGGGCCCTCATGAGCGCGAGCGTGCTCACCCACGGAGGGTAGGTCATGACCATTGCCCCGACGCTCCAAAAATACCTGGACCGGAATGTCACGTATGACGTGGTCACGCATGAGCCGACGATGTCGTCCACACGCACCGCCCAGGCCTGCCACGTCTCGGGCGACTGTCTCGCGAAAGCGGTCGTGCTGCGCCACAACGGCGGCTACGTTCTCGCCGTCCTGCCGGCGTCGCATCATATCCAGCTATCGGACCTGAAGTCGCAGATCGGTGACGATCTCGAATTGGCCGACGAGAAAGACATCAGGCGGTTGTTCCCGGACTGCGCGCTCGGCGCGATTCCTCCGGTGGGCGAGTGCTACGAGCTCGACGTGATCGTCGACGACAGCATCGAGGATCAGCCCGACGTTTATCTGGAGGCCGGCGATCACGCGACGCTGGTTCACATGGACCGGGCGCAATTCGCCCGCCTGATGGCAGAGGCCCGGCACGGACGGTTCAGCGTCCACGACTGAGACGCGGTATCTAATGTCGCGGAAGGGCCGCCCCTCTACTTGTTCAGATAATTCTTGTTGTACCAGTCGGCGATCTCGCCACCGGTCGTGACCCAGACGTCCTGCCGGGACGTGATGTAGCTGAGCGCCTGACCGAAGTGCTTGCTGCGGTTGGGATGGCCGATGAGGAACGGGTGCAGGCAGATCGACATGACCCGCCCGGTCTTGGCGCCGTCCTCGTAGAGCACGTCGAACTGGTCGCGGATCATCTGCCCGAACGCCTCCGGGCTCTGACCCTGGTCGAGAAAGGCCGGGATATCGTTCAACTCGATGGAATAGGGCATCGAGAGCATTGACCCGGTCTTCACCCGCATCGGGTAGGGCTGCTCGTCGTTGACCCAGTTGCCGACATACTGAATGCCGTTCTCGGCCAGGATATCGAGCGTGCGGTGCAACTCGCTGAGCGCCGGGCTGAGCCAGCCGCGCGGCTGCTTGCCGGTGCCCGCCTTGATGGTGTCGACGACCTCCTTGATCAGCTGCCGTTCCTCGTCTTCGGACTGGCGGTTGATCAGCGTGGAATTGTTGTTGCCGTGCCCCATCCATTCCCAGCCGAGCTGGTTGCCGCCCTCGATGATGCGCGGATAGTGCCGGCACACGTCGGAGTTCAGCGCCACCGTGCCTTTGACGCCGTATTTCTCCATCACCTCCATCATCCGCCAGATGCCGACGCGCACGCCGTAGTCGCGCCACGAATAGTTCAGCACGTCGGGGACGAGGCTCGTGGTCACCGCGGTGATGGACGTGGACGGGCGATCGAACAGAAAATGCTCGATGTTCGGGATGACCCACAGCGCCACCCGGGCGCCGTTGGGCCAGCGCAACGGCTTGCGGTCGACGATGGCCGAGTAGGGGAAACGATCGTGCTGCTGGGGGGCGGGCGAAGCTTGCGACATCGGTCCCTCGTCCTCACTCTACGATTGGTAATTGTGGCCGACGGTCCGCAAGTACTGCAAGGTTTCCTCGAGCGAGACGACGTCGGCATATTTGGCGTTGAGGTCGAACAGGCTTTGCTCGTGTGCGGCGGCCGAGCGGTCGCCGACCGCCTCGCGCACCACCATCGGCCGCAGCCCGGTCTGCACCGCATCGACGGCGGTGGCCCGCACGCAGCCGCTGGTCGTGCAGCCGGTGATGATCAGCGTATCGACGCGCTGGCTCATCAGCCGTGCCACCAGGTCGGTGCCGAAGAAGCACGAGGCGTATTTCTTGACCAGCAGGCTGTCGGTCTTGCGAAAATCCAGGCGTGGGTCGACCTGCACGCCGTCGCTGTCGCCCTTGAGCGTGACCACGCCCTTCTGTTTCAGCGCCCAGATGCCGGCATCCTTGAGGTCGGCGTCGTTGTACATGACGGTGGAGAAGATCACCGGAATCTTGCGCTCGTGCGCGGCGTCGAGCAACGGCTTGATCGCCTCGATCTCGTTGTCGAGGTTGGCGCCGAGCATCATCTGCGGATTGGTGAAGGCCTTGAGCATGTCGATGACGATCAGCGCCGGCCGCTCGCCGAAGCCGATCTTCAGGCCGAAGCCGCGCTGTTTGAAGAATTCTTCGTCGCTCTTTGACGCCCGCTCGGTCATGCCGGGTCCTTGCGTTGTGCGCCGCGCCCCGGCCGGTGGCGCGGCACGCATGCGCCGGCCGCACGGCCGGCGCGGCTGGTCAGAAGGTGCAGGCCGCCTCCCACTGGTCGACATTGGCCTTGGTGATCGTCTCGACCGGCAGGATTTCGTGCTTGGGCAGTTTCTTGCCGTTGAAGTGATCGGCGACCATCTCCGCCGCCTTGAGCCCGGTGCGGGTCGGAACCTGGGTACCGGTGCTGTACTGCTCGCCGGCCTTGATCCCGGCGATGCCCTGCTTGAGGCAGTTGCTGCCGACGACGATCAACTTGCCCTTCTCGGTGCCGAGGGGAATGCCGGCCGCCTTCGCCGCCTGCACGATGGCGGCAGCCTGGTTGTCGGCCATTCCGTAGATCACGTCGAGGCCGCCCTGGGCGGCGAAGCGCGCGAACAGCTGGCCGGCGATGCGCTCGCTGACATCGGTCGCCCACTTCGCGTCCTCGACGGCGACGATCTCCACCTTCGGATTGGCCTTGACCGCCTCGCGGAAGCCGGCGACGCGGCGCGGCCCCACGCCCTCCTGCAGCGAGCCGGTGACGAGCGCGACCTTGCCGCCGTCGCGGCCGCCGTCCTTCAGCGCCTGCAACACGGATTGACCGGTAATGCGGCCGAGCTGCGCATGATCCTCGCCCACGAACGAGAGGTAGAGCTCCTCGGAGCCGTCCCTCGGAGGAGAGTTGATGAGAAGGACCGGCACGCCGGCCTGCTTGGCGCGGATGAGCGCCGGTATGATCGCCTGCTCGGAGCCGGCGATGATAGCGATCAGGTCGAACTTGCGCACGATGGCGTCGTCGACTTGCTGCGCCTGCAACGCGGCATCGAACTGCGAGCCGAAGGTGGTGACGTCCATCCCGAGCGCGCTCGCGCGCGTGCCGAAGGTCTTGGTCAGGTTGGCGATGAAGGGGTGCGTCGGCGAGGTGGCGAGATATGCAATCTTCTTTCCTTGCGGAGTGGCATCGGCAGCGCCGATCGTCAGCAACGTCAGCCCGAGCCAGCACTCAGCACAATCGCGCGCACCTCCTCATATTTTCCTCCTCGTAGTAATCGCTTATTCATGCAGCGATCTTGCCGATTTGTAGGATGATTATCCAAGCGGCGCAACGAATTTCCGGCACGCGAAACTTGCTCGACGCAATCGAGTTGCGTTTCGCTGCCATCACTCGCTGCGCGATTACGTCGATTGCGCGTGCGTGATATCATCGCGCGCAGGGAAGTCGCCCCGCCCAGCGGCGCGCGACGATCAGGCGGCGCGCCAGATACGGGCCGTCGAGGAAAGCCACCGTCAGCAGCACGGCCCCCATGGTGATGTCGTTGACGAAGGGCGGAGCGCCGACCGCATTGAGGCCCGATCGCAGCACGGCCAGCGTGAGCGCACCGGCCGCGATTCCGAGCGGCCGGCCGGCGCCGCCGCCGAGCGAAACACCGCCGAGGATGGCACCCGCCGCCGCCGGCGCGATCACGTCCGAGAGTCCGGCAGGAGATGCCGACGCCAGGCTGTAGCTGAGCAGGACGCCAGATAGGGCTGCACACAGGCCGGAAAAGGCGAAGATGCCGATGATCAGTGCGTCGACGTTGACGCCCGTTGTCAGGGCCGCGCGCCGGTCGCTGCCGATGGCAATGATGTCACGGCCGAGGCGCGTCCATGCGAAGACCACCGCGGCGGCGGCGAGCATCACGATGGCAATGACGCTGCGGATGGAAAAGACGCCGGCAAATCGCTCGTTGAGCAGCAGCGCCACGCCGAGATTCTCGTACGGCAATGAGCGGCTCTCGGTCAGCACGAAGGCAATGCCGACGCAGACCAGAAGCCCGCCCAGCGTCACGCCGACCGAAGACAGGTGCAGCCGCACAATCAGGAAGCCCTGCACCACGCCTGCGAACAGCCCGGCGGCGAGCGCGAAGGCGAGCCCGAGCCATGGATTGTGCGCGCCGGTCAGCACCGCGATGCAGCCGGCCATGCCGTACATGCCGACGACCGAGAGGTCGAACTCGCGGATCATCATGGTCAAGCCGAGCCCCAGCGTCACCAGGCCGATGGTGGCGAAGATCTGGAGCGCGCTGGAGGCGGTCGCCGCGCTGATGAAACGTCCGCTGCTCCCGTCGACGAGCGCAAGCAGGACGATGCAGGCAGCCAGCACGGCGAACGGGCGGACATGCGGGCTGGCGAGGTGACGCCACATGCCTTATCTCCCGCTGCCCCGGGCCTGCAGGACGATGACAGCCAGCACGATCAAGCCGGCCGCCAGATACTGCCACTCCTGCCGCAGCCCGTTCAGCAGCAGCATCACCTGCACGGAGGCGATGACCATTGCACCGGCCAGCGTGCGAAGCGCCGAGCCTTGGCCGCCGCCAATCGCGGTACCGCCGACCAGCACGGCGGCAATGGCGTCGTAATCGTAACCAACGCCATAATCCATGTTGGCGGAGTTGTAGCGGATGGCGAGCATGACGCCCGAAAGCGACGTGAACAGGCCGGCCCACAGATAAGCACCCGTGATTGTGCGCCACGTGCGCACGCCGACCGCTTCAGCGGCGCGGAAGCTCGATCCCACCATGAACAGATTTCGTCCGAACCGCGTGGCGGACAGAATGAGCTGCGCCACCGCCGCCGACAGCAGGAACACGATGAACTCGATCGGAATGCCCGCAATCTTGCCTTTGAAGAGAGCCGGGAAAGTACCCGGATCGGCATAGATCGTGCCCTTGTCGGCGAACGCCTGCGCGGCGCCGTAGATCAGCGCCAGGGCGGCAATGCTGACGATGATCGGGTTTGCGCGCACCCAGCCGATCAGAAACCCCTGCAGCCCGGTCAGCACGGCTCCGAATGCCAATCCCGCGAGCAAGCCCAAGCCGAAACCGATCCAATTGACCGCCAGGATGAAGACCATCGCCGTCGCGCCCACGGTGGCGCCCAGGCTGAACGACATGATGTTTCCGCTGATCGTGATCAGCGTCATGCCGATCGCCACACAGCCGATAAACGAGACCGTGGTCAGCAGCGACAAGATGCTGGGTCCGGCCAGAAAGCCGGGCGTGGTGAGGATGACGGCGGCGAGAACGACGATCCCGATCGCCTGTGCCGCGGAAAACATCCGGGCTCGGTCGAGCCGCGGGCGAGGCAGGCCAGCCGTTGGCGGGACCGCAAGGCCGGTGCCGGCCGTCGTGCGCTCAGTCATGCCGTTGCCTGCATCGGGTGGGTGATGTCGCTCAGAATCGAGGACATCGCGATGCGGTCGCGTTCGTAGCGCTCGACCGCGCGGCCGCGATACAGGGTGATGACGATATCGGCGATGCCGACGACTTCCTCGAGATCCGACGAGGTCATGATCAATGCCGAGCCGAGGTCGCACAATTCCCGCATGATGCGGTAGATCTCGGCGCGGGCACCAACGTCGATGCCGCGGGTCGGCTCATTCATCAGCAGCACCCCGGCTTCGGCACTGGCGAGCGCGCGGCCGAACAGCAGCTTCTGCTGGTTGCCGCCGCTGAGATTGATCGACGGCGATTTCAGCCGCCGGCGGTCGATGCCGACCCGGTTCGCGAGGGCGGTGCCCATTCGCCGCAAGGTCGGCCAGGACAGAACCCCCAGCCGGGTGGAAGCGCCAAGTCGGGTCGCAACCAGATTGTCCAGCACCGTCATCTGCGGAAACAGGCCTTCGGCCGCGCGATCGTCCGAGACGAACAGAACATTGCGCGCAACGCAGTGCGGGACCGAGCCGAGACGCATGGGCTTGCCGTCGACCGTCACCTTGCCTGAGGCCGTGGGAACGAGGCCAGCCAGCGCGCGCGTCACCAGATTTGCGCCCGAGCCGATCTGCCCGGCGATGCAAACAATCTTGCCACGCGGCGCGACCATGGAGAAGTCGTGCAAAAAGCCCGGCACCTGCAGGCCTTCAACCACCACGCCGGCGCCCTCGCCGCGGCCGGGAGCCGCCTTCGGATACATGTCGTCGAATGAACGCCCCAGCATCAGCTCGACCAGATGTCCGCGCGTGACCTCGCCGACGGGCTGCGTGCTGACGTGTTGGCCGTTGCGCAACACCGTGACGGAGTCACAAAGCTCGAACACCTCGCCCAGGCGGTGCGTGATGTAGATGATCGAGCGGCCCTGCGATCGCAGGCCTTTGAGAACCCCGAGGATGCGCTCGATATCGGCATCGGACAGCGTGGCAGTCGGCTCGTCCAGGATCAACACCCGTGCGTCGCGTGCCAGCAGCCGCGCGATCTCGACCAGCTGGCGCTGGCCGATGCTGAGCGTGCTCACGGGACGATCGATATCCCAGTCACCGAGACCCAGGGTTGCCAGCGCTTGGCGAGCACGCGTGCGAAAACTCGCGCGCCGATGCAGGAACGGGACCTCGGCGCTGCCGAGCCAGATGTTATCGAGAATTGACAAGTGCGGCGCGAGGCTCAGCTCTTGCGCCACAAGTCCCAGCCCGAGGCTTTGCGCTTGCTGCGGGGCCCTGACCGCCTGAACCTCACCGTTGATGGTGATCGAACCGCTGTCGGGCGCAACGATGCCCATGAGGATCTTGACGAAGGTGCTCTTGCCGGCGCCGTTCTCCCCGCAGAGGGCTCGTATCTCCCCCTGCTGAAGGGAGAACGAGACGTCCTGGAGTGCGGTCACTCCGGGATAGGTCTTGCTTACGTTCTTGACCGACAAGACCTCCGGCAAGAATGCTCCTCCCCCAGGCTATTCGGTCGAGCTCGGAAGCGGGGAAGAGTCCACTAGTGTCCCGATTCCGAAGTTCGCGTCATTGTGCGGCACCCTCGTTTTCGCGAACTTCGGAATCGAGGGACACTAGCAACTTATTGATCTAGTGTGGCTTTGGTTCAGAAGTCCGCATTTCGGACTTGCCGCAAGAATGATGCGGACTTCTGAACCGCCACACTAGGCTCGGCAATCGTTGCTCAGCTCGCCCACATCGCCGGTGCGTTCACCTTGCGGCGGAAGCGGTCGGTGCGCTCGGGGTGGCTGAGGCGATACGCCCGCGCCTGGAATTCCTGACGGATGTTGCGGGCGAGCTCGACCGCGATTTCGTTCTGCCGCACCGGCGGCAAGTACATGTTGATGAGGAATTTCGGCAATGGCGGCAGGCGCCGGTCGCGCTCGATCGCCTGCAGGTAGGAGGGGATCGTGGTGCGCAGGAGCGCGGCAACGGCAAGATCCGCCTCGATCGAGGCGAGTAGCGGCTCCATGCTGCTTACCTCGCAAACCGGCCGCCAGTCGCGCCCGGTACCGCGCAGCGCCTTGAGCACGACCGGCCGGAACTCGCATTTTTCGTCCCCGAGCGAGATGGGCAACGGGTTGCGCTCGTGCGCCGAGCCGTTCCTCGCGCCGACCCATATCAGGTCATCCTCCACCAGCGTCTCGCCGCTGGCGCCGCATCGCTGCTCCGTCGTCAAAGTCAGGTCGATGGCGCCCTTGCGCAGGAGCTCCAGCAGTTGCGGTGTGGTCGTGCACTTGAGCGACACGCGCACGCGCGGCCAGGCCCGGTCGAACCGATTGAGAATGGGAGGAAGATACGGGCCGACGATGTCGTGGGGGACGCCGAGGCGCACCTCGCCTTCATAGACCGGCGCGCTCATTGCCCCCCAAACCTCGTCGTTGAGCGCGATCAGCTTGTGCGCATAGGCCAGCAGCCGCTCTCCGTCCGGTCGCACCGCCAGACGCTTGTGGTGACGCTCGAACAGCCGCGTCCCGAACAACTCCTCCAGCCGCTTGATTTGCTGGCTGACCGCGGCCTGGGTCAGGTTGAGCAGTGCCGCGGCCGTGGTCACGCTGCCGGTCTCGACCACGGCGATGAAGGCGCGCAGCAGCGCGGTGTCGATGTCGCGGTGCATGGGGCCGATGTCCTTGCTTAAGGTGATCTTATGCAAGACATAAACAACATTCGATATCATTATGCAAGAGCGGTACCTATATCCCGTGCGACGGCGACCCGAGCGGTCGAACAAGACGGGGCACGGCAATGTCGGATATTGTACTTCAGCCGCCGGGTCCGGAACGCGGGCTCGAGAGCTTCGGACAGCGGATCGGGCGTCTCCTTGACGCGATCGAGCTTGCCATCCAGGTGCGACGCGAGCGGCGCATGCTGCTCGGCCTCAACGATCACGCGCTCAAGGACCTGGGACTGGACCGGGGCAACGCCTACGCCGAGGCCACCCGCGCTTGCTGGGATATTTCCGCGCACTCTTCCGGCGCATGAAGCCGCGAGCAGCCCCCCAACAGGGCCGCTCGCGTTGATCCCGGGCGAATCAGCTCTCCAATCCCGTCGGCACGTTCTTGTTCTCGCTTTCGAGCTTCATGCCCGATGCGAGCGCCATGGTCTCCATCAACGCGGCGAAATCCTCTTGCAGGTATTCGTCGGGATTGGACTTGAGCGTCGCCGCGCCGAAATGGCCCTGCAGCACCTCGCGCGTCGCCGCCGTCACCGGCATGGGCACGTCCCATTCGCGCCCCAGCGCGAGGCCGAGGTCGAGGTCCTTGCGCAGAAGCTCGGGCGTGAAGGTCGTGGTCCAGTCGAGATTGACCAGCGCCGGCGACTTGTAGCGCGTGAACATCGAGCCCATCACGCTGTTGTTCATGAAGGCGAGGAACGCGTGGCGCGGCACGCCCATCTTGTTGGCCAACAGCGTGATCTCGATGAGATTCTCGATCACCACGCCGAGCATGACGTTATGGGCGATCTTGCAGATACGCGCGAGCTCACCCTCGCCCACATAGGAGACGCCCTGGGGCGCGATCACCTCGAGCATCGGCGCAACCGTCTTGCAGGCGGCCTCGCTGCCTGAGATCACCGCCGAGAGCCTGCCGGCCTTGATCACCTTGGCATTGCCGCTCACCGGCGCGGCGACGAATTCGCTGCCGAGCTGCGCAAGGCGTTCGCGGATCGAAGCGGAGTCCTCCACCGCGATGGTCGAGCAGTCGACGAAGATTTTCGGGAGCTTGCCGCCATGGCCGGTGACGCTGTTCTTGCCGAAATAGACCTGATCCAGGTCCTTCCCGGTCGAGACGATCGAGAACAGCACGTCCGCGTCCTTGAGATCGAAGAGATTGTCGACCACCTCGCCGCCGAGTTTCGCCAGCGGCTCGGCCTTGGAGCGGGTGCGGTTCCAGATGGCGACGTCGTAGCCGGCCTTGAGCACGCGCTCGACCATGGGGTAGCCCATGCGGCCCACGCCGATCCAGCCGATCTTATGCGTTTTCTGTGCCATCCAACTCTCCTTACCTTTGCTCCGCATGGGTCGAATTCGGCGGTCTCCTACCACACAAGGAAACAGCTTGTCGTCATGCCCGGCCGCGGCCATGCGCTCACCCTCACGATGCGGGCGGCGCCGGGGGCTTGCCGAACGTCCAGTCAGCGACCTGCTTGAACAGGATGAGCGCGGTCCGGCACCAGATCAGCACGATGATGATGCGCATGAGCTGGAAGCCCGCGATCATCGTCGAGTCGAGGCCGAGCACCTTGCCCGTGAGCACCATCTCGGCGATGCCGGCGGGCGCCATGGCCAGCACCATGGTCGGCAGCGGATACCCCATCAGCCATGCAATGGCGGCGCCGAACAGCGCCATCGATCCGGCGGCAAACAGCACGACCAGACACGAGGCCCACAACAGGCGGAACAGACGGGTGAGAAATTCGGGCCTGAACTGCGCGCCGAGCGCGCTGCCGATGACGACCTGGGCGGCAATGAGCAGGATGTCAGGCAAGCGGCCGTCCATCCAGCCGAGGTGGCTGACCGCACCCGCGATGAACAGCGGCGCCATCAGCCAGGCATTGGGCGAGCGCGTGCGCGACAGCAGCGCCGCCACCATCGCCGACACCGCGAGCAGCGCGAGCACCGGCAGCCACGGCACGACCGGAACCGCGAGCAGCGGGTTGTGGACGCCGCTGCCGGCAAACGAAACCACCAGGAACGGCGCGAACACCACGATCAGCGCCACCCGCGTCGTCTGCGCCACCATGATCGGCTCGAGCCGGCCGCCATAGAGCGGGGCGATGTTCGTGGTCTCCACCACGCCGCCCGGCACGGTCGCGAAGAACGCCGTCACGCGATCGACCCCGGTGAGCCGCATGTAGAGCAAGCCGCCGATGGCGCCGACGATGGTCGAAAGGAAAGCGGCCGCGATGATCAAGGGCAGCAGCGTGACGAGCTTCGCCACCACGGCCGCGGTGAATTGCAGCCCGGTCGAGGCGCCGACCACGACCGTCCCCGCCGGCCGGCCCCACGGAATGAGCCGGACCGGCGCGCCCGCGAGCGACAGCGCCATGATGGTGACGAGCGAGCCGAGCAGCCACGGCAGCGGAAGATGGACGTAGCGCGCGGCAAAGCCCCCTGCGACGCCGGCGGCGAGCGTTCCCGCCATCGCGAGCGCGACGGCAAGGCGCTTCGGCATGTTCTGCAAGGTTCCGTGCATGGGAGCACGGCCGTGGTACCAGCCCGGCGGGCGCAAATCCATTGTCCGGCGCGCGCGGCACGCATGCGTGCCGGTCGGCGCCCGCCACCGCCCGCGACCGGCTTGTCTTTGCACCAGGGATAGGCGACCGTTCGGAGCACAACAATCCGCGCGCAAGCGGAGGCCGGCCGCGACCGTCACAGGGGTCGCGAGCGAACGCGGGAGGAGGACATGCGCTCACACCTGAAGACGATGGTCATCGAGACAGTGGTCATCGCGCTCGGCGGATTGCTCTACGGCGCTGCTGCAGCGGCGCAGGACTATCCGAGCCGGCAGATCAACATGGTGATTCCCTTCCCGCCTGGCGGGAACACCGACCTGATGGCGCGCGCGTTGCAGCCCGAATTGGCGAAGGCGCTCGGCCAGTCGGTGGTGGCGGTCAACAAGGGCGGCGCCGGCGGCACCATCGGCAATATCGAGGTCGCCAATGCGCGTCCCGACGGCTACACGATCGGGCTCACGCCCAACAATCCGCTGACCGCGCAGCCGCATGTCCAGAAGCTGCCCTATGACATGGCGAGCTTCCGCTTCGTCTGTCTCACCTATTACGTGCCCTATGTCGTGATCGGGTCGCCGAAGGCGCCGTTCTCGACCTTCGCCGACTTCGTCACCTTCGCCAAGGCGAAGAACGACAATCTGATCTATGCCTCGCCGGGCCCCGGCACGCAGCCGCATCTCGGCATTCTGTCCGCGCTCAGCGCGATCAAGGCCGAGGGCGTGCACGTCCCCTTCACCGGCGCCGGTCCGATGACGCAGGCGATGCTCGCCGGCACCGTCATGGCGATGTCGGAATCGACCGCGGTCGCCAAGGCCGGCAACCTCGTCGTGCTGGCAGCGCAAACCAGGGAGCGCATTCCGGCGCTCGCCAACATCCCGACCATGCAGGAGCTCGGCTACCCCTCCGAGGCGTTCAGCGCCGGCGGCATCGTCGTGCCGGCCAAGACCCCCGACGCGGCGGTGGCGCGCCTGCAGAAGGCCTGCGCCGAGGCGGTTGCGAGCGAGGGCTACAAATCCGCGACCGAAAAGCTCAACGCCACAGCGCGTTATCTCCCGGAAGCGGAATTCAAGGCCATGTTCGAAGCCGACTCCGTGCGCAACGCCGAAGCGGTCAAGAAGGCGGGCATCACCCAGTAAAGAGGAGAGCGCGGCGTGAGCGAGCAGACCGCCTCGCCCCGTGGCCGTCTCATCGGCCATGCGGTGCTTGCGGCGGCCGGCGTGCTGGCGCTCGCGATCGCGCTGCGGCTCGGACTGTGGCGGCAGAACTCGCCCGGCGAGGGCTTGTTTCCGTTTCTGACCGCGCTCGCGGTCGTGGCCTTCGGCGTGGCCGGCCTGATCGGCGATTGGGCGAAGCGCAGAGCCGCACAAGACCACACCGCCGCCGACCGACGCGGGCTCATGCGGGTCGCTGCCTATCTCGGCGCGCTCGTGTTCTATGCCGTCTCGCTCGAATTCCTGGGCTTCATCGTCGCGACCGCGATCACCATCACCTTCATCCTGCGCATCGCCGAACGCTATCCGTGGCCGGCGACCCTGGCGTTGACCGCCGGCACGGTCATCGGCTGCCAGGTGCTGTTCGTGCTGTGGCTCGGCGCCATTCTGCCGACCGGCACGCTGTGGGAGAATCTGCTCGGGTAGTCGTGGAAACGAAATCTCGATCGCTTGTCCCGGGACGCGAGAGAAAATAAACGGCGATGGACATCCTCAACGCGATCGCCCTCGGCTTTGCCACCGCCCTGACCTGGCAGAACCTCGCCTATTGCTTCATCGGCGTCTTCGTCGGCACGGTGATCGGCGTGCTGCCGGGGCTCGGGCCGGTGCCGACCATCTCGCTGCTGCTGCCGTTCTCCTTCACCATGAACGTCGCCTCCGCCGTCATCATGATGGCGGGCATCTATTACGGCGCACAATACGGCGGCTCGATCACGGCGATCCTGGTGCGCATCCCGGGTGAGGCATCGACCGTCGTCACCTGCCTCGACGGCTATGCCATGGCGCGCCAAGGCCGCGCCGGCGCAGCGCTCGGGATCGCCGCCTTCGGCTCCTTCATCGCCGGCGTGCTGGCGACGACCGCGCTGTTTCTCGTCGGTCCCGCGCTCGCGGACCTGGCGCTGGCCTTCGGTCCCGCGGAGTACACCGCGCTGGTGCTGCTCGGCCTCCTCCTCATCACCCAGCTGTCCTCGGGCTCGCACCTCGACGCGCTGCTGATGGTCGCCGTCGGCCTGCTGCTCTCGACCGTCGGCAAGGACCCGATCTACGGCACCGAGCGTTTCACCTTCCACATCTTCAGCCTGTTCGACGGGCTCAACATCGCGCTGCTCGCGATGGGCGTGTTCGGCGTCGCCGAGCTGCTGGTCATGGCGGAGGCGGGCAGCGCAGCGGCACGGCCGGTTGCCCAGCCCAAGCGCCTGTTCGAGCTCCTGCCGAACCGGGCCGATTGGCGGGCGAGCTGGCTCCCGATCCTGCGCGGGAGTGGGCTTGGATTTTTCTTGGGGCTCCTTCCCGGCGGCGGCGCCACCTTGTCGTCGTTCACCTCCTATGTGCTGGAGCGGCGGCTGGCGCGGGCGCCCGAGCGCTTCGGCCACGGCGCCATCGAAGGCGTCGCGGGTCCGGAATCGGCCAACAACGCCGCCGCGCAGTCGGCCTTCGTGCCGCTGCTCAGCCTCGGCATCCCGGCCAACGCAGTGATGGGCGTGATCCTGGGCGCACTCCTGATCCAGGGCATCACGCCGGGCCCGACCCTGGTGGCGAACCGGCCCGACATCTTCTTCGGGGTCATCGCGAGCATGCTGATCGGCAACCTGATGCTGATCGTGCTCAATGTGCCGCTGATCTCGCTCTTTGTGCAGATCCTCCGCCTGCCCGGCTCGATCCTGGCGCCGCTGATCATCGTGTTCTGCGTGATCGGCGCCTACACGCTGTCCAACAACGTGGTCGAGGTGATGATCATGATCGGCTTCGGGATCGCCGGCTATCTCATGCGCAAGGTCGAGCTCGATCCGGCGCCGCTCGTGCTCGCCTTCGTGCTCGGCAACATTTTCGAGACCAACTTTCGCCAGGCGCTGCTGGTGGGCAAGGGCACGCTCAGCCTCTTCTATACCCGTCCGATCGCGGCGCTGCTGGTGGCCTGCAGCGTCGCGCTGATCGCGGTGCAGGTCGCTCGCGCGATCATGGCGAGCCGACGCAGAAAGTCTTCGCCGTAAACAGGGAAAGCGGGGGCTCGCTCGGCCGCGAGCGAAACCTGTCGAGCGTTGAAACCTTCCATTTTGAGAACAACCCCTGCTTGTCCGAGAGGGTGCGGCGGCATTATCGTGAGCCATGTCCGATCTGGCGCCCACCGCCTCGCCCCATGTGCTCGCTGCCGGGACAGTCGGGCGCGCGCGGCGAAAGCCGGCTGCGGGTCATTGCGCGCACCGCATTTCCGTTCCTGGTGGTCGCGCTCCTGTGGGAGATCACCGCGCATCTCGGCGTCTTTCCGCGCAAGCTGTTCCCACCGCTGGAAGAGGTGGCTTCGGCCTTCGTGCGCCTGACCGCCGCGGGGATCCTGCCCCATCACGTGCTGGACACGCTCATTCGCCTGCTCGCCGGCTTCGCGCTCGCCGCGGTCGTCGGCGTGGCCGTCGGCTTCGCCATGGGGCGCTCGCGCCGGGCGGAAGACATATTCCTTCCGCTGGTGAGCATCGGCGCGCCGATCCCGGGCCTCGCCTATGCGCCGCTGTTCCTGCTCTGGTTCGGATTGGGCAACAGCACCGCCGTGCTGCTGGTCGGATTCGTGTCCGCCTTCCCCATCATCTTCAACACCTGGACCGGCGTGAAGGCGGTCAAGGAAATCTGGGTGCGCTCCGCCCAAGCCATGGGCGCGGATGACCGGCGGCTGTTCCACCATGTGATCCTGCCGGGCGCGCTGCCCTATATCCTCACCGGGCTGCGGCTGGGCCTGGCCCAGGCCTGGCGCATCCTCGTGGGCGTGGAGATGCTTGCGGCCGTGCCGTGGGGGCTGGGCTGGATGATCTTCGGCGCGCGCGAGTTCCTCAACACCGACGTGATGCTTGCCGGCGTCGCCGTGATCGGCGTCATCGGGCTTGCGTTGGAGAAGCTCGTGTTCCAGCGGCTCGAGAACTACACCGTGGTTCGCTGGGGGATGATGTCGTGAGCGCCGTCGCCACCACCGCAAACATGGAGCGCGCGCGGTCGGCTTATCGTGCCGGGCTGACGTTGCTGCTGGCCGCTGCGCTCTACGAGGCGATTGCGCGCAGCGGCACCTTTCCGCCAGCGCTGCTGCCGACGCTGCCGAAGGTGGCAAGCACGCTCTGGACCCTCACCCTCGACGGCACCATGCTCGAGCACGCCGCCTATACGATGTACCGCGTGCTGTTCGGCCTTGCGCTTGCGGTCGCGGTCGGGCTGCCGCTCGGCATCCTGATGGGCCGCTTCCGGCCGGTCGAAAACTTCTGTCTCCCGCTCGCCAGCGCGCTGATGCCGATCCCCTCGCTCGCCTGGGTGCCGGTGTTCATTCTCTGGTTCGGACTCGGCAACACGGTCGCGATCCTCATCGTGTTCTATGCCGCGATCTTCCCCATGCTGCTCAATGCCTGGTCGGGGGTGCGCGCCGTCAACCCGCTGTGGCTGCGCGCGGCGGGCGCCATGGGCGCCGACGAGCGCGCGCTGTTCTGGAAGGTGATCATCCCCGGCGCGTCGCCGTTCATCATCACCGGGCTGCGCCAGTCCTTCCTGCGGGCCTGGATCGCGGTCGTGGGCGCCGAGATGCTCGCCGCCTCCGACTGGGGCCTGGGCTGGGTGATCTTCGACGCCAAGGAATTCCTGAATGCGGACGTGATGCTCGCCGCGCTCGCGGTCATCGGCTTCATCGGCTTCGTGTTCGAGCGGCTCGTCTTCGGCTCGATCGAACGCGCCACCGTCATGCGCTGGGGCATGATGCGGATGGGGAAAGGATAAGGGAGTAAGGTCTATGACCGTCGTCCCCGCGAAAGCGGGGACCCATATTCCAGAGTCGGTGGTTATGGGTCCCCGCTTTCGCGGGGACGACAGGAGAGAATGCTGCGTCGTCGCAAAGATCAAGAAAACGCGATCCCATCAGGATCGGGACAGGGAGGAAACATGAAACGCTGGTGCTTGCCGGTTCTCGTCGCGCTGGTCGCGGGCTTGTGCTTGCCCGCCATGGCCCAGGATTACCCGGCCCGCCAGGTGACGATCATCGTGCCGTTCGCGCCCGGCGGCTCCGCCGATATCATCGCCCGCCTCTATGCGCAGAAGCTGTCGGAGCGAGTGGGCAAGCCGGTCGTGGTCGAGAACCGGGCCGGCGCCGGAACGGTGGTCGGAGCGTCGGCGGCGGCAAGAGCGGCGCCCGACGGATACACGCTGTTGATGGGCGGCAGCTCGGCGCTCGCCTACAATCCCACGCTGCACAAGAACCTCCCCTACGATCCGGCCAAGGACTTCGTGCCGCTCGCGCACGTGGCCGCCATCCCCTTCGTGCTGGTGGTGCAGCCGTCGCTGCCGGTGCGCTCGGTGGCCGATCTGATCAAGCTCGCGAAGGAAAAGCCCGGCCACCTCGCATTCGGGACCGCGGGTACCGGCTCGCCCGCGCACCTCTGCGCCGAATATCTCCGCGGCGTGACCGGCATCGACATCACCTACATTCCCTACAAGGGCAGCGCGCCGGCATTGACCGACTTCCTCGCCGGGCATGTCCCGGTGATGTTCGTCGATCTCCCGCCCGCCCTCCCCCTGATCAGGGAAGGCAAGCTGCGCGCGCTCGGCGTGTCCTCGGCCGCCGCGGTGCCGGCGGCGCCCGAGATCCTGCCGCTCGCACAGGTGGGCGTTCCCGGCTACGACGCCGGCGGATGGCTGATGTTCGTGGCGCCGGCCGCCACGCCCAAAGACGTCGTGGCGAAGCTCCATTCCGAGCTCAGAGGCATCACGCCCGACGTGCGGGAGCGATTGAGCGGCATGGGCCTGGTCCCGATCGACAGTCCACCGGTGGAGAAGCTGCAGCTCTACGTGGTCTCGGAGATCGAGCGCTGGGGCAAGGTCATCCGCGCGGCGGGCATCGCCGAATCGAACTAAGCGAAAGATCCAGGGACGCCGCTCTGGGACTCGAATGGAGGCGATGTGTAGCTCGAGGAGAGAGACAAGAACAACGATCCGGTCAGGATCGACAACGGGAGGAACACCATGAAGCGTTTTTCGTTGCTGGTTCTCGCCGGCCTTGCCGTGTGCATGCCGGTGGCGCCGATCGCGCAGGCGCAGGACTATCCCGCACGGCAAATCACTTTGATCGCGCCGTGGCCGGCGGGCGGGGCCGTGGATGTGCTCTGCCGCGGGGTCGCGCCGCACCTGTCGGATCGATTGGGTAAACCCGTCGTGGTCGAGAACCGGCCGGGCGCGGGCTCGGTGATCGGAACGGCCGCGGGCGCCAAAGCTGCGCCCGACGGATACACCTTGGTGATGGCCGGCAGCGGCTCGCTCGCCATCAGCGCCACGCTCTACAAGAAGCTGCCCTACGATCCGACCAAGGACTTCGCGCCGCTCCTGCTCTCCGCCAAGATTCCGTTCTTCCTCGTCGTCAATCCTTCGCTGCCGGTGCGCTCGGTGTCGGAGCTCGTGAAATATGCCAAGGACAATCCGGGCAAGCTGTCATTCGCATCGGGGGGCGCCGGCTCGCCCCACCATCTCTATGGCGAATTATTCAAGAGCCTGACCGGCATCGAGATGACGCACGTCCCCTACAAGGGCAGCGCGCCGGCGCTCACCGACGTCGTTGCCGGGCACGTGCCCGTGCTGTTCTCCGACCCCGTCCCGTCGCTGCCGCTGATCAGGGAGGGCAAGGTGCGCGCGCTCGGCGTCACCACGGCCGCCCGCTCGCCGTCTGCGCCCGAGATCGCGCCGATCGCGGAAACAGGCGTTCCGGGATTCGACGTCGCCGGCTGGGGCATGATCACTGTGCCGACCGGCACGCCGAAGGAGATCGTGACCAGGCTCAATGCCGAGCTCAACAGCGTCGCCGCCTTGCCGGAGGTTCAGCAGCAGATCATCAAGCTCGGCATGATCCCCGGCGGCAGCTCCTCGCCCGAACAATTGCAGCGCTTCATCAACTCCGAGATGGAGCGCTGGGGCAAGGTCGTGCAGCAGGCAGGGTTGGCAGGGACGGAGTAGCGCCGCTTTCGGTCTTTCGCCGTCTTACCTACGGATCTGTCGTCCCCGAGAAAGCGGGTGGACAAAGTCATTGCCAACGGTGCCGCGTGGGTATGGCGCGATGGGTCCCCGCTCTCGCGGGGACGAACGGATTGACAGGGCCGCAGCTGATTACAAAGAACCGGGTCGGCCACATCAGGGTGCGCCACATGTGCGATGACGGCGTGTTGTCGAAGCCCAGGCCCTCTTTCGGCTGCTTGAAATTGCGGCCGATGATGTCGACGAAATCGTCGAGGTCGACCTTGGCATTGGGATCGAACGAGTAGATGTCGTTCACGCAGATCAGGCGCGCCGTCATGTAGTGCTTGTGATCGCGGGCGCGCTTGTACTCCTCCACGATGTAGGGCTCGGGCCGGTAGTCGGGACCGAAATACTTCACGTACATGTCGGGATAGGCGTAACCGACCAATTCGTCGGGAAAGAAGCGCAGCGCCTGATGCACGCGGATCGACCAGCTCACCTCCTCGTCCACATAGGGCTCGATCAGCTGCGCGCCCCAGTAGCCGTGGTCGCAGCGGATGAAGCTGACGACGCCGATGTCATGGAGGAGACACGCCAGCACGACCTTTTCGTTATGGCCGGCCTTGAGCGCATGCGTGGCGCTCTGCAGGAGGTGGTTCATCGAAGCGAAGCGCTGCCGGAAGAAGTCGATCAGCTGCGGCTTGTCCGGCATCTTCGGCAGCCGCGGATCGGCGCCCATCAGAAAGTACTTGCCCGGATTCTTCGCCATGAGCGCGGCGCCGCCCTCGATCTCCACCTTTCCGTCGCCCATGTTGAACAGCACGGATTTCGTGGCGATTTTCTCGTTGAGCTCGTGCATCATCTGCTCTTCGAGCTCGTCGGCCTGCTCGGACAGAGTCATCGCCTTCGATGCTGCGTGCGGTCCCATGTGAGCGCTCCTGGCCTTGCGGCTAATTGTCCGACCTGCTTCGCGCCTATCTACACCGAATTTACGCCGGGCGAAACTGACCGGGCGTGACTGACGCCTTCTGGCCACAAACGGGCATAGCAGCTATGACAGCACCACCCAGGTAGCGGCGATGCCCCATATCGAAGTTTCCGACGTCTCGCTCATCTATGACACACCTTCCGGGCAAGTGCCGGGCGTCGCCGGCGTCAGCTTCAACATCGACGCTTCCGAGTTCCTCTGTATCGTCGGCCCGTCCGGCTGCGGTAAGTCGACGCTGCTCAACATCATTGCTGGCTTTCTCGCCCCCACGGCGGGCGAAATCCGCATCGGCGGAAAGGCGGTCACCGGCCATGGCCTCGACCGCGGCGTGGTCTTTCAGGATTTTGCCCAGCTGTTCCCGTGGCGCACGGCGCTCGGCAACGTGACGTTCGGCCTCGAGATGAAGGGCGTCGGCAAAGCCGAGCGCGAGGAGATCGCGCTGCGCCAGCTCAGGCTGGTGAAGCTCGAAAAATTCGTGCGCTCCTACCCGCACCATCTGTCCGGCGGGATGCAGCAGCGGGTCGCCATCGCGCGGGCGCTCGCGTACAATCCCTCCGTGCTGCTGATGGACGAGCCGTTCGCGGCGCTCGATGCGCTCACCCGCGACGACATGCAGCGGCTGCTGGCGGACGTCTGGCGGGAAACGCGCAAGACCGTGGTCTACGTGACGCACAATGTGGCGGAGGCGGTGTACCTCGCGGATCGGGTCGTCGTCATGACGCCGCATCCGGGAATGGTGAAGATCGAAGTGCCGATTCGTCTCGAGCGGCCGCGCGATCCGCTCAGCGTCGAATTCCTGGAATATCAGAAATCGCTGTTGCGCCATCTCGGCCAGGAGCCGGCCGCAAATATCCAAGCAACGCAAGCAAAATAAGGGACAGGAAGGTGAGGACAACGCTCTGGGGGCTCGTTCTGCTCGCGCTTGCCGGCATCGGTGCGGCGACCGCGCAAGACGCCTACCCGACGCGGCCGATCCGGTTGGTGGTCGGCTTCGGCGCGGGCGGGCCGACCGACATTCCCGCGCGGTTCATTGCGGACAAGCTCGGTGAGGCGCTCGGCCAGCGCGTGGTCGTGGAGAACAAGCCGGCCGCCGCCGGAATGATCGCGACCAGGGACGTGCTTTCGCAGCCGCGCGACGGGTACACGCTCCTGCTGTGCACCCATTTCGAAGCGATCAACACCGCGGTCTACAAGAACGTGCAGTTCAAGCTGAGCGATATCGCGCCCATCTCGCTCATCGCCAAATACTACTACGGGCTGGCGCTCGCGAATTCGATCCCCGCCGACGACTTCGCCGCGTTCGTGCAATACGCCAAGGCGCATCCCGGCGAGGTGTCGCTATGCGACGATCGGCGCCGGCTCGGCCCAGGAGATTCTGGCGCGCCAGCTGGAGAAGCTCACCGGCATCACCATGAACCGGATTCCGTTCCGCGGCGGTCCGCAGGTGGTGCAGGAGCTCATCGCCGGGCGCGTCCACTTCTACGTCTCGCCCACGCTGGCGATCGTCCCGCAATACGACGCGAAGCAGCTCAAGATCCTGGCGGTGTCGGCGCCCGAACGGCTGAAGAACCTTTCGGAGATTCCGACGCTCACGGAAAAGGGCGTCGACTTCGTGCGCTTCGGGTGGCTCGGGATTTGCGCCGGAACCGGAACGCCGCAGCCGGTCCTCGACCTGCTTCGTCGTCATATCGCGGCGATCGTCGACACGGCGGAGTACCGCACGATGATCGAGAAGGCCGGGTCCATCGCGGTGTCGTCGACGCCGGACGAATTGCGCCAGGTGATCGCGCAGACGCTCGACGACGTGGCGGCAAGTATCCGCGAATTCGGTATGCAGCAGGAGCAATAATTCAACCGATCAAAGCGAGCGACGGGAAACGTCGCCGCACAGCATCACGGAGGACATGCGATGAAAACCTTGACACGACGGCAATATCTCGCGGCGAGCGCGAGCGTTCTGGCGGCCGGTCTCGCAACCGTACGGCCCGCATCGGCGCTGGAGACGATCCGCCAGGGCTTCCAGACCAACATCTGGGGGATGCCGACCTACTATCTGCTCAAGTCGGGCTTGCTCGAGAAGCGCGGCATCAAGTTCGAGGAGTTCGCCGTGCCCTCCGGCAACCTCACCATGCAGCAGATGGTGGCGCGGCAGGTGGACATGGGCACCTATGCCGCGCAGTCCTTCATCATCGGGCACGACAAGGGCGGCCTGGTTGCGATCGCCCATATCGAGAACGTCGGCAAGACCGCGCAGATCGTGACGCGCAAGGATCTCAACCTCACCAAGGTCAGTGACCTCAAAGGGCTCAAGGTCGCGAACCAGACCGGCTCCTCCGTGGGCAACATCTTCATGGACGTGATCGTCCCCAGCGCCGGCCTCAAGAAGGGCGACTTCCAGGAGGTGCGCATGGACGTCAACAACATGATCGCCGCCATGGCCGCCAAGACGGTCGACGCCATGGTCAACGTGGAGCCCTACAACGAGATCGCGGTCACCGAGGGCATCGGCACCTCGATCATGGACTTCTCCAAGCTCGACAAGATGCCGGTGTTCATGGCGGCGACGCCCGATTTCGTCGACAAGCACCCCGACACCGTGGTCGCCTATCTCAAGTGCTGGCAGGAAGTGGCGCGTGATTTCAAGGACAATCCCGGCAAGGTCGCCGACGTGATCTACGCCTTCTTCACGTCGAAGGGTTACTCGATGTCGCGCGAGACCTTCGCCAAGGCGCTCGCTCGCGTCGAGGTCAATCCGGGCTTCCCCTCCGACCTCGTGCCGGGCCTGCAGAAGGATGCCGAGGTGCTGCTGCGCGAGAAGAAGATTTCCGCCATCCCGGACTGGAAGAAGGCGCTGCGGCCGGACCTGTGGGCAAAGGCGAGCGCGTAGGACCAGATCGGGGGTTCATTCACTCGAGAAGGTCGGCGGACGTCGCCGGCCTTTTCATTTCTGCGGCGCGCTCCCTCGCGCGCCGTGTTGAAACGCGCTAAAGGTGCACACGATTTCAGGGCATGGAGAGTGGAATGAAGGCACGCAAGAAAGTCGCGAAGGCTGCCAAAAAAGTCGCCAAGACGGCGGCAACGAAACCGGCAAAGAAGGCGGCTCCGAAGAAGGCGGCGGTGAAGAAGCCCGCGCCCAAGGAAGCACTGAACAAGGCAGCACTGAACAAGACAGCGGCCAAGACCAGCGCGCCGCAAAGCAACGGCGGACCGGTCACCTGGAATTTCAAGCTGCTGAGCCACCATCTGCTCGACGGTTTCGGCGGCATGGGCGAAGGCATGTCGATCCAGATCGCCCCCGACGGCCGCCGCATCCTCTGGCTCGCGCACGAAAGCGCGCCGAAGAATTTCACCGCCGTCGACGTGTCCGATCCGCGCAAGCCCAAGGTGGTGGTGCAGACCGACCTGCCGCAGGCCCACATGCGCTCGAACTCGCTCGAGACCTGCGGGAACCTCATGGCAGTGGCCTACCAGACGCAGAAGAAGGGGCTGCAACCGGCGGGCATGGAGCTGTTCGACATTTCGGTGCCGGAGAACCCGAAATCGATCTCGTTCTTCGACTGCTCGGGGGCGACGTCGCGCGGGGTGCATCAGCTCTGGTTCTGCGACGGCGAGTACGTCCACACCGCGTCGGGTGCGCCCGACTTCACGCCGACGCATCCGTCGGACGACCAGTTCTATCGCTGCATCGACGTGCGCAACCCCTCGAAACCGGTCGAGATCGGCCGCTGGTGGATGCCCGGCACGAAGCAGGGCGACAATGTGATGCCGCCGCCGCGGCATCCGCTGGACAAGGGACACCGCGCCCACAATTGCAACGTCTACCCGCAGCGTCCCGACCGTTGCTATCTCGCCTATATCGACGGCGGGATGTTCGTGCTCGACATTTCGGACAAGGCCAACCCGAAGCGGATCTCGCAGTGGACCAATTCCCCGCCCTATACCGGCTTCATGCATACGGTGGTGCCGCTGTTCGACCGCGGGCTGATGCTGGTGACCGACGAATCGACCGAGAACAACGCCAAGGATTGGCCGAAGCTCATCTGGATTCTCGATGCGCGTGAGGAAACCAACCTGGTTCCGATCTCGACCTGCCCGCTGCCCGATCATCAGGCCTTCGCCGCCAGAGGCCGCTTCGGCGCCCACAACATCCACGAGAACGTGCCGCTGCCGACCGCCTGGCATTCCGATCAGGTCGTGCTCGGCACCTTCTTCAACGGCGGCCTGCGCGCCTACGACATCTCCAATCCGTACCAGCCGCAGCAAATCGGCGTGTTCGTGCCGCCGGCGCCGCCGATGGCGCCCACCGGCACCATCCAGCTCAACGACGTGTTCGTCGACGAGCGCGAGATCGTCTACACCGTCGACCGCCACATCGGCGGCCTCTACATCCTGGAGATGGATTTTTGATCATGTGAATGGGGCACGCCCGGGCTGCGGCGCCGTGAGCGATCGATAACGCAGTTCGGTCATTGGAGGACCGTTGCTCGATCTCTTTCCCTCTCGCGACGCGGGCCGGTTCGGGCGCAGGCTCAAGCGCGCCCGCGGCGCGCGCATTCCCGTGACCGTCGTCACCGGTTTTTTGGGCTCGGGCAAGACCACGCTGGTGCGCCGCTTCCTCGCGACGCCGGAAGGCGCCGGCACCGCCGTGGTCATCAACGAATTCGGCAGCGTCGGCATCGACGACGCGCTGGTGCGCGGCTCGACCGACGAGGTGACGCTGCTCGGCAACGGCTGCCTCTGCTGCAACACCCGCTCCGACTTGCAGAACGCGCTGCGCAATCTCGTCGCCGAACGCGCGCACGGCACGGTGCCGCAATTCCAGCGCATCTTGATCGAGACCAGCGGCCTCGCCGATCCGGGGCCGATCCTGCAGACGTTCGCCACCGATCGTGCGCTCGGCGGCGAATTCCACGTCGAGGTCGTGGTCACCATGGTCGACGCGGTGGGCGGCCTCGACACGCTCAACTGGTCGGCCGAAGCGCGAAAGCAGATCATCCTCGCCGACCGGCTGGTGGTCTCGAAAACCGATCTCGCCAAACCGCAAGCGGTCAAGCGCGTGATGGAGCGCCTGCGCGCGCTCAATCCGCGCGCCGCCGTTCATACGGCCGTCGAGGGCGATCTCGACCCCCGCTGTCTCCTGGAGACCGACGCGACGCAGGATTTGCGCGCGAACTTGGACCGGCATGCCGGTTTTGTCGCCGAAGCCGAGCACAGCGACGGCATCGTGAGCTTCGTTTTCACCGACGACGCGCCGCTGCCCTGGGAGGCCTTCGCGCGCGCCATGGAGACGTTGATCGCGCTGCGCGGCCCCGATCTCCTGCGCGTGAAGGGCTTCCTCAACGTCGCCGGCTGCCGCGGGCCGGTGGTGGTTCACGTGGTCCAGCACCTCGCCCATCCGCCGGTCGAGCTCGCGGCCTGGCCGGAAGGCGACCGCGCCAGCCGCCTCGTATTCATCACCCGCAATATTCCCGAGCGCCACGTGCGCGAACTCCTGGCGGCGGTACGCGCCCTGGCGACGCCCGGGCAGGCCGCTCAGGCGGCCCGCACGTAGCCATAGCGCAGGTTCGACGGTTCTTTCGCCGCCAGCGCGTAGTCCCGCTTCAGCTCGGCCAGGCGGTCTTCGGAGTAGGCCGGCATCGGCGCTGCTTCGGCGGACCTGAGCTTGAGCCCGTAAAGCCGCGCCGCGTTGGTCCCGAAGATCATCTGCTTTACGGCGCTGTCGGCGCCGCCCAAGGGCGCGAAGCCGTACTTCTTCTGCATGTCCGCGGGGATTTCCATCCGCCGCATGGCCTCGATTTGCCATTGCGGCGATCCGTACCAGACCGAATCGGTGCCCCAGATCACGTGGTCGGCGCCCAGGCCCTTGATCAGCGTGCCGAGCAGGGCCGCCGCGAAGCGCGGATGCGCCACCGCCGAATTGGCGAAGCATGTGCCGAGCTCGGCGTGCACGTTGGTGACGCCGAATTTTTCCGGAAGCTCGGCGAGATCGCTGGCCCATTTGATCCGACCGCTTGCTTCGAACTCGGCCCAGGCCTGGTCCGGCAGCTCGACGAACGGGCGCAGCGCGGAATGATAGATGACGAAGGTCATCTGCGGCCAATCCTTGGCGGCTTTGGCCACGTCCCAGACCGTCGCGTATTCCCACACGCCCGCGAAGGACTTTTCGTAATCGGGCGGCAACAGGCCCTTGTGGATGCAGATGGTGGTAATGCCCGCCTTCACTGCCTTCTCGTAGAACGGATACATCACCTGCTCGTCGTCGAGCCGCCACGGATATTTCGAGGGCGCGCCCGGGTCGCCGATGGTGTAGGCCTTCCACGAGTCGGGCTTGTAGGCCGCGATCGCCTTGTCGACCTCCTCGACCCAGCCCGGCTGCTTGGGCGTGATGATGGTGTGGGCGAGCAGGCGACGCGAGCCGGCGAAGTCGTTGAGCAGCTCGCGCGTCTTGACGATCTGCTCGTTCGACAGGAACCACCAGTTGGGATTGTCGAACGGGGCGCCGCTCAACAGCGCCATGCTCGTGTCGCTGTCGTAATAGACCTCTTTCACGTAGTTCTGGAACTTGTACTGGGCGAGCGATGGCGCCGTCTCCTTCAGCTTGGGGTTCCAGTGCTCGCCGGCGAACCTGGCGAGCCGCAGCACCCGCTCGTTGTCGAAGTCGTCGCGCACGAAATGGGTCTGCACGTCGAAGATGAACTGGCCGGCGAGGCTCTGGGCGCGCGCCTGCGTCAGCTCGGGCTCGCGCGCCTCGGCGGCCGCGACTTGAAACACGCCCGCCTCGTAGACCTCGTTCATGGCCAGGAACGCCGCAGCCATGCCGCAACTCGTCTGTAGGAATTGCCGCCGGCTGAGGCCGAGCCGTTTGCCGTTGTCGTCGGCCAGCTCGAAGATGCGCCGCTCGACGCGCTTTTGCGTCTCGCTCTGAGGCGGCGGAAGATACTCGCCATTCGACACGATCTGGGTCGGTATCGGAGTTGCGGCGGAAGCGGTTTCCGCACCGACGACCAGACGCTGCTCTCGTTCGCTGAGCCAGGTACCCATCGTCACCTCCCTTGATCGTGGTCGGCCCCTCGTGCCTGTAAGTCCCTCGTTTTGGTTGCTTGCCGGCCAAGCCTAGACCCGCCGACGACCCTTCACAACGCGCACGCGCCGCGCCGCCAGAAATCGCTGCGAGGGGTGTTCCCCTACCCTGCCGGTTGGACTAGCCTCCCAGCCTGGAATAATTCGCAACGACAACAACAGCGGCGGCCGATGCGCGACGGCTCATCGGTCGTACCGATGTGGCAAGGGAGAAACGCATCCATGGCTCGCATCAATCTCGACGTGAACGGCAAGGTCCAGACGATCGATGCCGATCCCGACATGCCGTTGCTCTACGCGCTGCGCAACGATCTCGGGCTCAACAATCCGCGTTTCGGATGCGGGCTCGCGCAATGCGGCGCCTGCACCGTCCATGTCGACGGCCAGCCCGTGCGCTCCTGCGTCACGCCGGTGTCGGCCGTGGGCGCCCTCAAGGTCGTGACGCTCGCCGGCCTCGGCACGCCCGAGAAGCCGCACCCGATCCAGAAGGCCTATGTCGAGGAGCAGGTGCCGCAATGCGGCTACTGCATCAACGGCTGGATCATGACCGCGGCGGCGTTCCTCAATCAGAAGAAGAACCCGACCGACGCCGAGATCAAGGACGCGCTCACCGGCCTCAAGTGCCGCTGCGGCACTCACATGGGCATCATGCGCGCGGTCAAGCGCGCAGCCGAGATGATGGGTTGAGGGAGGCGACCATGACCAGACACGAAAAAGCCGCGCACTTCTCTCGCGTCTCCCGTCGTTCGCTGCTCAAAGCGGGCGGCGCGCTGGTGGTCTCGGTCGGCATGCCGGTCGGCCTCGACACCGTGCTGGGTGTCGGCCGCGCGTTCGCGCAGGGCACGAAGCCGCCGCTCACGCCCGACCAGCTGTCCTCGTACATCGCCATCAACGCCGACGGCACCGTCTCCGCCTTCTTCGGCAAGATGGACATGGGCCAAGGGCTCTTCGTCGCCATCGGCCAGATGGTGGCGGAAGAGCTCGACGTGCCGTTCCGAGCAGTGACCGTGATCATGGGCGACACCGCCACCAGCGTGAACCAGGGCGGTGCATCCGGATCGACCGGCATCCAGCTCGGCGGCAAGCAGATGCGCATGGCCGCGGCCGAGGCGCGCCGCATATTGGTCGAGATGGCGGCGGCAAAGCTGGGCCTTCCCGCGGGCGACCTCACCGTCACCGACGGCGTGGTGCAGGCCAAGAACGATGCGGCGAAGAAGGCGTCCTACGCCGAGCTGATCGGCGGGCGCTACTTCAATGTGCAGCTCGACTGGAACAAGGCGATGGGCAACACGCTCTATGCCCCGGGCAAGGCGCAGCCGAAGAACCCGAAGGATTACAAGATCGTCGGCAAGCCTATTCCGCGCGAGGACATCGCCCCCAAGGTCTATGCGCAAGAGGACTTCTGCACCGACGTCAAGGTGCCAGGCATGGTGCACGGCCGCATGCTGCGTCCGGCGGTTGCCGGCGCGGTGCCGGTGAAGGTCGACGAGGCCTCGATCAAGGACATCCCCGGCGCGAAAGTGGTGTGGGAGAAGGCCTTCCTGGGCGTCGTTGCCGACACGGAATGGGACGCAATCAAGGCATCTCAGCAGCTCAAGGTGGAATGGTCGGACGTCAAGCCGCCGTTTCCGGAGTCGACCGCCATCTACGACCACATCCGCAAGGCGCCGGTGCGCAAGCGCGAGATCGGCGGCAAGGAAACCGGCAATGTCGACGAAGCCTTCAAGACCGCCGCGCGCGTGGTGGAGGCCGAGTACGAATGGCCGTTCCAATCCCATGCCTGCATGGGGCCGGCCTGCGCCCTGGTCGAGATCAAGGACGGCAACGTGACCTGCTGGACCGGCTCGCAGAAGCCGCACTTCGTCCAGAACGGCATCGCGCTCTCGCTCGGCATTCCGGCGGAGAAGGTGCGCTCGATCTGGGTGGTCGGCCCCGGCTCCTATGGCCGCAGCGACGCCGACGACGCGGCCATGGACGCCGCGGTGCTGGCGAACGCGGTCGGCAAGCCGGTGCGCGTGCAATACACGCGCGACCAGGGAACCGGATGGGACCCGAAAGGCCCCGCGTCCATCCACCGTGCCCGCGCGGCGATCGACGCGTCCGGCAACGTCGTCGCCTACGAGTTCACCAGCAAGGGCTTCTCCCGCGTCGACGTGAACACCAACGGGAGCAAGCCCGAGGACACGCTGGCGGGGCATTTCCGCGGCATCGAATTGAAGTCGGGCGACAATTTCGGCGTGCCGGCGGAATCCTACGAGTTCGTCAACAAGCGCATGGGATGGGAGACGATCCCGCCGCTGCTCGACCGCGGCTCGCCGTTGCGCGGCGCGCATCTGCGCGATCCGGTCGGACCGCAGATCCACTTCGCAAGCAAGTCGTTCATGGACGAGGTGGCGGCGGCGCTCGCCATCGACCCGATCGAGTTCCGCCTGCGCCACGTCAAGGAGCCGCGCGACATCGCGGTGATCAAGGCCGCGGCCGAGAAGGCTCAATGGCAATCGCGGCCGTCGCCGCGCAAGGATCAGACCGGCAGCAAGGTCAGCGGCCGCGGCATCGCCTATTCCCAGCGCAACGGCACCCGCTGCGCCATCATCGCCGAGGTCGACGTCGACCGCGCCAGCGGCAGGATCTGGGCGCGCAAGTTCACGGTGGCCCACGACTGCGGCCAGATCATCAATCCCGATGGGCTCAAGCACACCATCGAGGGCAACATCGTGCAGGGCATCAGCCGCACGCTGTGGGAGGAGGTCACGTTCGACGCCAAGAACGTGACCAGCGTGGACTGGATGACCTATCCGATCCTCGACATCACCGAGACGCCCGACGCGATCGAGGTGGTGGCGATCAATCGTCCGGAGGTGGCGCCGACCGGCGCCGGCGAGCCCTCGATCCGTCCGGTGGCGGCCGCGATCGCCAATGCGATCTTCGACGCCACCGGCGTGCGCATCCGCCGGGTGCCGTTCTCGCCCGACCGCGTGAAGCAGGCCCTGTCGTAAGGTGAATCAGCTGGAGTAGACCGAATCCGCGGCTGAGGCTGTGGTAGACTTCAGGCATGATCTGCTCACTTGATCAGGCGATTGCGCCCATCACCGACGGTTGCGTGCTGGCGGTGCCGCGCGACGTCTCGGGCGTGGCCATGGCGGCGACGCGCGCGCTGGTCCGGCGCGGCGTCAAGCGGCTGCATCTCGTCTGCCTGCCGACGTCGAGCCTGCAGGCCGACCTCCTGATCGGCGCCGGCTGCGTCGAGACGCTCGAGACCTCGGCCGTGAGTCTCGGCGAGTTCGGGCCGGCGCCGCGCTTCACGGCCGCGGTCAAGTCAGGCCACATCCGCATCAAGGACGCGACCTGCCCGGCGCTGCACGCCGCGTTCCAGGCAACGGAGAAAGGCGTGCCGTTCATGCCGCTGCGCGGCCTCATCGGCTCGGATGTGCTCGCCCACCGCGCGGACTGGAGGATCATCGACAACCCCTTCGGCAACGACGATCCGATCGTGCTGCTGCCGGCGATCAGGCCCGACGTCGCGCTGTTCCACGCGCCGCTCGCCGACCGTGAGGGCAATGTCTGGATCGGGCGCGATCGCGAGCTCGCGACCATGGCCCATGCCGCGGCCAAGACGGTGGTGACGGTGGAGCAACTCCACGACGGCAACCTGTTCGACGATCCCCGGCTCGCGGCCGGCGCGCTCGGGGGCTTCTACGTCGAGACCATCGCCGTCGTGCCGAAGGGCGCCTGGCCGCTCGGGCTTGCCGACCATTACGCCGCCGACGCGGCGCATCTCGCCGACTATGCGCGCATGGCCGCGACGCCCGAAGGATTTGCCGCCTATCTTGATCGGCACGTGCATGCCCAGCGCGCTGCCTGACGGCTTTCGCGATGAAGAGCTGCTCGCCGACGTCATCGCCGGGCTGATCGGCGATGCCCGCCACGCCGCCATCGGCGCGGCGTCGCCGATTCCCGCCGCGGCTGCGATGCTGGCGCGCGAGCGCGGCAATGGGCGGCCCTATGTGTCGCTGCTCGGCAGCCGGCGGCAGAGCTTCTTCACCGACGGCGGGCGCGAGCTGTTCGACTGCGCCGGTCAGGGGCGCATCGACGTGTTCTTTCTCTCGGGCGGACAGATCGACGGCGAGGGCAACATCAATCTCGTCAGCATCGGCGACTACGCGCACCCGAAGGCGCGCTTCCCCGGCTCGTTCGGCTCGGCCTATCTCTATTATGTCGTGCCCAAGGTGATCCTGTTCCGCCTCGAGCACACCCGCCGCACCCTGGTGGAACGGGTCGACTTCATCAGCGCGCCGGGAACGAGCCCGGAGAACGTCTTCCGCCCGGGCGGACCGATCGCGCTCGTGACCAATCGCTGCCTGTTCGCCTTCGATCGCGCGCGCCGGCGCTTTCGACTCGCGAGCGTGCATCCCGGGCATACGCTCGCCGAAGTGGTCGAGCACACCGGCTTCGACTTCGACCGGGCGGAGAGCGCACCGGCGACGCCAGCGCCCTCCCCCGAGACGCTGCGCCTGCTGCGGTCGGTGGTCGCGCCGCAGCTTGCCGAGGTCTATCCACGGTTTGCCGCGGAAGTGTTCGGGGTGCCGCAAGTCGCTTAACCATACTCGGTGTCGTCCCCGCGCAAGCGGGGACCCAGTAATCGGAGTTCGGGCGGGGTGGCGCGGCAGTGTCACATCGGATAGTCAGTTGATTACTGGGTCCCCGCTTTCGCGGGGACGACAGCATTCGTAGGCAACGAGGGGAATATCGAGTGGAACAAGTCGAAGTCGCAGTGATCGGCACCGGCTGGTGCGGCGGCATCCGCGCGGAGACGCTGTCGCGCTCCGCGCTTGTCGACAAACTGCACATCTGCGAAATCCGCCCGGACCGGCTGGCCGAGGTCAAGGCGCTCACCAAGCCGGCGACCGCGACGCTCGACTACCAGGACATCATCAAGAACCCCAACATTTCGGTGGTCTATGTCTGCACCACGCCGGAGCAGAACCATTATCCGATCACGCGCGACTGCCTCAGGGCGGGCAAGCACGTGCTCCTGGAAAAGCCGATCGCCATGGAGCTGTGGGAGGCGGACGAATTGATCACGCTCGCCAGGCGCGGCCGGCTCAAATTCACCATCGGCTATTCGCAGCGATTCAATACCAAGTTCGCCTATGCCAAGAAGAAGATCACCGACGGCACCTTGGGCAAGGTGGTCTCCGTGATGGTGAGTCGGCACTTGAGTCGCGGCCTCGGTACCAAGATCGCCAAGCGCGTGAAGCTGTCACCGGTCGTGATGGAATCGACCCACGATCTCGATTTCGTGTTCTGGCTGCTCGAGCCCGCCAAGCCGGTGCGCGTCTACTCGCAGGGCGCCTACGGCTACATGCAGCCGATCAACGGCTCCTACGACGTCATGTGGTCGATCGTCACGATGGACAACGGGATGCTGGTGACCATCGGCGGCGGCTGGAACGTGCCGCCGGGCTATCCCAATTTCTGCTCGACCTGGGTCGAGATCACCGGCACCGAAGGCGCGTTGATTCTCGACGACACCCATCGTGACGTTTGGCTCAACACCGTGGCCGACGGCACCCGCTTTCCGATGTCGACCATGCCGGGCGAGCACGTGGACCACGTGTTCGCGGGACAGATGGGCCCGGAAACCATTCATTTTCTCGAGGCCTGCATCATGAACCGGCCGGTAATGGTGACGCCCGAGAGCGCGCGCATGGTGATGGAGACCTATACGGCGGCCGATCTCTCGGCCGAGCGGAACGAGCCCATCGACCTGCCGCTGTCGAACGCGGCGCTCTCGGCGGTCGCCGAAATGGCGGGAGGCAAGCGATGAGACGGCAGGCGAAAGGCATCGGGCTCGCGATCATCGGCGCCGGCCGGGTCGGGCTGTTTCGCGGCGAGGTGGCAGCGCGCCATCCGGCCGTGCAATGGATCGGCATTGCCGAGAAGAACCACAACCGCGGCCTCTATGTCGCGGAAAAGATCGGCGCCGACTTCGTCACCCAGGATTATCGCGAGCTGCTCAAGCGCCCGGAAGTCACCTGCGCCATCATCGCCACCGACGAGCATCTCCACGTGGATCCGATCATGGCCGCGGTCGAGCGCGCCGTGCCGATGCTGATCGAGAAGCCGCTCGCCACCGATCTCGGCGAATCCGCGCGCGTGCTCGAGGCGATCACCAACGCCAAGCTCGACGCGGTCGTTGGCTATACCCAACGCTTCCGCCGCAAGTGGCTCGCCGCCAAGGAGAAGGTGCGCACCGGCGCGCTCGGGGACGTGACGCTGGTGACCTCGCGTGCGTTCATGAACCGGCTCGTGGCCATCGACAACTACAAGCGCACCAACGACCCGAAGACGATCTCGCCGATGGTGATCTCAGGGACCCACGCGCTCGACATTGTCATGTGGTACATGGAGGCGAAGACGCCGGTCGAATGCTACGCGCGCTCGATCGACAAGGTCTTGGGCCCGGCCTATCAGGGCATCGACGCCACCGCCGGAATGATCATGTTCTCGGACGGCAGCGTCTATCACCTCAATATCTCGTGGGCGCTGCCGGTGACCTGGCCGGGCGCGGTCTACAGCCTCGAAGTGGGCATCACCGGCACCGACGGCGTTCTGACCATCGATGACACCCATCGCGACATGGTGCTCGCGGTCTCGGCGCCGCAGGAGGAGGGCTACGCGCCCGACAAGAGCCGCCTGGTCGATTTCATGGGCAGCTATCCGCCCGGCGACATGGCGCTCGGCGAACTGCGCGGGCCGATGCGGGAAGAGACCAATTCCTGGCTCAATCGGGTCGCGCTCGGAATTCCGACGCAGGCGGCGACCGCCGCCGAGGCGCATAACCGCCTGATGCTGACCAAGGCGCTGGATCTGTCGGCCAGGCGCAAGCAGCCGGTGAAGCTGCCGCTCGCGCCCGAGGAGGAACGCGCCGCGGCGTGACGCCGACGCAAGCCTTCAGATTGCACAAAAAAAGATAGAGGAGCAACGAATGAAAAAAACGCTGGTCGCCCTGTCTATCGTGCTGGCCGCGTCGCCAGCCGCTGCGCAGCAGGAGGACGTCGCCGCCTTCTTCAAGGGCAAGACGCTGCGGCTCATGGTCGGGATCGGCGTCGGCTCGGGCTACGACATCAATGCGCGGCTCCTGGCGCGCCACATGGCCGCGCATATTCCGGGCCAGCCGACCATCATCGTTCAGAACCAGCCGGGCGCGGGCAGTCTCACCATGACCAATGCGCTCTACAACAGCGGCCCGTTCGACGGCACGGTCATGGGCGCCTCGTTCAACGGCATGCCGACCACGCCGCTGTTGCAGCCCGCCGGCGCGCGCTTCGATCCGGTGAAGCTCAACTGGCTCGGCAGCACCAACCGCGAAACCCAGGCCATGTATGTCTGGCACACCGCGCCCGCGCAGGTGCTCGATGACGCCAGGACCAAGGAGACCGTCATGGGCGCGCAGGCGCCCGGCTCCACCCAGTTCGATTACCCCGTGCTTGCCAACAATCTGTTTGGATTCAAGTTCAAGGTCGTGACCGGCTACGAGAGCACGCCGAAAATTCACCTGGCGATGGAGAGCGGCGAGGTGCATGGCACCATCGCCAACTGGTCGACGCTCAAGGCCATCAACACGAACTGGATCACCGAAAAGAAGATTCGCATTCTGGCGCAGTGGGCGCTGCAGAAAAATCCCGAGCTCAAGGACGTTCCCCTGTTCCTGGACCTGGCCAAGACCGATGCCGAACGCGCGGCGCTGCGGCTGATGCTGGCGCGCCTGGAATATGGCCGGCCGTTCTTCCTGCCGCCCAACGTGCCGGCGGCGCGCCTCGAGGCGCTGCGGCGGGCGTTCGATGCCACCATGAAGGATCCGGCCTATCTCGCCGAGGCCGACAGGCTCAAGATCGACGTCGACCCGCTCACGGGCGAGCAGGTCGCGGCGCTGGTCGAGCAGGTCTCCCGCACCGAAGCCGACACCGTCGCCCGCGTCCGCGCCGCGATGGAGAACAAGTAGATCGCCGCTGCTTAGCGCGCAAACGGACTCCCGCCGGCTGCGCTTTCGGCTATAACCGGGCTCCCGCACGATCCCTTCCCAACATCCGGAAGCCGATATGGATTCGAAGACCGTTGAAAGCCGCCCGTCCCACCAGCCCCGCCTGGAGGATGATCCGCTGGTGCGCGGGCTTGGACGCTACGCGGCCGACGCCCCGATGACCGGCCAGACCCAGGCCTATTTCGTGCGCTCCCCGCACGCCTTTGCCGATATCCGCTCGATCGACAGCGCGGCGGCCAAGGCGGTGCCCGGCGTGCTGGCCGTGCTCACCGCCGCCGACATGGAAGGGATCGGCAACGTCTCCCAGCACCCGCCGCTCGCGGGCCGCGGCGGGGCGAAGCTCATCGTTCCCCGCCGCCCGGCATTGGCCGGCACGACCGTGCGGCATGTGGGCGAAGCGGTCGCGGTGGTGATCGCCGAGACGCTCACGGCGGCGCAGGACGCCGCCGAGCTCATCGCCGTCGACTATGAGGAGCGCACGCCTACGGTCGATCTGCGCGAGGCGGTGCGCGAAGGCGCGCCGCAAGTGTGGCCGGAGGCTCCCGGCAATATCGCGGTGGACTGGCCGGGACTGGCAGCAGACCCCGACGCCAATGCAAAAGAGGTCGAAAGGATCATCGCGTCCGCCCCGCACGTGGCGCGGGTATCCGTGGTGCATCAACGCATCTTGGTGCAATCGATGGAGCCGCGCGGCGCCACCGCGAGCTACGATCCGGCGAACGAAAGCTACTTTCTGCGCTGCTGCTCGCAAAGCGCCCGCGCATTGCGCGACGGGCTTGCCCCTATCCTGGGCGTTCCCAACCAGCGGCTGCGGGTCGTCACCGAGGACGTCGGCGGCGCGTTCGGATTGAAGACCGGGCCCTACCCGGAATATCTCGCGATCCTGGTCGCCGCGCGCAAGCTCGGTCGCCCGGTGCATTGGATGTCGAACCGCGCCGAAGCTTTCCTCAGCGACAATCACGCCCGCGACGCCTACAGCGACGTCGAGCTTGCGCTCGACGAACGCGGAAAAATTCTGGCGCTGCGCATCCGCCACCTCGGAAACATGGGGGCCTATATCGGCGCCGTCGGCGCCAATATCCAGACCGTGAACCTCACGCGCTGTCTGCCCGGCATGTACGACATTCCGCTGATCGACATCGGCACGCGCTGCGTGTTCACCAACACGACCACCACCGCGCCCTACCGCGGCGCCGGGCGTCCCGAGGCGAACTTCATCCTCGAGCGCGTCATCGACGAGGCGGCGCGGGTCACGGGCATCGATCCGGTCAAGCTGCGCCGACGCAACCTCATCAAGCCCAAGGCGATGCCGTACAAGACCGCGGTGGGGACCACCATCGACAGCGGCGAGTTCGAGGCCGTGCTCGAGAAGGCGCTGGCGCTCGCCGACTACGACGGCTTCAAGCAGCGCCGGCGCGAGGCCGCCAAGCGCGGCAGGTACCGCGGCCTCGGCATTTCCTGCATGCTCGAGCACGCCGGCGGCTTTCCGCTCGAAGGCACCGCGCTGAGCTTTCCCGGCGGCGAGACACTGGTGCTCGGCCTCAACGTACAGTCGACCGGCCAGGGCCACGCCACCGTGTTCAATCCCATGCTGGCGGAGCGGCTCGGCATCAAGCCCGGGCAGATCGAGCACCGCCACGGCGACTCGGCGATGGAAATCGCGGGCTATGCGTCGGTCGGCTCGCGCTCCGCCATGACCGTGAGCCACTCCATGATCAAGACGGTCGAGGCGATGCTCACGAAAGGCAAGGCAATCGCCGCGACCGTGCTCGAAACCGCAGAAACCGACATCGAGTACCGCGACGGACGTTTCGGTGTCGTCGGTACCGACCGCGCAATCTCGCTGTTCGATCTGGCGGCGCGCGCCAAGGACATGAAAAAGCGCGGCGAAATTCCCGAGGACCTCGACACCAAGACCAATGCCGAGACGCCGCTCACCTTTCCCAACGGCTGCCACATCGCCGAGGTCGAGATCGATCCGAGGACCGGGGAGCTTGCGCTCGTCGCCTATGCCGCGGTCGACGATTGCGGCCGCCCGCTCAACACCATGATCGTCGAGGGCCAGACCCATGGCTCCATCGCCCAGGGCTTGGGCCAGGCCATGATGGAGAACGCGGTATACGACAACTCGGGCGGCCAGTTGATCACCGGCTCGTTCATGGACTACGCCATGCCGCGCGCCGACGACATGCCCCTGTTCAAGGACGCCATCCATTCGGTGCCGGCGACCACCAACCCGCTCGGCGTCAAAGGCGCGGGCGAAGCCGGCACCACCGCCGCGATCGCCGCGGTCATGAACGCAGTCGCCGACGCCATTCCGGGCGGCGCCGGCGCCCATCTCGACATGCCGGCGACGCCGGAAAAGATCTGGCAGGCGTGCCAGAAGGCGCAGGCGGCTACCCCTGCGAGATGAACTTGGTGTTGAGGTAGGCGCCGAGCCCCTCGATGCCGCCTTCGCTGCCGTGGCCGGATTCCTTCACACCGCCGAACGGCGTCTCGGGCGTCGAAACGAGGACCGAGTTGACGCCGACCATGCCCGACTCGATGGCATCGCCGATCGCGGCCGCGGTCGCATTCGAGGAGGTGAAGGCATAGGCCGCAAGCCCGTAGGGCAGCGAGTTCGCCCGCTCCACCACCTCGTCGAAGGTCTTGAAGGTGACGATCGGCGCGATGGGCCCGAACGGCTCCTGGGTCATCACCTTGGAGTCGTCCGGCACCTCGGTCACGATCGTGGGCTCGTAGAAATAGCCCTGGTTGCTGGGCCGCTTGCCGCCGGTGACGACGGTGCCGCCGCGGCTCTTGGCGTCCGCCACGAAGCTCTCCATGGCGTCGATGCGGCGCATGTTCGCCATTGGGCCCATGGTGACGCCCTTCTCGAGCCCGTCGCCGAGCTTGATGCCCTTGGCGTATTCGGAAAAGCGCGCCAGGAATTTCTTGTAGGCGTCCTCCTGCACGTAGAAGCGCGTCGGCGAGATGCAGACCTGGCCGGCGTTGCGGTACTTGAACGCGGCGATGGTGTCGGCCGCCTTCTCGGGATCGGCATCGGCGAACACCACCACCGGCGAATGCCCGCCGAGCTCCATGGTGGTGCGCTTCATGCCCTTGGCCGCGAGCGTGGCGAGATGTTTTCCGACCGGGATCGAGCCGGTGAACGAAATCTTGCGCACCGCGTCTTTCGCCAGGAGATGTTCGGACACCTCTGCCGGCACGCCGAACACCAGGTTGAGCACGCCCGCGGGCAAGCCCGCGTCGGCAAAGCAGCGCACCATCTCGATGCAGGCGCCCGGCGTCTCCTCGGACGCCTTGAGGATGAGCGAGCAGCCCGCCGCCAGGGCGCCGCCGACCTTGCGCGCGGGCGTGAGCACGGGGAAGTTCCACGGCGTGAACGCGGCGACAATGCCGACCGGCTCCGACACCACGAGCTGGCGCGTGCCCTTGATGCGGCCCGGCACGATGCGCCCGTAGCTGCGGCGGCCTTCCTCGGCGTACCAGTCGATGATGTCGGCCGAAGTGATCACCTCGGCACGCGCTTCGACGTAGACCTTGCCCTGCTCCTGCACCATGATCTTGGAGATGGCATCGTGGCGCTCGCGCATGAGGTCGGCGGCCTTGCGCATGATCTTGGCGCGGTCATAGGCCGAGGTCGCCCGCCACAGCGCGAAGCCCTTCTTCGCGGCTTCCAGCGCCTCGTCGAGATCGGCCGTGCTGGCATGGGGCAGATGCGCCAGCGGCTTCTCGGTCGCGGGGTTGAGCACGTCCTCGCCCTTGCGGCCGCCGCCGTTCACCCACTTGCCGTCGATGTAAAGCGCGAGATCGGTATACATGGGAGTCCTCGTTGTTTTCGTGATTGCAGCGATATCGGTGGCGAAGGGATTAGCATCTTTCGGGGTCGGATTCACCCGTGCGTTTCCTCACGCACTCATCGCCGCGAGACTTATGCCCGTCGCCCTTTCAACATCCCCGCGATGCCGAGGTCTTCGTCGAGGTCGGGCCATTGGATGCCCATCGGCATGATTTCGAAATTCGCGCGTTCTTTTGCCGACGCGCGCTTGAGCCGCGGGTACCAATCGAGTGGGGTCGCGATCTTGCGTCCATCCGCGAGCGTCACCACGAGCTCGGTCGTCGTGAACTCGACTGCACGCGCATGGAGGTCGCCCACATCAATTTCCAAAGTAGTCATTCCAGGCCGTCAAGAGCTGCGTGCGATTTGATCGAAGGTGGCGGATGATATCGCTGAGTTCGTGCGCAGGAAACCCCATATTCACCGCGACGCATTCATCCCAAGAACGTGCCGCCGTTGACCTGAATGTTCTGCCCGGTGATGAAGCTCGCGCCCGGGCCGCAGAGGAAGCGCACCGCGGCCGCAATGTCATCGGGCTCGCCGCGCCGGCCGACCAGCGCATGCACGAGGGAGTGATGCTGCGGCTCGGGCTGACCGGCCGGCCGCGGTGCCGCCATCAGACCGGGCGTCACCGTGTTCACGCGGATCTTGTCGGGCGCGAGCTCGTGCGCCAGCGCGCGGGTGAAGCCGACGAGGCCGGCCTTGGCGGTCACCACGTGCGGGCGGCGCGCCGCGCCGGTATGCGCGCTCAAGCCGCCGATATTGACGATCGCGCCCGCGCCGCTCTGCTTGAGATATGGCAGGCACGCCTGCGTGCAATTGAACGCGCCGTCGAGGATGACGGCGGTGACCGCGCGCCAGTCCGCGAGCGTCATGGTCTCGAACGCCTGCTCGGCGCGCACCGCCGCGTTGTTGACGAGGATGTCGATACGGCCGAAGCGGCCGGCCGCCGCGGCGACCATCGTCGCGACCGCCGCGGCGTCGACGACATCGGCAATGGCCGCGAGCGCCTTGCCGCCTGTCCGCTCGATCTCGTCCGCCACCGCCTCGGCTTCTTTCAGGTTCGAACGCGCATTGACGACGACGGCCGCGCCGCCGTCGGCGAGCTCGAGCGCGATGGCGCGGCCGATATTGCGCCCGGCGCCGGTGACGAGCGCGACGCGGCCTTCCAACTCCTTGGTCATCGATTGCGATCCTCATGTCGTCGCGAGCACTCGCCTTGTCATGCGCGCAAGGACGACAGATCGATGTTGCCGTCATAGAGCGTACGCAGCAACGCGAGTGCTCGTTGGGTGCGGGCGGCGTCCCAGCCGCCGTGGCGCGCATTGAGCGCGAATTTCTCCTCGATGTCGCCGCGCGTGAGCGGCTCGTGGGCGCCGCCGCGCAGGTGCGGCTGGCGCTCCTCGACCACGCTGCCGTCGGCCAGCACCGCGCGGATGTGACCGGTGAAATTCTTCGGGATAGGGATTCTTGGGATCGATCTCGTAGCGCACCTTCGCGGCGAGCGCGACCGCTGGTGCCTCCTTCACCGCGTCGTCAGTGAAGGCGTCGAGCCCGACCTGGCCATGCACGAGGGCGTGCGCGATGCAATAGGGCGTGGAGAATTTGCCGGCGTAGCCGTTGGCGGGGCGCTGCTTGGCGGCGAGCGGCTCCCACAGGCGATGCACCGTGCCCTCGCCGACCTCGCAGACGAGCTCCTTGATCTCGTCGCCCTTGATTCCGCGTGCGTTGAGCCGCCGCGCGCAGTCGATATAGGGATGCGTCATGGTCCCGCAGGGATACGGCTTGAACGCGAGCGTCTCCGTCACCCAGCGCGTACCGAAGTCGCCGGTCAGCGCGTCGTAGTCGCCGTCGGCGGTGTGGGCGAAGCCGTGGAAGAGGCCGTGCACGCCTTCGAACACCGTGCGCGGCCCCAGGAACCCTTCGCGTCCGAGCAGCGCCGCCCGCAGGCCCGATTGCGCCGCCCAGCCCGGATGCAACCGCTTGGTCCAGGCGCCTTCCGCAAGATATTCGATGATGCCGCCCGCCATCGAGCCGGCGATGCCGAGGGCATCGACAAGCTGGCGCGGCTTAAGCTTGAGCGCCGCGCCGACGCCCGCCGCCGCCGCCATGGCGCCGAACACGGCAGTGGGATGAAAACCCGCCTTGTGCACCGCCTTCGGCACCACCAGGCTGAGCCGGCAGATCGTCTCGACGCCCACCGCGATCCCGAGCAGCGCCGAGCGTCCGTCGCAATTGTAGCGCTCGCAGGCCGCAAGCACGGCCGGCACGATGACGGCGCCGGCATGCACCGGACCGCCTTCGAAGGTATCGTCGAAGTCCTCGCCGTGGGCGGCGGTGCCGTTGACGAAGGCGGCGCCGGCGGCGCTCATGCGGCGGGCATGGCCGATCGCGGTGCAGGGCCCCTCGTCGTCGGAGCCCGCCAGCGCGGCCTTGACGTAGTCCGCGTTGCGCGCGGTGAGGCAGAGGCCGACGACGTCGACCGCCAGGTCCTCGCATTTGCGCCGCACCGACGCCGGCAGCCGCGCGGCATCGAGCGCCGCGATCTTGCGCGCCAAAATCTCTGCGACGGCGGTCTTGGGAAGCACGGCGTCCATGGAGGTCCTCATCCTGAGGCCGAGGGCGGTTGAGTGTCTTTTCATCGGCACGTCAGGCGTTGCGCAGGCGCGCGTCGCCGAAGCCCGGGATGCGATTGACCGCGATGACGACGGCGAAGGTGATGGCGAGCATGATGAGGCCGAGCACCGAGATGGCGCCGAGGTCGCCCGACTCGTTGAGATCGAAGATCAGCACCGAGATCACCTTGGTCTCGGAGGTGAACAGCATGATGGCGGCCGACAATTCGCGGATGACCCCGACGAAAATGAAGCACCAGGTCGCAATTACGCTGGTGCGCAGCAGCGGCGCGGTGATGTCGCGCAAGGTGCGCAGGCGTGTCGAGCCGAGAATCCTGCTGGCGTCCTCGAGGTCGGTATGCACGGAGCGAAACGCCGACTGGAGCTGCTGGTAGGCAGCGGGCAGCGCGATGGTCACGAAGGCGAGCAGCAGGATCCACAGCGTCCCGTAAAGGATCAGCGGAGGCCGCGCATAGCTCAGGAACAGGCCGACGCCGAGCACGATGCCGGGGATGGCGACCGGCGCGGTCGCGAGAAAGCCGAGCGCGCGATAGCCGCGGATGGCGCGCCGGCTGGTGACATAGGCGATCACCAGCGCCAGGATCGTGCCGATGGTCGCGGAGGCGACGCCGAGCACGAACGTGTTCTTGACCGCGAGCTTGGTCGCCGACAACTCGAAGAACACGAAGTGGATGTTGTGCAGGGTGAAATTATTGAACGTCACGAACGAGGTGGCGACCCGGGAGAATGTCGCGTTGAGCAGCGCGCTGTAGGGCAGAAAAACCGGGCACATAATAATGACGAAGACGAAGGCGACCGCCGCCCATTTGAGCACGCCCAGCCGGATCAGCCGCGGATCGCCCTGCTTGCCGCCCACGATCGAATAGCCGCGGCGGCCGAGGATGAGATGCTCGGCGCGCAGCAATACTACGGTGAGGACGAGGAGCGGCAGCGAAGCCGCTGCCGCCAACTCGGGCTTGGGCGGATAGTTGAACAGGCTCCAGATTTTGGTGGTCATGGTGTGGAAGCCGGCGGGGATTGCCAGGATCGCGGGCGAGCCGAACAGCGTCATCGCCTGCAGGAAGGCGACGAGCGCACCAGCCAGAAGCGCGGGCAAGGCCAGCGGGATGGTGATGCGGCGCGCCGTGGTCCAGGTGCGCCCACCGAGGATCGAGGACGCGTCCTCGAGGTCGCCGGGAATGCGGTCGAGCGCGTTCGCGAGCAGCACGAATACATAGGGAAAGGTGTAGCAGGAAATGACGAAGATCAGGCCCGAGAGCGAATAGATGTTGAACAGGTGCTCGTCCTGCGGCGCGCCGGTCACCGCCCGGTAGACCTTGTTGAGAAGGCCGCTGTTGGGCGCCGCCAAAAGCTCCCAGGCGATGGCGCCGAGAAAGGGCGGCGTGACGAACGACGCGGTGACCAGGGCGCGCACGGTGCGCCGCAGCGGCATATCGGTGCGCGCCACCAGCCAGCCCATGGGCGCGGCGAACGCGCAACAGATGATGCTCGAGCTCGTCGCCAGGATCACCGTGGTCACCAGCGGATCGACGAAGACCGGGTCGGTGACCAGGGTCTTGAAGTTGTTGAGCGTGAAGGCGCCGCTGCGGTCGACCAGGCTGTAATAGACCAGCCACGACATCGGCAGGATGATCAGCACGCACAACACGGCAGCGAACAGGATCAGGATCGGCCAGGACAGATCGATCCTGTGTCTCGGCGCCGCGCGCTCGGCAGGCAGTGCGATGGTCATGATTCGAACTCTGCTGAGGCGCATGCGCGTCCGGACGCCGTTCATTCCCCCTACACCTTGAAGATTTGGGCGTAGCGCGTCTTGATCTCCTCGCTCGCCTTCTCGACGCCGACGGGATCGTCCTTCCACAGCTTGATTTCGTCGAGCTTGCGCGCGCCCGGCTTCTCCTTGACGAGGGGATGCACGGAATGCTGGCGGGCAAAATCGACCAGCAGCTGCTGCGCCTCGAGCGAATGCAGCCAGTTCTGGAACAGGCGCGCGGCGTTCGGATTGGGCGCCGACTTGAACACCGCGCTCGGGCCGGTGATCAGCGGCGTGCCTTCGGCCGGATAGACCACCTCGACCGGCTGACCGGCCTCCTTGAGCTGGATCAGATTGTAATCGTTGCCGTCGGCCATCACCGCACGCTCGCCGAGCGCAAGCTTCTTCGGCGGATCGGTCGACGACTGCACCTGCATCACCCGCTGCTTCGCCAGCTTTTCCAGATACTGCCAGCCGAACTCGCGCACGATCTGGAACGTCGCGTTCATGATCGTGCCGCTATAGGCGGGATGCGCCTTCACCATCTTGCCCATCCATTTCGGATCGAGCAGGTCGGCAAAGCTTCTCGGCGCCTCTTCCGCCTTCACCAGGTTGGTGTTGTAGCCGAGCGAGGAGAGCCACACCCGGGTGGTCACCCACAACCCGTCGGGATCGTAATAGTGCGCCGGGAAGTGGCGCGCGACCTCCTCCGGCAGGTAGGGCGCGAGCCAATCGTTGCGCTTCCACACGATGAAGTGCGCGCCGTCCGCGCTGTTGACGACATCGACCGCGTAGATGCGGCTCTCCAGCTCCTGCCCGATGCGTTGGAACACGCGCTCGGCGCCGGAACGTTCCACCCGGACGGTGATGCCGGGAAATTTCGCCTCGAACGTCTTGGCGAACTTTTCCGCAATCGGCAGATCCATGGCGGTATAGAACGAAAGCTTGCCTTCCTTCCGGGCCGCCTCGATGAGCGCCGGCGTGAGCGGCTCGGCCGCCGCCGCGCGCGCCTGCGCCCGTGCCGGCCGCATCAGCGGGCCCGCTTGCGAGGCGAAGGCGCCGGCAGCGATCGCCGTCGATGCCGCGAGCACTTCGCGCCTGGAGAATCGACGCTTGCTCATTGTTTCCTCCCGATCTGACGACCGCGTTCACACCCCGAACATCTTGCTGTAGCGCGCCTTGATCTGCTCGCTCATTTTTTCGACGCTCACCGGATCGTCCTTCATCTTCTTGATCTCGCCAAACGGCGTTCGTCCGGCCTTCTCCTTGACCTGCGGATGCAGCGAACGCAGGCCCCCGGCATCGGAGGAGAGCTGCTGCGCCTCGCTGCGAGAAGCAGAAGCTCTGGAACAGCCGGGCGGCGTTGGGATTGGGCGCGTTCTTGAAGATCGCGTTGGGACCGACGATGAGCGGCGAGCCCTCGGTCGCGTAGACGATCTCGACCGGGCTGCCCTTCTCCTTCTCGATGAACATGCTGTACTCGTTGCCGTCCGCCATCACCGCCCGCTCGCCGAGCGCGAGCTTCTTGGGCGGGTCGGCCGACGACTGCACCTGCATCACCTTCTGCTTGGCGAGCTTCTCGAAGTACTCCCAGCCGAGATCGCGCGACATCTGGAAGGTCGCGGTCATGATGGTGCCGCTGTAGCTCGGATGCGCCTTGACGATCTTGCCGATCCACTTCGGATCGAGCAGGTCGGCATAGCTCTTGGGCGCATCCTCGGCCTTCACCATGTTGGTGTTGTAGCCGATGACGCAGACCCAGGCGCGGAAGGTCGCGAACATGCCGTCCGGGTCCTTGTGCTCCTCCGGATAAAGCTTGGCCACGTCCTCGGGCACGTAGGGCTCGAGAATGCCTTCGCGCTTCCACACGATGAAATGCGCGGCATCCGACGAATTGACGACGTCGACCGCATAAATCCGGCTCGTATATTCCTGGCCGATGCGCTGAAACACGCGCTCGGCGCCGGTGCGTTCCACCCGCACCGCGATGCCGGGATATTTCGCCTCGAACGCCTTGGCGATGCGCTCCGCGACCGGCAGGTCGATCGAGGTGTAGTAGATGACCTTGCCTTCCTTCCTCGCCGCCTCGATCAGTTGCGGCGTGACCGCGCTCGCAGGCGGAGCCGCCGATGCGACCGAGGCGAACGCGCTCGATGCCACGAGCGCCGTCGAGCCTTTGATTACGTCCCGCCGGGAGAATGTCGCTTTCCTCATGGTCGCCTCCTCGCTCAATTCGTTATCTTTGTTCGCAGTCCTTGCCGAGATCTTGCCTTATCCGCTCAGCACCCGGCAGCGGTCCGGCGGCAGATGCAGCCATACCGAAGCTCCCTGCGGGATGTTCTCGGCCGCCGGCACGACCACGCGCATCTGGGTGCCGTCGGGCACCTCCACCAGATAGTCGCGGCTGGCACCGAGAAAAACCTGCCGCACCACGGTTCCCGGCACGACGTTTTCCATGGCGTCGGGCTTCGCCGCCGACAGCCGCAGCACGTGCTGGCGAATCGCGATTGCGCCCTCGCTGCCCGGAACGAACTTGCCGCCGCTGCAGCGCAGCGTGCTGCCGGCGCAGGCAAGGTGCGTCTCATCGAGCGCGCGGCCCTTGATGATGTTGCTCGAGCCGATGAAGCGAGCAACGAATTCCGAGCGCGGCCGGTCGTAGATGTCCTCGGGAGAGCCGGCCTGTTCGATCCTGCCCGCGTTCATCACCGCGATGACATCGGCGGTGGTCATCGCCTCCGACTGGTCGTGGGTCACATAGACCGTCGTGTAGCGGTATTCGTCGTGCAGGCGGCGCACCTCGAAGCGCATCTCCTCGCGCAGGTTGGCATCGAGGTTCGAGAGCGGCTCGTCGAGCAGGAGCGTCTCCGGCTCCACGATCAGGGCGCGCGCGAGCGCCACGCGCTGCTGCTGGCCGCCCGAGAGCTCGCCCGGATAGCGATCGGCGAGCGCGCCCAGATGCGTGGTGTCCAAAATCGCGGCGAGCTTGCGCTTGATCGTCTCGCGATCGAGCTTGCGCAGCTCGAGCCCATAGGCGACGTTCTCGGCCACCGTCATGTGCGGCCACAGCGCGTAGCTCTGGAAGATCATCGACATGTTGCGCCGCTCCGGCGGCATGGTGCGCGCCGGCGAGGATACGAGCTGATCGCCGACCCTGATCTCGCCGGCCGAAGGCTCGACGAAGCCCGCGATCAGCCGCAGCGTCGTCGTCTTGCCGCAGCCGGAGGGGCCGAGCAGGCAGACCAGCCGGCCATGCGCGATGGTGAGCGAAACGTCGTCGACGACCGCGAGTTCCCCATAGCGCTTGGTCAGGCCGCGTAACTCAACTGATGCCACGTTTCCCCCTCGGCATTTCGGCGGCGAGCCGGGACTGTCCCGTCATAACCCGCCGCGCGGCAGAATATTCGCACGGATCGGGGAATTCAGCCCCCGGACTCCTTGCCACAGCTTCGCGCGCGGCGGCGGGACGGATCGATATCGGCTGCCGCTCGGCGCGCCGCCCGCCCCATCAGGTCCCGGTGAACGCCGGTTTGCGCTTCTCCATGAAGGCCCGGCGGCCCTCGATGAAGTCGTTGCTGGTGAAGCATTGCTCCACCAGCTCGGCACAGCGCGCGACGTCGCGCCTGGACTCGTCCTTCATGACTTCGCCGACGATGTATTTCACCGCTTTCAGCGTGAGCGGCGCATTGGCGGCGATCGTCTCGGCGTAGCTCTTCACATAGCTCTCGAGCTCGGCCGCGGGCACGACGCGGTTGACGAGACCCATCAGCCGCGCCTCCTCGGTGTCGAACTGGCGCGCGGTGTAGAAGATTTCCCGGGTGAAGGCGGGCCCCACCACATCGATGAGCCGGCGCAGCCCGGCATAGGAATAGCCGAGCCCGAGCTTGGCTGCCGGCACCGCGAAGCGCGAATTGTCGGAGCAGATGCGCAGGTCGCAGCACACCGCCAGCCCGAGCCCGCCGCCGATGCAATAGCCGCGGATCATGGCGATGGTGGGCTTGGGAAATTCCTGCACGCCCGCATAGGCCTTCTCGACCGTCGCGTTGTAGTTCTTGGTGGCCTCCAGGGTGGCGCGCTCGTCTTCGAACTTGGAGATGTCGGCACCGGAGACGAAGGCCTTGCCGCCGGCGCCTGTGAGCACCACGACGCGCACCTCGTCGTCCCTGGCGAAGTCCTCGAGCATGCGGCTGGTCGCCGCCCACATATCCAGCGACACGGCGTTGTGGCGCTCGGGATTGTTGAAGATCACGTAGCCGACGGCGCCATCCTTGCGCGAGAGCATCTTGTCGGTCTTGCTTTCGGTCGTGGTCACGTCGTCCATCGCTTGTCCTCCGCGCCCTCGCGCTTCGTGCATGGGCGCCAGATAAGTCCCGGTCGTCAGACCGCATTGGCCTTGCGCAGCGCGGCGATTTCCTTGGCGCTGAAGCCGAACTCCTTGAGCACCGCGTCGGTGTGCTCGCCGAGATTGGGCGGCGCCGCCGCGAGCCGGCTCGGCGTGCGCGACAGCGACACCGGCTGGCCCGCCATGCGCAGCGTCGATTTGTCCTTGGTCTTCACCGCCTGCGCCATGCCGAGATGCTCGACCTGGGGGTCGGCATAGACCTGGTCGATGCTGTAGATCGGCCCGCAGGGCACGCCGGCCTTGTTGAGCAGATCGACCCATTCGGCGCTGGTGCGCTTGGCCGTATAGGTCTCGATGTCGGCATTGAGCGCGTCGCGGTTCTTCGAGCGGTCGGGGGCGGTCTGATATTCCGGTCGCTGCAGCAGCTCGGTCGCACCGGCGGCGTTGCAGAAGCGCGTCCAGATCGTCGAGCCGGCCGAGGCGATGTTGATGTGGCCGTCGGCGGTCTTGAACACGCCGGTGGGGATGCTGGTCGGGTGGTTGTTGCCGGCCTGCTTGGGCACCTCGCCGCCGATCAGCCAGCGTGCCCCCTGGAAGTCGAGCATGAAGATCTGCGCCTGCAGCAGCGAGGTCGCGACGTACTGGCCCTTCTTCGATTTCTCGCGCTCGAGCAGCGCCACCAGAATGCCGAGCGCGCAAAACAGGCCGGCGGTGAGATCGGCGATCGGAATGCCCACGCGCACCGGACCCTGCCCGGGCAGGCCGGTGATCGACATCAGCCCGCCCATGCCTTGCGCGATCTGGTCGAAGCCCGGCCGGTTGGCATAGGGGCCGGTCTGGCCGAACCCGGAAATGCTGGCGTAGATGAGCTTGGGATTGATCTTGCGCAGCTGCGCGTAGTCGATGCCGAGCCGCCGCTTCACGTCCGGGCGAAAATTCTCCACCACCACGTCGGCTTTCTTCACCATGCGCTTGAACGCCGCCAAGGCCGCGGGCGCCTTGAGATTGAGCGTCATGCTGCGCTTGTTGCGGTGCAGATTCTGGAAATCCGATCCTTCGCGGGGACCGCCGAGCGGTTCGCCGCCGCCGGGCTCGGGCGGTAACTCGATCTTGATCACGTTGGCGCCCCAGTCGGCGAGCTGGCGCACGCAGGTCGGTCCGGCGCGCACCCGGGTCAGGTCGAGGACGGTGAATCGCTCGAGCGCGCGCGAGGCCTTGGGAAACGGCATTTTTCGGCACCCTTATCCGGTGTTTCTCGTTTGAAGCATGTCTTTGAAGCATGTCTCTTGGGCCCCGGTGGAGCACCGGGAGGGTCCGACATTCCCTGATCTCCCCTCGGTTGTCCACCGAGGAACCGGTTTGAGCGGCGCCGGACGATATCGCTATGGTGCCGCCGAGCCGGGGGGCGCCCGAAGGATCGACAGAGACCCAGGACGCCTCGATGAGCACACGCACGACGACCTTCTCCACGATGACGAAGCTGAGCCGCCTGCGCGCCTGGCGCTTGCTGTTGGCGTTACTGGTCGCCGGCGCGGCCACGGTTGCGAGCGCGCAAGAGCGTCCGCGCCGCCTGCCGACGCAGCAGACCGAGCAGCGCGGGCCCGAGCAGCAGCGGCAAGGGGAACAACGGCCTGCCGAGACCCGCGAGAGCGTACTGCGGCTCTTGCCGGCGGACTCGGTGACCGAGCACAGCGTGGACATTCCCGGCGGCAAGCTCGCCTATACCGCGACCGCCGGCACGCTCTCGCTGTTCGATCAATCGGGCGAGCGCTCGGCTGCGATCTATTACACCGCCTATGTCGCCAAGAACGCCGAGGCTGCGAACCGTCCCGTAACCTTCGCTTTCAACGGCGGCCCGGGCGCGGCGTCGGCCTATCTGCATCTGGGTCTGGTCGGGCCGAGGATCCTCGAGTTCGCCGGCAACGATCCCGCGGCCGCCCGCCTGCAGGACAATCCGCAGACCTGGCTCGCTTTCACCGACCTGGTCATGATCGATCCGGTCGGCACCGGCTGGAGCCGGCCGGCCAAGGCCGACGGCGGCGGCGCGTTCTATGGCGTGCGCCAGGACGCCCAGGCGCTGGCCAAGACCATCGCGCTCTATCTCGGCAAGAACGGCCGCGGCAACTCGCCCAAGTACCTGCTCGGCGAAAGCTATGGCGGGTTCCGCGCCGCCAAGGTGGCGCAGGCCCTGCAACGCGAGCAGGGCATCATGGCCTCCGGGATCGTCATGGTGTCGCCGCTGATCGAAGGCGCGCTGACTTTCGGCGGCAGCCGGTTCGCGCTCGGTGCCGCGCTGCAATTGCCGTCGCTGGCCGCGGCGGAGCTCGAACGCAAAGGCAACTTCAGCAAGGAGGCACAGGCGGAGGTCGAGCGTTTCGCGCGCACCGACTATCTCACCACGCTGGCCGGGCCGCCGCCCCAGGGCGATGCCGCCCGCGATTTTTATGCGCGCGTCGCCCAAGTCTCGGGGCTCCCTGAGGACATCGTCAGGAGGTCGCGCGGCTTCATCCGCGACGCCTATGTCAAGCACCTGCGTTCCGCCGAGGGCAAGATCGTCAGCCGCTACGACGCGACCTTCGCGGTCGCCGACCCGTTCCCGGAACAGGAGGCTGCGCGCGGGCCCGATCCGCTGCTCGACGGTCTCACCCGCGCCTACGGCGGCGCGTTTGCCGCCTATGCGCGCGACGAGCTCGGCTTCCAGTCCGAGATGACGTACATTTTGCTGGCGTCCGACGTCTCGGGCAAATGGGATTGGGACGGCGGACGCGGCACAGCGGGCGCCAGCGACGACCTGCGGGAACTGCTCTCGCTCATTCCCTCCTTCCGCCTGCTCGTGGCGCACGGCTATAGCGACATGGTGACGCCCTATGCGGCGAGCCGCTACGTGCTCGACCATCTGCCGCCGCTCGGCGATCCCTCGCGCGCGCAGCTTGGCCTCTATCGCGGCGGACACATGTTCTATATCGACGCGGACTCGCGCAAAGCCTTCAGCGCGGACGCCAAGAGGTTTTATCAATCCGTGCAATGACCGGCGTAGGTGCCCTCCCGGGCTGGCGTTTCCTGTAGGATGGTTGAGCGTAGCGAAACCCATCACCTGCCCACGCGCACCCCTTCGCGATGGGTTTCGCCATAGCTCGCGAAGACGGGCGTAAATGCCCTTAAGGCTCAACCCATCCTACGATCTGCCAAAGCTGCGCGTGCCCGAGGACCGCGAGGTCTTGGGAGCGCCGTGCTACCCCTATTCACAATGTCAAACAGCCCGGTGCCGGATGTGCCCGCCACCACTCTCCCATTCCTTCGAACCGCAATTGTTGTCGAACCGCGGCTCTCTTCGCTCCCGCGGCGCTTGCGGCGCCCCGGGGTTTGATCCTTCCTCTTCTTGCCACCCCCGAGGGGATGGCGGAGCGCCGACAGGCGCGTATTCCTTGTTCTAAGCCGCGCGGGTCAGGCGCGGCGCGCACCTTGCGATCGGTGCGCTCGCCTCTCGGCGCTCCGCCGTGACGGTTTTGGGCCGGGAAAGCCCCCGCATCCCGTTTCCCGCATTGCTGCCGGAACCGTCGCGAGAGCCTCGCCGCGGGGGCTCTAATTGAGCCCAGGCGGCGGCCTCCAACCTCCCGGACCGCAGTTTGCCGGGACGCCACGCCCGCTCCGTCTGCAGGATCGTCTCCGGAGACGCCCCTCACGAGCGGGATGCGCGAATACTACGCCAACCCCGATTTGTAGTCAATACTTATCTACAGTTCGTATCAGAAAAATTGAACCCTATTATTTCGCGTGCAAGCGCCGCGGCGGCGGCACCGACCGCGTTGGCGCAGGATCGGCGGGAGACAACTGATAGGTGAGCCACACGTTCCAGCCTTCCGGCCGGTTCGCCGCAGCGAACTCCTGATAGGCTTTGATGTTCACGTAACCCTCGAGGTCGCCCAGGGGAATGATATAGCCGAGCTGCGCGCCGGCGCCCGCAACCCGCGACTGAAAGCAGCCGACGCGGTTTCCGGCGCCGCCATCGCAGCTCGCCTGATTATAGAGATAGCCCACGAAGCCGATCTGGAGCTGCTTGGTCACGAACCGCGAGGCTCCCCAATCCAGATGGACATCGACGCCGTTCTGATACTGCGTGTAGGGATTGATGAAGTTGTAGGTCAATCCCGCGACCGCCGAGAATTCCTGCCCGGTCTGCTCGTTGAAGTAGGTGTAGCCGACACCGCCGTCCAACGCGCCGTGCCCGATGCCAATATTCGAGAGGCGGGCCGGATTGTAGGCGCCGACCGGAATATTGCCGGTCACGTAGGTCATGACGTTGTGGACACCGCTATTCCAGCGCAAGGAGAACTGCGGCGACAGATCCCCGAAACCTGTCACCGAGTCGCTGACCGTGTCGAACCGGGAGCGCGTGATCTCGAACGGTCCGACCAGCAGCGGGCCAGTGAGGACGGCATCGTTGGTTGTCCGCTTGCGGCCGTAGCTCGCGGTCAGAGCGGCGGCCGCCTGCCCTCCGAGAACCGGGGTCGCGAACGTGTAGGACGGAGAGATCGTCGCCAGATCTTCGGGCGATATCGAGATTGCACTCACGCTTTCAGCGACCGAGGCCGGGAAGCGTCCAATCCTGATCGAGCGGGCGCGCGCGACCTCGCTGCCGGCCGATGTGGAGGTATGGTAATAGCCCGACGTCAGGGAGAAGCCGGGCGGCGACGGAGTTGCAGCGAGGCTCCCGAAGGATCCAGGGGTCCAGAAGCTCTCCCCGCCTTCATCTGCGCAAGCAAGGTGCGAAGTCAAAGCGAGCACGGTCGCGACGGTCCCGCCTGCCAGGCGGTGCGACCAACAGCCATGCCGCGCACCCGATTCGTTGCTCCCCATCCGGCCCCCAAACGCCCTCGCGGCCACCGCAGCGGCAATGGCTCAGTCAACCGACGTCTGCGCACTCCAATTATACGGAGAGCCTGGCGCGTGAACGCGGCCGTTGAACGCGATAACCGGGTCTGCACGAAAAATGTTGGGGATTGTTGCCGGTCAGAAACACTGCCAGCTTACACAGTAGGCTCGCCTGATGAGGATAGAGGAGCCCGATGCTGGGGAGGAGAACATCATGCATGACTTACCAAACGCGAAGGTGCCCGACATGGCGTCGATTCGAGGCATGCTCGCTAACGTCTCAGTCCTCGTCCTTAGCACTTGGTGCGCCGTCTCAACGGCCTATGCGAAAGACGACCTGACCTCTCCTCAATACGCTGAGTGTATCAATAGATCGGATGGCAACACTTCGAACATGATTGAATGCAATGCAGTCGAGTTGAAACAACAGGATGACAGCCTCAACAAATTCTACCGCGCGCTGCTGGCGAAGCTGACACCGCAAAGGCGCCAACAGCTAGTCAAGGCCCAGCGTGCTTGGGTTGGTTTTCGAGACGCAAACTGTGGCTTTTACCTGGATCCAGACGGTGGCTCAGCGGCTCGTCTTTCCGCCAGCTCTTGTATTTTGACGACAACAGCGGAGAGAGCGAAAGAGATCAAAGACCTGCTCGAATCGGAAAAAGCTGGCCGATGAAATCTCTGGGGGGAAGGCACTGGTTGTGTTTTCTACCCGCGCACCACCCAGTAAGGCTCGCCGGCCGGTGTCGATTCTTGCGCGGGCGTTTGCCGCGATGCCAATGAGCAGTGCTCAATCGCTCGAAGGCGGGCGCAATTCTCGTCGGCGACTTCTGCAACAAAATCTGCTCACGCCTGAAATTCCAGAATGTCGAAACCGACGTGGCGGTCGACCATGTAGATGAGGCCGCGCCCGTCGAGCGCCACGTCGTTGCTTTGCGGCGCCGGCCTCCCCGCCACCGGCTCCGGAATGAAATGGCCGATCTCGCGCGGGCACAGCGGATCGGCGACGTCGATGATGCGCAACCCGCCGCCGAACCAGACGGCATAGACGATGGTGCCCGCCATGCGCTCGCAGAACTGGTGCGCGCCGAAGCGCGCGCCGGGCGTGCGGCTGAACGGCGAATCGAGCTCGCTCACCTGGAACTGGCCGAGCGGCTTGATGGCGCCGAGGTCGCTGACGTCGAAGGTCAGCACGCAGGCATGGGGCCGCCCGCGCCGCGCTTCTTCCTCGCTTGCGCTCTGCGCCTGGTCTTCCTCGTCGATGGCGACTGCGATGCGCCGTCCGCCCAGCCGGCCGGGCACCGGCATCACGGTGTGCGTCGGTTCCGGAAACAGCGGGTGGTAGTTGTAGCTGCCGGCGCTCTTCGGGTGCGCAAGGTCGGAAATATCGACCACCCAGAAGCCGCCATGCCAGCAGCTCGCCCACATCTCGTTGCCGAAGCGCAGCGCATGGTGAAGCCGGTGCCTCCGGCCGGACCAGGTCGGCGTCTCGCCGCCCGCGATGTGCTGCCCCGGCATCCACCAGCGTGAGACTTCCTGCGGCTTCTTCGGATCGCGCAGGTCGTAGGTGACGAGGATGTTGCCGACATAGCCTTGCATCTCGGTCGAGATGTAGGCGAGGCGCTCGTCCATGTCGAAGCGGTGCACGCCGATGCCGCCGGTCTTGTGGTGGCAGATCAACGTCGGCTGTTCCGGCTTGGAGACGTCGTAGATCTTGAAGCCGCCGTTGCCATAGCCGCGCTGCTCGAACGCTTCCAGCGTGCGCAGGTCGTCCTCGGTCACGCTCAGCTTGGCGGCGATTTCCGCAGCCGTCGGCTCACGCCCGAGCGCTTCGGCCAGCGTGCGCCGCGCCGCCGGCAATTGCTCGGCGCGGCGCCCGATCCTGCTCGCATTGCGCTCGTGATTGACGATCATGATGTCGCCGGCGACCCGCGCCTTGTGGCTGTGGGAGTCATGATCGTCGAGCGTGATGGTGGCGACGACGCGCGGGCTGCGGGGATCGGAGATATCGATGATCGAGGTGCCGAGATGGTCCGGGTTCGGAATGTGCCCGACATAGGCGTGCGAGCCCGCGACGGTGACCTGGCCGGCGCCGGGAAGGTCAAGGTGGCCGAGGCGGCGGACGTTGCGGGCGAGCGGGGACGTCGGTTGTTCAACTTTGTTCATGTCGGGCCTCGATGTCAGGCGTTATGCGCGGCCCCTGATCCCGGCTCCTTCCCCTTGCCGTCACCCGCGGGCTTGACCCGCGGGTCCATCTTCTTCGCGAGAACTTACACCACATTTTTGTAAGGCGATGGATTGCCGGGTCAAGCCCGGCAAAGACGAGGAAAGAGCGTCGTACTGCTTTTCCGCATGACTACTTCGCGCGAGCACCTCAATCCAATTTCGCGCCCGACGCCTTGATGATGGCGGTCCATTTGGGAATCTCGGATTTGATGTAGGCGGCGAAATCCTCCGGCGACCCGCCGATGATGTCGACGCCGAGATCGCCGAGCGATTTCCTCACTCCGGGATCAGCGAGCGTCGCCGCGAGCGCACGATTGAGCGTCGCGACGACCTCCTTCGGCGTGCGCGCCGGCGCCACCAGGCCGTGCCAGGTGGTGGCGTCGAAATTCCTGATGCCGAGCTCGTCGATGGTCGGAATATCGGGAAGCACCGCCGTGCGCTTGAGCGTCGCGACCGCGAGCGGGCGCACCTTGCCGTCCTGGATGTGGGGCACCACGGACGAGGCGGTGGCAAACATCATCTGCACATGGCCGGCGATCACGTCCTGCAGGGCCGGCGCCGCGCCCTTGTAGGGGACGTGGACGATGTCGATCTTGGCCTCGGCCTTGAACAGCTCGCCCGCGAGATGGGCCGCCAGGCCGTGGCCGGAGGAGGCGAAGTTGAGCTTGCCCGGACTGGCCTTGGCGAGCGCGATCAGCTCGGCCATGGATTTCACCGGCAGCGCCGGGTTCACCACCAGGATATTGGCCTGCGATCCGATCAGGCCGATGGGGGCAAAGTCCGCTTCCGGGTCGAAATTGATCTTCTTGTAGAGCGCCGCATTGGTGGCGAGGATGGCGTTGTTGCCGGCGAGCAACGTGTAGCCGTCGGGCGCGGTATGGGCGACGGCCTCGGCCGCGACGTTGCCGCCGGCGCCCGGCCGGTTGTCGATCACGAACGGCTGCCCCAGGATCTGCTCGAGCTTGCGGCCGAGGATGCGGGCGAGCACGTCGCTCGCGCCGCCCGGCGTGAATGCGACGACCAGCGTAATGGGCCGCGCCGGATAGTCCGCCGCGGGCGCAGTGGTCGCCACCGCCCCCAGCAGCAAGACCAGGCCGACGACGGACTTCAATATTTTCCCGAGCATCGATCCTCCCGCAGTGTCGCTAGAGCGCGATGACTTTTCTTCGAATTGTCATCCCGCTCTAGCTTTTTTTGCTGGAGCATGATCTTTTCCGAAAACCGGTACCCACCCCGGATCAAGTCCGGGGCAGGCTTTTTCGGGATCATGCTCTACACGAATTGCACCGCGATGCCACCGAGCGCGCCGAAATCGGCGTGCAGCGTATCGCCCTTCTGCGCGAACACCACGCGCGTGAACGAGCCGGCCAGCACCAGATGGCCGGGCTCGAGCGCAACCCCGTGGCTGCCCAACTTGTTGGCGAGCCACGCCACGCCGAGCGCGGGATGGCCGAGCACGCCGGCGGCGACGCCGGTCTCCTCGATCTCGGAATTCTTGTACATGATGCCGCCGACCCAGCGCAGGTCGACGTCGAGCGGTCCCACCGGCCGGCCGCCGACCACGATGCCCGCCGCCGCGCCGTTGTCCGCCACCGTATCGAAGATCTTGCGCGGGTCCTGCAGGCGGGCATCGACGATCTCGATGGCGGGAACGACGTATTCGGTCGCGCGCAGCACTTCGGCAAGGCCGACGCCCGGTCCCTTCAGCGGCTTGCCCATGATGAAGGCGAGCTCGATCTCCACCCGCGGCCGGCAATAATTGTCGTGGGGAATCTTGGCGCCGTCAGGGATCATCATGTTGTCGAGCAGGTGGCCGTAGTCCGGTTCGTCGATCTGCGAGGAGCGCTGCATGGCCTTCGAGGTGAGCCCGACCTTGTGGCCGATCAGCTTCGCCCCAGCCGCGATCTTGCGCTTGGCCACGTCGGTCGAGATCGCATAGGAATCCTCGATGGTGATGTCCGGCCAGGTCTTGGAAAGCTGGACCGCCTGTTTGCGCTCCTTTTCCGCGCTCATCAGAATGTCGGCGGCTTTCTTGCGGTCGGCGTCGGACAGCATGATGGGTCCCCCCTGGCGGACGGGTCGCTCTTGCGGATGCCAGTCTAGCGCGAAACGGGACGCCGGATAGCGTCACATCGAGCAGGCGAGGCGCACGCGCTCCGGTGACGACCACTCAGGCCACGCGCAGCTGGGCGGCCTTCTGGTTGTCCCGGTGAGGCTTCACGACGATTTCAACGTCGTGCCCGAGCGCCACGAGAAAGCGCATCAACCGTTCCACGGAGAAATTGCCGGAAATCGCCACGCAGCATCATTGTCAAACCTTCGAGTGAGAAGGAGGACTGCGATACGCAAATCCACGCTGGTGTGGCCGATCAGCTACAGCGTTCCACGCAGGCTGGTTGCATACTGTGTCCCCCTCATCATTACGCGGGGGCGGGGTCATGCGGAAACTCCTTCTCGGAACGGCCGCTCTGGTTGCGTTGGCGAGTCCAGCGATCTCGGCCGATAGGCGCGTTCCAGCCTACAAGGCGCCGCCGCCGGTCGTCCCGGTTTGGAGCTGGACCGGCTGCTACGTGGGCGGCCACGTCGGCGGCCTGTCGGCCCAGCACAAGGACTGGACCGTCCGGACGCCGGGCGGCGATTTTTTCGGCCAGTCGCTCGGCGGGCATGATGCGGATGGCTGGCTTGGCGGCGTGCAGGCCGGTTGCGACTATCAACTTGCCGGCGGCTTCGTGATCGGCATCCAGGGCGACTACGCCTGGGCGGATGCCGAGGGCAGCCATGACAGCACGCGCGAGATCGGCGTTGCCTATCACAGCAAGGTCAAGTCGCTGGCGACCGTCACCGGTCGTATCGGCTACGCCTGGGATCGCTTGCTCGGCTACGTCAAGGGCGGTGGTGCCTGGGAGCGCGACGATTATTGGGCGACGACGATCATCCTCGGGACTGCCTATACGGCGCGCGAGACGCGGTCGGGATGGACGATCGGTGTCGGCGGCGAATATGCCTTCACCAACTTCGTGTCCGGCTTCGTCGAGTATAATTATTACGATTTCGGCAACCCCCGGATTGGTCTCACGCCGCAAGTCGCCGGGTTGCGACCGGCATTCGTCGATATCAAGGAGACCAAGAGCGTCGTGCGCGCCGGTCTCAACTTCCGTTTCGGCGGCTAGGCTGCGGCTGCCGCCGCCGAATGAGCGCGAGTTCCGTGCCCCTCATGCTTCGAGACGCCGCGCTGCGCGCGGCTCCTCAGCATGAGGGCGAGGAAGAGCAACGCTCAAGCGGTCATGATCACTGTGTCGAGACCAGCGCCGGGCCGCAGACGATTCCAGAATCAACGCGGCTACGGATCGATCAGTGATCTTCCTCGACGTCGATCAGCGTGCCGTCCGGATCGGCGAGCTGGAAGCCGCCATGCGCGCACTTCTTGAACAGCGCCAGCCGCGCCGCGCCCTCCGAATCGAAATCGATCGGCTTGGGCGCGAGGCAGATGTTGGTCTTGGCGAGCTTGTCGACGTGCGCCTTGAACGCATCGAGCTCGGGCACACGAAAGCCGATGTGATCCATGCCCGGCTGCTCGATGCCGGCGCCGTTGAACGATGAAATCTTCCACGGCAGGATGGCCATCGTGACGCGGCCATCGGTCAGGTGATAGCCGCCTTCCTCCGTTGCAACATTGCGGGCCTCGAGCTCGAACACGTCCACATAGAAATTGGCGACGCGTTCCGCCTCGCGCACCCGCAACCCAAAATGACTGAACGTCGTTTCCTGCTTCCATTCCCCCTTGGCATAGACCTCGGCGCGATTTTCGTGTCCGGGCTGCGACAGGTCGAAATAGTTGCCCGCGGGGTCGTGCGCGCTGTAGCTCGCAAACGGCCGGTTGCCCGGCCGCTTGACGATCTCGATGTCGGGATATGTCTTGGCGACCTTGGCGCGGACCTTGTCGAGATCCTCCACCTCGATGCCGAAATGGTCGAGGCCCGCCTTGCGCCCGCCGCGGCGGGGGATCAGCGTCATGCCGAGATAGCCGTCGCCGACCGAAATCGCGCCGATCTCGCGCGCCGTGTCGCCCGATGCCTTCAGCCCGAATGCCGCCCGGTAGAACATGCCGAGCAGCGTGTAGTGGTCGCTCGTTATGGCAAGGTGGTTGAGCTTCCCGAACATTGTCCTCTCCTGCGATGCCCTTATTGATAGTAACGCTCGAGCGCGATGTTGCGCATCTCAGCGAGGCCCGCCCTGTCGAGCGTGGTCATCGCCCGCTCGACCGTCGCGCGGACCTCGTCGGCGCCGGCATGGTTGGCCGAAAGGTTGAGCTTCTTGACGTCGGCAATGAACGCGGGATCGCGGATGATGTCCGCCAAGGTCTTCTGGAGGAGATCGACCCGGTCGGGGGGCGTGCCCGGCGTGACCATCATCAATCGGCCGAGCGCGGCGATGCTCGCCCGCCAGTCGATCACGCGTGCCTGCGCTTCGCCAAGCTCGGCCGCCTCGAACAGGGTCGGCGCGGCGGGGAACTGGTCGACCCGCTTGCGCGCCAGCACGGCGACGGCCCGCATGCCGTTGCTCGGACCGTAGAGCGCCGCGGATTCTTCCGACACGACACGGCCGTCCACCTCGCCGCGCGCAATCGCGAGGTTCATGTCTCCGGTGCCCTTGTAGCCGGTGATGATCTTGCTCTTCATGCCGAGCGCGTAAGCCATGAGGGCGGTGAAATCGGAATTGCCGTCGATCTTGCTGGAGCCGGCCCAGGTCACCGGCGTGGCGCTCTTCGTCATGTCCAGCACGGTGCCGTAGGGCGACTTCGGTCCGAGCAGGGCGACCTTCGCCTCGCTGCTTACCCGCGCAAGCCACGTGAGCTTGCGCACATCGTAGTTGACCCCGGGCGCTTCGTAGAGCTGCGCCGTCACCAGCGTCTCCCCTCCCACCAGCAGGATGGTCAACCCATCGGGAGGCGCGTTGATCGTGCGATTGATTGCGATCAGTCCGCCGGCGCCGGGCTCGTTGGTCGGCAGCATCTTGGCGCCGAGCTTCTTCTCGAGATGCGGGGCGAGCGCACGCATATAGGTGTCGTAACCACCGCCCGGGCTGCCCATGGTGTAGAACCGCACCTGCTTGCCCTGGAAGAAGGCCGGCGCCGTTTCGTCCGCGGCACACACCGGCAGGGCAGCGAGCAGGCTTGCGCCGAGCGCAACCAGGAGGGCATTCACGGCGCTTCGCCTGTTCCTCGCCATCGCAGCCTCCCTTTCTGCGCGCGTGACTTCCGTCTTCGCCCTTCGCGCGAGTTGTTGCGCGGATCATGCAAAGCGCGTTGGGAAAACACAAGGTGAGGTTTCGGATTGCGCCGACAGCCCCGGCGTGCAAGGCGCGCGGCGCTATCGACCTTCCCTCGCAACATGTCCTAGACTGACGGCAACAGCGGCGCGATCGGGCAACCACCATCAGGCTTGCAAACGGATCGCGTGACGCCGTCTCGTGGAGGACAACATGGCGCTCATTCCGAACTCGGTTGCGGACATTCTCAAGTCGAAGACCCGGCGCGGCTTGCCGCATCCGGTCGAATATCCCAAGGCCGACGTCGCGAGCTACACGCAGGGCGCCGACAACTTCCACAAGGTGATGGCGATCAAGCCCGGCGACCATGTCGTCATGCTGACCGATCCGCTGATCGATCCGCGCGTGCTGCAGTCGGTCTACGGCGTCGCCAAGGCGCGCGGCGCGACCTTTGCGTCCTATATGGGCCCGTCGACGCGGCTGATGGAGGTTCCGGAGGAGGCCAAGGCGTTGCTGGAGCGCGCGACCTTCGTCGTGTCCACCTGGTTCGCCTCCGTGATCGACCCCTTCTGCATCAATCTGCGGCGCAAGAAGGGGCAGCGCTGGGTCAAGATCACTTTCTTCCGAAACATCGATCTCCTCAACACGCCGCAGGCGCGGTTCCCGATCGACGTGCTCGGCGAGATCATCCGGGCGTCGTCGCGCGCCTATCCCGACACCGGCAACTTCGACCTGCGCTTCACGGACGAGCGCGGCACCGACGTCGTGGTGAATTTCACGCAAGCGATGCGCGCCATCATGAAGAAGGACAACCGCTGGCGCGGCCACAACATCGCCGACGAGGACGGCTGCTACATCCACTACCTGCCGACCCACGGGCCGAACCTCTACGAGCTCAAGATGGTGGGCGGCGACCACGCCGCGCATATGCCGGTCAACGGCATCCTCTATCCGCAATGGGCGGTGGGCTTCGAGAAGCCGTTCGAGGAGAAGATCGGGGTCGAGCTCGAGAACGGCCGGGTCACCGCCGTCCACGGCCGCAGCGAGGAGGCCGAGGTGCTGCGCTTCATCGTCGGCGGCACGCTCGAAGAGCTCGGCTGCGGCCACAATCCCAAGGCGCCGCGCTTCGACATCTATCCCGCCGGCCCGAACTCGCCGGGGGCGCTGCATTTCGGCGTCAACGGGCTCGAGGAGTCCGAGTATCTGCGGCGCGTGATGCCCTATTGGGAAGAGCCGCACGTCCACATGGACATGGTCACGTTCGATACCACGGTCACGGCCGGCAACCGCACCGTCATCGACAAGGGATTTCTCATGGCGCTGCGCGACCCGCAGGTGGTGGCGGCCGCCGAGCGTTACGGCGACCCGGTCGACCTCTTGGAGAATTTCCCGGTGTAGAGCGCGTCCCATTGGACTCGATCACCGCTTGCCGTCGGACTCGGTGTGCTCCCCTCCCCAGCCGAAGTCGGATTTATCCGACTTCGGCCACTTTAGATGGCGAACTCGGGTAAACCCGAGCTTGTGGGGAGGGGTTGGGGGTGGGGGTCGTTGTTGGTGGACGCGACTCGGCGCAACAACTACGACCCCCACCCCGCCCGCCTTCGCTTCGCTTCGGCGCAAAGCCGATGCTCCGCATCGGCGTTCTTGGCGCCAAGAACGGCGGCCGAAGGCCGCCTATGCCTCCCCACAAGGGGGAGGGTAGGTTGGGGCGCGAGCCATCGTGCAAGGCGCTCCGATGCTTTACGGCACCACGGCGAAGAACAAGAACACAGCGAAGATGACCAGGTGCACGACGCCCTGAAGCACCGTGGTCCGGCCGGTGCCCAACGTGATCACGCCGACGAGAAGCGTCAGCGCCAGCAGGACCTGATCCTTCGCGCCCAGCCCGAGCTCGAGCGGCTGGGCGAGCACGATCGAAACAACGGCGACCGCCGGGATCGTCAGGCCGATGCTCGCGAGCGCCGACCCCAACGCCAGGTTCAAACTGGTCTGCAATCGGTTGGCCCGGGCCGCCCTGAGCGCCGCCAGACCCTCGGGCAGCAGCACCAGCGCGGCGATGACGATCCCCACCACGGCTTTCGGCACATCGAGCCGGGCTACTGCGATCTCCAGCATCGGCGTGAGAGACTTGGCAAGGCCCACGACGGCGACGAGGGCGGCGAGCAGCAGAACGACGCTGACGACAGCGGTCCTGTCGGAGGGCGGCGGCGCGTGCGCCTCCTCGTCGTCGCGTTCGGCCGCAAGGAAGTAGTCGCGGTGCCGCACGGTCTGGATGAAGACGAACGAGCCGTAGAGCACCAGCGAGACAATTCCGGCGAAGACAAGCTGCGACGTGCTGAACAGCGGACCGGGCGCGCTCGTCGCGACGTTCGGCAGAATCAGCGTGAGGGTCGTGAGCGCGGCCAGTACGGCCAATGCGGCGCTCGCGCCGTGGACCTGAAACCCCTGTTCGTGATGGCGCGCGCCGCCCCAGAGCAGGCACAGACCGACGATGCCGTTGCACACGATCATGACGACGGCGAAAACCGTGTCGCGTGCCAGCCCTGCCTTGTCCGCTGGAGCTGCAACCATGACAGAGACGATCAGCGCCACCTCGATAACCGTCACGGCGACGGCCAGGACAAGCGTGCCGAATGGCTCGCCGGTGCGGTGTGCGACCACCTCGGCGTGGTACACGGCCGCGAACACGGTGGCGATCAGGGCCGCTCCCGCAGCCGCGGCAATGAGGCCGCCAGCGCCGGCAAAGGGCGTCATCAACAGGATCACCCAGGCCAATACCGGCCATGCCCATGCCCACCAAGGTGTCCGTGCTGCCGCCATGCCGATGGTTCCCCTTTGATCTGCCGACGAGGCTAACATGATCCGTGCGCTTCTTGCCGGGCTCCGCGCGAGCGCGGAGGCGAGCGCGAGCCTGTTCCCTTCGCCTGGGAGGCCCGATAAGGTCCAGCCATGATGTCCGTCTTGACGCAGGACGCGGCCCGGGACGCGCGCGAAACGGGCGGCATGGGCCGCGGGATCGCGGCGCTCGCCGAAGGCAAGCTCTACGCCTTGCAACACCCTTATGCGCTCGACGGCCGGGTCAGCTCCTATCCGGCCAGCGCGCGCGGATTTTCGGTGGCGAACAGCTACCTGCTGACGCAGGGCGACGCCGCCATGCTGATCGACACCGGCTTCGGCAAGGACGAGCCGGCGATCCGCGCCCAGATCGAGTCGCTGATCGCGCCCGGGCTGCCGCTGTCGCTGTTCCCGCTGCGGCTGAACGAGTTCATGTCGATCAACAACGTGGAAACGTTCGCCGGGCACTTCAACGTCGAGCAATGCTACACCAGCAACCCCGATGCGGCACTGTGGTTCGATTTCGGCGCCAAGGCGAACGGCCGGAGCATCCTGGATTCGATGCCGATCACCGCGGTGACGCGGTCGGACACGATCCAGCTTGGGAAAAAGGGCCGGCCGATCGATGTGATGCAGGCGCCGATCCGCCTGATCGCCACGCGCTGGCTCTACGACCAAGCGACGCGGACGCTGTTCAGCTCGGACATGTTCACCCATGTCTGGCGCGCCGGTGCGGACGGACCCTGGATCGTCGCCGCCGACGACGACACGACGTCCGCGCAGGAACTGCGATCGTTCCTGCTCAACACGCGCTACTGGTGGCTGGAGGGGGCGCCGACCGGCTCGATCCGGCGCGGCATCAGGGATGTGTTCGACAAATACGACATCGAGACGATCGCGCCCGGCTACGGCTGCATCCTGCACGGCCGCAAGGTCGTGGCGCGGCATGTCCAGATGCTGGACGAGATTCTCGAAGGCCTGGACAAGAGCGTGGCGGTGTCGCGCTACGTTTCTCGTGACGAGGAGCGGTGATGCATGGCTAAAAAAATGCCCCGCGAGATCGCGCCCGGCGTGTTCTGGATCGGCGACTGCCTGGCGCAGCGCCACAAGGGCAAGATCTATCACGGCTACAACGCCGCCTTCCTGGTCGCCGGCGAGACCGCGTCGGTCCTGGTCGAGACCGGCCATCCCAAGGACTTTCCGGTGATCGAGCGGCACATGAATGAGCTGTTCGCCAAAGGCGTCGCGCCGCTGAAGTATCTGTTCGTCACCCACCAGGAGACCCCGCATTGCGGGGGGCTCGGCCGCGTGCTGAAGACCTTTCCCGACGCGATCCTGTGCGGCGACGTCAGCGATTATCACCTGGCGTTTCCGCAATACGAGCATCGCATGCGCTGGATGAAGGAGGGCGACGAGATCGATCTCGGCGGCAGGTCGCTGATGGCGGTCGAACCGGTGATCCGCGACCTGCGCACGACCTGGTGGGGCTTCGAGACGCGCGAGCGCGTGCTGTTCCCGGGCGACGGCTTCGCCTACAGCCACTATCACGAGGACGGCCACTGCGGGTTGGTGGCCGAGGAGGCGACCTCGCTCGACCTGCCGGACGTGTCGGCGGTGTTCGCGGACCTGGCGCTGTTCTGGACCAAGTTCGCGAACATGGACGCCTATTGCGATCGGCTCGACCACCTGATCGAACGATTAGGCGTCAAGACCATCGCGCCGACCCACGGCCTGCCGATCACGGATGTCGGGCTCACGGTGCCCAAGGTCAAGGAAGGGCTGAAGTACGGCGCCCAGGTTCCGGAGTCGGGAACGAACGAGAAGGTGGCGCTGACCGGCGCTGGCGCAGCGGCGCCGGCGGCTTGAGCCGCGAACGCATTGTCGCGTGACCCAGCGCAAGAATCGCGAAGCACAGTATCGGTGTGAAGCCGCGGCCTGTGGCCCCTGGGTCCCGGCTCTTCGCTCGCGCTGTGCGCTCGCTCGTCCGGGACACGAGGCTAGCGACGTGCACTACTGAGCCGAGATGTTGTTGGCGCGGATCACGTCGCCCCAGAGCTTGAGCTCGCTCTTGAGCAACGCGCTCGCGGCTTCCGGCGTCTGCTGATCGGGCGGAAACAGATCCATGCCGCCTTCCTTGAACGTCTTGCGGACGCTGGCATCGGCGAACGCGTGGCGCAGCGCGGCATTGAGCCGATCGACGATCGGCCGCGGCGTGCCGGCGGGCGCGAACAGCATGTGCCAGAAATCGAGCTCGAGCTTCTTGTAGCCGACCTCCCCCATGGTCGGGAGGTCCGGCAGGCCGACGAAGCGAGTTCTGCCGATGATGGCGTAGGCCTTGAGCTTGCCGGCCTTGACCAAGGGCCCGGCGACCACGGCCGACTGCGAGCTCAGGTCGACGTGGCCCGCCAGCAGATCATTGAGCGCCGGGCCGGCGCCCCGATAGGGAATGTGCGTGACCGTCCCGCCGATCTCCTGGGCAAGCAGCACGCCGGCCAGATGACCGAAAGAGCCGACGCCGGGGTGCGGGATCCGGGTGTTCTGTCCGGGCTCCTTCATGAAGCGCACCAGCTCGCCGATATTGTTCGGCGGCAGCGTCGGGCGTGCCGCAACGGTCGAAGCAGCGGTGTTGACGAGGCCAATGGTGACGAAATCCTTCTCGACGTCGAATGTAAGATTCGGATAAAGCGTCATGCCCGCCGCCATCGCAACCTGATGCAGCAGCACCGTGTAGCCGTCGGGCGCGGCGCGGGCGGCGCGAGCGGCGGCGATCATGCCGCCGGCGCCGCCGATGTTTTCGATGACGAGCTGCTGGCCGAGCGATTGCGACATGCTGTCCTGCACGATCCGCGCGATCGCATCGGTCGCGCCGCCGGGCGGGTACGGCACCACGAGTGTGATCGGACGGCTGGGATAGGTCTGCGCCACTGCGGCGCCGGCTGCCAAAATACACGCGCCGAGAAACGGCGCCGCGAGCGCGCGTGCGAACATCATGATGCCTCCCCGGGCCGTCTATATTTTTCGTCCGGCGGCGGCCTAACCGGGACCCCAGATAAATCCCGAACTGGCTTAGATACTCACGCTTTTCCGGCCCCCCTGCAAGACAGCGGTGTAGCCCGGATGGAAGCGATGGCTTTGCAGCGGCGCGAGAACATCTTGTCCGAGTTCCGCCGCTCGCGGTCGCTCACCGGCGTTTCGGCTGTGACGAAAAGGTCACACATGCCGCGAATGTGGAGCAGCAGCCGGATTCGCGGTTGGCAGCGCGGGCGAAATGGTTAACCTTGCCACTGCCTAATCATGGGCGTTTCCTCCTTAGACTTGAAAGCCCCGCTCGTCGGGGCTTTTTTTTCGGTCGGCAAGCAGCCCAAGACCTTGCGCGCCACCGCCCAATGCGAAACGTATGCCGCCGATGACCGAAGCCTCGATGCGCATTTACATCGATGCCGACGCCTGCCCGGTAAAGGACGAGGTCTATCGCGTCGCCGCCCGTCACCACGTCCCGGTCACCGTCGTGGCCGCCGGGTTCATTCGCGTGCCGCAGGACCCCATGATCGAGCGGGTGGCCGCGGGCTCGGGCATGGACTCCGCCGATGATTGGATCGCCGGCCGCGCCGGGCCGGGCGACATCGTGATCACCGCCGACGTCCCGCTGGCGAGCCGGTGCGTGAAGGCTGGCGCCGAAGTCATCGCCCCGAACGGCCGTGCCTTCACGGAGCAAACAATGGGAATGACACTGGCCGTCCGCAATCTCATGCATGACCTTCGGTCGGCGGGAGAAGCGACGCGCGGGCCGCCGCCGTTCCTGCCGCGGGATCGCTCCGCCTTTCTCTCCGCGCTCGACGAGGCGATCCGGCGCGTGCAACGCGCGCGGTCGCAAAGGTGAGGCAAAACCAAGAATGGCCCCTCCCCTCATCCAGCTCAAAGACATCGCGTTGACCTTCGGCGGCACACCGCTGCTGGCCGGCGTGGAGCTCACCGTCTCGGCCGGCGAGCGCGTCTGCCTGGTCGGACGCAACGGGTCGGGCAAATCGACTTTGCTCAGGGTTGCCGCCGGCATGATCGAGCCCGACCGAGGGACGCGCTTCTTGCAACCGGGAGCGACGGTTCGCTACCTGCCGCAGGAGCCGGATCTTGCCGGCGCGGCCACGACGCTCGCCTATGTGGAGGCGGGGCTGGGTCCCGGCGACGATCGCCATCGCGCACACTACCTCCTGGAGCAGCTCGGGCTGCGCGGCGATGAAGACCCGGCTCGCCTGTCCGGCGGCGAGGCGCGGCGGGCGGCCCTTGCGCGCGTGCTGGCGCCCGCCCCCGACATCCTGCTGCTCGACGAGCCGACCAATCATCTCGATCTCACCACGATCGAATGGCTCGAGCGCGAGCTCTCGATCCGCCGAGCCGCCGTCGTGATGATCAGCCATGACCGGCGCTTTCTCGCCACCCTGTCGCGCAGCACCATATGGCTCGACCGCGGAAAGACGCGCCGCATCGAGCGCGGATTCGCGGCCTTCGAGGGCTGGCGGGACGACGTGCTGGCCGACGAAGAGCGCGAGCAGCACAAGCTCGACCGCGCGATCGTGGCCGAGGAGCATTGGCTGCGTTATGGCGTCACGGCGCGGCGCAAGCGCAATATCCGCCGCCTCGGCGCCTTGCAGGCCCTGCGCGCGGCACGCCGCAACTACCGCGCCGCGGCCGGCACAGCCTCGCTCGCGGCCGCGGCGGCCGACCCATCGGGGGCGCTGGTGATCGAAGCCGACCGGATCGGCAAGTCCTATGACGGGCGCGCGATCGTCGCGGACTTCTCCCTTCGCGTCCGGCGCGGCGACCGCATCGGGATCGTCGGCCCGAACGGCAGCGGCAAGACCACGCTGATCAACCTGCTCACCGGCGCGCTCGCTCCCGACGCCGGCAGCGTGCGCCTCGGGACCAACCTCGCCATTGCGACGCTCGATCAGCACCGCGAGGGTCTCGACCCGACCGCAACACTGGCCCATGCGATCACGCAAGGGCGCGGCGATACCGTCATCATCGGCAATCAGCCCAAGCACGTGATCGGCTATATGAAGGACTTCCTGTTCGCACCGGAGCAGGCGCGCACCCCGCTGGGCGTCCTCTCGGGCGGCGAGCGCGGCCGCCTGATGCTGGCGCGCGCGCTCGCCAAGCCGTCGAACCTGCTGGTGCTCGACGAGCCGACCAACGATCTCGACCTGGAAACGCTCGACGTGCTCGAGGAGATGCTCGGCGAATATGCCGGTACCGTCATTCTGATCAGCCACGATCGCGATTTCCTCGACCGCGTGGTCAACGCGGTGATCGCGCCGCAGCGAGACGGCCGCTGGGTGGAGTATGCCGGCGGCTACAGCGACATGCTGGCTCAGCGCGGCGAAGACCTGGCGCGCGCGGCGGTCAAGCCGGCGGCGCCCAGAACAGCACGAGACGCGAAGGCGGCGGCACCGGGCGAGCGCATCCTCGGAAAGCGACGGCTGAGCTTTCATGAGAAGCATGCGCTGGAGACGTTGCCGACAACGATCGTCGCGCTGGCGGCCCGCGTGCGCGCGCTGCACGAGCGGTTGGACGATCCCGGCCTCTATGGGCGCGACCGCAAGACCTTCGAAGACGCATCCGCGGCGCTCGCAGCCGCGCAAACGGAATTGGCCGCCGCGGAGGAGAAATGGCTGGAGCTGGAAATGCTGCGCGAGGAACTGGGCGGCGGATCATGACGCTCCGCCGGCGCTTGCGGCCAGCGCAATAGGGCGGCCGTACCTTCCTGCGTGAGGGCGTACACGCCGCGCTCGACGCGGACAAACCAGCCGTACACGTTGCGCAGAAGGATCTTCGGGGCGTCCGGCACGGCGGTCTTGATCTCCGACGGGCGCCGGGGACCGTTGGCGAGCGAAGCCGCGCACGCGAGCGCTTGCTGGCGGTAGGCGGTCATGATCGGCGCCTTGGACATCCCGCCGAGAACCGGATCACCGATACGGCGTCGGTGCTCGCTCACGAGACGCGATCGCCGTCCGCCATCCCGGCGAGGACGCCAAGGCGCCGGCTCGACGATCACTTCGACGCGCCCGGTCGCCGACACGCCGAGAAGTCCGAAGCCGAGGAACCGGCAAAGCTTGCGCACGCGCGGGTCGCGCTCGCGGCCGCCGCGCGCGGAGACGCGGACGGCAAGCCAGATTTCGTCGCACGCCGCCGTGCGATTGACCGCTTGCAGGACAAGCTCGAGATTGAAGCCGAGCTTGAGCTCGCCGATGACCACGCGCGGCGGTTCGTCGCCGCGCAACGCAACGAGGTCGCAGCCGCAGATTTCGCCCTTCACGTCGAAGCCCAGGGTCTCGAGGAAGCGCTTCACCGGGGCATACAGCGACGTTTCCCGCACCGCCGGCCTCGGCTGCGAAATCCGCTGACGCGGCATCGTGCGTCCTGCGGTGACGAATCGCTGTCTGCCAGCCATTTCTTTCGGGATGTTGATGCTGTTGCGATGCTGCTGACTGGGTCCGGCGAGCGACTGCGGTTCGCAGGCCGATCGCGTCGCCTTCTCCTGCCCGAACCATGTCGTCGCCGTGGTAAACCCACCGTTAACGCGGCGCCCTTTTCAGGGCGGTGGAGCCGGCAAGCCTGCGAAAAGCGGAACGACGTTCCCGTTGCGATTCCGCTTCGTTCCCGGATCAATTCCGCAATGTCCGCGCGGGCGCGTTGGCCCACACGCTCCCAAGTCCGCAGCGCCACCCGCGGGAATGGCCTTGATGCGGCCCCCTCGACTCGGAAAGACTACTTTCCTTCCCGTCTCGAATCATATCTCCTGCAGCCGCGCATTTTTGCGCTCTGAGGAGGGCAATCCATCATGGCGTCTTCGCGCAAAGCTATGGCACCAGCGAGTGCGGGCAAGAGCGGCGGTCCGATTACGATCAAGCATCTGGCGGCGAGATTGGCCGCGGACCATCAACTCACCAAACGCGAGGGCCAAGCGATTCTCGGCGACCTCGTGGGCCTGATCACCAAGCATCTCAAGAAAGGCGAACGGGTCCGGATTGCGGGTTTTGGCATCTTGCAGGTCAGGACGCGCGCAGCCCGCATGGGGCGAAATCCGGCGACCGGAGAGGCCATCAAGATCAAGGCCAGCAAGAAAGTCGCGTTCCGCCCGGCCAAGCACTTGAAGCTCGCGATATAACGCCTGCACGGACGGCCTCGCGAGCCATTTGCTCCGTCGGTGACAGCCGACGGGGGCCTAGTTGAGTTGATAGTCTCCCGGCCACTCCTGGAGATGATCCGGACCCGCCGTTCACGCCCGCTCCCGGGACGGAATGGGCATGACGATACATCCGCGCCTAGTGCCGCATGTCCGACCCTGATGCGCTCGAAAATTCGACTTCGAATTGCGAAATTTCGCGCATCAGGTCATCCACAATACGCTGGCGCACCGCGGCATCGGAACCGTAGGTCATCTCCGCCACGGTCTTGGCCAGCGCGGTAATGATTTCATCCACGTCCATGGTGTCTTTCTCGCCGCTCAACGAGCCATACTCCGCATAGAACTCGTCGATCAGATCGCCGATGAGACAATGCAGACACGGCCGCTCGTCAGTCGATTCCGTGCTATCGGACATGGTCATCCTTTCAGGCGCAGATCGGGGACCAAATCCCCGTGGGTGTCGGCGCTTTCCC
>CAWHCK010000038.1:0-136113 GCA_963827585.1 uncultured Alphaproteobacteria bacterium
CGCGGCAAGCGTGGTTATAGTGCGTGCGCGAAGCGAAACAAATTTCGGCTCATCGCCAAGGCGCGCCGCTCGCTACGGCGGCGCCCGAGCGGTGGCACGACAAAGGGGGACTGATGCGCGGCGGAATCAGTAGATCAACGATTGTCGTGGTGGCGTTGCTTGCAGCAATCTGCCTGGTCCCACGGGCCCAGGCCGCACCGGCCCCGGAGATCGACGCGAGCGTGCGCGCGACGCTCGAAAACAATCTTCCGGGAGGTCTGGTCGGGGCGGGACCTTGCCAACCAGGCCGTGGCAATCCTGGTCTTCCCGACAATCGTCAAGGCCGGCTTCGGGATCGGCGGCGAATATGGCGAAGGCGCGCTGCACATTCGCGGCCGCAGCGCCGGCTACTACAACATCATTTCGGCCTCGATCGGGTTTCAATTCGGTGCGCAGGCGCGATCCGTGATCATTATGTTCATGACCGAGGCGGCACTCGCGAATTTCCAGCGCACCGACGGCTGGAAGGTCGGCGTCGACGGATCGATCGCCATCATCACGGTTGGGGCTGGCGGGCAGATCGACACCAACAGCATCCGCAGTCCGGTTATCGGATTTATCTTCGATCAGAAAGGGCTGATGTACAATCTGACGCTCGAAGGCTCCAAGATCAGTCGCATCCACCGGTAGCTGGAGCGCCACTATGTACCGAGAATTGGGTAACTCCGCAGTAATGGCGGTCAAGTCCACCGAAGATCGGCCACGAAGCGGGCTCTGGGCCGTCGGTACCCAGGCCGTGCCGACTACATGGCCGCTTTTGGGGGTGATGCGCACATTGAGCCGACAGCGCCCCAGGGCCGAGAGGGATTTTTCGAGGTCCCCCATTGACAGTTTCTCTCACTGTCCCCACATAAATACACGGTTGGTTCATATATCGCGTGTAGTCGGCAGTGCGGCGACTGAACCAATCAGCTCCAGAAATTGTGAACATTTCCTCGAAGGGCTTATCTCCTCCATTGCCAGTACAAGACTTCGTCGTTGGGGCGGATCGGCCGCCCGTGAGAGTCGCGCAGTATGGATTGGTGAACGCTTGCACAGCGGGCGCGCGCTTCAACAGTGCGGTCAACTCACTCTTCCCAGCCAAGTCAACTCACTCTTCAGAGAATGCGCATCGCCAGCTCTGGTTCTTGTCCTTCGTGCGCCATACGGAGCGTTTGCACCTGCCAGTACCAAGGAGTGAGCCATGCAGAATGGCCGAAAGACCAACATGAATACGCGCCAACACAGACCGACAGCACCATTTACTAGCCACTCAAAGAGGTGGTCATCGAATGCGCCTCGCCCCGATCAGAAGGGCTCTCACAACGCGCAAAGGAACTATGAGCGGTATTTGGCGCTCGCCCAAGCTGAAGCCCAAAGCGGCAACATAGTCGGGGCAGAAAACTACTACCAGCACGCCGAACACTATTTCAGATCGATTTCGTCGGACAGAGGAGCGACATAGTAGACTTTGTTCTGGGGTCATCGTAATGAGTTTGCGCCCACACGTGGCGCAGAACGCATGGCCCGGCCCCCCGCGGCAGCATGGCTCACGAAAAAAGAGCCAAGAATGGGTGCCCGAAAATCCAAGCACAAATCTGCCCACCGAAAAGAGAAGTGACGGCATCCTCGCGACGTTCGATCCCGCCTTGTCGCGCACGTCGCATGTCGCAACGTGAGACAAACCTGCGACGTGCCACAGTGAGCGCGTGACGGACGCCCGCCCTGGCCTGCTGCTGCTGGACGAATGCCCGCATGAAGTTTATGGACGCCGGCGAGAGCGGCGGGCCGGGCCGTGGTTTAAAGGACGTGTAATGGTAACTCGGCAGCAAAGACTAGACCAGTTCGGCTCAGACGGCGAACCGCCAGCCGGAGAACTAATGGAATTGCTTTGCGAGGACCACAACGGCACCTACGCGCTTCCTTTTCCCTGTCGCTGGATGGACGGAGCTTGGCGCAGCGGCACCACTGGCCATCGAATTGAAGTCAACGTCATTGGCTGGCGACCGCAATGATTACGCAGGCCGCGGGGCCAGTCGGGGTCGCGAGCGTTCGGGCATGGCTGTGAAAGCCGCACCTTGTTGGACATTGTGCAGCAGCAGCGTGGCCCAAGCTGCGTTCTGCAAAAGATCAAATCCATTCAGCTTTGGAGGCCGCGACGATGCGCCAAGCCCTAAGCTGCGCTTGCCCTCGGCTCACTATTTCGGTATTACCAAATGATGGGGAAGCCTACACGAAAAGGGCGCGGTCGTCCCGCCACCGGCCGTGATCCGGTCTCGGCCATTCGACTGCCGGTCGAACTAACTACAGCAATCGACAAATGGGCCGCTCGACACGAAGCTACATCACGGTCAGACGCCATCCGCCGCCTGGTTGAGTTGGGGCTAGCGGGATCACAGCCAATGAGGCAGCGAAGCCCCCAGGCCGCAACAAAGGCCTCCCACATGGCAGGCCAGCAAATTGACAAACTCGCTGATTTATCGGCCACCGCCGAGGAACAGCAACAACGAAAACGGCGGCTTCTGAAGGGACCCGGGGAGTTTCGAGGTCTTCGCGCTGATCTCCCAAAAGCGAAGGCGTAATCCATTCGTCAAACGCGACCGGTTGTGCGCCGGGTGCCGTTGGGATACGGCGTCAACGATGATCTTCGTCGTGACCGAAGCCATCTGAGCCAGGTTCGCATAACGACCCGTCTCTTACTCAACTCGCTCCCTGTCCCTACCGTAAACCCAAAACAGCTGACTGACGCTCGCGAATCGGTTGATAGTCCCCATCGATGAGCGATCTTTGCGGACCGATCTGGTGCGCCTTGATCGGGCTGTTCCGGTCGCGGGCCGCGTTGGAAGGCGATCGTGCCAGCCGCGCCAACCAATGTCCGGTTTCAGGGGTGAAGCAGCCGTGCCGCAGAAATCTCGAGACGGCCGAGTTTGACCCTGGCTGCGTGAAAACGTCTTGGATGTTATGATTCTCCTCGCGATTTGCGGGGGAAATCGATGAAGCGCTTCTTGGTTGGGGCGGATCGTGGGCAGTCGACTTTGTTGCCCGAATGCCTCGATGACTGGATTGATGAGAGCAATCCTGTTCGCGCGGTCGATGCGTTTGTCGATGCGCTTGATCTGGGCAAGCTCGGGTTCGAAGGCGTTGTGCCGGAAGTAACGGGCCGGCCCTCCTATCATCCCTCGGCCCTGCTCAAGCTCTACATCTACGGCTATCTCAATCGGGTGCAATCGAGCCGGCGGCTGGAGCGTGAGGCCGGTCGCAATCTCGAGGTGATCTGGCTTCTCGGCCGGTTGGTCCCGGATGACAAAACGATTGCCGATTTCCGCAAGGACAATGGGTCTGCGATCCGCAAGGTGTGCGCCCAGTTCGTCGCGCTGTGCCGCGACATGGGTCTGCTCACCAAAGCGAGCGTCGCCATCGACGGGAGCAAGTTCAAGGCCGTCAACAATCGCGACCGCAACTTTACGCGCGCGAAAGTGGAGCGGCGCCGGGCGCAGCTCGAGGAGAGCGTCGCGCGGTATCTGAGCCAGCTCGACACGGCCGATTTGCAGGAGCCGTCGGAGGCGCTTGCGGCCAAGACGGCACACCTCAAGGAGAAGCTCGCCAAGCTCGAAAGCGAGATGCAGCGCCTCGCGGCGATGGAGAAGCAGATGTTGGCTTCTCCAGATCAGCAGATATCGTTGACCGACCCTGACAGCCGCTCGATGGCAACGAGCGGTCGCGGCTCCGGCGTCGTGGGCTACAATGTGCAGGTCGCTGTTGAGACCGAGCATCATCTAATCGTCACGCACGAGGTGACGAATAGCGGTTCGGATCGGGCACAACTTGCAAATATGGGCCGCCAGGCCAGGGATGCACTCGGCGTCGACAAGCTCGAGGCTGTTGCCGATCGCGGTTACTACAACAGCACGGAGATCAAGGCTTGCGATGATGCTGGCGTTGCGGTGACGTTGCCGAAGCCAATGACATCGGGCGCGAAGTCGGATGGTCGTTTCGGCAAGCAGGACTTCGTCTACAATGCCGCCGAGGATGTCTATCGCTGTCCTGCCGGCGAGAAGCTGGCCTATCGCATGACGACCGAGCAGGATGGCAAGATGATGCGGCGTTATTGGACGAACGCCTGCCCAAATTGTCTGCTGAAATCGAAATGCACGACGGGCAACGAGCGACGCATTCCACGCTGGGAGCACGAGCACGTTCTCGAAGCCGCGCAGAAGCGGCTCGATGAAAACCCGCAGGCGATGCGTGCACGCCGCGAGACGGTCGAGCATCCGTTCGGCACGCTGAAGATGCGCATGGGCGCCACGCACTTCCTGATGAAGCGTCTACCGAAGGTCGCCACGGAGATGGCGTTGCACGTGCTTGCCTACAATCTCACGCGCGTGATGAACATCGTCGGCGTGAAGCCGCTCCTGGCGGCGATCCGGGCTTGAGCTGCGGGTTGTCTCGGGGTTTCCAGGTCACTCAGAATGACCTCTGGGAGCTTCAGGAGTGTCTCCAGACCCCGCGATCGCAGAAAAAGCCAATCAGCGCGCTTGAGGGTGCTCGCCAGCCAGTCGGAAGCAGCTTTGGAACGCTCCGAAACGTTTTTACGCAACCAAGACCCAACTGAGACATTTGGCCACTAAATTTGCTGTGACGCACGACCCGGTTTTCCCACGGCGGCGTGGTAAGGTCCGACCCTCTCCTGAGGGGAGTAAGCATGAGGCGTCGCGAGTTCATCACGCTCATCAGCGGCGCGGCGGTTGCGTGGCCGCTCGCGGCGCGTGCGCAGCAACCGGCGCTGCCGGTGGTCGGCTTCCTGAGCGCGCTCGCACGCGACGACCGGCCTAACCTCACGGAGGCATTCCGCAGAGGTTTGGCCGAAGCGGGTTACGTCGAAGGGCGCAACGTCACGATCGAATACCGGTTCGCCGATAACCAGTACACTCGGCTGCCAATGTTGGCAGGCGATCTGGTGGCCCGCAAAGTGGCAGTTATTAACGCGGCAGGAGGCGGCGGAGCTGTCCTGGCCGCAAAGGCGGCGACCACGACTGTCCCAATCGTTTTTCTGACCGGCGGCGACCCGATCCAGGAGGGTTTCGTTGGCAGCCTTAATCGGCCGGGCGGCAACCTCACCGGGATTAGCTGGTTCGGGACGCTGGTCGCCGCCAAGGCCCTGGGATTGCTGCATGAACTAGTTCCCGGTGCCGCACTCGTTGGCCTCATGGTGAACCCGAACCTTCCCGAAGCTGCGCGAACGCAAAACGATGCGCGGGAGGCAGCGCGCACGCTGGGTCGGGAACTCCTCGTCATGCAAGCGAGCACCGCGGCCGATATTCACGCCGCCTTCGCTTCGCTGCGTCAACGGCGCGCCGGCGCATTGCTCGTGGGGGGCGACCCGTTCTTCACCGCTCGGCGTCAACAGATCGTCGCGTTGGCGATACGGGACGCCATCCCAGCGATGTATCCCAACCGCGAATTCACGGCAGAAGGCGGGCTGATGAGCTACGGTAACGACGTCGCTGACGGCTATCGGCGGGCCGCCCTGCATGTCGCGCGGATTCTCAAGGGTGAGAAACCATCGGAGTTGCCGGTCGATCAGGCAGTGAAGTTCGAGTTCGTAATCAACCTCACCGCCGCCAAGGCGCTCGGTATCGAAGTCCCACCGACGTTGCTCTCCCGCGCCGACGAGGTGATCGAATAGCTATCCTATTTGCTGCGGTGCATATGTCGCTTCCTGGCAGATTTTGTTGCAAAAGTCGTTGATGGCTTCCGCGAACAGTGATTCCGTCGCTGTCACAATGCGATTCGCTGTGGAGGCGGGCGATGATGGGGCGGCTCAATCACGACCAACGGCAGCTGTTTTATTCATTCTGTCTTGAAGAGGCTGTTCCGGACGATCATTTGGTTCGCGAGATAGCTGCGGTTCTCGACTTGGCGTGGGTCCGTGCTGAGCTCGCGCCCTACTATTCCAGCACTGGTCGGCCATCGATTGACCCGGAACTGATGATCCGGATGCTCATCATCGGCTACGTGTTCGCGATCCGCTCGGAGCGGGCGTTGTGCCGCGATGTGCAAGTGAACTTCGCCTATCGTTGGTTTTGTAGGCTGTCGATCGAGGACAAGATCCCGGATCATTCGGCGTTCTCGCGTGCGCGCAATGAGCGGTTCCGCGACAGCGACATCTTCCGCAGTGTGTTCGAGCGCGTGGTGGACGCGTGCATCAGGGCTGGTCTGGTCGGCGGGGAAGGTTTTGCGGTGGATGCCAGCCTGATTGTTGCCGATGCCAATAAGCAGCGCTCAATCCCTGGATCGGAGTGGAGCAAAGAGCTTGGCGCGCAAGCGGCGAGCCGGGCCGCGAAGGAGTATCTCGCCACCCTCGACGACGCGGCCTTCGGGGCAGCCAGCAGCGTCACTCCGAAGTTCGTGTCGCCGTCCGATCCAGCCGCCCAATGGACGGGCGCGATGCGAGGACCGGCGTTCTTCGCCTACGCCAACAACTATCTCGTTGATGTGAAGTTCGGAGTGATCGTTGACGTCGAGGCTTCGCGCGCCATTCGTCAAGCGGAGGTCGGCGCGGCGAAGACGATGATCGACCGCACTGAGGAGCGCTTCGGCCTCAGGCCCGAACGTCTTGCAGCGGACACTGCCTACGGATCGGCGGCGACACTCCATTGGATCGTCAACGAGAAGAAGATCGCTCCGCACATTCCCGTCATTGACAAGTCCAAGCGAGAGGACGGCTCACTGAGCCGGGCGGACTTCACGTTCGACAAGGATCGCAATGTCTATGTGTGCCCGCAGGGCAAGCTCCTGCACACGACAGGCAGGATCCACGATTGGCAGACTGTCCTCTATCGGGCAAGGACCTATGATTGTGGCCCTTGCCCGCTGAAGTCCAAATGCTGCCCAAAGGCGCCGGAGCGCAAAATCCCGCGCAGCATATACGAGGGCGCCCGCGATGCCGCCCGCGCACTCGCTGACACCGAAGCTTTCAAGCAATCACGCCACGATCGCAAACGCGTCGAGATGCTTTTCGCTCATCTCAAGCGCATTCTGAAGCTTGGTCGCCTTCGGTTACGCGGCCCACGTGGCGCGCAAGACGAGTTCACGCTCGCAGCTATCGCACAGAACCTACGCCGGCTCGCCAAACTGGTCGCCCGACCGCCACCAGCCGCCGCCGGGTGCGCTGCGTAACCGCTGCGGGCGTCAGTGCCACTGCCTCCAATGGAGCGGATGGCAACGGATGACCCCAAGAAGAGCGTCAGTCGTCTCGCTTCTCTGATCGCCGACTTCTGCAACAAAATCGGCACATCTCGGACATGGGGAAATGCTCGACTTGAGTCCGTAAAGCGCACCAAAGCGGACGTTGTTAAGGCCCCTCTCGCATATCGCGATTTATGAGTACACGGCCTAAAAAAGGGTGCGCTTAGGAGAGCTGCATGCGTGTCAGCACACGCTCGACCGCGGCGCGTTTCACCATCTGGCGCCCGCGCTGAGCACTCGCAGGGCGGCGTAACGGTCGAAACAATTCCGAAGATTCGCTCGGCACCGTGGACGCGAGAGATGCGGTGGGCGCATGGAACCGTGCCGCGCGTGCGTCGGTCTGCGCCGCTCGGAGGCCTCTTCCACGATGGCCACGGGAGAGCGATACTTGTGCGGGATGCTAGGCGTCCCGTCGCACAAACAAGAATATCGCAAGGGAGGACGCAGGATGAGCACGCGCAGGGACTTCATTGGCGGCATGGCGGGCGTCGCCTTCGTCGGCTGCGGATTCATGCGCGCCGCGCACGCGCAGCCGGCCGGAAGGCGCCGGGAGGTGGTGGTAAACGGCCGCCGCGTGAAGACGGTCGACGTGCACGCCCACTGCGCGTTTCCGGAAGCCATGGCCATGATGGGATTGAAGGTCAATCCCGAAACCCTGGTCATGGGTGCCGCGCGCATCAAGGCCATGGACGAGCAGGGCATCGACGTCGAAGCGCTCAGCATCAACGCCTATTGGTACAAGGCCGAGCGCGATGTCGCCGAGGCGCTGATCAAGCTGCAGAACGAGAAGCTCGCCGAGCTGTGCGCGGCGCAGCCGGACCGCTTCGTCGCCTTTGCTTCCGTCGCGCTGCAGCATCCGGACCTCGCCGCCGAGCAGCTCGACGACGCGGTCAAGAAGCTCGGGCTGCGCGGCGCGGCGATCGGCGGCAGCGTCAACGGCGAGGAGCTGGCGGATCCCAAGTTTCACCCGTTCTGGAAGAAGGCGGAGGAGCTCGGCTGCCTCGTCTTCATCCATCCGCAGGCCAATCCCGATTTCGAGAAGCGACTGAGGGGCAACGGCGGGCTGATCAACGTCATCGGCAATCCGCTTGAAACCACGATCGCGCTCTCGCATCTGATCTTCGAAGGCACGCTCGACCGCTTTCCCGGGCTCAAGATCTGCGCCGCCCATGGCGGCGGCTATCTGCCGTCCTACGCCGCGCGCTCGGATGCCGGCTGCACGACCTTTCCCGATCGATGCAATGCCGTCATCCTCAAGAAGAAGCCGACGGAATACCTGCGGCAGCTCTATTTCGACTCCATCATCTTCACGCCGCAGGCGATGCGGCACCTGGTGGGGCAAGTCGGCGCGAGCCAGATCGTGATGGGGACGGACTATCCATTCCCCTGGACCAAGACCTCGGTCGACCACATCCTCGACACGCCCGGCTTGAGCGATGCCGACCGCGCCGCAATACTAGGGGACACCGCCGCGAAACTGCTCGGGGTCAAGTCGTAGCGGCCCATTCCGTCCGCGCGTCGCCGGCAGCGGCGCGGGCCTGCAGCGGGGGACCGCCATGCGACGCCGTGCATTCCTGAATCTTGCGATGGGCGCTGTCATTCTCGCTGCGCTTCCGAGCCCGGCACGGAGCCAGGCCTACCCGGCGCGTCCGGTGCGCTTCATCGTCGGCTTTCCGGCCGGCGGTCCGAACGACATCCTGGCGCGGCTGATGGGAGAATGGCTGTCGCAGCGGCTCGGCCAGCCGTTCGTCGTCGAGAACCGGCCCGGCGCCTCCGGCAACATCGCAACCGAAGCGGTGGTTCGCGCCCCGGCCGACGGCTATACGCTGCTCCTGGTCGGTCCGGCCAATGCGATCAGCGCATCGCTCTACGACAACCTCGGTTTCAATTTCCTGCGCGACATCGCCCCGGTCGCGGGCATCACCCGCGAGCCCCTAGTCATGGTGGTGCACCCATCTGTACCGGCCACGACTGTCGCCGAGTTCATCGCCCACGCGAAGGCCGAGCCGGGCAAACTCAAAATGGCGTCGACCGGCAACGGCAGCTCTCCGCATGTGTCGGGCGAGTTGTTCAAGATCATGACCCGCCTCGGGCTGCCAGTCGTGCACTACGCCGGCGGCGGGCCGGCGCTCAAAGCCATGATCGACGGGCAGGCCCAGATGATGTTCGAGCCCATGTCCGCGGCGATCGAGCCGATCAGGACCGGCAAACTGCGCCCGCTAGCGGTGACCACGGCGACGCGCTCGCCGGCGTTGCCGGACGTCCCTTCCTTGGGCGACGTCGTGCCGGGCTACGAGGCGAGCGCGGTCACCGGTATCGGCGTTCCGAGCGGCACGCCCGCCGACACGGTCGAGACGCTGAACAAGGCGGTCAATGCGGCCTTTGCCGATCCCACGATGAAGGCGCGGCTCGCCGATACCGGCGGCATGATGCTCGCGGGCTCGCCGGCGCAGTTCGGACAGCTCCTCGCCGACGAAACTGCGAAATGGGGCGCCGTGGTTAAGGCGTCGGGCGCCAAGCCGAATTAGCCTGCGAACCTTGAGAAGGCGGTGACAGAGCAGCGCGTGGCCAGCGATACCGAGGTGGTGATCGTCGGCGGCGGCGCCGCCGGCATCGCCGCGGCCCGGCGGCTTCACGACGCGCAGGTCGATTGTCTCCTGCTCGAGGCGCGGCCGCGGCTCGGCGGCCGTGCGTGGACAGTCAATCTCGGCCCAACCATTGCCGTCGATCTCGGCTGCGGCTGGCTGCATTCGGCCGACCGCAATCCCTGGCGGGAGATTGCGCGAGGCGCAAGGCCGCACGATCGACAAGACGCCGCCGCCCTGGATGCGGCGCTCGCCTCCGATCGGCTTTCCCGTGTCCGAGCAGGACAGCTTTCTGGACGCGCTGCGGACGTTTTACCGACGGGTCGACGCGCTCGCCGAGGGGGCGGCGGACGTTCCCGCCGCAAGCTTTCTCGAGCCGCACGGCCGCTGGAACAACCTGATCACCGCCATCGGCACCTACGTGAGCGGAGCCGAGTTCGACCGGGTATCGGCCCGCGATTTCGGCCGCTACGACGACAGCGGCGTGAACTTCCGGGTGGTCGAGGGCTACGGGACGGTGATCGCCGCTCACGCCGCGGGCGTGCCGGTCGTGCTCGGCTGCCCGGTGCGGCGCATCGATCGCAGCGGGCCGCGATTGCGCGTCGAGACGGCAAACGGCGCCATCGCCGCCGATGCCGCGATCGTCGCGGTCCCGAGCGGCGTGCTTGCCGAGGAACGGCTCGCCTTCACCCCTACCCTGCCCGCGACGATGGAGGCAGCGTCGGGCCTGCCGCTCGGGCTGGCCGACAAGCTGTTCCTGTCGCTCGAGGGCGCCGACGAGTTCGACAAGGAGAGCCGCCTGTTCGGCCGCACCGACCGCCGCGCGACGGGAGTCTACCATTTCAGGCCCTTCGGCCGGCCGCAGATCGAGGCGTATTTCGGGGGATCGCTGGCGGCAGAGCTCGAGGCGGGCGGCGAGGCTGCGTTCTTCGACTTCGCCGTCGCCGAGCTCACTGGTCTCCTCGGCAGCGACTTCGCCCGCCGGGTCAAGCCGCTGCACATCCACCCGTGGGGCGTCGATCCGTTCTCGCGCGGCTCCTACTCCTATGCCCTGCCGGGCAAGGCCGACTGCCGCGGCGAGCTCGCCGCGCCGGCGGACGAGCGCCTCTTGTTCGCGGGCGAGGCCTGCTCGCGCCACGATTTCTCGACCGCGCACGGCGCCTATCTCACCGGCATCGCCGCCGCCGACGCCTTCCTCGCCCGGCGGAGCAAAGGTCGCCAAAGGTCGTAGCCCGGATGAAGCGAAGCGAAATCCGGGACCTTGTCGCGCGGCAAGTCTGCCCCATTCGCTTCGCTCATGCGGCTACGATGCTCGCGGCGAGTGGCGAAAATCGGTTAGAACCGAGTAGCCCACTGAAGGAGAAAATCATGGACCAGAGAACGCGACCGGCACCACGCCTCGCACCGCTGCCGCCGGAACACACGCCCGAGCTGAAGGAGCAGTTCGAGGCCGCGCGCAAGCGCATGGGCTTCATTCCGAACAGCGTGCTGATCATGCAGCGCAATCCGAAAATGTCGCGCGCCTATACCCAGCTGAGCGCGGCCATATGGGATCCGGAGGGCAAGGTCGATCTCAAGCTCAAGCGGCTCATCTCGCACGTCGCGAGCCGGTCCGCCGGATGCCAATACTGCATGGCGCATACCGCGGAAGGCGCGGCCAAGCTCGGGGTCGAGCAGCAGAAGCTCGACGCGGTCTGGGACTACCGGACCAGCCCCTTGTTCAGCGCCGCCGAGCGGGCTGCGCTCGATGTCGCGGTTGCGGCCGGCTGCGTGCCGAATGCCGTCACCGACGCGATGTTCATGGAGCTGCGCAAGCACTGGAGCGACGAGCAGGTGGTCGAGATCGTCGGCGTCATTGCGATGTTCGGATTCCTCAACCGCTGGAACGACACCTTCGCAACGCCGCTCGAGGACGAGCCGCTGGAGTTCGCCGAGAAGCATCTCGCAGCGCACGGCTGGAACGCCGAGAAACATCTTCGGTAGCTGGCCTGTTGCTGATGTGACGCCGCCCGGTACGACTTGCGGCGTCGCAGGCCGCAGCGACCCTGACCTTAGGCTCTCCGCTTTGCGCCCACCGCCTCCGCCACCGCGCGCACCATCACGATCGGATCGGTGAAGGCCGCGATGCCGGCGGCGCCGAGCTTCGCCACCGCCGCCTCGGCGCTCATCGTGCGGGCGGCGGCATGGCCGGCGGCGATGCCGACGAAGAGGGGCTTCGGCAGCGGCTCGGCCGCGAGCCAGGCGAGCAGCGCCTCGATCCGCTCGGCGAGCGAGCGCGAGGCCAGCACGGTCTGGAACACGATCGCCTTGACCTGCGGGCGCTGCGCGATCGCGCGCGCGATGCGCAGCCGCTCCGCCATGGTCTCGTCGGGCGCCCCGCGCAGATTATCCATGAAGCACGCCGCCTTGAGCCCGTGGTCGGCGAGCAGATCCATCATCATCATGCCGAGCCCGGCGCCGGAGGTGACGAGCGCGACGTCGCCCTCCATCTCGACGAGCTGGAAGCCGAGCGTCGCGCGCCGCGCGCTCGAGCGGGGTCAGCGCACGCTCCGCAAGGGCGCGGCTCAACGGAAACTCGTCCGGATCGTGGCGGAAGGCGGCGCTGTCGTCGCGGATGATCTTCGCGTCGCAGGCGATGAGCCGCCCGTCGGGGGTGAGCACGAGCGGGTTGATCTCGAGGAGCTCGAGGTCCTCGCGCCGCGCGATCTCCGGCAGGCGCGCGGCATAGCGCGCCAGCCGCCCCGCGACATCGCGCGCAAACAGCGTCGCCAGGTCGGGATAGAGCATGTCGGCAGTGACCGCCTCAGCGGCATCGAGCGGAATGCGCAGCAGCGCCTCGGTCGTCTCGACGTCTTCGCCGCCCTCCCCCGCAACCAGGAGCTCGAGTCCCTGACGCGTGCCGTCGATGCGGACGGCAAGGTAGATTTCGCGCGCGATGGCCACCGCCTCCTCGAGCAGGAGCGGCGCGTCCGCATCGTTCAGCGCGGCCGCGATGCGGCGCCGCGTCTCCGCGAGCTCTGCAAGGTCGCCGAGCCGGCGCACCAGCCCGCGCTTGCCGCGGCCGCCTTCCAGCACCTGCGCCTTGACGCAGATGCCCCGGCCATTGCGCGGCGTCCCGGCGGGCGCCTCTTCGCCCGCGCGCAGCAGCACGCCGCGCGGGACGGCGAGGCCGTGCCGGCGCAGCAAGGCTTTCCCGTCGATCTCCGCCAGGCGCATAATAGAGCCCCTCCCCTTCGCGCCGTCGCGCGCGTCACCTCGGACACTATCATGCCGGACCCCGTCATCACGCGCCTGCCGTTCCTCGACCCGGAGCCGTGGCGGGTGGTCGTGATCAACCCGACCGGGCGCTACGCGCGCAATCAGGTCGCGGGGCTGATCGCCGCCGGCACGCCGCTCATCGGCGGGGTCGCGCTCGGCCGCGGCGGCGAGACGCTCGACGGCCTGCCGCTCTACGACCGCGTCGCCGATCTGCCGGAGCGGCCGAACGTGGCGGTGCTCTACACGCCGGCCGAAGGCGTGCGCGAGGCGATTGCCGCCTGCGCGGCCGCGCGCATCGCGACCATCATGGCGGTCGCCGAATACGTTCCGGTGCACGACGCGCTCGCGGCCGCCGCCTGCGCGCGCGCCGCCGGCTCATGGCTGGTCGGGCCGAACACGCTCGGGATGTACGTGCCGGGGCGCGGGCTCCTCGGCTCGATCGCGCCGAGCTTCTGCAAGGAAGGCCGGCTCGCGCTGATCGCGCGCAGCGGCACGCTCACGCTGGCGATGGCGCGGCAGTTGACGCTCGCCGGCATCGGCCAGAGCCTGGTCGCCCATATCGGCGGCGACACGGTGGCCGGGCGCAACCCGCACGAATATCTCGCCGCGCTCGCGCATCATGCCGGGACCGCGGCGGTGCTCTATTGCGGCGAGATCGGCGGCGACAAGGAATATGCCTTGGCCGACGCCGTGCGCGGCTTTCCCAAGCCGGTGGTGGCGATGGTGGTCGGCCGCCACGCGCCGGCCGAGAAGCGCATGGGCCATGCCGGCGCGCTCGTCGGCAGCGCGCGCGAAGGCGCCGATGCCAAGCTCGCGGCGCTTGCCGCGGCCGGCTGCCGGGTGGCGCAGGGCCCGGAGCAGGCGGTGGCGATCCTCACCGGGCTGGGACTGGCTGCGGGATGAGAAGAGGTGAACCGGAACGATCTCGCGTCGACCTTTCACTTTCGCGCCTGATCATAGGGATAGATCAGGTTGCCGGTCTTGAGGTCCGAAGGCCAAACCACGACCTGGCGCGACATATCCCTGAACTGGCCGATTTCGTTACCGCTGACATTCTGGAATTGCGCGTAGATGATGCGCGGCGTCTTCCACTCGCCGTCCTCGCCGAACGACATCGGACCGATCACGGTTTCGATCGTGCTGCCGCGGATGTAGTCGGCGAGCTTGTCGTCGTCGAGCGACTTGGTGTCGGTGACCGCCTTCGCGAGAATCTGCCCGGCGGCGTAGGCATAAGGCGGATAAGTGAGGCCGAGCGGATCGATGCCGAGGCCAGGGGCCCGCTTCTGGTACTCCTCCAGGAATTCCCTGGTGCCGGCAAATTGGAGGCTCGCAGCCGGAATGTAGAACTCGTTGTTGACGAGTCCGTTGATGAGCGGGCCGAGCTGTTGCTTGATCCCGGTCACGAGCAGACCCAGGAACGCACCGCCATAGAGCTTCGGCCTGAACTGCACCTCGTTCGAGGCGCGCACCAGTCCCACGGTATCGACCGGCAACGTCGCCGCATAGATGACCTCCGGAGCGGCAGCCTGCATCGAACGCACGATGGTAGCGTACTCGGCGTTGGCGAGTGGATAGGTCCGCTCGTAAACGACGTTGAAGCCGAATTCCTTCGCATTATCGCGCGCCCCGTCGAGCGCATTGCGCGAGAATTCCACATCCGCGCCGACAAGCGCCACGCGCGTCGGCTTCGGTTCCTGTTGCAGGGCAAGCTGGAAGAAGCCGCGCGAATAGTTTTTCGGCGACGCGCCCTGCGAATTCATGGAGAAATACCTGGCGTACTTGTACTCCTTGTTCGCCCCGAGCCCGAAGATTCCGATCGTCATGCGCTTGTTCTGGATGATCGCCGGGAGCGCTGCCGCGATCACATTGGTGCTGTAGGGGCCGATGAGCAGGTCCACCTTGTCGACGCCCATCAGTTTGGCGTAGATGCCGGGCGCGTTGGCCGGGTTCGCCTGATCGTCGTAATAGACGAGTTCGACCGGCCGTCCGAGCAGGCCACCCCGCCTGTTGATATCGTCGCGCCAGATTTCAAGCCCCGCCAGGACCTGCCGCCCCGCCGGAGCGGTGGCGCCCGTGAGACTCAAGCTCAGTCCGATCTTGATCGGATCGGCCGCGTAGGCCGGCGCCCATGAAAAGGCCAGGGCGGCAGCCCCGATCCCGATCAGCGCGCACATTCGTCCGGCGACGCGCGAGGCGGCGTCCTGCAGAGCCATGGTTTCCCTCCCGTTGTCGTTTTCCTGCGGCATTGGCGCCTGCTAGGTTGTATACATCTTGTCGGTGTCGCAAGCGAAGGCAGCGACGTCCTTTGACTTGACGGCGGCCCATGGCTCGGGCGACGCCGCGCCCTCTGCAAGAGGAGACAGCGCCATGACCGAGATCCAGGCTTTGGACGTTCGGATTCCTGCGGAGATCGTCAACAACTGGGGTTGGTTCCTCGTCTTCGGCATCGGCCTGGTGCTGCTCGGGGTTCTCGCGATCGCGCGCTCCGTGGCAGCCACCGTCGTCTCCATGCTGTTCTTCGGGTGGCTGCTGTTGATTGCCGCCGGCATCGAAATCGTCCAGGCCGTCATGGTCGGGAAATGGGCCGGCCTGTTTCACCATTGGGTAAGTGCGCTCCTGTTCGGGGTGCTCGGAGCATTGATCGTATGGAGGCCCGTGGTCACCGCCGAGATTCTGACGTTGCTGATGGGAGCATTCTTCCTGGTGGCCGGCCTGTTCCAACTGATCACGCCGTTCGTGATCTCCTTGCCGGAGTGGGGCTGGCACGCTCTCAATGGCCTCATCACGTTGGTGCTCGGCATACTCATACTCGCGCAATGGCCGGTCTCCGGGCTCTGGGTGATCGGCCTGTTCATCGGAATAGAGCTGATCTTTTACGGCGGCGCCTGGATCGCGGTGGCGCTCAGGTTGCGCTCGGCTACTTAGCAGCGGGCGAAGCTCGGACAGCGGCATCCTTCTAGGCGCGGACGACGCTTGTTCTCGACATCCCGCTGGCTGCTTCGAGGGCTCGCCCTGCTCCGGAATGAAGGTGCCCTTGGTTTGCGCCGCGCTGCGAAACGCAGAAGCGCATCGCTGCTACTCGACCTTGAGCCCGATGTCGGGGATGAGCTGCCGCCAGCGCGGCACCTCGGTCTCGATGCGCCCGCGCAACGCGTCGGCCGGGGCCAGCATCATGGTCATGCCGACCGCGGCGGCCTTCTGCTTGAGCGTCGGATCCTCGCGCGCCTTGGACAGCTCCGTTTGCAGGCGCGCCACGATGTGTGCCGGCAGATCGCGGGGAGCGAACAATCCGTACCAGTTGGTCATCACATAGCCCGGCACGATCTCGCCGACCGCCGGGGAGTCCGGCAGCTCGGGCATCCGCTGCGGCGTCCCGACCCCGAGCACGCGCAGGCGCCCGTCGCGCGCATGGCTTACGGTCTCGATCGTGCTCGCAAATACGACGTCGATGTCGCCGGAATAGAGCGCGGTCAGCGCCGGCGAGACGCCGCGGAACGGCACGTGCAGGAGATCGATGCCCGCCATCTTCTTCAGAAGCTCGCCGGCGAGATGATTGCCGGTGCCGACGCCGCCCGACCCGAAGGTGTACTTGCCCGGCGCCGCCTTGGCCTTGGCGATGAGGTCGGCGAGATCGCGGGCGGGGTGATCGGCGCGCACCGCCAGGCTGATCGGTACCTCGGTCACCAGGCTGATGGAGGTGAGGTCGCGCAGCGGATCGAAGGCGAGCTTCGGGTAGATGGTCGGCACCATGGTGACGGACGAGGTGGTAAGCAAAAATGTGCTGCCGTCGGGCGCCGCCTGCACCACTGTTTGCAGGCCGATCGAGCCGCCCGCGCCGGGGCGGTTCTCCAGGATGAAGGTGCCTTTGGTCTGCGCCGAGAGCCGGTCGATCAGGAGGCGCGCCGGAAAATCCACCGGTCCGCCCGCGGCGTAGGGCACGATCAGGCGCACGCGTGCCGGACGGCCAGTCCTGCGCCGGCGCAGCCGTGCTCGCGACCCCAACAATGGCGGCGGCGATGGCGGCGAGGAGTCGCCCGGCGGATCGCGGCAGCATGCGAGACCTCCCTGGTCCGATGATCGTCGTCGGCGTCATCGGTTCAAGAATTCAATAGAGCAAAGCTCTCGGGACTTGAAAACAATCGACTACTTATCGTATTTATTTATTGACTTCGTTATGAACACATGCCAAATATGCCTTGACGTCGGCACCGCCAATGGCGCGGGGACCCGACGCCGGGCTGTTTGACATCGTGAGGTTGGAATGCCGCGCGCCGCAATGCGTAGCCCGGATAGAGCGTGCCTGACCGATGAGGCGACCGCTCCATGGCGGCGTGGCGGTCAGATGCCGTGCGTGCTGCGCAATCGGGTTGGCTCCTGTTTTCTTTTTCCTGTTATTTACAGGAGCCGGGCGTATCGCGCTCTCGCTTCTATCTCCGGTTGCAGCAGGCGCGCCGTCATTTTCCCTTGAACACCGGCTTGCGCTTCTCCACGAAGGCGCGCTGCGCCTCGCGCGCATCCTCGGTGCGCGAGAGCTCGACGGTCACCGACTGCTCGAAGCGATAGGCGTCGCGCACCGGCAGCTCCTCGATGGTGTTGAGCGCGCGCTTGATGTGGCGCACGGCGAGCGGACTTTTGGCGGCGATGTCGCGCGCGATGTCGAGCGCGGCGTCCATGAGCGCGTCGCGCGGCGGGCAGGCCTCGATCACGCCCAGCCGGTAGAGCTCCGCCGCCGAGATGCGGCGGCCGGTGAAATAGAGCGAACGCGCGCGCGAGCGTCCGACATGCTCCATCAGGAAGCGCGCCCCGCCGGCCAGCCCGACATTGATCTCGGGCATGGAGAAATAGGCATTGTCGGACGCGATCATGATGTCGCAGGCGAGCGTCAGCACGAAGCCGGCGCCGATCGCCGGCCCGTTGACGGCGGCGATCACCGGCTTGGCGCAGTCGGTCACCGCGTAGAAGAATTCGCGCACCAGCCGGTTGTGGCGCGCATAGTCGCCCGGCTCGTGCACCATGTCGACGCGCTCCTTGAGATCGGCGCCGGCGGAAAACATGTTGCCGGCGCCGGTCAGGATGGCGACGCGGACGTCGTCGCGGTCGCTGATCGCGTCGAACACCCGGATCAGCTCTTCGCGCGTGCGGGCGTTCTGCGCGTTCACCGGCGGGCGGTCGAAGGTGACGGTGGCGATGCCGTCGGCCACCTCGAGGCGGAACTGTTCGAGCTCCATGGCGCAAAAGGTCCCCGGCGCTAGAGCGTGATTGCCTTACGTGGAGTCGCAATCACGCTCTAGCTCTTTGTTTGAGCATGATCTTCTCGGAAAACCGGTACCCACTTTTCCGGATCATGCCCTAGCGCACCGGCACCCGGTGCATGGTGAAGATATTGTCCACCGAGGTGTAGTCCATGTAGCCGAGGCGGGCGATGGGGCGGATGCGCGCCATGTCGATGTTGCCGTCCACGATCACCGCGTCGTCGATGTGGACATTGACCACTTCGCCGATGACCAGCGAATTGACCGTTTTCGTCCCGTTCGAGCGAACGAGGTCGATGGTCCTGCTGTAGATGCATTCGAGCGCGATCGGCGAGCGTTCGACCCGCGGCGGTTTCACCACCCGCGACGGCACCATCTTGAGGCCGGCGAGATCGGCCTCGCTCACCTCCTCGGGATGGTCGCTGCCGGTGATGTTCATCTCGACGCGCAGGTCGTAGGTGGCGAGGTTGAACACGAACTCGCCCGACAGTTCGGCGTTGCGCTGCGAATGCTTGCGCGTGCTGCTGGAGAACATCACGAAGGGCGGCCGCGTCGAGATGATGTTGAAGAAGCTGTAGGGGGCGAGATTGACCACCCCGGCCGGACTGATGGTGGTGATCCAGCCGATCGGGCGCGGCACGACGAGGCAGGTCCCGGGGTCATGGGCGAGGCCATGCGGCTCGCTGCGCGGATCATAATCCATGCGATGGCATTCCTGTTCGACGGCGGCCACGTCGAAGCCCTTGTTTCATGGGGTCTCTCCGCGATCGTCGGCGCGCTCGACATCGATAGGTCGGGATGCTAGCCCGAAGGCCTGCCAGGCGCCAACTGCGGGCCATAGCCCACAGGACCTTCCATGAAGCTGCATTGGTCCCCGCGTTCGCCGTTCGTGCGCAAGGTGATGATCGCCGCCCATGAGCTCGGCCTTGCCGATCGCATCGCCTGCGTGCGCACCGTGGTCGCGACCACGCGGCCGCACGCGCCGTTGATGGAAGAGAACCCGCTCTCCAAGATCCCGACGCTCGTGCTCGACGACGGAACCGTGCTCTACAATTCGCCGGTCGTGTGCGAGTATCTCGATTCGCTGCACGCCGGGCCGAAGCTCATTCCGGCTGACGCCAAGCAGCGCATGATCGCGTTGCGCCGGCAAGCGCTCGGCGACGGCTTCCTCGATTTCCTGCTGCTCTTGCGCAACGAGCGCGAGCGCGCGCATCCATCCGAGATTCATCTTTCGACCTTCAGCACCAAGAAGCAGGCGGTGCTGCGCGCGCTCGACGGAGAAGCCGCCGATCTCGCCGCCTCGCCCTTCACCATCGGCCACATCGCCGTCGGTTGCGCGCTGTCCTACCTCGATTTCAGGTTTGGCGACGAGGACTGGCGAACGGACCATCCTCGCGTCGCGCGCTGGCACCGGGATTTCTGCGAGCGTCCCTCGGTGCGCGCCACGGAGCCGATCGATGACAGCTGAACATCCGCGGGGCGGGCGCTGACATGGCGGGTCCCCTTTCGCACATCCGCGTGCTCGATCTCAGCCGCATCATGGCGGGGCCGTGGGCGGGACAGATTCTGGCCGACCTCGGCGCCGACGTGGTCAAGGTGGAGCGCCCGGGCGCGGGCGACGACACCCGCGGCTGGGGACCGCCGTTCCTCAAGGACAAGTCCGGCCGCGACACCACCGACGCCGGCTATTTCCTCGCCGTCAACCGCGGCAAGCGGTCGATCGCCATCGATCTTGCGGACAAGGACGGCCAGCGCATCGTGCGGGCGCTCGCCGCGCGCGCCGACATCGTGTTGGAAAATTTCAAGACCGGCACGCTCGAGAAGTTCGGGCTCGGCTACGAGGACCTCAGCGCGGTCAATCCGACGCTGATCCATTGCTCGATCACCGGGTTCGGCCAGAGCGGGCCGCGGCGCGACCAGGCCGCCTACGACTTCATGATCCAGGGCATGAGCGGCTTGATGAGCGTCACCGGCGAGGCCGACGGCAAGCCGGGAGGCGGCCCGCAGAAGGTCGGCGTTCCCATCGTCGACATCATGACCGGCATGTACGCCGCCATCGCCGTTCTGGCCGCGCTCGCGCGGCGGCATGAGAGCGGCCACGGCGAGCATATCGATATCGGCATGCTCGACGTCGGGGTGTCGTTCCTTGCCAATCAGGCGATGAACTACCTGATCTCGGGGCGGGCGCCGCGGCGCGCCGGCAACGCCCATCCCAACATCCAGCCGCAGGATGTCTTTGCGACGCGCGACGGCTATCTCGTGCTTGCCGTCGGCAACGACGACCAGTTTGCCAGATTTTGCGAGGTGCTCGAGCGCCCCGAGCTCGCCGAGGACGAGCGCTTCAAGGCCAATGCCGGGCGCGTCCGCAACAACGCGACGCTCACGCCGCTCATCGCCGAGATCCTGGCGACGCGCGAGCGCGACCACTGGGTGCGCGCCTGCGAGCGCGTGGGCGTGCCGTGCGGTCCGATCAATTCCATTCCGGAAGTCTTCGCCGACGAGCAGATCAAGCATCGCGGGATGCTGATCGACATCGCGCATGCAGTCGTGGGCGCGGTTCCGCAAGTGGCGTCGCCGATGCGGTTCAAGAATGCTCCGCTGTCGCACGAACGCCCCCCGCCGCTCCTCGGCGAGCACACCGACGAGATTCTCCGCGAGCTGGGCTGGCCCGCGGCAAGAGCCCACGCTCCGTCGGAGAGCACATGAGGTGTGGGTGAACCCTCTCACCGGAGAATCACTTGCCGCGCATTCCGCTCTATCCCACCGATGACATGACACCGGAGCAGCGGCGCGTGCACGATGCCGTCGTCGCCGGCCCGCGCGGCGAGCTGCGCGGACCCTTGCGCGCGGTGCTGCACCGGCCCGAGCTCGCCGACAAATGGCAGCAGCTCGGCGAGCTGCTGCGTTTCCGCACGTCGCTGCCGCCGCATCTGAAGGAGCTCGCGATCCTGGTCACCGGGCGGCACTGCCATGCCCAGCTCGAGTGGCATATCCACGCGCAGATGGCGCGCCAGGCCGGGCTGCCGCAGGCGGTGATCGACGACGTTCACGCCGGCCGCCGCCCGGCCGCGCTCGATGGCGACGGCCTCGCGGTGCTCGATTACGCCGAGGAGCTCAACCGCCGCAAGACCGTGGGCGCGACCAATTATCAACGCGTGCTCGCGCGCTGGCACGCCGTCGGCGTGGTCGAGCTCACCGCGCTGATCGGCTATTACACCATGGTCGCCATGACGCTGAACTGCCACGACATCCCGCTGCCGGACGGCGTGCCGCCGCCGCTGCCGCCGGCACCGGAATGACACGGAATGTAGCTGATCGGCCGGGCCTCACTTCTTGTTGTTGTCGTCCCCGCGATCGCATTTGGCACTGATGATCATGACCCAAGCAGCACCCGCAGGCGACAAACGCGCGCGCGCGCTCGTGGCCACCGCCGACGGAGAGATCGACGTGATCACGGAAGGAATTGGCCCGCTCATCCTGCTGCTGCCGTCGCGCGGCCGCGATTCCGAGGACTATGACGAGGTTGCGCATGGTCTCGCGCAGCGCGGGCTTTCGCGTGCTGCGCCCGCAGCCGCGCGGCATCGGCAAATCGAGCGGCCCGATGCAGGGCATCACCTTGCACGACTTCGCCCGCGACGTCGCCGCCGTGATCCGACACTACGGCGGGCCCGCGGTGATCGTCGGGCATGCCTACGGGAACTGGGTCGCGCGCATGACGGCGGTCGATCATCCCGAGCTCGTGCGCGGCGTGGTGATCGCCGCGGCGGCGGCGAAGACATATCCGCCCGAGCTCAGCGTGGCCGTCACCAAGAGCGGCGACCTGTCGCTGCCGAAGGAGGAGCGGCTCAGATATCTGCGCGGCACGTTCTTTGCGCTCGGCAATGACCCCTCGATCTGGCTCGAGGGCTGGCACCCGCAGGCGAGCGAGAGCCAGCGTCTCGCGGGCCTCGCCACCAGGCAGGAGGAGTGGTGGTCGGCCGGCACGGTGCCGCTGCTCGACCTGCAGGCCGACAACGATCCCTTTCATCCGATCGAGAAGATGAACGAGCTCAAGGACGAGCTCGGCGACCGCGTCAGCGTCGCGGTGATCGCCAACGCAAGTCACGCTTTGCTGCCGGAGCAGCCCAAGGCCGTGGTCGAAGCGATCGTGGCGTGGGTGCGCAAGCTCTAGCCGAATGGTTCAGACGCTCTAAATTAGTGTCCCTTGATTCCGAAGTTCGCATGAGAGTGTGCCGCAGGCACTTGCGAACTTCGGAATCGGGACACTAGAACCAACCCGCACCCTTCGCACATCCGACATGGACACGACGTAAGCACGCATCCGTCATGATTTTGACTCCCGTTCTCACTCCACATGGTTTGCTGACCCTCGGGCCAACGGGGGAGGCTTTGACGTTGGCACCCGAGCAGAGCTCGCGACTGGCGCAGGCGTTCGGGCGCGGGTCGGGGCATGGACTGTTGTCTCTCGGTGTCGACGAGGTCGGTACCGTTCTGCCCCCGGTTCTGTCGTATTGGCGGGAGCTTGGGGCGCGGTACGTGACCGCATTGTGCGCTCTTCCCGGTATCGGCGAGGGCGGCACCAAGCCGCCTGTGCCCGGCCCCGCGAACGCGGAGTTGGAAAGGATGGCCGCCGCCGTTCCGCCCATGACTGGCGCGGAATACCTGACGGCAGCCGTCCTGGCCGACCTTTGGCGAGCCACGGATGCGGCTTTCGATGCCGAGTTCGCCCGAGCCAAACTTTCCGTTCAGGAGTTTCTCAAGATCCGTCATCCGGCCTGGAACCTGGTCGGGCGCGTGCATTTCAATCTTGCGGAGAACAGGAAGGACGAGGAAGCCCCGTTCGCGTTTGTTGCGACCTACACGACACGGCTTTCTGCGCAAGCCAAGGCCCAGCATTTGCCGCTCGGCAAGGCCTTGCAGGAGTATGCCGGTGCGAAGCACCGCGAGCGCCTGCTATCGCTGCTGATGCCGGTCCAGCGCGCCGCCGAGCATTGCCCTTGGTTGAAGGCGATGGTCGACGCAGGCGAAATCTTTCACCCGCTGCGCTGGAAACCCCAACAGGTTGTGCAGTTCCTCAAGGACGCTTCCGCGCTCGAAAGGGCCGGCGTGGTGGTGCGGATGCCGGCCAGCTGGCGCATGAACCGACCTGCACGTCCGCTGGTGAAGGCAACGATCGGGGGCAACGCCCCGTCGCAGCTGGGGATGGATGCGCTACTCGACTTCCGCATGGAAGTGACGCTTGACGGTGAAACCCTCTCGGCGGCCGAGATCAAGCGGCTCCTTGCGCACTCCGACGGGTTGGCCTTCATCCGCGGCAAGTGGGTCGAGATCGACCATGAACGACTGAAACGGACGCTCGCGCAATTCGAGGCCGTCGAGCGTCGCGCAGCGGCTGAAGGCCTGTCGTTTGGCGAGGCGATGCGCATGGTGGCCGGAGCCGACATCGCCGGGGACGGCGACGCCGGACGAGCCAACGTCGATTGGGGCCAGACCGTGGCCGGTCCCTGGCTGGAGGAGACGCTGACCGCGCTGCGCCGTCGCGAAGGGCTCTCACCTGTCGATCCGGGGCGATCCCTTCACGGCACGCTCCGGCCCTATCAGCAGGCAGGCGTGCAATGGCTGCACCTGTTCACCCAGCTCAGGCTCGGAGCGTGCCTTGCGGACGACATGGGGCTTGGCAAGACCATTCAAGTGCTGTCGCTGCTGCTCGTCCTGAAAAACCACTCCCGGCAGGATCATAAGGCGAGCCTGCTCGTAGCGCCGGCATCCTTGCTCGCCAACTGGGCGGCAGAGATTGCACGCTTTGCGCCGGGCCTGAAAGCGGTCGTGGCTCATCCGTCGGCGCCGCCGGGCGAGAAACTGAACATGGACGGCTCGGACGATCTCACCGATGTTGATCTCGTTATCACCAGCTACGGTTTTCTGGCCCGCGCGGCTTGGCTCGAGACCAAAGCGTGGCGGCTGGTGGTGCTCGACGAAGCCCAGGCGATCAAGAACCCGGCGGCCAAGCAGACCAGACTGGTGAAGAAGCTGCAGGCGGAGACGCGCTTTGCCTTGACCGGCACGCCGATCGAGAACCGGCTCGGCGACCTGTGGTCGATCTTCGATTTCATCAATCCCGGTTTGCTGGGATCGTCGAAAGCGTTCTCTTCCTTTGCCAAGCATCTCGCCGACCGGCCCGACAATCCGTACGCACCGCTGCGTGAGCTCGTGCGCCCGTACATTCTGCGGCGCATGAAGACCGACAAGAGCATCATTGCGGACTTGCCGGACAAGACCGAGGTCAAGGTCTTCTGTCCCCTGAGCCGCAAACAGGCGGCGCTTTACCAGCAAGCGGTAGGCGAGCTGGCCCGCCAACTCGAAGACGCCGATGGAATGCAGCGCAAGGGCATGGTCCTGGCTTTCCTCATGCGGTTCAAGCAGATCTGCAACCATCCCTCGCAATGGCTCGGCGACGGCGCGTGGGGCGAGGAGGACAGCGGCAAGCTTGCGCGCCTGCGCGAGATCGCGGAGGTGCTGGCTGCCCGGCAGGAGAAGGCGCTGATCTTCACCCAATTCAAGGAAACAACGGCGCCGTTGGCGGCGTTCCTCGGCTCCGTGTTCGGGCGGCCCGGCCTCGTCCTGCACGGCGAGACGGAGGTCAGGAAGCGCAAGGATCTGGTGCGCCGGTTCCAGGAGGACGAAGGCGTCCCGTTCTTCGTGCTGTCGGTCAAGGCGGGCGGCGCCGGGCTCAATCTCACCGCGGCCTCGCACGTCATCCATTTCGATCGATGGTGGAATCCCGCTGTTGAAAACCAGGCGACCGACCGTGCATTCCGGATCGGACAGAATAAGAATGTGCTCGTGCACAAGTTCATTTGCCGCGGCACCGTGGAAGACAAGATCGACCGGATGATCGAATCGAAGCAGCAACTGGCGGGAGATTTGCTGGGTGCCGGCGCGGAAATGCTGTTGACCGAAATGAAGGACTCGGAACTGCTGAAGCTTGTCGCCCTCGATCTCTCGACGGCGATGAAGGAGGCTTGATCGATGAGCTGGTACGAGTGGCGGCCCTATGTCCCGGTGGCGGAGCGGCGGCGTCAAGCCGCGCAAAAGCTTAGGAAGCTCAAGAAGAAAGGCCAATCGATCGCACCCGTGACGATCGAGGGACGCACCATTGCCAAGAGCTTCTGGGGCAAGTCGTGGTGCACCAATCTCGAGCGTTACAGCGACTATGAAAGCCGCCTTCCCCGTGGCCGGACCTATGTCCGCAACGGTTCCGTCCTCGACCTGCAAATCACGAAGGGTAAGGTCGTGGCGATGGTCAGCGGTTCCGACCTCTACACCGTCGAGATCGCCATTGCGCCGGTCGCGGCGCGTCGTTGGAAAGGCATCTGTCGGGATTGCGCAGGAACCATCAATTCGCTGGTCGAACTGCTGCAGGGCCGGTTGGCGAAAGGCGTCATGGACCGGGTCTGCCGAGAAGGCGACGGTCTGTTTCCGTCCCCCAACGAGATCAAGCTGTCCTGCAGCTGTCCGGATTGGGCGGACATGTGCAAGCACGTCGCGGCGGTGCTCTATGGCGTCGGCGCCAGGCTCGACGACCAACCGCGGCTTCTCTTCGTGCTGCGCGGCGTGGACGAGAATGAATTGATCGCCGGTGCCGAGGGAGATATTTCGTTGACGGCGGCCGCTCCCGCCGCTGCGCAGGTGCTCGACGAGAGCGACGTCGCTGCCCTGTTCGGACTGGAAATGGCCGAGACTGCCAAACCCGAAATCCCCGTCCCTACGCGACCAAGACATTCGAAGGGAAGCGAGGTGCCTGCACGGAACAAGACAGCGCGGCGGAAAAAAGGGGCAGCGCACGTCGCGTAGTTCGAACGAAGACGGCAACCTTACGCGGCGCCATGAAGATGCGCGCCCAACGACCTACTGCCGCATCAGCACCATCGGATCGGTGCTGGCGGGAATTCGCTCCCAGGTCGTGGCGTCGCTTTCGGAAAAGCGCCAGCTGCGGCCGCGGCCGCTGAGCAACAGGCCGTCCTGGTCGAGCCGCCAGGTCGAAAATCCCACGTCGGCGACCGCCGCATCGCAACCGGGCTTCACCGTGATCTTGTAGCTTTCCCCGCCGGCCGGCGCATTCGAGAGCGTGAGCTTGCACAGCGGCTTCTCGAATTCCCTGAACAGGGTCCATTCGCCGAACACCTGCTCGGGCGTGATGGTGGCCGCCTTGATGGCGGCCTGGGTGCGCATGAAGAAGAGACCCTCGCCCTTGCGCTCGGCTTCGTACATGTGGGCCTCGACTTCCATGAAATCGAGCATGACGACGCCCTTGGAATCGAACAGCCGCACCGCATCCTTCGGCCCGATGGCCCAGACCACGACGTCCTTGAGCGATGGAAACGCCTTGCCGCAGGCTTCATCGAGCTCGAGCTTGAAGCCGCCGGGCGCGGTATCGAGGTTGAAATTGAGCGGGCAGGTCTTGTCGCGCGCGGCGTTGGAAATCTCCCAGGCGCCGACCATGCCTTTGGCGGCCTCGCTCGGCTCCGGCGCCTGCGCCTGCGCGGCTCCGGCGGACAGCGCAAGCGCGATCACGGTGAGACGAATGCGATCCGGCATGAAAAACTCAAGCACGGTTGCGATGGCGCAGACGCTATCACGGTGCGCGCGCCGCGTCATGCCCGGCACCTGCCATGGCCCCGGGATTGCGGGAGGCGGATATGCGGAATTTGCCCACGCTCACGCCCGTTGCTTCGGCGGCCACGGAGTTTCCGGCACCGGGGTAAGCGGCGGCTTGCCCGCCGCCCAGGCCAGCAGATTGTCGACCACCAGCTGATCCATCCTCTCGCGGGTCGCGACCGACGCCGAGCCGAGATGAGGAAACAACACCACGTGGTCCATCGCGATGAGCTCGGGCGGCACGTCGGGCTCGCGCGCATAGACGTCGAGGCCGGCCGACAGGATCGTCTTCTCCTGCAGCGCCTTGATCAGCGCCGCCTCGTCGACCACCGAGCCGCGCGACATGTTGATGAGGATGCCGTCGCGGCCCAACGCCTCGAGCACCTCCGCGTTGATCAGATTCCTGGTCTCAGCGCCGCCCGGCGTGATGACCAGCAGCACGTCGACGTCGCGTGCCATGTCCATGAGCTTCGGATAGTGCCGGTAGGACAAGCCCGCGGCCGGCCGCCGCGAGTGGTAGACCACCGGCACCTGCATGGCCTCGAGCCGGCGCGCGATCGCCTGCCCGATGCGGCCCATGCCGACCATCCCGACCGTGCGGTTGCGCAGCGTCGCCTTGCTGAGCGGATAGCCCTGCTGCGCCCACTTGCCCGCGCGCAAATAGCGCTCGGCCTGGGGAAATTCGCGCGCGGTGCACAGCAGCAGCCCGAGCGCGGTGTCGGCCACCTCCTCGGTGAGCACGTCGGGCGTGTTGGTGACGGTGACGCCGTGCGCGCCCGCCCAGGCGGGTATCGACATGGTCGTAGCCGACGCCGAAGGACGCAACGATCTCGAGCCGCGGGAAGCGCGCCATCAGCGGACCATCGACCCGCTCCTCCGTGGCCGAGACGGCGAAGCCGCGCACGCGCGGCGCGGTCTCGGCAAAAAACCGCTCGTGGTCGGTCACGTCGGAAAACCTGTGCAGGTTGAACGCCGGGTCGAGGCCCTTGACGATGACCCGCTTGGGCGGCCCGATCAGCAGGACGTCGGTCTTGTCAGCCATCATTCACTCCTCATGCCGGATGCAACGCGGCAGACGCCCATGCTCACACCAGCATCGTCACGGGTTGCTCGACCAGCCCTTTGAATGCCGCCAGCAGCTCGGCTCCGAGCGCGCCGTCGACCACGCGGTGATCGCAGGAGAGCGTCACCGACATGACGCTCGCGAAGGCGACGCCGCCGTCCTCGGTCTCGACCGCCTGCCGGCGGGCGGCGCCGACCGCGAGGATGGTCGCCTGCGGCGGATTGATGATGGCGGAGAATTCGCGCACGCCGTACATGCCGAGATTGGAGATGGCGGAGGAGCCGCCCTGGTACTCGGCGGGCGTGAGCTTTCGTGCGCGCGCCCGTGCGGCCATGTCCTTCATCTCGCGCGAGATCGTCGACGGCGTCTTGATCTCCGCCTGGCGGATGACCGGCGCGATCAGCCCGCCTTCGATCGCGACCGCGACGCCGATGTCGGAATGCTTGAAGCGCAGGATGCGGTCGCCCGCCCACACCGCGTTCGCGGCCGGCACGCGCTGCAGCGCCGCCGCCCAGGCCTTGATCACGAGGTCATTGACCGAAAGCTTGAAGGCGGGATTGCCCGCGTTGTCCTTGGGCGCGGCCGCGTTCGCCTCTTCGCGCAGCTCGAGGAGCCGGCCGATCTCGACATCCGCAGTCAGGTAGAAATGCGGAATGGTCTGCTTCGCCTGCACCAGCCGCGTAGCGATGGTCTTGCGCATGCCGTCGAGCGGCAGCTCCTCGAACGGCACGTCGCGGTAGAGGGCCTTGATCTCGTCGGCGCTCGGACCTTCGGCCGGCGCAACGGCGCGGGCGGCAACCGCCGGGGGCGGGGGCGCCTTCGCCGCGATGCGGGCGGCCGCCTCGACGTCGCGCGCGAGGATGCGGCCGTGCGGACCCGACGGCGCAATGGTGCCGAGGTCGATGCCGGTTTCGGCCGCGAGCCGCCGCGCCAGCGGGCTCACGCCGGTGCCGCCGGCCAATCGCGCCGGGCCGTAGTTGCGGTCCGGCGTGCGCACCTCGAAGAACGGATCGAGCTTGACCGGCGCCCCCGCCGCCGGCGCCGATGTCGGCGCGCTGGCCGACGGAGTCGGGTGGGATGAGCGTCTTTCCGGCCACAGGCGCGGCCTTGACTTGGGACGGCGCGTCTGCGGGCGCGCTCGCCCCATCGCCGATCACGGCGACGACCGCGCCCACCGGAGCGACCTCGCCAGCGGGCACGCGGATCTCGGCGAGCACGCCCGTCGTGGTCGACGGCACCTCCATCGACACCTTGTCGGTCTCGATCTCGAACAGGTTGTCGCCGGGCGCGACGGCATCGCCGGCCGACTTGAACCATTTGGTGATCTTGCCTTCGGCGACGGTCTCGCCGAGCTGCGGCATCAGCACGTCCATCTACGCCGTCCCGCTCGCGCGCGTGCCGCGGCTCATCACCAGGCCACCGAGATGTATTGCGTCTCCAGGAACTCCATCAGCCCCTCGTGCGCGCCCTCGCGGCCGATGCCGGACTGCTTCATGCCGCCGAAGGGCGCCGCCGGATCGGAGACGAGACCGCGGTTGAGCCCGATCATGCCGAACTCGAGCTGCTCGGAGACGCGCATGCCGCGGCTCATGTCCTTGGTGTAGAGGTAGGCGACCAGCCCGTATTCGGTATCGTTCGCGCGCTTGATCACCTCGCCCTCGGATTTGAAGGTCTGGATCGCCGCCACCGGGCCGAAAATCTCTTCCCGCAGCATGGCCGCGCCGTCGGGCACGCCGTCGAGCACGGTCGGCGGATAGAAATGCCCGGGCCCGCTCGGCGACTTGCCGCCGGTGAGAACCTTCGCGCCCTTGCCGACCGCGTCGTCGACCAGCTCGATCACCTTCTTCTTGGCGTCGGCATTGACCAGCGGGCCCACGGTCACGCCGTCATCGAGCCCGTTGCCTACCTTCAGTGCCGCCATCTTGGCGGTGAGCTTCTTGGCGAACTCGTCGTGCACCCTCTCGTGCACGTAGAAGCGGTTGGCGGAGGTGCAGGCCTCGCCCATGTTGCGCATCTTGGCGATCATGGCGCCATCGATGGCGGCGTCGATGTCGGCGTCGTCGAACACGATGAAGGGCGCGTTGCCGCCGAGCTCCATTGCCGGCTTCACCACGTTGTCGGCGGCCTCGTGCAGCAGCTTGCGGCCGACCTCGGTCGAACCGGTGAAGGAAACGACGCGCACGCGCGGATCGTGCAGCATGGTGCTCACGACCTTGCCGGACGAGCGCGACGGGATGACGTTGATCACGCCCGCCGGGCACGCCGGCCTCCTCCATGATCGGCATCAGCGCCAGCATGGTGAGCGGCGTATCGGAGGCGGGCTTGAGCACGACCGGGCAGCCGGCCGCGAGCGCGGGGCCGATCTTGCGCGTGGCCATGGCGGCGGGAAAATTCCACGGCGTCACCAGCACGGCGACGCCGGCCGGCTTGTGCTGCACCACCATGCGGGCGCCCGAGGCCGGGGCCCGCGACACCTCGCCGATATTGCGCACCGCCTCCTCCGCGTACCAGCGGAAGAACTCGGCGGCATAGGCGACTTCACCGCGCGAATCCGAGAGCGCCTTGCCGTTCTCGATCGTGATCAGCTTCGCCAGCCGTTCGGCGTCGCGCATGATCAGCTCGAAGGACTTGCGCAGGATCTCGGCGCGCTCGCGCGGCTTCCGGCCGGCCCAGCCCTCGAAGGCGTCGCTCGCGGCATCGACCGCGGCCTTGGCGTCCTCCACGGTCGCGCTCGCGACCGAGGCGATCTTGTTTTCGGTCGCGGGATCGAGAACGTCGAAGCGCCCGCCGTCGGAGGCTTTGCGCCACTTGCCGCCAATCCACAGATCGGTCGGCACGTTGGCGAGAAGATTGTCATATCTCGAACTCATGACGTTAAGACCTCATGGCTCCCGGGTCGTCATGCGCGGGCTTGACCCGCGCATCCACCTTCTTCGAAAAGCGATGGATTGCCGGGTCAGGCCCGGCAATGACACCGTTGTGGGATGTCTCGTTCTGCATAACTTACGCCTCCATCGACCGCCGCACGCGGTCGACGATGCGGTCGGCGGACGGCAGCGCGATGTCCTCCAATATGTCGGCGGCCGGCAACGGAATATGCGGCGTCGTGATCCGCACCGGCGGCCCGTCGAGATCGTAGAACGCCTCGTCGGCCACGATCGAGACGATCTCGGCACCCCAGCCGCACAGCCGCGGGTTCTCCTCCACCGTGAACAGGCGGTGCGTGCGCGCAACCGAGCCGAGGATGGTCTGGGTGTCGAGCGGCACCAGCGACCTCACATCCACAACTTCGCAGTCGATCCCGTGTTCCGCCTTGAGCTTGTCGGCGGCCTCGAGCGCGCGCGGCACCATCAGTGCGAGCGCCAGGATGGTGGCGTCCTTGCCCGGACGGACGATCTTCGCGCTGCCGAGGGTGTCGACGATCTCGCCGTCCGGCACGTCGGCCTTGGTGGGGTAGAGCGACTTGTGCTCGAAGAAGATGACGGGGTCGGGATCGCGCACGGCGGCAGCGAGCAGGCCGATCACGTCGCGCGGGGTCGAGGGCGCCACCACCTTGAGGCCGGGGATCATCATGGCCCAGTTCTCGACGCTCTGGCTGTGCTGCGCGCCGAAGCGCGAGCCGGCGCCGTTCGCCGTGCGCACCACCAGCGGGCACTTGAGCTGGCCGTTCGACATGTAGCGGCTCTTGCTGAACTCGTTGGCGATGTAGTCGAAGCACACGGCAAAGAAATCCGAGAACATGATCTCGGCAATGGGCTTCAAACCGGTCATCGCCGCGCCCATGGCGGCGCCCAGAATCGCCTGCTCGGAGATCGGGCAATCGCGTACGCGCCGCGGCCCGAACTGCTCGTAGAGCCCGACCGTGGTCTTGAACACCCCGCCGGCCTTGGCCACGTCCTCGCCGAAGAAGATCACGTCCGGGTCGCGCGTCATCTCCTGGGCAATGCCGCGGGCCACGGCATCGCGATAGGTCAGTTCCGCCATGCGAAGCCTCCGTCGGCATAGACGTCGGCGGTAAGGAGCTCGAGCGACGGCGGCGGCGCCGCCTTGCACTTCTCGGTCGCGTCATCGACGCGGCGCTTCACGTCGGCGTCGATGTCCGCGATCACGTCGTCGCCGATTCCGAACTGTTTGAGCCGCTCGCGATAGAGCTTGATCGGGTCGCGCTCCTTCCATTTCTCGAGCTCGCCCTCGGGACGGTATTTGGCCGGGTCGGCGCGCGAGTGGCCGCTGTGGCGATAGGTCATGCACTCGATCAGCGACGGCCCGCCGCCCGCGCGCGCCTTGGCATAGGCCGCGCCGGCTGCGCGGTAGACCACATCGGCGTCGTTGCCGTCGATGACGATGCGCTCGAGCCCATAGGCCGCGGCGCGATCAGCCGCGGGATGCTCCACCGCGGTCACCTCGCCGATCGGCGTATATTCCATGTAGAGGTTGTTCTCGCAGACGAAGATCACCGGCAGCTTCCACACTGCCGCGAAATTCAGCGCCTCGTGGAAGGCGCCGATATTGGTGGTCCCGTCGCCGAAGAAGCACACCGTCACGTCGCCGTCGCCCTTGTACTGGGCGCGCAAGGCCGCGCCGCAGGCGATCGGCAGGTGCGCGCCGATAATGGCATAGGATCCCAGCACGCCGTGCTCGGCCGAGGTGAGATGCATGGAGCCGCCCTTGCCGCGCATCAGGCCGTTGTCGCGCTGCATCAGCTCGCCCAGCACCTTCTCGATCGGCACCCCGCGCGCGAGCGTGTGGGCGTGGCCGCGATAGGTGCAGAACGAAAGGTCGCCCGGCTTCATCGCGGCGGCAAAGCCCGTCGCCACCGCCTCCTGGCCGAGCGAGAGGTGGCTGGTGCCCTTGACCAGGTTCTGCAGGAAGAGATCGAAGGCGCGCTGCTCGCTCTCGCGGATCTCGACCTGCATCCGGTACATGGTCAGCCGCATCTCCTCCCCGATATCGTCGTTGATGCCCGCGCGGGAGCCGTCGGACGCGCGAGCCGATTTTTTCGCCATGAACGCTACCTCGACAACAGCCGATGAAGTGGGCAGCCGGGACGGCTGCAACGGAAACTAGCGCCCTAACGCAAGCTTATGCAACCAGGGAACAGTGGTCAGAGGTCAGTGATCAGAAGCGGTGCGTCACATCTCGATTTACTGACAACTGACTACTGATTACTGATTACTGTCTACTGACTACCGGTCCCCCCTCACCTTGTGCTCGCGGTGGAGGATGTAGAGTCCGGAGGCCACGACGATGGCGGCGCCCGTGAGCGTCCAGCGGTTGGGCACGTCGCCGAACACGAGGAAGCCCAGCGCGATCACCAGAACGATCTCGGTATAGATGAAGGGCGACAGCACGGCGGCCGGCGCGAGCCGGTGAGCGGCGATGAGAAAGTAGTGGCCGGCGCTGCCCACCGCCCCGGTCGCCACCATGAGCGCGATGACGAGCGGATCGGTGGGCGTGGTCCAAACGAACGGCACGACCGGAAGCAGGGCGAGCGCGCCGACCAGGTTCGAGTAGAACAGGGTCGTGTCGTTGGCATCGGTGCGCGCGAGAATGCGGGTGGTGATGGAATAGAGCGCGTAAAAGCCCGCCGCCGACAGCGAAAGCAACGCCGCAGGCTGGAAGCTGCCGGCGCCCGGACGGGCGATGACGATCACGCCGACGAAGCCCACGGCGATGGCGGTCCACCGCCGCCAGCGTACCCACTCGCCCAGCATCGGCCCCGACAGCGCGGCGACGAAGAACGGCGTGGAGAACACAAGTGCCACCACCTCGTCGAGCTGCAGGTAGCGCAGCGCCGCAAAATTGCACAGGGTCGAGCCGAGCAGCAGCATCGAGCGCCCGATCTGCAATACCGGCCGGGTGGTGCGGGTCAGTCCGGGGCGTGTCCATGGATTCGACACCATGAACGGGAACAGGAACGCACCGGTGTAGCGCGCCCACACGATCTGCAGCGTGCCCATCGAGAGGCTGAGATATTTCGCCGTGGTATCGAGCAACGCAAAGCACGTCACCGCGGCGCACATGAGCGCGATGCCGGTGAGGCGCGTGGCGCGCTCGTGCGATGCCTGGTCACGCATGCTGGATGATCGATACGATGGGGCGTAGGATGGCGGACAATTGGCACTTCCGAGGAGAAGACACAATGCGGACTTGCGGCCGGAGCGCGTGCATAGCCGTCATGCTGATATCGCTTATGGGCATGGCTGCCGCGGCCGACATCCGCGTGCTGAGCGTCGACGCGGTGCAGAACGCGGTCAGGAGCCTGGCCGCCGACTTCGCCAAGGACACCGGGCACCAGGTGATTTTCACCGTCGCCTCGCCCGCCGTCGTCACGCAGAAGATCAAGGACGGCGAAATATTCGATGCGGTGATCGTGTCCGAGCCGGCCATGGACGTGCTGGACAGGGACGGCATCGTGAACCCGGAAAGCCGCGTGCGGCTTGCCAAGGCCGACGTGACGACCTACGAGGGCGGCCTGATGACCGACGGCGCGGTGCCGCAGGCCGCGCGCGCCTTCATCCGGTTCCTGGCGGAACCCGAGGCGCGCGCCAAGTGGCTTGCCGCCAGGCTCGAGCCGCTGGGCGATAATGTAAGTGACGGGCCGTTCATCCGTCGAGGCTCGCCGCTCGTATCTCAGGATGGCGGGTCATGGATAGGTGCCACTCGCAACGGAGGTGCGCCATGAGAGATATTTGCATCCTGGCGGCGGTGATCGCCATTGTCGCTTCGCCTGCTCTCGCGCAGTCGCGCAAGGCCCAGGCGCAGCCTGCGCCGGAGGCGACGTTGTACGACGCGTATGGCAGTCAGAAGCGTTACACTGATCCCGACCCCAACATTCGGTTCGAGATGCTGCGGCAGCGGAATTGGCGCAAAGGCGGATGACGGGAGCGCACTCGTCGTCGCTGCCGGTCCTTGTCCATCCGCCGAAGCCAACGCGCGATTGCCGCGCTGACTACTCCTGCATCGCCTCCTCGCGCTTGGCCCGCAAGGCCGGGAGCGCGATGGCGACGAGGAGCGCGAGGGCCGCAAACAGGAACACGGCGGAGAGCGGCCGCGTGATGAACACGGTCGGGTCGCCGAACGAGATCATCATCGCGCGGCGCAGGTTCTCCTCCATCATCGGGCCGAGGATGAAGCCGAGCACCATCGGTGCCGGCTCGCAGTCGAGCTTGAGCAGCACGTAGCCGACCGCCGACAATGCGGCGAGCGCATAGATGTCGAACACCTTGTTGTCGACGGTATAGACCCCGATGCAGCAGAACACGAAGATCGCGGGAAACAGCAACCGGTAGGGCACCGCGAGCAGCTTGATCCACAGGCCGACCAGCGGAAGGTTGAGCACCAGCAGCATGAGGTTGCCGACCCACATGCTCGCGATCAGGCCCCAGAACAGCTCGGGTCGCTCGGTCATCACCTGCGGGCCGGGCGCGATGCCCTGGATCATCAGCGCCCCGATCATCAGCGCCATGGTGGGATTCGATGGGATGCCCAGCGTGAGCATCGGAATGAACGAGGTCTGCGCACCGGCATTATTGGCGGATTCGGGCGCCGCCACGCCGCGGATGTCGCCTTGGCCGAAGGCGCGCGGCGGCTTGGCGACTTTCTTCTCGACCATGTAGGCCGCGAACGCGGCCAGGAGCGCGCCGCCGCCCGGCAGGACGCCGAGGATCGAACCCAGCCCGGTGCCGCGCACGATCGACCAGAATGAGCGGCGCAAGTCCTCGGCCGTGGGCAGCACGTTGCCGATGCGGGAGGTGAACACCTCCTGCTTGCTCCTTGTGCTCGAGATTGAGCACGACATCGGTGATGCCGAAGAAGGCCATGGCGAGCGCGACAAAGCCGACCCCGTCGGTGAGCTCCGGCCAGCCGAAGGCGAAGCGGGTGACGCCGGAATTGACGTCGGTCCCGACCAGCCCGAGCAGGATGCCGAAGCACACCATGGCGATGGCCTTGAGGAGCGAGCCGCGCGCGAGCACGACGGCCGCGATCAGGCCGAACACCATCAGCGAAAAATACTCCGCCGGGCTGAACTTGAGCGCGAGCTCGGCGAGCGGCGGAGCGAAATAGGCGACGACCAGGGTCGCGATGCAGCCGGCGATGAAGGAGCTGATCGCGGCGATGCCGAGCGCGGGCCCGGCACGGCCGCGGCGCGCCATCTGATGGCCGTCGAGCGTGGTCACCACCGAGGACGATTCACCCGGAATATTGACCAGGATCGCGGTGGTCGAGCCGCCGTACTGGGCGCCGTAGTAGATGCCGGCAAGCATGATCAGGGCCGGCGCCGGGTTGAGCCCGAAGGTGAACGGCAACAGCATGGCGACGGTCGCCACCGGCCCGATCCCCGGCAGCACGCCGACCAGCGTGCCGAGGAAGCAGCCCACGAAGCAATAGAGCGCATTCTGCCAGGTCAGCGCCACGCCGAGCCCGAATGCGAGGTTGGACAGCGTTTCCATTCGCGGCTCACCAGCGCATGTTCCGGGGAAGTGGATACCGGTTCGCCGACAAGAACATGCGCCACTCAAGAGGTTGGCCAGAGCGGCAGCGGCAGGCCGAGCAGCCACACGAACACCGCGACCGAGAACACGATCATTCCCGCCGCCAGCGCGAGATTCTCGAGCGGCCGCACCTCGCGCGCGGCATAGCCGCCGAGCAGCACCAGCACGGCGACCGCGGCGACAAGGCCGAGCCATTGCAGCGCGATGGCGAACAGCACGATGGCCAACAGCGAGATCCCGATCGGCCGCGCGTAAAGACGCGGCACCGGCCCGCCGTCGAGCACGAACGACCGCAGCGCGATCATGAGCCCGAGCGCGGCGAGCAGCGCGCCGACCAGGGTCGGAAACATGGCCGGCCCCATGCGATGCATGTCGCCGAGCCGGTACCGCTGCGCCATAAGAATAAAGCCGCTGCCGATCGCGACGAAGATCAGCCCCGCCCAGAAATCCTTCGGCGAACGGATGCGCATGCCCGACATGTCAAGCCGTCGTCATGCCCGCGAAAGCGGGCATCCAGTATCCGCCGAGCGCGCGTCGAGGCGAGGCAGTGCCGTACATACCGTTCCGTGGTTACTGGATCGCCCGCTTCCGCGGGCGATGACAGCGGAACAAGAGGCCTAATTAGTCCGGCCGGATGTTCGCCTTCTGGACGATCACCTTGAAGCGCTGGAACTCTTGATCCACGCGCCGGTTCAATTCCGCCGCGCTCGACGGGATGGTGTCCACGCCGCCGCCGGCAAAGCGTTCCTTCACGTCAGGCATGTTGAGGATCTTCACGACCTCGGCATTGAGCTTGTCGACGATCGCCTGCGGGACCGCCTTGGGCGCGAACAGCGCGGTCCAATTGGAGGCATCCACCTCCTTCACGCCTGCCTCCTGCAGCGTCGGCCATTCGGGACTGAATTTCGACCGCTTGGCCATGGTCACCGCCAGCGGCGCGGACGCGGCCGGACTTGACGTGCGGGGCGGCGGAAGAGCTCGCCAGCACGCCGAGGGGAATATCGCCCGCGGCCAGCGCGGCCGCGGCCGGCGCCCCGCCCTTGTAGGGGATGTGCTGGAACTGGGTGCCGGTATTGAGCGCCATCCATTCGAGCACGATCTGATTGACGCTGCCGTTGCCGGGGGTAGCGACCGAGAGCCGCCCCGGCTGCGCCTTGGCGGCGGCGGTGACCTCGGCGACCGACGTGTAGGGCGCGTTGGCGTTGCGCGGCGAGCACCATCGGCGCATCGCTGACCATCGCGATCGGTGCGAGATCGCGCTGCACGTCGTAGGGCATCTCCTTGAACAGCGCCGGATTGATCGCGACATCCCCCACCGTCGCCATGATGAGCGTGTAGCCGTCAGGCGCTGCCTTGGCCCCCGCGGTCATCGCGATGAACCCGTTGCCGCCGGGCTTGTTCTCGACCACCACCTGCTGACCCCAGGCTTCCGTGAGCTTGGCCCCGAGGATGCGGGCGGCAATATCGGTGATGCCGCCGGGGGCGTAGGGCACCAGGATGTGGATAGGCTTGGTGGGGTAGTTCTGCGCCTGCGCGGACGCGGCCCAGAAAACGACTAGCGCGATGACACTCACGATCCAAGGCATGGACACCTCCTGCGCCGGCGCGTGGGGACATATAGCCTGCATGAGAGACCGCCCCCATGGCAAGGCGCGCCCGCGCCGCAGCCCCGGGCCGTTCAGACGTCGCGGACGATTGCGCTCTCGTGCCAGCGCCGCAGCAGCAGGTGGGAGAGCAGCGCCAGGGCGAAGAAGATGACGATGCCGGCGACCGAGAGCAGCAGCAGCGCCGCGAACATGCGCGGAATATTGAGCCGATAGCCCGATTCGACGATGCGATAGGCGAGGCCCGAGCCGGCGCCGGCCGAGCCCGCCGCGATCTCGGCCACCACCGCGCCGATGAGCGAGAGCCCGCCCGCGATCTTGAGGCCGCCCAGGATGTGAGGCAGCGCCGCCGGCAGCTTGAGCTCCCACAGCACCTGGCGGCGGGTGGCGCCGTACAGGCGGAAAAGGTCGGCGAGGTTGTGATCGACCGAGTTGAGCCCGAGCGTGGTGTTGGCGAGCACGGGAAAGAACGCGACGATCCAGGCGCAGGCGAGCACCGCCGCCGGCTGCGGCAGGTAGATGAGCAGCAGCGGCGCGATCGCCACGATCGGCGTGACCTGCAGGATCACCGCGTAGGGATAGAGCGAATATTCGATCAGGCGGGACTGGTTGAACAGCACGGCGAGCCCGACACCGCCCAGCGCCGCGAGCAGGAAACCTTGCAGCGTGGTCGTGAGCGTGACGAGGAGCGAGGCCGAGAGCAGCGACCAATCCGAGACCAAGGTTGAAAACACCAGGCGCGGACCCGGCAGCACGTAGGGCGGAATGTCGCCCAAGCGCACCACCAGGTGCCACAGGACGCCGCCGAGCGCGAGCACCGCGACCGGAAGCAGCACGCGCAGCGCGCGGTCCATGCGCGGACGGCTATCGTCGCCTGGTCTCGCCGAGCTCATTGTCGCATGCCCACGGCGCTTGTGACGCTGCCGGTCGCGCCCGCCAGGGCCTCCGATACCCGCCGGCAATAGCCGGCATAGTCGGCGGAGGTACGGAAGCGCTCGTCGCGCGGATAAGGCGCATCGATCGAGAGCTCGGTGAACACCCGGCCGGGGCGCCCCGTCATCACGACGATCCGCTGCGCGAGATAGACCGACTCGAACACCGAATGGGTCACGAACACCACGGTCTTGCCCAGCGACTGCCAGAGCGCGAGCAAGTCGTTGTTGAGGCGAAAGCGCGTGATCTCGTCGAGCGCCGCAAACGGCTCGTCCATCAACAGGAGCCTGGGCTCGGTGACGAGGGCGCGCGCGATCGAGGTGCGCATCTTCATGCCGCCGGAGAGCTCGCGCGGATAGCTCGCCGCGAAATCGGACAGGCCGACGCGCGCGAGCGCGGCATCGACGCGCGCTTGCGCGCCCGGCTCCAGGCCCATGAGCTTCAGCGGCAGGCGCACATTCGCGGCCACCGTGGCCCACGGCATCAGCGTCGGCTCCTGGAACACGAAGCCGATGCCGCGCATGCCGGCGACGGTTGCGGCCTCGTCCCGCGACCACGCGATCTTTCCGCTGGTCGGCTCGCTCAAGCCGGCGATGATGCGCAGCGCCGTGGACTTGCCGCAGCCGGACGGGCCCAGCAGCGACACGAACTCGCCCGGCCGCACATCGAGGCTGAAGCGGTCGAGCGCAACCACGCCATTGGCGAAGGTCTTGCCGACGCTGTCGAGGGCGACGACCGGGGCGCCGGACGTGGACGGAGGAGCGGCGGAATCAGCGGGCACGTTGCAATATCGGATGGTCGGCGGCTCGAGAGCGGATGTTACAATCGATTGCATGATGGACAAAATCGCCTCCCCCCGCCGCTGCCGGGGTGGCGGCGCGAGGGCTGCGGCGCTGGTGCCGCACGACGACCCCGGCGAGACGTTGTCGATGGCCGTGGTTTTGCGCTAGCGTTGATCATCGATGCCGATTGGGGGGCTGATATTGCGCCGGGTGCTTCCATTTGGACTTGTCGTACTCGCCGTTGCGGCAGCGACGATCGTGAGCGCGGCTGCACAACCCTCCATGGGGACGGAGGCGGGCAGGACCATGCGGGCCGCATACGCTCTGAGCGCTCGCATCGCCGCCTACCATCGCGGGCCCGGGGCCTGGAAGGGCTATACACCGCCCCCACCCAGCTATTGCAGCACCATGCGCGAGGGCGAGGCGGTCTTGAAGGAGCTCGCGCGCCTCGCAAACAGGGCGATTCTCTACCGCCTGCCCGGCCTGGCATTGGACCTGCAACGGGCGGGCAACCGGCTCGGCGACGAGCTCGACGAAGAGGATCAGATCAATCTCGTGGCCAACGTCCGCTACACCATCTACCCCTGCCCGATCGTCACATCCACGTTTCCTGCGCGTGCAGCCGTGCTCTGGCTCGTCGAGCAACGGATGCCTTCCTGTCGCAGCAAGGCGGATGCGCTGCGGGTCTCATTCAACGCGCGTCGAAACCTCATGCAGCAATGCCTGCGCTGAAGATGCCGGCCGGACCCGCATCAGGGCCAGGTCACGATCCCAAAGCAGGTCCGCGAACTCCTCGGGATCGGGCCGGGGAGTATGATCGATTTCCAACGTGGCGAGGATGGCCGGATCGTCCTCGTCAAGGTCGAGAAAAAGTCCCGACCGAATCGGTTTGCCCGGCTTCGCGGCCACGCCGGAAAGGGATTGAGCACGGACGAGATCATGGCCATGACGCGCGGCGAGCGCTGAGGTGATCCTCGTCGACACGAACGTTCTGCTCGATCTTGTAACCGACGATCCCGATTGGTCGGAATGGTCGCTGGCTCGCCTCGAGGAAGCGGCGCTTCGCCGCGGCCCTGCCCGATCCGGCGAAGCCTACTTCCGCAGGCCGACCTCGGTCATGAACGCGACCCAGCGCTTGACCTCGGACGCATGGAACTCGGAGAATTCCTTCACGCCGAGCCCGGTCGGCTCGAAGCCGATGGCGCGAAGCTTCTCCTGGATGTCCGGCTGCTTGACGATGGCGGCGATGGCGGCGCCCAGCGTCGCGCGCACATCGTCCGGCATGCGGGGCTGACCGTAAACGCCCAACCATCCCGTCAGCTCGACGCCGGATACGCCCGCCTCCTTGAAGGTCGGCACGTTCGGGAGCGACGGCAGCCGGTAGGGGCTGCTCACGGCGAGCCCTCGGATGAGACCGGACTTGACCTGCTCCATGACCACGGGAAAGACCTCGATCAGCAGATCGATCGAGCCGCCCATGAGATCGTTGAGCGCCGCGGGCCCGCCGCGGTAGGGCACGTGCACCATCCTGGTGCCGGTCTCCTTCATGAACAGTTCGACGGCGAGATAGTCGAGCGCTGCGGTGCCGGTCGACCCGAACGTCAGCTTGCCCGGCCGCGCCTTGGCATAATCGATGAATTCCTTCACCGAATGCACCGGCGTCTTGTTGTTGACCACCATGGCGGTGGCGTACTCGGCGGTGCCGGCGATCGGGAGCACATCGTGCAGCGCATCGAAGGGCGGGTTCGCCTCCATGGCGTAGGTGAGGACGACCGAGCCGAGGGTGCTGGCCATCAGCGTATAGCCGTCCGGGTCCGCCTTGAGCATCTCGCGCAGGCCGATCACGCCGTTGGCGCCGGGCTTGTTCTCGACGATGACCGGCTGGTTGAACTTCGCGCGCAGGCCCTCGGCGACCAGCCGTGCCGAGAGATCGGTGATGCCCGCCGGCGGGAACGGAACGATCATGCGGATCGGACGCGACGGGTAGGATTGCGCCGAGGCGGCCGCCGACATGAGCACGCAGGCGAGGACGCTCAACAGCGCGCGCATTGCCGGTCTCCAAGAACACCAGGGTCAACCGAGACTTCTCCCCGTCATCCTGAGGTGCTCGCCCGCGCCGAGCGAAGTCTACGCAGACTGCGCAAGCTTGGCTGCGCGGCGAGCCTCGAAGGATGACGGGCACGGTCGGGGCCGTCGCCCACCGATCTCGGGTTTACCCGAGATCGGATCTAAGCGCGCAAGTCGACTTGAGTTACTTGCGATGGCCCGCGCAAGTGCGCGGGCACCTCAGGGTGACGGGGAGAGTGAGCCGCCTTTGGCATTATTGCTTCGGTCGCAAATCGAGGCCCACTTTCTTGTTCACGAATTGCAGCGTGTACGACTTGGCAAGCGCGACCGACGGTTTGACCACACCCGCACGCACCATCTTGTCATAAAAGTCTTTCATGCGCGCGTCGGTCATGGCGCCGATGCCGAGCGTGGCGGTGTCGCCGGAATCGACGATGCCGTGCTCCTTCATCGTTGCAAGCGCGTAGGCGAGCAATCCGTCGGTCATTTCCGGGTTCTGCCGCTTGATCAGGGCGTTGGCCGCTTGGTTGTCGCCGTAGAGATAATTCACCCAGCCGACGATCGACGCATCGACGAAGCGCTGAACAAGGTCCGGCTTGTGCTCGACGAGATCGCGGCGTGTCTCGATCAAGGTCGAATAGCTGTCGAAGCCCTGGTCGGCGATGAGAAAGACTTTCGGCTTGAAGCCGGCCTGTTTCTCGATCGCATAGGGCTCGGACGTCACATAGCCCTCCATGGCACTTCGCTTGTCGGCTAGGAACGGCTGCGGATTGGAGGTGTAGGGTTTCACGCGCGTCTCGCTGAAGCCGAATTGGGCCTTGAGCCACTGGAAGAAACTCGTGATCCCCTCCCGGGAGATGAACAGCGTCAGGTTCTTCAGGTCCTCGAACTTGTCGATACCCTGACCCGGATGCGCCATCAGCACCTGCGGTTCCTTCTGGAACATGGCGGCGACCGCGAGCGTCGGGACGTTCTGCTCGACCGCGTCGAAACTCTGCAGCGTGTTGGCGCTCATGAAGAAGTCGAGCTTGCGGGCCGGCAGCAGGATGCGGTTGTTCACATTCGGCCCACCCGGGACGATGGTGACGTCGAGCCCGTATCTGCGATAGGTGCCGTCGACGAGCGCCTGGTAATAGCCACCGTGCTCGGCCTGCGCCACCCAGTTGGTGCCGAAGGAGACCTTGTCGAGGCTCTGCTGGGCGGCCGCGGGCGCGCAAAGCACGCTCGCGGCGGCAATGGTCATGGCGACACGCTTCAGTCGTGCGACGATCATATTCGCCTCGTGGATGCGTTCGTCTCGTGGATGCGCAGCCTCCAGAATAATAGCCGCCGGGCATATTGCCCAGACGTCATGGACCAGCACGTCCACGCAACGAATCCGTCACGACGGGCTGTCATACGACGCGCTCATTTACGACAAATTCGTCACGCGACAAGTCCGTCATGCGACAGGCGCGTCATACGACAAGCGCGTCATACGGACGGATGTATCGGGCAACAAGAACGTCACATGGCGACCATGGCATGTGACATACGTCGTCCGGCATTCGATCGATGCCGGGTCAGGGGCGCCAGCGCCCGTTACTGCTCGAATCTTTCGATGAACCACTTGAGCAGCCGGATCCGAGATCTCGTCCTTGCCGACCTGGTCCTCGATGCCGTGCTCGAGATTGGGGTTGTCGTTGACTTCCATCACGATAAAGCCGCGGTCGGTCTCCTTGACGTCGACGCCGTAGAACCCCGCCCCGATCGGCCGTGCCGCGCGCACCGCGATGTCGATCAGGGGAGGCGGCGCCTTGTCGAGCTCGAAGGTCCGAAAGCCGCCCTCGCGCGCGGAGCCGTCGGGACGGTGCTTGACGATCTGCCAATGGCCGCGCGCCATGCGGTACTGGCAGACGAACAAGGGCTCGCCCGCGAGCACACCAACGCGCCAGTCGAACTCGGTCGGCAGGAATTTCTGAGTCAGCAGCAGGTCGGTCTCCTCGAACAGCTCGTCGGCGATGCGGCGAAACTCCTCCGGCGTGTGCACCTTGTGCACGCCGCGGGAGAACGACCCGTCGGGGATTTTCACGACCAGCGGCAGCCCCAATTCGTCCATCGCCCGCGGCAGGTCGCCGACATCTGCGATCATGACCGTCGGGGGCGTGGCCACCTGGTTCTGGGCCAGAAGCTCCATCAGGAACACCTTGTTGGTGCACCGGATCATGGAGATCGGGTCGTCGATGACCGGCATGCCCTCCTGCCAGGCACGGCGGGCAAAACGGTAGGTGTGGTTGTCGATCGACGTGGTCTCGCGGATGAACAGGCCGTCGTATTCGGCGAGCTCGCCAAGCTGGCGACGCGTCACCGGCTCGACGTCGACCGAGAGCCGCTCGGCGATGCGCGCCATATATTTGATCGAGGCCGCGGACGACGGCGCCATCTTCTCGTTGGGATCGAACAGCACCGCGAGATCGTATTTCGCGACCGTGCGCGCCTTGGGATTGCGCCACTCGCGCTTGGTGTGCCGGTGCAGGCATTCCCGCAGGAAGGCCGCCTCGCCGTTGGCCAGGCGCGTAAAGTTGCGCGGACGGATGCGCTCGATCGAGAGCCAGGTGCCGGGCTCGACGTTCACCTCCAGGGCCGGGCAGCGGAACCAGTCGAACAGCAGCCGCCCAAACAACTCGAAACGGTCGTCGCGGGCAATGCCGAAGCACACCAGGAGCTTGAGCTCGCCCTCGGGCTGGAAGTCGGCGCGGCGGGCGCAGCGGTTGAGCTCGTCCTCGAGCTCCGGCAGCGCGTGCTCATAGAGCTTGGCCTCGCGCAGCTCCAGCATGGTCTCGACGGTAGGCACCACGCGGTGTCCACGCGCTTCCGCCAACAGCGACGCGTAATAGCCCTTCGACTGATAGGCATAAGAGCGCGCCAGGTTGACGAGCTTGGGCCGGCCCATATCGAACAGGCGCGGACGGGCGAGATACTCGCTCGTCGTGATCACCTTGTGGGGGGTATCGGCGTTGGGGAGGTCTTTGGGCTGGTCGACCAAGATGACCCAGCCGGTCATGAACGTCCTTTCCGGATGACGATGGCCGCGCTCAGCCGCTCGCGACCCAAACGGGTCACGCGCTCGAACGCGGTCCACGGTACCGCGTAGGTCTCGGCGGCGGCCGCCATCCCTCGATCATCTCTGATGGCCGCCGGATCGTGCATGAGAACATGACGTCCGTCACGGCCAAAGGCAAAAATCCAGTGCGGCTTCCCTCTGGGTATCAAGTGATAACCCGAAACGAGGACGATGACCACGTGTCCCGCATCGAATGCGCGCGTGAAAACCGATTCGTTCACAGGAGTCAGGTGGCTGGGGATGGCGAGCGCCTTCGCCTCGCGCTGGAACTCGAGTTGTGTCACCTGCATGACGCGGCGCCTGTCCGGGGACTTGGCAGTGTCGAGGAAATACGGGCCGGGGCGGCTCACATAGAGTTCCGGCTCGAGGCCCCGGCGCTTGAGCGCGACCGCCATCCCGTAGGGGTCGCAGCCGCCCGGGCCCGATGACATGAAAATGGTGGTCGCTTCGCGCCACAGCTCAAACTCGAAGGCGGGTCCGGGCTTGAACATGCGGTCCGCCCAAGCCAGCGCCATCATCATGCAGGCCGGCCCACACGTGAATTCGGTGGTCTGGTGGAAATAAGGCGGTGCGGTCTTGAGGCTGGGCAGGTCGGGCACGAGCCGCTTCTCGAATCGCAACGCATCGCCGCCATCTTCGTAGTAGCGCCGGAGACGACCGAACTCCTGGTAGCCGCTCTTGCGGTAGCGGGAGATCGCGGCGTGGTTGGTCACGTGCACTTCGAGGCGGATCGCGCGGCAGCCACGGGCACAGGCGGCGGTCTCCGCCGCCTCCAGCAGCATCGGCCCGACCCCGCGGCCGCCCATCTGAGGGGCAACCGCAATGGAATAGAGGCGGGCGACGACCGAGCGCGGGCGAAACAGCACGATGGCGGTGCCCGCAATCCGGGCGCCCAACTGGGCCACGATCACCTCCGCGGTCGGCGACTGTACAAAACGTCGCAGGCTGCGGCGTGACAGGCGATCGGTCGCAAAGACGCGATGCTCGAGCTCTGTCAACGCGTCGATATCGCCGCGCTCGGCCTTGCGAACGCGGACCTCGGCGACCGGCGCATGGGCACGACGGCGGGGCATCGTCATCAACGGACGCCATACGATATCAGCTTGGCCACGCCCCCGCACCGGGTCCCCCTTTGTTGCTCGCGGCCGTTGCCGCTGCTCGGCTTTCGTTTGACGGGCGCATGCGATCCCAGGTTCACACGAGATCGACAAACGATTCGGGGGCGGCGTCCGATGCCGAATTTCGACCGAGCGCCCTTTGAACCCGTTTGCCGCCCCCCGCGACCAACGGGAGGAGCGGACGCAAGAGCCGCAAGCGATCAAGAACAAAGGGATCAAGAACAAAAAGCCGCAATATCCCCTCGGAGGATTCGCCCCCGGACCGAAAAAGGTTGTGATCGGCGCGTGCGCCCCCATCCACCCCCGCGTCGGTCAACGCGGCCCGCCCGGATGTCCCCATCCGGGCGGGCCTGCTTTTTGTCCGTGCCGGGCTGCGACCACACGCGCGCAGCGATATCGACGCAAGCATTGGCCATCGCCCGATAACGGACTAGAACGCGCCCAGCCCAAACCATGGATTGGCGGTCGTCCCATGCAGCGCGTGACCATCACCATCGACGACGAGCTCATGACCGAGCTCGATCGCATCATCGCGGCCCGCGGCTATCAGAACCGCTCCGAGGCGATCCGCGACCTTGCGCGCGCCGGCATCCGCGAGGCCGGGCAAACGCTCGATGCCAAGCGCGACTGCGTGGCGGCGGTGGTCTACGTCTACGATCACGCCTCCCGCGAGCTGCCCAAGCGGCTGACGGAGACGTTCCATGATCACCACGAGCTGTCGCTCTCGTCGCTGCACGTCCATCTCGACCACGACAGCTGCATGGAGGTGACCGTGCTCAAGGGCAAGACCGGCGCCGTGCAGCACTTCGCGGAGCATGTCATCGCGGAGCGCGGCGTGCGCCACGGCCGCATCGTGCTGATGCCCACGGGGACGCTCCCGCGCGAGGATCCGCCGCACGCAAGCCCGCCGCGTCGCCGCCGGCACGCACACGGCACGTCGCACACCTAGGAGCAGCTGCCGCGCCCTTGCGCAGCGCACCGGTGATATGCGATTTTGCCGTGATGATCTTACTTGCCAACAAGGGGAAGCAATCATGCGCACTGGCCTGACGATCACCGCCGCCCTTACGCTCATTCCCACCGCCGCTTTGGCGCATCCCGGTATCGGCGATGCGCACGGATTCGCGCACGGCTTGGCGCACCCGCTCGGCGGGCTCGACCACATTCTGGCGATGGTCGCGGTCGGCATCTTCGCCTGGCAGCTCGGCGGCCGGGCGCTCTGGCTCGTGCCCGCGACCTTCATTTTGGCCATGGCGGCCGGCGCCACGCTGGCCATGGCGGGCTTTCCCGTGCCGCAGGTCGAACTCGGAATTGCCGCCTCGGTGATCGTGCTCGGCGCCATCGTGGCGCTTGGGCTCGACGTGCCGGTCGCCATCGCCATGGGGCTGGTCGGGCTGTTCGCGATCTTCCACGGCCACGCCCACGGCACCGAGATGCCGCTCGACGCCGCCGGCGTCGCCTATGCGGCAGGCTTCATGCTGGCGACCGCGCTGCTCCACGTCGGCGGCATTGCGCTCGGCTTCGCGGTCGGCCGCATCGGCGACGCCTTTGGGCGCAGGGCCTATCAACTCGGCGGCGGCGTCATCGCGCTCGCAGGCGTCGCGATCCTCGCGCACGTCGTTTGAGCGGCCAACGCGGCGTTGCACCGGGCTTGCTTTCGTCGTGATGGGAGGGGCAGACGGTCCGCGTCAGCCCTGGCGGAACCCGCGGACGCTGTCTCGGGTTGAATCTGCGACGGCTCGAGCTTGGACAATTCGTTTGCCGCGCACATGGTCACAATCGGGAGCGAAAAATGAAGCCCACCCTGACGGCGTTCCTTGCTGTGTTTATCGGCAGCACCTTCGCGCTCGCCGACACTCCGGTGTCGCCTGCGGATGCAGAGAAGATCAAGGCAACCTTGCAAGCGTGGGGCTGCACGGGCGGCAAGATGGAGCAGGAAACCGAGGGCTCCGGCGTCTTTGAAGTCGATGACGCGAAGTGCAAGGATGGGCAGTACGACATCAAGCTCGACAAGGACTTCAAGGTGCTCGTCATCAGCCGCGATTGAGGTCGATTGCCGCTGCGAGACCGCAAAGCCGGATACTGCGCGATCCATCTACATTGCTGCAGCATGCTCAGGTTCGCGCCGTTGATCGGGGCGCGTGCTGTTGATGCTCATCGCCAAGACGCGCGCGACGTGGAGCGCCTCGCGGCCGGTGGCGTCCTTGATCTGATGGCGGCATGAGGTGCCGTCGGCAAGGACGAGGGTGTCGGCAGCGGCGTTGCGCACCGCCGGAAGCAGCGAGAGCTCGGCCATCTTGAGCGACACGTCGATGGTATCGGCGCCATAGCCGAAGGCGCCGGCCATGCCGCAGCAGCTCGATTCCACGGTTTCGACCGCCAGGTCGGGCACCAGCTCGAGCACCGCCTCGACCGCCGGCATGACGGCGAAGGATTTCTGGTGGCAGTGCCCATGCAGCAGCGCGCGCTTGGCCACGGGCGCGAGCCGAAGCTTGAGGGAATCCTCGCCCGCCTCGCGTGCCAGAAATTCCTCGAACAGCAGCGCGTTCGCGGCCAGAAGGCGCGCGTCTTCGCCCTTGACGAGCGCCGGAAGCTCGTCGCGGAAACCGAGCATGCAGCTCGGCTCGAGGCCGACGACCGCCATTCCGCGCCCGAGCAAAGGCGCAAGCGCCGCGACGCAGCGCTCCGCCTCGCGGCGCGCCTCGTCGATGAGCCCGACGGCGAGGAAGGTGCGCCCGCAGCAGAGCGGACGGCGGCCGCCGTCCGCCGGCCTCGGCAGATGCAGGTCGTAGCCGGCGGCGGCGAGCACCCCGAGCGCGGCCTCGATATTCTCCGGCTCGAAATACCGGTTGAAGGTGTCGGCGAAGAACGCGACCTCCCGCGCGTCGCGGGCGCCCGGAAGACGCGCCGGCTCACGCCACGCATCCGCGCGCCAGCGCGGCAGGCTCCGCCGCGTGCTCAGGCCGGCATATGTCTCCGACCATTGCCGCAGGCGCGGCTTCTCGTCGCGCAGGTTGGCAAGCTGCGGCCACCTGGCCGCGAGCGGGGCATAGCGCGGAAGATATCCGACCAGCCGGTCGTGCAGGGAGAGGCCGCGCTTGGCCACGCGCGCGGCCTGCACCTCGATCTTCATTCGCGCCATGTCGACGCCGGTCGGGCACTCGCGCCGGCAGGCCTTGCAGGAGACGCAGAGCTTCATGGTCTCCGCCATCTCGTCCGCGGCCAGCGCGTCCGGCCCGAGCTGGCCGGTGATGGCGAGGCGCAGCGAGTTGGCGCGCCCGCGCGTGACGTCGCGCTCATCGCGGGTGACGCGGTAGCTCGGGCACATGACGCCGCCTTGCAGCGCGCGGCAGGCGCCGTTGTTGTTGCACATCTCGACCGCGCCCTGGAAGCCGCCGCCGGCGCCGGGATAGGCGGACCAGTCGAGACCGGCGCGGATATCGTCCGCGCGATAGTCCGGCCCGTAGCGGAACACGCGGCGGTCGTCGAACTTCGGCGCGCGCACGATCTTGCCCGGATTGTACAGGCCGTTGGGATCGAAGCGCTGCTTGACCTGCTCGAAGGCGCGCACGAGCCGCGTGCCGAACATCTTTTCGTGGAACTCCGAGCGCACGATGCCGTCGCCGTGCTCGCCCGAATGCGAGCCCTTGTAGGCGCGCACCAGGTCGAAGGCTTCCTCGGCGATGGCCCGCATCGCGGCGACGTCGCGCTCGAGGCGCAGGTTGAGCACCGGCCGGACATGCAGGCAGCCGACCGAGGCATGCGCATACCAGGTGCCGCGCGTGCCGTGCTTCTCGAAAATGTCGGTCAGCTTCGCAGTGTATTCGGCAAGATGCTCGAGCGGCACCGCGCAGTCCTCGACGAAGGAGACGGGTTTGCCCTCGTCCTTCATCGACATCATGATGTTGAGGCCGGCAGTGCGCATCTCCGTGATCGCGGTCTGCAGCTTCGGATCGAGCACCTGGATCACGCCGCCCCAGCGCGCGCCGGCCTTGTCCCAGGCGAACCCGAAATCGCCCAACAGCTGAGCGAGCTTCGTCAGGCGGCTGACGTTCACGTACTGGTCGTCGTCCGCGAACTCGACGAACAGGATGGCCTCGGGGTCGCCGCGCACGACCGCATCGATCGTGGGCTTGAACATCGCGATCTCGCGCGCCAGGCCGAGCATGGTGCGGTCGACGAGCTCGACCGCGATCGGTCCGAGCTTGACGATGTACTGCGCGGCGTCCATGGCGCGGGAAAAACTGCCGAAATGGCAGGCCCCGACCGCACGCCGGCCGAGCAGCGGCGAAAGCTTCAGCTCGATCCGGGTCGAAAAGGCGAGCGTGCCTTCCGAGCCGACGAGAATATGCGCCAGGTTGAGGTCGTTGCGGCCGGGCACCAGCGCGTCGAGATTGTAGCCGCCGACCCGCCGCTGCACTTTCGGGAAGCGCGCTTCGATCTCGTCCGCCTCCTGCGCGGCGAGATCCAGGAGGCCGCGCGCCAGCGGCAGGAGCGGCGAACCACGCGCAAGGTCGGACAGATCGCGCGCCGCCGGACCGAAGCGGGCCAGCCTGCCGTCCGCCAAGATCGCGTCGATCGAAATGACGTTCTCGCGGGTGTTGCCGTAACGCAGCGAGCGGGCGCCGCAGGAATTGTTGCCGACCATGCCGCCGATGGTGGCGCGCGAGGAGGTCGAGATGTCGACCGGGAACCACAGGCCGTGCGGCCGCAGCCGGCGATTGAGCTCGTCGAGCACGATGCCGGGCTCGACCACGCAGCGCCGGCCGGCAACATCGAGCTCGAGCACATGGTCGAGATGTTTCGAGCAGTCGATGACGAGCGAGGAATTGACGGTCTGGCCGGCTTGCGAGGTGCCGCCTCCCCGCGGCAGGACGCTCACGCCCTCTTCACGCGCGAGCGCAAGCGTGTGCTCGACCTCTTTCATCGAGCGCGGCGCGACCACCCCGATCGGCATGATCTGGTAATGCGAGGCATCGGTGGCATAGCGCCCGCGCGTGAACGGGTCGAACTGCACCTCGCCCAGGAGATGCGCCTTGAGCCGCCGCTCGAGCCCCGGGACAACGGTCTCGGCCATTGGTCGGTCCTTGCCCACTAGTTTAGTGCGGAAGTTTAGTGCGGATTGGACCTCGACGCGGCCACATCCCACAGTGTCATCCGCGGCTCTACCCCGCGCACCCAGCTTCTTTCGAGGGGAGATGCCCGATGGTCAATTCCGATCGCGACATCTCGGCAAGAGGCTTGACTGACTGTCGCATTCGTCCTTCATGGCGGCAAGTCGCGGCGGCCCTGATCCGCCGTCGGCCAAGCTCTCATTAATTCCGTATCCGCAAGGACTTGCCGATGTCGAAGAACTCCTCGCGCTCCGTCGGGCGCCATTTCCTGCAGATTCCGGGGCCGACCCCCCTGCCGGACCGCGTGTTGCGGGCCATGGACACGCCGATCATCGACCATCGCGGGCCGGAATTCGCCAAGCTCGCCAAGAGATGTCTCGACGGCATCAAGACCATCTTCAAGACCACCAATCCGGTCATCATCTACACCGCCACCGGGACCGGCGCATGGGAGGCGGCGCTGGTCAATACGCTCTCGCCCGGCGACCGCGTGCTGATGGTGGAGACCGGCCAGTTCGCGACGCTGTGGAAGATCATGGCGGAGAAGCTCGGCCTGCGGCCTGAATTCATCAAGACCGACTGGCGCATCGGCGCCGACCCGGCGGCGATCGAGGACCACCTGCGCAAGGACACGAACAAGGAGATCAAGGCGGTCTGCGTGCTGCACAACGAGACCTCCACCGGCTGCCTGTCGCCGATCGCGGACATCCGCAAGGCGATCGACGCGGCCCGCCACCCGGCGCTGTTCTTCGTCGACACCATCTCCTCGCTCGCCTCGACCGACTATCGCCACGACGAATGGGGCGTCGACGTCACCATCGGCGGCGCGCAGAAGGGACTGATGCTGCCGCCCGGCATGTCGTTCAACGCCGTCAGCGACAAGGCGTTCGCGGCCGCCAATAGCTCGCAGCTGACGAAATCGTTCTGGGCGTGGGACGACATGCTCAACATGAACAAGATCGGCTTCTTTCCCTACACGCCGGCAACGCAGATGCTGCACGGGCTCGCCGAAGGCATCGCCATGCTGCATGAGGAAGGGCTCGACAACGTGTTCGCGCGCCACCACCGCCTGGCCGAGGCGACGCGCCGCGCGGTGCGCGCCTGGGGCCTCGAGATCCTGTGCCGCGAGGCGAAATACTATTCGCCGACGATCACGGCGGTCATGCTTCCCGACGGCCACGACGCCGACGCGTTTCGCAATCTCGCACTCGACACCTTCAACATTTCCTACGGCACGAGCTTCGGCCGCTATGCCGGCAAGTATTTCCGCATCGGCCATCTCGGCGACGTCAACGACGGCATGCTCATGGGCGCGCTCTCCATCACCGAGATGGCGCTCATGCTTGCCGGCGTTCCGCACAAGAAGGGCGGCGCGCAGGCGGCGCTCGATTATCTCATTGCGGCGCATGGGAGCCCGTCACGGGCGGCGGCGGAGTGATCTTGCCGCCATCCTGCGGGCTCGCCGGCGCCGCCACCTTGCGGCTCCGAACCAAGGGGGCGGGACTGCCATGCGAACGCTCCACATCGCGCTTTCGGTCCTGCTCGGCGTGCTTGCGCTCGGCGGCGGCGACGCGGCTGCGCAAGGCTACCCGAACCGATCGGTCCGCATCTTCGTGCCGTTCGCGGCGGGCGGCGCGGTCGACACCTTGGCCCGGCTCATCGGCAACAAGCTGTCCGAGCAATTCAGCCAGCCGGTGGTGGTGGAAAATCGCGCCGGCGCGGGCGGCAATCTTGCGCCGGACGCCGTCGCCAAGGCGGCACCGGACGGTTACACCATTCTCCAGACCACCAACGGCCTGGCCATCAGTCCCGCGCTCTACCGCACGCTGCCGTTCGACGTGTCGAGGGATTTCATCCCGGTGACGCAGGTGGTCGCCTCGCAGCTCGTCATTGCCGCCAATCCCAAGCTGCCGGCCAATTCGATCGCCGAGCTGATCGCGCTCGCCAAGGCAAGGCCCGGCAGCCTCAACTACGGCTCCACCGGCATCGGCAATCCGCTGCACCTGACCATGGAAATGCTGAAGAACGCCGCGGGCATCGACATCCAGGCTGTTCCCTACCGCGGCGACGCGCCGCTCAATGCCGCGCTGATCGCCGGCGATATCCATGTCGCTGTGGTGCCCATGGCGACGTCGGTGCCGCACCTGCAGAACGGCCTGCTCAAGGCGCTGGCGATCGGCGGCGCGCGGCGGGCAGCGGCGCTTCCCGACGTGCCGACCGTCGCCGAAACCATTCCCGGCTTCGAGTCATCGAGTTGGCAAGGGTTTTTCGTACCGGCCAACACCCCGCGCGACGTCGTCACGACCATCCAGCGCGAGACCGCGAAGGCGCTCAAGTCGCCGGACGTGCTCGACCGTCTCAAGACCGGAGGCAACGAAGCGGTCGGCAGCACGCCGGAAGAATTCGATGCGCGCTTCCGCGCGGACATCGCGAAGTTTGCCAAGATCGTCAAGGACGCCCGCATCCCGACGCAGGATTGAGCAGTGCGGGAATGCGCAAGCCGGCGGAATTGCCAAGGTCGCCTGAAAGGCCCATATTCGGCGCAGGATCAGCCAACGAATTTGCGGAGGCCGCCCATGGATATCCAAGGTCTCGGTTACGTCGGCGTGCGTGCGAAATCGCTCGAGGACTGGGCAGGCTTCGGCACCAAATTTCTGGGCATGCAGCTCGTCGACCGGAGCGGCAAGAGCCTCGCGTTGCGCATGGACGACCGCAAGCAGCGCGTGCTCGTGAGCGAAGATGGCGGCGAGGGTGTCGCCTTTTTCGGCTGGGAGGTCGCCGACAGCGCCACGCTCAACGATTTTGCGGCGAGGCTGGAGCAGGCCGGCGTGCAGATTGCCCGCGGCTCGCGCGCGCTCGCGGACGAGCGGCGCGTCAAGGACCTCATCGTGCTCGCCGATCCGCTCGGCAACCGGATCGAAATCTTTCACGGCGCCGAGACCGCGAGCGATCCGTTCAAGCCCGGCCGCTCGATCTCGGGCTTCCGCACCGGGCCGCTGGGAATGGGCCACGCGGTGCTGCACGTCAAGAACATCAACGACGCGGTGCCGTTCTATCGCGACGTGCTCGGCTTCCGGCTCTCCGACTACATGCTGCGGCCGTTCAACGCCTATTTCTTCCACGCCAATCCGCGCCACCACTCGATCGCCTTCATCGAGACCGGGCGCAATGCCACCCACCATCTCATGGTGGAGCTCTACAGCCTCGACGATGTCGGGCAGTGCTACGATCTGGCGCTGGGCGAGGAAGGCCGCATCGGCACCACGCTCGGCCGCCACATCAACGACGAGGTCACCTCGTTCTACTCGCACTCCCCGTCGGGATTTCATGGTCGAGTACGGCTGGGGCGGCCGCGTGATCGACGTCGACAACTGGCAGACCGAGGAGGTCACGTGGGGCCCGAGCATGTGGGGCCACGACCGGCTCTGGATGACGCCGGAAAAGCGCGCCGAGGCGCGGGCGATCCGCGTCGAGGCGGCCGCGACCGGGCTGCGCAAGCCCGTGAACGTGCTCGAAGGCAACTACAAGCTCGCGCCCGGCGTCTGCCCCTGGTGGGACGGCGTGATGCGGGGCGAAGCCGCGGAGTGATTGTCGCCCGCGTCCCGCTCAGCGCGTGTTCCACGCAATTGGTGGCACTCACCGTCGACATTCCGGGGCCCGAGCGAAGCGAGGGAGCCCGCAACCAGACATGCCTGGGGCCATCGATTCGACTCACGTCTTCGGCGCGACCGAAAGAGCCGGATGCACGCATGCCTAGGCGGCGAGCTTCACGTATTCGAAGTCGCCGGGCTTGTTGTCGATGCCGACGCGGGGCGGAGCAATCCAGCTCGCGAACTGCCCGGGCTCGATGACCTGCTTCATCAGGCTCTGGATGAAGTCGCCGTCATCCTTGGACGGCAGCCACTTGTCCTTTTCCCTGTTCCACGCCGCCGCGTCGACCAGCTCCCCGGTAGGCGACGCTTTGACGTCCTTGAACTCGCCGATCTGCCGGTGGAACGCCACGTGCGGAAGCTGGAAGCAGAAGCTCACGCCGGTCCGCTCGATGATCTTGTTCCAACGGTCGAGGCCGCGCTGGCAGTCGGCGGTGTAGTCGTCGCGCAGCCGCATGTTGATGGCGGTGAGCGCCGGCTCGTCCACGCGCTTGATCTCGCCGTCGACGAGCTTGAGCACCGGATAGGTCGAGCTCTCGAGCCGGTGGTCGTCCTCGATCTTGGTCTCCTGGAAGCGGCCCTTGAGGCTGGCGTTGAACGAATTCGCCGCGTTGGTCGAGACCTCGGAGCCGAACAGATCGAGCGACAGCGTATAGTGCAGGTTGAGCTTCTTCTGCATGGTCGGGAGGTCGATGACGCCGAGATCGCGCACCTTGGACATGTCGTTCGGGTCCTCGATGCCGGCCGCCTTCATCGCCTCGCAGGTGCGCTGAATCGTGCGGCCGATGCCAGTCTCGCCGACGAACATGTGGTGCGCCTCCTCGGTGAGCATGAAGCGGCACGTGCGCGAGAGCGGATCGAAGCCGGACTGGGCGAGGCTTTCGAGCTGCATCTTGCCGTCGCGATCGGTGAAGAAGGTGAACATGTGGAACGAGAGCCAGTCCGGCGTCGCCTCGTTGAAGGCACCCAGCATGCGCGGCTTGTCGGCATCGCCGGAGCGCCGCTGCAGCAGCTGCTCGGCCTCCTCGCGGCCGTCGCGGCCGAAATATTTCTGCAGGATGTAGACCATGGCCCAGAGATGCCGCCCTTCCTCGACATTGACCTGGAACACGTTGCGCATGTCGTAGAGCGAGGGCGCGGTCTTGCCGAGATGGCGCTGCTGCTCGACCGAGGCGGGCTCGGTATCGCCCTGGATGACGACCAGGCGGCGCAGCATGGCGCGGTATTCGCCCGGCACCTCCTGCCAGGCGGGCTCGCCGAAATGCTGCCCGAAGGGAATCGTGCGACCCTCGTCCTGGGGAGCGAGAAGAATGCCCCAGCGGTAGTCCGGCATTTTCACGTAGTCGAACTTGGCCCAGCCCTTGGGATCGACCGATACCGCGGTGCGCAGGTAGACCAGCGCCTCCTGGAAGCCTTCCGGCCCCATGGTCTTCCACCAGTCGATGTAGCCGGGATGCCAGCCCTCGAGCGCGCGCAGCACCTGGCGATCCTCGGTGAGATTGACGTTGTTCGGAATCTTGGTCGAATAGTCGACGTCGACGATGCCACTCATGGTTGCCTCCTGTTACGCCGTGCCCGGCAGGTGCCGGGTCACACTCTGCGCGTATCGAATGCCGGCTTCTGGCCGGTGCCATAGCGTCTCAGCGCGCCCTCCTCGCCGACCGCGTTGGGGCGTTGGAAGATCCAGTTCTGCCAGGCGGTGAGGCGGGCGAAGATTTTCGAATTCCATGGTCTCGGGACCGCCGAAGCGCAGATTGGCTTCGAGCCCGGTGAGGCCATCGGGCGAGAAGCTCGCGCGCTCCTCCAGGAACACGCGGATTTCGCCCTCCCAGTCGATGTCGTCGAGCGCGAAGGTGACGAGCCCCAAATCCTCCGCCGCCTCGGCATCGAGCATCTTGCCGATCTCGTTCTTCGCCTTGTCGAGATCGGCGGGATCACCAAGAAAGCGGCTTGCCAGCCGCGAGAGCCCGTTCGACATCGGATAGGCGCCGAAATTGACCTCGCTCAGCGCGAGCGTCGCGGGCGGCTTGTTGTCGCCGGCGAGCTTGCCGATCAGCATGTAGGCGCGGTCGGTGGCGAACACGAGCTCGGCGAGCGTGCCGGCAAAGCACGAGCCTGGCTCGATCAGGGCCACGAGCGAGCGTGAGGTGAGATCGACACGCTTGAGGACGCGCTTCCACAGGCCCCTGATCTCGCGTGCCAGCCAGTGGTCCTTGTGGGCGTCGAGGAACTCATCGTAGGCGAGCACCTGCGCCGGATCGCCCGATGATTTGAACACGATCGCCGCGACCTCGAACTCGTTGGCGCGGATGTCGAGGATGGCGTCGTCGAGCTCGCGCGCGAGCTTGAGCGGCCAGAACGCCGCGCCCTGCTCGACCATGGCGTCGGCCGACGCCGGCGGCGGAACGTGCGGCCCCCGCACAGTAATGGTCGCGAGCCGTTCGGCCCGCTGGAACGCGATCGACACCGCGCCATAGTCGACCCCGTCCGCGGACCGCTCGCGCTCGAGCGGGGCGAGCGCAATGCCCTTGGCGGCGGCGGGACGGTTCGAGTTGGCGGCGAACTCCTGCGCGCGCTTTGCTACCGTCTCCTCGAGCTTCGAGCCCGGCACCACCTCGTCGACCAGTCGCCAGTCGACCGCGCGCTTACCCTTGATACCTTCTTCGGTGGTGCAGAATACGTCGGCGCGGTCGCGGCGCACCTTGCGCTTGTCGGTGACGCGAGTGAGCCCGCCGGTGCCGGGCAGCACGGCCAGCAGCGGCAATTCCGGCAGCGAGACCGCCGACGAGCCGTCGTCGATCAGCATGATGTGGTCGGCCGCGAGCGCGAGCTCGTAGCCGCCGCCCGCGGCGGTGCCGTTGATGACGCAAATGGTGGAGAGGCCGGAGGCCTCGCTCGCGTCCTCGATGCCGTTGCGGGTCTCGTTGGTGAACTTGCAGAAATTGACCTTGTGGGCGTGGGTCGCGCCGGCCAGCATGCGGATATTGGCGCCGGCGCAGAACACGCGCGGCTTGCCCGAGCGCAGCAGGATGACCTTCACTTGCGGATGCTCGAAGCGCAGCCGCTCGATGGCGTCGGCCAGCTCGATGTCGACGCCGAGATCGTAGGAATTGAGCTTGAGCTCGTAGCCCTCGAACAATGTGCCTCTTTCATCGACGTCCATCAGCAAGGTCGCGACCTCGCCGTCGACCTTGAGCTTCCAATGGCGATATTTCGACGGGTCGGTCTGGAAATCGATCCGGCTCTTGCCGTTGTTCAATTTGCGCTCGGTGTCGGCCATGGCGTTCCTCGAAATCATTCAGCGGACCGAACTTGGGCAGGCCCGACTTCGCCCGTTTATCGTGAGCGAAGTCGGGCAAGCCCGACTTCGCTATGGGCAGCGATATCGCCTTCGTGGTGATCGCGTAGCAGGCGGTTGGCGAAGTCGGCGACCGCGCGCAAGGTCGCCGCGGGCGCCTCGCGGTGCGGCGCGTGCCGCGTGTCGGGCAACAACGCGACCTCGACCGGGCAATAGCATTCCTGCTGCGCCATCTCGACCTGTCGCATGGTGCCGTACTGGTCGTTCTCGCCCTGCACGATCAGCATGGGCACGCGGATATGGGCGAGCGCATCGGTGAGATCCCATTTGCGGAACTCGGGATCGAGCCAGGGGCCGCACCAGTTGTAGAATGCGTTGTCCGGGTTGGCATGCAAGCGCGCAAGCTTCGCGCGGAGCGTCCCGCCTTCGAAGGCCGCCTTGGCGCGGGCGATCTCGGCGATGCCCATGTCCTCGGTGAAGAAGTGCGGCGCCATCAATGCCAGCCCGCGCACGCGGTGGTCCTGGATCGAGCCGGCATAGATCGCGGCAATCGATGCGCCGTCGCTGTGGCCGACCAGAAGTCCGCGGCGGAACCCGATGGTGTCGAGCACGCGCGGCAGTACGTCGCGCGCCTCGTCGTGCATGAACGACACCGGCCGCGGCAGTTTCGCCGGCGACGAGCGTCCGTAGCCGGCGCGGGAATAGGCGAACACCCCGGTCCCGGTCGCGTCCGCAAGCTCCTGCGCAAAACCGCCCCAGCTTTCGACCGAGCCGAGCCCCTCGTGCAGCAACACGATGGTCGCAGCCGCGTCCGGGCGCGGCCCGATCATGCGGTATTCGAGCCGCGCATGGTCGAATTCGAGAAAGCCTTGGTCGGCGAGTTGGGTCATGCTTGCCGCCTTACCATCGGTGCCGTCATGCCCGCGCTCCGCGATCCACATAACGCTGCGCGATGTCGTGGAGTTTCTCGAAACTGCGCTCGACGGTATCACCCGAGGTATCGAGCTCGGCCTGCGCGCGCGCATAGTCGGCCCGCCGCGCATCGAGAATGGCGACGAGGTCGGCCATGGCCTCGCGGTTCTGCGCCATCGGGCGAAAGTCGCCCTGCTCCATCACCCGGCGCATGTGCTCGTCGGGCCGCGCCTTGAGCCACACCGTGTGGGTGCGGCGCAGAAGCAGCGCATAGGTTTCCGAATTCGACACGATGCCGCCGGCGGTGGCGATCACGGCCGCTTCGTGCTCATCGATGACGCGCTCGAGGCACGCGCGCTCGTAGCGGCGGAAGGTCGCAAGCCCCGCCATCTCGATCAGGTCGGGGATGCGCGCGCCATAGTCCTGCTCGACCAGGCGGTCGAGCTCGATGAAAGGACAGCCGAGCCGTTGCGCGAGACTGCGGCCGAGCGTCGATTTGCCGGCGCCGCGCAGCCCGACGAGCGCAATCCGCTGCCCGCGGTCGCTCGCGGCATCCCGCGCAATGTGGCTCTCGATCAATTCGGAGAGCGCGGGAAGCTCCGCGACCGGCGTGCGCCCGAGCACATCGAGAATATGGGCCATCGCCGCGGTGCCCCCGTTGCTGCGAGGAAGCAGCTCGATGATCGGAACGTCGAGCGCGTCCGCGATCGATTTGAGGATCAGCACGGAAGGGTTGCCTTGCCCGCCCTCGATCTGCGCGAGGTAGCGCTCGGAGGCGCCGGAATCCTGGGCAAGCTGGCGACGGGTCACGCCGCGCTTGGCGCGGGCGAGCCGCACCAGGCGGCCGATGGCGGGGACGAAGGCGCCGTCATCCGCGCCCTGCGCATCCCCGCTCCTGTTCGATTTCACGTTGCTGTCGGACAAGGCCCGCCGTCTCTGCGCTGATCTGCATTATAATTCATGCACTATAATGCAGGTCAGTGACGGCGTCAAGTGACGGCGTCAAGCGACGGCGTCAACCGTGGGTGAAACCGTTGGCCCACAAGGCAGAAAGCTTGGACACCGCGACGGTCGGCAGCGGCCCTTGGTCCACGGCCGCGAGCGCCGCGTCGAGCTGCTCGATCCTGGTAATTCCGATCACGCGCGCCGCCAAATCCTTGTTTCCGAGCACGAAGCGCAAGGCAGCCTGCGCCGGCGTGCCGTAGTCGTCGCCCAGCGCCGCGCGCACCGCCGCGGCGCAGCGCACCTCGTTGGCAAGGTCGGTGTCGGAGGTCATCACGAACAGCCGATCGGGAGGCTCCGGGCTGGCCAATACCCCGCCGGCCCAGACCCGAATGTTCAACACGCCCATGTTCTGCTGGAAGCATGCGGCCAGGATGCCGCAGAGGTCCTGCCCGCCCCGCCATCCCGCGGGCAAGCGCCGCCAGGCGGCGGTCGGATTGATGGCGTTGTAATAGACTTGGGCGGCATCGAAGCGGCCGCTGTTGATCACCTCGAGGCAGGCTTCGGTATCGCCGGCCGCGGTCATGCCGCTCGCTCCAATGAGCCCCTGCTGCTTGAGCCGGTCGAAGGTATCGGCGACCCCGCCGCGATTGAGCACGTGCTCCGGCGTCAACGCGATGCGCTCGCCCACCCCGGTGCCGAGATGATTGTGCAGCTGAAACAGCGTGACCCGACCGGACCGCAACCGCCACAGACTATGCTCGAGGCTGCGCTCGATCGCGCCCGCAATGTCGTGCATGTCCCCGGCTTCGAGCCGCACCTTGGTGGAGACGTGGGGCTGCGGCGAGAGCGCCTCCAGATGGCGGCCGATCGTCTCTTCCGACGCGCCGTTGCCGTAGACCGGCGCGGTGTCGATCCAGTTGATGCCGGCGGAAACCGCGCGCTGCAGCGCGTTGTATCGGGTCGCTTCGTCCGGGTTGATCAAGATGCCGCCGGTCACGCCACCGCCGAACGCAAGCTCCGATATTGCGAGCCCGGTGCGTCCCAAGAGGATTTTTCGCATTGCCCGGCCCTTACGCGCAGCCTCGAGCCGCGCCGGTGCCCCACGTCGGAGGCGCGGCGACGACCGTCACCGCGTCGTACTCTCGGCCCGCAGCTTGAAGCGCTGGATCTTGCCGGTCGCAGTCTTGGGCAGCTCCCCCCGAAACTCGATCCAGCGCGGATACTTGTACGGCGCCAGCGCGGTCTTGACGTGCTCCTGCAGCGCGCGCGCAAGTTCGGCGCAGGCCTTGTCCGCCGCCTTGAGGACCACGAACGCTTTCGGCTTGATCAGCTGGTCCTCATCCGGCCATGCCACCACGGCGGCCTCCAGCACATCGGGATGGGTGCAGAGCGCGCCCTCGACCTCGAACGGCGAGACATAGATGCCGCCGACCTTGAGCATGTCATCGCGGCGACCGCAATAGACGTAGTAGCCGTCCTCGTCCTCGACATATTTGTCGCCGGAGCGCGTCCATTCGCCGAGAAAGGTGTCGCGCGTCCTCTCGCGGTTGTTCCAATACATGAGTGCGCCGGTCGGCCCGCGCACCTGCAGCTCGCCCATCTCGCCCCTGGTGCTGACGACGTTGCCGTCGTCGTCGACGAGGCGGATGTCGTAGCCCGGCACCGGCTTGCCGGTGGTGCCGTATTTCACATCGCCCGGATAGTTGGAGATGAAGATGTGGAGCATCTCGGTCGAGCCGATGCCGTCGAGCACGTCCACGCCGTAACGCTCCTTCCAGCGCCGGCCGACATCGGGCGGCAGGGCCTCACCCGCGGAAATGCAATAGCGAAACTTCACCTCGGAGCGCGTGGGCGCGCTCGGGCTGGCGAGGAAGGCGGCATAGAAGGTCGGCACGGCGTAGAACACCGTCACGGGATGCTGGCGCAGGATCGCGGCGACGCCGTCGGGCGTGGGACGCTCGGGCGAGAGGATGGTGGTCGCGCCGACCGCCATAGGGAAGGTCATGGCGTTGCCGAGCCCGTAGGCGAAGAACAGCTTGGCCACCGAATAGCAGACGTCGTTTTCGTCGAGGCCGAGAACCCCGCCGCCATAGAGATCGGCGGTGAGGCGCAGATTGGCGTGGACATGCACGGCGCCCTTGGGCCGCCCGGTCGAGCCCGAGGTGTAGAGCCAGAAGCAGATGTCGTCGCGCGTGGTCGGCGCCGTGTAGGGCTCGGGCTCGGCGGTCGCGAGCAAATCTTCGAACCGGCGATGGCCGCAGGCGTTTTCGCCCGAGACGATCACCTGCATGAGATCCGGGCTCGCCGCGATCAGGTTGGCGAATTTGGGGAACAGCGCTTCCGAAACGACCAGGACCCGGGCGCGGCTGTCCGCCAGCATGAAGCGATAATCGTCCTCGGTCATCAGGGTGTTGACCGGAATCGGCACGACCCCGGTCTTGACCGCCCCGAGGAAGGCGGTGGGCCAGTCGATCGTGTCGAGGAGCGCCAGCAAAATGCGCTCCTCCCGCCTCATTCCCAGCGCGCGCAGCGCATGGCCGAAGCGGTCGACTCGCTCCGCGAGCTGGCCATAGGTCCAACTTCCGCGCGGATCGATAAACACCGGTTTGTCGCCGCGGCCGGCGTCGAGATTGCGCGCGATGATATCGGCGGCGAAGTTGTAGCCGCGCGGGATCGCGTCGATGGCGGCGCGTGGATCGAGTGTCGTCGACCGCACCGAGGGCGCCTGGGCTTGCGCGGCGATGGCCATCGATAGCGCGTGCGCCGTGCGGCGCCTCCCGGCAAACATCGAATGATATCAACGACATTATGCCGGCGGTCGACGAACCCCGCAACCACGCGGTGGACGACCTCGGCGGGCAGAGCGTAGCGTCATGGCGCCACAGGGCGGCCACATCGGCCCAGTCTATTGGTCGCATCGAGGACTTTATGAGCGGCTCCCAGCCATTGTTGCTGAAGTTGATCCGGGCGATGCTGGTGGCATCGATCCTGGCGCCGGCGGGCGTGTTCGGGCTGTTCGCCTGGCACAGCTATAATGAGACCGTGCACAGCGCCCAGGACCGAGCCCACCGCTTTGCGGCCGTGGTGCAGGAGCACGCGCTCAAGGTATTCGAGACCATCGGGCTCGTGCTGCAAACGGCCGACCAGAAGCTGCGCGGCGTGGATCGCGATACGCTCGCCAGTTCGAAGCCGCTCTGGGACGAGCTGCGCATGCTGCAGCAATCGACCGAGCAGGTGGGCTCGATTTTCGTGGTCGACCGCGACGGCTTCGGTCCTTTCACCACCCGGGTCTTTCAGTCGCCGGTCTATGATTTTTCCGATCGCGACTACTACTACGAGCAAAGGCGGTCCGATCACGGCCTCTATATCGGCCAGTCCTATATGGGCAAGATCAGCAAGGAGCACATCTTCAACTTCAGCATTCGACGGACCAGCGTAGACGGCCGCTTCGACGGCATCATCGGCGTCTCCGCCTTCGTGCACTATTTCGAGAACTACTACCGCACCATCGGCATGCCGGAGGATCACTTCGCGATTGCGCTGGTCAAGGACGACGGGCACGTCCTGGTGCGCTATCCGTCACTGGCTAGCGGCAGCAGCAAAATCGCCTCCGACGCTCCGCTCCTCCAAAATCTGGCGGCGAGCGAGCGAGGAACATTCTTTGCGCGCTCTCCCTTCACCGGGCAGGACCGGCTGTATGGCTATGTGAAGCTGCGCGGATTTCCGGTCTACGCCGTCTACGGCATCGATCAACGCACCATCACCGCGGCCTGGCTTTCCACCATCGCGCAGGCGGCCGCGCTCGCCGCCGCGGTCGGATTGTGCCTGTTCGTCACGGCCTGGTTTGCTCTCAAGCGCGCGAAGCAGGAAGCGCTGGCGCTTCAGAGCCTCGAGCAGGAAATCGAAAAGCGCGAGCGGGCGGAAGCTTCGCTGATGCAAGCCCAGCGGCTCGAGGCGGTGGGACAACTCACCGGCGGCATCGCGCATGATTTCAACAATCTTCTCACCGTGATCGCCGGCAATCTCGATCTCGCCGATCGCCGCAACGATCTCCCTTCGATCCGGCGGCTGCTCAAGTCGATCCGCTATGCGTCGGACCGCGCCGCCAACCTGACCCGCCAATTGCTGGCGTTTTCGCGCCGCCACATGTTGAACCCGAAGACGGTGGACCTCAACGGCGTGGTCGAACGCACGCGCGTCCTGATCGAGCACTGCGTTCCCGAAAACATTCAACTGGAATTCGACTTGAGCGCGGACATGTATCCGGTTCGCGTCGATGTGAGCGAGTTCGAAGCGGCCGTGCTCAACCTGGTGGTCAATGCCCGCGATGCGATGCCCAACGGCGGCACGCTGAAATTCCTGACCCGGGAGGTGGTCTTTGCGGCGGGTGACGAAAATGCGCCGCAAGGCAAGCCAGGCCGGTATATCGAGCTGCGCGTCGAGGATACCGGTTACGGCATGCCGCCGGAAACGCTTGCCCGGGTCTACGAGCCGTTCTTTACCACCAAGGAGGTCGGCAAGGGAACAGGGCTCGGCTTGAGCCAGGTCTACGGCTTCGCCAACCAGTCGGACGGCTCGGTCGCCATTCACAGCGAGATCGGCCGCGGCACGCGCGTCGCGATCTTCCTGCCGCGCTCCTCGGAGATCATCGCCGAAGACGGCGATCCCTTGGCCGCGATGCCGAACCTGGCGCGGCCGGCCACCATTCTGGTGGTCGAAGACGATCCGGAGGTGCGCAAGACGTCGATCGCCATGCTGCAGGATCTCGGCCATCAGATCCTCACCGCCAGGAACGGCGCCGAGGCGCTGGCCTTGGTGAAGGCGGCCAATCCGATCGATATTCTGTTTACCGACGTGGTGATGCCGGGCGGGATGAGCGGCATCGAGCTCGCCAATCAGGCCGTCGCCGTCTCCCCTGCCCTCAAGGTCCTGATCACGACCGGCTATCCCGGCCACGCCGAACTCCTTCGCAACGAGTTCGCGGTGCTTCCCAAGCCGTTCACGCGCCTCGACCTGGAGCTCCTGATCCGGTCGCTGATCAAGTCGCCGGATCATGGCGCCGGTGCCGATCCCGCTGCCCGACGCGCCGACGGCGCGCTGCATTGACCGACATTGGTCCTCCCGCGTCCCGCACGCGGCCAAAGCGCCGTGCTCGGCGCACAATATTGCGCCTCGCTTCGCGCGCGGGGCTATAATCCCGCTACCCCGATGCCGAGCCCACCGGCCACACATAGACCTGCAGGAGACGCCCATGGACGACACGGTCCGCAAGATCAGCGCCGACGACATCAATCCGCGCTACAACTGGGGTCGGGCGCTGCCGGCGCTCGGCACCATGGGGGTCGACTTCGAGGAACGGGTTGATTACCGCCGGCTCCACCGCTACCGCCTGAGCCGCGTCAAGCAGGCGCTGGAGGCATCGGAGCTCGGCGCGCTTCTCGTCTTCGACGTCAACAACATCCGCTACGTGACCTCGACCAAGATCGGCGAGTGGGAGCGCGACAAGCTCTGCCGCTGGGCGCTGCTGACCCGCGACGGCGACCCCATCCTGTGGGATTTCGGCTCGGCCGCCATTCACCACAAGCTCTATACGCCCTGGCTCAAGCCCGAGAACTGCAAAGCCGGGTTGATCGGGCTGCGCGGGACCGTCAATCCGGCGTTCGGGCTGATGGAACGCCACGCCAAGGAAATTGCCTCGCTCATCAAGGAGGCCGGCGTCCACACCATGCCGGTCGGCGTCGACATCATCGAGCCGCCGATGCTGTTCGAGCTCGAGAAGGCCGGGCTCAAGATCGAGGACGGCCAGCAGGTCATGCTGGAGGCGCGCGAGCTCAAGAACATCGACGAGATCGCGCTCCTCAATCGGGCCGCCGCCATGGTGGACGGCGCCTATCACCTCATCGGCGAGGAGCTCAAGCCTGGCGTGCGCGAGAACGACATCGTCGCCAAGGTCAACGAGTTTCTCTACCGCCACGGCTCCGACGACGTCGAGGCGATCAACGCGATCTCAGGCGAGCGCTGCAATCCGCATCCGCACAATTTCACCGACCGCATGCTGCGCCCGGGCGACCAGGCGTTCTTCGACATCCTGCAGTCGTTCATGGGCTACCGCACCTGCTACTACCGCACCTTCAATGTCGGGCGCGCGACGCCGGTGCAGCACGACGCCTACAAGAAGGCGCGCGACTGGCTCGACAATGCCATCGCCCTGATCAAGCCCGGAGTGAGCACCGACGAGATCTGCCAGGTGTGGCCGAAGGCACCGGAGTTCGGCTTCCCCGACGAGATGTCGGCCTTCGGCCTGCAGTTCGGCCATGGGCTCGGGCTGGCGCTGCACGAGCGGCCGATCATCTCGCGCGTGGTCTCGCTCGACCATCCGACCGAGATCAAGGAGGGCATGGTGTTCGCGCTCGAGACCTATTGCCCCGCGACCGACGGCTACTCCGCCGCCCGCATCGAGGAGGAGGTCGTGGTCACCGACAAGGGCTGCCGGGTGATCACGCTGTACCCGGCGGAGGAGCTGCCGATCAGCCACCGGTATTGATTGGCAGGCGATCTATCCCTTCGCCGCCTGCGCCTGCCAGGCCTCGATCAGGCGGGACAGGTCGGGCGGCTGCTCCTCGTAGTTCACCGTGCCCGGCGGGATTTGGACCCAGGGCTGCGCGCTGCGGGTCCAGATGTGGCCGACCGGCTTGAGCCATGTGGTGTCGTCGAGCGTTCCCGGCTTGACGATCGACGCCTTTGGATTGCGCTCCGGATTGTGGAAGAGCCGCGTGCCGCATCGGCTGCAGAACAGGCACGCGATGATGCGGCCGCCTTCGAGCTCGCGGCGCCACGTGGCGGGCGTGCCGCTGGCCACAACGAGCGAGTTGCGCGGCACTGCAAGAGAGAGGGCAAACGCGCTTCCCGACTGGCGCTGGCACTCCGTGCAATGGCACACGTAGACCGTAAGCGGGTTCGCGTCGATCTGGTAGCGCACGCCCCCGCATTGACATCCACCGGTCAGAGGCAATCGCATCCTGGTCCCCGTCATGCAACCGAGCGCACCACGCCGCCGTCGACGCGCAGCGCCGCGCCGGTGGTGGCCGAGGCCTGCGGCGAGCACACATAGACGACCATGTTGGCCACCTCCTCCGGAGCCGCCAGGCGTTTGAGCAGCGATGTCGGCCGGTGCTCGGCGATGAACCGCGCCTCCATCTGCTGCTGGGAGATGCCACGCTCCTTGGCCATCTTGCCGAAGAAATCCGCGACGCCTTCGGATCGCGTGGGCCCGGGCAAGACCGAGTTCACGGTTACGCCGGTGCCGGCCACGGATTCGGCAAGCCCGCGCGCGAGCGCAAGCTGCGCGGTCTTGGTCATCCCGTAATGGATCATCTCGACCGGAATGTTCAGCGCCAACTCGCTTGAGATGAAGACGATCCGCCCCCATGCGCGCCGCATCATCAGAGGGAGATAATGGCGTGACAGCCGCACGCCGCTCATCACGTTGGTATCGAAATATCGATACCAGTCCGCGTCGGTGATCGCTTCGAACGGAGTGGGCTCGAAAATTCCGAGATTGTTGACCAGGATATCGGCATCGTCGGCCTGCCGCAGGAAGTCTGCGACGCCCTCGGCGCCGGACAGGTCGGCGGCAATAGCGTCGAACTCTGGAACCGGGAACCAGCTCCGCGAGCCGCTTCTGCGCGGCCGCAACGCTGCCGCGGCCGCGGCCGTTGAGGACGACCGCCGCCCCCGATGCCGCGAGGCCGTGCGCGATCGCGAAGCCGATCCCACTGGTCGATCCCGTCACGATCGCGCGCTTGTTGTTCAGATCGATAATCATGGTGACCTCGGGACGGCAGCTGCGTGCCCGTAGCAACTGGGTCGCGGCCCCCGGAAAAGCAAGCGCGGCGGGCGCAATCCAGCTCGACGCACCGGCTGGAACTTTCGCCGGCATTGCGCCCGCTCGCCACGGCTCGCTGACCGCGTCGCCGCTGCTGTTGCCATGGTTGTTGAATTGAAGTACCGAGACGCACGCCAATCTGGAGGGACAAGAATGAGAATTCGCACCGCACAAATGCAGCTTCGGCCGATCATCGCTTTTGCCGCGCTCGTGGGTTGCGCGCTGACGTTCGCACCTTCGCCCGCCGCGGCGCAGCAGTGGACCCCGGAGCAACGCGCGGCCTGCGAACCGGACGCCATGCGGCTCTGCAACCAATATGTTCCGGATGTTCAGCGCGTCTCGGCCTGCATGTCGTTGAACCGCCGCCATCTGAGCCCCGCCTGCCGCGCGGTGTTCCAGGGCGGCGGGAAGAAGAGGCGCTCCGCTTCGTGAACGACGCCCGCTGATCGCGCTCTCCCGCCATGCTCGCTCCCGTCGCTCGACGACGGGAGACGAGGATGGTTCGCGAACCCGTTATGCTGTTAACATCGCCCGGCGCCAAGTCGAGAGCGAGCGCAAATCGAGCCTCGGGAGGATGCAATGGCGACCAAGCAAACGGACGCGGTCTACAAGATCGTCGAGGTGGTAGGTGTCAGCGAGACGTCGTGGGAGGAGGCGGGCCGGCGCGCCGTGGAAACGGCAGCCAGTTCCTTGCGCGACCTGCGCGTCGCGGAAGTGACGCAGATGGACATGAAGGTGGAGAATGGAAAGGTCGCCGCCTTCCGCACCCGGGTCTCGCTCTCGTTCAAGTACGAATCTTGAGCTAGCTCAGCTCCCGCCGCACCATCGCCGCGCCCGCGCTCAGCGCCGCCAACTTGCCGAACGCGGTCTCGCGCGCGAGATACTTCATTCCGCAATCGGGCGCCGGAACGAGCCGCTCGGCGGGAAGATATTTCAGGGCGCCGCGGATGCGTGTCGCCACCTGCTCGGGCAATTCGACGCTCTGGTCGCCGAGGTCGATGACGCCGAGCACGATCGTCTTGCCGGCGAGGTCGGAGAGAATCCCGAGGTCGAGCTTGGGCTGAGCAGCCTCGATCGAGATTTGCGCGGCGATGCTGTCCGCGAGCTGCGGCAGGAATGAATAGCCGCTGGGCTTCTGCGTAATCACCACCGCGGCGTAGCCGAAGCACAGGTGCACCACCGTCGGCACCGACAGGCCCGCGAGCGCCCGGTCGATCGCCTTGACCGCGATCCGCTTCGCCGCCTCCGGGTCGTTGCGCAGCCAGGGCTCGTCGAGCTGGATCACGTCGGCGCCGGCGGCCTGCAGATCGTGCGCCTCTTCGTTCACCGCGGCGGCGAACTCCATCACCATTTCGTCGTCGTCGGCGTAGAATTCGTTCTTGGCCTGCTGGGCCATGGTGAAGGGACCGGGCAGCGTGATCTTCGCCATGCGCTCGGTGTTGCGCCGCAGGAAGGCCATGTCGCCGACCTCGACCGCCCCCCGCCGCCGGAGCCTGCCGACCACGCGCGGCACTTTGACCGTGCGCCCCAACCGGTTGGTGATCGTGGCGGGCGTATCGTTGTCGATCCCGTCGAGCGCGGTGGCGAAGCGGTTGGAGTAGCTCTCGCGGCGCATCTCGCCGTCGGTGATGATGTCGATGTCGGCGCGCTCCATGTCGCGGATGGCGAGCAGCGTCGCGTCGTCCTGCGCCTGCGCGAGATAGGGCTCGGGGATGCGCCACAACTCGTGCAGGCGCACGCGCGGCACCGTCGTCTGCAGCATGGCACGGTCGACGAGCCAGTCCGGCTGTGGGTAGCTGCCCACGACCGTGGTCGGCAGCAGGTGTTGCGTCATGCGCGGCTCTCCGATGGGCTGACCGCGATGATATGACTTTGACTCGATGGGGCGCATCAAGCATGTTCTTGCCGCTGCGCGCCAGCGCCGCGTCGATACAAAAAGGCCGCAACAACGGCCGCATACCGGGAGGACTTCGATGCCCACGCGACGCCAAGTCATCGGCGCGCTCGCCGGCGGGGTTGCCGGCTTGGCGGCGCCGGCGCGCGCGCAGGCGCCCGCGGCGCCGACGACGATCGACGGCTGGCCCGCGCGCAGCGTGCGCGTGATCTCGCCGACCGGGACCGGCGGGCCGGGCCAGAACTTCCGGCTCTACGCCGAGCAGCTCAAGGATACCTTCGGCCAGAGCTTCGTGCTGGAGAACATGCCGGGCGGTTCCGGCGCCATCGGCAGCATGACGGTGGCGCGCTCGGCACCGGACGGACACACGCTGTTGCTCGCCTCCAACAGCCACATCGTGCTGGCGCCGCTGGTGCTGACGAATTCGCCGGTCAACGTCAAACGCGACTACGCGCCGATCGCGCTGATATTCACCTTCCCGTTCCTGCTGGTGGTCAACCCGGAGCTGCCGGTGCGCACGCTCAAGGAGCTCGTCGCCTATGCCAAGGCGCGGCCGGGCCAGCTCAATTACGGCTCGCCGGGCGTGGGCACCGGTGGGCATCTGGTGACCGAGCTGCTGGTGAAACGCACTGGCATCGAAGCCGTGCACGTGCCCTACCAGGCCACGACGCAGCAGTTGCTGGCGGCGGCCGCCGGGACCCTGCAGTTCACCTTCGATACGGTCGGCAACGCGCGCGGACTGGTGGAGGGCGGCAAGGTGATCGCGCTCGCCGTCACCGGCGCGCGCCGCGCCAGCGCCGCGCCCGACGTGCCCACCCTCAAGGAGCTCGGCTACGAGGGCTTCGACGACCTGTTCGTCGCCAACGGGCTCTTGGCGCCCGCCGGCACCTCGCCGGCCGTGATCAAGGCGCTCAACCGCGAGATGGTGCGCATGAACGCGAGCGGGCCGATCCGCGAGAAACTGCTGCAGGCGTCCTACGAGCCCGGCACGCTGTCGCCGGAGGAATACGGCGCCATGATCGATCGCGAGCTCAAGCTCTGGGGTGACGTGGTGCAGGAGACCGGCGTTCGCGTGAAGGCCTGATCGGGCAGCGCGCACGCCCAAAGAGGATGCCGCAGTGACCATTCCGCAGACCAATTTCGATCCGCCCTTCAACATCACCCGCGCCAGCCACCTGGTGTTCACGGCCCGCGATCTCGCCGCCAGCCGCGACTTCTACGTCGAGGTGCTGGGCCTGGTCGTGAGCGACGAGACTGCCGACACGATCTGGCTGCGCGGCGTGGAAGAGCGCTGCCACCACAGCCTCACGCTCAAGCGAACGGCCGGCCAGCCGCAGTGCGAACGCGTAGGCTTCCGCGTCTTCACCGACGAGGACCTCGAAAAGGCGAAGTCGCACTTCCACCGCATCGGCATTGCCGCCGGTTTCGTCGAGATTCCCCATCAAGGTCGCACGCTGCATTTTGCCGATGCGGCCGGCACGCCGGTCGAGCTGTGCGCCACCATGCCGACGCGGCCGCGCATGCACACCAAGATTCACACGCACCGGGGCGCCGGCGCGCTGCGGATGGACCATTACCAGGTGCTGGTCCCGGACGTGCTGGACGCCGCCAGGTTTTACATGGATCTGGGATTTCGGATTTCGGACTACATCTGCATCGAAGGCAGCGAGCAGGTGGTGGGGACGTTCCTCCACCGCAAGAACAATCCCTGGGACATCGTGCTGTTGACCCGGTCGGGGCCGCGCTTCCATCACGGCGGCTATGTGGTCGAGGCGGTGGAGGACATCATCCGCGCCTGCGACGTCGCCGGGAACCTGGGCTTTGCCGATCGCATCGAGCATGGCCCCGGCCGCCACGGCCACCAGCACTCGTATTATCTCTATGTGCGCGACCCGGACGGGCATCGCACCGAGCTGCTGCTGCCGGGAATCCAGGTCATCGACATCGACGACGAGCCGGTGCGCTGCGCGGTCAGCCCGAAGGCGAATTCGAATCTGTGGGGACTGCCGGCGCCGCGGACCTGGGTCAACGAGGCGACGAATTTCGCCGGCGTCGAGATCCGCCGGCCGCCGGTCGAGGGCGAGCCGATGACGGCGGAAAAATATCTGGCGGCCAGGATACCCGAGGCGGTGGCGAGCTAGAACGCAGGCTCGAGGCAATCCTAAACCGAACAAGCGCGCCTCGTGGTCAGTCGATGAAATCGACCTTGGTTCCCTTGTGGACCAATTTCCCCAGAGCCTCTGCGTCCCAATTGGTGAGGCGGACGCATCCGTGAGAGTGAGTCTTGCCGATATTCTGCGGCTCCGGGGTGCCATGAATGCCGAAGCCATCGCCGAGATCGATCCAGGTGTTGCCAACCGGATTGTTGGGACCGGCGGCGATGGTGAAGGGCTTTTGCGCCTTCACGCCCTTGAATTTGAGCTTGGGACTGTACGTGTAGGTGGGATGCTCCGCGACGGAACGAATGGGCAGCGTACCGCTGGGAGCGGGCCGGTCGCTGCTGCCGACCGACGCCGGATAAAAGCTGATCAGTTTTCCATCCCCGTCCAATACGCGAACCGTTCCTTGAGATTTGTTCACCACGACTTTTGAGACTTTCGCCTGCGATGGCTTCTTCGCGACGTTCGGCACCAGGATTTTGGTGCCGGCCGTTTCGAACGACGCCTTTGGATTGAGCTTCGTCAAGAGACCCGGATCGATGTGGAATTTTTCGGCGAGCAGTTCACGAGGGCCGGTGTAGTAGAGATTCTTCAGCTCCGCCTTTTTCTCCAATGACTTCGGAATGGACTTGTTGAAAGGGCCCTTCACGTCCGCCGGTTGAATTTCGTACTCGACGAGCACCGGATCGGTGGATGTCGCAGTCAGGCGCTCCCACGTTTGAGCGTCGAGACTGCCGCTGGGCTTGATGCCGTTTCCGTCTTGAAACGCGGCGAGCGCTTTCTTGTAATTTACATCGGTCTTGCCGTCGATCATGCCCGGCGAGAAGCCGGCCCGACCGAGCAACACTTCAGCCTTTATGATCGCGGCCGTACTGGGAGCGCTCGCGCGTCCTTTGCCGGACGGCGCCGGCAGCTGGGCGGCATTGACTTCTTGCGCATCGAGCGCTGCGGCATGCGCCGCACCAGAAATCATCAGGACCGCGCCGGCGCAGATGAGAACCGCAGTAACGGATCTGCCAACGTACATGCCGATCGACGAAGGACCGGTGCCCAGGTTGCCCATGCGCCTCCTCCAGACCGTGCAAATCCAGTTTTTTGGGCCGAGGACAACAGAAACGAGCAGGTCATAAAGCATTCCCATTGTCAGCTCCCGGTCTTGTCGAAGAGGATCAGCCTTGCACACTTGCACGAAGATGGCATCAGCCCAAGCGACCGCGCCGCCGCACCGCCGAGCCGCGTAATGACCGGCACCGGCGCAGATCGAACGGTTTCCACGCCCTAGCCGGGCTTGCCCGCGCGCTCCCTCAAATGCGGAAACCGCTCGGTGAGCAGCGAGCCGGCATAATAGGTCGGCTTGAACGCCGGATGGGCGCGGATTTCGTCGTACCAGCGCACGATGCGCGGCATGTCCTGCCACATGGTGTCGAGGCCGAGATCGGCCATGCGCACCAGCGCCGGCATCACCGCCACGTCGGCAAGCGTGATGCGCTTGCCCAGGAGCCAGGGGCCGCCGCTCTCCGTGATCGCCCGATCCATGCGTTCATAGGTACGCCGCAGGCGGTCGAGGGCCGCGTGCATCTCCTTCTCGGGAAAGCCCTTGCGGCCCATGGCCAGCATGAACTCCTTGCGCAGCGGCTTGCTCTCCGCGAAGGCGAGAAACTCGTCCTCGCTCATGGCGGCAAACCGGGGCAGGAAGGCGAGATTGAAGGTCGGCACCCGCACCGCCGCGGCCGGCATTTCGTCGATGAACCGCATGAGCGCGCGCATCCTGGCCCGCGCGACCGGCGCGGCCGGCGTGAAGCCTTCGCCCTCGGGCGCGATCTCGTCGAGATATTCGATGATGACCGAGGAATCGATGACGATATTGCCGTCGTGGTCGAGGGTGGGCACCACGCCGTTGGGATTGAGCGCAAGGTAGTCGGGCTTGAGCTGGTCGCCGGCCAGGAGATCGAGCTTTTTCTCCTCGAATGGGAGCTGCTTGGCGTTGAGGACGAAGCGCACGCGCTGGCTGCAGGTCGATTGCGGTGCGTTGTAAAGGATGAAAGCCATGGCTCGATCCCCGTCATCAGAAGGCGGTCTCACCCCCCGCGCAGAAAATTATTAACCCCTGCCGCGGCGCCGGCCAACCCCGCCGGTCCCCGCCCAACTAACTGAATTCACGGGCATTTCGGGCGCGGCTCGGCGGCGGCGCGACGGCGGCGGTCAACCGCGCCGACGGACGCCGTTAACCTATTGTATTCACTTATCATTCAAGGTTTCGTGAAACGCCTGTGCAACGGCCGTCGGATTCCTACTTCCCCTTGCGGACCCCATGAACCTTTTTCCCCCTCACGCGACCAATAGAGACCTTGGGGAGGGTGTGTGATGAACAATTTCTCGATGTTTACGGCCGACCGCATGACCCACGTGAAAATCGTGGCGATGGCGCTTGTCTGTGCGACGCTGGTCGCCGGCATTGGTGTTGCCGCGCACGTCACCGACAATTCCGCCACGGCCAGCGGCCAGATCGAGGCCACCGTGATCAAGGCCGGCAAGCCCGTGACCGCGTCGACGAGCGACAACCGCATCGTCCGCTGACAGTTTACCTTCTTCTCAACCCCCGTACTTTGCGCGCCCTCGGGCGCGCATTTTCTTTTGCGCCGACGCCGAGCGCGGCGGGCCTCTCGCTCTCGTGCGCCGCGGCTTTTCGGTCGGCAGGTGGGATTATCGCGTCGCCGCAGCTTCTGCGGCGCGTTCAAACGTTGCGCAGATGCAGCACCGCCGCGGTGTCGGCTCGCACCCGCCGGCAGAGCGCGGCGTCGTCGATCAGCAACTCGCCGTATGACGGGATGATGCCCTTGAGTTTGGCGTCCCAGCCGCCCGCCTTGAGCTCGTTGCCGAAGCAGCGTTCGAGAACCTTGATCGCGATAAAGACCGCGGTGGACGCTCCGGGTGAGGCTCCCAGCAGCGCGATCAGCGAACCGTCGGCGGCCGGCACCAATTCCGTTCCGAATTCCAGAATTCCGCCACGCCTCGAATCCGGCTTGATGATCTGGACGCGCTGCCCCGCCACCTCCAGCCGCCAGTCCTCGGGCTTCGCGCCCGGAAAGTATTCTTGCAACGTCGCAAACCGGTGCCGCGACGATTGGAGAACTTGCCCGATCAAATACTTGGTCAAATCGAAATTGTCCCGGGCGACCGCCAGCAACGGTGCGATATTGCTCGGCCTGATCGAGAGGAAGAGATCCAGCAGCGAACCGTGCTTGAGAAATTTCGTGGAAAAGCCGGCATAGGGCCCGAACAGCAGCGAGTGCTTTCCGCCGATCACGCGCGTGTCGAGGTGGGGAACCGACATGGGCGGAGAACCGACCGCCTCCTTGCCGTAGACCTTGGCATGATGGCGCTTGTTGATCTCGGGATCATCGCAGCGCAGCCAGATGCCGCTGACCGGAAATCCGGCGTAGCCCTTGCCCTCCGGGATCTCGGACTTTTGCAGGAGCGGCAGCGCGCCGCCCCCGGCACCGAGGAAGACAAACTTGGCCGTGGTCGAACGCGTTTCCCCGCTGCCGGCATCCTTGACGTCCAGGCGCCAGCGCCCGTCCCGCTCGCGCGCAACATTCGTCACATGATGGGAGTAGTGGACCGCAAAGCCGTCGAGACCCTGCAGATAGCGCACGAGCGTGCGGGTCAGGGATCCGTAGTCCACGTCCGCGCCGGTGATCATGCGGGTCGCCGCCACGGTCTCGTTCGGGTCGCGGCCTTCCATCACCAGCGGGATCCACTCGCTCAGCTTCTGCTTATCCTCGGTATATTCCATTCCGTAGTAGCAGTGATGCGCGGTCAGCGCCGCATATCGCTTCTTGAGAAACGCCACGTCGGCGGCTCCGCGCACGAAGCTCATGTGTGGAACCGGATGGATGAAGGATTGCGGGTCTGCGATCGCCCCCTTCCGCACGAGATAGGACCAGAGTTGGCGGGACAGATCGAACTCCACGTTGACGTCCAGCGCCTTCGAAATGTCGATGCTGCCATCGCTGCGCTCGGGCGTGTAGTTGAGCTCGCACAGCGCCGCGTGCCCGGTGCCGGCGTTGTTCCAGCCGTCGGAGCTCTCCTCGGCGGCATCCTGGAGGTTCTCGAAAACTTCGATCCTCAGCGCGGGCTCAAACTCTTTCAGGAACACCGCCAGGGTGGCGCTCATGATGCCGGCGCCGACGAGGACGACATCGGGCTCCGACACGGCACGATTTGAAACCATCAACTTCTCTCCCATAGGCTGCGGCCTACTACCATAAAATACGACCGCACGAACGCGAACCGCGGGCAGGAGACACAAGGCCGCGATCTGCGGGAAGCCCCACGCGACTGAAGTCCCGGGGCTAACCATTCCATGCCGGGGGCCGCAAGCCTTTCGCCACGCCGCCGGCACTGTTACGTTCGCTTGCAGGCAACCCGCAGCAAACGAGCGCAGGATTCGAGAAGGCGATATGCCGAAAGTACGCAAGGAAACCGACAGTCTCGGAGAGGTCGAGGTTCCTGCCGACAAGCTCTGGGGCGCCCAAACCCAGCGCTCGCTGGAGCATTTCAGCATCGGGAACGAGCTGATGCCGCGCGAGATGATCACGGCCTATGCCATCCTCAAGAAGGCGGTCGCCAACGTCAACCACGCCGCCAAACGCCTCGACGACAAGGTCCACAAGCTCATCGTCCAGGTATGCGACGAGATCCTCGCCGGGAAGCATTACGACATGTTTCCGTTGCATGTCTGGATGACCGGCAGCGGCACGCAGTTCAACATGAACGTGAACGAGGTGATATCCAATCGAGCCAGCCAGCTTGCCGGCACGCCGCTCGGCAGCAAGACGCCGGTACACGCCAACGACCACGTCAACATGTCGCAATCATCCAACGACACGTTCCCCTCGGCGATGCACATCGCCGCCGCGGTCAGTGTCACGCAGCGGCTCGTTCCGGCGGTGAAGGCGCTGCACGATGCGATCGCGGCGAAAGCGGCGGAGTGGGCCGACATCGTGAAGATCGGTCGCACTCACATGCAGGATGCAACCCCGCTAACCCTGGGGCAGGAATGGTCGGGCTATGCCGGCATGCTGGCGGATGATCTGGAGCGGATCGAGGATGCCTTGAAGGGCGTCTATCGCCTGGCGCTGGGCGGAACTGCGGTGGGGACCGGGATCAACGCCGCGCCCGGATTCGCCGAGGCGGCGGCAGCCGAGATCGCCAAGCTCACCGGGTTGCCGTTCGTCAGCGCGCCGAACAAATTCACCGTGCAGGGCGCGCACGACGCCCTGGTGCAGCTTTCCGGAACCCTTCGCACGCTCGCCACGTCGCTTTACAAGATCGGCAACGACATCCGCTTGATGTCGTGCGGGCCGCGGGCGGGCTTTGCCGAGTTGCTGATCCCCGAGAACGAGCCCGGCTCCTCTATCATGCCGGGAAAGGTCAATCCGACCCAGGTCGAAGCGCTCACCATGGTTGCCGTGCAGGTGATGGGGAACGACGTGGCGGTCGGCTTTGCGGGCGCCGGCGGCTACCTGGAGATGAACGTGTACAAGCCGGTGATGATCTACAACATCGCGCAATCGATCACGCTCATGACCGACGGCTGCACGAACTTCCGCAAATTCCTGGTCGAGGGCACCAAGCCGAACTTGAAGAAGATCAAGGAGGACGTGGATCGGTCGCTGATGCTGGTGACGGCGTTGGCGCCGGTCATCGGCTATGACAAGGCGTCCAAGATCGCGCATCACGCGATGGACCATGATCTCACATTGAAGGCGGCCGCGCTGCAACTCGGCTTCGTGACCGAGGCTGACTTCGATCGCATCGTCGATCCCGCGAAAATGGTCAAACCGTACGTCGCGACCGATCGATGACGATGCTGAAGCGCAGCCCCGTGCTGGAGTGCGATCGAGCCGGCCCTAGAGCATGATCCGGAAAAGTGGGTACCGGTTTTCCGAAAAGCATGCTCATGAAAAGCTAGAGCATGATTGCGACTCAACCTAAAGCAATCACGCTCTAGGCTGCCTGTCGTTCGCGCCGCAGTTGACCTATCGCGCCGTTTGCCAGCCGCCACACATCGCGCTCCCCATTGCGCGCCAGTCGGGCCAAGTTCTGAGCCAAGCGCGCGCGCATTTCATCGCGATCGCCGTCCGCAAGTTGGGGATCGGTTCTGACGAACTGCCAAGATTTATCGAATGCGATATCGACAAGATCAGTGATGCCAGGGTCGAGATCTGCGTCCCATGCGACCGCCATATCACGCCTCCCTGCTCAATCAATTTATTGTCTTCCCTATTATTGCCTTCGGTATCTCACGCGAGCGGATGACAGTCCAGCGCATAACTCCGTGTTGCGCCGCCAAAATATTGCTGCATCGCCGAGCAAATGACCCGGGCGCGGGCGCAGCGCTGCGGCGAGTGCTACTCGTCGAACTGAGACTGTGGGGATGCGGGTCGTCGCGGCGGGGCACCGGCGGGGACCGCGACATTGAGGTGCCGCATGAGCTCGGCCGGCTGCAGCATCGGCGGCACGCGATCGGGTGCAAACCTCCACGCCGCGGCCAGCGCGGCCACGGCGGCGACCACGAGCAGCATCAGCAGCGCAAGCGCCCGCCAGCGCCGCAACCGCCGGCGGACGACGACGAGCTGCCTTGACGGCTCAGTCGCCGTGATCCGCGTCGCGTCCGGCGGCGGCGGGGCAGCGTCCGGAGCCGCCAGCGGCACCACGGGGGGACTGGATACCGACTCCACGACCGAGGCCTGCGCGGCCGCCTCCGGCGCTGGCTCCGCAAGCGCCTGCGACGCCGGCGCTGTGGGAGCGGCGTCCGAAGCCGGCGCCGCAGTCGGGTCCGAAGCTGACGCCTCGGTCGGGTCCGAAAGCGGTGCCGGTATCGCCTCCGACGTGGGCATCGGCGTCGGATCCGAAATCGACACGGTCGTCGCGTCCGGGCTCGGCACTGGGGTCACATCCGCGGTCGCCACCGGCGTCTGCTCCGGGCTCGACGGCGGGCTCGCTGCCGTAGCCAGGGCCGTAGCGGCCTCCGATATCCGAGCCTCGATCGCATCCAGGCTCGGTACTGGAGCCGGCGCCGGCTCGGGCGGCAGGACTTGCTCATCCGGCGGCGGGACATTCGGCTTGGCCTGGACTTCCGACAGCTTGGCCTTGATGCGCGCCCAAATCTTTGCGTCCGGCTCGACCGGCTCGACCATCAGGTGCAGTTCGCCGAGCCGGCGCTCCCACAGTTCGACCTTGGCGGCGAATCCCTGGTCCGCGCCCAGCAAGGCCCGCGCCTGCGCGCGTTCATCGCTATCGAGCGTCCCGAGCACGTACTCGGCGGCGAGCGTATCCGTCTGGTCGAGATCGCTCATGACTGGAGACATTGCTCGACTTCGATCAGGCTGCGCCGCAACGACGTCCGGAGCAGATTGGCCGGCATGTCGAGCTTGCTCGAGAGCTGCTCGCGGCTGAAGGCGCCGTAGTAGGCGAGCAGCAGCATGCGTTGGCGGTCCGGCTCGAGCCGGCCGATGCAGGTGAGCAGCCGCTTGAGATCGTCCGTCAGCTGGTGCCGCGGTACAGTGCCGGGGCCTTCATTCTCATCGGCAACCTCCGGCTCGCCGTCGCCCGCGGGCGGCGGCGGCCGCCGCGCCAGATCGATCGCCAGCCGGCGGGCGGTCGCGACCATCCAGGGGAGCGGTGTCGAATTGGCGGGGTTGAACTCGCCGGCGCGGCGCCAGATCTCGAGATAGGCCTCCTCCATGATGTCGGCGGCGAGGTCGTGGCGGCGCAAGATGCGCAGCACCACGCCATAGAGCTTGGCGCAGGTTGCCCCGTAGAGGCGCTCGAACGCGAGCGCATCGCCCCTGGCGACGGCCGCAAGCAGCCATGTGATTTCAATCGGCGTCGACATGACAACAAAACGGTCCCGCTGCCGGGCTCGCTACCCAGGCTTGTGCAGACTGCGTAGACATGTGTGCAGCGCAGTCAAGCCTGCGCAGGCGGTGCCCCCTGCGCTGCCGTTCCCAACGAGGTGAAATCTGAGCCCGCCGTCGAAAGCGCGTCAAGCCAACCTAGTGTCCCGATTCCGAAGTTCGCACACCCATGCCGCGAGCCCGATTGCGAACTTCGGGCGCGGGCAAGCGGTTGCGATGGAGCCAAGCCGCTCCCCGAGGAAACAGGGCCGCCAAGGCCCGCCTGTCAGGCCCTGGCCCCGCTGCGCAGCATGCCGGCGGGCTCGAGGGCAGCCTGCCCGTCGTCCTCGGCTCGTTCGCGCATCTGGTCGCGCTCGTCGAGCAGCTCGGCCTTCTTCATCTCCTCGAAGGCCTCGCCAAGGGTCGCTTTGGCGTCGTCGAGCTGGATTTTCAGGTCGTCCACCGAGCGCTTGAGGTTCTCGCGCCGTTGCATCGCGGCCTTGGCATAGGTCGGATAGGCGAAATGACCGGGATCGTGAATTCCCGTTCGGTCCTGCTCGGTCTTGATGTCGCGATCGAGGTCGCCGCTGATGCGCTCGAACTCGGCAATCATGGCCTCGATCTGAGCGACCCTACGGCGCCTCTCGTCGACCTGAAACCTCCTCAGGCGAATGAGTGTCTCGCGTGACTTCATCGACTCGTGCTCCCCCGAAGCCCCGGCATGCGGGGCCCGCGCCGACAGACGCGGACGCCTCCTTGGGCGGCATTGGCCCAAGCTCGCGTTCAGTGTGGCGGGACAACGTTAGCTTTCGGTTTCCAGGCCGCCCAACATTCGCTCAAGGCGTTGATATCCTTACCCAAGATTGTCCAAGACTGGTTGCTTCTTCCTTACCTCGGCCATTCCCGGGCGGGCCCGCGGCCGCTCGCACCGTCGACCTCGGTGCCCGACAGTGCGGTCGGCGCCTGCACATCCGCATGCTTGGCCGGGGTCTTCCTCGGTCGTGCCGAGCATTCCATCGTTCGATCGGGCGCAGTTTCTTAACTTGGTGTTTACCCGCGTCGTTAATGATTAGGTCACCGTTGCGGGACATCAGGGGGCCCGTCGTCCGGCTGGGACGCGGGGGCACAATCTTCTGATTGATTACAGCAGACTCTTAAAGTCGAACATGAGATGTCGCTTGGAAAGAAAACCGCTCCTGTGCAATATCTTAGGGCGATTCGCCCGAGTTTCCCCGGCGGGGACGCGCAGGTTCGAAGCCGGTTTTGTCAACCACGCGTCGCTTAAGTTCCGACTCGGTTTGTCCCAAAGCGTTGTCGAGGGCCGCCGCTGCGGCGTGCCGACCTGAGCCCGAAGCGGCGAGGAAGGGGACTGGCATGCGCGTATTGCTGATTGAGGACGACAGCGCCACCGCTCAATCGATTGAGCTGATGCTGAAGTCGGAGAGCTTCAACGTCTACACCACCGATCTCGGCGAAGAGGGTGTCGATCTTGGCAAGCTCTACGACTACGACATCATCCTGCTCGACCTGAACCTGCCGGACATGTCCGGCTTCGAGGTCCTGCGGTCGTTGCGCGTCTCCAAGGTGAAGACACCCATTCTGATCCTGACCGGGCTTGCCGGCATCGAGGACAAGGTCCGCGGGCTGGGCTTCGGCGCCGACGACTACATGACCAAGCCGTTCCACAAGGACGAGCTGGTGGCGCGCATCCACGCCATCGTGCGCCGCTCCAAGGGTCATGCCCAGTCGGTGATCCAGACCGCCGACCTCGTGGTCAATCTCGACACCAAGACCGTCGAGGTGAACGGGGCGCGCGTGCATCTCACCGGCAAGGAGTACCAGATGCTGGAGCTCCTGAGCCTGCGCAAGGGCACCACCCTCACCAAGGAAATGTTCCTCAACCACCTCTACGGCGGCATGGACGAGCCGGAGCTCAAGATCATCGACGTCTTCATCTGCAAGCTGCGCAAGAAGCTCGCCAACGCGTCGAACGGCAAGAACTACATCGAGACGGTGTGGGGCCGCGGCTACGTGCTGCGCGAGCCGTCGGACGACGAGGCGAGAATCCCCGCCTGACCAATTTTCGAGGTTCCCCTCGGTTGTCATCGTCCGCACCCCGATCTGGCGAGGGCAGGTCAAGAGCGGACGATCCAGTCATCGCAAGAACTTGCCTGGGCATGGGTCTTGCGCGCGGCGATTGACCGTCGGCGCGCAGGCCGTAAAGTGCGGTCCTTCAAATCCTGCCCGCACTCCGCCCACGCATCGATGGCCGCCGCCTCCATTCCCACATTGTCCGCGCATGGCGCCGAGATGCCGGCCATCGGATTTGGCACGTCCTCGCTCGGCAATTGCGCGGAGATCGTCGCAAGCGCGCTCGAGCTCGGCTATCGCCACATCGATACCGCCTGGAAATACGGGACCGAGCGCGGCGTCGGCGATGGCATCCGCGCATCGCGCGTGCCCCGCGGCGAGATTTTCCTGACCACCAAAGTGTCGCATGAATATCTGCGCACCGATGATTTCGCGCGCTCGGTCGAGGAGAGCCTGAGCAATCTCCGCGTCGACTTCGTCGATCTCCTGCTCGTGCACTGGCCCAACCCGGAAATTCCGCTCTCGGAGCCCATTGCCGCGCTGGCAAGGGCGAAACGGCAAGGTCTCGCCCGCCATATCGGAGTCGCGAATTTCAATATCGCCCAGCTCGATGAAGCGATCCGGCTCTGTCCGGAGCCGCTGGTGACGCTGCAGGCCGAGTATCACGCCCATCTCGACCAGGCCAAGCTCCTGGAAGCGTGCCGCCGGCGCGGCCTGATCTTCACCGCCTATTGCCCGCTCGGCCGCGGCCGCCTGCTGCGCGACCCGGTCCTCGCCGACATTGCCGCCCGCAAAGGACGGCCGCTCGCGCAAATTGCCCTGCGTTGGCTTGTTCAGCAGGGCAACATCGTTCCGATCCCGCGCTCGTCCAATCCCAAGCGCATGGCCGAGAACATGAATGTCTTCGACTTCTCCCTCACCGAGGATGAAATGAAACAGATTTCGGCGCTCAAGCGACCCGACGGCAGGATCGCGAATCCCGCCGGCCGCGCACCGGCATGGGATTGACGCGGCCGACGCTCATGGGAGTGGGCGCAGGAGTCTTCGCTGCTCTTGCGCCGACACAAGAAGCCAAAAGGGAGGAATGATCGATGGCCGAGACGCCGAAATACTTCATGTACTTTCCCGGCAACTACCGGTGGTCGGCGGCCTTCGTCAACATGCTCGGCCGCGGAAGCTATGGCGGCGCCGACATCAGCGAGCTGCACAAGATCGGACGTCTGCTCGCGGGCAAGGGCGCCGAGGATGACGAGGCCTGGTTCGACGCCTTCGTTCAAGTGGCCGACGAGGTGCGCGCCCACGGCGAGCGCTTCCGCGCATCGGGCCATGCGGTCTCGGCCGCAGCCTTCTATCTGCGCGCCTGTCACTACTATCAGATGGGCGAGCGTTTCCGCACGCCCAAGGACGCCAAGGCGCTCGACGCTTATCGCACCGCGGTCGATTGCTTCCACCAATTCGCCGGGCTCACCGACGTCACCATCGAGATCGTCGAGGTGCCGTTCGAAGGCAAGCACCTGCCGGGGTATTTCGTTCATGCCCAGAATGCGAAATCGCAGCGCCGGCCGTGCGTCGTTTTCTTCGACGGCCTCGACGTCACCAAGGAAATCCAATACGTCGCCGGCGTGCCGGACCTGATCAAGCGCGGCATTTCGGTCCTGGTCATGGATGGACCGGGCACCGGCGAGGCGATCCGTTTCCGCGGCCTGGTCCTGCGCCACGACTATGAGAAGGCGGGCAGCGCCTGCATCGATTTCCTGGAACAGCGGGCCGACGTCGACCCGAACAAGATCGGCATCGTCGCGATCAGTCTCGGCGGCTACTACGCGCCGCGCTGCGCCGCGCTCGAGCCGCGCTTTGCCGCCTGCATCGCCTGGGGTGCTATCTGGGACTATCACGCGGTGTGGAAACGGCGCGTCGAGGCGCAGTTCAAGGCGTCGCTCTCGGTGCCGGGCCACCACATCATGTGGATCCTGGGCGCCGCCACGCTCGAGGACGCTTTGAAGCGGCTCGAGCCGTTCAAGCTCGACGGCGTCGTGCAGAAGATGCGCTGCCCGTTCCTGGTGGTGCACGGCGAGGACGACGAGCAGATCCCGCTCAGCGATGCGCAGGCGCTCTACGACGCCTGCGGCTCGCAAGACAAGACGCTGCGCGTCTTCACCGCCGAGGAAGGCGGCGCGCAGCACTGTCAGCGCGACTACCTCACGCTCGGATGCGCAACCATGTGGAGCTGGTTCGAGGACAAGCTCCTCCGCGCGTAGCTCGTAGGATGGCTTGAGCGCGTCAGCGGGCGGTGACGACAATGGCGTCGCCCTCGGCCTTGAGGGTAACCGCGAGCCCGCAGGCGCGGGCAAGGAGGCCGGCATAGAACGGCTGGATGGCGTGCGCATCGATGGAGCCGCTCTCGGACGTGCCCTCGAGCAGAGCGGGCACCGCGTGCGGGATGCGGGCGTTGGGGCCGGCAGCGACGATGCGGAAGCTCATGCCCTCCCCTTCCCCGACCGCATCGACCGTGAGCGTGCCGCCGCGCGGGATCGTCTGTCCCGCAATGATCAGCAGGTTCAGCAGCAACTTGACGCGGTTCTTCGGCAGCAGGGCCGGCGGCAGGTTCCACGCGAGCTTGGTCTTGTCATCCTCGATGAAGGCACGTGCCATGGCATGGGCATTGCCAAGATCGATCCGGGCTCCGGCCGAGCCGGCCGAGCCGAAGGCGAGCCGGCAGAACTGCAGCCGCGCCGAGGCCGTCCTCGCGCTCCGCTTGATGAGGTCGAGCGCAAAGGTCTTGGTCTCCTCGTCGCTGTCCTTTTCCTCCAGCACCTCGAGCCCGTTGACGATGGCACCGGTCGGGCTGATCAGGTCGTGGCAGACGCGGGAACACAGGAGCGCCGCGAGATCGAGAGCATCAAGGGCAACGGCTACGGACATGAGGACATTCCCGATAATCGGGCCTTCGACCGGGGGGACGTGCGTGCTGGAGCGCGACTCGGACCATGGTGTCGCTCGGCCGGTGTGATACACCGCAGGCGTTCGACCTGCCAAGTCGGCTTGAACCGCCAGGACCCGGGACGGCCAAACCTGAACTGTGAACACTTCAATGCCAGGACTTGAACCGCCAGCGGGGGCGAACGAGGCCCCGCGGGACGGCGATACCGCAGCGCTCACCGGCCGGCTGCTCGAGGAGCTCACGACCCTCGTCTCGGCCGCGGGCGCCGCTATTCTTGCGGTCCGAGCGCGCTCGCTTGATACTCGGACCAAGGCGGACCTTTCGCCGGTCACGGCGGCCGATCATGCGGCGGAGGCCGTCATCCTCGAAGGCCTCGCCCGACTCCTTCCCGGCATGGCGGTCGTGTCGGAAGAGGCGTCGGGCGGCGCGCTGCCTGCCAGCCTCCCCGACAGCTTCATCCTGGTCGACCCCCTCGACGGGACCCGTGAACTGGTGGCGGGACGGGACGAATTCACCGTCAACGTTGCGGTCGTGACCGGCGGGCGTCCGCGCCTCGGCATTGTCGCCGCTCCGGCCCAGGGAGTTCTGTGGCGCGGCATCGAGGGCCAGGGCGCCGAGCGGTTGCGTCTGTCCGCCGGCGCGCCGGCACGTGCCGCGCAGGAGTGTGCTGCCATTCGCACCCGGCCGTCGCCCCGCGCAGGGTTGGTCGCGGCGGTGAGCCGCTCGCATCTCGACGCCGAGACGGAGGCGTTCCTCGCACGCCTGCCGATCGTCGGTCGGCTTGCCTGCGGATCGGCGGTGAAATTCTGTCAAGTCGCGGAAGGCGCCGCCGACGTCTACCCGCGTCTGTCGACCACGTGCGAATGGGATGTGGCCGCGGGCCATGCGGTGCTCACGGCCGCGGGCGGGACGGTCGTCACCCCGGCGGGGGCGCCGTTGGATTACGGCTGGATATCCCGGAATTGTCGGGTTCCGGCGTTCGTCGCGTGGGGCGACCCATCGGCAGCGGCGCGGCTCGGTATCCAGGGCTCGGCCGGAAGGCCCCCGCAAGGTTAGCGCAAGGCTTCCGTCGGCCCCGCTACGGTCATAGTCTTGCTGATCAATGCAGCGATTCGGTTGTGGTTTGGGCCGCAAGAATTAGAGCATGATCCGGAAAAGTGGGTACCGGTTTTCCGAAAAGATCATGCTCAAACAAAAAGCTAGAGCGTGATTGCGACCCAACCCTAAGCAATCACGCTCTAGCGTATCCGCGCGTGGGCAGCGGGTTAAGCGCAGTTGACCCTCGATTTTCTATGGAGCACTCGATGCGCGCCGTGATGCGGACCATCGCTCTCGTCGTTCTCCTGATCGGCCTGGCAAGCGGGCCCGTGGCGGCCCAGGCCAATCCGCCTCCCCCTCCTCCGCCGGCACCGCCGCCGCAGAGCAATCCCAGTCCCCAGAGCCAGCACTATTCCTCGAACGAAATCGTCGATGCCGGCCACCGGTTCTTCGGCACGGTCTCGCGCGGGCTGGCGCAGATCGTGGAGAAGGCGGCCAGCCAATGGGGCCTGCCCAATGGCTACGTGCTGGGCCAGGAGGCGGGCGGCGCGCTGGTCGCAGGCGTCCGCTACGGCGAAGGGATTCTCTACACCAAGAACGCCGGCGACCTGCGGGTCTTTTGGCAGGGCCCTTCGCTGGGTTGGGATTTTGGCGGCGAGGGCGCGCGCACCATGATGCTGGTCTATAACCTGCCGGCCACCGAAGCGATCTACCAGCGCTTCGCCGGCATCGACGGTTCGGCCTATTTCGTCGGCGGCTTGGGGATGACGGCGTTGACGGCGAACAATATGGTGCTGGTTCCAATCCGCACCGGCGTCGGCCTGCGCCTCGGCGCCAATGTCGGCTATCTCAAATTCACACCGGTCGCGACCTGGAACCCGTTCTGAACCGCATTGATCCCTTCGGGCGATAACTTTCCGACCCTTGCCGCAAGGATTGACGAAAGGGAGCAGTGGTCGGGCAAACGCACGCCCGTGTGCGTCGTTCACGATATGCTCGCCCTGGTTTAGTTTGGCCTCCGCTCATGCTGGAAGCGCGTGGCCCGCCGTGGCATTCTGGCGGGATAGTGGTGAGATGGCTCAGGAGGCATCATGATCGAACCGATCATGTATATCGGGATCGGGTTTCTGGTCGCGGGCTTGCTCGTCATTGGCGTCATTCCACTGGTACATGCGCGGGCGGTGCGTCTCACCATGCGCCGGCTGGAAGCGCTGACTCCCTTGTCGATGGCGGAAATTCGGGCCGACAAGGATCAATTGCGCGCCGAATTCGCCATGTCCACGCGTCGGCTCGAAATAAACGTCGAGCAGATGAAGGCAAAGACCACCAGCCAGGCCGCGGAGATCGGCAGGAAGAGCGAGGCCATCGGCCACCTCAAATTCGAGCTCGGCGAAAAGACTGCGGCCCTGTTTGCGCTCGAAGCCAAGGAAAAACAGCTGGCCGAAGACCTCAGGAGCCTCGAGGCCCAATTCGTCGGGCAAGCGGGTGCCTTGGAGGAGACCGAACGCGCGCTCGCGAGCGCGCAGGCAGAACTCGGCCAGGCCGCCGCGAACTTTCACGCCAGCTCGATGTCTTCCGACAGCCAGCGCGTCGAGGTGGTGGCCCTGCGCACACAGAACGAACTCTTGCACGAGCAGATCGAGAGCTGGGAGAAAGAGGCCAAGGAACTGTGGGATCGCCTCACCAACAAGAGCAACGAAGCGCAGTCGTTGAGCCAGCAGTTGGCCGAGGAGCGCGGCCGGGCCGACCAGTTGAGCAGCCGCGTCGGCGAGCTTGAACGCCATCTCATGGCGCAATCGACGGATGCGGAAGCCCTCGGGCACCGCGTCCAGGAACTGAGCGCCGAGCTCGAGGAGCAGGGCCGATCTACGGCGGATCGCGAGTACGTCTCGGAACACCTAAGCAACGAAGCGCAGACTGCGCAAGAAAATGAGGCCAGGCTTCGCGCCGAGCTGGCCGATGCGGAAAACCGCCATCAGTTGACGAGCGAGGCCCTCGCGTTCGAGAAGTCGCTGATCGAAAAGGAGCTCAAGCAATCCCATGAGGAGCGCGCCCGGCTGCAGCGCGAGCTCGCGGCGATGAAACGCGGCGCCCAGGAGGCGGGCGCAGGCGAGCAGATGGAAAATGCCGAGCTGCGCGAGCGCATCCATGATGTGGCGGCGGAGGTGGCACGGCTCACCGCCACGCTGGAGGGGCCGGACTCGCCGATTGATGCGATCCTCAGCGACGACGCTGGCCGTCCCGCGCCGGCGCCAGGCCGCACCAAGGGGAACGGCACGCGGTCGGCGGCCCCAGGCGGCGAAACAAAAGGCACGCTGGCGGACCGCATCCGCGCCTTGCAAGGCCGCGCCGCGCGCTTTTCCCAGCGACGACAAGGAGCGTGAAAGGAAAGGCGGCCGGCCTTGCTTGACACCGTCGCCGCCGTCCTTAAATCCTGGCCTCGGTGCGGGCGCTTAGCTCAGCGGGAGAGCGTTCCCTTCACACGGGAGAGGTCGCAGGTTCAATCCCTGCAGCGCCCACCATCCAGGCCCACTCTGATCCCTCGAGCGGCTCGGAAGCTCCTGTCATCCGGACGGCGCGATAGCCGCTGCGTCGCCTATCGAACGCACGGCGATTTGGGTTCTGCAACCGGAAAAGGGTAAAGCACCCCGGGGTTTCCGATTTCCACAAGCAATTGCAGCCGCTTGCGCTTACGCACGCAACGGGTTGCGTTTGCGCAAAATCACAGTACCAAAGCCAAAGCTTCTCAGGCTTTCCCATGCGAGCGCAGCATGACGCGCTGGGGCGATTCGCCTCAGGGATCCGCAAAGCACGGCGGCTGCGGCGAGAGACGGACCGGCGGAAAGCGCGCGTACGTTTAAGCGGCACGATCGCCAACAGTTACTTTCGCTTGCGGCGGGACTTCTTGGCGACCGCCCCCTTTCGGACAGCTGCCGACTTGTTGATCGCGAACTCATCTATCTTGCGGCCTTCCTTGATGAGGGCCGTGAGCCACCGGGGTCGAGCTCCGCGGCCAGCCCAGGTTTCACCGGCGGGCCCGCGGTACTTGGGCGGCACCTTGCGCCCTTTCATGGCGGAGCGGCGACCCGTGCCCCATCCGCGTGCAGTTGCCCCGCCGCCCAAGCGAGAAAGCTGGTTTTCCAGTTCGCTGCGCTTTTGACCAAGCCTTTTGTCGATGTCGGCTCGGAGCGAGAGCAGCGCTTCAACGTCCATGCCCCTTAGGTTGACCGCTGGCATGAGAGCCTCCGTTCCTCGTGCAGATAACAGTTTGATAAGACTATTCAACCGAAACACAAGCACGCCAAAGTGGCATCAATTTCTAGTGCATACCTTTGGCCCCGGTATTCGGGTAGCCTGCGCTTCATGTCGCCTTTTTCAAGCACCCTATCCACGCGGACGCGCGTGACGGCATAACCTTCGAGCTCGGTACAAAAGCTGAACAATTGCAGCGGCTCATCGGTCTGATCCTCAGCGGCCTTTACCTTGTGGTGCAATATCCGGAGGGATACTTGAAGCGACGCACCTTCATAATCGGCGCAGCGGCCGTTGTCGTCGGCGCCACGCCTGCCACGCCGGGCCCGCGCGCTGCGATATTCCTTTCGATTGGCGACGCATCTCGTCAGCGCCGACAGCGGCTTTTCGGCAACACTGGGCGGCAATCTGTGCCCGCTCGCAGTCGAATCATCGACAGCCGCCGCGCGCAACCTGTAAATTCGAATCCCGCAAAAGGGGTATCGGCTCGAAAACCTGCAAACTCAATCGACGAGGCTCTGCCATGCTTGCGCGTTTCCTCGCCGCAGCCGTGTGCGCCGGCGGCGTCCTGGCCGCGATCGGCACCACGGCGGCAATTGCCAATCCGTACGACGCGCAGGTAGGCGTCGGCGGGGGCTCGCTGTTCTCCAATTTCTTCGGTTCGTTCGGCTCCGGGCGCAGCGTGGTGAGCTTTCCCACCAATCACAAGCCCGGCACCATCGTGATCAGCACGCAGCAGCGCCGGCTTTATTTTGTGCTCGGCAACGGTCAGGCGCTGAGCTACGGCGTCGGCGTCGGCCGCGTCGGCTTTACCTGGAGCGGCGTCACACGCATCAGCGCCAAGCGCGAGTGGCCGAATTGGACGCCGCCCGCGCAGATGCGGCAGCGCCGACCGGACCTGCCGCGCCACATGGCCGGTGGCATTGCCAATCCGCTCGGCGCGCGCGCCATGTATCTCGGCTCGAGCCTGTATCGCATCCACGGCTCGAACGAGCCGGAGACGATCGGCCAAGCGGTATCGTCGGGCTGCTTCCGCTTGAACAACGACGACGTGGTCGATCTCTACAACCGGGTGAGGGTCGGCACGACCGTGATCGTGCAATAGCAGACGACGGAGAACAGACGACAGAGAACGGAAAATCTCGATCTGTCTTCTGTCGACCCTCCTCTGTCCTCGGAACACGTCAGCGCTGCAAGCCCTTGCCGGCGAGGTCGTCGAGATAATCCTGCCAATAGGCCTCCCGGTTTCGACCAAGCGCACGCAAATAGTCCCAGCTGTAGATGCCGGTCGAATGCATGTCGTCGAAGACGAGCCGCACCGCGTAATTGCCGATTGGATTGACCTCGAGAATGGCAACGCTCTTCTTGCCTGCGACGGTCTTGCGCTCGTCAGGCGAATGGCCTTGCACCTCGGCACTCGGGCTCTTGACGCGCAGATACTCGGCGCTGAGATCGAACCTCTCGCCGGTATCGAAGACGATCGTTAACGTCTTGCGGTCTTTGTGCAACCGCAGTTCCGTCGGCCAGGGTTCCGGCGCTCCGTCGCTCATTTCGATCTCCCCGGAAAGCGTCCGGCAGGGGCGGATTGCGGCCCCCGCCGGGGATACGATCAGGCCGTGGCCGACTTGCGCGATAGCCGCGGGTTATGGCGTGACCATCCCGAGTAAACCCGCGCTCCGCGCCCGCTCGGCCTGAAAGCCTGCATGCGGGAAGCTCATAGCTCGCCTGTAGGGTCTGCGCCACCGTCAATGCCGGGGCATTGCGCGCCGGCGCCCCTGCCGCCATGATGATGACGCGAATCCCAGCAACCCCTTGTCCCCATGAAGGCCGCCGCCATCGTCGCATTCGCGCTCGCCACGACAATGGTCGCGGCTGCGAGCGAGCATCACGAGACCAACGGCAGGCGTTCGATCGAGCGCAAGGCCTTCACTGACGCCGAGATCGTCGAGGGCTTCTTCAAGACCGCCTTCGGCGCCGAATTGCACCTCGCCGGTGCAATGAACCGCATCCGCAAGTTCGATGGTCCGGTGCGGGTGTTCGTCGAGAACCGCGCCACGCCCGATCGCAGCTCCCAGGTCGCAGCAGTCGTCGCCGATATCCGCGCGCGCGTCCAGCATCTCGATATCGCCATGGCCGATACCCCGGGGGAGGCCAACGTGACCGTGACGCTCGTGCGCGATCGCGACCTCCCGCACGCCATCCACACCATTTATGGGCCAGAGCGGGCGCGGCTCATTCAGCGCTCGCTGGTGCCGCAATGCCTGTCCAGCTTCCGCAAGGATGAGACCTTCCGGATCAGGCGTTCCGACGTGATCGTCGTCGCCGACGCCGGGGATTTCATTTTTTACGACTGCATCTATGAGGAGTTGCTGCAGGCGCTTGGACCGATCAACGACACCCACCTGGTGCCGTGGACCATGTTCAATGACGACGTGCAAATGGGATTCTTCGGTATCTACGACCAGTACATTCTCAATATTCTTTACGATCCCCGCATCCAGCCGGGGATGGAGGCGGACGAGGTGCACGCCGTGCTGCCGCAGGTGATGCCGGCAGTGAGGGCCTGGGTCGCCCGCGTCAACAATCTCGAGCCGTAGGCAAGCGTCGGGCGCCAGACCTCGGCCTCGCGCACGGGCGCCGACGCGTCTCTTGCCGCGGCCCTGAACGCCAGCCTCTGCGTCAGTCGCCCGTGCCGCGATGTCCAATTCCATCCGAGCGCTCGGGCGGCGGCTCGACGTGAAAATCGATCACGCAGACGCCGCCCGACTTGAGCACCGACACGCCCTTCGAGATCGCCGCCTTCAGCTCGGCCGCGGTCTTGACCGGTCCAATTCCGACCGCGCCCTGCGCCTCGGCGAGCTTGGCGATATCGGGTACCGGATCCTCCATGCGCAGCCCGATCCAGCGGTTCTTGACCTCGCGCCCACGCGTTCGCGCAACGGTGTCCTGATGCAGCTCATCGTTGAAATAGGACCGGTTGTTGTTGACGAGGACGAGCAGTGGGATGCGATGGCGCGCCGCCGTCCAGATCGCGGTCACACCCATGCAGAAGTCGCCGTCGCCGAGCATCGAGATTGCGTGGCGGCCGAGGCTTTGCAGCGCGAGCGCCGCGCCGACCGAGAGGCCGGGCCCCGAGCCCAGGCCGCCGCCGCCGTCCTTACCGAGATAGGCAAGGCCATTCTGAAACGGCCAGATATCGATCGGCCAGCCGCGGCCGAGCGTGCAGAAGCTGACATTTTCCGGATCGTTGAATTCGGCGCGCAACGTCGAGGCGATGTGCTCCATGGTGATGCCCTGCCCGTCGGTCGCCCTGGGCTTGGCCGGCGGGCTTTGCTTCCAGGGCTCCCGGCGACGATCCGAATCCAACGCCTGCAAGAAATCCGCGACCGCGACGTCGCCCGTTGCCGCCATCGACACGTCCACGGCCGGGAGCGCCTGGTATTCCATGTTGGCGCCGGTGTGCAGGGTCTGGTCGAGCGTCGCAGCGATGATCTTGGCGGAGACTTGTCCGGCCGCGCCGGCTTGCCGCAACGCGCCGCCGAGGTCGACCCAGTCCAGCGCCAGAATGACGTCGGCCTCGCAGAGCAGTTCGCGCGCCGGCTTGGGAAGAACGTTGAAGGGCGGCACGTGATGCGCGGGATGATCGGTCGGAAACATCGCGCCCTGCTTGAGATCGGTCACCACGCAGGCGCCGAGCCGCTCGGCGAGCCGGATGCGCGGCTGCCAGAATTCCGCCTGGCGCGACCCGCGCCCGAACATGATCACCGCCCGCTCGGCGCGCGCGAGCAGCGCCGCCGCCCGATCGACGGCACCCTGTCCCGGCCGCGACGCCTCGGCCGGCAGAAAGCGGGATACGTCCGGCCATTCCGGCTGTTTCTCGAGCCGGGCTTCCTGCAATCCGGCGTCGAGGCAAATGTAGACCGGCGCCGTCGGTGCCGTGCGCGTAGCGATATTGGCGCGGCACATGGACTCCACCAGCGCCTGCGGCGAGGACGGCTGGTCATCCCATTTGATGATCGAGCGGATATAAGCGCCTTGGTCACGCGACGTGTGGATCCAGTCGATCCAAGGACGGCGCTTTTCGGCATCGAGCGGGCCGGTCGCGCCGATCACCATCATGGGCACGCGGTCGCACCAGGCGTTGAACAGGCTCATCATGCCGTGCAGGAGCCCGACATTGCTGTGCAGCACGCAGGCCATGGGCTCGCCGGTCGCCTTGGCATAGCCGTGCGCGATCGCAACCGAATGGTCCTCGTGCAGACAGAGCAGGATGCCCGGCCGCTCGTTGCCGAGATGGTTGACGATGCTGTCGTGTAACCCGCGATAGCTCGCGCCCGGGTTGAGGCTGACATAGGGAACCCCCAAGCGGCGGAGCATCTGGGCCGCGATGTCGCTGCCCCAGGCGACGTTCTCGTCGGGCTTTCCTTCAATTCTGTCGAGCTGCATCGTCTACCTCATCCCCCGTCATGCAAATCCGCTACTCGGTCGGCGGACTCCGGTCGATCACGCCTCAATCGTCGCGCCGCGCCGCCGCTCTCGGCCGAATCCGGCTCGACGTCGGCCGGTCCAAAGTGCCGCACGCGTGTGAGCCGCACGGTCGTTCCAAACGGCTTTCCCGTCACCTGATCTTCTGCTTACATGACAAGCAAAAGAAGTGGAACCGGCCGGCCGCGCGGCCCCGAGGGCCGGCCGCGATAAATATCTCGGGGAGGGGGACAGCGAGATGCGAACTCAATCCGGCGTGATGCACGCTTTCATTCCGATTTCTTGAGCTGACCCTGCAACGCCGAATGCAGGGTTGAGCGCGGACGCGAGGCGCGTTCGTTGCCGGCCGGCAAGCGCGCGCGTGGCGGATATCTCGGAGGACGGTTGAGATGGAGGGTTTCGCGGGGGAGCTCGGCTTCATGGCCACCTCGGCGGGCAAGGCCTTCCTCATCATGATGGAGCCGCACCGCCTGATGTTCCTGGCGCTGGGCTGCATCATGGGCCTCGTGCTCGGGATCGTGCCCGGCATCGGCGGTCTCGCCGGAACGGCGATGCTGCTGCCGTTCACGTTCACCATGGACCCCTACTCGGCGTTTGCGCTGCTGCTCGGTCTCGGCGCCACGACCGCCACCGGCGACCCCATTCCCGCGGTCCTGTTCGGCGTGCCCGGAGGTGCCGCCTCGGCAGCAACCGTGCTCGACGGCTTCCCGATGGCGAAGCGGGGTGAGGCCGGGCGCGCGCTCAGCGCCGCCTACATGTCCTCGCTGATGGGGGGCATCTTCGGCGCGCTGTTGTTGGCGATCAGCATCCCGATCCTGCGGCCGGTGATGTTGTTCATCGGATCGCCGGAGCTGCTGGCGTTTTCCATACTCGGCATCTCCATGGTCGCCGTGCTGTCCGGGAACGCGCCGCTGCGCGGGATCACGGCCGGCTGTTTCGGCATCATGCTCGCGATGATCGGCACCGATCCGCAAACCGGCACGCTGCGCTGGACCATGGACAGTCTTTATCTCTGGGACGGCTTGCCGCTGGTACCGCTATTGCTCGGCGTCTTCGCGCTCCCCGAACTGTGCGACCTGCTGATCGCGCGGGTCGCGATTTCATCCGACACCTCGACGGGCAACATCTACAAGGGCCAATGGCAGGGCGTGAAGGACTGCTTCAAGAATTGGTGGCTGATCCTGCGATGCTCCTGGATTGGGGGCGGCATCGGCTCCATTCCCGGCATCAGCGCGTCGGTCGTCGACTGGCTGGCCTACGGCCACGCGCTCAAGACGGAGAAAGGCGCAAGCCAGACCTTCGGCAAGGGCGACGTGCGCGGGGTGATCGCGTCCGAGAGCTCCAACAACGCCAAGGAGGGCGGCGCGCTGGTTCCGACCATCGCCTTCGGCGTTCCCGGCAGCGCCACGATGGCCATCCTGCTCGGCGCGTTCCTGATCCACGGCTTGGTTCCCGGCCCCGACATGCTGACGAAGAATCTCAGCATCACCTATTCGATGGTGTGGTCGGTGGCGCTCGCCAACATTCTGGGCGCGGGCCTGTGCTACGCGTTCAGTCCGCAATTCGCCCGGATCGCGACCCTGCGCTACACGCTCATTCTCCCGGCGGTGCTCGGGATCGTCTATATCGGCGCGTTCGAGGCCAGCCGGCAATGGGGCGACCTGATTACCCTGCTGTTCTTCGGCCTGGTCGGCTGGATCATGAAGCAGGCCAAGTGGCCGCGACCGCCGCTCATTCTCGGCGTGGTGCTGGGCGACACCATCGAGCGCTACATGTTCATCTCGATCGAGCGCTATGGTCTGAGCTGGATGCTGCGACCGATCGTGGCCCTGTTGTTCCTGATGGCCATCGTAGGCCTGGTGCGGCCGTTGCTGAGCGACATCCGCAGCCAAGGCGGCTTGCGGAAGATGCTGACGAGCTTCCAGGCACCGAGATTCCACCCCTCGCAGCTATTCACCATCTTCATGATCGTGCTGATCGGCGCGGCGGTCGCCGTGGCGTCGCGGTGGGACTTCAGCGCCAAGATCGTGCCGCTGGTGGTGGGTACCGCCGCCCTGACGGCGGCAGCACTCAGCCTGTTCAACGACATGTGCCGCAAGCCGGCGGCAGCGGCACCGGAAGGATTGGCGGGACAGGCCCAGCACCAGGTGGAGGAGAAGATCCACATGGATCTGACCTCCGACACCGGACATCTGCCGGTGCGCGAGATCATCGTGCGGGCGGCCTGGTTCTTCGGTTATCTCATAGCCTTCATGGGGGTGATGGCGGTCATCGGGCTCATACCGACGGTTGCCGTGTTCGTCGTCTTCTTCATGCGATGGGAGGCGCAGGAACGCTGGACGCTGGTCATTCCCTATGCCGCCGCGCTCGTCATCTTCATCTGGTTCACGTTTGACTATGTCATGTCCGTTCCCTGGCCGCCGACGCTGATCGGCCAGTGGTTCCCGGCGATGAAGGCGATCCCGTCGGTGTAGGCGTCTCGGGGAACAGGCATCAGCAAAACAGCGAGCAGGAGCACGTGCCCTGCCCGATGGCGACTCGCCGTCTTGCAACGCAGGCGCGCGTGAACGACCACCCGCTGGCTTTGACCCGACCGCTGCGAGATCCTAGAAAAGGCGCATGCAGGCGTGGGAGCGGGACGTGCCGGGGACGGGCGCGGCGAAGGCCGCGCAGAATCTATTCCGTTCGGCCGTGAGCACGTTGCAGGCGAAGTCGCTTGCCATCGTGGGCGCATCCGAACGCGCGCGATGGCCGAGCGAGATTTTCAAGAACCTGCGCGAGTTCGGCTATCCCGGACGCATCGAGCTGGTCAATCCGCGGCAGGCGCAAGTCTTCGGCCAGCAATGCTATCCGTCACTCAAGGATATTCCCGAACCGGTCGAACATGCGCTGGTGATCGTTCCGGCAGCGTCCGTCCCCGGTGTGCTCACCGACGCGGAGGGAGCCGATGTCAAATCCGCCACCGTCTATGCCTCCATGATCGGCGACGGCGAGGAGCCGGAGTTCGAAGCAGCGCGGCGCTTGGCTCAACGAGTTCGTGGCGACGAGCCGCCTGCGCGTCGCGGGACCCAACTGCATGGGCGCCTATTCCTATCGCGAACGCCTGCTCGGCTATCCCAATACGGAACTGTGCCGGCTCGAGCCCGGCTCGGTTGCGTGCATCTTCCAGTCCGGCGGCACCATCATGTTCTGGATGAAGGCCGCGGCGGAGCGGGGGCTGCGCTACTCCTATTGCATCACATCGGGCAACGAGCCCGATCTCGGGCTCGCCGACTACCTCAATTTCGTCATCGACGATCCGCAGACGCGCCAGGTCGTGCTGTTCATTGAAGGCATTCGCCGGCCGCAGGCCTTCATGCATGCGGCCGGCCGCGCGCTCGCCATGGGCAAACCCATCCTCGCCATCAAGACCGGCGCCACCGAGAAATCGCAGGCCGCCTCCCAGTCCCACACCGGCGCCATCGCCGGCGATTATGCCGCCTATCTCGCCATGTGCGAACGCTACGGCATCGTCAGTTACCGCTCGCTCGACGATCTCGTGGAAGCAGCGCTGGCCTTCGACGGCGGGCGGCTGCCGAAAGGACCGCGCATCGGCTTCGTCACCACCTCGGGAGGAACGGTCGACTTGCTCTACGACTATGCCGAGGCCGAAGGCGCCGCGATGCCCGATTTCACCGACGAGACCAAGGCGGCGCTCCTGCCCATGATGCAGGAAGGGATCGCTCCGAAAAATCCGCTCGACGTCGGCATCCCGTCGACCATCGACGTTGCCGCCAAGATCTGCGAAACCGCGGCGCGCGATCCCAATATCGACATGGTGGCCTGGGCCTCGCCCATGCCGCGCAAGGAAGATGCCTGGGGCGACGTCACGCCGTTGCGGCAGCTCCTGAGCATGACCGACAAGCCGATCGTCGGGCTCGGGCGCATGATCTACCAGGTGAGCGACAACCATCTCGCCGCGCAGGAGGCAGCGGGCTTCCCGTTCCTGCAGGGGATCGAGCCGACCATTCGCGCGCTCAACGGCTTGTGGTTCCACGCCGCGCGCCGCGGCCGCCGCCCGCCGACACCACCCCCCGCGCCGCCCAGCGACCTTGCGCCCGACACGCTGGAAGCCGCGCTCGTGCGCTACGGCATCGCGCTGCCTAAGAGCCGCCTGGCCGCGAGCGCCGCCGAAGCCGCGAGCGCGGCCGAGCGCATCGGCTTCCCGGTGGCGCTGAAAATTCGCTCGCGCGACATCTTGCACAAGACCGAGGCCGGCGGCGTCGCGCTCGGCTTGCAAGACCGCGAGGCGGTGCAGACAGCCGCGGACGCGCTTGTCGCGTCGGCCCGGGCGACACAGCCCGCCGCGCGCATCGACGGCTTCCTCGTGCAGGAGATGGTATCCGGCGTCGAGGCCATCGTCGGCGCGCGCAGCGATCCGCTGTACGGTCCGATGCTGCTCGTCGGCGCCGGCGGCGTGCTGGTCGAACTGGCCAAGGACGCGGCGTTGCGCCTGCTCCCAGTGACCGCAGATGAACTCGGCGCCATGGTGGACAGCCTCAAGCTGGCAAAGCTTTTGTCCGGCTTTCGCGGGCGGCCTGCCGCCGATCGCGCGGCGCTCGAAGCCGCCGCCCTCGCGCTCGGGCGTTTCTTTCTCGACCACCGTTCAAGAATAGGGGACATCGAGATCAACCCGCTCATGGTTCGCCCGAGCGGCGCGGTGGCGGTCGACGTGCGGGTGTTGTGGCGCGAGGAGGCCGCGGGAAGACCTATGACTGAGGAACCGTCATGATCAAAGTGCGACGCATCGGACACGCGACCTTCGAGACGCCGGACATCGACAAGCAGATCGAGCATTTCACGCAAGTGACCGGCCTCGTCGTCGCCGCGCGCGAGAAGGACCGCGCCCTACTCGCGACCAAGCTCGGCCAGCTCGTGGTGCAGCTCAGGAAGGGCGACGAGCCGCGTTGCGCCAAGCTCGCGTTCGAGGTGGCGCCCGGCGCGGACGTCAAGGAGATCGCCCGCTCGCTCGCGGATCACGGAATCAAGAGCGATGTTCACAGCGACGACCTCCCCGGCACGCCCAAATTGCTCGCCTTCGAAGACAACAAGGGAACGACCATCGAGGTGTTCTCGGAGTGGGACTATCTCACCTCCAACCAGCAAGTCGTGGGCGTCGGGCCGATCAAGCTCGGCCATTGCGCCTTCGTGGTGCCGGACGTGCAGCAGACCTGCGATTTCTACGAGCGCGTGCTGGGTTTCAAGGTGTCGGACTGGAATGGCGACTTCTTCGTGTTCATGCGCTGCAATCCCGATCACCACACGGTGAATTTCCTGCGCGGCAAGCGCGCGAGGATGCATCACATCGCCTTCGAGGTGCGCGACTTCTCCGCGGTCGAGCAGGGCTGCGACGTGCTCTCGCACCACCACATCCCGATCATCTGGGGGCCGCTGCGCCACGGTCCCGGACACAATGTGTCGATCTACCACCGCAATCCGGACCAGCACGTGATCGAGTTCTTCGCCGAGCTCGACCAGATCCTGGATGAAGAGCTCGGCTACTTCGATCCGCGCCCCTGGCACGCAGACCGTCCGCAGCGGCCGAAGGTCTGGAGCCGCGACAACCGCGCGGTCGCCGGCTGGGGTCCGCCGCCGACGCCCGACTACCATCTCAATAGAGATGAGTAATTGCCGACCTACGGGTGTCATCGTCCGCGAAAGCGGACGATCCAGTAACCTCGGATCGCGCGGTGTGTTGACACTGATGTCGGTGATTACTGGATGCCCGCTTGCGCGGGCATGACACCTGCGCAAATGGCAACCGGCAGCCTGACATGAACCCCGCCCGTTACCGGCTCGGCGTCGACGTCGGCGGCACGCACACCGATCTCGTGCTGCTCGACACCACGACGGGCGAGCTCCTGGTCGAGAAGGTCGCGAGCACGCCGAGAAATCCCGCGCTCGGCGTGCTCGACGGCGTCGGCCAGATTCATTGCGCGCGGTGTTGAGCCCGCCGAGATCGGCTTTTTCGCCCACGGAACCACGATCACGACCAACGCGCTCCTGGAGATGCGCGGCGCCAAGGTCGGGCTCCTCATCACCAAGGGTTTTCGCGCCGTGCAGGAAGTTCAGAACCAGGCGCGCGACGGCAATCTGTTCGACTATTTCTATTCGAAGCCGCCTGCCATCGCTCCGCAGAGCCTCACCCGGGAGGTTCCCGAGCGCTGCGACTACATCGGCAACGTGCTGGTACCGCTGGACAAAGCCGTCGTCCGCCAAGCGGCACGCGAGCTCAAGGCTGCCGGCGTCGACTCGATCGCGGTCTGCTACCTGTTCTCGTTCATGAATCCGGCGCACGAGCAGGAAACCCGCGCGCTGATCCATGACGAATTTCCCGGCGTCCACGTCTCGCTTTCGAGCGAAATCCTGCCGCGCATCCGCGAATGGCCGCGGCTCTCGACCACGCTGCTCAACGCGTATCTCGAGCCGGTGATGGTGCACTATATCGGTCATCTCAACGCAGGCCTGGACGCGGCCGGCCTCACCACGCAGCAGCGCTTCCTGATGCAATCGAACGGCGGCGTCATGCCATTCTCGGCCGCGATCGCCGGCGGCCGCACCGTGCATACGCTGTTCTCCGGTCCCGCCGCCGGCGCGCAGGCGAGCGCGCACCTCGCCCGCGAGGAGGCAAGTAGCGGGCTCGTCACACTCGACATGGGCGGCACCAGCGCCGACATCGCCTTCATTGAAGGCGGTGCCCCGCTCGAAGTCACCGAGGGAGTGATCGCGCGCCGGCAGGTCGACGTGCCGGCTCTCGACATGACCACGATCTCCGCCGGCGGCGGCTCGATCGCCCGGATCGACGGCGGCGGCTTTCTCAATGTCGGCCCGCAGAGCGCCGGCGCCGATCCCGGCCCGGCCTGCTATGGACGCGGCGGCACGCGGCCCACCGTCACCGATGCCGACTTGCTGTGCGGATATCTCAATCCGGACTATTTCCTCGGCGGCGCGCAGAGGCTCGATGTGGCGGCCGCGCGTGGGGCGCTCGAGGCGCACGTCGCCGATCCCCTGAAGATGGACGTGATGGCGGCCGCAGCCGGCGTCCAGCGCATCGTCGACATGCGCATGGCCGACGAGGTGCGCGTGTTCGCCGCCAAGCGCGGCGTCGATCTCTCCGCCTTCACGCTCTTGCCGTTCGGCGGGGCCGGCGCGGTGCATGCCGCTGCGGTCGCCGAGGAGCTCGGCATGCGGCGCATCCTGGTGCCGCCGCGGCCGGGCGCGTTCTCGGCGCTCGGTCTCCTCTGCACCGACGTGGTGCATGACTACATCCGCTCGGAGCTGCGGCCGCTCGCCGCAATCACGGCCGACCATGCCGAGATCATCTTCCGCCAATTGGAAGCGACCGCTCGTGAGGAGCTTGCCGCGGAAGGCATGAATCCGGCCGACGCGCGTTTCGCGCGCGAGCTCGACCTGCGCTACACCGGCCAGGGGTACGAGCTACGCACCCCGCTCGGGGGCCTGTTCGGCGACCGGCTCACGGCGCAGGCGCTGCATGCCGCGCGGGGCAAGTTCGACGAGCGGCACGCGCAGATTCACGGCCATGCCGCCAAGGAGCGGCCGGTGGAAGTCGTGAGCTACCGTCTGCGCGTGCGTGTGGCCGTTCCCAAATACGAGCCCTGCGATGAAGCGACGCCGCCGCATCCACGCTCCGCATCCGACGCCGGCAAGGGAAAACGCTCGATCTTGCTGAGCGGGCGCATGATCGAGGCGATGCTCTACGAGCGCGACCGCCTCGATATCGGTACAGCTGCCGCAGGCCCCGCTATCGTCGAGCAGTTCGACGCCACCACCGTCATTCCGCCGGGCTGGAACGGGCGGGTCGACGGCCATCGCAATTTGATTCTGACAAAGGCCTGAGCATGGACGCCATCACCATCCAGATCCTGCGCAACAAGGTCGCGAGCCTGGTCGATGAGATGCACTATCATTTCTATCGCTCGGGGTATTCGACCATCATCCGCGAGTCGCGCGACTTCAGCTGCGTGATTCTCGATCGCGCCGGGCGGCTGATCGTGGCGCCGCCGATGTTCTTCCACGCCCCGGTCTATCGCCACCTCGTGGGCCGCATTCTGCAGGTCTACGGCGGCGATGGCGAAGGCAGTGCCATCAAGGACGGCGACGTATTCGTCTCCAACCACCCCTACGAGGGCGGCCTTCCCCATGTTTCCGACATGGCCTTTGTCGCGCCGGTCTTCGCGGCGGGCGAGATCGTCGCGTTTGCGGGCTCGATCGCGCACAAGGCGGACGTGGGCGGGGCAGTCGCGGGCTCGACCTCAGCCAATGCGACCGAGATGTTCCAGGAAGGTCTGTTGCTGCCGCCGATCAAGATCGTGGACGGCGGCGTCGCGCAGAGCGACATCGAACGCATCATCCTCAGCAACAGCCGGCAACCCGCGCTGGTGCGCGGCGACATGCACGCCCAGATCGCGGTGACGCAAATGGGGGCGCAGCGGGTCAAGGAGCTGTGCGAACGCTTCGGCTCGCACACGGTTGCCGATGCCTTCGCAGCCATCCTCGCAGGCGCGGCGGACGAATTGCGCGCGGCCATCGCCGTATTGCCGGAGGGAGAAGCGTCCGCCGAAGGGCTGCTCGACAGCGACGGGGTGGTGGTCGACCAGCCGGTGAAGCTCGCCGTCACAGTTGCGATCAAGGGCGGGGTGGCAAGCTTCGACTTTTCCAGCAGCGATCCCCAGGCCCGAGGTCCGGTCAATCTGCGGCCGTCCATGGTCGAAGCCTGCGTGTTCTATTCGCTCATCGGCTGCCTCGGCCCGAATCTCCATTTCAACGACGGCATGCGCGACGTGGTGCGGCTCACCTACGCGCCGCGCACCATCACCAATGCGGAGCCGCCCTCCCCGGTCTCCAACTACCAGATGGTCAACCTCAAGCTGGTCGACGTCATCCTCGAAGCGCTCGCCCATTTCCATCCCGCGCGCGCGACCGCGAATGCCGGCTCATCGAGCGCGCTGACGATTGCCTGGGCCAGGGGCCGGCCCGGACAGTCGACCGTGCAATACGAGATCATGGGCTCGGCCTATGGCGGCGGCAGGGGTCACGACGGCGCCTCCGCCACCGCCACGCATCTGAGCAACCTGCACATCACGCCGATCGAGATCCTGGAATCCGAGTTCCCATGCCGCATCACGCGTTTCGCGCTGGTGCCGGATTCGGGGGCGCCGGCCAATGGCGCGGCGGCCTGAGCGTCCAGCGTGAATACGAGCTGTTGGAGAACGCGACCGTCATTCGCCGCTACGACAAGAGCCGCTTCCCGCCGCGCGGCATCGCGGGGGGTAAGGCGGGAGGCGGCGCGCGCTTCGTGATCAGGCCTGGGACCGCGCAGGAACATGTGACGCCGTCGTCGGGCCGTTACGAGATGCAGGCCGGCGAGCGTTTCCTGTTGCAAAGTGCCGGCGGCGGCGGTTGCGGCGATCCGCGGGCACGCGATCCCGCCGCGCTTACCCGCGACGTGGCCGAAGGATATGTCTCGGCGACCGCAACGAGGACGGACTACGGCGACGGATGAGCAACGACCGGCATGGCGGATGTCGCCGCTTGTGCGGGCCCGGCGCGGCTCCGCGGTGCGGACCGCCTCAGGCTTTCTCCAGGATCCGGTCGTGCTTGCCGAAGCGATAGCGCGGCACCGCGTCGAGATCCGTGCCCGTGACGCGGATCACCCAGGCTTTCTCCGGATGTGCGGTCGAATGGATCACACCGGGGCCATAGGCCTTGGTCTGGCCGGGGCCGAGCCGATACCTGCTCGTCGCCTCCAGCACGGCATGCTCCTCGCCGTCCGGGTTGGTGCGGCGCCACTCGGTCATGTCGGTGTGCGCACGCGCGTTGCCGTAGATCGCCCATGACGCGCCATGGCTGTGGGGCGTGCCGACCTTGTTTCCCTCCTGCACGTGCGCGAGCACATGGAAATCGGTCTCGGGGTCGTGGTGCAGCACGCGTCGGCCCGGCGGCATATCGTCACTGAAGGTCGCGGCAACGAAGGCCGGATTGGCGAGCAGCCGCTCGAGGCGGTCGGCGATCTGCGGCAATGCGTCCACCGGCGGCTGCGCTTTGAGGATCGCGCGGCCTTCGGCACAGAATTCATCGAGCGTGTAAGCCATGGTCGTCTCCATATCGGACGCTTCCCCTCAATACACCAAGTCTCAAATTTACGCATCCGGCCGGGATGGCTACGATAAGCTAAAGTCCGGGGAAATGCGTTGGAGGAAACGAATGATGCGCTTTGCTGTTCTGATCTGGCTCGTGGCGGCGAGTTCGGCCGTTTGGCCGCAATGGAGCCTTGCCCAGGAGCCCTATCCGTCCCGAACGGTGAAGATCGTGGTGCCGGCCGCCGCGGGCTCGACCACCGACACCCTGGCGCGCATCGTGGCCGATCAGCTCAGCCAGAAATGGGGCAAGGCTGCGATCGTCGAGAATGTCCCCGGCGGAGCGATGAATATCGGAGCGGGCAACGTCGCGCGCGCGGCGCCGGATGGCTACACCCTGCTGGTCGCGCCGCCCTCTCCGCTCTCGTTCAATCACCTGCTGTATCGCGATCCCGGCTACGAGCCGGCCAAATTCGTTCCCATCACCATGCTGGCGAAAATCCCCAACGTCCTGGTGGTGCGCAAGGAGCTTCCGGCAACCACGCTGAAGGAGCTCATCGATCACGCCAAGGCCAATCCCGGCAAGCTCTCCTATGCCTCCCAGGGCGTGGGGTCGACGGCGCATCTCTCGGCGGCGCAACTCGAAGTGCAGGCTGGGATCAAGATGGTGCATGTGCCTTATCGCGGCGCGCAGCCCGCGCTCACCGACGTCGTCGCCGGCCATGTCGACATGTTCTTCGACACGCTCGCGACCTCGGTGCCGCTCTACCGCGACGGCAAGGTGAAGCTCATGGGCGTCGCCGATCTGCAACGCGCCGGCGTGCTGCCCGAAATTCCCACGTTTTCCGAAGCGGGCATGCCGGGCTTCAAGTCGGTCACCTGGTTCGGATTGGTGGCGCCGCCGGGCACGCCCGCCGTCCTGGCCGAGAAGATCAATCGCGACCTGGTCGAAATCCTCAAGAGCAAGGAGGTCGGCGACATGCTGCGTCGGATTTCGCTCGAGGCCGGCGCCATGACACCCGCCGACACCACCCAATTCTTCACCGACGAGGCGGCCTTGTGGAGCAAGGTGATCAAGGAGGCGGGAATCCAGCCGCAGTAACGTTTCCTTCCCGGACCAGCGACGCCGAGCGCGTGGACCAACCTTTGGGGCGCGGATCGCGTCCTCCGATACGATCCTAAGACGTCCACTTGGACCGCGTTCGACCTGCCGACGCGCGGAGCGGAACCGCGCTACGTTTCTCTCTTGGAACGCGACGGCGCGCCGATGCAGGTCGTGCTCCCCTATTTCCGGGCACGAAAGATCGCGGTCATGACCTTGCGCAGCGAAACGGATCTTCAGGCGCTGAGGGCGGCGGCAAGCCGTCAATAGTCGGCGGGACTGACCTTGGACGCCCGGTCGTGCCTTCGGGCGCGGTGCGGATGCGTTGAGCGCGCGATGATCTCGCCCACGCGCTTTCCAAATCTTGCGAAATCCACCGGCGCGACCTCACCACTCTCTTCGAACAGCGCGGACACGACAGATCTCACGTCCGCACCAGGCCGTTCGCGCATCTTCTTGTCGTTGGGTCTGTTCGTCACGGGAACCTCGCGGTTCCCCCGCGCTCCTCGTTTGATTAACACCTATTAGTCCCTGAGGTTCCGGACGAATTGCCAGCGGGGCGCCTGGCGGGCGGAACTTCTCCGAAGCTGCCTTGTTGCCCCGATAACTGAGCTCGCCCCCGATGCCGAACGAAGCAGCCCGCCACATCGTTTGTCCCCACTGCGACAGCGTCAACCGCATCCCGCAGGACAGGGATGCGGGCAAGGCGAAATGCGGCCGCTGCCATAAACCGCTGTTTACCGGGGGAGCCATTCCGGTCTCGGCGCAGAGCTTTGCGACGCACATCCAGCACAACGATATTCCGGTGCTCGTCGACTTCTGGGCACCATGGTGCGGGCCCTGCAAGGCCATGGCTCCGGTCTACGAGCGCGTCGCCGCCGAATTCGAGCCCGAGGTCCGGTTCCTCAAGCTCGACACCGAAGCGGAGCCCGAGCTCGCCGCCCGTTACCACATCCGCAGCATCCCGACCCTGATGCTGTTCCGCAAAGGCGCGGCCGTCGCGCAGCGCGCGGGCGCCCTCGACACGCACACCCTGCGCGCCTGGCTGCGGCAACAGGTTCCCTCGTCCGCCTTCCAGGAGACTTAGAGCTTATTGCTGGGAGCATGATCTTTTCCGAAAACCGGTAGCCACTTTTCGGGAGCATGCTCCAGGGCGACTTCGTCATCCCTGTGCGTCGAATCGCGCCGCGGCCATGGATCGCATCGCGCGTTGGCCGGCCGGCACGTGTTCAACTTCGGTACGCTCGGCCTTGATCATCTGGTCCAGCATCCGCCGCGCCTGCAGCTGCGCGGCATCCGCGCCGATGTCGATCAGGCCTTCGAGCGAGCCGCCGCGGCGGTTTGCCTGTACCGCTTCGAGCATGTCCGCGTCTTCGAGAAACGTGGCTTTCGAGCCCTCATACAGCAGCTTGGACATTTCGGTGTCGCCGACGGCGAAGTCGCGGGCGAAGCAGAACATGTAGTGGCTCGAGCTCTCGGTCTCGGGCGTGACCAGGTGGCTGGACCAGATCGATATGCCCTGGCTGCGGTCGCCCTCGGGCGCGCCGGTTCCGGTCTTGGCGCAACCGACGTCGAGATACACCGTCGACGGCGGATTCCACGTCACGAACTGCCATCGGTCCACGTTGCCGGTGAAGTTGCCGGCCTTGGCAAACAACGGAGGCGGAACGAAATCGATCATCCAGCGCCCCACGCGGACGCCGTCCGGCAGCCGTTCGGTTTTCGTCGGGGTCGTCGCTTCGCGTGGATCGCCGGCCAGCGTTTTCTTGTGAACATAGGCGACGTGGGTGAGGTCGAGCAGATTATCGACGAGAAACTGATAGTTGGATTTCAAGTGAATGTAGCCCGGGGTGCCCGTCCACTTCGGATCGGCCAGCCAGGTGAGGTTCGGAATTTTCGCCTCGTCGGCCGCGGCTGGGTCGCCCATCCAGATCCACACCGCGCCCCACTTTTCGCACACCGGATAGCTCCTCACCTTGGCACCGCGCGGAACCATGGACTGCCCCGGAACCTCGACGCATTGCCCGTTGAGGTCGAATTTCAGGCCGTGATAGCCGCATGCGAGGTAATCACCGGACAATTCCCCCTTCGACAGCGGCGCCGCGCGGTGGCAGCAGCAGTCTTCCAGCGCGGCAACGTGGCCGGACGCGTTGCGGAACAGCACCACCTTCTCGTTGAGAAAGGTTCGCCCGACCGGGCGCTCCCGGAGGTCGTTCGACCAGGTCGCCGCGTACCAGCCATTTCGCAGGAACATGAGTCCACCTCCAAGCTTCGCCGGCGTTGCGGAATGTTAGTCGAGCCGCTGCAGCGAAGCCAGCATGGAAGGGCGTCCCGTGGTTGACCGAGTTGCGCAGGCGTCGCGCCTCGCCGCCGGCGCAGCTGCTCAGCCCCGGGCAAAGTGCGGCATCACCTCGCGCGCGAACAGCCGCATCGATTCCTCGGCCTCGGCGCGGCTGATCATCCCGAAATTCACTTGCAGCGAGGCCAATTCGAAGCCACCGACCTCGCGGTCGTAGTTGGCGATGGCGCTGCGGATGTCTTCGGGGGTGCCGATCCACGCCGCACCTTTTTCGACCTGCAACTCGAAGGTTTCTTCCGAGATCGCCTGGATCATTTTCTGGTAGTTGGGGTAGTCGCGCGAGGACACGCCGGACAGCCAGCCCGACGCCGCGTTCACGATCGACTTGAGATACTGATTGAGCGGTGCGCGCGCAATCGCCGCCGCCTTCGCCCTGCTATCCGCGCACAACATGTGGAACGCGAGCATCACCTTGCCGCGGCCGGGATGCCCGGCGCTCGTTCCAGGCGTCGCGATAGACCTGCAGCAGGCCTTGCATGTGCGCTCCCACCAGCGGAATTCCCATGAGGTAATGCCCGAGCGTGCCCGCATTCTCGAACGACTCCTTGGTGGACAGCGCCGCGATCCAGAACGGCGGACGCGGCTTCTGGGTCGGACGCGGCAGCGAGGTCGCGTTCTCGAAACTGTGAAAACGGCCGCGCACCGTGACCTGCTCCTCTTCGAGCAGGCGGCGAACCTGCTCGAGGCCCTCGTCGAAGCGGGCGCGGCTCTCGTCCATCGAGATGCCGAAGCGGGCAAATTCGTGCGGCAGGAAGGCGCGGGCAAAGCCCACTTCCAGCCGGCCGCCGGAAATCGCATCGACCATCCCGATCTGGCCGGCGAGCTTGAGCGGATTGTTGAACACCGGCAGCACCGCGCCGGTGACGAGGCGCATGGTGCGCGTCACCGCCGCGGCGGCGCTGAGAAAAACCAGCGGATCGGGACTGTAGCCGCCGTAGGACAGGAAATAGTGCTCCACGGTCCGCACATTCGTGAAGCCCAGCCGCTCGGCCAGTTGCGTGAGCTCGAGCGCTTCACGCCAGTATTGCTCGGCGGGCTTCTGATCGGGGCCCACGGCCGGAAAGAACTGGACGCCGAATTCCATCGATCACCTCGCGCGACGATAACATGGCGGCGATGCCGTTCGCCGCGATCACGATCCAGTCGGTGATCTCATAGTCCGCCTCGTCCCTGCGTTGCGCGCAGGCGGCCGCACGGCGACGGGAACGAGCAGGGATGCGCTGGCCATGGTCAACAGACCATGAATCTCGAGCCGTTCCAGCGGCGTGGCGAGAATGCCACAGCCGGCGGCGATCTGTACCGCGACGCCCGATGGCGAATTGATCGTGTGTGGCCGCGGACTGGCAATCGCGAGCGGCGCGGGTCGCTGCCTTCCCCAAGACGCAGCGAGGCGCGCCCTCGACCGAAACCGAGTGCGTTGCCGCCGACGCGATTGTTCGAGCGATTGGCGATGGCCACTCGCGTCGTTCCACCTTCACGATGTCAAACAGCGCAGTTTCTTCATTCCCCGGCGCGTTTCTGCGCCCGGGTTCTTGCTTCCGGTTCGTAGGATGGGTTGAGCGAAAGCGAAACCCATCACCTTCCCACCACACCTTCGCGATGGGTTTCGCTGCGCTCAACCCATCCTACGACTTGTCTTCGCAGCCCCCGAAACGAGGGGTGCGGCGGAGCGCCGGGAGGCGCCAGCCTTGGAACATGTCGCGCTCGTAAAGCGCGACGCCACGCTTGCGAGGCGTGGGCCCTCCCGCGCAACCGGGAGGCCGCCTCTCGGCGCTCCACCGTGGCGCTGTCGCCCAGGGACCGCTTCCGTCGCCGGCATTGCTGCCGGCTCCGGCGCGAAGGCTCCACGCAACCTGGCATTTCTGCCGGCCGCGGCACCGGGCTTTCGTGTCCGCGGTTACGAGCCGCGGTCGACGCCACTTCCCGCTCCGCCTGCAGGATCGTCTCCGGAGACGCCCCTCATGAGCGAGGACGAGTCGATTCGTAGCACGGATGCGTTACGTAGTCAACTACGTAGTTGAAACGTAGTCAGCCGTGACGCTCGATCATGCGTGGTGACGCTTGTTCCGAGCGTGGCCGAAAAGCCGCAGGAAGCGGTAAATCGGCACCGGACGGCAGCGCGCGCGTTGATCGGACCGAATTCTCTCCGTACCTTCGCTCGGGGACATCCGTCTGCGTGACGGCAAAGGGGATCGCGCACCACCGGAGAACGCAGCGGCGCGCGCGCGGGGGCTTCAACTCATGCGTTTGCATCGCACGCGTGCCACGACACGATGCGGCGCGCCGCGCCGGCGTCGGCCCGACGCGGGCGGGGGCCGGGTTCGTGTCGCCCTGCCGCCGAACCGGGACCGCAGGACAGAGCCGTTCGTCCGGGCTTGCCGATGCAGCCTGTCGCGCGCCCTGCGCGCGGCGCTGCTCGCCTCCTCGGCGCTGATTGCGGTGGCGGTGCCGGCGCGCGCGCAGGACGCGACTTGGCTGCTCGATGCGACGGTTGCTGGTCCCGTTGCTGGCACATTCGACTTCAACGCCGCCGCCAACTGGAACCCGGCCGCGGTGCCGACCGGCACCGCCTCCTTCGGCACCTCCAACACTCCCAACCTGTCGTTCTCGTCCCCAACCACCATCGGTGGCTGGACCTTCAATGCCGGAGCATCGAGCTACAGCTTCACAAACACCACCCAAGTTCAGTTCAATGGCGCCGGCATCGTCATCAACGGTGGCAGCGCCACCATCACCAACAACTTTGTAATGGAATTTTTCGGCACCAGCACGGCCGGCAGCGCCACCATCACCAACAACGATCTAGTGCAATTCTTCCGCACCAGCACGGCCGGCAGCGCCACCATCAGCAACAACAGTTCGCTGGTCTTCTTGGACACCAGCACGGCCGACAGCGCCACCATCACCAACAACAACCTCCTGGTATTCTCCACCAGCGCCGGCAGCGCCACCATCACCAACAACGCTAATCTGCTATTCAACAACACCAGCACCGGCGGCACGGCGCGCTTCATCAACGGCGCCGGCGGACTGATCGATCTGTCGCAGATCACAACTGCCGGCATCACGGCGGGCTCGATCGAGGGCGCGGGTACAATCAGCCTTGGCTCGAAAAACCTCGCGGTCGGCGGCAACAATCTGTCGACGACATTTTCCGGCGTTCTCCAGGATGGAGGCCTCGGGGGCGGCGTCGGCGGCTCGCTGACCAAGACCGGCACCGGCACGCTGACGCTGACGGGCGCCAACACCTATTCCGGCGGCACGACCATCAACGGCGGCACGCTGGCGGTGGCGGCGGATAACAATCTCGGCGCCGCCGCGGGCGGCCTCGCCTTCGGCGGCGGCACGCTCCAGTTCCTGGCGGGCTTTACCACCAACCGCGCGGTCACGCTCAACGCGGGCGGCGGCACCGTCGACACCCAAAGCAACACCGCGACGCTCGCGGGCGACATCGGCGGCGCCGGCGGCCTGACCAAAACCGGGACCGGCACGCTCGTGCTCGCCGGCAACAACAGCTATGCCGGGTCGACCGATATCAGTGCGGGTGTGCTGGTCGTGGCATCGAATACCGCGACCCCCGGCCAAACCTTCGTCACCGTGAACACCGGCGCAACGCTGGCGATCGCCGACGGCGTCAGCGCGCAGATCGGCTCGCTCGCGGATGGGCCTTTAGGCAGCGGTACGGTCCTCATCGGCTTAATCGATCCCGCCACCCGGCTCACGATCGGGGGCAACAGCGCCGGCAGCACCACGTTCTCCGGCACGATCACGGGCGCGGGCTCGCTCACGCTCAGCGACGCAGCATCGCTGACGCTGACCGGCACGGGCAGCGCGCATCGGCGGCGATCTCGAGCTGTGCAATTGCTCTACCGGCGGGCTCACGATCGACGGCGGATCGCTGAGCGTCGCCGGTCTTTCCATGGGTGTCTCGGTCTTCGGCGGGACGCTCGCCGTGACCAACGGCGGCACGCTGCAGATCGGCACCTCGTCGCAGCCCAGTGACCTCCTGGTCGCGAGCAATATGATCATCACCGGGCCGGGCTCGACCGTGACCACGAGCGGCTTTACCGGCTTCGGCATTTTCGGGCCGGGGACGTTGACGATCTCCAACGGTGGCATGCTGGACAGCCAAGGCGGTGCCGAGATCGACGCGTTCCCCTTTATCGGCACCCCGACGGTTCTGGTGACCGGCGCTGGCTCGACCTGGACCGTCGGCGGCTTCGGCCTGGCGGTCGGCGGCGGCAGCACCGGCGGGCCCGGGATGTTGACGATTTCCAACGGCGGTGCCGTCAACGTCACCGGCCTCACGACCATCGGCGACTTCGACAACGGCTCCTCCACGTTGACCGTTACGGGCGCCGGCTCGGTCTTGAACGCTTTCGCCGGGCTCGCCGTCGGCGACGCAGGCTGCGGCTGCGACCCGGTCGGCACGCTCACCATCGCCGACGGCGGCGTGGTCAATTCCCCCGGTTCGACATTGATCGACGCCGGCGGCACGCTCAACCTCGGCATCGGCAGCCTCGCCGGATCGATCGTCACTCCGGCGATCGTCAACGACGGCCGGATCGCCGCGAACTTCACCGACACGCTGACGCTTGCGGCGAACATTTCCGGCATCGGCACGCTGAGCAAGGCCGGGGCGGGCACGCTGATCCTGACCGGCAACAACTCCTATAGCGGGCGGCACCACCGTCACCGGCGGCTTCATCAACTTCAACTCGGCGACCAGCTTCGGAACCGGCCCGATCTCGATCGACGGCGGCGGCCTGCAGTGGGCCACCGGCAACGCCGCCGACATCTCGTCGCAACTTGCCGCCTTCGGCACCGGCGGGGCGACGTTCGACACCAACGGCAATAACGTCACGCTCGCCTCCGCGCTGTCCGGCCCCGGCGGCCTCACCAAGGTCGGCGCCGGCACGATGACGCTGTCGGGCATCAACACCTATCAAGGCGGCACGACGATCAACGGCGGTACGCTGGCGGTCGGCGCCGACGCCAATCTCGGCGCCGCCGCGGGCGGGCTCGCCTTCGGCGGCGGCACGCTGCAGTTTCTTGCGGGCTTTACCTCGAACCGAGGCGTGACGCTCAACGCCGGCGGCGGCGCGTTCGACACCAACGGCAACAACGCGACGCTTGCGGGTGCGATCTCAGGCACCGGCGGCCTCACCAAGGTCGGCGCCGGCACGCTGACCTTGACGGGAAACAACAGCTACCAGGGCGGCACCGCGCTCAACGCCGGCACACTGGCGGTGGGATCGAACGCTGCGCTGGGGACGGGCGCGCTCACCTTCGCCAACGCCACCACGCTGCAGGCGGCCGCCGCCGGGCTCTCCGTCGCCAACGCGATGACGCTCAACGGCACCAACACGGTGGACACTCAGGCCAATGCGCTCACCCTCTCGGGTGTCATCTCCGGCGCCGGCACCCTCAGCAAGATCGGCGCCGGCACGCTGATCCTGACCAATGCCAACATCTATTCCGGGGGCACGACGCTTGCCGCGGGCACGCTGCGGCTCGAGAGTAACCAGGCGCTGGGGTCAGGTGCGCTGACCACAACAGGCTCGGTGGTCGACTACGCCAACGGCGTCACCATCGCCAATCCGATCATCATCAACAGCAATACCACGCAACTGCAGGTGACCACCGGCAGCGCCACGCAGGCGGGCGTGATCTCGGAGCTCAACGGTCCACGTCCGATCGAGAAGATCGGCGCGGGCACCCTCGTGCTGACCGCGGCCAACACCTATGCGGGTCCGACCACGATTAGCGCCGGCACTTTGCAACTCGGAAACGGGGGCACGAGCGGATCGATCCTCGGCACTGTGGTCAACAACGGCATTTTCGCCGTCAACCGCTCCGACACATTTACCTTCGGCAACGTGATCTCCGGGACCGGCGCGTTCCAACAGAACGGCACGGGCGCGACCGTGCTCACGGCCGCCAATACGTATGGCGGCCCGACATCGGTCAACGCCGGCGCACTGGTGGTGAACGGCTCGATCGCCAGCTCGGCGGTGACCGTCAACAGCGGGGCGCTGCTCACCGGCAACGGCACGGTGGGCGCGACCACGATCAGATGCCGGCGGCACGTTCGCGCCCGGATCGGGCACGCCCGGCAGCACCATGACGGTCGCCGGCAATCTCGCCTTCCAGTCGGGCGCGCTCTACGTCGTGCAGGTCAATCCGGCGACCGCGTCGAGCGCCAACGTCATCGCCGGCGGCAGCGCCGCGCTCGCCGGCACCGTCAATGCGGCGTTCGCACCCGGCGGCTACGTGTCACGCGACCTACACCATCCTGTCGGCGGCGGGCGGGGGCGACGGTACGTTCAACGCCCTGACCACGACCAACCTGCCGGCGGGCTTCACCGCTAATCTCAGCTACACCGCGAGCGACGTGAGCCTCAACCTCACGGCAACGCTCGGCCAACCCAGCGGACCGAGCGCGCTCGGTACCGGTGGCCTGAGCATCAACCAGACGAACGTCGCCAGTTCGCTCAACAACTTCTTCAACAGCGGCGGCGCGCTGCCGCCCGCCTTCGTGAGCGTGTTCGGCCTGACCGGCGGCAACCTCGGCAACGCGTTGAGCCAGCTCTCGGGCGAGGCCGCGACCGGCGGCCAGCAGGCCGCCTTCCAGCTCGGCAACCAGTTCCTCACCCTGATGCTCGATCCCTTCGTTGACGGCCGTAGCGGGTTCGGCGGCACGCCCGGGACCGCGATCGGCTTCGCGCCCGAGCGCGAAGCGGTGCCGGACGAGGTCGCGCTCGCCTATGCCGCCGTGCTCAAGGCGCCGAAGAAGGCGCGGCCGCAGACCTTCGAGCAGCGCTGGGGCGTGTGGGGCACGGGTTTCGGCGGCAGCAACCGCACCAACGGCGATCCCACGGTGCTGGGAAGCCACGACCTCTCCGCCCGCGTCGCGGGCTTTGCCGGCGGCTTCGACTATCGCCTCACGCCCAATACCGTGGTCGGTATCGCGCTCGCCGGCGCCGGCACCGACTGGAGCCTGGCGCAGGGACTGGGCGGCGGCAAGAGCGACGCCTTCCAGGCCGGCGTCTACGGCGTGACGCGCTGGGACGCGCTCTATCTCGCTGCCTCCTTCGCCTACACCAATCACTGGATGTCGACCGACCGCTTCGCGTTTGCCGGCGATCATCTCACCGCCAGCTTCAACGCGCAGAGCCTCGGCGGCCGCATCGAAGGCGGCTACCGCCTCGGCACCGTGTTCGGCGCGCTGACGCCTTACGCAGCGGTCCAGGTGCAGAGCTTCCGCACCCCGAGCTACAGCGAGACCGACGTCAACGGCGGCGGCTTTGCGCTCGCCTACAACGCCCGCACCGGCACCGATACCAGGAGCGAGCTCGGCGCCCGCTTCGACCGCATGGTGGCGTTGAATCCGACCGCGGCGCTGGCGCTGCGCGGACGTCTGGCCTGGGCGCACGACTGGGTCAGCGACCCGACGCTTGCGCCGCTGTTCCAGACGCTGCCGGGCGCGAGCTTCATCGTCAACGGCGCGCGTGCCGGCGAGGGACTTCCGCGCTCGCCTCCGCCGGCGCGGAGCTTCGCCTCGCCAACGGCGTCTCGCTGCTCGGCAAGTTCGACGGCGAGTTCGCCCGCGGCTCCTCCACCTATGCCGGCACCGGCACGATCCGCTACGCTTGGTGAGGCGGCGAGGACCGCTAACACGCGCAGTGCGCGCGTGGTAGGAAACGTCCGGCCTGCTCCCCGGAGGTCGGCGTGCTCTCGGTTGAAAATCTCACCAGCCGCTATGGCCGCATCGAAGTGCTGCACGGCGTCTCGCTCGATGTCGCCGAAGGCGAAATCGTGACGCTCGTGGGCTCGAACGGCGCCGGCAAGACCACCCTCCTGCGCGCGATTTCCGGGGTGCAGCCAACGGCGGGCGGCACCATTCGCTTCGCCGGGCAGCCGATCGATGGCCTTGCGCCGCATGGGCGCGTCATGCTCGGCATCGCCCAGGTCCCGGAAGGCCGGCAAGTATTCGCGCCGTTGACGGTGCACGACAATCTGCGGCTGGGCGCAATCAGGCGCAGCGACCGCGAAATCGCCGCCGACCTCGATGAGATGTATGCGATCTTTCCCGCGCTCGCCGAGAAGCGCCAGGTTGCGGCCGGCGCGCTGTCGGGCGGCCAGCAACAGATGCTGGCCATTGCCCGTGCGCTCATGGCGCGCCCCAAGCTCATTCTGCTCGACGAGCCGTCCATGGGACTTGCTCCGCAGCTCGTCGAGCAGATCTTTTCCATCGTCGCCGATTTCAAGCGGCGCGGGCTGACGGTGCTGCTGGTCGAGCAGAATGCGCATGCCGCGCTGGCGATTGCCGACCGCGGCTACGTCATCGAAACCGGGCTGATCAAGATCAGCGGCACCGGCGGCGCCCTGCTGGACGACGAGCGCGTGCGGGCGGCCTATCTCGGGATCTGACCGTGAACGTAGCCCGGATGGACTACGAGTTCCGGGCGTGGGGCGACGGCACAGGCGCGAGACAGGCTTCCAGCTGATACCGCAGGCGCGCACGCTCAAGGTTGCGACCGATCAGCACGAGCTTGTTGCTCGGGGGGCCGTCCCATCGGCTCTCATCCAGCGAGAAGCGCCTGGCGACGAGGTGAAAGACATAGCGCGCCTCGCTCTCTTCCATCCAGAGCAGTCCCTTTGCCCGGTAGACGTTGTCCGAAAGGTTCTCGAGAAAGTCCTGGAACCTGTCGACCGCGAACGGCCGATCGCTCTGGAACGACAGCGACTCGAACCCGTCCGCCGTCACGTGATCGTGGCCGTTCCCGGGGCCGGATGCGTGATCATGGGCGACCGGCCCTTCCCTCTCATGACCGGGATGGAACTCGACCGAAGAAGCGATCGGACTCGAACAGACCCGCGCTGAGGATGAGCGGGAGTTCAACCCGGCACTGCGTCGTCCGGACGATGCGCGCGCCCGGCTTGACCGCCCGGATCGTTCCCTCGACCGCTTGCATACGCTCGGCGCCGACGAGATCGCACTTGTTGAGCAGGACGACGTCGCCGTAGCGCAGCTGATTGTGCGCGGCCTGGCTCTCGATAGAGGTCGAGGCAGAAGCTTGCCGCATCCGCGACCGTGATGACGGAGTCGAGGCGGATCGAATCCCGGAATTCCGAGCGCAGGAACGTCAGCACCACGGGCAACGGGTCGGCGAGACCGGTGGTTTCGACCACCAGGTAGTCGACCTTGCGATCGCGGTCGAGAATCCGAAAGATCGCGTCCACGAAGGTGCCGTTGATCGAGCAGCAGATGCAGCCGTTTTCCAATTCCACCATATCGTCGTCGGCAGAGACGATCAGATCGCCGTCGATGCCGATGTCGCTGAACTCGTTGACGATGACGGCCGTCCTCAGTCCGTGCTGGTTGCTGAGAATGTGTTTCACCAGCGTCGTCTTGCCGCTCCCGAGGAACCGGCCGGCTTGTCCGTCACCTGCAGATGGAACGGCGCGGTCCGTCTTGTTGATCTGCGCCTTCAACACCGCTTGCATGTGCCGCGTCTCAACGCAGATCACAGGCAATCCTGCTTCGGCGAGAGCGCTGAACAGCCATTGCGACAGCGGTCCAGCTTCCAACCCAATTCGCTTGAAGTGGTAGGCGAGGTTCTTCAGCACCGCCAACAACGCTTCAGGTTCGCTCGCCACCTTTACTTCCCGAACGATCTTGCCTGCGTCATCCACAATGCAGATGCTCGTCTCCTTGACCGAAACGTCCAGTCCAGCAAAATGGTCCATGCTGCGCTTCTCCTTCTGATGCTTGAGGCCGTGTTCACGGACCTCGTTTTCACCATCAGCCTGAAGCGCAGCACCCAAAATCTTCAGCTATCCACAAGCTGCCGGCCGATTACCCCATCTTTCGGGGGTAGACCGGCCGACATATGCTCAATGTGAGTTCTTCGCATTTTGACGCTGAGCCGACATGAGGCGCCTTGAAATCTCGCAGTGCAGCGGTCCGCTGCCGCTTTGACGTGCTATTGTTTCGGTGGAGGAAAGGAGGGGCTGTAGCGCGCCGTCTCGATTCAGAACAATTCAGGTCTGCCCCAAGGACTTGTCGATAGCCCTGCGCCAGCCTTAGCCTGCATTAGACCCACTAACGGCGATCGCACGGTCGGTTAGGAGGTCGCGACATGAAACGCCGTGAGTTCATCACGCTGCTCTGCGGCGCAGCGGCTTGGCCGCTAGCGGCGCGGGCGGCCAAAGCGCGGCCGCGCATCGCGGTCCTCTCAATCAATTCTGCAGCCAGCGAGTCAAAGAACATTGCAGCCTTCGTCGAAGGCTTGCGCGTCCTCGGCCATGTGGACGGCCAGACCGCGAACATCGACTACCGCTACGTCGATGGCGACGTGGCACGGCTGAAACCGCTGGCCCAGGAGCTGGTTGCCCTAAAGCCGGACGTGGTCCTTGCCAGCGCGCCAGGCCCGGTAATTGCGGTCAAAAGCGTTGCGCCGGACTTGCCGATCGTCTGCCCCACGATTACCGATGTCCTGGTGCCGGGCTTAGCGGCGAGCTATGCGCGCCCGGGCGGCACCGTGACCGGCATCGCGTCGTACGTCGAGGGGCTGCTCGGCAAGGTGCTTGAGCTGGCGCTTGAAGCGCTTCCCGGGTCGGTCCGGATCGGGTTTCTCGCCAATCCCGCCGGTGCATCTATGGGGCTCTGGGCACAGCAGGTCGAGGCCGCCGCCCGTGCTCGCGGCGTCGCGGTGCTGTTCCAAGAAGCCCGCACGGCCGACGAACTCGTTCGTGCATTCGAGGGCTTCGCCAAGCGGCAGGCGCAGGCCGTCATCGTGCCGTCGAACGGGCTGTTCAACTCGCAAGTTACGCGCATCGCAGAACTCGCACTCGCGTCGCGTCTGCCGACGGTCACGACATATCCCCACTTGCTCGAAGCCGGAGGGCTCGCGAGCTACGGGGTCGATGTGCGCGAGAACTTTCTTCGCGCCGCCGCCCATGTCGACAAGATCCTGAACGGCGCCAAGCCCGGCGATTTGCCGATCGAGTTCTCGACCAGGATTGTGCTGGTCATCAACCTCAGGACCGCGAAGGCGCTCGGCCTCGACATCCCGCCGACCCTGCTCGCCCGCGCCGACGAGGTGATCGAGTGAGGCGCCGCGATTTCATCACGCTGCTCGGCGGCCGCGGCGGCTTGGCCGGTCGCGGCGCGCGCGCAGCAGCCGGCCAAGCTGCCTACCATTGGATATTTGGGCCCAAGCACACGTTCGCTCGATAGCCAACGCCTCAACGCCTTTGTGCAGCGACTTCGCGAACTCGGTTGGAATGAGGGACGCACCATCGCCATCGAGTATCGGTGGGCGGAGGGACGCAACGAGCGGCTCGCCGAGACCGCGGCCGAGTTCGTTCGGCGGAAGGTGGATGTCATTGTCACGTCCGCAACACCGCCCACCGTTGCAGCAAAGCAGGCGACGTCGGTCATCCCGATCGTGTTCGCGGCGGTGGGTGACCCGGTCGGCATCGGCGTGGTCGAGTTCCTGGCGCGCCCGGGCGGCAATGCCACCGGCCTGTCGTTGCAGCAAACCGATGCTGCCGGCAAGCGACTCGAAGTGTTGCGAGAGGTTATGCCCGGTCTCCGCCGTTTAGCGATCATGGCCAATAGTGGTAATCCCTCCGCCGGACTGGATATGCGCGAGGCTCAGGCAACCGCCCGCACCCTTGGCCTCGAAGCGGTCACCTCGGAAGTCTTGCGCCCCGAGGATATCGCGCCGGCATTCGACGCGCTTAAAGGCAACGTGGAAGCTCTTTATGTCTGTGGCGACCCACTCGCAGTCACGAATCGGGTTCGCATCAACACCTTGGCGTTAGGGGCGCGGCTGCCCACGATGTTCGGGGCTCGGGAATACGTTGAGGCGGGAGGGCTGATGTCCTATGGAGCCAACTTCCTGGACCTCTACCGCCGCACCGCCGAACTTGTCGACAAGGTCCTGCGTGGATCGAAGCCGGCTGACATCCCTGTCGAGCAGCCGACCAAGTTCGATCTGATCATCAACCTGACGACCGCCAAGGCCCTCGGCCTCAAGATCCCGCCGACGGTGCTCGCCCGCGCCGACGAGGTGATCGAATGAACCGGCGCGAGTTCATCACGCTGCTCGGCGGCGCGGCGGCGATGTGGCCAGGAGCAGTGTGGGCGCAGCAAAGCGCAACGAAGAAGAACTTCCCTACTGTAGGATGGTTGGTCACTGGCTCTCCAACGTCATACCGCCATTCATTGGCGGCATTTCGTGATGGTTTGACCGAGGCAGGCTATCTCGAAGGTCAGAACATCAGGATCGAGTATCGGTGGGCTGAGGGGAATGTCGGTCGGCTCCCCGAGTTGGCGCGCGACCTGGTGCATCAGCAAGTGGATGTCATCCTGGCGGGAGGATCAGTCGGCGCAGAGGCAGCGAAACGAGCCACATCAATCATCCCCATAGTTGCGGCAGGTGTTGGAGATCTTGTTGAACTTGGCCTCGTAGGTAGCTTGGCGCGACCGAACGGCAACCTCACTGGATTTATTGCGGCTGCCCCCGAGACTGCAGCAAAGCGTTTTCAGATGGTCAAAGAGATTAAGCCGGAAGCAAAACGCGCTGCCGTGCTTTGGAACTCGAACAGCTCAAATGCACAGCTTGAATGGAAAGTTGCGAAGGAGTTCGCTGACGCAAACGGTCTCACCGTCATCCTTTACGATGCTCGTGATGTTCCCGAGTTGACCGATAGCCTGGCGCGTATCAAGCAATCTCCCCCCGACGTACTCGTGAACCTTAATGACCCCTTCCTGTTCACTGCCCGAAAGCTGGTCGTGGACAGCGTGCGTGAAATGCGGGTTCCAGGAGTGTACGGCTATCGCGAATATGCTGAGGATGGCGGACTGATCAGCTACGGTACAAATATCGCGGATACGTACCGCAGCGCAGCTCGGTATGTGGACAAGATATTCAAAGGGGTGCAGCCTGCTGATCTTCCAGTCCAACTGCCGACCAAATACGAACTGATCATCAACCTGAAAACGGCCAAGGCGCTTGGCCTGGAAATCCCCCCGACGCTGCTCGCCCGTGCCGACGAGGTGATCGAGTGAAGCGGCGCGAGTTCATCATGCTGCTCGGCGGCTCGGGGGCACGTGGCCGCTTGCGGCGCGCGCACAGCAGCCGGGGATGCCGGTGATCGGGTTTCTCAGCAGCTCGGCGCTTGCTGATCGTGCACGCTATTTGCCCGCATTCCGGCAAGGCGTTCGCGAAACCGGCTACGTCGAGGGCCAGAATGTCGTGATCGAGTATCGCTGGGCGCAGGACCAGCACGACGTACTGCCCGACCTCGCAGCCGATCTGGTACGCCGTCAGGTGACGGTGATCGCCGCGCAAGACACCTCCTCGGCAGTCGTAGCCAAGGCGGCGACTACGACGATCCCGATCGTCTTCGTAAGCGGCGGCGACCCGGTTAAGCTTGGCCTCGTCGCCAGTCTCAACCGGCCGGGCGGCAACGTCACCGGTGTAACCTTCGTTATCGCGGAGCTTGGGGCAAAACAACTTGGGCTGTTGCATGAGTTGCAACCGGGAGCCGTGCGCGTTGCCGTGCTGGTCGATCCCAACTTTCCCCTCACTGAATTCTTTGTCTCGGACGTTCAGGCTGCGGCCTCGTCCATTAAGAAGCAAATCGAAGTCCTCGAAGCCCCCACCGGCCGTGACATTGATATGGCCTTTGCGCGCCTTGCGCAAAAGCCGACTGATGCGCTCTTGGTAGGTCCCTCCCGTTGCTCAACAACCGTCGCGTACAGCTCGTTACGCTGGCGACCTACCATAGGGTGCCTGCGATCTATTCCTGGCGCGAGGCTGCCGAGGTCGGCGGTCTGATGAGCTACGGAACAAGCATCACCGACGCATATCGCCAGGCCGGCGTGTACACCGGCCGGATTCTCAAGGGCGAGAAGCCCGCCGACCTACCGGTCATGCAGCCGATCAAATTCGAGTTCGTGATCAACCTCAAGACCGCCAGGGCATTCGGCCTCAGCTTTCCGCCAGGGCTGCTCGCCATCGCCGACGAGGTGATCGAATGAGCGGCGTCGGCCCTGCTTGCCGCAGTGCATTCGCCGTTGTTGGCACTGAACTGCCGTGCCGGCGGCGCCGACCAATGTCCGAAGTTGGGGGTAGAACGGACTCAAAGCGGACATGCCGCCACGGCCGAGTTTGATGTGGTGGACGGCGCCCGCTCCCAGCAACGAGGTGCCATATGGTGATCGTTGCGATCGAATCACATCAGGGAGCCCTCCACATGCAAATTTCGACGATCGGCTTGGATATCGCCAAGAACGTGTTCCAGGTTCACGGGATCGACGCGGCCGAAAAGGTCGTCGTCCGGAAACGGCTCCGACGGCGCCAGGTGCTGGAGTTCTTCAAAGCGTTGCCGCCGTGCCTGATCGGCATGGAAGCGTGTGCCACGGCGCATTATTGGGCGCGCGAGCTGACGAAGCTGGGCCACGAGGTGCGCCTAATGCCGGCGAAGGATGTGAAGGCCTACGTCAAGCGCAACAAAAACGATGCGGCTGACGCCGAGGCGATCTGCGAAGCGGTTCGGCGACCGACCATGCGCTTCGTGCGGATCAAATCGGCCGAACAGCAGGGTCAGTTGATGCAGCATCGCACGCGCGATGTGCTGATACGCCAGCGCACCCAGATCATCAACGCCTTGCGGGCGCATCTGGCCGAGCTCGGGTTGGTGGCGGCGCAGGGCAACGCCGGGGTCAACGAATTGCGCGCGATCGTGACGGACGAACAGGACACGCGGTTGCCGATCGATGCACGGGCCAGCGTCATCGTGCTGGCTGCGCAGCTTGAGGCGTTGGAGAGTGCCATCGGAGCGATCGAAAAGCGGATCAAGATGCAGCATCGCTCGAGCGAGGCGAGCCAGCGGGTTGAGGCCATCCCGGGCATCGGGGTTATCGGGGCGACTGCGATCGTGGCGACGATGGCGGACCCGACTATCTTCCGGTCGGGACGCGATTTCGCGGCCTGGATCGGGCTGGTGCCGCGGCAGGATTCGACCGGTGGCAAGCAGAAGCTCGGACCGATCTCCAAGCAGGGAGATCGCTACTTGCGGCGCATTCTCGTCGTCGGGGCGATCGCTGTGTTGCGGCGCGCCAAGGAGAATCCCGGGAAGTATCCCTGGCTCACGCAACTGCTGGCGCGGCGACCCTTCAAGGTCGTGGCGGTGGCGCTCGCCAACAAGATGGCGCGCATGGCCTGGGCGCTGCTGGCCCATGGTGGCACCTATCGAGCGCCTGAGCTTGCTGAAACTGCCTAAAGGGGCTCGGCGAGGAAGAGAAGAGGAGATGTAACCGCGTTCACGAACTGCAGGGGTGATGAAGACATTGATGCGAAACGGTCGAGACCGTCGATCGGAAAACCCGTCTTTGGGTCATGCGAAGAAAGAACGCGTGAGTTTGTTTGGGACCGATCAGCGGATCACATCAGGGCCAGCGGCCAGACGGCCGCACTCAAAGGCCGAATACATGACCGCACCCGAACGCTTCGCTGATAGTCAGATTCCTCTTGCACCGCGGGCGCCGTCCATACATGACCCCAAGGCGGACATCGGGTCATCGGCTTCGCCGCGGCTCGATCATGCTGCCGCGTCGCCGGGAAGGCGCACCGTAAAGGCTGAACCCTTATCTGGTTCGCTCGCCACCGTCACCTCGCCTCCCATCATGCGAGCGAGCTTGCGCGTTATGGCGAGGCCCAGGCCGGTGCCGCCGAAGCGCTGCGCGGTCGTCGCTTCGGCCTGGCTGAACTCCTCGAAAAGCGTCGCCTGCTGCTCCGGAGTCATCCCGATCCCGGTATCGCAGACGGTAAGCTCGACCCAGTCGCGGCCATTGGTCACCTTACGCGCGCGCAGCGTTACCGCGCCCTCTTTCGTGAATTTGCACGCATTGCTCAGGAGATTGAACAGGATTTGCCGCAGCCGCATGGGGTCGATGGTCAGAACGCCGAGGTTCTCGTACGTCTCCAGCACCAGGCTGTTCTTGTTCTGCTCGGCGAGCTGGCGTGCGGTGCCGATCACCTCGTCGATCAGCGGCCCGATTTCGACGGTCTGCGGGTCCAGCTCCAGCTTGCCCGCCTCGATCTTGGAGAGGTCGAGTACCTCGTTGATAAGTCCGAGCAGGTGGGTTCCGGCGGCATGCAGGCGGCGCAGCGGCTCCTGCGCCTTCTCGGTGCCGAAGTGTGCGGTGTTGGCGAGCAGCATGTTGGTAAGCCCGATAATAGCGTTGAGCGGCGTGCGCAGCTCGTGACTCATCGTGGCGACGAACTGTGACTTGTGCTGGCTTGCCAATTGCAGCTGGCGGCTCTTCTCCTGGATCTCGTAGAACAGCCGTACATTCTCGATCGCGATCACCGCCTGGTCGGCGAAGGTCGTGGCGAGATCGATCTGTTGGTCGCTGAATCGTCGTACCACTCGGCGCATCAGCACGATCATGCCGATCGGGATTCCTTCGCGCAGCAGGGGAACGCCAAGCATGGTACGGGCGCCCATCTCTCTTGCGGCAGCGCCCAACGTGTATTCCGGGTCATCCTGAACGTCAGTTACATGGACGACGTCGCGTTCAAGCGCAGTTCGCCCAGCGATTGTGCCCCGACCCGGTTCGAATTGGATCCCTTTGTCATATATGTCACGGATGTTGGGCGTGAGCCAATGGCTCGCGGCATGTTCGTAGATCGAACCTTTCAGGCGATGGATCGCCGCCATTTCGGCGTCGCATAGCCGCGCCGCGGACTCGACCAACGTGTCGAGCACCGCCTGCAGATCGAAGCTCGAGCGGCTGATCACCTTGAGCACGTTGGCGGTCGCCATCTGTTGCTGCAGCAACTCGCGGAGCTCGTTGAGCAGGCGCGTGTTCTCTATGGCGATGATGGCTTGCTTAGCGAAGTTGTTCAGGAGCTCGATATGCTTGTCGCTGAATGGTTCGACTTTCTGGCGGAATATCAGGATCGCGCCGATGAGCTCGTTATTCTTAAGCATCGGCACGGCAACTACCGTCCGATAACCGCCTAGCTCGACGCCACGAACCAAAAATTGATCCCGCTCGATGTAGGACCGCGTTGTCTTGATGTCGGTGATGTGGGCCAGCTGTTTCGTGAGGGCAACACGGCCAAGGGCCGAGTCCGAGGGCGGTCGAACAAGTGGATTGTGTTTGCGAACCTCGGCATACGCGGGTGCCGCGCCGTGCATCGCCACGACGCGAAATGCGTCTCCCTCGCAGAGATACAAATTCCCGAACTGAGCGTCGCAGATGCGCGTCGCGTTCTCCAGCATCGTTTGGAACACGGGCTCCAACTCGCCGGGCGAGCTTGAGATGACGCGCAGCACCTCCGAGGTCGCGGTCTGCTGCTCCAGTGCCTCGGCCAGCTTCTTTTCCAACTCACGGGCGTACGCCCGCAGCTTCCTTTCTTCCGCCGCTTGGAAGTCGCGGCCCACCCGCGCTCTCGGCTTCGTTCCGGGCGAACGAAGCTTGCGACGACGTGTTCGGCTCTTCGCGTCTTTGTGAGACAAGGAACTACCTCGTGGGCGTAGTTCTCATGCAATCGCTGAGGCGCTGCGCCTGCAGCTTGGCACCACTACGACCTTCACCTTCAGTTTCTGCCTTGCCCATCTCCTGAAGACATGTTTGGTTGCCATTGTCGTTATTGATCGCCTTGCGAGCTTTGGCGGCAACCGGCCCGGCAGCCAGCATGATCGCAATGACTGTGTAGAGTGTCGCTTTTCCAATCGTCATTCCGAAATCCTCCATGGACGGACGATTTTGTCCGTGAGCTTGTGCATCAGCAGATAGGTCGGAAGACCGCTGCTGGCACTCCGGTAGCCGGCGCTCGCAAACTAGGTCCTTGTGTGAGACAGTTCACACATCGAAAAAAATGAATTTTTCGATTAACCTCCCAAATGAGAGTTGCGATGGCAAACTATTGCGCGGCGGGCTCCGGTAACACGACGGCCTGACCGTGTTCGTTCATCCCTGCAAGCTCGGCTACGAAGGGATCGTGTCGAAGCAGCTGGGGGTCGCGGGGCGCACGAAGGACTGGCTCAAGTTCAAGAACCCGGCGGCCCGGCGGTGAAGCGCGAGGCCGAAGAGGACTGGGGCAAGGGAGGGTGGCGTTGACAACCCGAACCTATGTGGACCGACGACGGCCTCGTGAAGCGCCTCCGTTGACGAGCTGACGGCATAGCTGCTTGCGGGCGGAGGCGGGGCGACGCAGGTCGATTGCTGCCGTCGCCAACGCAACCGCGAGGGAAGGGCCGCTCGGTGGCAATCCGGGCGGCCCCTTCTAATTCCCGCCGGGCTTCCCTATCTATCGCCCATGTCCACTCCACAGAAAAAGATACGTCCGAAGAAGGCCATCGCCGCCAAGCTGCGCTCATGGCGCGTCTGGGTCCTGCGCCAGCGCGCCAAGCCCCTTGGTACTGTCGAGGCACCCGACGAACGGGCAGCCGAGAAGGCCGCTGCGGGGCAGTTTGGCCTAAGTCACGAGCAGCGCCGCCGGCTAGTCGTGAGGGTGGAGGACGAAGCGGAGTAGAGCGAGGGTCGTCAGCAGGGGCGAGTGTGTCGTGGGTGCTGTTCTGAGTTTCGAGCGCGAACGTGAACTCATCTTCCTGCGCTGGCTGTCCGAGGTCGAACGGTTGCGCGGCTACCAAGTTGATCGCGATGCTGCATTCAAGGCATGGACTGAAGGCTACAGCGCCGCCGAATATGCAGCCAAAATTCCAGCCGGATATCGACTGGACGACTGATGCCGCTGACGATGCGCCCGACGGGTGGTCACTCCCCCCGGTAATTTGCTGATGTTCCGCGACCCTCGGATCGTGCTGGGCCTGATACGACGATAAATCTGCGAGTGGTCCGCTTTGCAGAAGTCCGGCGTTTGTGAGCAATATTATACAGACGCGGCTGCGTGATCGGCTCATGCTCACCAATACCGAGCGCTTTCCAGTTATCAGCCCCCAACTCAAAGAGAGCGCCCGGATGAGTAGAGCCCCGCATCACGGGGCTCTAACATTTTGGCCGCCCCAGTGGACGCCCCTCGTCGAGCTCTATCACGAACTTCACCGCTTGCTGAGGAAGCAGCCGAAGGCAAAGCGGACCCGGCGGCCCCATAAAATGGAACCGCCGGGATGACACGCCCGCCATGAACGGACGACAATAAGCGCGCGGCGCGCGAAGGTAAAGCGCCGCGGCGGCTACACGGGATAACCTGAATTCCACCCAATTGTGCCGGTCTAGGAGTGGCCGCATGCGACGTGAGGAACTGCAAATCGTTGCCGATGAACTGCTGCGCGAGGTTGACGCCGCGCTGATCGACACGGCCAATGCATCGATCGCTAGTGCGACACGCATCGATGCCGCCTAGCCATCAACGCAGCCGCAGGCATGGCCCCAAGCCCGACCGCAGGCGAGCGCTCGAGCTGCTTGCTGCGTCACCAGACGGCTTGCCCGAAGGAGTGCTGCTCGCCCACGGCTTCACGGTCGAGATGATGGTTGAGCTCGTGCGCGCCGGACTCGCGAGCGCGTCGAGCGAGCGCGTGGTCGCGGGCAAGCACAGGGCGGAAGTCGCGCGGGTAAAGATCACCGACGAAGGCCGGCGGGCGCTGGCCCGGTAAGGTACGCGGCAATGGCTAGAGTGGTGCCGGTGGTGGCGTTCTTCGGCAACGGGACCACGCGCGCGGTTTTCTGCATCGGCAGGATGGCGTTCAAATTCGCCTGCTCGGCTCACGGTGCCCGCTGCAATTGGTATGAGGCGGACCTTTATCGTCGTTCCGATCAGGTTCGCCGCACGTTGCTCTGCCCGCCAGTATGGTGCTCGTCGTTCGGCGTCGTGCTATCATGCGACGAGCTAATCCGATGACCGAAGCCGAGTATCGCAAGTACGTCCGAGACGCCGGCCTAATGCTGGTTTGGGATTATCGCGGTCCGGGTGATGATAAATCGCCCTTCGAGCGCAAGGCGAACGATTTGGGTTGGCTCGACGGCAGACCTGTGGCCGTGGACTATGCAAATTTGGATGAGCGCTCGCCGTGTCCACGCTGATCCTCAAACGTGCATCGGCTTCCCGCCCATCAGGCGAGTGGAAAGACGACGACTTCGACGTGCTCGCCGATGGCTTTGTCGTCGGCCGCATCTTCAATGCCGCAGCCGCGCCGGTGGGCACGCCGTGGATGTGGACGCTGATCTACAGCCACCACGAGGACCGATCGCCGACGCACGGCTATGAGCCGACGCGCGAGGCGGCGATGGCAGCGTTCGCCAAGAGTTGGCGGCGGGAGAGCTAAGCGCCATCGCGCCAATTCAGCACCGTTTCGCGGCCCTGACACGCTCACGAATGGTTAACCTTTCCGGTCGACCATGCTGCGCACCCCTCATAGAATGGGACGCACTCATGGCAGCACTAGCGTCAGGGCAGGGCGCACCGGCTCCCGAAAGCCGCGCAACCGGCTTGCCCGTAATTGGCGCTAGCTGCGCTCGACCGGTGACCACCATGATCTCAGAAACACAATTTGAACATCAGCTCCGGATCGCGCGTGCGGACGCGCTGACTATGCGCGTACTTTATTTGCGACGCGTGGCCGAGCGATTGCGTTGGCTCGTGCAGCAGACTGAAGAGAGCGGCAATGTCGAACGGGCCAAAAGGTTTGCGAGGGAATTGGCCAAAACCGAAGCCAAGGGCCAGAAGACCGAGCTGGAGCGTGCAAATGCATGGTGAACGTGCAGGCGAGGCCGGCTAGCGATATTTCGACTGGTCGCGCGCCTTGCTCAGGTCGGGCGGATCGAAGAAACGACGCTGCCTCGATCAAATTTGGCACTGGCGGCCCGCTCGATGCGGGCGCGGCGCTGTTTGAACGCCTGGATGCGGCCTTGCTTAGTGGGTGGAAGGTCGGGTTCGAGGAGTTCGAACGCCATCTGGTGACGCCGCAACGAACACGCTGGTTCCAATTGCTCATGTAGAAGTAGACAACGTCGGTCGCGAAATGGTGGGTGCCCCGGATCCGCTGTAGCTGTGAGCGGCATATCGCTGTTTCTACCTCCCGACAGGTAGCCGGCACCGATCGCTTTTAACACTAATGGCGAAAAGGAGTCGCCACTGCGCAGTCGGGGGGTGACAATCTCTTCGGCTCGGCTCGGGGCCGTTGCTAGTGCCATGACTGGAACCGGGTGATCCTACCGAACGTTCAACCCGGGGCCTCGTTGGGAGGGTTAGATATGCGTCGGACCATCTTTGCTTTTGCTCTCCTTCTCGCATCCGCTGCGACGGCTTCAGCGCAGGGCTTGTTCCCCTCGGTGTGGCAAACTCAGCGGGGTGGTGTGCTGAAGGTGTTGCGGGTGGATGCTGGTGGCAATTTCAGCGGAATTTTCATCAGTAGTCCAACGGGTCCCTGTCCGGGAGTTCCTTATAATCTGGTAGGGAGCGTTCGAGGCCCTCGGGTGGTCTTTCAGACCTCGAGGAACTGGACATCGGATTGCAACGTGACGACCAACTGGTCTGGACGCTTTGTCAGTCCGACTACTATCGTCGCAAGGGGAAGCGCCTTGTCTGCCGGCCGCAGGGTACGAGGCTTAGAGGTTTTCCAGCGCATCTGAAAGCCGGAATCGCACAGCAAATTTGTGCGTGAGAAAATCGTCTTCGACGTAGCCCGACAGCTTTGGCTTCGGCGTGCACCCTCGATCTTAAAGGTACAAGCGACGGCTGAAGCGTCACCACGACCCGAAGGCCGCGTCCGTTGATGGGCGAAGCGCGATTGCCCTACGGCAGCAGGCAAGCATCCCTACTCTTCCAGAGCTGAGGACGGCAGGCGTCAGATGCGACAGAGGCGGCCCCGTCCTCGGCGTGGGGCGCACGCGGCGGGGCCGTTCCCATCCCCTATGTTGTGAAGTCCCCCTTACCTGCCGCTCGGCGGCCGTCACTTTTGGTCGCGGCGCGCTTATCGGCTTGCCTACGCCTCCCAACGAGAGACCGTCTATGACAGAGCTATGCGGCGTGCTCGAAAACTGTGCCTGGGCTTGGCGGTGACCCGGCCGACGACGAGTACCCGGATAAGCCGAAGCGGATGCGCTGGACGACGTACAATCGGCTCATGGACAAACTCGTCGCGGCTGATGGCGTTGCGGATGAACAGCTCGTCCTCCTCGCGGCACGGTGGCTAGGTCGTTAACGCGGATTAATTGGTCGGAAAGCACAGTGCGCTAACCTTGGCGTCCCGCGGCGACCGACAGCCGCTGGAGACAAGGTGGAGCCCATGGGCCTCTCTGACTGGATTGGCATTTTTGCCATCATCACGTTCGTCGGCTTTGCGGGGATGTTCTACGAGGTTGCGACCCGCGTCTTCGACGACTGAGGCTGAACGCTCGCAACGTTTGTCCTTTCAATCATTGGCTGGGACGGCAAATTACTACCGCTAGGGCATGGTTCGTGAGATTTGACGTGAGTGCGGCGCTTAGGCCATCCGGTCATCACTCACGATGCGGCAACGCTTACTCCCCAAAAACTCCCCAATGGCCTTAGGCGAGAGACCGTTTAAATCGCTAACTCATTGAAATCATTGGCGCTCCCTAGGGGACTCGAACCCCTGTTTTCGCCGTGAGAGGCGGGCAACCGGTACATCAGCGAACAACGGCGAATGACCATGAATGGCCGTAAATACGGCACATCTCACCGTTTTCGTTCATGCTTGTTCGGCACCGTTCGGCCCCGTATATTGGAGAAAACTTGGAGAAGGTCAACCGTGCCGCGATCAGCCCGCCACGCCCATTTGGAGACCCGCACAGGACGAGCACGCCTGAAGGTGCGCCGAGCGCCCTACTTCGTAAAAATCGCCAAGGGTCTCCGGCTTGGTTATTACCGGGGCGCGACCGCTGGAACGTGGATCGGTCGGCGCTATCTGGGCAGCGGGTCATACGAAACCGATCCTCTTGGACTTGCGGATGACACCACGGAAGCCGACGAGGTGAAGGTCCTGGACTATTGGCAAGCCCAAGAGGCCGTCAGGCGTTGGGCTGAACGCAGCCGACTTGCCGATGTCGGGATGACACGCCGTGGCCCATACAGCGTTTCCGACGCTGTACGTGACTATCTCGAAGAGATCACCGCTGAAAAGCCTGCGCGGCCAGTGCGGGATGCCCGGTATATTTTTGAAAACTCGGTTTTGCCCGAATTAGGTCACCTGCTTATCGAAAACCTCACTACCGACCGGCTGGTACGGTGGCGTAACGCCCTCGCCGCTCGACCCCTGGGCGTCCGAAAGAAGCGAACCGCATCCATACGGGCTTCGCGCGCCGTTGCCGACACCGACGAAGCGCGCCGCAAGCGCAAGGCGACTGCCAACCGCTCCCTTACGATGCTGAAGGCGGCGCTGAACCGTGCCTTCCATGGGGGGCGTGTAGCCTCGGACATGGTTTGGCGGAAAGTGAAACCCTTTGCTCGGGTTGAAAAGCCAGTGATCCGTTATCTTTCGGCAAATGAGGCGCGGCGCTTGGTCAATGCCTGCCCACCAGATTTCAGGCGTCTGGTGCAGGCGGCGCTACTGACAGGTTGCCGATATTCTGAGCTTACCAATCTAAGTTGTGTCGACTTTAACACCGACAGCGATACGCTGACGATCCGGCAAGCTAAGGCTGGCAAGCCGCGTCACGTGGTCCTGACCAGTGAAGGCCGGACACTGTTCACCGCCTGGACGGCAGGACGATCCGCAAACACGCACATTTTTGTTCGTGAGGATGGGCACCCGTGGGGGAAGTCTCACCAACAACGACCACTTATTGAGGCAAGCGAGATTGCAAAAATAGCACCTCCTGTGAATTTTCATGTGCTGCGGCACACTCATGCCAGCCACCTAGCGATGAAGGGTGTCGGACTAGGCGTCATCGCCGCTCAACTCGGTCACGCCGATACGCGTATGACGGAAAGACATTATGCACATCTTGCCCCGTAGCTACGTCGCTGACACGATACGCGCGCATTTCCCGACGCTTGGTATCGGTGGTGGCGAAACGATCGTGCCACTGCGAGACCGAAAAATAAAAAACCCTGTCGTTATCGCGAAAGCGTAAGGGCGGTCTGGAGCCCTCCCTTACGCCTTCGTTGCAATGTCGCTCGTCGTACGCCGCCTTCAACGGCTGCTGGAGTCTGGGTGGCCAATGCCGAAGCGTGGAGCGCGAAATCATCCAGCAGCCGACGTCCTCGCGGGGGTCGACGCGAACTGGCCATTTCCTCGATTTCGTTTAACGGACGAGCAGTGGAGCGAAGTTGCTAAGCTGTCAGAGATCCCAGAAGGAGAACATGACGCTCGCCATCACATCGAAACCACCATCGGAATCTTTCGCCAATTCCAAGCCAGCGATTTAGATCGAGTGACGCCTGCTAAAATTCGCGAGGAGCTTGAAGCCCTGGCAGTCCTCGCCCAAGACTTGGACAGCAGACTCAGAAAGCTCGTTGAAGAGCGAGATGCTTATAACGCAATGACGGGCACCGCAGTGTACAGCCCGCTCGATCGGTTCGCCGACTTGCGGGACCTCATCAATCCGAACATTTGCCTTCGTCCGTTCAGAGCATGACGGGGCTTGATGGGCAGCGGCGCCTCTTGCAAGTACTCGATGTGGTTCTGAGACTACCTAAGTGGCTTCTGGTTGCGGCAGACAGGGTCGAAGCCGACAAGCGAGGTCCTAAGGCAGGAAACGTCTATTGGCTGGTTAGCAATCTTGATGGAGTACGGGAACAGTTCACCAGGAAAAAAATTACTCGCTCCTCAAAAAGAATGATGCTTTCAAAAGAATACATTACCTACGTCTGCAAGATTGCCGATCCTGACATCGGGGGCGGCACTATCGACAAAGCAATGAAGAACCGAATTACAAGGCGACGTGTGGACTAATTTGATGCCAATCTGACCTGCGAATTAGTCCACCGCTATTCCTTGCCTTTCTGCTGCGTCACGTATTACGACCGCTGACACACGCGCTTGGCTGCGTGCGGATTCAAGAGCGGTAATACATGATGCGCAAAATTTCGGAACATGAGCGGCAGCGCCGCGCATTGCAGGGGGCGATGAGCATTGACGAGTTTTGCCGACGTCACGGGATCGGGCGCACTACGGTTTATACGGAGATCAAAGAAGGTCGGTTGCGGGCTCGAAAATGCGGCCGGCGGACAATTATCACCAATGATGATCGCGACGAGTGGGTCCAGCACCTGCCGGTGATCGGGGGTGCGCGATGAGGCTCGATCCGCGCACCGTGGCGTGCGCTCTCGGTGGCGATGTGCGAGGCCGCAACTTGATGGTGCCTGTCCAGGACGCTGCCTTCAATTCTATCGTGAGGTCGTCATGAGCGAGCGCCGCCGCCGAAAGCCCATGAAGCCGCGCATCCGTCTCAGGGAGCAGTTCATTCCCCACCTCGCCACAATGCTCACATCGGACGTCTTTCGGTCCTTAAGGCTTGCCGACCTGCGGATCCTCCAGCGCCTCGAAATCGAACACGTTAGCCATGGCGGGAAGCAAAACGGCGACCTGACGTGCACCTATACGGATTTCGTTGAATACGGCGTGCGCCGCGCCAGCATCCCAGAAGGAATCAGGCAACTCGTCCGCGGAGGATTCCTCGTAGTCACGGACCAAGGCCGGCAGAGCTACGGCGACCTGCGCATCCCCTCACGCTATCGCATCACCTACCTGCCCACGTTCGCGGATGGACGGTGGGTTGAGCCCACCCACGAATGGCGCTTGCTCGAGAAACAAAAAGCCGCACGCGAAAACGCGCCCGGAGCCGGACCGAAAACGCGCCCCAGCGACGACGATTTCCCAACACAAAAACGAAACTCACGGGCAGAAGCCGGACGCGGAATTGAGGCTCCTTTCTAATCTCGGGGTGGAGGGGTGGGGTTTGCGGGGCGGAACATCTGTCTTCCGCAGCCCGACAATACCAATCCCCACTCCCCGCTCGGGAGGAGGTCGCCGTGCCTCCTCCCACCTTTCCTTCCGACCTGGCTGCTGGATCGAGCTCGGTCGTCACTCCAGGGCGGAGGGTGTGATGACCGAACTCACGCTCGCCGCGAGCGAAGACGCCCATCAAAGAGCGTTGTAGCTCGAGCGAGCGGCCCCCATCGTTCCGCCATGTTGTCATCGCCGGCAGGGGGGACCCCGGTCCGCGCTGCAGCGGACCCATCCGGAAGCCTTTACTACGGGCGCTGGTTCCGAAGCGTGGATCCGAATTGCCGGACCACGCTGATGATGGCGCTCAGTCGCCGTAACCGCGAGCGGCGGCGACGGGCACTTGTGTGCGGGTTTTTGGGAGCCACCGATCGAGAGAACCGTGGCGCCTTAGCGGCAGCGCACCACGATGGCTAATGCAGCGAAACAGCTCGGGCTGCCGTTCGACGAGCCGCCGGCAAAGCCAGTTGAGCAGCCGGCGGAAGCGCCGCAGCCGCAGACGCAGCCGAGCGCGAGCAACCGCATACCTGAAGACCGTCGCGGCTTCGTCGGTTACGTCAACGGCAAGTTCGTCCACTTCTGTCCCCAATGCGGCGAGTGGGGTGCACACGGAATTCGGCGTCTTTCTGCGCCGCGGCCAGCTCGGAGTTTGGTACAGCACGGAGCACAAAAAGACGTAGGGACACAATGATGAACGACAAAATTCAACTCAAGGCGACCAAGCTACCGGACGAGATCAACGCCATCTGCTGCGTCGCGTGCAACGACATTTCGGAACGCCCGCTCATGGCAGCAGAGGGCGAGGCCGAAGGCCAGGATATCGTCATCTGCCCGCACTGCCTCGCAGAGGGCGACATCGACGCCAAGCTCGAGCGCCACGCTGCTGGCTTGGAAAGTAGGTCGCGATGGCTACGCGCCCTCATCGGGCGGCTCGAGGTGCCGTCCCCGGCGGTGCTCAAAGAGTTCGCCCGCCCAGAAGACACCGAGCAAGCAGCGGTGTTCTGGGACTCGCTGAGGGATCTTCTCGATGGAGCGAGCGGCTGCCGATCAATCAGACGGTTCATCGTCTGGTGAGGCTGCTGCAGGAATATCGTGGCGCGTGGCCGCTGATCAAATCCGACGCGGAAGTGGACCCGGAGCGTGGCAAGGCGCTGGCAGCCGCACTCGCCAAGCGGCGAGAGTTTGTTGGACCGGGAGCGGATCTATGACCGAAAAAGTTCCGCTCGAAGCCATGGTCCGTCGCGCCTCGCGGATGGCGGAGAACATGTTCGAGCGCGACGCCGAGGTCACGGCCTTCTGGCTCGCCGAGACGGCGGACTGGGAGGCTTCCCCGACAAGGCGGTCATCCAAGCGACCGGACAGCCGCTCGTCACCGGCTGGCCCGGCGACGACGGACTGTGGTTCTTCCAGACCCATCACGACTGATGAGCACACCGGCGCCGCTCGCAAATGGGCGGCGCTCCCGCAAGGAGGTGAGCACCATGGACAAGGCCGTAAGAAGGCGCTGGACCGGTTGCGCCGACCGGACGCCAGGTTGGTGTTGACCTACGTCAACGATGGCAGCTCCGTCACCGGCCGCGCGTATTTCATCATGCCCGGCGGCTATCGCGTCATGGACCAGACCGCACAGCAACTACTCGAGCGTGGTGATGTGCAGCCTTTCCATAGCGGGCTGCTGCCCGGTCACCGCAGAGCTGGAAGCTCGGAAACTGGCGCACGTGGACGCGATGACCATGGCGCTGCATGAACAGAGTGTCGGCGCGACCAGCGAGTGGTACACGCCGCGCTACATATTCACTGCGCTCGGCTGCACCTTCGATGTGGATGTCGCCAGTCCGGGGCAGGACGTGACACCGTGGATCCCCGCGAAGGTCTTCATCACCAGCAACAGCCTGCAGCGCCCTTGGGTTGGGTTCGTCTGGATGAATCCGCCCTTTGGGCCGCGCAACGGCACGGTACCGTGGCTGGAGAAGTTTTTCAGCCACGGTAACGGCATCGCGCTGGTACCTGATCGCAACTCGGCGCCGTGGTGGCAGCGCTACGCGCCGAGCGCAGACCTCGTTTTATTCGTTAGCCCCAAGATCAGGTTTATCGCGGCCAACGGATTGGAAGGATCTTCCCGGCACAGGGGACCACTTTGTTGGCTGCGGGCGAACAGGGTGTCGCGGCACTACGTCGTGCAGCCGCCAATGGGCTCGGCGTGTTGATGGCCCCATGTTTCCGGAGGTCCAGCCCGTTAGGACGAGACGGCGGCCACTGTGATGGCTACGGCGTTACCCTCGCCTCCGGCACGCTCTGTCCGCACGGCTCGAGGTCGCTGCGGGTGACTGCAGTCCGCCACATCGACGAGAGCGGCTTCGACATCATCTGCGAAAGTTGCCACGCCGACATAATCCGAGCCGAGCGGCGGTGAAGACGGGTGCTCCCATGGCCCAGGCACCATGACGATGCGGTTCATCGAGCACGCGCTTGAGTTGGTGCTGCTCGGCCCTTCGAACCATTTGATGCGGGCGTGAGGCGAAGGCTGCGATCTGGGAGGTTTCGCCATGAAGTTCACCGTCACGGCCGGCGCCTTCGCGAACGCGCTAGCGCTTGCCACGCTGCTCGGCGATGACCGGCGTATCAAAAAAAATCAGGCGCTCGAGGCTGTCTACCTTACCCCCAGACGGCGCCAGCGTGAAGATTCTCCGCCAATGTGCTCGACCACGCCGTCGAGCTCACGGTGTCGGCGGTGGTCAAGGAAGGGGGCACCCTCGCGCTATCGGGCGCGCGGCTCGCCGCGCTCGCTGGCGGCTTCCCGTC
>CAWHCK010000039.1:0-47083 GCA_963827585.1 uncultured Alphaproteobacteria bacterium
GTCGGCGCCGAATGATCCGGGATTTTGTCCTCGATCGACAGCCCACAAAATCAACGATAGGCGAAGTTCACTTGCACATCACGGCACAACGCCCGCTCCGAGCGGATCGCGAACACGTAGCCGGTGATGAGCATCCGGATCATCAGTTCCGGGTCAATCGATGGCCGACCAGTGCTGGAATAGTAGGGCGCGAGCTCAGCGCGGACCCACACCAAGTCGAGAATCACTGTTCGCGGAAGCCATCAACGACTTCTGCAACAAAATCTGCCAAGAGCAGACGCGCGCGAGCGCATGCGCACCGGCGCATGAATGACATAGGCGAACAGATGAAGGCCGCCTGTTCAGACCGGAGCGGCCACCGCCTTTGGGCACAGAGCGGGGCCGCGCCTCACTGGCCCGCGGATGTCACGCGCCAGACGGTGTTCCCGACGTCATCGGCGATCAGGAGGGCGCCGGTTTTATCGACTGCCACCCCGACCGGTCGACCGCGCGCTTCGCCGTCAGCATTGAGGAATCCCGTGACGACATCCTCGGCCTTGCCGTTCGGACGCCCGCCGCTGAAAGGCACAAAGACGACCTTGTAGCCGTTGAAGCGATACCGGTCCCAGCTGCCATGCTCGCCGACGAAGGCGCCGCCCCGGTATTTCTGGGGAAGGCTGTCCGCCGTGTAGAAGGCGAGCCCCAGCGGGGCCACGTGGGAGCTCAGCGCATAATCGGGAACGATCGCCTTCTCGACCAGATCCGGACGCTGCGGCTGGACGCGCGGGTCGAGATGTTGGCCCCAATAGCTGTAGGGCCAGCCATAGAAGCCGCCGTCCTTCACCGACGTCATATAGTCGGGCACGAGGTCGGGGCCGAGTTCGTCGCGCTCGTTGACGACGGTCCACAGGGCGCCGCTTTCCGGCTCGAAGCTCAAGCCGTTGGGGTTGCGCAGGCCGCTCGCGAAGATGCGCCAGCGGCCGCTTGCCCGGTCCACCTCCCAGATGGCGGCGCGGTTCATCTCCGCCCCCATGCCGTTTTCGGTGATGTTGCTGTTGGAGCCGACGCCGACATAAAGGAGCGAGCCGTCCCGGCTCGCGACCAGGCTTTTGGTCCAGTGGTGGTCGATGGGGCCGCCGGGAAGCGGCGTCAGCACGGTGTCGGGCGCGGTGATCTGCGTATCGCCCGTCGTGTAGGGATAGCGAACGATCGCATCGGTATTGGCGACATAGAGGTCGTTGCCGACCAGGGCCACGCCGAACGGCGAGTTGAGGTGATCGAGGAAGACGCTTTGCGTCTCGGGCTTGCCGTCGCCGTCAGCGTCGCGCAGCAGCGTTATGCGGTTGCTCGGCCCGGTGTCGCCACCCGACGTGACCCAGGACTCGATCCAGCCCATGACCATATCCTTCGGGCGGTGGACCGGATCGGGCCAGGGCTGCTTCGATTGGACCACCAGGACGTCGCCATTGGGGAGAACGTAGAGCGAGCGCGGATGCTGGAGGCCGGTCGCCAGCGCCTCGATCTTCAGACCGTCCGCCACGATGGGCTTTTCGCCCTCCTTCCAGCCGACGACCGGCGCAAGACGCATCGGCGGGAACAGATATTGCTGCAGCGGGGGCAGGACCGGATTTGGCCCGACCTGACTTGCGGTATCGAACGGTTGCTCGTTGCAGGCCGCAAGGGTGAGCGCCGTGGCGCAGGCCAGAGCCAGCCGCAAGCGTCTGCCGGCAAGTGCTTTAGTCATGAGCGACAACTCCCACGCCGTGGCGGTAGACCATGGACCAGCCCATCCAGCCGGTGAACAGAAGGATGAGGACGACCGCCGCGGAAAGGACGAGCCCCCAGGGAACCACCGAAGTCCAGGCGTCGCGCGTGTGCACCAGCATGTTGAGCGTCGCCAGGACCAGCGCCACGGCATTACCGATGGCATGCGGCCATGCCGGCGCCTGTTCGCGGATCAGCCGGCCGCCCAGGAAATCGATCAACCCGGCGAGCGCGGCGAGCCAACCCATGATGACGCCGACGGTCAGCAGCCATGCGGAGAAGTCCGCCCACATCATGTCCGCGGTCCGCCAATAGGTCAGGTCGGTCAGAAGCGTGCCGACGAAGCAGACGATCGGGAACGGCACGAGTATCGGATGGATCGGATGCTTGGCGATCCGCGCCGTCGAACGGGGGTTTTCATGAGCCATATGGAGTCCTTTCCTCAACGGTCAAGCCTTGGCCAGGAGTCGCTCGATATGAAAGGCGGTCTCATCGATCTTGTCGGGATTGTCGAACCGGTCCCGGGAGTGGAGGCTTCCTGGTTTCGCGTCGGTGACTTCTTGGACATGGACTTCTCGTTGGCTCGTCGCAGGTTGCAGCGGGTCTGGCTGAATTCAACTCGCGGCGCGTTGTAGCCCTCTTTCCGCGCCGCCACTTGCCCCAAATTGCCCCGATTGTCCCGGTTCTGCGTCATCCTCGACCAGCGGCGAGGATGAGGGTGCAACCAGAATTATTCAGCGGTCTTAGTCGGTAGGGGATTGCTGCGCCGCAGGGTTTCAATCCGGCCTATGACGGCTCGGGTCAAAATGCGAAAACCTCGCAGAGAGCATATGTCGGCGGTCTACCCCCGTCGGCGCGCATCCAATCGTCGTAAGACATCTCTGAGCAGGGGAGGACACATGAACCGCAGCATCGACCGTATTCTTGTCACGCATGTCGGCAGCCTGGTGCGCCCAATGTCGATCCGCAACATCCTGTCGGCGCGCGACTATGGGCAGCCCTACGACGAAGCCGCGTATGAAAACATCCTGCGGGAGGAAGTCGCCGGCGTCGTTCGCAAGCAGGCCGACGTCGGCGTAGACGTCGTCAGCGACGGCGAGTACGGCAAGGCGGGCTGGATTCGCTACGTCGCCGAGCGGCTCGGCGGTTTCGTCCATCGCGAAATCCGGCCGGGAGACCACGAGCACAACCCGATCTATCTGATCCGCGAGGCGCAGAAATTCCCCGAGTTCTACGCCGCCTACACGCCGATCCAGTATTACGACTGGCTGCCGCCGGAGCAGTCGAAGACGCCGCTCAAGGCGGATCCTGCCGCCCAGCGCCAGAACCTCTTGATCTGGGAGTGCGTCGCACCGATCACCTATAAGGGGCAGGATGCGATCCGCCAGGATATCGACAACTTCAAGTCGGCGCTCGAAGGCGTGAACGTAGCAGGCGCGTTCATGCCGGTCGCCGCGCCGATGAGCGCGCGCGGGCTGTGGCTCAACGCCTATTACAAGTCCGACGCGGAGATCGTCGTCGCGCTCGCCGATGCGCTGAAGGAGGAATACAAGGCGATCGTCGATGCCGGATTCATCCTTCAGCTCGACGATGCTTTTCTGGCGCACGAATACGACCGGCTGAGCGGGGAGATGAGCGAGCGCGAGGTGCACAAACACGCCGAGCGCTGCATCGACCTGACGAACTATGCCCTGACCGGCATTCCCGAGGAGAAGGTGCGCTACCACGTCTGCTGGGGAAGCTGGAACGCGCCCCACACCACCGACGTGCCGCTGCGAACGATATCCGATCTCATCCTCAAGGTGCGGGCACAGGCCTATTCGGTGGAAAGCGCCAACCCGCGGCATGAGCATGAATGGATGGTGTGGAAGGATGTGAAGTTGCCGGACGGCAAGATTCTCATTCCCGGGATCGTCACCCATTCGACCAATGTGGTCGAACATCCCGAGTTGGTCGCGTGGCGCATCAAGAATTTCGCCAGCGTCGTCGGGCGCGAGAACGTCATCGCGGGCACCGACTGCGGCTTCTCCCAGAGCTACAATATCGTGCGGTGCCATCCTTCGGTGCAGTGGGCGAAGCTCGAAGCGCTGGTCGAAGGTGCGCGGATGGCATCGAAGGACATGTGGGGACGTTAGGGCGGTGGAGCGGCCTTACGTTGTGTCCCACATCCCACTGACGTTCCTGTCGCTAGAGCGTGATTGCTTTAGGTTGAGTCGCAATCACGCTCTAGCTTTTTGTTTGAGCATGATCTTTTCGGAAAACCGGTACCCACCCCGGATCAAGTCCGGGGCAGGCTTTTTTCCGGATGATGCTCTAGCGTTGGGCGCGTGGTGGCTCAGTTGCCGTCGATGGCGCGATTGGCACGCCGATGCTAGTGTCCCAATTCCGAAGTTCGCGTCATTGTGCGGCACCCTCGTTCGCGAACTTCGGAATCGAGGGACACTAGCAACTTATTGATCTAGTGTGGCTTTGGTTCAGAAGTCCGCATTTCGGACTCGCCGCAAGAATGATGCGGACTTCTGAACCGCCACACTAGCCTCGCGCTTGCAAACGCAATCTCGAGGATCGGGGGTGTCGCATGACGCGCATCGCAATCATCGACCGCGTTCGATGCTTCCAGAACCTGCGCTCCGGCGGAGCAAGGCCGGCGCACAGATGGATATCCCGATCCTGAACTTGCGCAGAGGCGGGGTTTGCCTTTGCATTCTTGACGACTTGCGAACTCGAGGGCACGCGAACGATGCCTAAACTAAGGGGTTTGATATTTGCCGCGACGGCAATTCTTGTTTCACCCGTCTACGCGGAGACCTGTCCTGGACCTATCACGGAGGCATCGCGGCTCGTATTGGTCACGACGCGATCCATGGATACAGCGCTCGCAACCTTGCAGCTCTTCACGCGCCGGTCGGCTAACATGCCTTGGAAACGCCTCAGCGCGGCCGAGCCAGCTGTCGTCGGCACAGCCGGCCTTGGCTGGGGCTACCCCTTCCTCAGCTTCAAGGAGAGTGAGGAACCAGAGAAGGTTGAAGGCGACAACCGGACACCAGCAGGTTTCTTCCGCATAGGACGGAGCTTCGGTTTTGGCCCTTCAACGCGACCTGGGTACATTGAAGTCAAGTCTGGAGAAACGGTCTGTGTGGAGGATCCCTCCTCACCTCTTTACAACACTATCACAAAGCGCTCGGACATCGGTTCAGTGGAGGCCGATGACATGAGAAGTAGTCCGCTGTACCGCAGCGGTCTCTTTGTAGAGTATCCAAGCGATCGCGCGGGTCGACGCGGCTCGTGTATCTTCATTCATATCTGGAGTGCACCCGACACCGGAACGTCAGGCTGTGTTGGGCTTCCGGAAGCCCGGGTCAGAGCCTTGCAGAAATTTTCTCAAGCTGGTGCGGTGCTCGCTATCCTGCCGGAAACTGCCCTTGATCGTTTCCCGAGCTGCCTACCGGTAGCAACCGTCCGCCCTCCTACGTTCACTGGCGGGAATCGATAAGCGGACTTGAACACCGCGGTCGGACTAGTGATGGCCGCAAGCTCGGTGCTCTCAGAGGCGCCAGAGTCTGACGTTGGCACTTGTGAGACGTCTACGACGTCCGCTGTTAGGTCCGCTTTCGGGGACAAGCCGGAAAAGACTCACTCATTCCGAGCCTTACCGCTTTTGACTGATGCTGTCGAAAAACGATTTTGTCGGTCCCTCCAAGCAAGATTAAATCAAGATCAGCCCCGGATGCGCAACATCAATTCAACAAGTCGGAGCGAGCGAGTCGATCATTGCGCGTTTCTATTCCACAGCTACTGCGCGGCGACTTTTTCAACAGCATCGACCCACTTCGGACATCGGCCGCCCTCGCAACGGCTAAGCAGGTTGTAAAATCGTGCGATTAGATCGGCCTGCGGCCGCAGCTGCGGAAAATGGGATGACGTCGACACGAAGATGACATCGCTGCTCAAACGAATTTGCGAGCAGCCATTGAACGATCAGGGACGCGGGCTTCTTCGTGGTGCCGCCGGACGATTAACCGTTGCGGCGACATGCGGCACGGAAGCGCACGCCGTAGGGCGTGTCGCTGAACGCACGGCGGAAGCTGCGGTTGAAGTGGGAGATGTCGGAGAAGCCGCAGTCCCGGGCGATATCGGAGATCTTGAGGCGACATTCCGGGTCGCGCAGCTTCGCGAGTGCGTACTGAAGCCGGTGCTCCAGCAGGTGTTCCGAGAAAGTCCGTCCGGTCGGCTCCAGCAACCGGTGCAGGTAGCGCACCGACATGCCCAACTGCTCCGCCACTCGCGCCGGATCGAGGCCGGGCGCGCCGGCGCGCCGGCGGATCATCTCGATCGCGGCACTCTGCCGCGCAGCAAAAACGCCGCGTTCCCGCACGAGCGCCTGGGCGTCGCCCGGTACGCCGAGGGCGTAGAGCGCGAGATCGCGGATGTGGAGGGTCGCAAGCGTCGGATCGCAGTCCTGCTCGAGCGAGAACAGTGCCTTGAGGTAGCCATCCAGGAGGCGCAATCCCGGATTGTCGCCTTGGAGGCACCGCTGTAGCGGCGCAGGGACGCCGGCGAGCAGCGGCTCCAGCGGCGCGCGTTCCATGCAAATGGTCCACGCGCTGCTGTCGTCCAAAGAGTGCAGCACGCTCTCGCTCCTGCTTTCCAGGATGGCTGCTCCGTGGCCGGTGTAACGGTCGTTGCCCCGCACGCCCTCCACGCGAAACCGTCCGCCACCGCTGATGACGACCGAGACGAGATCACGGCCATCGGCGAGGTGTCGGCGTGCGCGCGTGAAGGAGGACGGCGTCCCGAGCACGCGGGCGACCCCGACCGGACCGAAGCGCTTGGCGACGACAGTGAACGGCCGTCCCGTCGGCGAGCGGTTGACGAAATCCAGCTGCATGTTGCGCTTCATGAAGCCTTCCCGTCCCCCGTCGATGCTCCCAGAGGCCGGGAGATCGCGGCAGGGAACGCGGATGGGCGAAGGAGCAGCTGGCGTCATGCCCGTTGGACGCGCCCACCCCGCCCTAGGTTCACGGGAACTCGTGGGAACTATGCCGAGCGTGCACCGGCTTGTGCGCCCCCAGCCTAAATTATTGATCTAACGTACGTTTTTGCTTGCGCCTGTGAACGGGCCGCTGCTACCGCGAGACCAAACCAAGTGCGGAACTTGGCTTCGACAGGAGGAAAGCAGCATGGCCACGGTCGACGGTACCAACAACTCCGAGACCCTCGATGCGCTCGACGGCGTCACCAACGGCGGCGACACGATCCACGGCCGCGGCGGCAACGACACGATCTTCGGCAACGGCGGCGACGACTACATCTTCGGCGGCGACCATCGATCCGACTACGGCGACAGCGATCAATCTGGTCGGCAACGACCGCGACATAGATTGGGACCGAAACCCCGGAGCGCAGCAGTCTCCTGCCGTAGCCGAGGTGTGCTATCCTTTCTGTCGAAAGCACGACAGGTATCGGGCGGTAAAACGGCGCGATTTCATCACGCTGCTCGGCGTCCTATGAGAGCGCCGCTTCGCATGAGGTGAAGACGCTCGGCACGCAAGAGGAGGTTATCCCATGGCAGGCGTACGCTATTTCGAGCAGAGCTTCTTTGAGCTGTTTTGGCAGAACGTGGTCGACTTCAACGCGGAATTGATTGAGATTCCGCAGGGCACGCTTTCGGCCAACCTGAACGGGTTCGCCTTCGAGAACGTCGATGGAACCTACACGGTGTTCCTCGGCGATGTCACCTTCAACGATCTTGGCTTGCCCTGACCGGCGGGGTGACCGAGATCCTCCGCCTGTCGAGCATCGACCAGGCCCCGACGATCGGCACGACGTTGACCACGGTCGACGGCGAGTTCTCGGCCATCAGCGCCCATCAGGCCTATCGGGGCGGCGGAACGGAGTTCTTCCAGTACATCTTCGACGGCAGCGACAGCTCGGGCTTCGAGGCGCCTGGGAGCCTTGGCGCGCTTGGCCAGAGCCCGCTGATCGAGACCTACGAGCGACGACGACGTGATCGATGGAAGCCTCCACGCCGACACCATCTTTGCGGCGCCGGCGATGACGAGGTCAATGGCCGCGGCGGCAACGACGAAATCCACGGCGGTGGCGGGAACGACGATCTCTTCGGCGGCGCGGGCATCGACTTTCTCGACGGCGGAAACGGTATCGATACGCTCAATGGCAACGGCGGCGACGACATCATCGACGGGGGCGAGGACATCGACGCCATCAGGGGCGGCGACGGCAACGACATTCTTCTTGGCGGCGACGGGCCTGCGCCCGATAGCTTGAGGGGCGGCAATGGCATGGACTCCTTAGGGCGGCGGCGGCACCGATACGCTCCGCGGCGGCAACGGCGCGGACACGATCGACGGCGGCGCAGGCGGAGATTTCATCTTCGGCGAGAATGGCAACGATACCATCTTCGGCAGCGGCGGCAACGACACCATCAGGGGCGGCAATGGGAATGACGAGATCGACGGCGGCCCCGGTTTCGACACCGTCATCTTCAACCGGAACCTCGACGCTTATGAAGTCAATCTCATTGACGGCTTCGCCGTAGGTTACCGACCTCGTCGGCAATGGCGGCACCGACACGTTAGTCGACGTCGAGCGGATCGTCTTCGCCGATGACGAGTTTCTCTTGTAGGGAGCGGCGGACGGCAGGCGGCCATCGCCCGGGAGGGCCGGTGCTGACGGTGGCCCCAACTCGAGGAGGCTCAAGTCATGGCATTCATCCTTGGCAATGATGAAGACAATCACCTTATCGGGACGGCCGATGCCGACACCATTCTGGGGCTCGGCGGCAACGACATCCTCGAAGGCCGCGACGGCGCCGACACGATCAACGGCAACAGCGGCAACGACATCATCGAGGGCGAGGGCGGCAACGACAGGCTCCTTGGCAGCGGCGGCACTGACGCCATCGGCGGCGGCGACGGCGACGATACGATCGAGGGGGGCGCGGGCGGCGACTTTCTCCGCGGCATGGCCGGCATCGACACGCTGAGTTACGCAAGCTCGGCCGCGGGCGTGACCATCTTCTTCGGCGTGAATACAATCGCGACCGCGGCCGGCGGCCACGCCACGGGAGATTCGGGCGACGGGTTCGAGAACATCACCGGCTCGGACTTCGACGATTTTCTGTTCGCCAACGACGTCGCCAACGTGCTGAGGGGCAGAGATGGCGATGACCAGCTCTTCGGCCTTGGCGGCGCCGATACGCTTCTCGGCGGCGCGGAAGACGATTTCCTCGAGGGAGGCGCGGGCGCCGACACGCTCGATGGCGGCACTCAAGGCGGGAGTCTCTTCGTCGCGGACATTGTCAGCTATGTCTCCAGCCCGGCCGCCGTGACGGTGACCTTGGGCAACAACGGCGCCGAGACCATCGGCCAAGGCGGACACGCCCAAGGCGACAGGATCTCCAACATCGAAACCATCTTCGGCAGCGAATTCAACGACGTGCTGACCGGGAACAATCTCAATAACCAGTTGGAGGGACGGGACGGCAACGACACGCTCAGGGGCGGCAATGGCTTCGACCAGCTCATCGGCGGCGACGGCGCCGATGAGCTCTTTGGGGGTAACGACAATGATAACCTGGGTGGCGGTGATGGGGCCGATACGCTTCGGGGGGGCGCGGGCGGCGACAATATTGCGGGCGGAGGCGGCAATGACACGATCTACGGCGGCGCGGACGGTGACACTCTGGGCGGAGATGGAGACCCGCATGTCGGCGGCGACGATACGATGTTCGGCGGCGGCGGTGGCGACCATATGCTCGGAGGAGGCGGGAACGACATGCTGAGCGGGCAAGATGGTCCCGATACCCTGGACGGCCAAGACGGCCGCGACACGCTCCTGGGCGGCGCCGGCGACGATCGCCTCCACGGTGGTGACGGCAATGACGTCATCAATGGCGGCAGCGGGGCCGACCGGCTGGAGGGCGGACTTGGCAACGACGTGATGACGGGGGGAGCTGGAGACGATACCTTCAGGTTCCTCATCTCTGAGTTTGTTCCCCAAGACTTCGGGCATGACAGGATTACGGACTTCAATGCCGGCTTCGGCCCAGGCAATGTCATCCAGTTTGAGGGCGTCTTCGAGAGCTTCGCGGATGTTCTGTTGGGGAGCGCGCAAGTTGGGGCCGACGTCGTGATCACTTATGACGCCAACAATTCGATCAGACTGCAGAATGTGCAACTTGCCAGCCTCCAACCCGACGATTTCTCGTTCACCTAGGCAGCGCAGACTTCGATGAACCCCCGCGATGTCAACGCTGTGCCGGTATTCGCCGACGGCGAGTCTTCGCGCATGTTCTTATCGGAAAACCGGTGCCCTCTTTTCCGGAACATGCGCTAGGCCTATCGGGGCGGCGGAACACAGTTCTTCCAGTACCTCTTCGATGGCAGCGACAGCGAGGGCGACAAACCGGCCGACTTACCAGTCGAGCAGGCGGCCAAATTCGAGCTGATCATCAATCTCAAGACTGCCAAGGCGCTCGGGCTCGCGGTCCCAAGCTCGATCTAATTGCTCGCTGATGAGGTGATCGAATAAGCATGGACTTTGCTGCGGCGCATGAGTCCGAAAGTGGCACTTTTGCGACGTCCGCTCATGTCCGCTATGCGGCCGCTTTCAGGGGGAACCCGGACACTGAGCGCGCATCGCCCCAGGGCCGAGTTTGACCCCAATCCGGACCTCGCGATCATCGGATCGGTTCCCGAAAGCGGCCGTTCACGCGAACCGCCGCTCCTGACCCCCACTTCCGCCGTTCCAGACTTTTGTTACGTCACCTCAAAGCGGGCCAGAGCAGCCACACGCTCAGGCTGCCTGATCGCTGCCGGCGGTCACTACCGGACGCTTATGCGGGTAAATACGGTATCGAGTGCGATTGGCTGCTGATTGATCCAGCCCCGCTTCGAGTGCGCGCGTCGCGGCTGCAATCAGCGACTCCATCGGAATACCGCCACACTTGTTACTCCCACCGTTCGATTTCCGGTGCCAAAATATCTCACGACCAACAACGAGCGATGAGCAGCGAATGGAATCGCGCTCATTCTCGAGGCGCGGGAATTAGCGCAAATTAGGAGGTTTCAAAAGCCATGACTACATCAGTCGAGAACGGACGGAATGGCGGACAGCCTGCCATGCACACACCACCGGTCGTGTCGCCGCAGGCGTGGGAGGCGGCCCGTAAGCAGCTGCTCGTGAAGGAAAAGGCCCACACCCGCGCCCGTGACGCCCTGGCCGCTGAGCGCCGGCGAATGCCGTGGATGGCCGTGGAGACGGCGTATGCGTTCGAGGGGCCTGCGGGCAAGGCCAGTCTGCTCGACTTGTTCGACGGCCGGCGTCAGCTGATCGTCTACCGCGCCTTCTTCGAGCCGGGGGTGTTCGGCTGGCCCGACCACGCCTGCCGGGGCTGCTCCATGGTGGCCGACCAGGTCGCCCACGTCGCCCACCTGAACGCCCGTGACACCACCCTCGTCTTCGTCTCGCGTGCGCCTCAGGCGGACATCGCGCGGCTGAAGGCGCGGATGGGCTGGGAGATGCCGTGGTTCACCATCACCGACAGCTTCGACGCCGACTTCGGCGTGGACGAGTGGCACGGCACGAACGTGTTCTACCGCGACGGCGACCGCGTGTTCCGCACCTACTTCATCAACAACCGCGGCGACGAGCAGATGGGGAGCACCTGGAACTACCTCGACATCACGCCGCTGGGCCGGCAGGAGGTCTGGGAGGACTCGCCCGAGGGCTATCCTCAGACCCCGACCTACAAGTGGTGGAACTGGCACGACAGCTACGTCGCAGACGCAGCGCCCGACAAGAAGTGGGTCGAGGTGTCGGACGCCGGAGAGGCGGCGTTCCGGAACCAGCACGCGAGCACGAAGCCATGAGCCAGGCCTGTTCCGGCGGATCCGACGGGCAGGCGACCCGCCGGAACGCCGGCGCGCTCTGGGCGGCCGACGGGCTGGCCCTCGCGGCGTCGCCGACTTTCGCCATCATGGCGCTGCTGACCGGTGTCCTGGGCGGTGGCCCGGCGGAGATGCTCTGCTCGGCCGCGCACGTATCGCCGCTGAGCGGAATGGTCACGATGTACCTGCTGATGAGCGCCTTCCACGCGGCCCCATGGCTGAAGCTGATCCGCGCGAGCGCCCGCCGGTTGGTCTGAGGGGTCCGCGAACGGCCGCAGCGCGAAGGTCCGCTATGAAGAACGGTCGCGAATGTCCGGAACTGGCAGATTTTGTTGCAGAAGTCCGTTGATGGTTGCAGCGAACAATGATTCCGTCGCTCTGACACGATCTGCTGTGGAGGCGGACGATGATGGGGCGGCTGAAGCACGAGCAGGAGCAGTTTTTCTACGAGTTCCAGCTTGACGAGGTGGTGCCGGACGATCACCTGGTGCGCGGGATCGCCGGCGTGCTTGATCTGTCCTGGGTTCACGCCGAGCTTGCGCCCTACTACTCGCCGCTCGGCCGGCCGTCGATTGATCCAGTTCTCATGATCCGGATGCTCATCGTCGGTTACGTTTTCGCCATTCGCTCGGAGCGGTTGCTCTGCCGTGAGGTCAAGGTCAACCTGGCGTACCGCTGGTTCTGCGGCTTGAGCATCGAGGACAAGATTCCGGATCACTCAGCATTCTCGCGTGCCCGTAATGAGCGCTTCCGTGACAGCGACATTTTCCGCCTGGTCTTCGAGCGTGTGGTTGAGACGTGTATTTCCGCCGGGCTGGTCGGCGGTGAAGGGTTCGCGGTCGATGCGAGCCTAATTGTGGCGGACGCCAACAAGCAGCGTTCAATTCCTGGCTCGGAGTGGAAGAAGACGCGTGATCCCGAGACCGTGAGCCGTGCCGTGAAGGAGTATCTGGCAACCCTCGATGACGCAGCCTTCGGTGCGGCGAGCGACGTCACGCCCAAGTTTGTCTCGCCGTCCGATCCGGCTGCGCAATGGACCGGCGCGATGCGAGGACCAGCGTTTTTCGCCTACGCCAACAACTATCTCGTTGATGTGAAGTTCGGAGTGATCGTCGACGTCGAGGCCTCGCGCGCCATCCGTCAAGCGGAAGTCGGCGCGGCCAAGACGATGATCGAGCGGACGCAGGAGCGCTTTAATATCACGCCCGAACGTCTTGCAGCGGACACCGCCTACGGGTCGGCGGCGACGCTCAACTGGATCGTCAACGAGAGGAGGATCGCTCCGCACATTCCCGTCATCGATAAGTCCAAGCGAGAGGACGGCTCATTGAGCCGGGAGGACTTCACGTTCGACAAGGATCGCAATGTCTATGTGTGCCCGCAGGGCAAGCTCCTGCACACGACAGGCAGGGTCCACGATGGAGAGACCGTCCTCTATCGCGCAAGGACCTATGATTGTGGCCCTTGCCCGCTGAAGCCCAAATGCTGTCCAAAGGCGCCGGAGCGCAAAATCCCGCGCAGCATCTACGAAGACGCTCGCGATGCCGCCCGTGCACTCGTGGACACCGAAGCTTTCGAGCAATCACGCCGCGATCGCAAACGCGTCGAGATGCTATTCGCCCATCTCAAGCGGATCCTGAAGCTTGGTCGCCTCCGGTTGCGCGGCCCATCTGGCGCGCAAGACGAGTTCACGCTCGCCGCTATCGCACAGAACCTACGTCGGCTCGCCAAGCTGGTAGCCCGACCACCACCAATGGCTACCGCGTGCGCTGCGTAAAAGGTTGCCACCGTCAGTGCCACTGCGTCAAAGCCGCCGCTCCCAATGGAGCTGTTGGCAACGGACGCCCGCAAGAAATCTGCTTCGGCGGCCTCGCCCCCCCGATCGCCGACTTCTGCAACAAAATCGGCACAAGTCGGAAGTGTCGGCGCTGCTCGCTTACGTCCGCTATTGGGGGAGACCGGAAAACATTTGCTCAGTTCGAAACTTACCGGCGACCCGAACCGGATGTGCTGCAACTCGTTATTCGATCATCTCGTCGGCGCGCAGGATGAACGCTTCCGACATCGTGGGGCTCAGCGTCGCAAGGCAAGCCCCCGACCCATGAGGCGAAAGCCGTCAAAGCCTCGCGGGGTCGTAGGCTCGGGACGATCCCCGGCAGCGGCTCAACAAAACACGAAGTCGTCGGCTGTCAGCGTGCCGCTGAAGCCGACGAGGGTGACAGTGTCGGTTGCGGAAGCCGTCGTGCCGATGACGGTATCTTGACCATCGACGGTTATGACGAGATCGCCGAAGTCCGCGACGCCCGCAACCTGGAACTCCAATGTGTCCTCATCCTGGTGGAAGTCGTTCACGAAATCGTTTCCGAATGCGCCCGCGAACACGAAAGTATCGTCACCACCGGTGGCAGAGTGAATCAGGGATTCCGCATCACCCCACATTTGGTCGGTGGCGTTGCCGCTGACGAGCCGGTCGTTGCCGCCCTGGGCGGAGCCGGACATGGAGCGCGCATCGCCGAAAAGCTCGTTGATAACGCTGCCGCTGCCGCTGCGGTCGCCGCCGGTCAGGGTGTCGTTACCGCCCCGGGCGGAACCGGACATGTCCGACGCGTCGCCTTCAAGTAGGTTGAAGCTGTTGTCGCCGCCGGTCAGGGTGTCACTACCGCCCTGGACGGAGCCGGACATAAAGACCGCATCGCCGACAAGCACGTTGACAAGGTTGCCGTTGCCGTTGTCGTCGCCGCCGGTCAGGATGTCGTTACCGCCCCGGGCGGAACCGGACATTTCCGGCGCGTCGCCGACAAGCGTGTTGCCGGGGAGGCCGCCGCCGTTGTTGTCGCCGCCGGTCAGGGTGTCGTCACCGCCCCGGGTGGAGCCGGACATTTCTCGGGCATCGCCGTAAATTTCGTTGCTAACGAACCGGTCCTCGCCCGTGCTGCTGACGTTGTTGTCGCCGCCGGTCAGGCTATCGTTACCGCCCCGGGCGGAACTGGCCATTTCCGGCGCGTCGCCGACAAGCCAGTTCGCAACGCGGCCGAAGGAGCTGCCGTTGTCGCCCCCGATCAGGGTGTCGTTGCCGCCCCGGGCGGAGTCATTCATGAAGCGCGCATCGCCGAAAAGATCGTTGCTGACGAGGTCGCCGCCGCTGTTATCGCCGCCGGTCAGGGTGTCGTTGCCGCCCTTGGTGAAATTGAACATCGCCTCCGCGTCGCCGAAAACCCGGTTGACGACTTCGCCGGCGCTGCTGTTGTCGCCGCCGGTCAAGGTGTCGTTGCCGCCCTTGGCGGAATCGGACATTTCCTGCGCATCGCCGAAAAGATCGTTGGCAACGATGTCGCCGGCGCCGGTGTTGTCGCCGCCGATCAGGATGTCGTTACCGCCCCGGGCGGAACCGGACATTTGTCGCGCATCGCCGAAAAGCTCGTTGAAAACGACGCCGATGACGCCGTTGTTGCCGCCGCCGGTCAGGGTGTCGTTGCCGCCCTTGGCGAAATTGAACATCGCCTCCGCGTCGCCGAAAAGCGCGTTGTCAACACGGGCTAGGAAGCTGCCGCTGCTGGTGTCGCCGCCGGTCAGGATGTCGTTACCGCCCTTGGCGGAATCGAACATTTGTGACGCATCGCCGAAAAGCTCGTTGCTAACACGACCGCTGGCGCGGTCCCCGCTGCCGCCGTTGTCGCCGCCGGTCAGGGTGTCATTGCCGCCCTTGGCGAAATTGACCATCGCCTCCGCATCGCCGAAAAGCTGGTTGTCAACGCTGCTGTCGCCGAGGCCCCTGTTGTCGCCGCCGGTCAGGCTGTCGTTGCCGCCCTTGGCGAAACCGGACAATTGGGGCGCGTCGCCGAAAAGCTGGTTGACGTAGAAGCCGAACGGGCCGTTGTTGTCGCCGCCGGTCAGGGTGTCGTTGCCGCCTCGAGCGAAGTCGATGATCGACACCCCCGCATCGCCAAAAAGGAAGTTGTCTTCGTCATCCGTGCCGATGAGGACTTGGTGTTTGCCCTTCTGCGAGTGAGAAAGCGTTCCGCTGGTATCTCCAAAAAGCGTTGCCATGGTAGACCTCCCCAATGGGCTGGTCGTGCGCCCTCTTTCCCGTAGCTCCGTACCTCAGGAAGTTGCTCATGGCTCCGGCAGTAGCGGACCCAGACTGAGGGCAAGGCACTCCATCCGCCTCCCAGCTGGCGGCGGGCACATAACGCGACATAACAAGAATGTGCAATTAGCACATAACATAACATCAAGAGTAACACGCTACAATGACAATCAAGCGGCGCCGCGGCCAAAGGCCGAATGCCCGCCCTGGCTCGCGAGATAGCCATTTCAAAAGATCGAGGTGCCGATGTCCGACTTAAGTCCGCAAAGCACTCCAAAGCGGACATTGATCACGCTGCTCTCACCTATCGCGATTTATGAGTACACGCCTAGCCAATGCTAGCCCAACAGCCCAAGCATGAGGCCGGCGAGCGGGATCCCGAAGACCCTGTTTCTCTTGAACGCCATCCGGGCGGCGCCGGGATCAAGCACGGGTTGGCTATAACCGTCATCGACCATAGCTGCGGGCGCGGGGGTCACCGCTCGTATCGGCAATCCAGACGTTGCCACGATTTGCCGCGTCGGCGGCTTCATCGCTCGGCGTCGCCGAGATGCCGAGGAACGACGAAGGTTGGGACGTTCTATTGGAATTGTGTGCGATTGAGACGGCAAGAACGCACTAGCCGCAGCAATGTCGGACAAGCCCTCGGTGGGCGATTGACCTATAGCGTGATTGCTTTGGGTTGAGTCGCAATCACGCTCTAGCTTTTTGCTTGAGCATGATCTTTTCGGAAAACCGGTACCCACCCCGGATCAAGTCCGGGGCAGGCTTTTTCCGGATCATGCTCTAGCTTCGCAGTCGAGCCGAGCAGTCGCCCATGTCCAGTGCCATGACCAAGCCGCAAGTCGCCGTGTCCCAGACGATGAATGACCAGCTGGTGACGCCGGCGGAAATCCAGTGGGGAACAGGCCCAGCTATTCTTCCTGCAGGCGCACAAGGCGCCGTCCTTTATGGGGATCCGACCAAGGACGGTCTCTTCTCGATGCGGTTCAAGCTGCCGAAAGGCTACGGCGTGCCGCCGCATACGCTTTCAAAGGCCGGGCTCTTCACCGTGATCTCGGGGACCTTCCGTATCGGGATGGGTGAGAAGGCCGATCCGAGCAAGGCGAGAGCCATGCCGGCGGGAAGCTTCATCGCGCTTGCGCCGGGCACCCCGCACTTCGTGTCCGTGGATGAGGAGACGGTGGTTCAGCTCAACAATATCGGCCCGTGGGTGATCACCTACATCGACCCGAAGGACGACCCGCGCCAGAAGCCAAAGTAACATGCGAGCGCCGAAGCGGGGGCCAGCGCGGCGCGCTTTCTAGGCACGCCGCGCCGACCAACGAGAGAATTCGTGATCGGAGGCCATAACCGTAGAGGCAAGGGATATCAGGTTACCAAGGAGGCCGGGACAAATGACTAAGATCGCTTACCGGCGAATAGCCGTCGACGGCATCGAAATCTTCTACCGGGAGGCCGGTCGCTCGAACGCTCCTGCACTCCTTCTGCTGCACGGCTTTCCAACTGCAAGCCACATGTTCCGCGATCTCATTCCGCAGCTCGCCGACCGATTTCATGTGATTGCGCCCGATCTGCCCGGGTTTGGCCAATCGGACATGCCGGAACGGACCAAGTTCAGCTACACCTTCGACAACATCGCGGGGGCTATTGACCGCTTCACTGAAGTGATCGGACTTGACCTCTTCGCCATCTATGTCTTCGACTATGGCGCGCCGACTGGTTTCCGCCTCGCGGTGAGGCACCCCGAGCGCATCACCGCCATCATCTCGCAGAACGGCAATGCGTATGTCGAGGGCCTCAGCGACGGCTGGAAGCCGATCCGCGCATACTGGCAGGACCCGTCCGAAGCAAACCGTACAGCCCTCCGCGCCTTTCTTTCGCCCGAGACAACGGTCTGGCAATACACCCACGGCGTCGCCGACACGTCCTCGGTTTCTCCGGACGGGTATTCGCTCGACAACTTCTATCTCGCACGACCCGGCGCTGATGAAGTGCAGCTCGACCTCTTCGGCGACTACAAGAGCAACGTCGCGCTGTATCCCGAATTCCAGGCCTATTTTCGCAAGCACAAGCCGCCGTTTCTGGCAGCTTGGGGCAAGAACGACCCGTTTTTCCTGCCGCCGGGCGCCGAGGCGTTCAAGCGTGACATTCCAGACGCTGACGTGCGCTTCTTCGACACCGGCCACTTCGCCTTGGAAACACATGCACGCGAGATCGCTGAAAGCATCCGCGATTTCCTGACGTGATGGTCTCATCACGGGGGTCGACGCTACTCGTGAAGACGAGCAAATCGCTGCAGCCGCTGCCTTGGCTGCCGCCCAATGGTGCTCGATCATGACATTTTAACCTTCGACAAAGGCATGGAGAAAGCGGATGCCTCAACCAGAACGGTTCGAAGTCCTAGTCCTCGGCAGCGGGACTGGCGGCAAGCTGGTGGCTTGGCACATGGCGCAATCAGGACGGCGGACTGCCGTCGTGGAGCGGCGGTGGATTGGGGGCTCCTGTGTCAACATCGCCTGCATGCCCAGCAAGAATGAGATTTCGGGCGCGAGGGTCGCGCATCTGGCGCGCCGTGCTGCGCAGTTCGGCACAATGACGGGTTCCGTCGCGATCGATATGGCGACGGTTCGCCGGCGCAAGCGCGAGATGGTTGAACGTCAGATTGCGAAGCACCTACAGAACTATAGGGCGAGCGGCGCCGAGTTGATCATGGGGAATGGGCGTTTTCTAGCGCCGAAAACACTCGAGGTGACCTTGAATGACGGAGGGACACGCCTGCTGGCGGGCGATCGCCTGTTCCTCAACGTCGGAACGCATGCCGCCGTTCCAAGTGTTCCCGGCCTCGATGCCGCCCGACCGCTCACCCATATCGAGGCTCTTGAACTCGACTACTTGCCGCCGCATCTGATCGTAATCGGCGGCGGCTATGCAGGCCTGGAATTGGCACAGGCTTACCGTCGGTTTGGCAGCAACGTGACCATCATCGAATCCGGTCCTCAGCTTATGGCTCGAGAAGATATCGATGTTTCCCAGGAGATGCGCCGGATTCTCAGTGACGAAGGCATTCAAGTTCTAGTGGAGGCGCAGCTTCTCCAGGTGCGTGGTCGATCCGGAGAAAAAGTCCGCCTCATTGTACGCACAGCATCCGGTGAGCAAACCATCGATGGCAGCGACATCCTGGTCGCGGTGGGGCGGATTCCGAACACCGCCGGAATCGGACTCGAGGATGCCGGCGTCGAGTTGGACGGCCGCGGCTACATTCGCGTGAATGAGCGGCTGGAGACAAGTGCGCCCGACGTCTGGGCCATCGGGGAATGTGCAGGCAGCCCGCAATTCACGCACATATCCGAAGACGACTTTCGGATCGTTCGTGATAATCTGGCGGGTAAGGATCGCAGCACGCGCGATCGGCTCGTTCCCTACTGCATGTTCACGGATCCTCCACTCGCCCGCGTGGGACTGAGTGAAGGTGAAGCGGAACGTCAAGGCGTCATTGCGCGCGTTGCGAGGCTGCCGATGAACTCCGTGCTGGCAGCGCAGGCGACCGATGAGAGACAAGGCTTCATGAAGGCTCTTGTCGGTGAGAATGACGATCGCATTCTCGGTTTCACAATGATAGGTGCCAATGCGGGTGAAGTCATGGCTGTGGTGCAAACGGCAATGCTGTCAGGCCTTTCATATTCGAGGCTTGCTGATGCGGCTCTCGCGCATCCGACGATGGCCGAAGGACTAGGTCCCCTCTTCTCGAATGTCCCGCCTCGATCCATGCGACGGGCCTCGTCGAAAGTTGCATAATTGACGTTCAGACGGTTCTGGGTGCGACAAAGCTCGGCTCCATGCACATCGCTTTTGCTGCGGCGCATAGAGTCCGGTTGTGGTCAGGGCCGGCCCGTTAAGCCACACCGGACTGCGCGACCGTAGCCAACCGTTCTGCGAGCGTCCGGGCTACCGAAGGCGCCATTTGGGCACGAACGACCTGGTTAGTTGGACGGTGCCAATCGTCGAGGATGTGCAGGGTCATTTCTACATTTCCGTCTACGAGTTGGACGGTCGCCAATTGCACCGCCCCGAGATCGTGCGGTCCCAATCCCTTGAAATCGACAACCATGAGGCTGCCCCTCGATGCTGGTCAGTTAGGACATTCTAATCTGTACAACGAGGCCGCCAACTAAGGCGGGCGGACAGAGGGCTCGGAATTAGGACGGCACTCCAGCCGCTAGTGGGACGTTCCGCGAAACGAGAACAAGAATCGCCGAAAATGGGCACAGTCTTTCCGGCCGCTGCCCGCGGTCGATTACGCAACGCTCGGCAGCGACTTAGATGAGCAGCTTAGCCGCCGCGAGCACGATCCCCGTAACGAGCGTGGCCAGGCAGGAGAACAGCAGAAGGTCGTTCAGGATTCTGGTGGCCATCGTAAGCTCCCCCGTACAGCGCCCCCTCAAGCGCCACAACTCCAGCGCACTCCCGCACCGAGGCGAAAACGTGGCACCGCTCGCCGATGACGGCTGGCAGTCATCCGCCATTGACTTAAGTTCTCTTTATGTTCTCTCACATGGTCGCCTGGGGAGCCACTGCGAGCTACAGGAACTGAAGGGCCATTGCGTGTGCGTGGTTTTCGGCCATTTCGCGCCTCTTCTTCAATTACAAACGAGGATCGAGCGACGGCAGCCCGAACATGATGCGCCCGGCATTCACGGTCTGGATGTCCCAGGCCATCGTGATCTGCGAAACCGCGGCATGGAGATCGCGGTAGGCAAGCAGGAAAAGGCTGTCCTGGCCGAGTCCGCGGGCGCCGATCAAGGGATGCAGGCGCTGGATGGCGCGCAGGCAGAGCTGCCCGGCAAAGGCGTTGTTGAGCCGCCAAATTGCTCGTCGTTCCAGCGACGGCTTGTCGTCGGTTTCCGCGATTGCCATGGCGTCGTCGCAATCCTTCAGAAGCAGTGCCGCGGCGGCGTCGACTTCCGCGCTGGCCTCCGCAACCCGCACCTGGACGGTCGGCAGCTCGGACATATTGACCTTGGCGACCGATAGCCGGGTCTTCATTTCGTGGAAAGTCAGATCAAGTGCGCCGCGTGCAAGCCCGAGTGCGACCCCGGAGAACACCTTGGTTCCGACCGACCAGGGCGGCACCTTGTAGAGTGGATTGGGATTGGCGGCGCTGCCGGGGGAGGGCCCGCCCCCGATCAACTTCGTGTCCAGGACGCGGTGCTCCGGCACGAAAGCCTCGTTGAGCACGATCGACTTGCTGCCGGTTCCCGACAGCCCGACCACGAACCAGTCGTCCTTCAGCGTGAATTGGCTCTTGTGAACCAGCACGAAACGGTGATCGGGCGGTCCATTTTCCTTCGGAATGAAGACCTGAAGATTCTCCCAATCGACGAAGTCGATGCCGCTTGCGAAACTCCAGATTCCGTTCAGCACAATTCCGCCGTCGACATAGCGGCCGGTCCCCCCTTGTGTCGGGAACGACGATGCAGCCAAGGCGGATGGATCGTTGCCCCACATTTCGTCCTGCGCCTCGGGCCGATGCATTCCGATGATCCAGTTCTGCGTAGCAAGATTGGTGAAGATCCAGGCGCTCGAGCCGCAGCCGCGTCCGAGTTCGCCGGCCACCTCGACCAGCATGCGAATGGGAAACTCGTAGCCGCCGAAGCGTGCGGGCTGAAACAGCTTGTAGAAACCCGCCTCCTGGAATGCGCGGTGGGTCTCGTACGAAATGACCCGATCTTTCTCGACCTGTAGTGCCTTGTCGCGCAGCGCCGGAACCATGGCTTTTGCACGATCGAGAATCTGGGACTGGGGCGGACGCGGGGCGGAGATGGGCTCGGTCATGACCACACTGGTTACCTCCCCGCGCTGGTGTTGCGGTTATCGGTCCTGCCAGCGGGCGCGGTGTATTTTCCGGCCATCGCGACGAACGCAAAGGACACGAGGCGCAGCACTTGTCCCTCCCCACCCGCAGCGCCGCGCAAATCTCGCGCAGGTCGGAAAATCGACGTCTGGCGCCTTGGTTGCTTTTTTGGAAAGTGCATTATAATTTCCAAAATCATACCCGCAATAGGACTGGGGCGGTTGGATACGCCAAGGGACTTCGATGAAAAGATCCGTAGCGGAGGCCGGGGACACGCCAGAAATTTCGGATGCGCCCCGCACGCTGGCCAAATCGATTTATCGGCGCCTGCGGCAGGACATCTTGTGGGGACTGCTCGCGCCCGCCGCGCCGCTGCGTTCGGATGAGCTGCGATCCACCTACAATGTCGGGATCAGTCCTTTGCGCGAGGCGCTTTCGCGCCTGGCCGCCGAACGGCTCGTTACGACCGTCGGTCAGCGCGGGTTTCGGGTCGCCCCCCTGACGAGCGAGGACGTCGTCGACACCTTGGAAACGCGCTTGGTGATCGAGCGTGAGGCGCTGGCCCGCTCTATCCGGCGTGGCGACATCGTATGGGAAACAAATGTGGTCGCGGCATTCCATACCTTGTCCCGAATTTCGATACCAAAGAGCCCGGGTGCCGAGGCTGAAATCTGGGCACGGCACCATCGCAAGTACCATATGGCGCTGCTGGCCGCCTGCGGTTCGCGCTGGCAAATGGAGCTGGCCGGCCTGCTTTTCGATCAGGCCGATCGCCATCGCATCTTGCGCGCCCGGATCGGGCCTCTCCCCAAGCTGACCCGCGACATCGCTGCCGAGCACAAGCACATATGCGACGCTGCACTTGGCCGAGACACCAAGGCTGCCATTGCAGCACTGGACAGGCACTACCGTTCGACCGCCGAGCAGGTCGTGGCTGCCCTCAAACGCGCACCGAAGCCGGTATGACCCTTTAGTGCGCATCCCGATTGGGTTAAATCGCTAGGAGCCGCTGACGGCCCGCTGGTAGTAGTCAAGGTCGTGGTACTTCTCGACGTCAGTCAGTAGCTTCCGCGGATGCCCATAGGCGCTGCGCAGCTCCAGGACAGCCTTGACGCCTGCAAGATCGAGCTCGGCCCTCCGGTCAAAGCCGTCTTGATCCGCAACCAGCACCCGATAGGTGGCTTTGGCCAGGTCGGGCGTCATATTCGAAGCCTTGTCAGCGAGCAGTGAGCACGCCTGCGCTTGGTTGCGCCGGTCGTAGAGCCAGCGCAGACCCTCCAAATAGGCGCTGATGAAGTGCACCAGCGCTTGCGGATTTTCCTTCGCCCATGCCCGCCGTGCCGCGCCCGCAATGCCTTGGTAATGCGGCAGCACGTCCGATGCCTTCTGCAACACCCGCAAGCCGAGCTTCTCTGCGATCAGGTCGAAAGGCGTGATCAGAAGCGATCCCGCATGTTTGCCCTGCGTGAGCGCTTCGAAGCGCTGCAGCGCGCCGCCCGCCCGTTCGAACCTGACGTCGCTTTCATCGATCCCGTTCAGCGCCAGCATCCGGCGCAGGACAAAGGCAAAGCCGGTGGTGAGCGCGTCGACTGACAGGGTCTTGCCCTTCAGGTCCGCATAGCTGCGGACATCCGGCTGCACCACGAGGCGAAGAAAGGCATTGTCGCCGCCCATGAACACGAACAGGTCGGGCTCTCGATCGATCTCGGTCTCGCCGTGCCCCTCCTGATACGCGACCACGTTGTCAAAGCCGGTCAGCCCGATGTCCCACTCGCCGCGGATCAGCCCGGACAGCTGTTGCATGGAGCTGGTCGTGAAATGCAGATCGATCTCGAGTCCGCGCCGGGCAAAGGCACCGCATTGCTCGCTCGACCAGAGCGGCAGATTGAAGCCGCCGGGGAAGACGATGACGCTCAGCTTGATCGCCATTCGGCAAAATCGCCCGTTGGTTCTACACTGACCAATCCTGTCATTGCGCCTGCAAGCCCGAGGCCTTCACCACGCGCTCGGCAGCGGTGCGATCTTTCCTGATATAGGCTGCAAATTCCTCCGGCGTGTTGATGGCTGGGACAAGGCCGCGCTGAATCAGATTTTTCTGGCGGAATGCGGGCTCGCTGACGATCGCGGCGATCTCCTGGCGCAGCTTGTCCATCACTGGCCGCGGCGTTCCGGCCGGAGCGAACAGACCAAAATAGCTGCGTGTCATGTCCCCTTTGTAGCCCATCTCCGCGATCGTCGGCACCTCGGGCACGAGTGGAGAACGCGCGTCGTCGTCGACCACGAGCGCGGCGATCGTGCCGGCGCCGATATGGCCGATGACATTGGCGACCCCGATGAAGACGACCGGTGTTGTTCCGGAAAGCAGGCCGGTGACTGCGTCGCCTCCGCCCTTGAACGGTACACGCACCATATCGGCTCCGGTCTCCTCCTTGAACTTCTCGATGAACAGGGCCTGCGCATAAGCCGGCGACGAATAGCTCAAGGTGTTCGGCTTGGCCTTCGAGAGCGCCCCGAGCTCAGGGAGTGATTTCACATTGAGCGAGCTGCTTACCGCCAGGACCTGCGACATGAAGAACAGCTGGGTTATGGGAGCGAGCCCCTTGTCCGGATCGAAGGGCAAGCTCTTGAACAGGAACAAATTATAGGTCACCGGCTCGTTCGGCAGGATGCAGATGGTGTAGCCGTCATTGGGCGCCTCCGTGCAGGCGCGGGTGGCAATGTTGAACGCACCCCCTGGCCGGTTCTCCACGATCAGTGGCTGGCCCAACCTCTTGTGCAGCTCCTCTCCAAGCGCGCGGATGAACACATCACTGATCCCTCCCGGGCTCGAGGAGCCGATCACGCGTATCGGCCGGTCGGGATAGGCCTGCGCGTATGCGGGCGCTGCCGCCCCAAAGCTCAACAGCGCCGCGATCAATGTCGCGCTGGCGAAGTGAGTCATAATGTCCTCTCGGTGGTCCGCCATTTTGGAAATTATTGATTATTTTCCAAATCGAGGGGACACTCAAACCGCTGGTCTGTCAAGGAGAACAGACGCTGCGAACATCATGAGATTCGCTCAGGCGCGCTTAATCTTGACAACCGTAATAGACGAGTGGCTTGGCGTGCACGTTTCAAGGATTTTGGCCACCGCGATCGAAGGAATAAAGCAATCATGGCAATGGGCGAATCCACCATCCGCCAGATCGTCCTTACCTCCCGACCGCAGGGCTCCCCGCAACCGGCCGACTTCCGCCTGGAGGAGGCCGCGATGCCGGAGGCGCCACCGGGCGGGGTCCTGGTGCGGACGCTCTACCTCTCCCTCGACCCCTACATGCGCGGCCGGATGGACGACCGGAAGTCCTACGCCAAGCCGGTCGGGATCGGCCAGGTGATGTCCGGCCAGAGCGTCGCAGAAGTGATCGCGTCCCATCATCCGGACTACGCCAAGGGCGACATCGTGCTTGCGCCGACGGGTTGGCGCACGCATGCGGCATCGGACGGGACGGGGCTGCGCAAGCTCGACCCCTCGCTCGGACCCATCACCACCGGCCTCGGAGTCCTCGGGATGCCGGGCTTCACCGCCTATGCGGGTCTCACCCTGATCGGAAAGCCGAAGCCCGGCGAAACCGTCGTTGTCGCGGCCGCGAGCGGCCCGGTCGGCTCGCTCGTCGGTCAGCTCGCCAAGATCGCCGGTGCCAGGGCGGTCGGCATCGCCGGCGGCGCCGAGAAGTGCCGCTACGCGAAGGACGACCTGCGTTTCGACGCGGCCATCGATCACCGCGTGCCCGATTTCGCGCAGCAGCTCGCCGCGGCATGTCCCGACGGGATCGACATCTATTTCGAGAATGTCGGCGGTGCGATCTGGCAGGCCGTGCTGCCGCTGCTCAATCGCTTCGCGCGCGTACCCGTGTGCGGGCTGATCGCTCAATACAGCGGGAGCGGGCAGGGGGATGGACCCGACCGCCTGCCCGCGACCATGCGCGAGGTGCTCAACAAGAGCCTCACCTTGCGCGGCTTCATCAACTACGAATTCGCGCAAGACCACTACTCGGCGTTCCTTCGCACGGTATCGGCCGGGATCGCGGACGGGCGCATCCGCTATCGCGAAGACATCACCGACGGGCTGGAGAACGCGCCGGCCGCCTTCATCGGCATGCTGAGGGGAGAAAATTTCGGCAAGACTCTGATCCGAGTGGCGACCTGATCATTGAATTGGTCAGACCTGGTCGGCGCCGACGGCGCCCTCGTTTCCGTTGATGATCGCCATTCCAGCATGGTGACCTAGAGCGTGATTGCTTTAGGTTGAGTCGCAATCACGCTCTAGCTTCTTGTTTGAGCATGATCTTTTCGGAAAATCGGTACCCACTTTTCCGGATCATGCTCTAGCCTGGGACTCCAAACCGAATGGGGCTCCGTTTCCGCGCCGACCGGCGTCCGCCGCCGATTCCCGTCGGTCGGCCAGTACCACTGTAATACCGGGGCGCGTGTGTGAGATTTTTGCAACGGTGTGCATTTTTTTGAAGCGGGCCACAGTGCCGAACTCATTTTCTGATGTGATGTCGCTCAATCACAACACGGGGGCGGCTTCATATGTATTCACGCACAGACCACTATCGGCGGCGAGCAATCCAGGCCCGGCAGCGCGCGGGACAAGCAATCGACCCGTCTCTAAAGGCCAACTTCGAAGACGCGGCTGAAAATTGGAAGGCGCTAGCCGAACAGGCTGAGTGGGTTGAGCGCAAACACAGCCGCCTCGCGAAAAAGGAAAGCCGCATGGGGATCAAGGAAAAATAGATGCTTCCAATTGCGGAACCCCCCATGCTGATCCTGGCCGTCGTGCCGCATCATCGAAAGGGGAATACGCATGAACGTTCTCATTGGCGTGCTCGTCACCGTCCTCGTCATCTTCCTGGTGCTTTATCTGATCAATATGCTGCCGCTCGACGCGCGCGCCCAACAGATCGTGCGCGTGATCGTGATCATCATCGGCGTGCTCGCGCTGCTGAGATATCTCGCCGTGTTCTGAGCCGGACGGCCTGACCATAAGGAGATACCGGCCAGCGGCTGCGTGGCGTCGCGGGATCAAGACGGCTCGCGGTGGTGATTGGACCGCGAGCGAATTGGCCGTTCCTGCTCAAGGTTTTCTGCTGTGGTCTCAGCGCCGCGCCAGCGCGAGCAGCTTGTCATAGGCCGCCCGCGCGTTCGGGAAGCTGCGTGCCAGCTCGTCGAGATAGCGATCGGTCACCGGCTGCAATTGCTGGCGCCACTGCGCCATCGCCTCCCGGTCCGGTACGATGACCTCGTGTCCCGGCGCCGCCGCACCCTGCCGGACCGGCCGGTCCCACTTGTCCCAGAGCGGCCCGAATTTCGCGACCCATGCCAGCCCCGACAATTCGTCAATCGCTGCCTTAACGTCCGACGGAAGGCTCGCGTATTTCGCCGGATTCATGACGATGAAAAAGGCCGCCGAGTAGAACTGCGTGTCGGTGTGGAACTTCATATGGTCATTGAAGCCTTGCAGCGGATTTCCCCAGTTCGTGACGATCCCGTCAATACGGTTGTCCCTCACCGCATCCATCACTTCATGGACCTGCAGGATGACCGGCGTGGCGCCAAGATGCTCCAGCGCGGCCGCCACGGTCTTGTTCGGCGAGCGCAGGCGCAGCCCCTTGAGATCGGATGGACTCACGACTCGCCTCGTCGTGGTGTGAATGAGTCCCGGATTGTGAACGAAAAGGGCCAGAACTCTGTAGTCCTTGTATTCGTTCGCAAGCGTTCCATCCTGCAGGAGATCCCACAACGCGCGCGACCCGCTGGCAGCGTCCTTGACGACGAACGGCAGCTCGATCATCGAGCTTCCGGGAAAGCGTTCTCCCTCGGCACCCCGCAGCCCAAGGGCAATGTCGACCGTGCCGGCCCTGACCTGATTTGCCTGCTCGAAAATCTTGCCCAGGGGCGATGTCGCGTTATGGATTTCCACCTTGACGCGCCCTTTCGTCTTGACCTCGAGCTCCTTGGCCCAGGGCTCGGCCACGTCGACCTGGAAGAAGCTGGTCGGTCCCAAGAAATGGCTGAACGTGAGAGTGACGTCTTGGGCGCGCCCGCCGACAGCTTGCAAAGCCAACGTCCCTGCTACTGCGAGCACCCGTACAGCAAGCCGCAGCATGTGTTCCTCCCGGTACTGCGTCCCGCTCATCGACGCAGGCATGGCAGCCTAACCGATATCAGCCCAGTGACAATGGGAGCGCCGTGCGCATGTCGTTACGATCCCGTGCGTGCTACGGGGAAAAAGCCGCGCCGTTCGCTGTTCTTGGACCGGCTAACATTCCTAACCTCCAAATCGGCGGATAACCGAGTACAGAGTTGGTCCGCCACAGGTAGACATCCTTCTCGATCCAGGCTCGCAAGACTTCCCGCGTGGCTGGGTCAAGGAATCGTTGAATCGATTGGAAGGTCTCGATTGCGCCGTGCTCGAATCCACGCCGAAAGGACATTTCCGGGTCTTCCTGCACGATACCCTGCATTGGCGCCTCCTATCGCGAACCTTACAGGCATTGTGCACGGTGCCTCGCAAACGGTCTCCTGTCCATGGATTGGCCAACCGGCAACATGTTTGGTTGGCTTCGCATCATGCGAGAGGCAGTCTCGGTTTGTGCGCAGACGTGCCGCACGGTCGGTGGATCAACCCCGGACCACCGGCCCGGGGTTACACGATCGTTGCCTGCACCGAGGCAGGCACGGCGGTCCATGTCGTGCGCCCCCATGTCATGCGCCCATGTCATGCGCCCCCCTGGACGGCCGCCCGGTGTTCCGCGATAGTCGCATCGAGGCTGCGGAGCATGAGCTCATGCTCGGTGCCTGAATAAAGGGCGGGAACGTCGCGTTCCGTCCATGCCACAACAAGGCAGTCGAGCCGAGAAACGGCCGAACAGTTTGGGGAGGAAACATGAGCAGCATCAGAGGACTTTTGCGACTTGCAGCAAGCGTTGCCGCTGCGGTCGTCGTCGCTGGCGCAGCAGAAGCTGCAACCTACAAGCTCAAGATCGGTGCCGGGCATCCGCCCGTGGGCTTGTGGGTCTCGACAATTCGTGACGTCTTCGTTCCGAAGGTCACCGAGCGCGTAGCCAAAGAGACCGGCCACAAGATCGAATGGACCGAGGCTTACGGCGGCACGGTATGCAAGCTCGGAGAATGCCTTGAAGCGGTCGAGTCGGGCCTGCTCGACATCGCCGACGTGCACGTGCCGACCGAGCCCGCGAAGCTCATCGCGCACAACTTCATGTTCTTCGCCCCGTTCGGGACGCCCGACCCGCGACTCGCCGCCAAGATCGTGTGGGAGGTCTATGAGAAAACTCCGGCCCTGAAGAAGGTGCTGGAGGACCGGTACAATCAGGTCTTCGTCGGCCCCGGGATCGTCGGCAATTACGGCCTCGTGACCAACTTCAAGTGGACCAACGTTTCCGAGCTGAAAGGCCGCAAGATCGCGGCGATCGGACCCAACATGCCGTGGCTGCAGGGCACCGGCGCGGTCGGCGTGCAGTCGACGCTGAACGAGGCCTATACGTCGATGCAGACCGGCGTCTACGACGGCTGGGTCATGCTGGCCGAACCGACGCTCGCCTTCAAGCTCAACGAAGTCTCCAAACAATTCGCCAACATGAACTTCGGCGCCATCGCGACGCCGCTCCTGGCCATGAACAAGGACGTCGTTCCGGGCCCTGCCGCCCGAGGTGCAGAAGATCATCCTCGAGGCCGGCAAGGAGTACAACGAAGCCATGGGCCGGGTGACCTACGAGCGCCAGGTCGCCAGCGTCGCCAAATTGAAGGAGCTTGGAATCGAGGTTCTCGAGTCCGACTTGGAGGCGCGGCAGGCCTGGGCCAAGCAATTGGCGAACATCCCCAAGCAGCGCTTCGAGGAAATCAACAAGGCCCGTATGCCCGGGGAAGTCGTCTACGAATACATCAAGGCGCTCAAGGCGGCAGGACACACGTTCCCGCGCGATTGGGAAGCCGAGCGCTGAGCCGCAAGCCGTTGCCCGTGTGACGTTCGGCGGCATGCCTGCCGGACGTCACTTGCCCTCTAAGCCCGGACAGCACCATGGACCGCGCATTCAATGCGTTGCTTGCGGCGCTCAACGCGTTTGCGAGCTTATGGATCCTGTTTCTGGTCGCGCTGATCTCCGCCGACGTGATCGGACGCGGGGTGTTCAACTGGCCGCTGCCGGGCGTGCCGGAGATCGCACGGCTGTCGCTCGTGGCGGTGTTCTGGCTGCAAGTCGCGTATACTTTGCGCATCGGCAGTCACCTGCGCACCACGATGCTTCTCGACCGCATGAGCGAGCCGGCGCGACGCACGGTGCTCGTTCTCAATGCGGTTTTCGGCACCTTGTTGTTTGCGGCGATCGCGTACTGGGCATTCTTCGATGCGGTCAGGGCCTGGGAGACCGACGAATTCGAAGGCGAGCATCCGGTCCGAATCCCAACTTGGCCGTTGTGGTGGTCATTGGTGATCGGAGCGACGTTGACGTCGATCCAGTATCTCATTCTCGCATATGCGGGCGCGCGCTACGGGTACATGGACCGGGAGGATCAGAATTTCTCCGCCGGGAGGGCCTGACGGCAATGGACCCGGTCCTGATCGGAGCGCTCTCCAGCATCGTCGTCTGCGTCATGATCATGCTGGGCATGCACGTCGGCGTGTCGCTGGCGCTGACCAGCTTGATCGGCGTGTATCTCATCACGGGCCGCCTGAATGTCGGGCTCCGGATGCTGGAGAGCACGGCCTACAACGCGCTCAACGACTACATCTTCGCCGTCGTCCCGCTCTTCATTCTGATGGGAGCATTCGCCATCACGTCCGGCGTGATGCGCGACCTCTTCAACTCCATGGAAGCGCTGCTCCAGCGCGTGCGCGGCGGGCTCGGCATCGCCACGGTTGCCGGCAATGCGGTCTTCTCGGCGATCACCGGCGTCACGGTCGCCAGCGCGGTGGTGTTCTCGCAGCTGTCCATCCCGGAAATGCGGCGGCTCGGCTACAACAAGAAGTTCGCACTTGGCATCGTCGCCTCCAGCGCACTGCTCGGAATGCTCATTCCGCCCTCGCTGCTGATGGTCGTCTACGGTGTTCTGACCGAGGAAAGCATCGGCAAGCTGTTCGCCGCCGGCATGGGTCCGGGCCTGGTGGTTTCGATTGCGCTGTCGCTCGCCATCGTGGTGATGATCAGATTTCGCCCCGAGCTTTCCGGGCGCGAAGGGTCTTCGGACGCGATCGACCGGCGGCTCAGCCGGCGACAAGTGATCTTCAGGCCATGGGCCGTCTATGTGCTGGTGCTGCTGGTACTGGGAGGAATCTATGCCGGGTGGTTCACTCCCACCGAGGCCGGCGCCATCGGGGCGCTGGGCGCGCTGCTGTTGATGGTCTTCAAGGGCAAGTTCGGGTTCAGGACGACCTACGGGCTGCTGATCCAGACCGGCATCTCGACGGCGTCGATCTTTTTTCTCCTCATCACGGCGCAAATGTATTCCCGGATGCTGAGCCTGTCAGGCCTGCCGGAATACCTCACGCGTCTGATGGTCGGAATCGAGGTGCCCCCGATCGTCATCGTTCTATTCTTCGTCGCCATCATGCTCATTCTCGGCACGATCCTGGACAGCACTTCGATCATGCTCCTGACGATGCCGATCATGGTGCCGGTCGTGCTGAAGCTCGGCTACGAAAATCTTTGGTTCGGGATGGTATCGATTCTCGCCATCGAGCTCGGACAACTGACCCCGCCGTTCGGAATGGTGGTCTTTGCGATGAAGGCAGCGATGCCGACCGAGACGACCATCGACGAGATCTTCAGTGGCTCGATGCCTTTCTTCTTCGTGCTGGTCGGAGCGCTGGGCGTAATCATAGCCTTACCGGATATCACGCTCTGGTTGCCGAAGCTGATATTTTGATTCTGCTCGGGGCTTGGATCTCGAGGGCCCTGCGTATGCATGACGCGGCTCGACATGCGGCAAAACGATGTATGCTAGGGTAGGGCCACGCTTGAGGGAGGCATCCGATGACAAACGCCGTTCAGCAAATGCCCGGGCATGTAGAGGCAACATATAAGGAAGCGGTGGACAATATAATTTTCCTAAAGAGACAGCAATGGTTGGCGACCAACTACGCCCTACTTGTATATGCGGCGATTTTCATAGTCTCAGCTCACTACTTCAGCCGAACTGATTTTGCGCGAAATTGGCTTGGCGTACTTGCGATTGCTACGTTCTTTATCCACTGGTATATGATGCATTTATTTCAAGGTGCGATCGACAAGTTCAGGGATCGCCTTAGTTGGATTTACAGAACCTACTTCAGCACAGAAGAGCGCGCCGGCCTGGATTTGCAGCTGGAGCCTAGATCGTATTGGCATCAACCTGAGGTTTTCATTGGGCTTATAGCTGTCTCATTCATCGGAGCTTTCTTGACCGCGATTTATTTGTGGTCCGTCCGCTGACCCTTCTCCGGTTTGCGACAGCACCGTCTGGGTGTGCGAGAACCACCCCTTCCGGCCCTATGAGATGTTCAGCAATCGCGCGGATGCGTGCCATTGCGGAGGCGCCGGCATGCTGTGCGACGCGTGCAATACGGGCGAGACACAGAGCTGCCGCCCGGCTAGCGACGCGCGGGGAGAGAGCGGCCGACCTCCCCGTCGAGCAGTCGATGGCGGTGACCGCAAGCTCACCCAAACCCCCGCGAAGCCGACACCCCCCGGCTCGACTTCCAGCGCTATCTCATATCCTGCGGATTGAACGCACGCGGCTGGGTCATGTCTTGCCGATTACTGCTGCCGGAGCGGTCTTGGGAATTGCTCGGATTAGAATAGTTGCCGGGCGAACGTCCTATCAGCGACTGGGCCGGTACTCCTGGGGTGGTGAAGTTCCTGCCGCCGTCACGAACCACGACGCCGGAAGGCCGGGGGCCGGTAGTCACCGCCCCGACACCACAACCGCGGCTCCAGCGGTGTCCCTGCTTGTGCCGGTGAGAGTACCCACGGCAGTGCACGGCTTCGGTCAGGTGCAGTGCGTCGGCAGCCTGCCGAACACCGGCCAGCGTCGTGATCGTGATCGAGTTGGCTGGGGATGCCGTCAGGAAGATCAGAGCCAGACCGGCACTGGCAGTCACGGTGAGCAAATGCGAGTGCATGTCTTCCTCCTTGGAAGCTCCTGCTGAAACGTCAATCGCCTGCTCCGAGTTCCGATCAACGGATTGTTGACGCCTTTTTCCCTTCCATCGCCGGTGGCGCTTGCGCGGCTAGTCCAATGCCTTCGAAGTCACCAGGGCTCGTCAAATCCTCGGACTTTCGGCTCCTCCAATCGTCGGACGTTCGGCGGGCCGTCGACCGGTTGCCGGTAATTGGAGCGATCGCTGCGACTCGTCGGCGGGTTCGGTTGCTGAGCATTGACGGAATTCGAGCCGTCCGTCCCGATGCCCGAACCCGCGACACCGGTCGTCGGCCGCGCTTTCGGCGAGTCAGTTCTCGAAAGACAATGCAGCAGGCAGAAATGATTCGCGTGCCCCTCCTCTCCGCCCTTGCCCGCCTCCGCCGGCAGCGTACAGGCATCGGGTTTGGTGTTCTTTCCGCATCTATAGGACACGGCGAAATTCTTCTCGCAGCCTTCCGCCGGATCGCCACCCAAGTTCTTGTAGTAGACCCGATAGTTGCACAGATCCTTGCTATCGCACGCCGACGCCACGAATTGGGTCACGTTTCCCTTCGTCACGCCCTGGCAATTGCCGCCGTAAGTCGCTTCGAGAACCTCGATTGCATTGCTGCGCTTGTTTTCCGCTGCGCCGACATCGTCGGTCACGGAGTAGGCAAGAAGGATGGTCATCACGACCCTGCCTATGCACCGGTGATGACACATGCGCATGCCGCTCCCCGCCGCTACCAAAACCAATGAAACGGGTTCGACAGCTCAAAGCCAAAGCCACGCCGAAATACGAGCAATACAATCCCGAAAAGAAACAAGATGATGCCTGACAGGACTCCAATCGCTCCTGTGAAATTGATCACACGGCCAACGATGATATCCTTATCAGCCATTGCTGGCTTCCCTGTCGCTGCCGAGAATCCTGTCCCTTTGACTCGCAGTCGGACGTGGTCCAATTGGCGGAGCATCGAGCGACGCAGTAGCGGCACGGTCGCCGGGTCTGCTCAGCCGCGCCGAGCCGGTCAAGTTCCCGAACGCCCGCATACCGGCGCACCGAGGCGCGGGCTTGACGGGGACGGCACGGACCGAGCGATCGTCAACGTTGCCCGCGATGTGCCACTTCGCGAGGAGCCCGATTGGCGGCCAATCATACCCGCTGCGCGCCTGTCGCAACAGCCATGGCTTCGGACCGCCCGGCACGGCACGGGGACCCCCTCTCGAAAGCAGGATTCGCGTTCCCGCGGGGGCACGCCTATCCTTCCGGCCTCAAAAAAGGGAGGCAATGATGGACAATACGACGCTTCTGATCATCGTGATCCTTCTTGTGATCGTTCTCGGTGGCGGCTGGTACGGTCGGGGACGCTGGTTCTAGGCTATGCCTGGGGCAGCAAAGGGGCTGCCCACGTCTGCCGGCCATTCAGATTTGGGTAGCCCTGAATCCGAGGCTTCTGTCCTAATTTGAATTTGCGAGTGTCTAGATTGGTTCGGAACAATACAAACGGCTGGGATGTTCATCATCTAGCGTTTGTACGGTTCCCCACAATCATGGCAGATCGCGCTGACGAGTTCCGCATGGCAGCCACGGACTGCCTTCGCCTCGCTCGTCTTACGTCTGACGCCAGCACACGCGCCTCTCTGCTGCTCATGGCGCAGACGTGGTTCGACCTTGCGAACGAGCCACAGCGCCAAGGAACGCTGGACGCGGCGGTACGGGCCTTCAATGACGGCCAGATGAGCCCGAAACGGGTGACGCAGCAACAGCAGCAAATCCAGCCCAAGGACGACGACAAGAAATAATCGCCCCTCCTTTGGCGGCCTCGTCATCAGCTGCTGAGGCGGCACGCCACGGGGGCGGCCCAAACTTGATTGAATTGGTGCGCTTCCCGACTGACTCTGCCGCATGGTTGTGCTACATTCTTACATCACCGACAGCGGCCCCTGCCCAGGCGTCGGTGGCCGAGAGACCAGTCGCGCTCCCGCCTGCAAGGCAACGGGAGTGCCGTCATGGCCACCGATAACCAATGCGTAGACTACGCACGCGACTGCGTGCGGCTTTCCGGGCTCGCTAAAGACCCGCAGCTTCGGGACCAGCTTCTTTACATGGCCCGCGAGTGGATGGCGGCGGCCATGCACGAGCGGCGGGCGCCGGAGGCTAAACCGCTGACAGCAAACGTCGCGTAGGCCGCCTCCAAACGAAACCCCGCCGGCTTTCGCAATACAGCGGGGGCTTCGTGGGCGTCCGGTTCTCCCTCCGCACCTTGACGAGGTTGCTCACGGCGGCGACCGGCTTCTGTCTCGTACGGCCTCGCTCACCCTGACCCCAGTGATCGGTATCCCCGGCCTCGCTCGAAGCTCGGAACGGCAGGCTCGGCTTGCGCGTTGGCATGCGTGGCGGCGTTGGGCGAGGAGACACCTTCCATGATCCTCTATCCCGTAGATTTCCATCGACGGGCGCAGCAGAAGTGGGCGCGACGCCTGCTCTCGCTGCGGATGCCCGTTGCCGGTTGCGCGCGCCCGGCCCTCGCCGGCCGCGCTGCTTATGGTTCCCGCGTGCCGCGAAATCGCCCCGTGCGCAGCCGAGTTTAGCCTGTCAGTCCACTGTTGTCGTTTGCAGGGTGCCCGATCCTCGCGCAGTTCCGAAGCCCCGCCGCGACCTACGTAACGTAGTCAAAAGGAAAATTGCGACGGCGCGCCGCGGTGTTGCGCGCGCAAAGGATGAATGATAGTGCCCCGCGCGACCGAGTGGGACCCTGTTCCAGGGCCGGGTGGCAATCGGCATGAATGCTGCGGAGTACGTGCTGGCGGGCGGCCTGGCGGCCGCCGGGCCGGACAAGCCGGCGATCGTGGGCGGCGACGGGTGCGTGACCTACGCCGAGCTCGCGGTGCGCGTGAGTCGGTTCGCGGCGGCGCTGCGCGAGGCCGGCATGAATCCCGGCGACCGCGTCGCCATGCTCATGCTCGATCACGCCGACCTGGTGGCCCTTTACCTCGCCACCATTGCCGCAGGCGGGGTCGCCATCACGGTTTCGACGCGCGCCTCGAGCGACGATCTTCGGCACATCCTTGCGATTGTCCGGCCGTTTGCCGTCGTGGCCGAAAGCGACTTCGCCCCGACGGCGGCAGCCGCCATGGCGCCGGGCGCAAAATTGTTTGTGCGCCAGCGCCACCTGCGGTCGTGGGCGCAAAGGTCGGAGACGGAGCTTGTGCCCTGTGCCCGCAAGCCGGACGATGCGGCCTATTGGGTGATGACCTCCGGCACGACCGGACAGCCGAAGGCAGTCGAGCACCGGCATGACAACGTGTGCGCTTGCACGGACTATCTCGTGCACGGCCTCGCTGCCACGGCCGCCGATCGTTTCTTCCCGACGTCGCGGCTCAACTTCGCCTACGCGCTGGGCGCGATGTTCGGCGCCCTACGGCTCGGCGCCACCCTCATCCTGCACGAGCGCTGGCCGACGCCACCATCGATCGCCGCGACGGTGGAGCTCACCCGTCCGAGCATCGTGCTCAGTGTCCCGACGCTGTTCCATAAGCTTTACGAATCCGGCTTCGCGTCGAAATTCGCGTTCCGCGCCGTGCGCTGCTACGTGTCGGCCGGCGAGCGGCTTGCGCCCCGGATCGGAGGCGAATGGGAAAAGGCTACGAGCCGGCCCATCATCGACGCGATGAGCTGCTCGGAGCTGGTACACAAGATTTTCACCAACACGCTCGCTGCCCGTCGCCGCGGATCGTCCGGCCGTCCGGTGCGGGGCGTGGATGTGCGCCTGATCGACCAGGATGGGTCCGAAATCACCGAGCCCGGCCGTAGCGGCCGGCTCGAGGTGCGCGCGCCGTTCCTCTGCGCCGGGTATCGGCTTGCCGATGCGCCGCCGCATGCGCCCGCGCATCGGCCGGCCGAGCGCTTTTGCGGCGAGTGGTTCGCGACCGGCGACGAATACCTGCGCGACGAGGACGGCTTCTATCATCACTGCGGCCGCAGCGACGACATGCTGAGGGTTTCGGGGCTTTGGGTCTCGCCGTCCGAGATCGAGGATGCCCTCGCAGGCATTCCCACGATCGCGGAGGCCGCCGCAGTTGCGAGCGAGAGCGCGGTGGGGCTGTCGGAAATCGTGCTCTACGTCGTTGCGACATCGAGCGCGGACGCCGAAGCTGCGCTCGCGGCGGCGCGCGAGCAGCTTGCGCGCAAGCTGCCGGCGTTCAAGCTTCCACGCCGATACCTGGCCGCCGCCGAGCTGCCGCGCACGGCCACCGGCAAAATTCAGCGCCACAAGCTTCGCGCCGAGTTGCAGCGTACCCCACGAGATCGAAGCACCGCCTCCGTTGCTTCTCTCTTCGGTGGAGAGCGCGCACAGTCTGGTCCACGCGTGTGAAAGCCCTCGCTTCGCGCGCCAGAGAACAATCAGCGCAAGATCCACACGAGAAGCCCTGTTCGCTCGAGTGTCCCGATTCCGAAGTTCGCAAGCACTTGCGGCAGGCTCTCATGCGAACTTCGGGTTCGGGGCGCTAGCGTCATTGGTGGTTCGGGTTGCGCGTGTCCGTGGCCCCGGTTCCATGCCGGCGAGCCGCCACCCGAAATAGTTTGCGCGGGCGTTGAACAAAACCGCAGGCTGAGGTGTTGGGGTAAAGACGCGCGACCCTGTCGGCTGCGCGAGGGGAGGCTTCCTGCTGAAGGAGCGGATCGCGATGCGTCATCCGCCCGCTAAGCTGCCCAATCCATTGAAGTTCCGCCCATTGAAGTTCCCATGGGCACTTGCACTTGCGCCGGGGCTGCGGTCCGAATTTGTCGACATCGCTGAGAGCCCGATTCCGGAATACCTCGCTGCGCTTGTGCGCAGATTGGATGCAGACGGCGACGAAAGCTCAGGACGGGGGCGTGACCATGGGCCAAGGACAACCGAAACGTCGAACAGTGCTAATCGTGGAGGACGACGCTGAACTGCGCTGCCTGACGGCGGCGCTGCTTGAAGAAGGCCCATTCGACACCATCGAATGTGAAAGCGCGGAAGCTGCGCTTGCAATCCTGCTCATGCGCGGGAAGGACGTGGGCATGATTTTCGCCGACATTCGGCTTGCCGGCGTGATGGACGGGGTCGACTTGGCGCGCGAGGCGAAGATGCGCTGGCCGCACCTCACAGTGATTCTTACCTCCGGAAATCCAGACGAGCGCGTCAACCACCTGCCGCCCGGTGTCGACTACATGGCCAAGCCGTGGCGGCCACTCAATGTTCTCATGGCCGCCGAACGGGCGAGATTGTCGGCTCCGGGGAGATGATATCGGGTGCGTTTCGCTGGTAAGTGATCGGTTTCCGTGCCGCGGGTTACGGCACCGACCAATGTGCCTCCAGCAGTGCTTGGAAGCTCGAAACCCCCGAGAGCAATGATCCCGCGAGCGCTGCCGTCGCGACGACCCCGCGAGGCAGGTCGACATTGATGATCGCGGCGAGGAAGATCGCAGCCATCGGCAGAGCAACGACGAAGTAACGTCCTTGGACGCCCCGGATGTGGTCGATATCGACCGGCGTATAGACAAGAAAGAAGATCAGATAGACCATCACAACGTAGGCCAGGACAGTAAGGCCGGATATGGCCGCAACGCGTGCACGCACGGCACCATCCAAATTCAGTTTCTGGAGAGGCACGAGCAGGAGCAAGACCGTGAGCAAGACGTAGGTCCAGGGCTGAAGCAGGATATCCTGCCATCCCAGGATGCCGATCAGCTCCGGCCACAGCCGGTCTCCCCAGACAGTCACAGCCGTCCATGTCGCCAGCGGGAAGTGGAGCGGGTGCTCCCACATGTAGGCGAGCTTCCACAGAGGATCGAAATGCTCGCGCGGGTGGGTTTCCGCTTCAAGAAGACGCCATGCCGCGATCTCGCCGGACACGGCCCATACCCATAGCGGCGACAAGATGAGGCTTGGGAGCACGACGAACGCCAGGCTGCTCCACCGCCGCCGCAGCTCCGTCACCCGGCACGTCATCAATTCCAGCAGCACGAACACGATCTGCGGCTGCTTGCTGAGCGTACAGAGCGTCATCCAGAGCGAGCGCTCCCAGAGCCGCCCGTGTCGCTGGACGGCACTGAAGCAGAGGGCAGTGATCATGAGCGCGCAAGCGAGCGCGGCACCATCGGCGCTGAGCACCGATCGATTGTAGATCGATACCGGCAGCATCGCGATGAGCACAAATGCCCATTTTAGCGTCGGAGTAATCCTGATGGCATAGGCCGCCACGGCCGTGAATGCGATCAGGCCGAGGACGCGCATCAGCATCAGCAGGTTCGGAAAATCGAGCCCGAGCAGATTTCCAATACCGGCCGCCAGAACGTAGGGAGCGTAGGCGACGGGGTTGTAGCCTTCGGTGCCGGCGAAGGGCATGAATTTCCAGGCCTGCTCCTCCTCGTCACCGGCTGTGCCGTCCGGAGCCGGGTACTCCTGCATTATCTCCCCGTACCGAAGGCCCTGCTCCCGATCTTGGGCGAAGCGTTCCCCGGCGTTCTTGAAGAACGCGAGCTGGGCATGGAGTTCGCGCTCGATGAGGATTCCCTTGCGACCATCGACCTCGACGGCGGGCAGAAGCTCCCCACGCGCGTAGGAGTAGCTGCGCAGGAAGTGAGCTATCTCGTCCGGTCCCCGAAGCGGCGGAACGACGACACTGATGGCCGATCCAAGTGCAATCGAGAGAATGATGAAAAGAAAGGCCGGTCGTGATTTAAGTCGGCTCAAGACCAGAGAAAGCCCGCTCCAGAGCGCATCCCCTCGGGACGCCTCCAGGTCCGGCGACAGCCGCACCGACGAGGTCTGCGAGCGAAAGCCGCTGCTACGCATACTGATTGCTTTGCTCGGGTTCTACGCTGAGGCACACGTCTTGGCCGACCGCCGGCCGAAGGACTCAACGTCGCTTTTCGAAAATGGTTCACTGGAATCTTCTGGGAAACGTCTCTTGCGGCGTCTGGCAGGCGCCCCGCCGCTACGGCACGATGCGGTAATTACGTAAGCCGACTGGCTTGATGCTCGACGCGCCGTCGATTTTTGACTTCCCAAGCCCGGCGAAATACCGGGCTTTTTTGAGCCACGCCGGGGGAAAAGCCGCTACACCCTCTCGGCACTGCGTAGAGTTGCCGCGTGAAATTGCTCGAACTCACAATCCTGGAGGCGACATGACCTGCGTGCATTAGAGCGCGCAGGTCATGTCTTGACAGAGATATATGCATGTATATACATATACACTATGACACATACAGATGTCTTCCTGACGCTGGCTGACCCCACGCGCCGCCTGGTCGTCGCGGCATTGCGCAACGGCGAGCGGCAGGTCACCGATATTGTCGAGCAGGTCGGCATTCACCAGTCCGGAGTATCCCGCCATCTCCGCATCCTCCACGAAGGAGGATTCGTCTCAAAACGGGCGGTTGGGCAGCGGCGCCTCTACTCGCTGAGAGCGGCGCCGTTCCGCGAGCTCGACCAGTGGCTCGGGCCGTACCGCAACTTGTGGGAAGCGCGCCTCGACCGCTTCGGAGCCGCGCTCGAGAAACAACGGAAAGGCCGTAGAACCACGAATAAGGAGCGACGCACATGAGCGACACGAGCAAGTCCGCAGCCGCCGGCACAAATAGGCCGAAGGTAGTGCTGGAACGCACCTACCGGGCGCGGGCCGAGGAACTGTGGGCGCTTTGGACAACCAAGACGGGCTTCGAGTTGTGGTGGGGGCCCGAAGGCTTCCGCGTCGAAGTGCATACGATCGAAGCGCGCGTCGGCGGCGCACTGCACTACGACATGATCGCCGATGCGCCCGAGCAGATCGCGGCGATGAAAAAGATGGGCCACGCAACATCCCACGAGACCCGCGGTACCTTCGTCGAGATCAGGGCGCACCAGCGACTCGCGCTCACACACGTGATCGACTTCCTGCCTGGGGTGACGCCCTACGAAAGCACCATGGTGGTGGAGTTCTTCCCGTCGGGCGAAACCGTGCGGATGGTGGTCACGCTCGACCCGATGCACAACGAAGAATTCACGAAGATGTCGACGATGGGCTTTACGAGCCAGCTCAGGAAGCTGGACAAGCGGTTCGGGAGCCAGACGAGCTAGATGTTGATCCCGAAAAAGCCTGCCCCGGACTTGATCCGGGGTGGTTATCGGTTTTAGGAAAAGATCATGCTCCAGCAATAAGGCGGCGGTATGGGCTGGGAGAGCGGACAAAGCCTGCGACGAGTTCTGCTTTCCCTTTCAGCAACGCTTGGACTGAAGTCATGACCTGACATTGCCGCCGGGTCTCGCCAATCTACGTCGACCAAGGCAACTGCCGGCCGGCCTTGGGGCGCATCCTCAGGCGCATCCTCAGCCGCATCCATGGCGACGAACGTTTGCATCAGAGCTTTCGAAGCCGCCGATCTGAAGGCGATCCAGCGGATACGTGCGGCAGCCTTCGAGCCCGTATTCCGATCCTTCAGGGACATTGTCGGTGAGCCGGTATCCGCCCTCGCATTGGGATCGGCCGATACCGAGCAAGCCGAGCATCTGGCGAGCTTGTGCGAGCCGAAGTCTCCACAGCAGGTCCATGTCGCCCTGATCGACAACGACATCGTCGGTTTCGTGTCCTTCTCCCTCGATGCCGAAAAACGGATCGGAGAGATCGGCTTGAATGCGGTTCATCCGGATCATGCCGGCCGAGGGATCGGAACCGCCTTCTACAATTTTGCAATCGATCGAATGAGACGATCCGGGATGCTGCTCGCGACAGACGGAGTCGGCGGTGACCCCAGTCACATCCCGGCGCGGCGCGCCTACGAAAAGGCAGGATTCGGCCGTTCGCTGCCCAGTGTCTGGATGTACAGAGTGCTATAGAGCGAAATCGCTCAGAGGCCCGCTGAGCTCCTCTCTCGCTCGGCAAAGAGGTACACTCACACCGTCGTCCTTCCGCTCGTCCTAACTCTCCATTAACGACAACCGCCCATCCTCGCCGTCTCACCAGCGCGTGGCGAGCCGCAAACCATGTCCGATACGCTGCCAGTCATTGCCCTCGTCGCCTCCCTGGCAAGCCTCGCGCTCTCCTTCGTCAGCTACCGGCAGAGCAAAAAAACCGAATCTCTCGCCCTTCGACGCGAGGCCATCAATCACGTCCGAACCGCATTCCTCGACGTCGTCCTCGATGGACACATCACCACCAAGACCGCCGACAGCATTCGTGAAGCCGTCGAGCTCGCCGAACTCGTGTTCAGCAGCAACGTCAAGACCCCCCTCACGCAAGCTCACGCCGCCGCATCCAGGCTCCAAAACACCCCCAGCGAGCGGCAGACCAGCCGATACCACAGCGAAAAGGCCATACTCGGCAAAGACCTCGACACCGTGTTGGAACGCATGAACAAAGAGCCCGAAATCGTCGGTTGGCTCGCTTGGCTCTCCGACCTCACCCACATACCAAGAAAACCAAATACACACCTTCCAACGCTCAGCGGAAATTCTCACGGGTGAATCCGGCTCCTGCCCGTCACCGCCGACGAGGTCGAGGATATCCTCAACACATGGAAATTACGGGGGCCGCACGGCGGCCGACGGCTGGGCTAGAGCGTGATTGCTTTAGGTTGAGTCGCAATCACGCTCTAGCTTTTTGTTTGAGCATGATCTTTTCGGAAAACCGGTACCCACTTTTCCGGATCATGCTCTAGGCAGCGGCCGTTCGCCGTGCCGGCCGTGCGAGAGGCGCGGCGCGGAGCCGACGCTCACAAGCAGTTCTTGCACGGCTTGCCGAGTTTCTTCTGTAAGCTCTGCTTCTGGCTCTCGGCGCTCTGCCGGTCGCTGAGGTGCTCTATTTGAGTCTCCGTCCTCTTTGACTCCCTTCAACTTATAAGCTGGTCCGCCAACCCACAATACGGACGCCGCGATAGCAGACGCCTAGAGCGCGATGACTTTTCTTCGAATCGTCATCGCGCTCTAGCTCATTGCTGAAGCATGATCTCTTTCCGAAAACCGGTACCCACCCCGGATCAAGTCCGGGGCAGGCTTTTTCGGGATCATGCTCTATGGCGACGCGCCTCGTCTGCAATTTTCGGCGCGCGCGGCGGCCACCAATGGCTGCGCGGCTCGGCCTGGTGAAGACGCCGGCGCGGGCGGTCGTCCCGTCGCCTGAAACCATCGCGACGGCCGCTCCGTATCTCCTTGCGTGGGCCACTGCATCGGAGGGAGAGCCACGATGAGGCTGCGCCAAATTCGTCTCGCACTCGCGACCGTGCTGGCGGTCGCGGCCGCGGCCGCGACATACGGCTTGCCCCTCGTGCTTTACCTTGCGGCGTACTGACGAAGGCGGGGCATTGCGCCCGCTCTCCGACCAGCGCGAGGCATTCGGGTTCAACCGTTGAAATGAAGAACCCAAAGCGGTCCATCGGCCCGCGCGCCGAACGGTGGTCCATGCGCAATCTTGGAGAACGCGCCTCTTACAGGTGACTCACGTAACGTGGTCGCCGAGAAAATTACGGCGGTGCCGAAAGCCTCGCGCGGTCAAGGGGGTCGAATGGGGCGCGTTCGATGCCTGGCCTATGACGCGCGATGCAGAAACACCGGCAGCCCCAGCTTGTTGGCGTACATGGGGCGATACCGCTCGGTGTTGTACGCGGTGGCGACGTCCACCTTGAGCGGCCCGAGCTTGGGGTCAGGGATGGGCGCCAGCTCGTAGCGGCCCTCCACCAGCGCCGTCATGAGCCCGGTCTTGCCGGCGAGGATGGCGTCGTAGGCCATGTTGCCGAAGGTCAGGCCCACGAGCTTGTCGACGAAGTCGGGGTCGCCCGAGCGCAGGTCGTAGGTGAGATCGGACGCGATCGTCTCCTCGCCGGTGCGCCGCTTGATCTCGTCGGCGAGCAACTCGGCCACGCTCGCCTTCTTGCGGTGGCCGTAGGCATCGGCGTCACCATAATGCTGGACCTGGTAGCCCTCCCACTCGGCGCCCTCGCTGAGCACGATCATGGCATAGTTGCTCGGGTTCGCCTGCTTCTCCTCCATGAGCAGCCGGATGAGCTTGTCGAGATTGACCTTGTATTCGGGGATGACACAGCGGATCGACGTGACGTATGCGGTGCAGAGCGCCGTGAACCCGGCGTCGCGCCCGAAGACGCGGAAAATACCGATCCGCTCGTGCGAGGCGACGGTGGTGCGCTGGCGCTGGATGGCGTCGGCGGGCGCGGGTGATCGCCGTCGAGAAGCCGATGCAGTACTCGGTGTTGCGGACATCGTTATCCATCGTCTTCGGGATGCCGATGATCCTGACGCCGAGCTCGTTGAGCCTGGCGGCGTAGCCGAGCGTGTCATCGCCGCCGATGGCAATGAGGTGGTCGATCCCGAGCGCCGAGAGGTTCGCCAGCACCTGTGCGGAGACGTCCCAGGATTTGCCCCGAGCCCTGTTGCCGAGCGAAACCGGGAAGTCCTTGCCGGCGAGGTGATCGGGCAGCTTCTGCATCTTGGACGGGTTGGTGCGGCTCGAGTGCAGCACGGTCCCGCCGCGCCGGTCGATGGTGCGCGTGTTCTCGCGATCGAGTGTCACGACGTAGCGGCGCCTGCTGTCGGGATCGTCGAAGTTCAGGTGGGTGAGGTGCCTCCCAGCCGCGCCGCAGGCCGACGACCTCGATATCGTTCTCGCTGCTGCGGTAGGTAACGGTCTTGATCACCGAGTTGAGGCCGGGAACGTCGCCGCCGCCCGTGAAGATGCCGATGCGCTTTTTCGCCATAACCACCCCTTAGAGCGCATCCCGATCGGGTTAAATCGTGATGCGCTCTGAATCCTTCGGTTTTGCACATGTTCTATTCGGAAAACCGGTGCCCACCCCGGATCGAGACCGGGGCAGGCTTTTTCCGGAACATGCGCTAACTGCCATGGGCGCGTTTTGCAATTGATCTCAACCCCATGAATGTCGCGGCGGGGTGTACGACGACGCTGACGGAATGGCTTCGAGGTACGTTCGGAAACGCCCTTTCTGCTCGAACCGTGCGCGGAATTGCGAGCGTGCCATGAACTCCGTGATCCGCGGGGCAACCCCGCCTGCGATGTAGACGCCGCCCCGAGCACCGTACATCATCAAAACAATGGATGGCAGGGGCCTATAGCTCACTTGAGGCCCTTATTGCTTACCTTTACCGGGGAGTCTGTCGTTCCGTGCTCTTTGCGTAAGGACCACGACTTTCATCCTTGTTTTTCCAAATCTCTTCAGAACTCGAGTCGCTGCATGAAACCACGGGGTTCTTCAACAGTCTGCTAGGCTGCTCCCGCACTCGGGGAGCCCGCCCCGCAGTTCCGGCTTTGGCGGCTGCCTTGCAACCAGATCATAGTAATAACCCCCAAGGACCGGGCCGCTTGCGCCTGTCGCTCCGTCGATTGGTTTTCGGAGCGAGCTTCGATAAAAAACGGGGCAGACTTCCCTTGGAATCAGGCGGATGATCGTATTTCGACAGAAATCCAGGTAAAACCTCAGCCACTTCCGGTAGTCCGGGTCACTCCTCGCGTCTCACCAGAGCCTCCTGTATCGCTTGGTCGTAGGCAACCTGTATATCACGGGGAACTTGCAGCATGCGGCCTACTGTCGGTCGGGTTACATGCCAACTTGGGAACTTATGCGACGTTTTTACGCGACAGTCGCGCATGTCAAAGGTTTTCCACCTTTCGCCAAGGATTCACTGGTTTAACGCTTGACGTTGTAGTTCGCCCTCAGGCAGATTGCCCTCCGAATGAATGCCAGAAGCCCCTTCCCCGCCATTAAACCTTCGGATGACTCCCACCTGGCATGATATCCGAAAATCACAGAATCACTTGTTAGGCAGGGCAATTAAGGACAACGACCATGTCAGCGAAAGATATCTCGCGTTTCCTGTTCCAGCCACAAAAGCGTTATTCCAGCGTCCGCATGAGCAGGGGAGGGTGATCCTTGACTCGGACTGGAATGAAAGCGAGCGGATCGATGACGAGGAGGCACGCCGGACCCTGGCGGAGACGGTCTGCGCAAATGGTACGCCCAACGAAGGGTTCCTGGTGCGGGACGTCACCGAGGCAACGGTGACAGTGCCGCCTGCCCCAAGCAGGGAGACTTATGATTTTACGTTGGGCAGCGGCAGCTTTTACCTCGCCGGTCTACGGGTCGAGGTCGTCACCCAGATCGTTGCCGAAGGCCCGAGACCTCGAGCGGTTTTTAAGCCAGACCGATGGCTACAGATCGACGCTGATCTGGGGAACCTGCCCGCTCGACCATCCGTGGCGGATCTGACCAATGCAGACCATTCAAGGTTCGCCATGACCTTGTGTACCTGCGCGGCTGGGAACAGGGCGTCGCGGCCGTGGAGGACAGCGAGCTGCGCGAGCGGGCGCTGGGTGGGCCGGATACCTCGGTCCGCATGCGTCGGATGCGCCGGATCGAGGTGCTGCCCAATGTGGACCTGGACCTCACGAGTGGGAATTTTTGCGCGGAGGCCTTCGCAAGGCTCAGGCGCAACTCGGAGCACCCGGCAGGGGGACGGCACGGGTGAGCCCCATCCCTTTGACGATGCCAACTGCGAGCTGCGATCCAAGGCAAAATTGACTCTCAGCTTCGGGGCTGCGGGGATCACGGAGGACCCCTCAAGCCCGCGGTGACGGCGGGTTTCCTGGGCGCGGAGAACCAGACCATTCGAGTGCAGCTGACGGCGACCGACCGGTTCATCTGGGGTACGACAACGCTTCTCCCTTCTATCGCGTGCAGGTGCTCGAAGAGGCGGGCCGACCGGTCAAAATCAAGTTCCTGACCCTGCCCCGCGATCAGGCCGCTCAGCCCCTTAAGGGGCAGGCCGTGGAGATCCTGCCCTGGAGCGCTTTCCTTTCCAACCAGGAGAGGCTGCCGACTCCAGGGGCATCTCGCCCCGTGGCGACGAGTTTCAACCCCCGAAGAGCAGACAATCACCCTCTCCGAGCCGGTGCCCCAGGCATGGATCGACTGGTTGAATGCCCCGGCACACGCTCAATACCTGAGCGAACGGGACCCGGTCGACAAAAAGAAATACTTCTACCTCCGGCTCTGGACCGGCGGTCCGGGTGACGCGGAGAAACATGACCATCCATTCACGCCCGGCACCCGCGCGAGCTCTTGGGTAGCGGCCTCGACGTGACCTCACCAGCACGTCAGCCCAGCGATTTCTGGATCATCGCGGCACGGCCCAACACACCGGATTTGGTGGTGCCTTGGGAGCTGACGAAGCAGGCGCCGCCCGCCGGTGCCCGGTTCTTCTTCGCGCCACTGGCGCTCATTCTCTGGTTTGTGCCTGTAGAATTTCTTACGACCGTGAAGTCCAGGTCCTGGAATGCCGCCACAGGTTC
>CAWHCK010000040.1:0-150556 GCA_963827585.1 uncultured Alphaproteobacteria bacterium
TCCAGGTCGAATTTGGAATTTGATTTCTGGGCCACGACCGAATTCCCGTCTGCGCGCCAGCCCTCGGTTACATTATCACCGAACCGGCAGCGCGACGGCAAGACCTGCCGTGGGTCACACCCGACGCGCCACTTCTGCAATTGAAATCAAATTCGTAGATGGGTTGCGGGGGCTCCTCGACGTCAAACCCATTGCCAGACGTGTCTGCGCAGCCGGTATGCGAGGACCGTCAAGCTGCGATCTCGTCCGGGAGGAAATCCTCGTCCTAAAGCCACCAACAGCGGACATGCACCGCAGCAAACGGAAGCGGCCGGTGAGGTGTCGTGATGCTTGCAAGGCTACTTGCTACCCGATCTCAATTCGAGGGTTACAAGCCTGGCCAAAATCGTCGCCGGATAGAGTTGGCCAATGATGCTTTCGATATTGCAAAGACTTCGCGCCAGCGGATGCACGGGAACGATATCGCCGTAACCGGTCGATGTCAGGGTGACAAAGCTCAAATAGAAAAGTGAGCTGGCGAGTGCCGAGTCGTCCTCAAACGCGATCCCCTTGAATGCATCTGAAATCGACAGACCGACAAACGCGAACAGCGTTGCGAAGGTCACCGCAATCAACAGGTACAGAAGGATCGCTCCGACTATTCGGTGATAGGTGATGCGGCCTTCCCCGAACACTGCCCGAGCGACCACAATTCCGAGAGTGACCGCGATGATCAACCATGCACCGGCCAACAGATGCAGGTTGTAGGGCCACGGATAATACAGCCGTAAGAAAAAGACGGCAAAATTGGCAATGAATGCGATCGACATCAACCCGAGCGCGATCGGGTTGCCGGAAATGATCAGCGCCCCGCCGACAATCGCAAGCAATCCCGCAATTGCAAACGTTTGAAACAAGAAAATGCCCGCTGCCTGGAGCGGGGCGAAGACAAATATCATGAGCGTCAACACAGCGGTCAGGAGCGTGAGCAGCCAGTCGCTATTCTCTCGACGCAATTGGTGCAGTTTGCTCATGAGCTCTACAGTCATCGCAGTTGCTCCAATCGCGAGGCGTCAACCGATCCCTATGAACGGCTTTGATCTCACCTGCGCAGCGCCGTTTGCGGTCGATTCACCGGATGTCTCAGCGGGGTCATGACCGACAAAACTCACAATGAGCATAATGCGAAGAACTCGCATTGAGCATATGTGGTTGAGATAGATCACCCCTACAAATACGCAAACCCGGTACATTTGGCACACATCAAGCCATGTTTTTGCCAAGACCCGCCGCCAGCGGACGCCTCTTAGTTGGTCGGTAAAAACGAGGGCCGCCTATCAAGCACGCGCCGACGCTACGACGGGCGAAGCGAGCTGGTGTAAAATGGCGACCAGCTCAGCATGCGCGGGCGAGCCCCGTTCGCTGAAGGCCTCGATCGGGTTCGCCTCGGTCAGGCGGTTGAGCCGCGTGAGCAGGCGAATGCGCTGACGGCGCGTAAGCTTGGCCTCGGACGAGCGCCATCGGAAGAATAGGCGATAGAGTTCGCCGTCGCCGATGAGCATATTGAGCTCGTGTGTCGTGACGTAGACAAGGAACAGCACCATCAACCAGAGCTGTATCGACAAAAAGCGCGGCCAGGAGAAGTGCTCGACTAGGTGGGTGGGGAAATCTGCTATCACGCCGCCGGCGGCGAGGAAATGGACGAGCCCCTCGGCTAGCCGCACCATAAATACACATAGCCAATAGATCGCACTCTTGAACAAGATGGGCTGGATCAGCGGCGCACCGTCGAAGCGACGCATAAAAGGCAGATTGTCGGTTACCAGGACCGCTTTTCCAACCAGCAAGGCCGCTAACGTCGCAGTCAAAAAGCCACTAAACTCGACGCCGTGCTCCTCCAGGATCAGGCGCTTGGTCCATAAGATCAGGTTGAAGCCGACGAAGAAAAAGATCGTCGGCGGCAGCACGTGCTTCACCTGCGCGAGCCACCAGTCGAAGGCACGGCGCAGGAATGGTGCCGGCGCAGAGGCGGCAAGAGCGGGCTGGTTCATACGCTACTCCGCAAGGCTGATGCAGAGCCATCGTCTAACCACCATGCCGCATCGGCTCAACCCGGCTGGCCAACGCACGAGAGAGCGGCATGAGGATGATCAATCCGACGATCGCGACAACGATTACCATGACGACCACCTTTGGGTCGCTGAAGCTTTGGCTCGCGACCACGAGTGCGGCGGCAATGTTGCGCTGGCCAGTACCGAGCGCCATGACCCGTTTTGTGCCGGCGTCAGGTCCGCCGAGCAACCAACCAGTCCCAAAGCCCAATGCGATAAACAGAAGTCCCGCAAGGATTCCTCGGGTGCCGAACACTTGTAGAACCTTGTCGATGTTCGCTGCGGTGATCAATGATACCAGCAGGATGAGGCTGGCGTTGGAAATCCAGTCGAGCACGGGCTTCACCCGTGCGGCCAAGTCCCCGTAGCGCGCCTTCAGGGCAAGCCCTGTGGCAAGCGGGAGCAGCATCAGCAGGACGAGGGAGCGAGCAATCTTCCACGGATCAACAGTAACCCCAGGGAGCAGCAGAGGCAGGACAACAGGCAGAAAACCAACGGTGACAACCATCAGCAGCACCATTGCGCCGACGGCAAATGCAAGGTTGCCCTTGGCAAGTTCAGCGAGCTTCGGCAAGAACGGCGCGCCGGCCGCACAACCGAGCAGCAGCAGTCCGACCCCAAAGGGTTCGTCGAGCCAGAGCACCTTCGCGAGGGCGAGCGCGCCGAGTGGCATCAAGACGAAATTGGCCAGCAGAGCGAGCACGACCAGCCGGGCATTGCGTAACGGCTCGGAGATCTGAGAGACCGTGAGACCTGCACCCATCGCGAGCATGCTCGACACGACAAAGCTCAGCATGGCGACCGTCGCTGCCTTGCTCAACAGTTCCATCAGCATTGATGTCACCCGTATCGGGATTTAAATGGCTCATGCGCCTGTCAGCGATTTGGTTATCGCCGTGCCAAAGCTCTTCCAGAAGCGCTCCGGGTATCCACGGTTGCCGGCGTTCATTTCATCAGGGCGAAATTCTGCCAGAAGTTTTGCAGACTCTCCGTGCCACCGAAGAGCGTGGTGAAATTGGTTGAGTCCACTAGCACGATGTCTCCAGCGCGCTGCTGATTTGGCGGCATCCAGAGCAGACAATTGAACTCCGTGTTGCCGGCTGCGGTGAAGGGATGTGGCCGGTCAGGATCGATGGGTTGACGCGCCAGCAGATGGATCGACTTGCTGTCCTTTTCGGTGATTTCGTAATGCGGCAGGTGCGGATGGAAATTCAGCGTAGGGACGTTGTTGAGAAGGCCCAGCTTGTCAATGTCCCGGAAAGCCGTAAGCGGCGCGATCTCCTTCGTGCCTTTGACCAGCGCTGGACGGAGCCCGTAGGTATTGTGCACCGGGACATCGAGCGCCTTCATCAGCGAGCGGGTGTATTGTCCAAAGCGCTGCTGACGCGGCACCAGCGCGTCGCCGTGATGGAGGTATTCCATCTGCCGCTGCTTCAAGTCGCTGGTGAAGCCGACATCGTGATGCGGAGCGAGCAGCAGGCAGGTGCCTTCGCGCTTGAGCCACTCGCGAATGGCGGCGATTTCCTCCGGTGTGGCTTCCTGCTCGGAAAGAAGGTGGTCTAGCCCGAACACCAAGAGCGTATCGGTGTCAGCCAGAATCCGTTCGTCAATCGGCAGCTTGTAGCCCGCCTGGTCGATGCGCTGGAACACGGCGACCGGGTGGCCCGTGGCTTCGCCGGCGATTTGCTGGAAGCTGAGCGTGGAGCGGTGAAAAAGCTCCAGCGTACCGGCGATCCCCTGAAGGAATTGCGCGGCGCTCCACTCCGGCGTCTCGTAGGTCGGCCACAGCACGTTGCGGACCTCGGTCATCGTGGAGAAGCGGTTCTCCATGGCGGCGGGGTCGCGCTGGGATTCCCACGGGTAGCTCCATGTCCAGTAGATGCTCAGGCGGCGTTTGCCCGCCGTGTATTTGCGAGGGATGTGGTTTTGATTGTAGGTACGTGCTGGTGTCCGCGTGCTCATGGCTGTTTCCTTGCCCCTCATTCTGTTCCTCAGAATTGACGACAAGTGCTTTCTGCCCGATGTGCTTGCCAACTCACATTTAGATTGAGTTCGCGTGCCGCGCTGGCCGCCACGCGAGCGAGTATTCCTGCGTAGGTGGGAAACGAGAGCGGAATGTGCGCCAAGTCGTCCACCCGCATTTTCGCAGCGATGGCTATCGCCGCCACTTGGGTGATCTCCACTGCCCGCTCGCCAACAACGTGGCAGCCCAACATCCTGCAGGTCGTGCGGTCGACGATCAGCTTGCAAAAACCTACTTTGCGCCCGTCAATGATTGTGCGTGTAGTCGAGTCGAAGCGCACAACCGCGACCACGACTTCGTTTGTTTCACGGGCCTTTGCTTCGGTGAGGCCCACTTGGGCATACTCCGGGTCCGTGAAGCTGCCGATAGGACTTACCGGGTCCCCAGTCGTCATCGTCGGTCCTCGCACGGCGTTGGTAGCCGCCACGAAGCCCTCCTGTATCGCCTGCGGGACCAGCATCTGGCGACCGGTAATGTCCCCAGCGGCGAAGATATGGGGCGTTGAGGTCCGCAGATACTCGTCAACCTTCACGAACCCCCGATGATCGGTCTCGACGCCCGCCGTAGCGAGGCTCAGCCCTGCAGTATCGGCCACCCAGCCCACCGCCACGACCGCAAGCGTCGCCTCGGCGCTGTCCCGGCCGCCGTTCTTGGAGAAGATCATTCGCACCCCAGTCGGGGTCTTCTCGAAAGACTCGATCGTGCCGAAGTTCTCATGCACCACGATGCCCGACTCCCGGAAAGCCGCTGAAACCGCTGCAGATACATCTTCATCCTCGCTCGGCAGGATGCGTGGGCCTGTCTGGAAGAGCTGGATTCGCGACCCATATGCGTTGAAAATCGAGGCTACCTGCACTCCCGTTGCCCCAGCGCCAACGACCAGCATCGACGGCGGTACTGAGGTTAAACGCCAGGCGTCGCTATGGGTACTTGCCAACTCGAAGCCGGGGACTGGGAGCCGCCGGCTCACGCCGCCAGTGCAAATGATGATCTTTTCAGCCTGAAGCCGTAGGCCGCCCTCGGTTTCGATGGTGTGCTGGTCGGCGAAGCGTGCAACGCCAGCGTGCTCGTGGACGGTCACTCCCAGGGAGTCGATCTGCTGGCGCAAGGAAGAATGCGCACGCGCATCCTTGACGACCTCGCGCACGCGCGCAAGCAGCCGGGGATAATCCAGTACCGGCTCGCTCACGCCGATGCCGTATTGACCCAGCTGTCGAGCTTCGCGGATCAGGCGGGCTGCATGGGCTAGGGTCCGCACCGGAACTGGTCCGTCGTTGGCTGCCATACCGCCAAACTCAGCACGAGTTACCAGCATGGTACGCGCGCCCAGGTCCGCAGCGCGGAGGGCGGCGAGTACACCCGCGGGTCCGGCGCCAATAACGATGATGTCGATCATGTCTGGCTATCCCGACGATGAACGAGACCTATTCCGTTTCAACGGACATCATCCAATGTCGCGAGGTATCGAAGCGCCTTGATGCCGGGGAGAAAGAAGTAGGCGCCGCCTCTCACGGTGGTGAAGGCCGGCAAGCCGGTGATTTTTTTGCGGATTGGGCGCTTGGGGATTTTGTATTCGAGCGTGCCGTCCTGAGCGCCGATGATCGGGTCGCGTTCGTTGCCGAGCTCGTGAAAGTTCCGGTCGTTCGCCCAGACGTTTTGCGCGAACTCGAACTGTCGAATGAGGCTCGCGCAGATCACGAATGCTGCGATGCCGCGCTCCACGCCGTCCTCCGGCGCGTCCTCCGGCAAATGCGGACCGTAGGTGGCACCGCGTCGGATCATGCGGCGACGATTCATGTTCGCCGCCGTGTCGCGGGGGTTCATTCGGCGCATGTGCGAGCCGAGCGGCACCGCGTAGCCATGCGGATCCATCTCCTTGTAGTTGAAGTCGTTGTTCCGTTGGAGGTCGGCGCCCAATGCGGGATCGTCTTTCTCGGGTGCCAGTGTGAGCGGTGCGCCGCTGCGCCAGCGTCCCATGAGCTTCGCTGCGATCAACTCCTGTTCTTCGTGTGTCTTGCCGTGCTCGCGCAGGAAATCGCGAAACCTGCCCACATGCTCCTGCAGGCGACGATAGGCCATGTAGCTGCCGTTGCGGGAAAGAATTTCGGGTTGCGGGAGATTGGCGGGCGGTCCGTTTTCGTCCGGGTACCCGAGGATGAATTCGCCCGGCTTGAGCGGCGCGCCGGTGCCGGGCGTCGGCACTTCCCCGGTGCCCTCGATGACCGGCTGCGAGAGCCGGTCGCGATAGCCGAAATGGTCGTGCGCGTAGTCGAACGGCGGCGTCGCCTCCAGGTCCAACGTGGAGAGCACCTCAACCCCTTCGCACCGTGCGACGAGCTGATCGTGCTCGGTCAGGCAGCGCTCGCGCTCAGCGGCATCGCGGGCGAACAGGATGGCGATGGCGTGAAGGTCCGGGCTGGCGAGGCCTCCCACCCAGTTGTCGGGATGATTCTCTCCGGTATCGCCGAGCATCTCCGCGCGGGCAACCATGCCTTGCTTGAACTCTTCGGGGAACGTGGCCAGCGAACCCTCATCGACGCCAAGTGCGCGCAGGCCGTTCCAGGTGAAGGCCACCGTCACCCAGCGCTTGTCTTTTTCGACCGAAGCCATGACTTCCGCGGCCGACTGCGCCTTTTCACGAATCGCCGACAGCCAGGCCCGTCCGCCCGCGGCGTTGCGAAACGAAAGAAATTCGTATCGTCCCGTGAGCGCGGGCGTCCGAGTCAGCAGGATGTGCTGGATGTCTTCGTTTTCAAGCATAGCGCGTCCTGCGGTGGATCACTGCATCTGGTCGAGCATGTGCGAGAAGGCCGCCTTGACCTTAAGCGCTTTCTTGATTTCGTCAGAACTCACGTAGGGATACTCACCGTATTCAAGGAAGCTTGGGCACTGATGCTCGCGGACGAACTTGACGAACGCAGGGGCATTCGTCTTCCAGTCCGCGGGAAAGCCCTCGAGGTTTTCGAAGACGGTATTGATGCCGTACTTCGAGAAGAGGGCCACAGCATCCTCGGTGTATTTGTCGAAGTCGGTGTCGAAGATGCCCTGATACATGAAATAGGTCTCCCCCTTGATCGGGAAGAGCACCCAGCGCAGGTAGTGCAGCTTGAGCACTGCGAGGCAGTCCGGCTGGTCCGCCACCGCCTTCTCGATGTTCCTAGCGTACTCGTAGAATACATCTTCCCTGCCGGGGATGATCTTAGCGATGATCGTGAAGCCGTAGCATGCTGGGCTCTTGGGAAAGATCGGGCCGTATCTGCCCTGCTGCACCTTGTCTTTGAAGACCCCCCCTTTCGGGATCGCCATGGCCGCCGGTTTGGTCCAGTCGCTCTGCTGGATATCTGACATAGATGCGTCCTTTCCTTTCGATGGTTTGGAAGACATCGATGTGGGTGTATCCGCGTTGTCGCTATACGAAGCGAAGTCCATCACAAATGTGATCCGGGTGACATGAGATTTTGCTGTCCTGGATCGAGATTACAATATTCGCACCAGTGCCTCGATACCGTCGGGAATGTGGTTGGAATTTGCGCGGTGGGAGCGGCCATGACACTCCCAACCGCGGTAGAAGATGCGTTTCGCCAGCTAAGATCGCAGCTGGTCGCCGGTCGTCCCTCGCGCGGCCGAAGACATCGCCAGGCTCATAGATGCGGCTTGGAAAATATGCGGAAGAGTCCACTTGCAGTACAGGGCCGAGAAGACATACACCTACCAGCCGGCTAATCGCACCTTCTCTTTCAATCGCGTTCACTAGCGTCAGCCTTGAGGATGCGTTCTGGAATGCACTTAAAGAAATGAGCGCAAAACGGTGTCCGAGCTCGTCGCAACCATCGCTTCCAATCGGCAACTCTGGGAACCTGTCCTCGACCTTCCTTCGGCTCTTTGTAGTTGGGGTAGACCCGGTGGTGGGCCGCATTGCGTCACGCTTGACATCCGCCGCAAACGGAAAGCTCGAGCGATACTCCCGTCACGCACATTGGTTGCGTCCTGGTCGCCACCGGAGAGACTTGGCGTTTGAAGTCGAAGCGCAAGCCCATCCCGAAAAACTCGGCGTCTGTGGGTTACGACTATGCGAGGAGAAGTTCTGACATCAATTTTTGCAACCGGATTCGCCGTTTTCTGTCTGCTGACGTTTGCGGCCTGGAGGCGGTATCTTTGGGTGGCTGAGAGGGCGCCGCGCGGGCAGACGGATACGTCCCAATACAGCTTGACCGACGTCTTTGATGACCGGCAATTCCTGAACGTGCCGCATCAGAAGGGAATCCGGTGGCTCACAGAGGTATTCAGCCGCTCTGCTGAGAAGTTTCCGCATCTCACGGCCTTGCAGATTCCGCACACCGGAGAGTCCCTGACGTTCGCTGAGCTCGACGCACGGGCGGAAAACGTGGCCGCGGCCCTTTCTCCCTATCTCACGGGACCCGATCAGGTCGTTGCCGTGGCCATGTCGCAGGACAACTGGCAAATCGTGGCCTCGCATCTCGGCATCCTTAAGGCCGGCGGTACCGTGCTTTTTCTCGATACCACGTTGCCCGAAGCCCTCGTCACCCACATGCTGAATGACGCACAGCCGGTAGTCATTGTCACGCGCGGGCAAGACAAATTTCGCGACTTGCCGACGCTAGATATCATGAAGTTGCCGGAGAGGATGCCGCGAAGAGAACCGCCAACCTGGCTGGACGACCCCACGCAGCGCCTTGCGACCATCTTTTACACGAGCGGAACGACTGGGAAGCCCAAGGGCGTGGAGTGCCCGCACGCGGGCTATGTCAACCTCGCCCTGAGCTACGCCGATTACTTCGATCTCATGCCCGGCATGGATGCGACCTCGCTCACTTCGTCGCTGGGTTACGACGGCAGCATTTCCGAGATGTACAGCGCCTGGGTGTCTGGCTGCGCCGTGGTCATGCTGACCAAAGATCAAATCCGGTCCGGCCCGGACCTCGTCCGCGTCCTCCGCGAAGCTGAGGTCACGGTACTGTTCTGTCCGCCCGTCCTGCTCCCCACCCTCACAGCTGCCCCCGAAGTGGACCTCCCCTATCCGCTTTGCCGCTACATCGTGCCGGCCGGCGAAGCCTTCCCCAGCGCGCTCGTGGAGCCCTGGACCCGGGGCAGACGACAGATCATCAACACCTACGGTCCCACGGAGGCGAGTACCGACACGAGCCGCCAGAGTTTGCGGCCGGGGGAGCCCATCACCATCGGCTCGCCGTTCGCCAACGTCACCTACGTCATCCTCGCGGTTGATGAACTGCGCCCATTACCTCACGGAGAGGTTGGAGAGCTCTGTATCGGAGGGGTGCACGTCGTGCGCGGGTATCGCAACTTGCCGGAGCTCACGGCCGAAAAGTTCATCGCGCATCCTCAGTTCGGCCGCCTCTACCGCACCGGCGATAAATGCAAAATCGACATTCAAACACAGCGCGTACACTTCCTCGGCCGCCTCGATGCGCAACTCAAAGTGCGGGGGCATCGCGTTGAAGTGCAGGCCGTTGAGGGCATTCTCCAGACGCAGTTCAGCGAGATCGAGGCCGCCGTTGTAGACTACCAGGACGAGGCGCTTGTCGCCTTCGTCGCGGCTCCCTCGGTCTGCGAAGGAAAGAACTCGTTAGTCGCTCGAGCGCCCGCGGCGTGGGCTGCCCGGGTGACGGCGGCCCTTGCCAAACAACTTCCAGAGCCGTCGGTCCCGACAAGGATCTTACTTGTAGAAAAATTCGTCATGAACCCGGTCTCGGGCAAGATCGACCGGAAGTCGTTGCCAAACCTATCTCATCTGCTGAGAAGCGCCGAGCCGAAAGCGGAGGACGCCCGTAGGGAGACACTGGTCAGCGCGCGGAACACAGGGGAAGGAGAAATCAAGCCGCCTGATGCCGATGCGGGTATGGACCCTGAGAATGAGGAAGTATTGGCGATCTGCAGGGCCGTGTTCGAGACGCAGTTGGGATTGGATGATGGGTTCGTTGAGGCTGGTGGGCATTCGATCCTCATCGCGCGCTTGGCGCAGCAACTACAGGCTTCGGGATGGGAGGTGCCTGTCCGGGCGCTGCTCAGTGACTGCAACACTGCACGAAAAGTGGCGAGCCGCCCGCGCGCGCTCCGGCGGGCCTCCAAGGTTGCTGCCGGCCCGGTGAGATCCTGTGAGGACAGCGTCGAGCACGATCAGGTCGCGGCGGAGGTGCTCCCCGTCGGATACTTCACCGCCCTGCAGGTCCTCTTCGCAATATTTTTGTATTCCCCGGGCTTAGTGGTCGTTCTCGTCGCCCTGGACATCGCCGACGTCGGAACCTTTTTCACGACCGCCAGCCTGTGGGAGTTTATCATCGTCGGCCTCTTCCTGTACTTGGTCGGCCTGGTCACGCCCTTCGCCGGCCTGCTCTGGGTCATGACGATAAAGTTCTTCATGGGCGGTGACTTCTACAAGAACAATGTGAGCCCGGGCGTGTACCCCAAGTGGAGCAGAATGCATCTGCGGATCTGGTGTATCGGACGGCTGGAGAACATGGTGCTTCTCACGCTGCGTACGCTGTACCGCAGCGCTGCGCTCATGGCATTCGTGTTGCGGCAACTTGGCGCCAGCGTGGGCGGCAACCTTCAGTGCGCGCACGATGCTCAGCTGTCCGGGCCGCTGGATTTGATCTCCATCGACGACAATGTCGCCATCCAGACCGGGGCCTACATCCAAACGACGAGGTGGTCGGGGCAGTACCTGCACGTCGGCCCTGTACACCTCGCAAGCGGCTGCAAGATCGGAATGCGAGCCGCCATCGCCAACAATGTGACTGTTGGCCGGGGGAGTTGGATCACTCCGTTCACCCCCATTCTCGCCAGCGTGGGTTCTCACGAGATGTGGGAAGGAGCTCCCGCGCGCCTTAGCGGTCGCTGCACGGAGCTCAGGCGCACAGCGAGATATTGCCAGTACGCGTCTCCGATTTGGTTGCTGGAAGCGCTCAACATCGCAATGCAGATCTTCATATCCGTTTTGCTCATTGTGGTCCCCACCGCTGCGATCTTGTGGTTCGCAAGCGGCCTGATACCCGCCGCGGACGCTGAGCTTTCCGGTGACTACTTCAGAGTGACGCCGCTCTGGGAGATACTCTGGCACGTGAGCCTCTACGCGTTCATCACCACCGGGCTCACCCTCGCCGTGACCGCTCTGCTGGAATGCCTTTTCATCCGCTGCACGGCTGCTTCGCCGGGCCTCTACCCTTCGCGCGGGTTCAGGGCAGCTCTCCTCATGTACAGAAAATATCTAATGGACCGCATCCAGAGACAGTGGACCTGGACTATCACCGGGCAGTACCTGCGCGCGCTCGCCGGCATGCGCTTCCCGCGCGTGGGTGCGTCGGAGTGCGACCTCATGTTCAATCTCGTCCCGGAGCTTGCCAGTGCTGACTCCCAAGTTTTCTGGTCCAATGGCTGTTTCACAAACATGCTCGACTATGGCGCCGAGCATATCAAGCTACGTCAGCTCGACATGCCCCGGAATTTCTTCAGCGGCAACAACTGCGTGGCAGAATACGGTCATTTCCCGTCCAACTTCCTCGTCGGCGTCTCCACTGCAGCCAGTGATATACAATTCCGACGACAGATGCGGTCGCGGCTAGGCGAGCCCATCACGGTAGCGGGAAACCCGGCGGTGAAATTTGCGAGCGCCTCGTTTGAGGCGGCGAATAAAATCCAACGGCGTCCGGATTTTCCCCTCTTCTTGACCCGCATCTTCCTCTTTGATTTCTTCACGATCGGTATTCTGCCCATCACCGAAGGGCTGATCTTCGCAATCCTGTACATTTGTTTGTTGCGAGCCGGCGTAGACCCGTTGGCCACTGCGGCGATTGCTTTGTTGTTGACGGAAGTCAGCCTGGTTCTGATCTGCGTCGCGATCAAGAAGTCCCTGGTCGGCAGCAAATGGGGTGCCGATGATTCGGCGCCGTTCTGGTCCTGGCGGCACTTCGCCTACTTCTTCGTACAGGACTGCTTTTTTGTCTGGTGCAGAGGCGCTCTCTGGTTCTGCGCCGGGACTATCCTGTCGAATTCCATTCTGCGATGGATGGGATGTCAGATTGGGAACCGAACAATCCTGGTGCAACCGATGCAGTGCTCCGACTGGAACGCGGTGACCTTTGGCAACGACTGTGTTGTCGATGGCGTTCTGCAGTTTCACACCTTCGAGAACATGGTGCTGAAGGTGAAGAGAACGCGAATCCAGGACGGCTGCACCGTCTGCTTTGGTGCCACGGTGATGGGCGGCGCGGTCATCGAGCGGGACACAACACTCTTTCCGTTGTCACTGGTCCTCAAGGAGATGCATCTGCCGACAGCCATCTACGAGGGGAGCCCCGTGGAGCCTGCAAGTGTCGCAAGATAGCGCGGGAATGCACGACGCCACCCGTTCGAGAACCCCGCCTCGCCCGGTTGACAACACCGACTGGCTGAAGACCGTCGCTATCATCTGCGTGTCGGCTGGTCATTTCGGCTTTTTCTTCATGGAAGACGAACGGTGGTGGAGCGCTTTCGGACGCTTTGCAGCGCCGCCGTTTTTCTTCCTTGTGGGCTACGCGCAGAACCGGACTGTCCCGCTTCACTGGATATGGATCGGCGTCATTCTGACTCTGCTCGAAAGCTCGAACGCCGACTGGACCTGGGTGGCACCGAACATTCTTTTGAGTCTCGCACTCATCCGCCTTGCGCGTCCCTATGTGCAGATGCTTGTGCAACGTCACGGCTGGGCTGCCTTCGTCCTCCTCGTCTCCACATTTCTTGCGGTGCTGCCGGTAGCGGCGAACATCGTCGACTACGGCGCGGAGGGGTGGCTGTGGGCGCTGTTCGGCTTATGCCAGCGCCAATATGTCGACGGCATATCCGCCGTCGGCAGCGGCGGCGAAACTCAACGCTCGTCAGCATCCGCGTTGGCTGCGACCCAGACCGCCGGCCTGATGCGCCTTCTGGCCTGCTTGGTCGCTGCGGTCGTCTTCGTCTGGCAGGAACAAGAGGAGTTCTCGTTTCCAGCAATTCATTTGGCCGTCGTTATTTTGGGCCTCGGCGTTCTGTCCGTCAGCCTGTGTCTATTCAAGCGTGGCGAGAGCCGCATCCAACCTCCAGAGAAAATAGCCAGCACGCTTCGCTTCATCGGTCGGTACACTCTGGAAATATACGCTATCCAGCTTGCCTGCTCGGAGCTCATTGTAAAGTTGGTGCCCGATCTCTCCCCCTGAGCCGAAGGACTGGCGGTGAGCCATTACCGCCGGAACAAACAATTGTGCGTCGCGTGCTTCCCTCGACCTAGGACTGTTCCAACACGCTTCTGAACGAGGCAAAAATAGAAGTCTATCGAAGTTGGGTTGGACGGGGGCCGGCGTCGAGCGCATCATTCAGAAAAGCGACCGCGACGAGATGCTGAGTCAGCTCAGTCGCGCAATCGGCAAGTGCGTGCTGACTGATCCTCGAAAATTCGGTAGGGTCTTTCCGCGGCGGGAATATGGGAGAAAGTCAAATGCTGAAAATCTTGCCGATTTGCGCTGCTTTATCATTCCTGCTCGTGTCGGGCGCGCTGGCGCAATCGCGCTTCGGTGCCTGCGAGGCGGATATAAAAAAAGCCTGCGCTGACATCCAACCCGGTAACAGCCGTATTGCCGCTTGCGTCAAGGAGCATCTCACAGACCTTTCCGACGTGTGCAAGGCGAGGCTGGCCGAGGTCGCGGCGGCTGGAAAAACATGTCGCACGGACGTAGAGGGGCAATGCGGTACCGTACGTCGGCGCATCCAGAAAGTAGCTTGCGTCAGGGATGCCCTCACAAAACTCGGTGACGATTGCAAGGCCGCAATAGCGGCCGTTGTCACCCGCAAAGAGTAAAAGTAAGCGAGTAGCGAGACCAACACCACTCTGGAAAACGGTACTGCGGCGGGCACTCCGACATCAACTGGTTGTGCTGCGGCAGAGGGTGCGCGGTTGCGTCCAACTCACGATGGGGATCGCTTATTCTTGGCCCAGCTGTATCGATGGTTTCCATCGGTGCTGAAAGCCATCACGATCATCCGGCCCGAGACCGTTGTGATCGTTGGATAAAGAAGCGCCCCTCTCGCGACCGGTCCAGCGGAGCGGCACCATCATGTCACATGCTCTCCTCGGTGGACTGCATCACCACTACGTCCGAGTCTGAGTTTTTGGTACACACAGGAGTTTACGATGTTGTACGCAACATTGGCATCGCTCTGCATTCTGGCTCAGGTAGCACCTGCGTCCAACAGCATCGACGAGCGAATCGATCGATTTGTACGCGAGGAAATGCGGGGGCAGCACATACCCGGCGCGGCCGTAGCGGTCATCAAAAATGGAGTAACGTTGCGTGCCGAAGGGTACGGCGTCGCCAACATCGAGCACTGTGTGCCCGCGCAAAGAGAGAGCGTTTTTCAATCCGGATCGCTGGGGAAACAATTTACGGCGGCCGGGATCATGGTGTTGGTGGAGCGAGGCAAGCTCGATCTCGACGATCCGATAGCCCGCCACCTTCCCTCTCCCGCGCAATGGGGATCGATCACGCTGCGGCACTTACTAACGCACACATCGGGACTGCCTGATGATGAATTAGTGCTGAATCTCCGGCGCGACTACACCGAGAACGAGCTTGCGCTGTTCACCGCATCGCTTCCGCGCCGTTATCGGCCAGGTAAACACTTTCAGTACAGCAATCTCGGCTATGCACTCCTCGGCATGATCATTCGGCGTGTCTCCGGACAATTCTATGGTGACTTTCTTCGCGAAAATATATTCATACCAGCGGGCATGCATACGACGCGCATAATCAGCGAGGCAGATATTGTGCCCAGACGTGTGGCAGGGTATCGAACTCGTCGCGAAGCAAATAAAGAATCAGGAGTGGGTTGCGCCGAGTCACAACACGACGGCGGATGGGGCGCTCCACGTGACGCTTCTCGATCTTATCGCTTGGGAGCGGGTGGTTCGTACTCGAGCACTCCTCAGCGCCGAAAGCTGGTCGAAAATCTTCCAGCCCGCGACGCTTTTAAACGGTCGGAAAAGCTCGTATGGATTTGCATGGGAGTTGGAGCGACAAGGTGGAAAAGATATTCATTATCATGACGGCTCTTGGCAAGGATTTGAAACGTTGCTGATTCGATACGTTGACGACAACCTGTCGGTCATTATTCTCGCCAACCTTGCCGATGCCGAATTGAGACAACTCGCCGACGGAATCGCAGCGATCGTAAACGGCGAGGCACCGCGGGGCGAGTGAACGCCGCACGATGCCGAGCAAGTCGTCGTATTCTAAAGGCTGCTTTGGCAGTTCTTGATAGAGTATCCAAACCAAATCAAATACAGCGGAGCCACGAAATGCCACGGCCCCACGACTTCGACGCTTTTCTAAGGGGAATGTCGTGGGCCGCATGATGCGCGGACGCCGGTGTCCAATCGCGCGCGCCGGCCGGATCATTGACCCAGCCGCTATCGTTTCGCGTTATCTGAAACGTGAGCTTCGTAAAGGATTCTCTTCATCGGTAGATGCCTCTCCAGGCAGCTCAGGATGCCCGACGCCTCGTCGTCGTGGCAGAGCGATGGGCGTCGAATCGCTCACGGGCTCCGCGGGGCTCCCCTCGTAGGTGGCTGTGAGCATGTTCATCTCCTTGAGGACCAGGGACAACGGCAAAAGCGTCGTGTCCCGCTCAATGACCGCGCCGCCCATCACCGTGGCGCCGAAGGTGACGGCGCAGCCGTCCTGGATGTCGGTTCGCTTCACCTTCAGCATCATGTTCTCGATGGTGTGAAACTGCAGGAAGCCGTCGATAACACAATCGTTGCCGAACCTCACCGCGTTCCAGTCGGAGCAGTGCATTGGCCGGATCACGATTGTCCTGTGGCCGATCTGACACCCCATCCACCGCAGGATAGAGTTCGAAAGGATGGTCCCGGCCCAAAATCCCAGAGGCCCCCTGCACCAGACGAAGAAGCAGTCCTGCGCGAAGAAGTAGGCGAAGTGCCGCCAGGACCAGAAGGGCGTCGAGTGATCGGCTCCCCATTCGCTGCCGACGAGGGACTTCTTGATCGCGACGCAGAATAGCACCAGATTGACTTCTGTGAGCATCAAAGCAATGACCGCGCTGGCGATCGGGTGTCCGCCCAATCGTAACAAACAAATGTACAGAATCGCGAAGATGAGCACCTCGGTGATGCGCAGCATACCGATGCTGAAGAAGTCAAACAGGAAGACCCGGGTCAGGTAGAGGTGGAAGTCCGGCGGTCTGTGGGTTTCATTCTCCGCCTCAAATGACGCGCTCGCAAATTTTACAGGCGGGTTTCCCGCCACCGTGATTGGCTCGCCAAGCCGCGACCGCATTTGTCGTCGGAGCCGTATATCATTGCCCGGAGTGGAGACACCCAGGAGGAAGTTGGACGGGAGATGCCCGTACTCCGCCACGCAGTTGTTGCCGCTGAAGAAATTCCGGGGCATGTCGAGGTGGCGCAGCTTGAAGTGTTCGGCGCCATAGTCGAGCATGTTCGTGAAACATCCATTGGACCAGAACACCTGGGAGTCGGCGATCGCAAGCTCCGGGACCAGGTTGAACATGACGTCGCACTCCGAGGCACCCAACCGCGGGAAGCGCACGCCAGCGAGTGCCCGCAGGTACTGCCCGGTGATGGTCCAGGTCCACTGCCTCTGGATGCCGTTCATTATCTTCATTCTGTACATGAGGAGAGCGCCCCTGAGTCCGCGCGAGGGGTACAGCCCTGGCAAAGCTGCGGTGCAGCGGATGAAGAGGCAGCCCAGCAAAGAGGTCACGACGACGGTGACCCAGGTGGAGATGAACGCGTAGAGGGTCAAGTGCCAGACGATCTCGAACAGCGGGGTCACCCTGAAATACCCGCCGGACAGATCAGCTTCTCCGGCGGGTATGAAACTGCGGGCAAGCCACAAGATCGCGGCGGTGGGGACCACACTGAGCCAGAAGAATATGAAGATCTGCATCAGGATGTTGAGCGTCTCCAGTAACCAGATCGGACACCGATATTGGCAGGTGTTCGCCGTGCGCTTGAGCTCTGTGCAGCGGCCGCTAAGGCGCGCGGGAGCTCCTTCCCACATCTCCTGCGAACCCACGTCGCTGAGAATGGGGGTGAACGGAGTGATCCAAGTGCCGCGGCCCACCCTCACATTGTTGGCGATGGCGGCCCGCATCCCGATCTTGCAACCGCTCTCGAGGTGAACAGGGCCGACGTGCAGGTACTGCCCCGACCACCTTGTCGTTTGGATGTAGGCCCCGGTCTGGATGGCGACATCGTCCTCGATGGAGATCAAGTCCAGCGGCCCGGATAGGTAAGCATCGTGCGCGCACTGAAGGTTGTCGCCCACGGTCGCGCCGAGCTGCCGCAACACGAATGCCATGAGCGGCGCGCTACGATACATTGCACCCAGCGGGAGGAGCACCATGTTCTCCAGGCGTCCGATGCACCAGATTCGCAGGTGCATTCTGCTCCACTTGGGATACACACCCGGGGCTACATTGTTCTTGTAGATGTCACCACCCATGATGAGCTTTATCATCATGACCCAGAGTAGGCTGGCGAAGGGCACGACGAGGCCCAACAAGTACAGGCAGAAGCCGACGAAGATGAACGCCCAGAGGCTGGCGGTCGTGAAGAACGTCCCGACTTCGGCAAAGCCGACGACGCTGAGGAAGGCCACTAGGCCCGGGGAATACAAAAAAATAGCGAAGAGAACTTGCAGAGTGGTGAAGTATCCGATGGGGAGCACCTCTGCCGCGGGCTCATCGCGCTCGGCGCTGTTCTCGTCGGATTTGACACGGGCCGTAGGGGCCTTGGAGGCCTGCTGGGGCACCCGCGGGCTGTTGGCCACCTTTCGTGCAGTATTGCAGTCACTGAGCAGCGCCCGGACCGACACCACCCATCCTGCAGCTTGCAGCTGCTGCGCCAAGCGCGCGATGACGATCGAGTGCCCACCAGCCTCAGCGAATCCATCGTCCAATCCCAACGGCGTCTCGAACACGGCCCTGCAGATCGCCAGCACCTCCTCACGCTCAGGGTCCATATCCGCATCGGCACCCGGCGGCTTGACTTCCCCTTCCCCTAAGTCCCGCGCGCCGGCTGGTGTATCCCTATGGGTGTCCTCCGCTTCCGGCTCGGCGCTTCTCAATAGATGAGACAGGTTTGGCAAGCACTTCCGGTCGATCTTCCCCGAAAGCGGATTCATGACGAATTTTTCTACAAGGAAGATCCTTGTCGGAACCGACGGCGCTGGAAGTTGTTTGGTGAGGGTCGCCGTCACCCGGGCAGCCCACTCCGCTGGCGCTGGAGCGACGACCGAGATGTCTCCGTCGCAGACCGAAGGCGCGGCGACGAAGGCGACGAGCGCCTCGCTCTGGTAATCCAGAACAGCGGCCTCGATCTCACTGAACTGCGTCTGGAGGATGTCCTCAACGGCCTGTGCCTCGACGCGGTGCCCGCGTACTTTGAGCTGCGCGTCGATACGGCCAAGGAAGTGCACGCGCTGCGTTTGGATGTCGATTTTGCATTTGTCACCCGTGCGATAGAGGCGGCCGAACTGAGGGTGCGTGATGAACTTCTGGCCGGTTTGCTCCAGCAAGTTGCGGTACCCGCGCGCAACGTGCACCCCACCGATGCAGAGCTCTCCAACCTCCCCGTGGGGCAGTGGGCGGAGTTGGTCGACCTCGAGGATGACGTAGGTGACGTTGGCGAACGGCGAGCCGATGGTGATGGGCTCCCCCGGCCGCAAACTCTGGCGGCTCGTGTCGGTGCTCGCCTCTGTGGGGCCGTAGGTGTTGATGATCTGCCGTCTGCCTCGGGTCCAGGGCTCCACGAGTGCGCTGGGGAAGGCTTCGCCCGCCGGCACGATGTAGCGGCAGAGTGGATAGGGCAGATCCACCTCTGGGGTCGGTGTGAGGGTGGTGAGCAGCACCGGCGGACAAAACAGCACCGTGACCTCAGCTTCGCGGAGGACGGGGACGAGGTCCGGACCGGACCGGATCTGCTCTTTGGTCAGCATGACCACAGCGCAGCCCGACACCCAGGCGCTGTACATCTCGGAAATGCTGCCGTCGTAGCCCATCGACGAAGTGAGCGAGGTCGCGTCCATGCCCGGAAGGAGATCGAAGTAATCGGCGTAGCTCAGGGCCAGGTTCACGTAACCTGCGTGCGGGCAATCCACGCCCTTGGGCATCCCAGTGGTTCCGCTCGTGTAAAAGATGGTCGCAAGGCGCTGCGTGGGGTCGTCCAGCCAGGGCGGCGGTTCCCTTCGGGGCATCCCGTCCGGCAACGTCAGGACGTCGAGCGTCGGCAGGTCGCGAAACTTGTCTTGCCCCCGCGTGAGAATGACCACCGGTTGTGCGTCGTAGAGTATGTGGGTGATCAGGGCGTCCGGCAAAGTGGTGTCGAGGACCATCAAGGTACCACCAGCCTTCAGAACGCCGAGATGAGCGGCCACGATTTGCCAATTGTCCTGTGACATGGCCACGGCAACGATCTGGTCCGGGCCTGTGAGGAAAGGAGAAAGGGCCGCGGCAACGCTTTCCGCTCGCGCGTCGAGCTCAGCGAAGGTCAGGGACTCTCCGGTGTGGGGAATCTGTAAGGCCGTGAGATGCGGAAACTTCTCAGCAGAGCGGCTGAATACCTCCGTGAGCCACTGGACTCCTTCCTGATGTGCTACGTTCGCGAGGTGACGGTCGCCAAAGACATCCGTCAGGCTGTACTGGCAAGTGTCCGCCTGCGGTACCTTCTCCGCCGCCCAAAGGTACCGCCTCCACGCCGCAAACGTCAGCACAAAGAAAAGCGCGACGGCGGTTGCTACAACAACGAGCATGGCGAACGCAGTGTGTTTAATCGAAGTATCGCTGGAGCGTTCCAGTTCGGCGGATGTCTAAGGTAACGCAATGGAACCCACCGCCCAACATTTTGGAGTGCCGCAATTTTAGGGGGATTACATCAAGACCCTGCTTCTCCAACAGTTTTATGAGCGCCGTCTGATCTCGATCGACAACGATCAAATTGGGACTGATGCTGAATGCATTCATATCGATCCAGTCACTACCAATGCTCTTAAATAGATAGTCGGCATCATATCTGTCTGTATTCTCCATCGGTGGACTGTAAATGACTTTCCACTGTTTCAAGATTTGAGGCAGGGTATCATCATTGACACGAGCAGGATTGCAGAGGATCAAGCCAGGGCGTAAGGCCACAAAGGTTGAGTCAATGTGGCTGCCATAATAAACATCTTTGAAGAAATGAACGCGAAATTTGTCGCCCAAGATTGTCTGTAACCAATGCCCTCCCAATTCGTTACCCGTGGCGCTGACCAAGTAGATCAAATCCTGGCCAAAGCGCAGGACGTTTGCTGCATCGAAAGCTGGTTCATCGTTACGTGGCGTGGGCTTGTCCAGATCAACCTCAAAGAGCGAGTCTAAAAGCATGGGTTTGGGGGCGCTGTACCACTTTGCGCCTGACTTCATATAGTCAATCAGCAACTTGCGATAGCTGAACGTTTCCTGGGCGCGGCTGCGGATGACGTTGGGCGTCTCGATGATGTGGTCGCCGATGACTAACATGATATCGCGGGGACAATAATTGTAATACCCCTCGGCTTCCCAATGGATCGTGGAAAATTTGGCCTCATGTGGCCATGTCTCCGGGCGTTTGACGGTGATACCCAAATCTTCCAAGGTGCGAACAAATTCATTCAAATCCTCTTCCGCCTCTTCAATAATCTGTTGTGGAAAAGGGCCGCGCGGAATTTCAGCCAATGAACGGTCGGGAAATTCTGCCAGTTGGGTGCTTCGGTCTGGCGTGGGAAATCGCGCTTGCAGCGGATTGCCTACAATAACTTCTTCCAGTTGATCCCACTCATTGCAACTCCAGACAACTGACATATGTACCGCGCCTCCTCGCTGAGACTTGCCCTGTTCCAACCGAAACCACGAAGCCAGCAAAATCAATCATCTCTCATCCGGTGCTCCCGCGTTCTCTTGGACTGCAACACTTCAAGTGCACGGGTAATCAACGGATCGATACCGTTTTCAATGTCGGCTTTCTTGTTGAGTAGATCGATGTCGACTGGTACGCCTTTGCCTTCGTAGCACACCATGTCAGCTGAAAAGTACTTCTGGTACGACAAACAGTACATCCAGCCATTTGGGAGTTTCTTCTCGAGTTGATATGAGAATATGCCGTTGGTATGATCGCCTATGATCGTGACGTGGGGCAGCTGCTTTATCGCCAGCGCAAAGGCCTCTCCACCGCTGAAAACAGAATCGCAGGTCAAGAGCACGATTGGCCCGGTGAATTGTACGTCACCTTGCGGTTCGAGGTACCAGGTCTTCACGGGTGTAAAGTCATCTTCGCCTGGGCCAATCTTCGTCTTCCGGCGAAAGGCAACTCGCCTGCGGTCGCAAAACCGATTGATGATCGTGATTGCAATACTATCCTCTCCGCCGGGGTTGTCACGCAGATCGATGATGAAGCCATCAAGGTCCTTGAAGTCACGGCCAATCTTGTCCAGAGCGGCAATCAATCTCCGCTTTTTAACGTCTTCCAGCTCGAGGATCCGAAGGTAACCAAGTGCGCGAGATCTGCAATAGCGAAGCATCCAGGCCTGGGTCTCTTTGGGCCGCCCGAAACCATTGGCGACAAGCGTCTTTTCGGTCGTTTTGAAGAGCTGCTTGACCTCTCGGTTCGTGAATTCCTGCCGGAATCTGGGCTTAGGCTCTGCGGTGAAGTACCGTTTTTTCCGATCCCCACTTGCTTTGGCCTCCAGCTCGACGTGCCCGTCATCCAACGGGTCGAGCATCTGGCAAAAGATATCGAAGAGTTCATCGTCACTGGTGTGCCTTGTGACTTTGGGTCTGTAGGTGTCATACTGCTTGTCCCAGTCGACATTCCTCAGTTCGAAAAATGGATACCTGTTGCGAAAGGTCTCCCAGAGCTCTTCGAAATTCTTTTCCGGGTTGTGATCGATCATGGCAGTGTCGATCTTAGCTCCGCTGCGCGAAGAAGTGTCCTCGATCATAACCGCTATACACCTGTGACCCGCTGTTCCTAATAAAGACACGTGTTCGCGAGCTACCGCGGGTGCAGCTTGGCTTTTGACCAGAGGTTCCCCAAACTGCAGTGACCCCTATCCTCCGTCTCCGGCAGATTGCCCTCCTCATGTTCACGCCATCAGAAGTGAGCGGAGGCAGGCGCCTGTCAGCGCTTACCCGTCACGTCGAGGGCGAAAGCCTGGAACATCGCCACTTCTTCGAGCGCCTTGAAGCGGCCGTGGGCGCCAAAATGCCCCGACGTCATGCGCGTGATCAGCACGATGCGGGAACCGTTGGTCTTCATCGCGCGCAGCTTGGCAACCCATTTTGCCGGCTCCCAATATTGCGTGCGCGGATCGCTCAGCCCCGCGGTGACGAGCATGGGCGGGTAAGGCTGCGCCTTCACGTTGTCGTAGGGCGCGTAGCCGGCAATGGTCCAATAGGCGGAGAGATCGTGGGCCGGATCGCCGAATTCCGGCAGCTCGCTGGCGGCCAGCGGCAAATCCGGGTCGAGCAAGGTGTTGAGGACATCGACAAAGGGAACGCGCGCGACGATGCCGGCGAACAGGTCGGGCCGCATGTTGGCAACCGCGCCCATCAGCGTGCCGCCCGCGGAATCGCCGAGCGCCACGATGCGTCTGGGCGCCCCGTAGCCGGCCTTGGTCAAATATTCGGCGACCGCGATGAAATCCGTGAAGGTGTTGACCTTGTTCTCGCGGCGCCCGGCATTGTGCCAACGCTTGCCCTTTTCGATCCCGCCGCGGACGTGGGCGATGGCGTAGACGAAGCCGCGGTCGACCAGCGAGAACAAATTGGAATCGAAATTGGCCTCGAAGAGATCGCCGTAGGCACCGTAACCCGCTAGAAAAAGTGGCGCCGAGCCGTCGATTGGCAAGCCTTTGCGGTGGAGAACCGTGATCGGTACCTGTTCCTCGGAGGTCGGGGCGAACAGCCGGCGCACCTCGTAGGCAGCGGGGTCGTGCCCACTCGGAATCTGCTGCTGCTTGCGCAGCGCGCGCTCGCGGCTCTCCATATCGTAGTCGAAGGTCTGCTGTGGGGTTGCCGGCGACCTGTACAGAAAGCGCAGGCTACGGGTATCGAACTCAAGGGGCGTGACGAGTTCGACCGAGTACACCTCCTCGTCGAAGCTGACCGTGTGTTCGGCACCGTCTGAATTGCGGCGGATCACGATGCGCTGGAGGCCATCTTCGCGTTCGAGCCTGGCGAGATACCCGGAAAACGGGATTGCCGAGAGAATCTGCCGGCCTTCCTTGTAGGGGATCAGGTCGCGCCAGTTCTCGCGGCCAGGCGCCGATGCGGGAGCGATCATGATCTTGAAATCATCAGCGCTGTCTGCGTTGGTCCGGATCAGGAGTCGATCGCTCCAGTCGCTCACGCGGTATTGGATATTGAGCTCGCGGGCAGCGACCAATACCGGCGGGTTTGCGGGTTGCGCAGCGTCGATCAGCCAGCTTTCGGACGTGTCTTGGCTGGCGGTCGAGATCACGATGAACCGCTTCGTGCGTGTCAGACCGACCGAGATTTCGAAGCCTAGGTCCTTTTCTTCGTAAATCAGCGGATCATTTTTCGGGTCCGTACCGAGCCGATGACGATACACGAAGCGCGGCCGATGCTCGGGATCGAGCCGCACGTAGAACAACGTCGTGCTGTCCGGCGCCCAGGTGAAGGTCAAGACCTCAGGGATGTCGAGTGGTAAGTCGCGTCCCGTGCTGATATCGCGCACGCGCAGGCGATAGCTCTCGTCACCGGTCAAATCGACCAAATAGGCATAGAGGCGATGGTCCGGGCTGTGCCGGGTAGTCCCGAACGAGAAATAGGGCTTGCCAACCGCGATCGCGGCCCCATCGACCAGCACCTGCTCGACACCGCCAGGGCGAGCGCGCACGATGCGCGGATGCTCGGCGCCAGGCACATATTCTTTCCAATAGGCATACGGGCCATCGGGCAAGGGAACCTCGGACGCGGCCGGCTCGACGCGGCCTTTCAGCTCCTTGAGCAACTGCCTGCGCAGGCCCGCAAGCGGTGCCAGCAAGGCCTTGGCGTAGCGGTTCTCGGCCTCGATGTGGGCGCGAATCTCGCGTGATAATACCGACGGATTCCTGATCACCTCGCGCCAGTTCGGGTCACGCAGCCAGGCATGATCGTCGACGCGCTCGATACCGTGCACGCTGAGCCGCACCGGCTTGCGCGCCGCAACAGGCGGCGCGGGTTTCGACGCCTTGCCGCTGGCGCCAGCGAATATCGACCGCGCTCTGTCCTCGGCGTGCGCGCCGGGAACCGGCGCGGCGAGAACAAGCACCAGACACGCAATAAGTCCGCGCCACGATCGTATCGGCAATGCTCCATCAGGCATTCGGGCAAGCGTAATTCGGCCTGTTTCCAGCCCCGCGGTCAAGTGGGCGCCGACAAGGGCTAACGGTGTCAGCGCGCCGCACGCGAAACTGGTTCGCCCGTGCAGCATGGCCGGCCATTGGCTCGGGCTCCTGGCGGCATCGTCGGCGAGGTCTGACCGGTGTTATTGCACCTGCTGTTTCCTCAACAACGGGCCCGTCAGGTTTACTTCCTTCGACGTTTCGCCGCCGCGATCCGCTTCCCGTCACGCCGCATGCGCTCGCGCGTCCGCTCGTGCAGATCGCCCCCCGTCGATCGTGGTCCATAGCCCAGGGCCTTTTCGATGCGGGCCATGTCTTTGCCGAGCCGAGTCAAAACCAGTTTGCGCTCTTTGCCGCGGGGCATTTCGGAACCAAACAGCTTGAAGATGAGCGGATAGGCCGCCTCGCGAACTCTCCTGATTGCTGCATCGGCAGCCTCAGTTTCCAGCCGACGCAAGCCTCCGCGATCGACAAACGCTTTTGGATCTTCGCCCACGGGAGCACAACCGAGCTCGGCAATTCGCTCGCTGGCCAAGCTCAAAATGATTGAAAAAGCCGATGAGAAGGAGGCCCAGCGAGGGGCGTCGTCGCTCATGTGTAACCTCCGAACAGCGGAACTCCCATCTGCACGTTACGCTCCGAACGTGTCCGCGCGCGTAGTCGGAATAGTCCACCGGGTCGGTGCCGTGGGTACCCAGGTCGACGATCTCGCGATCTTCCGCGGTCAAAAAACCTTCACCCCCTCCTTCAGCGCAAAGCCGGCATGATGTGAACCTATCGCGATGCGCATCGTTCACCTCGCTGCCGCGATCTGGTGCTTCGCCGCTGCGACGATGTTCTCGGGGGTGAAGCCGAACTTCTTCTGCAGTTCCTTCAGCGGCGCCGAGGCGCCGAACGTCTCCATGCCGATGCAGTGACCGCTCGCGCCGACATACTGCGCCCAGCCGAGGGTTGATCCTTGTTCCACCGAGACGCGTGCGATGACCGACTTCGGCAGCACCTGCTCACGATATTCGGGGTGATCGCGACAGTAGTGCTCGAACATCTCCCATGACGGCATGCTCACCACGCGAGCCTTGACCCCTTGGGTCTTCAGCGTCTCGTACGCCTCCAGACAGAGCGCGACCTCACTGCCAGTCGCCAGGAGCAACACCTGTGGCCGGCTGTCGTCGGCATCCGCGAGAATATAGGCGCCGCGCCGCACCCCTTCCGCCGCCGCATATTTCGTTCGGTCCAGCGTCGGCACCGCCTGCCGGGTCAAAATCAACGCGACCGGTTCGTGGCGGAAGCCCGCAATAACACGCCAGGCCTCGACCGTTTCATTGGCATCGGCCGGTCGCAGGGTGATCAGCCCAGGGATGGCGCGCAGGGACGCCAGATGCTCCACCGGCTGGTGGGTTGGCCCATCTTCCCCGACTCCGATTGAATCGTGGGTAAAGATGTGGATCACCGGGATTTCCATCAGGGCGCTCAAGCGGATGGCCGCGCGTCCATAGTCGCTGAAGATCAGGAACCCTGATCCAAACGGTCGGATCTTCGACAGGGACAGGCCATTGAGGATGGCGCCCATCGCGTGCTCGCGAATCCCGAAGTGCAAATTCCGCCCGGCGGGATTCTGCGCGCTGAAATCTCCGGCGCCTTCAAAAGTCAGTCGCGTTTTGCATGAGGGCCCGAGATCCGCCGAACCGCCGAGCAGCCACGGTACGTTTTTGGCGAGTGCGTTCAGCGCCTGGCCCGACGCGTCCCGGGTGGCGACGCCTTTGCCGCCGGGGGAAAACGCCGGTATTCCGCTGTCCCAGCCATCCGGCAGCTCGCGGCGCAGCATGCGATACCCCTCCTCGGCGAGTTCAGGATACTGGCGTCGATACCCCTCAAACTCAGCCCACCAGGCTTGATGCAGCGCCAAGCCCCGCGACCCGATGCCCTCCTGGAAATGCTCACGCACCTCATCCGGGACGAGGAACTTCGCCTCTGGCGGCCAGCCGTAGTGACGCTTCGCCAGCCTGATCTCTTCCTCGCCCAACGGTTCCCCGTGCGCGGCACTCGTATCCTGCTTGTTCGGCGCACCGTAGGCGATGTGGCTGTCGACGATGATGAGGGTCGGTCGATCGTTTGTGCTCTTGAATGTCCTGAATGCGCGCTCGAGCATCTCCAGGTCGTTGGCGTCGCCGACCCGCGTGACATTCCAGCCGTAGCCGATGAAGCGTGTGGCCACATCATCGCTGTAGGCCAGCGCGGTGTTGCCCTCGATGGTGATGTGGTTGTTGTCGTAGATCCAACACAGGTTATCGAGTTTGAGGTGTCCTGCCAGCGAGGCGGCCTCGCCGGAGAGCCCTTCCATCATGCAGCCGTCGCCACACAGGGCGTAGACGTCATAGTCGAACAGATCGAAGCCCGGACGATTGAAGTAGCTGGCAAACCAGCGCTCGGCGATGGCCATGCCGACACTCGTCGCCAGCCCTTGTCCCAGCGGGCCGGTCGTCGTTTCGACGCCCGAGGTCCAACGATATTCCGGATGGCCGGGGCATTTGCTGTCAAGCTGCCGAAAGTGTTTGATGTCCTCCAGCGTCACCGACAATTGTCCGAGCGTTTCGTATTTCGGATTGACAGCCTTCACTCCGCTCAAGTGCAGCATCGCGTAAAGCAACATCGACGCGTGACCAACCGACAGCACAAAGCGGTCACGGTTGGGCCAGATCGGATGGCTTGGGTCGAAGCGCAGGATGCGTTGCCACAGACAATAGACCACCGGCGCCAGCGCCATCGGTGTTCCGGGGTGACCCGAGTTGGCTGCCTGTACGGCATCCATCGCCAGCGTGCGGATGGTGTTGACGCACAACTGGTCCATCGTATCGTTCGTCGATTTGGCAACGCCCGGTACGGTGTGTGCACTGAGATCAGTTATGCCCATCGATCTTGCTCCTGGAGTTCGATGGCGCTGAGCGGAGAACACGAGCGGGTGTACTCCGAACGCCTGCGGGCTAAAGCGCCGCGCGGCAACCTCAAGACGCCAGGTACAGTTGACAAATTCCCGGGTCGGTCGATGGCTTGCTCGTGCGGCTTAGCGGCGATTGTGAGGTTGCTCACTTCCTCCTTCAGGCCTTCGTGCGTAGCTGCGCCACGCGATCGATCACTTTGACAACGAGATGGAGTTTCGCTCAGCATCGCAGCCAGAGCGGCGTTTTGATCTTACGCCCTTTCTTTGTCGCGCTGCACGTGCGGGTGCTCGTTTCTTTGAACGGCACGAGAGCTTGTGGTTGGGCCAGGACGCGATGCAGATTGAGGATGATCGGCTTGGCAAAAGCGCAACACGCCCTTGGCGGGGCTGCAAGCATAATCGAATTCAGCCCGTTCCCAGAGACCGGCCAGCGCGCAGACCCAAGGTCCTGCTGGTGATCGCTTGCGCTTCCTCCTGGATGCGCCGCAGGTGGTCGCTCCCACGAAAGCTCTCCGCGTAGAGCTTGTAGACGTCTTCGGTGCCGGACGGACGCACCGCAAACCAACCTTGAGCGGTGATGACCTTCAGGCCGCCGATCGGCGCCCCGTTGCCTGGCGCCGTCGTCAGCACAGCCTCGATTGGGTGACCGGCAAGCTCGGAGGCGCTGACGTCTCCTGGCGACAGGTCGAGAAGAACGGCTTTTTCTTCCGAGGTGGCGGGTGCATCGATCCGCTCGTAGACCGGGGCGCCCAACTCACGGGTCAGCTCGGCGTACAGCTCGGATGGATCGCGACCAGTACGCGCCGTAAGCTCCGCGGCCAGCAAGCCCATGATGATCCCATCCTTATCGGTCGTCCAGACGGTGCCGTTACGCCGGAGAAACGACGCGCCCGCGCTCTCTTCGCCACCGAAGCCAAGCGATCCGTCGAGCAGGTCCGACACGAACCACTTGAATCCGACCGGCACCTCGACCAGCCTGCGCCCGACCTTGCCGGTGACGCGGTCGATGATGCTGCTGCTCACTACGGTCTTGCCGACCGCTGCCTCGGGACCCCAGTCCGGACGATGAGTAAAGAGATAGAAAATCGCCGCCGCGAGGTAATGATTGGGATTCATCAGGCCCGCGCTGCGAGTGACAATTCCATGCCGGTCGGCGTCGGGGTCATTGCCGAAGGCGATGTCGAAGCGTTCCTTCAGCCCAATCAGCTTCGCCATGGCGTAGGGCGACGAACAGTCCATACGAATTTGTCCGTCCCAGTCCAGCGACATGAAACGGAACGTCGGATCCAACGTCTCGTTCACGACCTCCACGTCAACCCCGAAGCGGTCGGCGATCGGCCTCCAGAACGCTACGCTTGCGCCACCGAGCGGATCGACGCCGATCTTAACCTGCGCGGCCGCGATGGCTTCCATGTCCACGACCGAACCCAGCTCCTCCACGTACGTCCCGACATAGTCGTGCGTGTGGGTGCTGGCTGCACGACGGGCCTTGTCGTAGGCCATTCGGGCCACGCCCCCGAGTTCACTCGAGATCAGGCGGTTGGCTCTGTTCTCGATCCAGCGCGTCACAGCTGTATCAGCGGGTCCCCCGTTCGGCGGGTTATACTTGAAGCCGCCGTCTTCCGGCGGATTGTGCGAGGGCGTGACGACGATGCCGTCCGCGAGACCTGTCGTCCGCCCGCGGTTAAATGTGAGAATGGCGTGGGAGACCGCCGGCGTAGGCGTATAGCCGTCATTGCTATCGATCATGGTCTCTACGCCATTTGCCGCGAGCACCTCGAGGGCGGTCATGAAAGCTGGCTCGGACAGCGCGTGCGTATCTTTTCCGATGTACAGAGGGCCGGTGATGCCATGGCTGCTGCGGTAGTCGCAGATCGCCTGCGTGATCGCCAGCACGTGCGTCTCATTGAACGAGCCACGCAGCGAAGAGCCCCGATGACCGCTGGTGCCGAATCCGACCCGTTGGGCGCCGTCACTGAAGTCAGGCTTGCGCGCATAGTATTCGCGTCGGAGGTTGCCGACGTCGATCAGGAGTTCCTGCGGAGGGGGCTTAGCAGCGAGCGGATGGATCGTCATTGAGATCATTCCACTTGTGGAACACTTCCGGCGATCTTTCGAGCGCCAGCGCGAGAAGGACCACGGACCGCGGCTGCGCCACATACGGCGCCTGCCTCACGACAGGCGCGCTCTCCCAGGGGCAGATGTCATCGGGTGAATCGAGCGCGGTATCGATACAGCGCCGCCACCCCTGCTGATGCTCGGCGGGCACCGGCGGTAACTCGAACGGCAGCGGTTCCCAATAGGCGTTGAGCATCCCGTGGAACAGAAAGCGGGCGCGCAAGCTTTGCAGCGTGAAGGCAACGGAATGCGAGTGGTCGCTCCAGTCCGGGCGTTTGAGCGCCACTCCGTGCCACTCGATGCGCGCCCGGCGAAGGAGTTGATTGAGGCTGAGCGCAGCCCCTTCCACCACAACATCACGGCGTTGGTGAAATCTGTTGAGCGCTTTGACGAAGCGGTGGATGTCGCCATGCCGCTCCAGCAGACTCCAGTCGAACCAGCTGATATCAGAGTCCTGGCAATAGGCGTTATTGTTGCCGCTCTGGGTTCGGCGCACCTCGTCACCCATCAGCAGCATCGGCGTCCCGGCCGCCAACAGCTCCAGTGCGAGGAAATTCTTGACCTGGCGGTTGCGCAGCGCCTCGACCATCGGATCGTCGGTCGGCCCCTCCACCCCGCAGTTCCAGCTCAAATTGTTATCGGAACCGTCGCGGTTGTTCTCGCCATTGGCCTCGTTGTGCTTGTGGTTGTACGAGACCAGGTCGTTGAGGGTGAAGCCGTCATGGCAGGTCACGAAATTGATGCTTTGCTCGGCTTCGCGCTCCTCGTGACCGTAAATGTCGGGGCTGCCCAGGATCCGTGCGGCCACGCCCGAGACCGAGCCGTTGTCACCTTTCAGGAAACGCCGCACGTCGTCGCGGAACCGGCCGTTCCACTCCTGCCATCTGTCGCCGATGAAGCTTCCCACCTGATAGAGTCCTGCGGCATCCCACGCCTCTGCAATCAGCTTCGTGCCGGCCAGGAACGGGTCCGATTCGATGTCCCAGAGAACGGGCGGGTTCGGTAGCAGGCGGCCCTCCTCGTCGCGCGACAGGATCGACGCGAGATCGAATCGGAATCCGTCTACATGCATCTGAGATACCCAGTAACGCAGGCTGTCCTGGATCAGGCGGCGCACGATCGGCTGGTTGGCATTGAGCGTGTTGCCACAGCCGGTGTAGTCGGCGTAACGGGATTTGTCCCTGTCGAGGATGTAATAGACGTCGTTCGCCAGACCGCGATAGCACAACGTCGGCCCGGTCCGCCCGCCTTCTGTTGTGTGATTGAATACAACATCCAGGATCACTTCGAGGCCCGCGCGGTGGAGCGCCTTGACCATGTCCCGAAATTCGTCGAGGACTGCGAGCGAGCTCTTCCGTGAGCTGTACGCCTGATGTGGCGCGAAGAACGACACGGGCGCATAGCCCCAGTAGTTTGTCTTGCCCGGCGGGCAGTCCTGCGCGTCGAATTGGAACACTGGCAGCAGCTCCACTGCTGTGACGCCCAGATCTTTGAGGTACGGGATCTTTTGGATCAGTCCAGCGTATGTACCCCGCTTCTCGATCGCGACGCCCGAGCTGGGATGGCGAGTAAAGCCGCCCACATGCAGCTCATAAATCACGGTCTCGGCAAGGGGCCGCTTGAGCGGCAGATCGCCCTGCCAATCGTATCGATCGGGATCGGCTACGACGCTTTTCATCGCCACGGCGACATTGTCGCCTGGCCGCGCCGCAGCCCAGCGGTCGTATGTCTCGGGGACGGCTACGGCGACACCGTAAGGGTCCAGGAGCACCTTCTCGGCGTCAAACCAAGATCCGCGGTCCGGGTCGAAGGCCCCGTGCGCCCGGTAGGCGTACACCTGGCCCGGCTGAAGGCCCGGCACAAAGACATGCCAGTAGTGATACGTACGATGTTTATTGGCGTCGAGAGGAATGATCCTCGCCGGCTGCGTGGCATTCTCGTCATCGAACAGGAGCAGCTCGAGCAAGACCGCATGCTTCGAGAACACGCTGAAATTGACGCCGCCCGGGAGGACCGTCGCGCCGAGAGGAGCGCTCGCACCCGATGTAACAGCGCGGGTGCTCATAGTCCGCATCATGCTCTTCTTTCGTCAGGAACGATCGGTTTGACCTTCCAGATGTCGCGGCAATACTCCCGGATCGAGCGGTCCGAGGAGAAACGACCAACTCGCGCGCTGTTGAGAATGGACATGCGCGTCCAGGCGTTCTGATCGGAGTACGCGTGGCTGACGCCCTGTTGGCAGTCCACATAGGCCTGATAGTCTGCCAGGAGCATGTAGTCGTCGCGGGTGAGCAGCGAGTCGACGAGCGGGTGGAAGAGCCCGCGATCGCCGTCCGAGAAGAACCCGGAACTGATGAGGTCGATCGCCTCGCGCAGCTCCGGATTTGCTTCGTAGATGCTGCGCGGCGCGTAACCCTCAGCCTTCCGTCGTTCGACCTCGTGAGCCGTCAGGCCGAACAAGAAGAAATTCTCGTGTCCCACCGCGTCGCGGATCTCGACGTTGGCGCCGTCCAACGTGCCGATTGTTATTGCCCCGTTCATGGCGAATTTCATGTTGCCTGTGCCCGACGCCTCCTTGCCTGCCGTGGAAATCTGTTCCGACAGATCAGCGGCGGGGTAGACGCGGTGGCTATTTTTGACGTTGAAGTCCGGCAGGAACACCACTTTGAGAACCTGAGATACGAGCGGATCCTGATCGATGGTTCGCGCGACAGAGTTGATCAGCTTGATGATCAGCTTAGCCATGCGGTATGCGGGAGCGGCCTTGCCGCCGAAGATGACCGTACGGGGCGTGGCCGCGCCGCCGGAGCCACGCCTGAGCCTGTTGTAGAGAGTGACCAGGTACAACACGTTCAGGTGCTGGCGCTTGTACTCGTGCAGCCGCTTCACCTGGATGTCGAACAGCGAGTGCGGATCCACGATGATGCCGGTGCGCTCCTTGATGAGGCCGGCCAGGTCGCGTTTGTTGTCGGCCTTGACGGCTTGCCAGTCCCTTTGAAAGTCGATGTCGCCGGCCAGGGGCTCGAGGTGCTCAAGCTCGTTTTCCAAATTCGCTATCCATCGATCACCGATGTGCCGAGTGATGAGCGCGCTCAATTTCGGATTGCTGAGCGCGATCCAGCGCCGCGGCGTCACTCCGTTCGTCACGTTGAGAAATTTCTCTGGCGACACCCGGTGGAAGTCGCGGAGCACTGTCTGCTTCAGAAGCTCGGTATGGAGGGCCGCGACTCCATTGATCGCGTGGCTGCCCACGCTGGCAAGGTGCGCCATGCGCACATACTTATCTCCCGCTTCATCAATTAGCGAAAGCCGCCGAAGAAGCTGATCGTCGCCCGGATAGCGCAGACGGAGATCGTCCAGGAAGCGACCATTGATCTCGTAGATGATCTCCAGATGGCGCGGCAGCAGCCTGGCAAATAACGGTAGCGGCCATCGTTCAAGCGCTTCGGCAAGAAGCGTATGATTTGTGTAGCCAAAAGTCTGCTTGGTGATAGCCCAGGCTTGATCCCACTCCATCGCGTGCTCGTCCATGAGAAGGCGCATCAACTCGGCCACCGCAATGGAGGGATGTGTGTCATTCAACTGCGCGGCCCAATATGAATGAAATTCGTCAAGCCGTTTCCCCCGCATCATGAGCAACCGGATCATGTCCTGAAGCGAGCAGGACACGAAGAAGTACTGCTGTTCCAGGCGCAGCTGCTTGCCTGCTTCAGGTTCGTCGTTCGGATAGAGGACCTTGGAGATGGTTTCCGATGCGACCTTCTCGTCCACCGCCCGGTAATAGTCGCCGACGTTGAAGGCGTCGAAATCGAAGGATTCAGCGGCTTCGGCCTTCCACAGGCGCAGTAGGTTTGTGGTGGGCACACGATAGCCCGGGACCGGCGTGTCGTAGGCGACGCCCTTGACCACCTTCTCGGGAATCCAGCGCACGCGATGTCGGCCCTCCTCGTCGTGGTACCGTTCCGTGCGCCCTCCGAGCTTCACACCGAACGTGATCTCGGAACGGACGATCTCCCAGGGATTGCCGAAGCGCAGCCACTTGTCCGTTAGCTCGATCTGCCACCCGTCACGAATGGCTTGATCGAAGATTCCGAACTCGTAACGGATGCCGTAGCCGATGGCAGGAACGTTGAGCGTCGCGAGCGAGTCCATGTAACACGCGGCCAAACGGCCCAGACCGCCATTGCCTAACCCGGGCTCCTCCTCCTGCTCCAGGAGGCTCGATAGATCTTGCCCCACTCGCGACAGCGCCTCCTCTACGGCCTGCCAGATCCCGAGATTGATGAGGCCGTTGCCCAGATGCGGTCCGGTCAAGAACTCCGCCGAAAGATACGCAACGGCCTTGGCGGTGTTCGTTTCGGTAATCGATGCGATGGTCGCTACATAGCGGTCCATCATGCGGTCGCGAACGGTGTAGGCGAGGGCCATGTACCAGTCGTTGCGCGTCGCGTGCTGTGGCAGTTTTCCCTGAAGGCAGTGCAGGTTCTCGATCAGGGCTGTGGCGATCGCATCCGCTCCGAGTCCGGTACGAACGTTCGTGAGAGCAATCGGGCTGCGTGCGCTGGCTCGGGAATCACTCGCGATTGCAGATCCCATGCGTCCTCCTCACGTGCTTGGCCCCCACCGGCTATCCCGGCCCAAGACACCGGATCATTTTGTAGCCATCCTGGAGGGGCCCGTGCCCGTCGACCGCGTCGACGAAGCTCCCCGATCCAGCAATCTGAGCCATCCTTTCCAGTCGTCAGCTTTTTCGCTTGGAGCGAGCGTGGCCGGTCGGCAAATCCGGCGGGATAACATTGGCTTTTGCCCACAACCGAAAACCGCCACGAAAGGCGTTGGCATTCTCGCCCGCGCGACAACGCGGCGGCAGTGCGTCGAGGTTCCTGACGTTGCCTCCGCCGATCACCGTATCATCCGGCCGCAGGGCCGCCATGAGACGCTCGACGACGTCGGCCACATGACGCCGCCACCTCTTCTTACCGTCGCGTTCCAGGCCGGCGCGTCCGACGTAATCCTCGTACGTGCGTTTCTTGTACGGCAAATGACCGAGCTCCATCGGCTTTACCATGCCGTCGACGATCAAGGCGGTGCCGAGTTCGGTTCCCAGGCCCAGAAACAGCATCTTGCCACCGTTGTAACTCCCCAGGGCCTGCATGGCGGCGTCGTTCATGACTTTGATGGGACGACCGAAGGCCTGCGCGAAATCGAACGCGACCCAGCCACGCCCTAGGTTGACGGGTTCCGCTGACGGCCGGCCGCCCAAGACCGGGCCGGGGTAACCGATCGAGACCACATCATAGGTCCAATCCGCGGCAAGCTTTTTCACTCCTGACACCATGCGCCTGGGGGTGAGCTTTGGTCCGGATCGAAACGACCGACTTTCTGGTTGTCCGGTAGCGAGGATCTTTACCGAAGTGCCACCAACGTCGATGACCAGAACGCTCTCGAGCCGGGGACGATGTCCAGGCCCCTCCTTCATGGAGGGCCTCAGCGGAGCATTCGCTCGATCTTGCGGCAATGCGGCACGCGTGCGCTTGCCCGCAAGCGAAGACTTGACACTCATAGCTAGCATGGCTCAACGCCCCTTGCGTGACCGCCCAGCGATGCTCACCTTCTGCTAACCGGCCGGATGGCCACGGGGTTTTGCCGAGTCAAGCTCAACTTCTTCCGTTTCATGGCGGATCACAAGGCGTTCGCCCTCGCGCAGTGCGTACTTCACCTTGTCCAGACCAATCTCGATTTCCAGCATCTGGCCGCGGTAGGTTAGGGGAAATCGAAGGATAGCGTTCTCCTCGGGTGCACGACGTGGCCAGAACGACAACGTCCCGTCATCGTCCCGCATACCGCCGAACCCATAGGTGAGCATCATCCAGGTGCCGCCCATGGAGGCGATATGGCAGCCGTCCTTCACGTTCCCGCCGACGTCGGCCAAGTCCATTAGCAGCGCCGCCATCCCGTAACGAATTGCTTTCTCCATGTCCCCGGTCTGCGCGGCGACGATCGCCTCAACGCATGACGACAACGATGAGTCGCCTGTCGTCAATGGGTCGTAGAAATCAAAGTTTCGCTTCTTCGTCTCTGGGGGGAAAGCATCGCCCAACAAGAACATGGCCAACACCACGTCCGCCTGTTTGATCACTTGCTTCCGGTAAATATTCAGCGGATGGTAAAACAGCAGCAGGGGATAGTGGTCGGCCGGTGTGTTCCGGAAATCCCAAGGCTCTCTATCCAGAAAGTTGTCATCCTGGAGAATGATCTTCAGATTCTCGATCATACGGCACATACATGTTCTCCGCCGCGCGGACCCATGCCTTCACCTCAGAGGGCTCGAGAGCCGTCTTGTGTACAAGCGCATCATACGCATCCGGTTCTGTTGTCCGCAGCGCTTCGACTACCTGAGTTGCGTAGCGCAGATTCTCACGGACCATCAAGTTTGTATATGCGTTGTTATTCACGACCGCGTTGTATTCATCGGGCCCGGTGACACCGTTGATGCAGAACTTCCCCCCTTTTGCGTCCGAGTAAAACCCCAGGTCCAGCCATAGGCGTGCCGTCTCCACGAGCATCTCGGCACCGAAGTTTCGCAAGAACACTTCGTCGCCCGTTGCCCGCACATACTTGCGCAGCGCGTACATGATGTCCGCATTGATGTGGTACTGTGCAGTTCCGGCGGCGTAATATGCCGACGCTTCTTCCCCGCTGATGGTGCGCCACGGGAACATGGCTCCTCGATGCCCTAATTCCTTGGCGCGTGCTCGTGCCTGAGGCAGCATCTTGTAGCGGAAGGCCAGGAGATTCCTGGCGACCCGGGGGCACGTATACGTCAGAAACGGCAGCAGGTAGATCTCGGTGTCCCAAAAGTAATGCCCCTCGTAAGCCTGTCCGGTAAGGCCTTTCGCCGGCACCCCCGTCTCCTCCGCGCGCGCCGAGGCCTGCAGGATGTGAAAAAGGTTGAAGCGGATCGCCTGTTGGATCTCCACGGTGCTGCGCTTTATCCGCTCTTCCCTGATATCCCTGATTCGGACGTCGCTCCGGCCCCAAAAATCGTCCATGTACTGCTCTTGAGAGGCGAGCAACTGCTGGAATCCCTGGTTCACCACGCGATCCATTGTCCACTCAGCACCGCCGCAGAGCTCTTCGGCGGAAGCCGTCTGCGAACTGTGATAGACCATGTATTTGGTGAGTTGGATTGGACAGCCGGGCCGCGCCTCGATTGTGAAGGCGACTTGGCCGAAATCAGCGCTGTGCACGACCTTGTAGGAATGCGGGCAAGAGCTCTCCAGCGTAGTGTCAGTCGCACATGTCAGCGTGAAGCGGCTCTTTTCAGTCGCATGGCACAGCACGATGCGCCGGTCTTTAGAATAGCTGGTTCGCTGATGGAGTACCGGGCCCAAAAAGGCTTTCGCCAGTCGCGGATCTTCCTCGTTGTCGCGGACGCTGGGTTGATTCGCCGTCATCTCCGAAGAGATCACGACAAAGGCTGGCGCGTTGAGGAGTGTCACACAATAGGAGATGGCGGCCACGTGCCTATTAGCGAAAGAGACCAAACGTCGAGACGTGATCGACACCCGTTTGCCGGCTGGAGTCTCCCAGAGGATTTCCCGGTCGAGCGTCCCGGACTTCATGTTGAGCCGCCGGTCGTAGCTCAACAGCTGCGCATTGGGCAGCCAGAAGGGCTCGTCGTCCACGAACAGCTTGATGATCTTGCTGTCGGTCACGTTGCAGATTGTTTGGCCGGTTCTTGCGAAACCGTAAGCTTCTTCTCCGTAGACGATCGGCCGCGTTTCGTAGAAGCCATTGATGAAAGTGCCATTCTCCGCGTTGGGGCCGCCTTCCTCCGGGCATCCGCGCATGCCGAGGTACCCGTTGCCGAGCGCTAGCATCGTTTCGAGTTGCGCCAGGAATTCGGGGTGAAACGCTTTTTCGATGACGTTCCACTCGTCGGCCGGATAATCATGGGATGGCGGTCGAAGCCGTTCGTGGTGTAGCATCGGGCTGTGGCTCCCAAGGCAATCAGTCAATCAGTTCGCCCAAATCGCGGACCACTAAAGTGAGACCTGCAGGGCCGAGCTCTCCGTCAATTTCTGCGTGACAGCGGCGATCCGCATCTCCATCGCCTCGCCCTGCAGCAGCGTTGCTTGCAAGGTCCTGCCAACAATGCGGATCGCTACGGACCGGCCTCTCCAACACACGCGGAACGAGAGGCCGCGCCATTGGGGCGGAAGCCTCGGATCGATCCCAAGCGTGTCGCCCCTCAGGTCGAGGCCGGCAAAGCCGAGCATCACCACCTGCCAGAGCGCGCCCAGCCCGGCGATGCGCACGCCACCGGCGCTGTTGGGGTCGAGGTCGAGGTCGGTGGCTGCGGTCTCGCGCAGATAGCGCAGCGCCAACTCCGCGTCGCCCAGGCGCGCTGCGACTAGTGCGTGCATCCCGGTGCTGAGCGAACTGCCGTGGGCGCAGCGCGGCTCGTAGTGGCGGAAATTCCGCTCCGCCGTCGCGCCGGGGAATTCCTCGGGCAGCAGCGCCATCAGCGCCACCACGTCGGCCTGCTTCACCACCTGTGAGCGCTGCGTCCGCTCGCGGCCAATCACCACGTCGATGGGCACCGTACGCTCGGCGTAGGCGGCGAGGTCCAGCGGCTCCAATGCGTGGAAGCCGGCAAACTGCTCATAGATGCCGGTCGCAGGATCGAGGCCGGTCACAATGCGCGCGATCGCGTCGCGCCAGTCCGCAAGCTCGTCGTCGCCAAGCGCCAGCTTCTGCCGAAGCGCGGCGGCCTGATCGGGCCAGCGCGCCTGCAGCAGGTCCACTGCCTCGAGCGCGCGGGCGATATTCCAGCGCGCCATCACGTTGGTGAATGCGTTGTCGTCGACGTCCTCGTGGTACTCGTCCGGCCCGATCACGTGGCGAATGTGCCTCCTGCCATCCGCCTCGGGCAGTGCCCGGGACGCCCAGAACCGGGCCGTATCCAGTAGAATCTCCGCGCCGGCGCGAAGGAAGAAATCGTCGTCGCCGGTGGCGCGCCAGTACCGCCACACTGCATAGGCGACGTCGGCGCTGATGTGGTGTTCCATCTGGCCGGTCAATATCTCCACCACCGTGCCGTCGGGCACCACCACGCGCTCGGGCGTTGTCTCCATGCCTGTGTCGGCGGATTCCCAGGCATAAAGCGCGCCCTTGAAACCGAAATGCGCTGCCTTCGCGCGCGCACCGGGCAGCGTGTGGTAGCGGTACATCAGCAGCGCCCGCGCGGCCTCTGGCCAGACTGCGGTGTAGAAGGGCAGCAGGTAGATCTCGGTATCCCAGAAGACGTGGCCAAGATAGGCGTCACCGGTCAGGGCGCGTGCGCCGATCGAGACCCGATCGTCCTCGGGGTTGGCGGCACTCGTCAGATGGTACACGGCGAAGCGTACGGCTCGCTGCGATTCCTCGTCGCCCTCGATCAGCACGTCGCTGGCGGTCCAGCGCGCATCCCAGGCAGCCTCGTGCGCGGCCAGCACGGCGCGCCAGCCCAACGCACGGTTGCGTGCCAACGCGGCGCTGGCGGGCGGGGCGGGATCGTCCTGCGGCGTATCAGCACGTGCCACCGCAATGAGACGGTCGAATTCGGCAACCTGGCCAGCCGCGGAGCGCCAGCGCCAGGCCCAGCGCAGCGAAAACGGCCGGTCGGGTGCCAGCACCTCGTCACCGAGCCGCAACGTCGCGGCGCCTGTCATCGCCACGCCCTTGCGGGTGCCCTCGGTCTGCCAGGCCCCGAGGTCCTGCTCCAGGCGCACCGGCTCCATACCGAGGCCGGCCATCGCGAAACTGGCCTCCAGCCTCACGTCGACACCGTCGCGGTCCAGCGAGAGTTGGAGAAGTTGAAGCCCCGCCGCGCGGTCCGCCAGCGACAGGAGGCGTAGCTCGCGCCCAGTGGCGGTAATGCCGGCGGGGGTGCGGTGCGTCCAGGCCGACACCAACACGCCGCGGCGCATGTCGAGCTTGCGGGCGCCGAGAAGCACTTCGCCTTCGCGCGCCAGCAGCGGCTCTCCGTCGAGCAGGATGCGCACGCGGGACCAGTCGGCGACAGGCACCAGTGCGGGCACTGGCGGCTCGGTGTTGGGCATGTCGAACAGGCCCGCGACGTAGCAACGCGGCCAAGACGCCCATCTGCTATATCCCAGCCAGGCCACCCAGGTCGGGCCCCGGCTGACCGAGCGGGCGGCGCGCATGCCCAGGAATCCATTGCCGAACGCGAGGCGCGATTCGACCGCGCTCTCGGTCAACACATTGTAACCTTCGTGGCTGAGGACCCATCCCAGGTCCTGCGTCGGATCCAGCGCTTCATGCATCCAGGTCGATCTCCAAGTTGAGCCGAACGCGCAGCTTGCGATCGGCCGAGCCGCCGATGTCGAGCTAATCCAGCTCAGTCAGGGTCTGCAGATAACCGGCAATTCGCTGACCTCGGTGCATTGTACGTATGTTTGAGTTTGGTTCATGTTGTCAGCGGTCGAACTGAGTCCCAGCCGTCCAGCCGATCTATCGCTGATCGGCTCGACCAATGCGGCCGCGGGACGGCGCACAACCGATGGCCGGGGCCGCGGTTGGCACCCTGGTCAGTCAACCAATTCGCCCAGATCGTCGACCACCAGATGCGCTCCATGACGCTTCAGTTCCTCCGCATTCCCCTTGCGCGCGATACCGATCACCAGTCCAAATTTCCCATTGCAGCCGGCCTCAACTCCGGAAAGGGCGTCCTCGATGACAACCGTCCGTGTCGGCTCAACTCCGAGGAGTCTTGCCGCCATCAAGAACGTATCCGGAGCGGGTTTCCCGGCAAGTCGCTGCTCATGGATGGTGTTGCCATCGACCCGCACCTCGAAGACGTTGTCTAACTTGGCGGCCTTCAGTACCACCGTGCAGTTTTGACTCGACGTGACCACGGCAATTTTGAACCCATTGCGGCGGAGTTGATGGATGAATTGCACTGTTCCCTCGTAAGGCTTCACGCCCTCGTCCGCTATGGCACGGTTGACGAGGTCGTTTTTTCGGTTTCCGAGTCCGCACACTGTTTCGACCTCTGCAGGGTCGTCAGGGTCTCCCTCGGGGAGTTGGATACCGCGTGATCTCAAAAAATCACGAACACCGTCGAAACGGGGTCTTCCCGTCCACGTAGAGCCGGTAGTCCGCGGCGAGATCGAAGGGGCGAAATGGTTCTCCTGTCTGCCTCGCACGCTTCTGAAGATACTCGTCGAACATCTGTTTCCAACACGTGGCGTGGAGGTTGGCGGTGTCCGTTATGACGCCGTCGAGGTCAAAAAGCACGGCGTCGTACTGGTCGCGGTTGACGCGCTTGCTCTTGGGCTGCAGCATGAACGCTCTCCTGTTATCTACCTCGCCTTCAGTTTCTGATCTGCTCGCGCCGATCTAAATCGAGGAGAGGCCCGTTCCAAGTTCGCACAGCGGGTATTTCGCGATAGTAGCCCAGCACACACAGGGTACCCGTATTCAGCAGAAAGTGTTGACCGCCGCCCGGAGGCAGCCCGATCCAGCGCGCCACGAACACGCGCAGCACGTGTCCGTGCGCAAACAGCGCGATGTCGCCCTCAACCGCGCGCGACCGAGCTATCACTCGGTCGACTCGCGCACCAACTTGTTCCGGCGCCTCGCCACCCGGACACCCGTCCCGGAAGATCAACCAGCCCGGCGCCATCTCCCGGATTTGCTTAGGCGTCAGTCCCTCGTACTCGCCGTAGTTCCACTCGACGAGGTCGGAGTCGATGACGGCCTTGTCGCCCAAGCCCGCCAACTCGCAGGTCTCTCGTGCCCGCTGCATCGGGCTACAGAGAACTAGCCCAAATGCTCTGGCGGCGAGTACCGGCCGCATCCGCTTCGCAAGCCGGCGGCCGGCGTCTGTCAACGGAATGTCCGTCGTACCAGTGTGCTGGCCACTGAGGCTCCACGCTGTCTCCCCGTGCCTGATCGCGAACACGTCCACGTTCGCCTCCCGCCAGCAGGATCAGACGTTATCGGCCTCCGTCGAATGAACAGCCGCAGAAGCCGCCTCCTGCCCCCATCTCCAGCCGGTGATCTCGGGCATATCGTCCCCATAGCGATCGATGAACTGCTTGTGCTCGATGAGCTTGTCCCGGATCGCCTGCTTGGCGTAGGCGGCCCGCGGTCCGAGCTTTGGCACGCGGTCGATCACGTCACTCACGAGGTGGAAGCGATCGAGATCATTCAGCACGCACATGTCGAAAGGTGTCGTGGTGGTGCCCTCCTCCTTGTAGCCGCGCACGTGAATGTTGTCGTGGCCCGCACGCCGGTAGGTCAGCCGGTGAATCAGCCAGGGGTAGCCATGGAAGGCAAAGATGATCGGCTTGTCGGCGGTGAACAACGCGTCGAAATCGTGATCCGAGAGGCCGTGCGGGTGTTCGCTCGATGGCTGCAGAGTCATCAGATTGACGACATTGATGACTCGGACCTTCAGATCGGGCGCGTGCCTTCGAAGGAGGTCGACAGCGGCAAGGATCTCCAGCGTCGGCACGTCACCGCAGCACGCCATCACGACATCGGGCTCGCCGCCCTGGTCGTTGCTGGCCCACTCCCAGATGCCGAGTCCAGCTTCGCAGTGCTTGACCGCCTCGTCCATCGTCAGCCACTGAGGAGCGGGCTGCTTGCCCGCGACGACGACGTTGACGTAGTTCCGGCTGCGCAGGCAATGGTCGGTGACCGAGAGCAAGCAGTTGGCGTCGGGCGGCAGATAGACTCGGATAACCTCGGCTTTCTTGTTGACGACATGGTCGATGAATCCCGGGTCCTGATGACTGAAGCCGTTGTGGTCCTGGCGCCAGACATGGCTCGACAAGAGGTAGTTCAGCGAGCCGATAGGTCGCCGCCAGGGAATGTGATTGCATACCTTCAGCCACTTGGCGTGCTGGTTGAACATCGAATCGACGATGTGGATGAACGCCTCATAGCAAGAGAAGAAGCCATGCCGGCCGGTGAGGAGATAGCCCTCGAGCCAGCCCTGGCATTGGTGCTCGCTGAGCATCTCCATTATCCGCCCGCCCGGGGCCAGATGATCATCCCAGGGTTGGGTCTCCGCAACCCAGGCACGATTGGTGACGTCGAGCACATCCTGCCAGCGGTTTGAGTTGTTTTCGTCCGGGCTGAAAAGCCGGAAATTTCGTTGCTCCATGTTGAGCTTCATCACATCGCGCAGGAACCGGCCCATGACCCGCGTGGACTCGGCCATGACGGCGCCAGGTGTGGTCACCTGGACAGCGTAGTCGCGGAAATTCGGCAGCCGCAGTTCGCGCAGGAGCAACCCGCCATTGGTGTGCGGGTTGGCGCTCATGCGACGGGTGCCTCGAGGGGCAAGGTCGGCCAACTCGGGTCGGAGCCGGCCGCTCTCGTCGAAGAGCTCCGAAGGTCGGTAGCTCTTCATCCACTCTTCCAGAATGCGAACATGGGCCGCGATTCTCGTGCATCTCTCCCATCGGCACTTGATGCGAGCGCCAGTAGCCCTCGGTGCGCTTGCCATCGATTTCCTTCGGGCACGTCCAGCCCTTGGGTGTGCGCAGCACGATCATCGGCCAGCGCGGGCGTTCCCTAAAACCATCTCGATGCGCATCCGATTTGATGCGCTGAATTTCGCCGACGACCTTATCCAGGGTGGCGGCCATCAACTCGTGCATTGCTTCCGGCTCATCCCCCTCCACGAAATACGGGGTGTAGCCATAGCCGCGGAATAAATGATCCAGCTCCTCGTGGCTGATACGCGCGAGAACGCAGGGATTGGCGATTTTGTAGCCGTTCAGGTGGAGGATCGGCAAAACCACGCCGTCGCTCACCGGATCCAGGAACTTGTTGGAATGCCAGCTCGTTGCCAGCGGGCCGGTCTCCGCTTCGCCGTCGCCGACGACGCAGGCAACGATCAAATCAGGGTTGTCGAAGGCCGCTCCGTAGGCATGTGAGAGGGCGTAGCCGAGTTCGCCGCCTTCGTGAATTGACCCCGGCGTCTCCGGCGCAACATGGCTCGGAATGCCGCCAGGGAAGGAGAATTGGGTGAACAAGCGCTTCATCCCATCTTCATCGGGAGAAATGTTCGGATAGACCTCGCTGTAGGTGCCCTCGAGGTAGGCGTTCGCGACCAGACCGGGACCGCCATGCCCGGGACCGGTGATGTAGATCATGTCGAGGTCGTGCTTGTTGATCACCCGGTTCAGGTGAACGTAGATGAAGTTCAAGCCTGGCGTCGTTCCCCAGTGGCCAAGGAGCCGAGGCTTGATGTGTTCCTTTGTGAGCGACTGCTTAAGCAGCGGGTTGTCATAGAGATAGATCTGGCCAACCGACAGGTAGTTGGCAGCCCGCCAGTACGCGTCCATCAATGCCCGCTCTTTGTCAGACAGCGCGGTAGCCATTATTGCCTCCTGGTCCCGTGTCATTGAACTGCGCATCACGCCGAGGCGGCCGAATAGCCGTGCGCATCAGTCGTCGCGCCAGTCGCGGCGATGCGGCAGATCATCAGCGCTTGGCGATGCCATCTCCATCTCATCCGTGTACTTCCCGACGCTCGCCGCCCCGTTGGATCTTGCCCGGCGATAGAGGGCCGTTTGGCCGGCCGCCAGATTCTCGTCCCGACCATGCCAAGCCTCCAGAGCCGGATCCTGAAGCGCCCGCCCGTAGGAGAAACTGACCTTCCAAGGCTTCGGGCCTGGCAACCGGTTGATCGCGTTCAGATGGGCCGTCGCCAAGCGGGCGTTTTGGCCGCCCGACAGGAACACGATGCCTGGCGCCGCGGCAGGCACGTGCCGGCGCAAACAGCGCAAGGTCGAGGCCGCGACCTCCTCCACGGAGGCTTGGCGATTGCACTCCTTGCCCGCCAGGACCATGTTGGGCTTGAGCAGCATCCCCTCGAGCACGACACCTTGCTCAAAGAGCGCGTGGAACACCGCGTGAAGAACGACCCCGGTGACCTCCTCGCAGCGCGCGATCGTGTGCGGCCCGTCCATGAGCACTTCCGGCTCGACGATCGGCACGAGCTCCTGCTCTTGGCAAAGGGAAGCGTACCGCGCCAGCGCATGCGCATTTGCATTGACGCAAGCCGAACTCGGCAGAGCGTCCGTGAGATGGATGACCGCCCGCCACTTCGCGAAACGGGCACCCATGCCATGGTACTCCCTGAGACGATCTCGTAGACCGTCAAGCCCCTCGGTGACGGTCTCGTCAGGAGAGCCGGCAAGAGGCTTCGCCCCCGTATCGACCTTGATCCCTGGAAGGATGCCTTGGGCCGTGAGAGCCTCCGCGAGCGGTGCGCCGCCGGAACTCTTCTGACGGATCGTTTCGTCATACATGATGACACCGCTGATGAATTCGGCGGCGCCAGGGGATGTAAAGAGCATTTCCCGATAGGTGCGCCGGCTTTGCGCGGTCGACTGGATCCCGAGGGTGTCGAATCGCTTCGTCAACGTGGGGCTGGTCTCGTCGGCCGCCAGGATCCCTTTTCCCTCCGCAACCAGCGTCAGCGCGACGCTTTCCAGATCGCGGCTCGTCATAGGCATGTCCTCCCCGTGTGGTGTTCTTGGCGTGCGCAGGTCGCGAATGTCAGTCGATCGTGATTCTCTCCTCCCGCTCACCCGAGCGGCAGGACTACATGGGGCCGTAGTCTGTATTCGAACGACTTCGCAGGAGTGAACCTGCTGCAACAGCGAAACTGGTTCGCCGGTGCAGCATGGCTAGCCATTGGCTCGGGCTTCACCCGGTCGCATCATGGAGGCCAAGCCGCCCTGATCGTTTGGAGCGCGTCCTTCTCGCGCCCGCTTGCCACGCGAGACAAAACGCCGCCTCAGTGTCAGCGAGCGCGATGGATCGCAACCCGCCGGGCGACCCGATAGCCTCCGTAGACGGCGGGACGAGGCCGGTATCCGCCATAGGAGTAGGCGGAGCGGTAGATTGGCCGGTAGTAGCCGCCGCCATAGCCGTAGGAGTAGGCAGGATAGCCGTAGCCGTAGCTGGCGTAGCTGTAGGCGGGGTAACCATAGCCATAGGAGTAGGCAGGGTAGCCATAGGAGTAGGCAGGGTAGCCATAGCCATAGGCGTAGGCCGGACGCGATAGCGCGGCACCAATGAACAAGCCCAGCGCCAAGCCACCGAGGCCCCAACCCCAGCCCCCCGCCAAGCGTGCGCCGGTGTCGGCGTGGCAACCGTGGCCATCGCCAAGGTGCCGGCGAGGACGAATGCAGTCAGAGGTCGTTTCATGATGCTCCTCCCATGTTCTTTGGCAGCATAGCGCCCTCATTGAGCGCGCTATTTAATCTATGAACGCTCCCCATCTGCCGGGGGTTCCTCGGAGGCCCGGATGGGCCGGCGCTTGAACGCGATGACCTCGCCGAGCCTGCGGCCGGCAAGCCCAGCGGCAATCAACTCGCCCAGGGCCGATGAGTCTAACTTCAGCGTCGGGTAGTACTGCCTGCGCACCGGATGAAGGGGCGCTCTGTACCCGGCGCTGATGACCCTGCCTTTGCGAAAACACGCTATTGGAAGTGCAACTCTGCAAACCTGAGGCTTGGGCCTTCCCAGGTGCCCCGGTTCGCGACCTCATCGCGTGGGCTGACAAAGCGGTGGGCCAACAAGCAGCAGCCGAGAGGTGCAGGTGCGAAATGTGTCTTTCGATCTGATCATCTGATCAAGCGTCCAGCAGAGCCAGCGTATGGCGCGCGATCATGAGCTCTTCATCGGTCGGAACGACATAGACACCAATGCGGCTATCTCGTCCGGCGATCGAGATGCTGCCGGCGGCATTGGCCGCGGGATCGAGCGCGGCTCCGAGCCACGCGAGCCTCTCCGCGATTTGGGCGCGCATGCTTGCGGAGTTTTCGCCAATTCCCGCCGTGAACACGAAGGCATCAAGGCCTCCGAGGGCGCCCGCCAGCATGCCGGCATGCAGTCCGACGCGATAGGCGAAGTAGTCGAGCGCAAAGCGCGCCCGCGGGTCGGGGCTCGCCTCCAGCTCGCGGACGTCGTTGCTGATCCCTGAGAGGCCCTTCAGACCGCTTTCGGCATAAAACAGGTCCTGCACCTGCGCGGCGGTCATCTGCTTTTCCGCGATGAGGTAGAGCACGACGCCGGGATCGATCTGGCCCGGCCGTGTGCCCATCGGCAACCCGTCGAGCGCGGTAAAGCCCATCGTGCTCTCGATGCTGCGGCCCGCTGAAAGCGCGCACATCGACGCGCCGCTGCCGAGATGAGCAACGATCACGCGCCCCCCTGCACTCTTGGGCGCGACCTGCGGCAGGCGGCTGGCGACGTACTCGTAGGACAGGCCGTGGAAGCCGTAGCGGCGCACGCCCTCCGCGTAGAAACTTTCCGGAATCGCGTAGTGGTCCGCAAGCGCGTCGTGGCCGCGGTGGAAAGCGGTGTCGAAGCAGGCGACCTGGGGAAGGTCGGGGGAGCGGGCGAGAAGCGCGCGGATCGGCGCGAGGTTGTTCGGCTGGTGAAGCGGCGCCAGCGGAACGTAGCGTTCGAGATCGGCGAGCACGCCCATATCGACCAACACCGGCCGGTCGTACTGCGGGCCGCCGTGCACGACCCGATGCCCGACGGCGATCGGTTCGAGCTTCTGCGTTTCGCGCAGCCAAGCTCCTGCCATCGCGAGCGCGGTCGCGACATCGGCCACCCGCTCCGGCGCATGGACTTCGTCGGTCAGCAGCGTTCCATCGGACGCCGCGGCGCGCAGCCTCGGCCGCGCGCCGATGCCATCCATCTGCCCCTTGATCAGTCGCGTGAGGCCGCTCCTCCCATCGGTCCCGAACACCTGGAACTTCACGCTCGAGGAGCCGGCGTTGACGACGAGGATCGTGTCCATCGGAGGCTACGCCGCCGGCAACGAAGCTGTGCCGCGGCGCGCATGCGCGTAAAGCACGGCGGCCGCACACGAGGCCATGCGCGCGCGCACGGAATCGGCGCGGGAGGTCAGGATGATCGGCACGCGCGCGCCCAGCACGATCCCGGCCGCGTCCGCCTTGGCGAGAAACGTGAGGTTCTTGGCGAGCATGTTGCCGGCTTCGAGGTCGGGCACGACGAGGATCTGTGCCCGACCTGCGACGGAGGACTTGATGCCTTTGATCTTCGCCGCTTCGGGATCGATCGCATTGTCGAAGGCGAGCGGCCCATCGAGGATGCCGCCGGTAATCTGCCCACGCTCGGCCATCTTGCAGAGCGCGGCGGCTTCGATGGTGGATGGAATCTTGGCGGTCACGGTTTCGACCGCGGAAAGAATCGCAACGCGCGGCGTGCCGAGACCGACCTGCGTAAACAGATCGATGGCGTTCTGAACGATATCGCGCTTGGCGTCGAGATCGGGAAAGATGTTGATCGCGGCGTCGGTGATGAAGAGCGTTTCGGCATAGGTCGGCACATCCATGACGAACACATGGCTGATCCGCCGCGCCGTGCGCAGGCCGGTCTTGCTCGAGGTCACCTCGCGCATGAGCTCGTCGGTGTGCAGGCTGCCCTTCATCAACAGCTCGCCCGCCGACTCGTGAATGAGCTCGACCGCCTTTGCCGCCGCCGCTTCGCTGTGGGGAGCGTCGACGATTTGGAAGCGCCCGATGTCCAGACCATGCTCGCGCGCGACGGCGGAAATCTTCGCGGCCGGTCCGACCAGAATGGGAACGATGATGCCGGCTTCCGCTGCCTCGGTGGCACCGCGCAGCGAAGTCTCATCGCAGGGATGCACCACGACGGTGGTCGCGGCCGGGACCTCTTTCGCTCGCGCGATGAGACGCTCGTACTTCGAGTGAGGCGGATCGCCGAGCGGGCCGAGCGCCGCGATGGTGCCGATATTGCTGTCTTTCTCGGTGAGCATGGCGCACCTCAGGTAGGATCACTGGAACCCCTGCGGATGCCCCCTCAGGATGCTTTCGCATGCGCTTGCGTGGGGGCGGACGGCACGACCGCGAGATTGGGAGCCGTGCCTGCGTCGACACCGAACAGCCGCGCGACCGTCTCCATTCGCTTGATGTCCTCGGCAGAGAATTCACCGCGCGCACCCAGCGCCTGCTTGATGAGGTCGACGGCCTCGCGCCGGGTCTGGGCATCGGACGGAAGCATCGATGGAATTGCAGCGAGCGCGGCTTCCGTATCGACGAGCAGCATGCTGAACTGCTCGCGCACCAGCGCCTTGAAGGCCGACAACGGGATATCACTATGCGCGCGGCGAATGCGCCGCACGGCCTCGAATCCCCGCTCGTCGACCCCAGCCCGCCCCATGCCGACATGGAGCAGCGCGCGGATGACGGCGGCGTGCAACCCGCCGACCGGGATGCGCGACCTGAGCTCGGCGATGCGGGCCTGCAGCAGCTCGCGATGCAGTGGACTCTCCGCTGCCCTCCGCAACGGACGCGTGTCTGCCGGGTCGATACCCACGGCGGCTTGCAACGTCGGCTGGCCGTACACCGTCAGGAACGTCCGCTCGGCCATCGCCTCGCTCATATCCCGCCACCCATCGAGCGCCGCGACGATCTGCCGAGACACGTTCTCCTGGAGGGCTACGAATGGGTTGTCGGCGGCGGCGGGCCTTCGGTCCTTGCGAACCTGCTTCGGCTAGAGCGGTGACCGGGGCCATCATCGGATTGGCGTTGGAGAACATCTCGTATTGCAGCCGCAAGGGATGCAGCTGCTGCATCCATTGCGCCAACGGGGAGCTGACGAGCGTGCGAACGACCGGCTGCGCGAACGTGCGATAGAGAGCGAGGTTGATCTCGGAAACGCGGGCGGCAGTCGCGAACCGGCGCTCGTCGGCGGCATCGTTGCCGCCAAGCGCTCGGATGTCGTCCAAGGTCCTCGCTTCGCAGCGCATCACCCAATCTCCGGCCGCGAGGTCCGGGTTGCTGGTGTTCTCGGTCTTGGCTTCGAACACCGCCTCGTAGAGGCCGGGCGGCAACGTATCGATCAGGTCGATATTGCTCGAGAACTCGCCATGCTCCTTTCTTGCGACGCCCCCGGAAACGAAGATGCCCAGGTGACCGACGCGCTCGTGAATGGTGTAGACGATGGTCTGACCGTAGGAGCGGATTTCGTCGACGTTCTCATACAGGTCGAGAATCCATCCGAGCGCCTGCTGGGGCGGCGTAATGTTGTCGCCTTTCGAGCAGAACGCCACGATAGGAGAGCGGATGTTGCGAAGGTCGACCGTCGTGCCGTCCGACGTCTGAATCCGTCCCGCGGCGAGATTGTTGCCGATGAACAGCTCATCGACGATGAACTGTATCTCCTCCGCGTTCAGATTGACGTGACCTCCCCACCAGCGCTCGAAACCCAGATAGCGCGGGGCCTCGGAGTCGACCTTGGAATAGAGGTTGTACTGCTTGGTCCAGAGCGTGTTCGCGGGGTTCTGGTTCTCGAAATTCTGCACCAGCCAGGCCCCGTCGAACTTGCCGTGACCGAGATCGCTGGTGAGCGCGGTCAGCCAGCTGCCGCCCAGCAGGCCGCCGCTGTAGCGCATCGGGTTCTTGCCGTGCACGCCGGCCCAGTACGACAGCGGCGCCCCGGCGATGATGATGGGGCCGAACAGTTCAGGACGAATGGCGGCGAGCATCATGACCGCCCATCCCGCCTGGCAATTGCCGACGACACAGGGCTTGCCGTCGGCCTGCGGGTGCAGCGCGATGACCTTCTCGAGAAAGACCGCCTCGGCGCGCGCGACATCCTCGATGGTCTGGCCGGGCATGGGGTCCGGCAGGAAGCCGACGAAATAGCAGGGATGCCCGGCCTTGAATGCAACGCCGATCTCGCTGTCGGCCTTGAACCCGCCGATCCCGGGGCCATGCCCGGCGCGCGGGTCGACGATGACGAACGGCCGCCGCGTCGGGTCGAGCTCGATGCCGCGGCGGCGGAACCACCCTCACGAGACCGTAGTTGACCGGCCGATCGAGCGTCCTGCCGTCGACGACGAGCTCCACCTCGTAGTCGAGCACATTCGGAGCGGTCTCGGCCAAATGCTCGCGGTACTGATTGCCGCGCTGGCGCATGACGTCCCAGAACAACACGCTGCGCTGCGCAGCATCGACCATGTATTCCATCGCGGGGGCAAATATGCCGAACGACGGTGTAGGTGTAGACGTGTCGATTGAAGCCCGCTGCTCTCGGTCGGATGGCATGGTCTTCACTCCCTGCGTTTGTCTCTTCGCTCCAGCTTACCCTGTTGGCAAACAAGCCGACAGGGGCGCTGAGTTTCGGCGACTTGCGCGCCGCTTGCCGCGAGCCAGTTTCTTCAAGACGTCACTGGCGATGGGTAAGCTCATCGCGGCTTGGTCGTCAGGTTTCCCTCCGTCAGTGGATTCCGAATTCATGCTTCCCATCAACGCGCGACTTGCTCTTGCACAAAAATTGGGAAATGGATGCGGAAGGGCCTCGCGGGTTCCCTCGGGTTCCAAAGTAGCCGCATGATCGTCTAGATCCGTGACAAGCTCACAACGATCCGGCTGGGCAAGCCAACCGATGCAGCGGCGGGCCAGCAGAATAGGCCGCGACCTTGCAGATCAGCCGCCGTAGAATTGCAGCCGCGCAAATGAACTCACCCGACTACCGGCGAGGGAAGCAGTCATGATCCCGGTTCCGAAGGCGAAGCTGCTCGAAGGCAAGAAGGGTCTTATCGTCGGCATCGCCAATGAGCAGTCGATCGCCTGGGGCTGCGCCAAGGCCTTCCGCGCGTTTGGGGCGGATTTGGCGGTGACGTATCTCAACGACAAGGCGAAGAAGTACGTCGAGCCGCTCGCGCGCGAGCTCGAGGCCCCGATCCTGCTGCCGCTCGATGTCCGCACGCCCGGCCAGATGGAGGCGGTTTTCGAACGCATCGCCAAGGATTGGGGCGAGCTCGATTTTGTCGTCCACTCCATCGCCTTCTCGCCCAAGGACACGCTGCAGGGACGGGTGGTCGACGTGCCGCGGGAGGGATTCCTGACGACGATGGAGGTGTCCTGCTGGTCGTTCATTCGCATGGCGCACCTGGCGGAGCCGCTGATGCCGCGGGGCGGGACGCTGTTCACGATGACCTATTACGGCAGCCAGATGGTCGTGGAGAACTACAACATCATGGGGGTTGCCAAGGCGGCGCTCGAGAGCGCGGTCCGCTACCTCGCAGCCGAGCTCGGCCCGAAGAACATCCGCGTGCACGCCATCTCTCCCGGACCGCTCGCGACGCGGGCCGCCTCCGGCATCCCCGAATTCGACGAACTGCTCGACAAGGCGAAGGCAAAGGCACCTGCGCGCAGCCTCGTCAGCATCGATGACGTCGGCGTCGCCACCGCCTTCCTGGCGCATGACGCAGCGCGCCTCATCACCGGCGAAACGCTCTACATCGACGGCGGCTACCACATCATCGACTAGGCCGTGTACACCGCAAATCAGGCCGCAGCCCCCTGACTGCAATGCGCCATTTTGAGTAGGATGTTGAAACGGGGGAAACGGTCGTCTCAATGCAGAGGACAATGCCGAGTCAGCCCCCGGCTGCCAACGAGGTGAATCGAAGATCTCGGCTTTTATAGGAGAGAGTCATGAAAGACGATCCTCATCCTCTCAGTCAAGATTGGTTAGAAAAACAAATGGGACATAAAGCTTACGGACATATGCGAAATTGGGGGTCAATTGCAATTCTGTTGGTATTGATTGTCGTAGTGTGCGGCCTGGTTTTATATTGGATTGTTGGAGGGTGACATTTCATTGGAAGCCGTCCTGTCTGGCAATGGAGGCCGTCGTAGTGAACGCCGCCTTCGCGTTAGCCATCACCTGGACGGTCCTGATTCTGGGGACTGTGACGGCGGCGCAGGCCGCGCCGGCGCGGGCCGGCCGGATCACGATTGAGTATGTGCCGCCCAAGAACCCTGCGCATCAGGGTCTTTACGAACGGATGATGGAAATCCGCTTCCTCGAGAAGTTGCAGGAATTGCTCAGCCCAGTTCGACTGCCGCGTCCATTGAGGGTGAAGACGGAGGGATGCGACGGTGACGCCAATGCCTCATACGAGCATGATACAATAACAATCTGTTACGAATACGTGGACGAGCTCTGGAAGAACGTGCCCGCGCAGACGACGCCGGCCGGCGTCACGCCGGTCGACGCCCTGCTGGCACCCTTGATCGACACCTGCTTGCATGAATTCGGACACGCTGCATTCGATATGCTGAAGGTGCCGGTGTTCGGACGCGAGGAAGACGCAGCCGATCAGGTGTCGGCCTACATCATGCTGCAGCTCGGAAAGGCCGAGGCGCGCAGACTGTTCCTGGGCACCGCCTACGCGTACAAGACTGAGGCGGAAGCCGCAACTGCGCCGCCCGCGTTGAAGGAGTTCTCCAACGTGCATGGCACGCCCGCGCAGCGCTTTTACAATCTGTTGTGCATCGCCTACGGCGCCGATGCGCAACTGTTCGGCGACCTCGTGGCGAAGGGATATTTGCCGAAGGAAAGGGCCGAGGACTGCGCAGCCGAATACAAGCAGGTCGCCTTTGCATTCCAAACGCTGATCGGCCCCCATATCGACTCCCGTCGAGCCAGAAAAGTGTGGGACAAAAGCTGGCTGCCCGAGCCGACGAGGCGGGTCCAGCCCCGGCCCGGCTCGACGGGGCCTACGCAGCCGCAATGATCTTTACACTGCAACGGAGGTAGGCCGCCTCATGCGTGGATGGCCCCAAAAGCGTTGCTTTGTGCGCTCTAGCCTAGTCGGCGTACTCGCCGATTGCCTTGATGATCGGCGCCCAGCGATCAATCTCGCTGACGAGTGTGTGTTGCGCGGCCTCCGGCGTGGCTCGGTCTTCCGGCATCGGCTCGGTATTGAGATCGTTGAAGCGCTTCACCAGTTCCGGGTCCTTGAGCGCAGCCTTGAGGGCTTGCGAAAGTTTCTGCACGATTGCCGGTGGCGTTCCCCTCGGCGCAAACACACCGTGCCAAACGGCGACCTCGAAGCCTTTCAGGCCGGCTTCATCGGCGGTGGGAAGGTCGGGCAGCGATTTGAGTCGAGTCTTTGTAGTGACGGCGTAGGCCTTCACCTGCCTGCCCAGGATCGGGTACGTCGTGTTCGTCGCCTGGTCGCAACTCATATCGATCTGCTTGCCGATCAGGTCGTTCATGACCGGAGCGGTCCCCCGATAGGGCACGGGTGTGAGCTGTGCCTGCACTTCAGTCATGAACAGCATTCCGCAAAGATGCGAAGCGGAGCCTATCCCAGCATTGCCGAAAGTCGGTTTCGTGCTTCGGCTTTTCAGATACGCGATTAGTTCCTGGAGCGTATTGGGCTCGAGATCGGACCGGCCGATGATCGTCATCGGCGCGGCAGTGACGAGCCCGATCGGCGCAAATGCCGACTTGGTATCGTACGGCAGTTTACGGTAGAGCGTGGCGGCCGTTGACAGTCCGACGTGGTAGATCAGCAGCGTGTACCCGTCGGGCTCCGCGCGGACAACACGGCCTGTTCCGATGGTCCCGCCGGCCCCTCCGGCGTTTTCGATCGTGATCTGTTGCCCCAGGACTTGCGACATGGCCTGGGCCGTGACTCGCGATATCGTATCGGTCGGCCCCCCGGCAGCGGCCGGAACGATGATATTGATCGGCCGCGTCGGATACTCCTGCGCCGACACGGAGCCGGTTGTGAACGTGAGAGCGGCGACAATCATCAGCCAGCGCATGGCGGCCCCCTTCATTCGGCAAAGTAGTGCCCACCCAGTCCTGCGCGAGATTTTGATCCGAACCATAGGATCCTCAGCTTCACCAGTTGGCCGGACAAATTCCCTCCAGGCTGCAGGAAACTGAAGTCTCATCAACAGAGACGACGTCACTCGGTCAGATGGACTCTACCATGCGTAGGACGCTGTTGCTTCATAAAACGCGTTAGCTGAGAGCTTCCAATCACGTCCGCTTTGGAGCGCTTGGCGGACTCAGGTCGGACGTCGCCCGAGGTCCGCGATGTGCCAAGACCCGCCATGGCCCCCTTCCGTGTGCTTGCGAAACTGATGTAGCCTTCCCGCAGAGCTGCCAGCGGGACGTGCCGAGGTCCTATTTTTGTAGCGGCAGCGGCGATGCTGTCGGCAGGCATCTCACTCAGACGTTCAATTTCATCGTCCGTTCGCATCGCGTGCCCGCGCTCGATTGCGCGCGCGATATTGCGAAGACCAGAGAGGAACGCCATGAGACTTCCCCGTAGAACCTTTCTGCATCTGGCAGCGGGCGCTGCCGCTCTCCCAACCGTATCGCGGATCGCGCGGGCGCAAACCTATCCGTCGCGGCCGGTGCACTGGATCGTCTCGTTTCCGGCGGGTGGCCCCAACGACATCGTCGCGCGGATCATCGGCCAATATCTGTCGGATCATCTGGGGCAGCAATTCATCATCGAGAACAGGGCCGGCGCGGGCGGCAATATCGGCATGCAGTCCGTGCTCACCTCTGCGCCCGATGGCTACACGATCGCCTTCGTCGGTCCCAACTACGCCATCAACGCGACGCTCTACGAGAAGCTTCCGTTCAATTTCATCCGCGACAGCGCCCCGGTCGCCGGAACGATGCGGCTGGCCAACGTGATGGAGGTGCATCCGGCGGTCCCGGCCAACAACGTCGCCGAATTCATCGCCTATGCCAAAGCCAATCCGGGCAAGATCAACTTTGCTTCGGGTGGCGTCGGCACGTCGCCTCATCTGTCAGGCGAGCTGTTCAAGACGATGACCGAGCACCAATATTGTGCACGTGCCGTACCGCGGCACCGCCCCCGCGCTCACCGACCTGGTCGCCGGCCAGGTGCAGGTGATGTTCGATAACATTCCCGGTTCGATCGGGCACATCAGGACCGGCAAGGTGCGCGCGCTCGGCGTGACCGCGGCGAAACGCGTGGCTGCGCTCCCGGACGTGCCGACCATCGGCGAAACCGTGCCGGGCTACGAGGTGAGCATCTGGTACGGGATCGCGGCGCCCAGGGGCACGCCACCCGAGATCGTCGAGAAACTCAATCAGGCGGTGAACGCGGTGTTGGCCTACCCGAAGCTGCAAGCCCGTCTGGCCGAGCTCGGCGGCGAGCCCATGCCGATGACGCCGGCCGAATTCGGAAAGCTGGTGGCTGAGGAAACCGAGAAGTGGGCCAAGGTGATCCGGGCGGCCAACATCAAGGTTGAGTGAGTCGCCCGATATTGGCCGTTGCGAGATGGTATCGTGCGGAGCTGGGACGAGCACGGCCCGTCGCCGCGACTGTGATCTGCCCTTGCATATTCACGCGCTGCGGGCGCTGACCCTAGGTGACGCACATGATGAAACTTCCTCGCCGCAAGTTCCTGCATCTGGCAGCGGGTGCTGCCGCGCTCCCCGCCGTTTCGCCGGTCGCTTGGGCGCAAGCCTATCCGACGCGACCGGTGCGCTGGATCGTGGCGTTCGCTGCCGGCGGCCCGACCGACATCGTGGCGCGCATTATGGGCCAGTATCTGTCGGAGCGGCTGGGCCAACAATTCATCATCGATAACCGGCCGGGAGCCGGAGGCATCGTCGGCACCCAGGCCGCGATCAATTCGCCGGCCGACGGCTACACGCTCCTGATGGCGGCGCACGTTCACGCCATCAATGCGACGCTCTATCAAAAGCTCCCGTACAACTTCCTCAATGACATCGCGCCGGTCGCCGGGCTGGTGCGAATGCCGAATGTCATGGAGGTGACCTCGTCGTTCCCGGCCAAGACGGTGGGCGAGTTCATCGCCTATGTCACGGCCAATCCGGGCAAGGTCAGCTACGCATCGGCCGGTAACGGCACGTCGGCTCATCTCGCGGCCGAGCTGTTCAGGGCGATGACCGGGGTCGATTTCGTCCACGTTCCGTACCGCGGCTCGGGACCCGCGCTGACGGATCTCATGAATGGTCAAGTGCAGGTCATGTTCGACACGATCTCGTCCTCGATCGCGCACATCCAGGCTGGAAAGCTGCGCGCGCTTGCGGTGACGAGTGCGACCAGATCGGATTTGCTGCCCGAAGTGCCGACGATTGCCGAGACGGTGCCGGGTTACGAGCTCAGCGCCTGGTTCGGCGCAGGCGCCCCGACCGGGACGCCGTCCGAGATCATTGCGAAGCTGAACCAGGACATCAACGCGGGACTGGCGGAAACGAGGATCAAGGCGCGGTTTGCCGAGCTTGGCGCCGAGCCGATGCCGATGACGGTCGCTGAGTTCCGCAAGTTCGTCGCCGACGAGACCGAGAGATGGGCCAAGGTGGTCAAGTTCTCAGGCGCGAAGGCGGACTGAACATGATGATGGACGGAAAGATGACCGAAACAATTCATCGACTATTACGATTCCATGTCTTCGCCGTGGACCTATCTTGGTCATCAGCGCTTCGAAAAATTGGCCTATCGGTTCGGTCTGAACATAAGACACAAGCCCATGGATCTCCTGAAGGTGTGGTCGGTCTCGGGCGGCCTCCCATTGAAGCAACGCGCCCAGCAACGCCAAGCGTACAGGCACGTGGAACTGAAACGGTGGAGCGAGCTCCTGCAGGTGCCCTGCAACGTGGAACCGGCCTTCCATCCGGTCGCTGACCGGCGCGCCTGCTACATGGTGATCGCGACCATGCGGCAAGGATTCGACTGGAGCAAGCTGGCCTATGCGCTGCTGCGCGCGGTCTGGGTCGAAGACCGCAACATCGCCGATCATGCCACCTTGGCGGCAATCGCCGACGAGAACGGCATGGACGGAAAGGCATTGCTGGCGGCGACCGAGGACGCGGCGGTACAGGCCGAATACCAGTCCAATACCGAGGAAGCGATGCGCATCGGCGTCTTCGGCGCGCCGACCTATGTTTACGATGGCGAGCTATTTTGGGGACAGGACCGCCTGCAAATGCTGGAATGGCGGCTCCGGCAAAAGCTCGGTACGCCCAAAGACGCGTAGCGAACGGAGAACCGACATGAGAGCGCTGCTTGTTGCGGTCGCATGCGCCGCCACCCTGCACGGCGCAGCGGGCGCGGCCGCCCAGACCTATCCGTCCCGGCCCATTACGGTCGTGGTGCCGTTCACCGCCGGCGGTCCGACCGATGCCCTCATGCGCGTTCTGGGTGAGCGCATGCGAGTCTCGCTCGATCAGCCGCTGGTGGTCGAAAACGTGACCGGCGCGGCGGGCACCATCGGCGTCGGCCGGGTCGCGCGCGCGGCACCCGATGGCTATACGCTCAGTGTCGGTCACTGGAGCACGCATGTCATCAACGGCGCGATCTACCCGCTTCCGTTCGACCTGCTGAAAGACCTCGAGCCGGTCGCGCTGCTCACCAGCTACCCAATGCTGCTGGTTTCAAAGAATGCCGTCCCGGCGAAAGACTTGAAGGAACTCATCGTCTGGCTGCGTGCGAACCAGGACAAGGTATCTGTTGGCAGCATCGGCGTCGGCAGCGCGGCGCACATCGCCGGCGTGCATTTCGAGCACCTCACCGGTCTAAAGCTGCAATACGTTCCCTACCGCGGCGCGGCGCCTGCGCTCCAGGATCTGATGGGAGGACAGATCGACATTCTCTTCGACCACCTGGCGAATTCGCTGCCGCATGTGCGCGAAGGCAGGATCAGGGCTTATGCGGTCACGGCGGCAGCCCGCTCACCCTCGGCGCCCGACATTCCGACGGTCGACGAAGCCGGCGTGCCGAAGCTTTACATCTCCATTTGGTACGGGCTGTGGGCGCCGAAGGGCACGCCGAAGGACGTTGTCGCCAAGCTCAATGCCGCCGTCATGGATGCGCTGGCCGATCCCGGCGTTCGCCAGCGGTTGGCCGACCTCGGCCAGATCATCCCACCACCCGAGCAACGGACGCCCGAAGCCCTTGCCGCGCACCACAAGGCCGAGATCGAGAAGTGGTGGCCGATCGTGCGGGCGGCCAACATCAAGGTGGAATGATTTCAGATGATGCGCGCCGTCAGCGGACTTGAAGGCATTCGGAGATGAACATGAAATTTGCCGCCTGCGATCTCTTGTAGGTGTCGAGCAGCTTGGCTCTTGCAGCGTTGCAAAGCTGTTCCGTGGCCACCGGCACGGTGATCGGACTTACGAATTTGTCTGCGCTCGATGTGCTCGCAAGTACGACGATAAGCAACCAGTCCATCTGCCACCTCGAGTTTCAATGACCAATTCCGTGTTGCATTCAGCGCGTATAGCGCGCTCTCGGGCTGACGCATGCTGCTTCGCAACATCGGGCCTCCACGCAGCGGTGGTCACGTCCGGGGAAGGCCTCGGTTGCTCCATTCATGTTAGATCAATGCGCCCGTTCCGATCAATCGACGAAATGAGGTGTGGCAAATGCGCACCGGTTGCACGAGTATGTCCTGCCACGCTGGGCCGCCATCGAGCTCGCGGCCGTCCACGAATTTGGTGCGCATCCCGATTGGGTTGAATCGGGATGCGCACTGGATTCTTCGATTTACGCATGCGGGGCAAGAGGTGGCGCCATGACACCGACCAAGACGACGGGTAAAGCCGACCATCCCGAGAAGATGAAGCGAAAGGACTACGAGAACGAGCTGCGCAAGCTGCAAGTCCAGCTTTGTCATTTGCAGGACTGGCTCAAGGCCAAGGGAGCGCGGGCCATCATCGTGTTCGAGGGACGCGATGCCGCCGGCAAGGGTGGAACCATCAAGGCCATTACCGAGAGAGTGAGCCCGCGCGTCTTTCGGACCGTGGCGCTTCCGGCTCCCTCGGATCGCGAAAAGACGCAGATGTTCCTGCAACGCTACATCCAGCAGTTCCCGGCTGCGGGCGAAATCATCATCTTCGACCGCAGCTGGTACAACCGCGCGGGCGTCGAGTACGTCATGGGATTTTGCAGCGAGGGCGAGCACCGGCGCTTTCTGGAACTGTGCCCGCAAATCGAGAAGTACATTGTCGACGCCGGCATCACGTTGATCAAGATATGGCTGGAGGTGGGACAGGACGAGCAGGAACGACGGTTCATGGCTCGCATCAACGACCCGCTGCGGCAGTGGAAACTGAGTCCGATGGACATCGAATCCTACGAGCGATGGTATGACTACTCGAAGGCGCGCGACATGATGCTGGCGGCTACGGACAGCAAGCACGCGCCCTGGCATATCGTGCATTCGGACGACAAACGGCGCGCGCGCCTCAACTGCATCGCGCATATCCTGAAGTCAATTCCATTTGCGAAAGTGCGCAGGACAAAGGTCAAGCTGCCCAAGCGATCCAACAAGAGCAAATACAATGATCAAGCGGCTTTGAAGGGCAGGCATCGCGTCGCGGAGAGATATTGAAGCAACCTGTTCGAAGCGCTCGAGTCAGCGCTTGCACGTTGAGCCAACAGATATCTTCAGATCCCGAGAAGCTCAACGAGGCTACAAAGGTGCCTGACCGAACTTCGGGTTGCAATGAGGGCCAGGCTAGTTCGCCTTGCCTTTCGGACCTCGCCCTTGCGCGGCCAACGCCAGGGCATTGTCAAGCGCCCTCCGAAGATTGAGGGCTGCCTGGACGCTGCATCTGAGATGCGCGACCACAAGAGTTTCGCTCGTCACTTCACCATTCGGCCGAACCTGAGTGTTGCAATTGGCACCGAGTGTTACGCTGACGATGCCATTTGCGAATCCGGACGCGGGCGCCCATTCGAAAAAGACGATCGGAGCATGTGGCGTGTCGCGAACCGAAACCACTGAGCGGCTTGCAGCGCGAGTGTCGGGTTCCGGCTTGAGGGGCCTATCCCTCCTATGGGCGAGGTCGTCAGGCATGGTGTCACCCCTTCTCCATCCAGCACCCGGCAATCTCTAAATTCGACGCAACGCTTCCTGTTCCCGGGCGAGACTTCGGGAAGGCACAAGGCCACACTTCGGTACCATCATGAAGAAGCGCTCCCACTTCGCCCACCGCATGGAATACCGCTGTAGCCCGCATGGAGCGCTAGGCGCGTTCACGCGCTTAATCTGACTCAGTAAGATTGAGGCTTCATCCGGGCTACGCCTGCTACGGCTGTGCCCTCACCTGCCGAACTTGCTGAAGCGTCCGTCGCGATAGACGAACAGCATGTCGGTCAATTCGTAGCGCCCTTCGGCCACATATTTCGCGGCCAGCTCGCGGACCTTTTTCAAGCCGGTCCGGTTGCGCGAGCCGGTCACCAGCAGCACGTCGCGCGCCGGCACCGCCACCACGATGTCGCCGTCGACCTTGATCTGTCCGCCGGACCAGATGTCATCGATCAGGAGCAGGCTCGCCTCATAGTCGCCCCCTGCCGAGATGAGCAGGATATCGCCAATACGCCGCATTTCGATCTTCGGGAGCAGGCATCGATCGAATTCCTGCGTTCGCAAAGGCAGGCGATCGAACTCTTGAGCTACGGTGACCGATTATTGTCGGCAGCACGCGCGCTGCGGATTCCGCTGTTCGAGCCTTGATTCTCCAGGCCAACGTGGGGCAGCAGCTCCTTGCAGCTGTGCGGACGACGCGATGGCACAACACGCTTGCGCTATTGCGCCCTTGGCCCAGTTGTCATCGTGCGCGCAAGAAGCCTAACCGGCTCAAGGCGAAGAAGCCTGCTCCTGCTGCCGTGCGGGAGGCCGACGAGGAATGAGGCCGCTGACGAGCTCCAGCCACTTCGAGTTCTTCATCGGGTCCGGCAGCTTCGCGATGTTGAACGCCATCGTCCGCGCCTCCTCCAAGGTCATCGGCCGCCCCATCCCTCCGGCTTCTACGGACGTTTCCTGTCCGTAGATGTAGACAACGGCGTTGCCTCCAGCATCCCGCACGACATATCCGCCGGGGATTTTGTGCGGGTACCAAGGTCTCGGGAAGCGGCGATTCATGGGACACCAAGCCAAGCTCAAGTGCATGTTCTCCTGACGCTAGGGCCTGTGTTCAGTTGAGCAGGATCATAGCGGCGGCCAGCTGCACTCCGGCGAGAAAATTTCTGGCGAGTTTGTCGTAACGGGTGGCAATGGCACGGAAGTGCTTGAGCTGATTGAAGAAGCGCTCGACGAGGTTGCGTTCGCGGTAGAGCGCGAAATCGCACGGCCGTTGGGTCTTACGATTGGCAAGCGGCGGGATGACGGGGTGATTCCCCGCTGGGTGAGGGTGCCGACGAACGCGTCGGCATCGTAGGCTTTATCGCCAATCAAAGCGTCTGGGTCTGCATTCTCGATCAACGGCTGCGCGCAAGCAAGATCATGCACTTGGCCTGGCGTGAGCATCAGTTCGACGGGATTGCCCAACGCATCGACGAGCGCGTGAATTTTGGTGGTCAGTCCGCCGCGCGATCGGCCGATCGCTTGCGGGCCGTTTTTTTTCGCGCACCGGCACTATGCTGATGAGCGCGCACGATGGTGGCATCGATCATCATATACTCGTTGTCGGGATCGCTTGCCAAAAGCTTGAAAATACGCTCGAAAACGCCGCTCTTCGCCCACCGGCTAAAGCGCTGGTGCACGATCTTCCAGTCGCCGAAACGCGCGGGCAGATCACGCCAGGGAATCCCTGTTCGATATCTGTAAAGAACCGCGTCGACGAACAGCCGATTGTCCGCCGCATTGCCGCCGACATGGCCTTCACGGCCGGGCAGAAAATCCTTGATCCGCTCCCATTGGTCGTCTCGCAATCCAAAGCGCTGCATCGGTCGGCCCTCCAAGCCGACCGCCCATGAATCACTCGACAACTGATTTGGGAATCCCCTAACTGAACACAGGCCCTAGTCTGCCGATGGCCTTATGGCTGTGATGCACCTCACAAAATGCACGAATATCTCTTTCACGGACGCGTCGAGGTAGCGGCGGCCCAGGTACCAGCCGGATCACGGGGTAGCGCGTAAGGCGCAACGGCGAAGCGCGCCGCGCACGCCAGCGGATCGCGATTACGCGGCAGATATTGGCCCTCCTTCGAGCCCCCGAAATGTGAGCCCCTTCACACCGCACGCGCAGCGGCGCGCCTATGCTCAACCATCGCAGGTGTGTATCCGTCCATGCAACCCGGTGGAGGTTCCCATGCGCGTGCACATGTCCCGGAGTGCCGTCGCCGCGCTCGCCGCGGTGGCGATCGCCGCCGCCACGGCAAGCCCGAGCCCAGCCGAAGCATTCGTTCTGTTCGTCCAGCCGCATCCCACGGCCAAAGCGGGCAAGGCGCCGACCGGCCTCGCGCCGAACCGGTCGAGCTTCGCGCCGGCGAACAAGGGCGCGAGCTCGGCCGCCAAGGCCCAGGCCAACGTCAATACCGGCCAGGGTCCGCCGGTCCGGCGCGTCTGGATCGTCAAGCCCGGACTCGCCGGCAGCCAAGGCGGCAGCAGCGCCGGCAGCGGTGCGCAGAGCACAAGCTCCGGCAGCGGCAGCGGGGGCAGCAGCGGCGGTGGCAGCAGCTTGCGCGACATTCTCAAGGAGAAGCTCGGCGAGGTCTTCAAGGCGAAGATCGACGAGCTCCTCAAGCTGCCGTCGAAGTAACGACGGCGGGCGGGACCGGCGCGGCGCCCGCGGCGTCGGCGAGGCGCCCCCTCACCCTTTATGATTCGCGCTACGACCTTTTGGCCCTCTCCCGCAAGGGGAGAGCGCACGAGAGGCGCGAACCCGGAATCGTTTCCCACCGGAAACATCCGTCAGAGACACCCCGCTACGGGGCGCTGCTCGCCCGGGGCCTTCCGGTCAACAGCACAATCGTCCCTGCGCTTCGCAACCAAGGGCGGTATCGCGCGTTGCCTTAGGTGGAGGAGCCCACTCGAAAGAGCCCTAACACAAGGGGCGCGTATCGTGTCCGATCTATCGAGAAGCAAGCGAGGCAGTGCGGTGCCGTGCCCGCGGTGTCGAACCATGATGGACGAAGTGGTGAGCATCGCACCCATTGCAGGTGAGCCAGGCTTGACAGCGTATGAGTGCCCCAAGTGCTGGTACGTGACGAGCGTGCTTCAGCAATCCGAGGACGGTCGTTAGTACAGCCGATTCCCGATCCTCGGTGCGGTGCCGGTGGTTGCAGCTTGCGCCGGCAGAACACAGCACAGTCATGAATCAGCCTTCAAAAAAGCAGCCTTCAAAACGGCCGAGCCGCGATCAGCGACAGCTCAAGCAAATCATTGCCGGACTGACGGACGGCGTCATTCTGATCGGTAAGGATCAACGAATTCTTTGGGCGAACGAGGCCGCACTGGCCATGCACGGAACTCGACGAGTCAAAGACCTGGGCGCCACGGTCGGCGGGTATCGGCGGCGGTTCCGGCTACGCTATCGCAACAATCGTCCCGTCGAGCGCGGCAAGTATCCGATCGAGCGAGTCGCCGCAGGAGAGAACTTCAGCGATGTGATCGTGGAAGTGACGCGCGCCGGCGATCCCGAGCAATGCTGGGTCCATACGGTTCGCAGCCTTGTCAGCACTGACGACTCGAGCGAGCCCGACTACCTGGTGCTGATCATCAAGGACGAGACCGAGCGATTTGAAGCAGAGGACCGTTTCGAGAGTGCGTTCAACGCCAATCCGGCGCCGGCGATCATCTGCCGGTTGTCGGATCGGCGCTATGTGAGGGTCAATCAAGGTTTCCTCGAAATGACCGGCCATGCTCGGCAGGACCTGATCGGACGTTCCATCCGCGACCTCGACATACTGTGCGAAGCCGAAAAGCGCGAGCTTGCGCTTGAACGCTTGAAGGAGGGGAAGACGATACCGCAGATGGAGGCGTGCGTTCCGTTGCCGGACGGCGGCCTCAAGTTCGTGATCGTGGCCGGAGAACCGATCGAGATCGCAGACGAAAACTGCATGCTCTTCACTTTTGCCGATCTCGATCCACGCAAGAAAGCCGAGACCGCTCTCCGCGAGAGCGAAGAGCGATTCTCGAAATCCTTTCGACTCTCTCCGGTGCCAGCGGCAATCTACAAGCTGGGCGGGTTCAAGCTCCTGGAGGTCAATGAGGCATTCAAGACGATGGCCGGCTTTTCGGAGGAAGAGATCGTCGGGCGAAGCGCGGCCGAGCTGGACCTGTGGTCCGACAAGACTGCACAGCGCCAGTTCGAGCAGACCATCGAGAAGACCGGCAGCGTTCGAGATCTCGACCTTCGGCTCCGTGCCAAGGATGGGGCTCTCGTCGACTGCCTGGTTTCCGCAGACACCGTCACAATTCATGATGAACGCTGCGTCCTTTGCGTCATGCAAGACATCACCGATCGCAAGCGATCCCAGGACGAATTGGTGGCGGCGATCGAAGCCGTAATGGCCGATACTTCATGGTTCAGCCGCAGCGTCGTGGAAAAATTGGCCGCGTTGCGTCAGACGTCCCGCCCGTCTGCGCTGCGCGCTGATCTGCAGGACTTGACCGACCGTGAGCGCGACGTGCTTGGCCTTATCTGCCAAGGCCAGACCGACCTGGACATGAGCGAAAGTTTGAAGCTCTCGCACAACACGATCCGCAACCACCTTGCGTCGCTCTATCGCAAGATCGGGGTCAATCGGCGCGCGGCCGCCGTCATCTGGGCCCGCGAGCGCGGCATCACCGGCAAGAACGCGATCAAATCCAGCAGGCCGGGACGCAAGCGTTGAGCAAGTAAAAAAATACTAGACGGCTTGGTACTTCCCTCTCTTGGGCTCCGCTCCTCCTCCCGCCTATATGCGCCGGGCAGCCACCACTATGAAGGCGGGCGCCTCTTTTTTCACTGACGAGGACGGACGCCTGCAAGTCCGGGAGCCACAAATGTCCATAGCGCACCTTCTCGATAGCCGGGCGTTCTCGCCGGAAGACATCATTGTTATCTCGGCGGCGTTCGAGGATGCCCTGCGCACGCTTGGTCTGGCAGATCGCGACGATCCCGCTACAAAGATTGTCGCCAAGAAAATCCTGGAGCTTGCCAGGCAGGGAGAGCGCGATCCCGTGCAGTTGCGGGAGCGCGTGGTTCAAGCCCTAACGAACGGGCGCGCTAGAGCGTGATTGCATTAGGTTGAATCGCAATCACGCTCTAGCTTTTTGTTTGAGCATGATCTTTTCGGAAAACCGGTACCCACTTTTCCGGATCATGCTCTAAACCGTGATCACCATACGTACCGCACGCGCGCCGTTCCGGCATAGCTGCGCGTACCCTGCCCGAACTCGCCGTCGAACTTCGCCATGACCGACACGCCGCTTGCCAAACGCAGTTCCGAGCCCGCCGTGACCACGGCGAGGTCGGGCGCCGTCTTGGCGCCGGCGACGATGAAGCTCGCCGTCGGCAAGGTCAGGAACGTCGCCGCCGCCTGCGGCGTGTCCTGCCAGTCGTGCGCCCAGCCGGCGCGGCCGAACACGTTGAGCGTCGCGCCGCCGGCGAGCGCAACGTTGGTGCTGGCCCAGCTGCCGAGCTCGGCCCGCACCACGCTGCCCGTGCGCGACGCGTAGCTGAGCCCGAACAGCGCGGAGCCGAACGCCGCGCTCTCGCCGTAGCTCGGCGTGCTGAAGCTTTGCGCCTGCACCGCGGCATAGGGCGCAACCGTGTACGGCGCGAACGCGAGCTTGTAGCCGCCTTCGATGCGTCCGGCCCAGCTCTGCGCGGTGAAGCTCGCGCCGAGCTGGTTCGTCTCCACCACCGTCACGGTACGGCTGGTGGTCATCCAATGGTTGGCGAAGGCGAGCGCACCCGAAACATAGGCGGCGCCGAACCGCTGCGAGCCGTAGAGCCCGGCCTGGAATACGTCGCTGCGGCCGCCGCCGAGCCCCTGCGCCAGCCCCCACGACGTGCCGCCGCCGGCCAGCGCAAAGCCGAGCACCGTATCGGGCGAGAACCTGTAGTCGAGGCCGGCGGCAAAGCCGGCGGTGTGAGTCCCGAAGTCGTGGCTGCCGATTCCGGCATCGCCATGGGCGGTGCTCGAGCCGCCATACGCCGACCCCCAGACGTTCCAGCGCTCGGCGAACGTGGCCGGCCGCGGCGGCGGCGTCACCGCCGCGTAGGCCAGCGCGGTCTCGCGCGGCACCGCCCGCTCGGGCGCGAACCGGGTTGCCGCGGCAGGGAGTCCCCCTTCCGCAGCGGCGAAACCGCCGCGGTTCTCGCCGAACGGATTGAGCATGAGCAGGAGAAACTGATTCATCATCTGGAACGCGGCCTGCCGGCCGCCGCCGGCACTGTTCTCGCCGCTCAACTGGGTCAGCGCTCCCGCCGCCGACGGCGCAAACAGCACGTCGGTCAAGAGCGACGCCGGCGCGCCCGTGAGCGTGGTCGCGTAGGCGCTTTCAAGGGCATTTCCCACAGCGCGTTGGTTGCCGTTCAGCCCGGCCAAGGCCCCGAACGGGGTTCGCGTCAGGGTCACATCGACGGACGTGGGATTGTAGACGGGCCCGGAGAGCGAAAGAAATGCGGACGGCTGCAAGAATTGGGAGGCGAATTGTGCGAACTGGCCGCTGATCGCGCCCGCCGTCAGCAGGGCATACCGGGTCGATAGACCATAAAGTCCCGGCGTCACGGTGACGCCCAAGGTACCGCCCAGGGTGGCGGTGTCGGCAACCATGATCCTGCCGCCGGCGCCGGGCGCCAGCTGAAAATGCAGCAGGCCGCCGGTCTGCGTGTAGTTGCCGCCGATGGTCAGCGTGCCGCCGGCCATCGCCAAGGTGCCGGCCGAGAACATCGTGTCCAGAACGACCTCGAGCGTGTAGGGCGCGCCGATCACGAGGGCGGACTGCGCGCCCGCGATCGCGAGCGAGTCGATCTGCGGGCTCATGTCGAGCGTGATCGTGCCCGGGTTGCTCAAGGTCACGTCGTAGTAGCGGGCGGCCTCGTTGGCGGCGAAATTCACGTCGCCGATGGTGTTGCTGGGCACCGTGCTTCCCAGCGGATCGTGCACGCGGTCGATCCAGGCCGCCGAGTTGCTCCAGTTGAAATTGCCGGCCGCCGCCGTGACCTGCCGCAATGGATTGTTCTCCACGACCCAGCCCAGGAACAGGGCGAGCGGCGTCCAGTCGCTGATGTCGCCGTATTCGCCGGGCCTTTCGGGATTGACGGGATTGCGTCCGCCGCGCAGCACGCCGATCTGCACGAGCCCGTTGGGGGTCTCGATGAAGACCGGGCTGCCGCTGTCGCCGCCGACGGTCCCGCCTTCGAGCGCGGAGGTACCGACGATGAGATTGAAGCTGTTAGGATCTCCCGGATTCTCCGGATTGCGAAATTGCGCGCGCAGATAGGGGTCGCCGCCCGGCACGATCGGCGCGTAAGCGCCGAACTCGATGGTCATGTTGCGACGCTTGTTGTCGACGGGGTTGCAGCAATCGGTGCCCGTGCCGTTGCCCCCATAGCCCGCGGCAACCAGGACGGTTCCCGGCTGAGGAACATCGCCGCGCAACACCGTAGGCCGGATCGCAGTGACGGGCTGGGCCAGGGAAATGACGGCGATGTCGGCGACCACGCCGTCCGGGGGCACGAAATCCGCGTGCCGGTAGAAGCTCGTGATGTTGCGAAAATTCGGATCGCCGGGGCCGGCGATGGGGGCGAGCGATATGGCGGGGATTCCGAATCGTCCCGGGATATAGCAGTGGGCCGCAGTCAGGATCGTGCGGGAATTGATCAGCGCACCGGTGCAATGGGAGCCGGTTTCCGGGCCGCTCACCCCGAACAGGCTCGCCACATTGGGGAATTGATTGGTGCTGTCGTAATAGTTCGCGATGCCGCCGGCGGCCGCCGCGACCTGATCGTTGATGCTGATGGCGCGCGCCGGCTCCCCCGCCAGCATTGCGATGGCAGCCGCACTGCCGAGCAACGCAGCCGACCAGCGGTCGAGCAAACTCGAACCTCGATCGAACGATCGAGCATCATCATCTCGATCGATAGTGCTGTCCCGAGACCTTCGCATACCGGCGACCGACTTGGGGTGCATTCCCTTCCCCGCTCCCATGCACTCGAGTCCATGTTGCCAAATCAGGCTGCGGTGGGCGCGGAGCCCCGTCAATTCCTGTCGTGATCCGCAGCCGATGTTTGAAGGTGACTGATGCAGGAGGGCAACAATTCAAGAAAAGAAGTAACGAACCGCATTTTCCCGGTTATGGACGCCAGCTCGTGCCGTCGCCGTGGGGCGCCACGATCAGGGCCGCACGCGACGGAATGGCAGACATCTCGGGTGGGCTACAGGCCGCGATCACTTGATCTTCCGGCGTGGCCCCCGTCGACGCAAACGTTCCGCGGTTATGTAGAGCAGCGGAATAATGAAAATCCCGAATACCGATGCAGCAATCATGCCGCCGAACACCGGTGTACCTACCGCATGGCGGGTCACGGCCCCGGCCCCCTGCGCAACGACGAGCGGCAATAGTCCGAAGATGAAGGCGAAGCTGGTCATCATGACCGGGCGGAACCTGAGGCTTGCCGCTTCAATGGCGGCAGTCTGGACGTCTTTCCCCGCGTTGCGCTGCTCAACCGCAAACGCGACGATCAGAATGCCGTTCTTTGCAGCAAGCGCGATCAGCACGACGAGTCCGATCTGCGCGTAGACATCGAAGCTCAATCCGGACAGCACCAGCGCGATCAGGGCGCCGAGTCCCGCGACGCTGACCGACAGCAGAGCCGGAATCGGAATGTTCCAGCTCTCATACAGCGCAACGAGAAACAGGTAGGCGAACAGGATGGCCAACCCGAGCACGATGCCGGTGCGTCCGCCCGCGGCCTTTTCCTGCAGCGCGGTCCCGGTCCATTCGAAGCTGTAACCCGCCGGCAGGGTCGTCGCGGAGATGCGCTCCATCGCGCCAAGCGCCTGGCCGGAGCTGTAGCCGGGCTTGGGCGCGCCGTTGACGATGGCGCCGCGGTATCCGTTGTAACGGATGACCGTCTGCGGTCCCTGCACGAACTTCGCTTCGGCCACCGCCCGCATCGGGACCATCCCGCCCTGGGCGTTGCGCACGTAGATCCGGTAGACATCCTCCACGTTGTCGCGAAACGGCGTCTCGGCTTGAATGTTGACCTGCCACGTGCGCCCGAACAGATTGAAGTCATTGACGTAGAAGGTGCCGAGCGTTGATTGCAGCGCATTGAAGATGTCGCTGATCCTGCACCCCCAGCACCTGGGCCTTGTCCCGATTGATATCGAGATAGATCTGGGGCGTGTCGGCGGCATAGGTGCTGAACACGCCCGCGAGCTCGGGCTGCCCGTTGGCTGCCACGACCAGGCCGCGCAGCGTCGCCGCGACGTCGGTCGACGGTTGTCCCTGCAACGCCTCCAGCGCATATTGGAAACCGCCGGTGCTGCCGAGGCCGAGAACGGGCGGCAGGTTGAACGGGAACGCGACGGCGCCCTTGATAGCCGCCATCTGGGGGCGCAGACGCGCGATGATCGCACCGGCGCTCTGGGCGGGATCGGTGCGCGTTTCATAGGGCTTGAGGCGGATGACGAAGAACGCCTGGTTGGACGAGGCGACATAGTCGATGAAATTCAGTCCCACCACCGACAACACGCCCTCGACCCCGGAATCGGCCTGACGATGTCTTCGACCTCCTTGACCACGGCCTCGGTGCGATTGACCGAAACACCTTCGGGAAGCCGCAGCGCGGCGAAGATCGCGCCCTGGTCCTCTTCCGGCAGGAAGCTCTGCGGCGTCCTGCTGAACAGCCAGGCCGAGAGCGCGAGCGTGCCGGCCACGACCACGACGCCGACGATCGCCACTCGCACCAGCCGGCGCACCACCGCGACATAACCGTGACGAACGCGATCGATCGCTCCCAGGACGTAGCGCATCGGGCCGCGGCTCGTCTGACCGTGTTTCAGGAGCACCGCGCAAAGCGCCGGACTGAGCGTCAGGGCGTTGAGCGCCGAGATCAGCATCGATACCGAGACGGCCACTGCGAACTGGCGGAAAAGCTGCCCGCTGATGCCGGGAATGAAGGCGACCGGAACGAAAACCGACAACAGGACGAGCGTGATGGCGAGGATGGGGCCGGTAATTTCGGCCATCGCCTTCTTGCAGGCCTCCGGCACCGGCAGCTCCGGCTCCTCCTCCATCACCCGCTCGACGTTCTCGACCACGACGATGGCGTCATCGACCACGATGCCGATCGCGAGCACGAGGGCGAGCAGGGAGACGGTGTTGGCTGAATAGCCCATGAGCAGCATGACGGCGAATGTGCCCACAATCGACACCGGCACGGCGACCAGCGGGATCAGCGTCGTCCTCCAGCTGCCAAGAAACAGGAACACGACGAGGGCCACGAGGACGATGGCCTCGGCCAAGGTGCGGATGACCTCCTCGATGGTCGAGGTGACGAACACCGTGGTGTCGAAGAATACGGTATAGGCGAGATCCTCCGGGAAGCGCGTCGCCAGCGTATTGAGGGTGTCGCGAACTTGACGGGCGACGTCGACGGCATTGGAGCCCGGGGTCTGGTAGATGCCGAGCGCGGCGGCCGGCGCGCCGTTGAAGCGGCTGTGGCGGTCCTGCGATTTCGCGCCCATCTCGATGCGAGCGACGTCGCTCACCCGGACCACCGAGCCGTCGGGCTTGGTGCGCAGGACCAGGGCGGCGAATTCCTCGGGGCGCGAAAGCCGGCCCTTGGTCTTGATGGTGATCTGGACCTGTTGCTCCTCGGTGATCGGAGCCGCGCCCACCCGCCCCAGCGCCGCCTGGACGTTCTGGCTCTGCACCGCCGCGATCACGTCGTTCGGCGTGAGACTGAGCTGGGTCAGCCGGTCGGGGTCGAGCCAGATGCGCAACGAATAGTCGAGCGGGCCGAACAGCGTGACCTGTCCGACGCCTTTGATCCGCGCCACCGTGTCGATGACGTTGATGGTCGCATAGTTGCTGAGATAAACCGCGTCGTAGGTGTTCTTCGGCGAGTAGACGGTGATGACCTGCAGGAGGGCGGCGGATTTCTTGCGGATGGTGAGGCCGGTGCGCGATACCTCCTGCGGAAGCAGCGGCACTGCGAGGCTGGCGCGGTTCTGCACGTTGACGGTGTTGATGTCCGGATCGGTGCCGAGCGCGAAAGTCACGTTGAGGGTGTAGCTGCCGTCGGAGCCGCTGGCGGATTGATAATAGAGCGCGTTGTCGATGCCGTTGACCTGCTGCTCGATCGGTTGCGCCACCGTGGTCTCGACCACTTCGGCATCGGCACCCGGATAGGTCGCGGTCAGCGTCACCTGGGGCGGCACGATGTCGGGGAACTGCGCGATCGGAATCGACGCGATGGCGATGGCGCCGGCCAGCGTAATGACGATGGCGATGACGAAGGCGAGCCTTGGACGGTCGATGAAGATGCTGGAAAACATTCGCCTCAGTTTCCGGGCACGACGGTCGCCGTCACGACTTGGCCGGGGTGCACCTTCTGGATCCCCTCGACGATGATCAGTTCTCCTTCCTTGAGGCCGCCCGTCACGACAACGTCCCTGCCTTGCTCGACACCGGTCGTTATGCGTCGCTGCTCGACCTTCTTCGCCCCGTCGACGACCAGGACATACCGGCCGGCCTGATCGAGCAGCACGGCGGATTGCGGAACCGTCAGCGCCGGCCGCGGCGCGCCCCGTTCCACGCTGACGCCGACAATGCCGCTGGGGATCAGAAGACCTTCCGGGTTCGGCAGTTGCGCCCGTACCGCCACGGTATCCGTGGTCGGGTCGACCTGGACGTCGAGGAAGTTGGTGACGCCGGAATGCGGATATGCGGTGCCGTTGGGCAGGTTGATGTGAACGGTCACATGCGCGCTTTGGTCGGTCGGTTCGGTGCCCCTGCGACTGTAGTCAAGAACATCACGCTCGCTGGCCTGGAAGATGACATAGATGGGATCCTGGCTGACGATGGTCGCAAGTTTCCCGGACGAGGGATCGACCAGATTGCCAATGGTGAAATTGGCAAGTCCGATCCGTCCGTCAATCGGTGAGCGGATCTCGGTGTAGCCGAGATTGATTTCCGCCTGGTCGAGCAGCGCCTGCGCCTGCATCACATCGGCCTGCGCTGCAGCCTCGTCGGCCGCGCGCTGGTCGAGCGTGGATTGCGGGATGTTCTGATTGCGGACAAGCTCCCTGCCGCGCTGAAGTTGCAGTTCCGCGTTGACCGCCGTCGCCTTTGCCTTGGCGAGATTGGCGCGCTGCTGCTCAACCGCCGCCTTGTAGGTTGCCTGTTCGAGCCGGAACAGGAGGTCGCCGGTCTTGACCTTCTGCCCTTCGGCGAACACGCGCTCCTCGATGAACCCCCGGACCCGCGCGACGATGTCGACCTTGTTGATGGCCGTGACGCGGCCGATGAAATCGCGTGTTTCCGTCACCTGACGGCTCACCACGGGGATCACCGAGACCGCCGGCGGCGGGGCACCTTGGGCGGTGGCCGGGCCGCAGCAAGCCATGAGGCTCAGCGCGCCAATGGCGGTTCTCAAAGCGAGGGAGCCGTTGCGACCAGGCATCAAGGTTCTCCTGTCCAGGTTGATTTCCGCCTTGAGGACATTCGGCCCGCCTGACCCAGCGATCGTGCCCGGAATTGTCGGTTGTTGCTCCAGCGACGACGAAAGTCTTGGCACCCCCGCCTGTTGGGCCTAACCGCAATAGGCAGCGATCAGATCGAAAATGTATGTGGGGCCCATGACGCCCCAGAGGAGAAGCGCCACGCCGCCAACCGCGACGGCGATCCCGCCGACGATCCACAGCATCCAGTGCGGCGCGGCTTGCGCCGGATTCTCGGCATCGGTGGTGCCCGCTCGGTTCATGCCGGTACCGCTGCAAGTTTGAGCCGCTCGACCGGTTGCTCGCGGATGAACCAATGGATCAACGCCGCGAACACGCCGAGCCCGACCGATATCCACCACATCGCATCGTAATTGCCCTGGATATCGTAGAGGCGTCCCGCGCCCCAGCCGCCCAGGAAGCTCCCGAGCTGGTGGCTGAAGAAGACAATACCCCATAGCATCGACACGTGCACCGGGCCGAACATGTAGCCGACCAGTCCGCTGGTCAATGGAACGGTTCCGAGCCAGAGGAAGCCGAGCGCGGCGGCGAACAGGAGCACGGATATCCAGGACAGCGGCAGGGCGAGAAACAGCACGAACGCCAGCGCCCGCAACGCGTAGAGGAGCGCCAGCATATCCTTGCGCAGATGATGCCCGCCGAGCCATCCCCACAACAATGCGCCAGCGATGTTGAAGAGACCGACGAGGCCGATCGCCCATCCGCCGAGCTCCATGGCGGATATCGGACGCCCGAAGAACGACATGCCGACGGAGTTGTCGGAGATATAGGCCGGGAGGTGCAGACCGATGAACGTCACGTGGAAGCCGCACACGAAGAAGCCAACCGTGAGCAGCAGGAAGCCCTGGGTGCGGAACGCTTCCTGCAGCGCATCCCTGGCGCTCTGCACCGGCGGCGCGGTCTTTGAAGGCGCCGCGCGCTGCTCGCGCAGCCCGAGCGCGAGCGGCACCATCATCACCGACACGGCGGCCAGAACGAACATGGTCGAATGCCAATTGTCGAAGCTGTTCTGGAGGATCGACGCAAACGGCACGATCGCGAACTGACCGAACGAGCCGCCCGCGGTGGCGACGCCGAGCGCGCTCGATCGCGATGCAGCCGGCGTCTGCCGCCCGATCGCGCCGAGGATCGGCCCAAAGCCCGCCGCCGCCATGCCGATGCCGGAGAGCGCGTTGCCGACGGTCAGCATCACGCCTTCGGCTGCCGTCGCCATCATGAGCATGCCGGCCACATAGAGCGCGCCGCCGGCGCCGACGGTGCGCGCCGTGCCGAAACGATCGGCGAGATTGCCCGCGAAGGGCGCGAACACGCCCATCAGCAGCATGGAGAGCGCGTTGCCGAACGACCAGAGCTCGCGCCCGACATTGAGGTCCGCCGCAATCGGTTTCTGAAAAATGCCGAAGCTCTGGCGCGCGCCAATTCCGATGGTCAGGATCACCGCTCCGCAGACGACCGGAATCCAGAAATTGCGTTGTTGCGCCATGGGACACTTTCAAGCCGGAGTGGTGGATGGGTCTCAGCTTGCGGCCGCGTGCGAAACGGCGGCGCGGGAAGCCGATGACGCATCGGGCCCGGGAGCAGCCGCGCTACGTCGAGGCACGATGAGCTTGGCGATGAGAATCTGGACGATCTCGCCGTGCTGATTTCGGGTCTCGCTGCGTATGCGGACCATTCCGCGGTCCGCGCGCGAGCGGGACGGGGTCACCTCTTCGATCTCGCTGAAGACGGTGAGCGTGTTGCCCGGCCGCGTCGGCTTGGGCCAGCTGATCTCTCCGCCGCTTCCGATGATGCCGCCGTGCAGCGGCAAGCCCGTCTCGACCAGTAACTTCATCGTGATCGCGGCGGTGTGCCAGCCGCTTGCGGCCAATCCGCCGAACAACGTCGCCTTTGCGGCCTCGCCATCCAGGTGAAACGGCTGCGGGTCGAATCGTGCAGCAAATTCCTTGATCTCCGCCGCATCGATCGTGTGCGAGGCGGTCGAAAAACGCTGGCCCACGTCGAGGTCGTCGAGGAAGAATGCATTCGGGGCGGGGCTGCCGGCTTCGACCATCGCTGCTCTCCCAGGCTGCAGAGGCAACTTGCATCATGATAGTAACTGGCCTATGACATGTCAATGCAGCGAAAGACCGGTCGCGAAGCCGGACTACGCCTTCGCCCCGGGTCCGGCCGCAAGTGAGCGCACGCGACGACGATACGCAAATCGCGTGTCCGCGCCGGGGAAGCGGGAGCGGAGTGCGACATGAGCCTTGCGGCAATGGGCCGAGCCGCGCAGCCGGGCGCGGCGCTATCCGCCGCGGCCGGACACGCTGAGGGCGCCGAACACCCGGCCGCTCCGGTCGACATAGACGACGCCGTCGCCGTGAGGCACGACCCATAACGGCTGCATCGCGTCGAAGCTCTCCTTGCACGGCCGCCAGCCGAGAAAGGGGGAGCCCCAACCGGACAGCGTCGGCCGCGCCGCGCGGGCAGCGGCGAGCGCCCGCGCCGGCGGCAGCAGGAACGCGGCGGATGCGATCCGCGATGCGCGCCGAGGTTTCCACCGCGCCGCTGCGCGCGTCGACCTGCACGATGCCGGACAAGCCGGCGTCGTCGCGCAGCGGAACGAGAAAGTAGCCGCGCGACGAATCGTCGAGCCGCACCACGCGCACCGGCTCGCCGGCGCGCAGGTCGCCGGCCTCGCCGTGCTGCGTGCGAAACCAGTCGAGCGCAATGCGCGCGGCGTCTCCCGGTGAAGCGTCCAATCCGCCTCCGTCGGGGCTGATCAGATGCCCCTGCCGTTGAGGGTCAGTTGCGCGTAGAGCGGACCGTCGATGCGCCGATAGAAGGTAAAGGGGCCGGCCACGATCCGCCAGAAGGGCAGATGGGGCGAGTAGGCCTGCCGGCAGGGGCGCCAGACCAGCTCCGGCTCGAGGCGGAACTTGCCCTTCTCCAGCGTGAAGCGGCCCTTCTCGCCCGGAAGCTCGAACTTCGCGCCGACGAGGCTCGCCGCGATCTTCTTCGCGTCGAGCTCGTAAAGCTTGAAGCCGCGCTTGAAGGTGAAGACGCTCTCGAGGTTGCCGTAGAGCGCGTCGGTCTGCGCGTAGCCGAGCACGTTGCCGCCGTCCATCGACGGCGTGAGGTGGTAGAACCTGCGCTCGTCGTCGAGCCGGCGCACGAGCAGCGGCGTGCCGAACTTGCCGCGGGCGAAGCGGGCGGTCTGCTTGGCCTCCTGCAGCGAGAGGCGCTCGATCTCCTTGCCGATGACGCCCGCGACCGCGCGCGGGTCGACGATGCTGCGGCCGTCGAAATAGCGCACCGGCTCGAGCTGGCGCGGCATCGCGAGCCGCGGCTCGTCGGGGTCGCACACGCTGATGTATTGCAGCGAATTGGTGGGACTATCGTAGTTGCAGCCGGTGAGATAGGTGCCCTGCCAGGCGGCGTAGCTCACCCACTGGTTCTCGACGCCGTGGCTGCCGCCGGAACCGCAGATGTCGCCGGCGGAATGCGGCTCGTTGTCCTCGTGCACCGGGTTGTTCACCCAGAAGCCCTGGATGGTGTAGGGGCCGGTGGCGGGATTGACGTCGGTCTGCACGCCGCACACCACGATCCAGTGCGCGCAGCCGTAGACCAGCACGATCGGCGAGACGCCGTAGTGCTCGAGCGTGTAGACGAGCTTGCGCGAGCCCGCGGGCTCGGAGGCCTCGCGGTAGACGACGAAGGTGTTGGTGAACGAGGCGGGCTTGCGGTCCACCATGGTGAAGCGCAGCCCTTCCGGGTCGCTGTACCAGCCCGGCTGCACATTGTGGGTGTTGTTCGAGGTGTAGAGATCGTCCTGGTCGAGGCTGCCGTAGCCCACGCCGATCTCGGCCAGCACCATCATGGCGGTGGCAGCGCCGCAGTAATAGTTGGTGTCCTGGGTGTGGTACTTGCAGCCTGTGTTCTTGATCCAAGGCATGATCGACCTCCTGAGGGTGGCCGTCCGGCCGAGGGAGCGCGCGCTCGACCTCGCCGGCCACTACATCTCAGGATTATATATCTTGTTAAACTCTACGTAAAGTTGCGTACATCACACACCGCAGCGCGGCGTAGGGCGCAATAGCGCAAGCGTATTGCGCCGACACGCGCGCGGCCGCGGTGGACCCCGCCGAGGTGCGGAAGGATGCGGGAGCACAAATTGGAGAAAACGCGGCCGACCGTGGCGCAATGCGCTTGCGCTGTTGCGCCCTACGAGTCAGCCCCGTTGAGGCTGCGCACGGGATGGCCGGCCTTGCGCCAGTCGCTCACGGTCTCGGAAATGATGCGGACGGACTCGAGCGCGGTCTGGCTGAGCGCGGCGTAGCCGAGCGCCTCGCGCTCGATGCGCTCGCCCTCGGCCTGCAGATAGCTTCTCGCCTCCTGCAGCTCGTCGATCATCCTTTCCAGCTCCGCGACCGACAGCGCGCTGATCTTCTGGATCAACGAGGCGAACGTGTCGTTGCCGAGCTCCGCCTCGCCCGCGGCAGGCGCCGTGGGCGGCGACATCTCCTGCACGGGCACCGGCGCGCGGACCCCGTCTGCGAGCTCCATCATTGCGGTGACGGCTTGCGTTGACACGTCAGGTTCCATTGCATCCATGGTTCGATCCCGATCACAGCGACGCGCGGAGGAATGTCCGGCATGATCCGGGAGCAAGGTTAAGGTCGCGTTAACCGGTACGCTGGCGCTCATCCGCCTACGTTCATCGCTTAAGCGTTCGATAATGATTGCGGCGCAATGTTTAGGCGCTCGTTGGGAAACGGATCGTCGGCCCATGTACTACACGCTCGCGGCGGCCGCAGCGGCGACTGGCTTGAGCGAAAACACAATCCTCAAGGCAGTCGAAGGCGGCGCCATCACCGGAACCAAGGATCTGTTCGGCGAATGGCGGATCGAGCGCGACGAGCTTCACCGGTCCCATGCGCCTGTTGCGCAGGGCAATACCGAGAGCGGGGCGGCGCGATCACCTGCGGCCTCCAACTCGGCAGACCTGGAAACCGAGATCGAAGCGCTGATCAAGAAGGCCGGCAACGCCCTCCGACAACAGCCCGATCAGCCACCGCCCGCTCGTGACAGCGGACGCAGCATTGCTTGCCAGTTCCCCGCCGTTTCAACAGGGCAACCTGAAGCTGCCACGAAGTCGATCCAAGCCCTCCTCCGCTTGAGACGAGGAGCGGGGGCCCGGTTCATACCGAGAGATCGGATCGGAGCTGCCGTCCCCGAGCGAGACTCCGCCTGGGGCGACCACGTCAGGGCTCGTGTCGACGAGGTCTTCGTCCCGATCGCAACTCCTGCCAGCAAGCGGCTTCGTGCCGGACTTGTCGCAGCGGCGCTGTTGGGGGCACTCGGCGTCGGGTGGGTGAGCGGTCGGGGGTGGTATCCCGACGCGGGTTCGCCGTCGACACCTGTTGGGCAGAATCTCAACGCTTCCACTCCGGTGCCGCGGCCCGAAACCGAGGCCCTTCGTATCATGACCCCCAAGGCGGACCGGACGGCAGTTCCGAGTGCACCGAATAGCCGGAAAATCGTGGCGCAGCCGAATTCCAACTCGCCAGGACAGGCGACGCCGGTACCGCAGCAGACCAAGAATTTTCCGCGACCGACACCGACGCCGGAAACGAGGCCGACCACGATCGATGGTTGGACGGTGCGCGAGGTCGCCGGCGGCAAGGTCGTCCTGGAAGGGCCCAACGGCATCTGGACGGCAGCGCGTGGAGACACGGTGCCGGGGGTGGGCAAGGTCGAACTCGATCGTGCTCTGGGGCAACCGCTGGATCGTCGCGACCAGCAGGGGTCTGATTACGACCGAATGACGGGACGGCCGCCCCTTTTTAGCGCGCGGTTCGAGACTTTTTCGCCAGACGCCGCGCCTGCGCGACGGCCCGGGCGGCGTTGACGCGCCCGTAGCCGAAGTCGTTGCTGTGGCCGTTCGCCTTGTAGCTCGACTTCGGCCCGATCTTGTCGGCGGTCTCTTCCAGCAGCGCGCGCAGCTCCTTGCTGGTCAGTTTCGGATTGACCGATAAGATCAGGGCCGCGATCCCGGCAACGAACGGCGTCGACGACGACGTGCCGGAGAACTTGTTGTAGTGCAGGCCGTTCACGCCGCCCGCCGCGACGCTGCCGACGTTGAAGCCGCGCCGCGGATAGCTCAGGTCGGTGGTCAGGATCATTCCCGCCCGCGGATTGCGCCATGGCTTGACGATCACGACGCCCGACGGCGCCACGATCGACAGCGCGGGCCCGTGGTTGGAATAATGCGCCTTCCCGTCCTTGTAGGTCGAGGCTCCGACCGCGATGGCGTGCGGCGAGCGCGCCGGATAGTTGATACGGCCGTTCTCGTTGCCGGCGGCGAAGAACAGCGGACAGCCCTTGCCGCCGCGGCCGTGGCCGGCCTCCGCCAGCGCCGCTTCCATGTCGGGCCCGCGCGGCCCTTCCCAGGAGGCGGAGAGGACGTCGGCGAAGCGCGAGGCGTATCGGATCGCGTTGGCGATGCGGGACTCGGTCGCCATCCCGTCGGCGTGAAAGATCTTGACCGGAAGAATGCGCGCGCGCGGCGCCGCGCCGTAAATCCCGCGCACGTTGCCGGTGGCGGCGGCAACGCCGGCACAACAGGTGCCGTGGATATCGTTGGACTCGTACTCGTCGAACGGAAACCGAAAGATCTTGGGCCGCGGGTCGAACTGCTCCTCGACACCGTCCCGGCTCATTTCGTCGACGAAGAAATCGCGCCCGCAGAGGTCGCGCGGCTCGTCCGGATCCGGGCGCCTGCGAATGTTGGCGCGCAGGTTCGGATGCTCGACGTCCACGCCGTCGTCGAGGATGGCGATCGTGATCCCCTCCCCGCGCCCATGCCGCCACGCCTTGCGCGCATCCACGAGGTCGAGCGGCCATTGCCCGGCGTGGCGGCCCGCGGGGCCCATGCGCTTGAACTCGGACACGAAATTCGGGAACGCGAACGCGATCTCCTCGGTCGCGGTCAGCGCGTTGGCGAGCTCGATCATGCCCTCGGCGACATAGGTCCGGCGCGGGGCGTAGACGATGACCTGGTCGCCGATGAAGGCGTTGCGCGCGCGAACCTTGAGCTTGAATTTGGCCAGAACCGCCCTGCGCTTTTTCTGCGCCATGCCGGGCTCGAACCGCACGATCGCCTCGCGATAGACGACGCGCACCTTTCCGGTCTCGTCGCGGAACGTCGCCACCTCCACCTTGTCGGTACCGAGCGCCGCGCGCTCGGCCATGCTAGTGGCGCCGGCAGCCTTCCCGAAGCTGCGGGCAATCACCCGATTGGTCAGGAATGCGGCGCGGGCGGCGTTCGTGCGCTTGGGCTCGAAGATGCGCACCCCCCGCACCAGGCGTGACTCGAGGGGCACGTGCTCGAGGTCGAGCCAATCCCGCTTTCCGCAGCTCAGCTTCATGCCCGCCATGTTGGTTCCCCTCGCACAAAGTCATGACGCCGTCCTGCGCCGGCTCGGGCATCCATACAACCGGAGCCCGCGCTTACTCAACTCCAACGTGTCATATCGATGTCATCTGCGGGGCTGAGCTAGATTAGGTTTGAGGTGACTCGCGTTCCACACCACAGCCGTCACCCGCGGGCTTGACCCGCGGGTCCATCCTGCGTCGCAAGCTTCTCGCAAAGGGATGGATTGCCGGGTCAAGCCCGGCAATGACCGCGTGGATAGCGCGGGCAGTGGCGGATTACGCTGACGCTCATCCGCCCTACACGCTCAATTATCCAAGAAGCTCCGCAGCTTGCGCGACCGGCTCGGATGCTTGAGCTTCCTTAGCGCCTTGGCCTCGATCTGGCGGATGCGCTCGCGGGTGACCGAGAACTGCTGGCCGACCTCTTCGAGCGTGTGGTCGGTATTCATGCCGATGCCGAAGCGCATGCGCAGCACGCGCTCTTCGCGGGGCGTAAGTGACGCGAGAACGCGCGTGGTGGTTTCGCGCAAATTGGATTGGATGGCGGCGTCGATCGGCAGGATCGCGTTCTTGTCCTCGATGAAATCGCCGAGGTGGGAATCCTCCTCGTCGCCGATGGGGGTCTCGAGCGAGAGCGGCTCCTTGGCGATCTTGAGCACCTTGCGCACCTTCTCGAGCGGCATGCCGAGCTTCTCGGCCAGCTCCTCGGGCGTCGGCTCGCGGCCGATCTCGTTGAGCATCTGGCGCGAGGTGCGCACGATCTTGTTGATGGTCTCGATCATGTGCACGGGGATGCGGATGGTGCGCGCCTGGTCGGCGATCGAGCGCGTGATCGCCTGCCGGATCCACCACGTGGCATAGGTCGAGAACTTGTAGCCGCGGCGGTACTCGAACTTGTCGACCGCCTTCATCAGCCCGATATTGCCTTCCTGGATCAGGTCGAGGAACTGCAGGCCGCGGTTGGTGTATTTCTTGGCGATGGAGATGACGAGGCGCAGGTTGGCCTCCACCATCTCCTTCTTGGCCTGGCGCGCCTCGCGCTCGCCCTTCTGCACCATGTGCACGATCTTGCGGAACTCGCCGATCTCGAGCCCGGTCTCGCCGGCGAGCACCTGGATCTCGTGGCGGTGGTGCTTGACCTTGTCCTTGTCCCTGGCGACGAGGCTCTTCCAGCCCTTGGCGGAGAGCTTCGACACCCGGTTGAGCCAGCGCGGGTCGAGCTCGGAGCCCTGGTAGTTCCTGAGAAAGTCCTCGCGCACGACGCCGTGGCTTTCGGCGAGCCGCATCAGGCGGCCCTCGTAGCCGACGAGCCGCTTGTTGATGTCGTAGAGCTGCTCGACCAGCGCGTCGATGCGCGCCTGGTTGAGGCGCAGCGACTTCACCTCGGCGATGATGTCGTCCTTGAGCTTCTTGTAGCGGCGCTCCTGCGCGGGCGAGAGCGAATCGTTGCGCAGCTTGTTCTGGATGTCCTGGTCCTGCAGGCGGCGCAGCCGCTTGTAGGCGTCGGCGACGTTGTCGAAGGTCTCGACCACCTTGGGCTTGAGCTCGGCCTCGATGGCGGCGAGCGAGAGCGAATTCTCCATGTCGTCGTCGTCGAAATCGCCTTCGGCGGGCGCCGGCTCGGCAGCCTCGGCTTCCTCGCCGTTGGCGCGCTCGGGCGCCGGCTTGAACGGGGTCGCGGCCGCGGGTGCGGCCGGCGGGGCCACCGCCTGCGCCAGCGCGCCGGGCACGGGCGAGGCACCCGGCACCGCCGCGGCCGGCTGGCCGTCGGCGCCAGGGGCTGCCGGCATGGCCTTGGCGTCGGGGCCGGCATAGGTCGCTTCGAGATCGATGATGTCGCGCAGGAAAACCTTGCCCTCGTTGAGCTCGTCGCGCCAGATGATGATGGCCTGGAAGGTGAGCGGGCTCTCGCACAGGCCGGCGATCATCGCCTCGCGGCCGGCCTCGATGCGCTTGGCAATGGCGATCTCGCCCTCGCGCGAGAGCAGCTCCACCGAGCCCATCTCACGCAAGTACATCCGTACCGGATCGTCGGTGCGCTCGGTCGGCTCCTTGGCCTCGGACTTGGCCGGGACCTTCTGCTGGACCTCGACCAGCTCGCCGCCCTCGCTCTCGGGCTCCTCGTCGGCCTCCTCGCGCTGCTCCTCGCCCTCCTCGCTCGCCTCCTCGGTCTCGACCACGTTGACGCCCATCTCGCTGAACATCGCGAGCACGTCCTCGATCTGCTCGGAATTGACCTCCTCCGAGGGCAGCACCGAGTTGATCTGGTCGTGGGTGACGTAGCCGCGCTTCTTGGCCGAGCGGATGAGCTTCTTGACGGCCGCATCCGAGAGGTCGAGCAGGGGCAGCGGCGTGTCGGGCGCCTCGGTTGCCTCTTTTTCCGGCGCCTCTTCCTTTTCTTTCTCTTTTTGTGCCGCCTTGGTCTTGCTCGCCATGCACCTCTCCTGGGACGCCCATCCTCGAACGTCGGTCACCAAACACACCACCCCTACCCTATGCAGGGAGACTCGAACGGCCGGAAGCGGCGCCGACCATCGGGCCGCGAACGGCCCGTTCGCGATCCCAGGTCACCGCCCGATTCGAACCCGCCGGAGTGTCATCGGGACGCCTTACGCCCCGATTAACCCTCCATATGACAAAAGCCAAAGGCTCATTCCCGGTTCCGGGTGTTCCCGGGCCCCTTTGGCTCCAATCGCCTCGCCTTCTAGAGCGACCGCACTGGCCGACCCGAGGATGCTCCAAAACCCTCGATCAGTGCCTCGGTTCCATCGAGCACTGCGAGGCGAGCCTTCACGTCCTGCAACCAGGAATAGTTGGTCTCGGTCGGGTCCTGACCCAAGGCCTGTTCGGCGTCTCTGAGTTCCTTAGTTAGGGAATGCCATTGTCGATGCAAGGCGACAAGCTGTTTCCACGTCATCACAACGTCCTCGGGCGCGGCGTCCGGCGTCACCCCCCAGACCGACGGCGTGGTGATGGATTTTTGGATGCGCGCGGCGACTCCGGCCAGTTCGCGGCGGCCAAGCTCGGCGACCATGGCCTCGCCATCGCTCGCGCCGCCATGGGCGAAGATGTCGATCAGCTCGCGCTTGATCCGGGCCGCCTCGGCGTGACGGAACTCCGCGCTGGCGAGCTCCTCCAGATGCTCGTGCAGGAGCCAGGGATGATTGATGACCGCCTGCAGGATCAGCGCCTCGCGCAGGGGAATGGCGGCGCGGTGCCCGCGATGAAGGGGGCTCGACGCCAGCTGCGCGCTCGCCACCACATAGGGCTCGCCGCCGATCAGCCTGCCCGGTGAGCGCGGACGATCCGGCCGGCCGCGGGCACGCGCCGCGCCGAAGCCTTGCGGACGGCGGCCGCGCAGGTCGCCCCGCTTCTCCCGCATCGGCGGCCGCTCGTCGACATCGAACAGGCGCCGCAACCGGTCGCCGAACTCGCGGCGGTAATACTTGCGCACGGAATCGTCGCCGATCGTGGCCGTCACCGCGACAAGGCGCGCCTCGAACGCCGCCCGCCGCTCGGGCGTGTCGAAGCCGCCGGCTTCGGTCTCCCGCATCCACAGCACCTCGGCGAGCGGACGCGCCGCGGCGACGACCTCGTGGATGGCCGCGCGACCGCCGGCGCGCACGAGGTCATCGGGATCGTGGCCCTCGGGGAGGCTCGCGAATTTCAAGCTCCTGCCGGGCTTGAGCACCGGCAACGCCAGATCGACCGCACGATAGGCGGCGCGGCGGCCGGCGGCATCGCCGTCGAAGCAGAGCGTGGGCTCGTCCGCCATCCGCCAGAGCAGGACAAGCTGGTCGGCGGTGAGCGCGGTGCCAAGCGGCGCGACGGTCGCCTCGAAGCCCGCCGTCACCATGGCGATCACGTCGACATAGCCTTCAACGGCCACCACTTGCGCGCCTTTGTGCGCGGCCGCACGCGCAGCCGCGATGTTGTAGAGCGTGGCGCCCTTGTGGAAGAGCGGCGTCTCGGGCGAGTTCAAATACTTGGGCTGCGCGTCCTTCTCGAGCGCGCGCCCGCCGAAGGCAATGACGCGGCCGCGCAGATCGGCGATCGGAAACATCACGCGGTCGCGGAAACGGTCATAGGGCACGGGAATGTCGTCGCCGGCGACCAAGAGCCCGGCCTCGATCATGTCCTCGGGGGATATTCCCTCCTTACCCAGGTGCTCCTTGAGCGCAAAGCGCTCGGGGAGCGCATAGCCCAGGCGAAACTTGACCTGGGTCGCCGGATCGAGCCCGCGATCGGCGAGATAGCCGCGCGCGCGGGCGCCGGCGCGGGAGGCGAGCGTCGCCCCGTAGAATTTTGCCGCCAGCTCCACGATGTCGTTGAGAGTCCTGCGGCGCTCGTCGCGAGCCTGCTCTTCACGCGAGATCGTAGGCAACGGGAGGCCGGCTTGCGCCGCCAGCCGCTCGACCGCCTCGGGGAAGGACAGCCCCTCGGTCATCATCACGAAATCGAAAATGGTGCCGTTCTTGCCGGAGGAGAAGTCGAACCACGCCATTTTCTGGTCGTTGACGAAGAACGAGGGTGTTTTCTCCTGATTGAAGGGCGAGAGCCCCTTCCACTCGCGTCCCGCCTTCTTGAGCTTGACGCGCCGGCCCACGACCTCCGACACGGGGAGGCGTGCGCGCAGCTCGTCGAGGAATTGGGGCGGGAAACGCATACCGGCAGCCTAGTGATTTGCTGGACCGGACCAGTATAGGCCCGTGCAGGGCCCGCGCGGCCGCAAGAGGGATTGTCCTAGTTATCCACAAGGTCGCGTTTCACCATGACAATTCTCTGCATTCCAGAATTGTCGTGCGAGCGCGGGCCGCTCAGCGGCTCGCAGTCTTCCATCCCGCCCTCGTCGAATACCGTTTCGAGGACGGCGTAGGGCGGCCCATTGTACCAACGTGGATCGTCGTCAAGATCGAGCCTGATTGCGACAATCGTCCGCGTTCCGACATCGGTGCAGCGCCAGCTCGATGTCGCAAAATGCTCGGCGAACTTGCAGGAAAGAAATCAGGCATTATGAATCCACGGAAGCCCGCTTAGTGACTTCGGTTCTTGCCAGTCATGCCAATCCTCTTCGTCCGCTTCCATCCGATTGTTGGTCAAGAACCTTGCTTGGTCTTGAAGCGCTCGAAGTTCCTGAAGATCGCTCTCGTGATGTTCACTCAGCAAGAGATCGAGCCAGGAATGTAACGACACGACTGTATTCGAGTAGGTGCGTGCGATATCGTCTATGTCGATCCAATTTGCTCTTTCCTTGATGTACTCCTTGCTCAGAGATTTCCAGCCGTTCCATTCGAGAAGGCTGCTCGAGATGAAATGGACGCCTGCATCGACCCTGTTCCCCGACGTTATCGATGTCCGGATCGACAACGCAGGCGGTCCGCAGTGTAGCATGTAGTTGCGCAGGTCGTGGATAAATAGACAATTCTTGTTGCTCTTAATGTCTGCGGCGATCTTTGCTTGATATTTTTCCTGCAGAACAGTCGCCTGGTAGTTTTCACTGATGAAGACGCGAGTGTGGTCCACCAACGTTCTTGCCGCCGCAACAAAATTATGAAGCAGGTAGTTCACACCGCGACGTATCTGCTTACGCAATTCGCCGTCCTCTGTGGAGTTGAGCTTGTATTTGTTGGCCTCAATGATCAAAAATATCCGTTCCAGCTCTCGCGCATTCATTGTGAAAATGGTTAGACTCAAGTCTCGTGCTCTCCTAGGACGGACGTAAGCGTATCCAGGCGAAGAGGTTAGCCGGCCAAGTAGTGTAGCGAGATCGCTGTCTGCCTGGTACATGCTTCGCCGCCAATTGGAGGCTCTCCCAAGAAACCACGCAATATTCACAAAGACTGGCCCACCGCTGACCACACAACGGCTCCCCACTCTCATACCGGTGCAATCGTTCTGTTCGGCTCCAGCGGGGGGACGTCACGGCAGAAGTTTATTCCACCTCAGCGTTTATTCAAATGACGACGCTACGCACATGCGCAGTACGCGCGGCAAGCGCGTCATGGGTCTCCGTCCCGCTACTGCGGCTGCAGGCCCGATTCCTTGACGATCTGCTCGGCGATCGCGCGGTCTTCCCTGATGAAGCGCGCGAACTCGTCGGGCGTATTGGCGACCGGCTCGAGGCCGCGCTCGATCAGGTTGCGATTGCGGAAGGCAGGCTCCTCGACGATCCGCGCCACCTCCGCCTGCAGGCGGGCGATGATCGGCTTCGGGGTCTTCGCCGGCGCCAGCAGGCCGAAATAGGAGCGCGCCGAGAACGTCTGCCGGGTGCCTTCGGGGATGGTCGGAATGGCGGGGAACAGGGGCGAGCGCTTGTCGCTGTCCACGAGCAGGCCGATCACCGTGCCGCCCTCGAGCTGCGAGCGCACATTGGCGATGCCGTAGAAGCCGACCGGGACCGAGCCGTTGAGCAGCGCGGTCACCGCCTCGCCGCCGCCGCGGAACGGCACGCGCACGAGATCGGCGCCGGTTTCCTTCTTCCAGCGCTCGATGAACACGCCCAGCGGCACGGCGGCGGTGGAATAGCTCAATGTGCCCGGCTTCGCCTTCGACAGCGCGACCAGCTCGGGCAATGTTCGCACGTTGAGCGCCCCGCTCACCACCAGCGCCTGCGTAATGAAGAACAGCTGCGTGATCGGCTCGAATCCGTTCTCCGGATCGAAGCCCAGGCTCTTGAACAGGAACTGATTGAACACCAGGGGCTCGCCCGGAATGATGCAGAGCGTGTAGCCGTCGGGCGCGGCCTCGGCGCAGACGCGGGCGCCGATATTGAACGCGCCGCCGGGCCGGTTCTCGACGATGAACGGCTGGCCGAGCCGCTTGTTGAGCTCCTCGGCGAGCGCGCGCATGAAAATGTCGCTGGTGCCGCCGGCGCTCGAGGTCGCGATCACGCGAACCGGACGCGCGGGATAGTCCTGGGCGGCCGCCGTCGGCGGAGCCGAAAGCGTGACCAGGGCCGCCAGGAGCGCGCCGACGCGGGACAAACAATTCATGTCTCTGTTCTCTCCGCTACTGCGGCTGAAGTCCCGCTTCCTTGACGACCCGTTCGGAGGTCAAGCGATCCGCGACGAGGAAGCGCGCAAATTCCTCGGGCGTGTTCAGGATCGGCTCGAGCGCGCGATCGACGAGCTGCTTCTTGCGGAACCCCGGGTCGTTGCCGATGCGGGCAACGTCGTCGCGGATCTTGCTGACGATCGCCCTGGGCGTCCCCGCCGGCGCAACCAGGCCGAAATAGACGCGGGTGAGATTGCCGCGATAGCCGAGCTCCGCAAGCGTCGGAATGTCGGGGAACAGCGGGGAGCGCTGCGCACCATCGATCGCCAGGCCGGTCATCGTGCCGCTCTGCAGATGGGAAATGAAGTTCTGCATGCCGAGGAATGCGATCGGCGTCGACCCCGACAGCACGGCGTTGGTGGTGTCGCCGCCGCCGCGGAACGGGATGCTCACCCAGTCGGCGCCCTGCTCGCGCTTGAGCTTCTCGAGATAGAGCGCGAGCGGAAGCGAGGGCGCGGTGTAGCTCAAGGTGCCCGCTTTCGCCTTCGAGAGCGCCACCAGCTCGTCAACCGTCTTGACCTTGAGCGCCGCGTTGACCACCAGCGCCTGGGTGTTGAAGAACAGGTTGATGATCGGCTCGAAGTCCTTGGCGGGATCGAAGGTCAGCTTCTTGTAGAGGAACTGGTTGTAGGCGAGCGGCTCGCCCGGCAGGATACACAACGTATAGCCGTCGGGCGGTGCGTCGGCGCAGGCGCGCGCCCCGATGTTGGAGGCGCCGCCCGGGCGGTTCTCCACGACCAGGGGCTGCCCCCAGCGCCGATGGAGCTCCTCGCCCAGCACGCGCGTGAACACGTCGCCGGTGCCGCCGGCACCCACCGCCACGATCGCCCGCACCGGCCGCGTCGGGTAGTCCTGCGCCCAGGCCGGCGCCACGAACGACACCAAGGCGAGTGCCGGCAGCAATACCCTCATCACGGCAGCTTCCTCACATGCGTTTCTTCTCGTAGATCATCGCGGCACAATGCAGCAGAGGGCGCGACGCGGCAAGCACATGCAGCACGATCACCGAGCGAGCGAGCAATCCGTCACAGCCCGAACCGCCATGACGGTCGAGCGCGACGTCAAGATCACGATGCGCGACGGCGTGCGCATCTCGGTCTGCGTCTACCGGCCGGCGCACGCAGGACGCGTGCCGGCGCTGTTCGCGGCCTCGCCCTACCAGCACGAGTTCGACACCGTGCCGGCGTTTCCGCTGTTTCTCTGGCGCGAGACCGGGCCGATCGAATGGTACGTGGGCGTGGGCTACGCCTACATCCACGCCGACGTGCGCGGCTCGGGCCGTTCCGAAGGCGAATTCGGATTCATGGACCGCACCGAGCAGCAGGACTATGTCGAGCTGATCGCCTGGATTGCACGGCAGCCCTGGTGCAATGGCCGCGTCGGCGGCATCGGCCAATCCTATTACGCGATGGCGCAATGGCTGATGGCGACGTGGAATCCGCCCGGCCTCGCCTGCATCGCGCCCTACGACGGGCTGGTCGACCAGTACCGCTGCTCGAACTATCACGGCGGCATTTTCTGCAGCTATCGCTCGTCCTGGTACGCCAACCTGCGCGCGGACAATCAGCATCGCCCCGCCGGCGGCAGGGGGCGGCCGCCGATGCGCTTCGATCTCGTCGGCGCCATCACCGAGCATACCCTCGACGACGACTGGTGGCGCGAGCGTTCCGCCTTCGCGCGGCTCGGCGAGATCAGGGTGCCGGTGCTCTCGATCGGGCATTGGGGCAAGATGGGCCTGCATCTGCGCGGCAACATCCTCGGCTTCGAGGGGGTGAAGGCGCCGAAGAAGCTCGTCGTCACCGGCGCCAAGAACGTGCACGAGGCGCATCACCAGTTCGACCAGGTCGACTTCCACCGCGACGAGCTCTTGCCGTTCTACGAGGCGCACCTCAAGGGCATCGACAACGGGGTCATGGACGGCCCGCCGGTCAAGCTGTTCGTCCGCGGCGCCGAGAGCTGGCGCGAAGAACCGGAATGGCCGCTCGCGCGCGCGACCTACGTGCCGTATTTTCTGCGCAAGGGCCCGTCAGGCAGCGTGACCTCGCTCAACGACGGGGGCTTGTCGGACGAGCCGCCGGCGCAGGATGAAGCGCCGACGAGCTACAGCTACCCGGACTGGGAGTGGACGACCGGCGTGGTCGCGACCGCGCCGGACGGGCGGCCGGACCCGGTGCGGCGCGTGCTCACCTTCACGTCGGCGCCGCTCGCGGCCGACATCGAGGTCACCGGACCGATCGTGCTCACGCTCTATGCGTCCTCGGACCAGATCGACACGCGCTTCATCGTCAAGCTCGCCGACCAAGCGCCGCAGGACGAGGCCGCGCGCGGCAAGGGCGCGCAGCCCGCGTTCGTCAACGTCTCCAAAGGCTGGCTACAGGCTTCGCACCGCGAGAAGGATGCAACGCGCTCGACCGAGCGGCGCCCGTTCTACACCCACACTAGTCCGCAGCCGCTGACGCCCGGGGAGATCTACCGGTTCGACATCGAGGTGCTGCCCATCGCCTATCTGTTCAAGCGGAGCCACCGCATCCGCCTCGAAATCGCCAACGGCGACTCAGCCCTGACCGACGCGGTGTTCACCCATCCCTACCCGCCGACCGCGGTCGGCACCGACACCATCCATCACGCCGGCGCGCACGCATCCTGCCTGATGCTGCCGGTGGTGACGGGTTGAGACAGGCTCGCGCCACGGACTCGGTCTGCGGCTTTCCAGTGAGCCCGTAGGATGGGTTGAGCGCCAGCGAAACCCATCAATCGAGAGCACTATATCGAGACGATGGGTTTCGCTTCGCTCAACCCATCCTACAAGCGAGCCTTCTGCGAAATACCCGTCATTGCGGGGTGAGGCCGGAATCCTTCACGACCTGTTGCGCGACCGCGCGATCCTTTTTGATTTCTTCCGCGAACTGCTCGGGCGTGTTGATCGCGGGCACCAGGCTGCGGGCGGTGAGATGGCGCTCGCGGAAGACCGGATCGCTGACGATGCTTGCGACATCCTTCGCCACCTTGTCGACGAGCGGCCGCGGCGTGCCGGCGGGCATGAACAGGCCGTACCAGCTCTGGGACGGCGCGCCCTTGTAGCCGGTCTCCGTCAGCGTCGGCACGTTCGGGAAATTCGGCGACCTGATATTGTTGACCATGACCAGCGGCGTCATGGTGCCGGCGCGGATCTGGCCGATGACGTTGCCTTCGCCGATCAGCGCGATCGGGGTCGAGCCCGAGAGCACCGCGTTGACCGCCTCGCCGCCGCCCTTGAATGGTACGCGCACCCAGTCCGCGCCCTGCTCGTTCTTGAGCGTCTCCATGTAGAGCGCGAGCGGGACGGAAGCGGTCACGTAGTTCAGCGTGCCGGCCTTCGCCTTCGACAGTGCGACCAGCTCGTCGATGGTCTTGACGTTGAGTTGCGCATTCACCACCAGGGTCTGGATCAGGTGGTAAAGGTTGGTGACCGGCTGCACGCCCTTCTCGGGATCGAACGGCATGTTCTTGAGCAGGAACTGGTTGAAGGCAATCGGCTCCGCGTTGAGGATGCAAATCGTGTAGCCGTCGGGCGCGGCATCGCTGCAGGCGCGGGCGCCGACGTTCTGCATGCCGCCGGGCCGGTTTTCCACGACGATCGGCTGTCCCCAGCGCTTGTGCAACTCGTCGCCGAGCGCACGCATGAAGATATCGCTGATGCCGCCCGCGCTGGTGGTGGTCAGGGCCCTGACCGGACGGTTGGGATAGTCCTGCGCCAACGCGGGTGTCGCGGCCGCGATCCCCACGATCAATCCGATGACAGCGGCGAAGGGTTTCATGACAGGGGTTTCCTCCGTTCTTGCGGCGCCGAGCCTAACATCTCGGCGGCCCGTGCGCGCCTGCCGAAGTCGAGGTCCGCTGCGATACTTCGTCTCCGCCGCAGGTAGGCGGTAACGAAAGGGAATCCGCCCTCGCTGACGTTCCTGACCCCGAGAAAGCCGGTCGTCAGCTCGCCAGCAGCACCTTCACCCATCCGCTCGCCTTGCCGAAATCCATCCTGCCGGCATAGCCCTGCTTGAGTGCCGCCATGACCTTGCCCATGTCCTTGATGCTTTGCGCACCGGTCCCCTTGATGACTTCGGCAATGGCCGCCTTGGCTTCCGCCTCCGACATCTGCTGCGGGAGGTAGGCCCGGATGATCTCGATCTCGCCGCGTTCCTGGTCGGCCAGCTCCTTGCGGCCGGCCTTGTCGTAGATTTCAACCAATTCCTGGCGCTGCTTGATCTGCTTCTGCAACAGGCCGAGGACCTCGTCGTCGGACAGCACCGGCTTGCCCTGCCCCTGCGCCTCGAGGTCGGCGTTCTTGAGCGCGGCATTGACCAGGCGCAGCGTCGACACCCGCCGCTCGTCGCGGGCCTTCATCGCATCCTTCAGGGCGGTGTTGATCTCGTCGCGTAGCACGGCTATGGCCTTTCGCAAATCTGCGCCCAACATTGCGCCGAGTTCGCGGTAAGTCGTGCCGAAACGCACGCTCAACCGTTGGCGCGGCTCAAGATTTAGGCCTTCGATGACCGAGAAACAACCGGCAGACATGGGCCCTGAAGAGAATCGCCCGCACGAATCCTGGACCGATCCGAAGGTGACCGCCGTCCTCGTGCTCGCCGACGGCACCGTGCTCGAAGGGTCAGGCTTCGGCGCGACCGGCCACGCGGTGGGCGAGGTGTGCTTCAACACTGCCATGACGGGGTATGAGGAAATCCTCACCGATCCCTCCTATGCCGGGCAGATCATCACCTTCACGTTCCCCCATATCGGCAATGTCGGAACCAACGAGGACGATATCGAGACCGTGAACATGGCAGCGACGCCGGGCGCGCGCGGCATCGTGCTGCATACCGCGATCACCGCGTCCTCGAACTACCGCGCCACGCGCCACCTCGATCAATGGCTGAAAGCGCGGGGCGTCATCGGTCTCTCCGGCATCGATACCCGCGCGCTCACCAGCCGCATCCGCGTCAAGGGCATGCCGAACGCGGTGATCGCGCACGAGCCGTCGGGCAAGTTCGACCTCGACGCCCTCAAGGACGAAGCGCGCGCGTGGCCGGGCCTCGAAGGCATGGACCTCGTGCCCATGGTGACGTCCGGCCAGCGCTTCACCTGGGACGAGACGCCATGGGAATGGGAAACGGGCTATGGGCGCCAGGAAAGCCCGGAGTTCCACGTGGTCGCCATCGACTACGGCATCAAGCGCAACATCCTGCGCCAGCTCGCCGGCAAGGGCTGCAAGGTGACGGTGGTGCCGGCCCAGACCGCGGCCGCGGACATCATCGCGCTCAAGCCCGACGGCGTGTTTCTCTCCAACGGCCCGGGCGACCCCGCCGCCACCGGCGAATATGCCGTGCCCGTCATCCGCGACATCATCGCCGAGGGCATCCCGACCTTCGGCATCTGCCTCGGCCACCAGATGCTGGGAATAGCGGTGGGCGCTAGGACGGTGAAGATGCATCAGGGCCACCACGGCGCCAACCATCCGGTCAAGGATCTCATCACCGGCAAGGTCGAGATCACGTCCATGAACCACGGCTTCGCCGTCGACCGCACGACCCTGCCGGCGAACGCCGCCGAAACCCATGTGTCGCTGTTCGACGGCTCGAACTGCGGCATCGCACTCAAGGACAAGCCGGTGTTCTCCGTGCAGTACCATCCGGAAGCGTCTCCCGGCCCGCACGACAGTCATTACCTGTTCGAGCGGTTCGTCGAATTGATGCGAAGGAAGAAGCCTGGGTAGGGTGGGCAAAGGCGCCACTTGGCGCCGTGTCCACGCGGCGCCGATACTGTTGGGAGTTGCGGCACGGCGCACGCGATCGGGCTTGTGGGAAATCGTGCGAGCTTGTCAGCGTGCGCCTTTGCCCAGCCTACGCGACCACTACTTCATCAGCTTCCTGCGCACGGTCAGAAGCACCGACGGGAAAGGCAAAGCGAGATGGACGCGCAGTCCAAGCAGGCGCCGGAAAGATTCGGCCTCGTGCCGCCGGAAATCGCCGCCACGATGAGCGGGCTCGAATTGCTGCAGGGCATGATGGCGGGCCGCTTTCCGGCGCCGCCGATCATGCAGCTCATCGGCTTCGATCTGGTCGAAGTCGAGCCCGAGCGCGCGGTGTTCGAGGGCACGCCGGCGCTGCGGCACTACAACCCGCTCGGAACCGTGCACGGCGGCTATGCCGCGACCCTTCTGGACTCCTGCATGGGCTGCGCGGTGCATACGACCCTGCCGAAGGGCACGGGCTATATCACGCTCGAGTTCAAGATCAGCCTCGTGCGCCCGCTCACCGCCGAGACCGGCCCGGTGCGGGCCGAAGGCAAGGTGATCAACAGCGGCCGGCGCGTCGCCACCGCCGAAGGTCGGCTCACTGATGGGCGTGGGCGGCTGCTCGCCCATGCGACCACCACCTGCCTGGTGTTCGAATTGCCGGTGACGGAGCGTTAGAGCGTGATTGCCTTAGGTTGAGTCGCAATCACGCTCTAGCTTTTTGTTTGAGCATGATCTTTTCGGAAAACCGGTACCCACTTTTCCGGATCATGCTCTAGACTCTGGCGGCCGGCGACGGTTGCCCTATAGTCCCTGCCCAATGGGGGCGAGCTGGGGACGACTGATGGGCGACTGGATCGCCTTCTGGGATTCCGAACATTCGATCTACGTCAATGCGCGCCATCGCGACGTGCACTACCGCACCATCGCGCAGGACATCCGCGCGGCGCTGCCGGCCGGAGCGTACGTGCTCGACTACGGCTGCGGGGAAGCGCTCCACGCCGACCTCGTCGCGGCACCTGCCCGCCGGCTGATCCTGTGCGAGGCGGCACCCCTGGTGCGCGCCGCGCTTGCCGATCGCTTCGCCGGCCATCCGAAGATCGAGGTGCGCTCGCCCGAGGACGCCGCGGCGCTGCCCGCCGCATCGCTCGACGCGATCGTGATGCACTCGGTCGCGCAGTATCTCACGCCGGAGGAGCTCGATGCGCTGCTGGTCCTGTTCCGCCGGCTGCTGAACGAAAACGGCGTTCTCATCCTCGGGGACGTCATTCCGCCCCATGTCTCGGCCCTGACCGATGCGGCGGCGCTGCTCCGCTTCGGCGCGGCGAACGGCTTTCTCGGCGCCGCGCTCGTCGGCCTTGTGCGCACGGTCATGTCCGACTACTGGCACCTGCGCACGCGCCTCGGTCTCACTCGCTACAGCGAGGGTGCGATAACCGAAAAACTCGCCCACGCCGGATTTTCCGCGCGCCGCGCTGCCGCCAATATCGGCCACAACCCGGCGCGCATGACCTTTCTTGCACGGCCGGTGTGAGCGCCGCACGTTTCAGTTCGGCGCGATGCCCGCTTCGCGAATGACCGTCCCGTAGCGCTTGTGGTCGGCCGCGATCAAATCCCGCAAGCTTTCGCTACCGGCGAAGGCAAGGTCGTAGCCCAGCGCCGACAGCCGTTTTTGCACGTCGGGAAGCTTGGTGATCTCGCCGATCTCCTTGCCCAAGCGCTCGACGACGTCGCGCGGGGTCCGGACGGGGGCGGCGATGCCGAACCAGACGCCGACGTTGAAACCGGGCAGCGCGTTCTCGGCCACGGTCGGTACGTTCGGAAGAAGCACAATACGTCGCAGCGACGCGGTCGCCAACGGCTTCACCTTGCCGGCCTCGACGAGCTGGATGACGACGTTGGGGGTCGCCCAGATCAATGGGATCTGCCCGCCGAGGAGATCGTTGAGCGCAGGCGCCGTGCCGCGATAGGGCACATGGGTGATGTCGATCCCGGAGGCGGTGTTGAGCATGGCGGCGGCGAGGTGGTGCGGCGTACCGACCCCCGGCGTTCCGACCGAGAGCTTGCCCGGATTCGCCTTGGCATAGGCAATCAGTTCCTTGACGTCCGCCACCGGAAGCGACGGATGAGCGAACAGCAAGAGCGGCGTGGTCGCAACCTGCGCGATCGGTGCAAAGTCCTCGGTAACGTCGAATGGCACGCTCCGGTGCAGCCATTTGTGGAGCACGGCGGAGATATCCATCAGCAGCAGCGTGCGGCCGTCGGGCGTGGCCTTGGCGACGTAATCGACTCCCACCACGCCGCCCGCTCCGACGCGGTTCTCGACCACCACCGGCTGCTTGAGGCGCTCCTGCAGCCGCTCGGCGACCGCCCGGCCGATGGTGTCCATGCCGCCCCCGGCGGCGATCGGCACCACCAGCGTAACCACCGCGGCAGGATCGCCGAGCGGCGCTTGCGCATGGAGCGGAACGGCACCGAGCACGGCGAAAACAACGGCGATCGCGAGCGCTCGAGCCGTGCCCATCCTCGTCTCCTCCCCGTCATGCGACCGCGTTGCCGTGGCTTGTCGATGCCCGTGTCGCTTGCGGTGACGGTAGCCTGCCGCAGTTTGGAGGGCAAACGTCTGGCGCGCCGCCGCGAGGGCACCGGCTGGCGGCCAGAGTATTTGTTCGGTCGCATGATCTTATCCGAAAAGTCTGCAACTTTTCGGACTCATGCTCTATGTCACGGCAACCCCGACCGTGTCGGCCATGACGGCGCCGCGGGTGCCGAGCGGCTTTTCCGGCCCCACGGTCGAATCGTGCGCGGTCTGATGCTCGATCTCGGAATTGAGCTCGGCGCCGACCAGCACCACGATGGTTGAAAGCCACATCCAGATCATCAAGCCGACGACCGCGCCCAGCGCCCCGTAGGTGGCGTTGTAGTTGGCGAAATTCCCGAGATACCAGGAAAACAGCGAGGACACCGCGAGCCAGGCGAGCGCGGCGAAGACGCTGCCGATGCTGATCCAGCGCCAGCGCGCCAGCCGCCGGCTCGGCCCGTAGCGGTAGAGCACGGAAAGCCCCAGGATGATCAGCACGAACATCAGGGGCCAGCGCAGATATCCGATGATCGGATGGTCGGAGCTCGTCACCCCGAATGCCGCCAGGGCGAGTGGAAATACCACCACAAGCGCGATCGCCAGTCCGGCTCCGGCGATGGCACAGACGGTGAAGAACAGCGAGACCACGTTGAGCCAAACGAGGCCGCGCTTCTCGTCTTCGTCGTAGATGATGTTGAGCGCGTCGAAGATCGCCTTCATGCCCGCATTGGCGCTCCACAGCGCGATGCCGAGGCCCAAAAGAAAGCCGAAGGTGAGCCTGCCGTCGCTCTTGGCGGCAATGCGGGAGATCTCCGTCCCGACGATGTCGAGCGTGCCGGCCGGGACGATGTCGGCAGCGATGGAGAGATGGTTGCCGATGGTGGCGGCATTGGCGAACAGCGCGTAGGAGGACACCCCCGCCGCGATCGCCGGAAACAAGGCGACCAGCGAATAGAAGGCCACCCCGGCGGCGAGCGCCAACAGGCGATCGTCCTGGATTTCATGGTAGGTGCGGACAAGAACGTCCTTCCAGCCGCGCCACGGGATCTGCAGCGGCGCGCGTGCGCGCCGCCCCCGGCCGCGTTCAGCGGCGCGAAACTCCTGCAAGGTCAGCGGCTCCTGCGCCGGCGTCGCACGCGGCGGCACGGGCACCGGCTCCCGGCCGCGCCGGCCGCGCCGGCCGTCCCCAAGCTTGAGGGCGTAGATCACACCGCCGGTCACGAGGACAGCGGCGGCAAGCCAGGACATGAGATCGTCAAGCCGGGAATTGACGGGGCGGGGTGGCATACGCTGGCAGCCGCGAATGGCAGGGGCTCGGTCATCAACGATCTGCCGTCCAATCGGTTTCATCGCCAGGATGCGATCGCGCCTTGGACGCGCGCCCGGCTACCCTTCCCTGCCCGCTGATTCTGGTCTAAAGAGGCCCGCGCGCGGGGCCGCAGCCTCTGCGCCGGCCGAAGGACGCGCAACCGCGCGCCCTTTTTTTGTGCCTCGAGCTACCCCAGATACCGCCGAGCGACATGCCCAGACGGACCGACATCTCCTCGATCCTCATCATCGGCGCCGGCCCCATCGTGATCGGGCAGGCCTGCGAGTTCGATTATTCGGGCACGCAGGCCTGCAAGGCGCTCAAAGCCGAGGGCTACCGGATCGTGCTGGTCAACTCCAATCCGGCGACGATCATGACCGACCCCGATCTTGCCGACGCCACCTATATCGAGCCGATCACCCCCGAGATCGTCGCCAAGATCATCGAGAAGGAGCGGCACGTTCTGCCCGGCGGGTTCGCGCTGCTTCCGACCATGGGGGGGCAGACCGCGCTCAACACCGCGCTGTCGCTCAACAAGATGGGCGTGCTCGAGCGCTTCGACGTCCAGATGATCGGCGCCACCGCGCACGCGATCGACAAGGCCGAGGACCGCAAGCTGTTCCGCGAGGCGATGCAGCGCATCGGGCTCGAGACGCCGCGCTCCAAGCAGATCAAGACGCTGATCCAGGCGCTCGAGGCGCTCGAGGATATCGGTCTGCCCGCCATCATCCGACCCTCGTTCACGCTCGGCGGCACCGGCGGCGGCATTGCCTACAACAAGGCCGAGTTCATCGACATCGTCGATCGCGGCATCGACGCCTCGCCCACCAACGAGGTGCTGATCGAGGAGTCGGTGCTGGGCTGGAAAGAGTTCGAGATGGAGGTGGTTCGCGACAAGCAAGACAATTGCATCATCATCTGCTCGATCGAGAACCTCGACCCGATGGGCGTGCACACCGGCGATTCGATCACCATCGCGCCGGCGCTCACGCTCACCGACAAGGAATATCAGATCATGCGCGACGCCTCGATCGCGGTGCTGCGCGAGATCGGGGTCGAGACCGGCGGCTCGAACGTGCAATTCGCAGTCAATCCAGCCGACGGGCGTCTGGTGATCATCGAGATGAACCCGCGCGTGTCACGCTCCTCCGCCCTCGCCTCGAAGGCGACCGGCTTCCCGATCGCCAAGGTCGCCGCCAAGCTCGCGGTCGGCTACACGCTCGACGAGATCGCCAACGACATTACGGGTGGCGCGACGCCGGCCTCGTTCGAGCCCACCATCGACTACGTGGTCACCAAGGTCCCGCGCTTCGCGTTCGAAAAGTTTCCCGGCGCCGAGCCCACCCTGACCACATCGATGAAATCGGTCGGCGAGGCCATGGCGATCGGCCGTACGTTTCAGGAGAGCCTGCAGAAGGCGTTGCGCTCGCTCGAGAACGGCTTCACCGGTCTCGACGAGATCGCGATCGAGGGCCTCGGCCAGGGCGACGACAAGAACGCGGTGCGCGCAGCCCTCGGCACGCCCACGCCCGAGCGCCTGCTCAAAGTGGCGCAGGCCATGCGGCTCGGTTTCTCCGACCAGGACATCCATGCGTCCTGCCGGATCGACCCGTGGTTCCTGGCGGAAATCCGGGGCTTAATCGAAACCGAGGCCGAGATCAGGGCCAAGGGCCTGCCGGCGACTGCAGGCGCGTTGCGCAGCCTCAAGTCCATGGGCTTTTCCGATGCGCGTCTCGCCAAACTGAGCGGCATCGCTCCCCGGACGGTGACGCAAAAACGCCATGCGCTCGGCGTGCGTCCGGTGTTCAAGCGCATCGACAGCTGCGCCGCCGAGTTCGCCTCACCCACCGCCTACATGTACTCGACCTATGAGGCGCCGTTCGCCGGGGCGCCGGTCTGCGAAGCCGCTCCGTCGGAGAACAGCAAGATCGTGATCTTGGGCGGCGGTCCGAACCGCATCGGCCAGGGCATCGAGTTCGACTACTGCTGCTGCCACGCCGCGTTCGCGCTCAAGGAAGCCGGCTACGAGACCATCATGATCAATTGCAATCCGGAGACCGTCTCGACCGACTACGACACGTCCGACCGGCTCTATTTCGAGCCGCTCACGAGCGAGGACGTGCTCGAAATCATCGAGACGGAACGTTCAAGCGGAGATCTGCGCGGCGTGATCGTGCAGTTCGGCGGGCAGACGCCGTTGAAGCTCGCGGAGGCGCTCGAGCAAGCCAAGATCCCGATCCTCGGGACCTCTCCCGACATGATCGATCTTGCCGAAGACCGCGACCGGTTCAAGAAACTGCTCGACCGGCTCGAGCTGCGCCAGCCGACCAGCGGCATCGCGACCAGCCCCGCGGAGGCGCGCGCGATCGCAGAGGCGGTCGGCTATCCGATCGTGATCCGGCCCTCCTACGTGCTCGGCGGGCGCGCCATGGAGATCGTGCTCGACGCGGTCCACCTCGACCGCTACCTGGCGCGGCTCGCCAACGATCTCGACCGCCCGTCCGAGCTCGTCGTCTCGGAGAAACGCCCGCTGCTGATCGACCGCTACCTCTCCGACGCCATCGAAGTGGACGTCGACTGCCTGGCCGACGGCAAGGACGCGACCATCGTCGGCATCATGGAGCACATCGAGGAAGCCGGCATTCATTCGGGCGACAGCGCCTGCGCGTTGCCGCCGCATTCGCTCGGCGCCACCGCCATCGCCGAGCTGGAGCGCCAGACCCGGGCGCTCGCGCGCGCACTCGAGGTCGGCGGGCTGATGAACGTGCAATACGCGATCAAGGATGGCGAAATCTACGTTCTCGAGGTCAACCCCCGCGCCTCACGCACGGTACCTTTCGTTGCCAAGGTGATCGGCATCCCGGTGGCCAAGATTGCGGCCCGGATCATGGCCGGCGAGACGCTCGCGAGCTTCGAGCTCAGGCCCACCGAATTCGACCATATCGGCGTCAAGGAGGCGGTTTTCCCCTTCGCCCGCTTTCCCGGTGTGGACACCGTGCTCGGGCCGGAGATGAAATCGACCGGCGAGGTGATGGGCATCGACCGCAACTTCGCGATCGCCTTTGCCAAGAGCCAGATCGGCGGGGGGTCGCGCCTGCCGCGCACGGGTACCGTCTTCGTCTCGGTCAGGGACGTCGACAAGCCGCGCGTATTGGAGGCCGTCCGGCTGCTGGTCTCCCTGGGATTTCGGATCATCGCCACCTCCGGCACCCAGCGCTACCTGGCCGAACAGGGGCTGCCGGCCAGCAAAATCAACAAGGTACTGGAAGGCCGCCCGCACATCGTCGATGCCATCAAGAACGGCGAAGTTCAGCTGGTTTTCAATACCACCGAGGGGGCGACGGCCCTTGCCGATAGCCGCTCGCTGCGGCGGGCAGCCCTCTTGCATAAAGTGCCGTACTACACCACTCTTTCTGGGGCCGTCGCCGCGGCGCAGGGAATCAAAGCCTATCTCGGGGGCGACTTCGAGGTGCGTGCGCTGCAGAGCTATTTCGGCGGCAAGGCTGCATCCGGGGAACCGGGGCCGGCTGCCTGACGGTACGTGTTTGGGACAGGGTTCAGGGTCGCGTGGCCGGATGAAACTTCGGCCCGCGATCGGAATTATTGTCTCTTGGCTGGAGCCGGAGGTTTGAAGGAAACGATGGACAAGATCCCGATGACGGCAGCGGGCTATTCGACGCTCGAGAACGAACTCAAGCACCGCCAGCAGGTCGAGCGGCCGCGCATCATCCAGCAGATTACCGACGCGCGCACGCACGGCGATCTGTCGGAGAATGCCGAATACCACGCCGCCAAAGAATCGCAGTCGCACAACGAGGGCCGCATCGCCGAGCTCGAGGACAAGCTCGCGCGCGCCGAGGTGATCGACGTGTCGAAGCTTTCCGGCGATACCATCAAATTCGGCGCGACCGTGACCCTGCTCGACGAGGATACCGAGAAGAAGCAGGTGTGGCAGCTCGTCGGCGAGCCCGAGGCCGACGCCAAGAAGGGCAAGATCTCGATCACCTCTCCGCTCGCGCGCGCGCTGATCGGGAAGGCCAAGGGCGCCAGTGTCGAGGTCGTGACGCCGAGCGGCGCCAAGGCCTACGAGGTCAAGAAAGTCGAGTGGCGCTAACCGACATCGACCAGGACCACGCGGCGTACCCGAGATATCGAGCCTTGGGACGCCCCTGCACGTGAGCTGACGGTCAGCGGCGCCTGAGGCAGGTGGCCAAGGCCTGCGAACGTCAAGTTCGGCGCGGCACGCCGCGCGAGATGCACTCGTTATAGCGAACTGTGCACGCCCCCGACGTGCACCGATACCTCCACCGGCCTGTGGCCGGATCGCACGAACCTCCCGCCTCGATGGCACATCGCGCTTGCAGGTTCGTGCACCTCCCGTTGGCGGCTGGCGCCGCATTCACGACGGAGGACAAACCCACAATAGCCATGGCAATAGCAATCGCGCGAAGCATCGCTCCTCCCCTCCCGTACGTGTGCTCTCACAACCGCCGCGATAGAAGGTAATAAGGTACTCATTTATAAGGGCGCCACACAAGAGGCATGACCATAGACGCGCACGGTCTGCTATCTCTTCTGCTTCGATGGGTGATGGCCAAATGAAATTCGGCGTGTTCGATCATATGGACGATGCCGGCGTGCCGCTCGGTCAGCTCTATGCCGATCGGCTCGCGCTGGCCGAAGCCTATGATCGCAGCGGTATCCACGGCTACCATGTCGCCGAGCACCATGCGACGCCGCTCGGCTGCGCCGCCTCGCCCGGGCTCTTCCTCGCCGCCCTGGCGCAGCGCACCAAGACGCTGCGCTTCGGCCCGCTGGTCTATCTGCTGCCGTTCTACCATCCGCTGCGCCTGATCGAGGAGATCTGCATGCTCGATCAGATGAGCGGCGGGCGCTTCCAACTCGGCGTCGGGCGCGGCGTCTCTCCGTTCGAGACCCGCGCCTACGGCCTCGACTTCGCCGAGACCGGGGCGATCTATCACGAGGCCTTCCAGCTCATCCTCAAAGGCCTCGCATCGGACGAACTGACGTTCGAAGGGGCGCATTACCAATTTCACAAAGTGCCGATGATCCTGCGGCCGGTGCAACGCCCGCACCCGCCGCTGTGGTACGGAACCACGATCCCCGAGAACACGGACTGGCCGGCGGCAAACGACGTGAACATCGTCAGCATCGCGCTGCGCCCGACGGTCCGCGTCATCACCGATCGCTACCGCGCCGTGCGCGCACGCCTCGGCAAGAATCCGAAAACCATTCCGCTCATGGGGGTTGCCCGCCACGTGGTGGTCGCCGACACCGACGAGGATGCCCTCGAGATCGCGCGGCGCGCCTATCCGCGCTGGCGTGCCAGTTTTCGCTGGTTGTTCGCGCGCCACGGCGCCGAACCGCGGATCATGGGGCTCTATCCGCCGACCTTCGATGAGCTCATGGCGATCGACAACGGCATCGCCGGGTCGCCGCGGACGGTCCGCGATTTCATGGCTGCGGAGGCGGAAACAACCGGCAGCAACTACTTGTTGTCATGGTTCGCGTTTGGCGACATGACGCTGGCGGAATCGTTGCGCTCGCTCGAACTGTTTTCGCGCGAGGTCATGCCCACCTTCGCGAGCACGCGCGCCGACGCAGCGGAATGAGACCGGTGGGTGCGGGAACTATTCCACGCACGATTGCGCTATTGCTGGAGCATGATCTTTTCCGAAAACCGGTACCCACTTTTCGGGATCATGCTCTATCGCGGCGCTTTCAGCTCCATGGGTACCATGGCGGCGTTCTTTGAATTGCGCAGCGTCAGCGAGGTCTTGACGTTGCGCACATGGGGCGCCGCGGTGAGCTGCGCGACGAAAGCTTGGAAGGTTCGCAGGTCCGGCGCCACGCATTTGAGGATGAAGTCGATCTCCCCCGAGAGCATCCAGCATTCGCGCACCAGCGGCTGGGCACGCACGAAGTCTTCGAACGCTTTGAGGTCGGCGTCGGCTTGGCTGCTCAGGTGCACCATGGCGAAAACGGTAACCTCGTAGCCGAGAAGCTTTTCGTCGAGCAGCGCGCGATAAGCCTTGATGTAGCCGGCCTGCTCGAGCGCGCGCACGCGCCGCAGGCAGGGTGGAGCCGAGATGCCGACTCGGCGGGAGAGTTCGACGTTGGTGATGCGGCCGTCGTCCTGCAATTCCTCGAGAATCTGTCGGTCGATGGCATCGAGTTCGGGCGGCCACGGAAGGCTCCAGCGGATTCTTGGTTGTCACGCATTATTAGCGAGATTGCAGGCGTCACGAAACATTATTGCCTAGACGAGGTAATTAAACACCGTCACCATCTTGATTCAAGGCATCCAGCCCGGCGGCCACCTCACCATCTCGACCGAAAGCCGTCGGTGGTCGCAAGCAAGCTCATCGGCCGAAAGCCGCCGCCGCGACCAGCAGGATCAAAATCTCGCTGGATTGCTCGAGCGTGCCCAGAACATCGCCGGTCTGGCCGCCGATCTGACGGACGCATAGCCATGCCAGCCAAGCAAAAGCGGCGGCCAGCAATGCGATCGCGCACAGGCCCGCGGCCGGCCCAAGTCCTACCACGAGGGCGGCAATACCCATGAGCAGCGCGGCCACCGCGCTTGCGCGCGACGGCCTGCCAGCGCCGGCGGAAAGGCCGTCCTCCCGTGCCGGCGGAACCAGCCGCATGAACAGCGGCATGCTGCCGCGCGCCGCCATGTGGGTCGCGACGAGAACCGCGGCCGCGCGCGCAGGATCGGCAATGGTCGCAAGCGCCGCCGCGCGCAACAGCAGCGACATCGCCAGCGCACACGCGCCGTAGGTTCCGGTCCGGCTGTCGCGCATGATCTCGAGCTTGCGTTCGCGCGTGGCCGCACCGAAAGAGTCCGCGACATCCGCCAGTCCATCCTCATGCAGGCATCCGGTCACGACCAGGGTCGCCGCGACGCTCAAGCCGGCGGCGGGGAATGGCGGGAGGCCCGCCAGGCGGGCGAACCCATAGACCGCCGCTGCGATCAAGCCCACGATCGCACCCGCGACCGGAAAGGCCCAGACCGCACGCGCGACATCGGCACTGGAATGCGCACGAACAGAGGCGATCGGCAGGCGCGTGCAAAACAGCACGGCAGCCACGACATCTGCCGCCAATTGCCTGACCCGGGCGGCAGCAGACAATTCAATCATGGCCGGGAGCGTGCTCCTCTGCTCCGATTTGATCGGCACGTTCGTGAGCCGCCAGCCATCGCGCGAGCGCGGGCGAAACGTCGTCAGCCGCCTTGAGCTGCCGCAGCGCGACGCGGACATTCGTGCGCGCGAAACGGCTGTCGGTCACTGCGATCACGGACGGATCTTCTCCGGCGGCCACGGCCGCGACCACCCGCTGCTTGAGCGCGTAGATGTCCGGATCGCCAAAGTCCCGCAACATGTTCTGGAAGGCGTCGTGGCGCGCGCGGTCGAAAGGCTGGTGGCGTCCGGACGAATCCTTCGCGGGATGCGCGGGATAGAGATGGGCGCATGGAATCCAGCCGTTCGGGACGAGTTCCGATGCCGAATGCGTGCGCCGGTGCTGGAGCAGCTTCGGCAGCACGTGCGTGTGCGGACCTTCGGGGCTCTTGCCGTCGGCGGGCGGAATCGGCTGAAAGACCTCGATCCGTCCGAGCCGGCTGACGAACACCCGATGCGGGCTCGCGGCGAGGATCACGCCCATCGCCGGATTGCCGGGATCGAACAGGGAGCGCCCGACATGCGGCCGCAGCTCTGCCGCCACAAGCGGATCGGCCACACGGACGCAGACGTCCACGTGCGGAGCGCCGAGGCCAAGATCGAACAGCGTGGCTTCCCGATCCTGCCGACGCAATGCATCCACATCCGGCCCTACCTCGGTGAGCACCGCGCGCCCGTGCATCGCGCAACGAGCCTCGGGCAGGCACAATGCGATGCGATGGTTCCAGCTCTCACGCGTCGTGGTCTCGGAGGCGAACAGTCGCATGCCGCTTTGAGGGGCGATACGAATCCCTCCCCGAGCGGTCACGGCGGCAAGCGTGGTGTCACCACGCGACAGCGCCACCGGCTCGTCCGGGTCACGCGCGAATTCGGCGATCGCCCCGAACGTTCCCAAGCTCCAGTTGGTCTCGTGCTCGGCCATCTGGATCGTCAGAAATTCGAGGTTCGTCGCGGCGTCGCTCACGACAGATCTCCTTCGGGCGCTCTGCACGGCTTCCACGGCAACAGGAACGGGACGCCGTCCCGCTCACCGCGAACGACTTCCACGCCGTAGGCCCGCGCGAGATGAGCGTCGGTCAACACCCGCGCCGGCGGCCCTTCCACCAGGATGCCGCCTTCGGCCAGGAGGATCAGACGATCGCAGAAGCGCGCGGCCAGCGCCAGATCATGCAGCACGACGACGACGCCGCGGCCCCTGTGGGCCGTCGCGCGCAGCAATTCCATCACCTGGAGCTGGTGCAGCGGGTCGAGCGCGGCTATGGGCTCGTCCGCCAGCAACATGTCGGCGTCGACTGCAAGCGCCCGCGCCAGGAGGATGCGCATCCGTTCGCCGCCGGACACCTGCCCCATTGTTCTCTCGCGCAGGGAAACGACGTCGGCCGCGATCATCGCCTGCTCGATCGCACGGCGGTCGGCGGCATCGAGACCCTGGAACGCGCGCCGGTGCGGCAGGCGACCGAGCGCGATGAGGGTCTCCACCCGCATCTGCCAATGGACGTTGCCGCCCTGCGCGAGGTAGGCAATTTGCCGCGAAAGCGCGCGCGCGCCGATCTCGGCCGCGGTTCGCCCGCCATAGCGCACATGCCCGTCTTCAGGAGGTCGAAGATTGGCGAGGATACGCAGCAGGGTCGTCTTGCCCGAACCGTTGGGACCGACCAGCCCGACCATCTCGCCGGCATGCATGGCGAGATCGACGCTCTCCAACACCGTCGTAGCCCCAAAGCGGGCGGCGATGTCGGTTGCCTCGATCTCCATCACGCCTCCTCCCGCAGCCGATAGATCAAGCTGAACAGGAAGGGAGCGCCGATGATGGCCGTCACGACCCCAAGCTTGAGCTCCGGCCGGATGGGCAAGACTCGCACAATGATGTCGGCCGCAAGGGTGAGCGCCGCACCGCCGAGCCCGCTGACGAACAGGAGGCGCCCTGGCCGGTGCGCCACCAAGGGCCGCAGCAGATGCGGCACCACCAGCCCGACGAACGCGATCGCGCCGGTCACGGCGACGGCGCTGCCGACCGCCAGCGCGGTCCCGGCGATGAGTTGCAACCGCAAGCGATTGAGATCGAAACCCAGGCTTTTGGCGGTATCCTCTCCGAGCGTGAGCCCGTCGAGCGCGGGCCCCGCGCTGACGATCAGGGCCCAGCCGAGCACCATCAGCGGCAGAACCAGCCAGACATAGGGCAAGCTCCGGTCCGCCAACGAGCCCAACAGCCAGAATACGATTTCGGTCACCGCATAGGGATTGGGGGAGAGATTGAGTGCGAGCGACGTCAGCGCCCCCGCGAAGCTGTTGATCGCGACCCCTGCGAGGATCAGCGTCATCGTGCCGGCGCCGCGACCGGAAAGCCCGTACAGCAGAAAGGTCGCTGCAGCGGCACCGGCAATGCCGCCGAGCGGGAGAGCAAGCGACAAGGCGCCCGCCAAGCCGAAATAGAACACCGCAACGGCGCCGAACGCCGCCGCGCCAGAGACGCCGATGATGCCCGGCTCGGCCAGCGGGTTGCGCAGCAGCCCCTGCATGGCGGCGCCGCTGACGCCGAGACTGAACCCGACGAAGCAGCCGAGCAGCGCGCGCGGCAGGCGCAGCTCGATGAGAACGAGCGCTGCCAACGTCTTCTGGCCGGTCAAGACATCGCGGATCGCTTGCGGGAGATCGAACGACACGTACCCGATCGCCAGCGATGTGCCCAGCAGGAGGACGACGAGGATCGACAAGCCTGCCACGAGCACGCTGTACGGGGGCATCAGCCTTTGCTCCAGCGTCCCGACGGCGCGGGCGTGCATCATCTCGTGGGCACCCCGGCGCGAACGTCATCGGCAACCTGCCTGAGCCGTTCGATCGCCTCGACGACAGCGGGCCCACCGCAGTTCCACAGGCGTCCCGGCAGCACGACCACGCGGGTTCGATCCGAGAGCGCCGCCAGCACCGGATGCCGCAGGATTTCCGTGGCGAGCGCGGGCGGTCCGTCGCGGCTGGCGCTGATAATCAGGATCTCCACCGCATTCGCCACCAGGGTTTCCAGCGGTATTTGACCGTAATTGTCGATCGCGAGCTCGGCCGCAACATTCGTCAGCCCGGCACGCGTCATGACCTCGTCGACCAGCGTGCCCTTGCCAACCGTCACGCCATTGGGATTGAGCACCAGCGCACGCGGCCTCGATCCCGAAGGTGACGGAATTGCCGCCAGGCCGCGGTCGAGATCGCCGACGATCTTTTCACCTTTCTCATGCTCACCGACGAGGTCGGCGACCTCGCGGATCTGCCGGCGAACATCATCCAGGTTTTTCGGCACGTCGATCTCCGCCAGCGGAATGCCGATGCGCTTGAGCATCGCCACCGCCGCGCGCGTCGTATAGACGCCTGCGATGACGAGGTCAGGCTTCAGCGGGATGATCTCTTCCGCGAGTCCGTGATTGACCGGGATGCGGGCGGCAAGCTCTGCAACGTTCGAATTCCTGGGATCGCGAGAGAGCCAGGTGACGGACGCGATGTTCTGCGGCTCGGCGAGCCGCAGAACGAGTTCGTCCGTGCACATGTTGAGGGAGACGATACGTCTGGGCTTGCCTGACGCATCGGTCGCCCATGCGTACGGGCCTGCGGGGAGAAGCGCCGCCGTGGCCAAGAGAGCGGCGGCCGCGCACGTTCCGAATGACCTCCAAGCAAGGGGCCGCGCTTGCATATCTTCACGCACCATCAGCGGTTGGCGACCCGGATCCCGCCGAAAATCCCGAAACCGGGCCGGTCGACACCCGGTCGGGTTCTGATATCGCTCGTTGAGCAGGTTGTCGATGCGGCCGAAGACCGTCGTGTATTGGTTCACGGTGTAGTTGGCCGCCATGTTCAACACCGCGTAGCCCGCCTTGAGCCTGCAAGATCGATCTCACTGCAATGCCATTGCGCGCGCGCAAATACTGACGCAACCTTGCGACGTCGCTCGGACGTCGAGCTCGCCAAAAAGAGCCAATCATGGGACCCAGCTCCCCTCATACCGACCGAAGCGGGGCCGGCACGCGAACGTTCTCCTCGCTCGCGAGCTTGCGGACGGCGTGCCTCGACCTGCCGGCCGGAGATGCCGCCGCCGCAGCCGCTGTCGCCGAGCGACAGAGTCAGCTGACAAAGCCTCCAGGCAGCCTCGGACGGCTCGAAGACATGGTCGCGTGGCTCGCCCGCTGGCAGGCGCGACATCCGCCGCGCCTCGCGAACGTCGATATCCTCGTCTTCGCCGGCAATCACGGCGTGACGGCGCAGGGGATCTCGGCCTATCCGGCCGAGGTCACGACGCAGATGGTGGCCAATTTCTCGGCCGGCGGCGCCGCGATCAATCAGCTCGCGCGGAGCGCGGACGCCAACCTGCGCGTCTTTTCACTCGCGCTGGATGAGCCCACGGCAGACTTCACGCGAGCGCCGGCGATGGACGAGGACGCGTTTCTCACCGCCGTGAATACCGGCTACGAGTCGATCTCGCATGACGCCGACCTCATTTGCCTCGGCGAGATGGGGATCGGGAATACGACGGCAGCGGCAGCGCTCGCCGCGGCACTGTTCGGCGGCGGCGGCTCCCGCTGGGCCGGCCGCGGCACCGGCGTGGACGATCACGGATTGGCACGCAAGCGGGCCGCGATCGATACCGGGCTCGCGCGGCACGCGGCGCTGCTGCCTGATCCGCTGGCGAGCGCGGCGGCGCTGGGCGGGCGCGAACTCGCCGCCATCCTGGGCGCGGCGCTTGCAGCACGCCACCGCCGCGTTCCGGTGCTGCTCGACGGATTCGTCTGCACCGCGGCGGTCGCCCCTTTGGCAAAGCTCCGCGCCGACGCGCTCGACCATGCTCTGGCGGCGCATGTCTCGGCCGAGGCAGGGCATCGGCTGCTGTTGAGCGAACTCGGTCTCGCTCCCGTTCTCGACCTCGGGATGCGGCTGGGAGAGGGATCGGGTGCTGCGCTCGCCGTGTCGGTGCTGCGCGCCGCCCTCGCCTGCCACACCGGCATGGCGACGTTCGCGGAGGCCGGCGTCGCCAACAAGCCGCATTAGCCAGTTCGCTGCTCCTCTCAAACGACTTCCTTTTGCGCGATCGCGTGGAAGAAGGTGCCGGTGACGCGACCCCGGCGGCCGCCGTCCATGCCGACCGCTTGCCCCTGAGCGTCCGTAAGCTCGACCAGCGGCTCGTCGGTCCCGGAGGCCAGCAAGCTCGCATAGTGAAACTCATGACCGCGAACCACGGCGCCTCGCGACCCAATCGGGCTGTCCGCACGCAGGCGTGCCTCGCGATAGCCGAGATGCAGCTTGCGCTTGGCGAAGCTTGTGGCGTGGGCGAGCAGCCCAGTCATGGCGTGACGCATGCCGTTCGCGTCCTCGAGGCCCTCGCCCAGCACCATGTAGCCGCCGCACTCGCCGTGGACCGGCCGGGTGCGCGTGAAGCGCGTGAGCCCGTCGCGAAACCGCTGCGCCGACGCGAGCGCGCCGGCATGCAGCTCCGGATAGCCGCCGGGCAGCCAGCACACATCGCAGCTTTCGGGCGGCGGCTCGTCCGCGAGCGGCGAAAACAGCGAGATCTCCGCCCCCGCCTTGCGCCAGCACGCGACAAGATGCGGGTAGACGAACGTGAATGCCGCATCCGATGCGAGCGCTATGCGCTGGCCCGGCGGCGGCAGCGCTGCAACGGCGCGCGGCGCAGCCCGTTCGACCGGCGCGGCGCAAGCGAGCACGGCGTCGAGGTCGAGCCAGCGTTCGGCCATCTCCGCGAGGCACTCGATGCGTGCCGACAGGTCCCCGTGCTCGCTCGCCTGGACGAGGCCCAGGTGCCGCTCCGGCAAAACGATCCGGTCCTCGCGAGGCAGCGCGCCGATGACGGGAACGCCCAGCTTCGCTATCGCCTCGGCAACCATCGCGCGATGGCGATCGCTGCCCACGCGATTGAGCACGACGCCGCCGATGCGGACTTTCGGGTCGTGCAACACGAACCCGCGCACCACCGCAGCCGCGGACTGCGCTTGCGCCGACACGTCGAGAACCAGCAGGACCGGCAAGGCGTATCGCGCGGCGAGGTCGGCTGCGGCACCGGTGCGCTCGCTCGCACCCTCCACGCCGTCGAACAGCCCCATCACGCCTTCGATCACCAGCATGTCGCATTCGCGCGCGCTTTCGCCGACCAGCGCGTCGAGCAGCGATGGCGGCATCGCCCACGTGTCGAGATTGAACCCGCGGGCGCCGGTGGCTGCCGCGTGAAACGCCGGGTCGATGTAGTCGGGACCCGCCTTCGCCGCGCGCACGGCGACGCCCCTGCGCTTGAGCGCCGCAAGAATGCCAAGCGTCACCGTCGTCTTGCCGGCGCCGGAACTCGGGGCCGCAATGATGAGGCCGCGCGCGGTCATCGCGCGGCCTCTCGTTCCGCCGAGCGAAAGCCACTGAGCAGGCGTTCGCGCATGTCGACGATCTCTCCGATGACTACGATGGACGGCATCCCCAGCAGATGGTCCTGTGCATCGGTCGCGACCCGGCCAAGCGTTGACACGACAACGCGCTCGTCGGCTGTCGTCGCTGCCACCACGACGGCAGCGGGCGTCGTGGGCGGCAAGCCGCCGCGCATGAGTTCATCGGCGATGGTGGCAAGATTGCGCATCGCCATGTAGAGCACGATCGGCTGTCCGGTGCGCGCAAGCGCGGCCCAATCGAAGCGATCGTCGGCGGCGCCGTAGCCGGCGGCAAGGATGATGGCCCGGTTGATGCCTCTGAACGTCGCCGGGATCGCAGCCGCAGTCAGTCCGGCCAGTCCTGCGGTCACGCCCGGGATCAGCCGGTACGGCACGCCCGCAGTCGCAAGCGCCAAGGCCTCCTCGCCGCCGCGCCCGAACACGCAGGGGTCGCCGCCCTTGAGCCGCAAGACGCGATTGCCGGCGCGCGCAAGCTCGATCAGACGATTCGAGATGTCGGCCTGGTCGGCCGACGGCCGGCCGCCGCGCTTGCCCGCGAACTCGAGCCGCGCCTGCTCCCCGGCAAGCGCCAACACTCGCGCTCCAACCAGCGCGTCATGCACGATGACATCGGCTTGCGAAAGACCTGCAAGCGCGTCGAGGGTGAGGAGGCCGGGATCACCGGGGCCCGCGCCGGCAAGCCAAACGTGACCCGGCGCCAGCAACGGAATCTCGGCACGCACCAGCGCCGATGCAATCCGATCGTTCATCGGATGTCCTTGCCAGAGTGACGGCGCGACGCCAACGCATTATACCCGCGGCCATGGACGAGCCGCCATTGCGCCGAGGTTGGACCACGGGCACATGCGCCGCCGCAGCGGCCAAGGCCGCCTATTCGGCGCTGCTCACGGGCGAACTCCCCGATCCCGTCGAAGTGGCATTGCCGCGCGGCCAGCGCCCGTCCTTCGCGCTTGCCGTCACGCGCCGAGACCAGAATTCCGCGACCGCCGGCGTGGTGAAGGACGCCGGCGACGATCCGGACGTCACCCACGGCGCCCTCGTGCTCGCCACCATTCGTCCGGCGGCGCCCGGCAGCGGCGTCGTGTTCCGGGCGGGCGACGGCGTCGGCACCGTCACGCGGCCGGGCCTGCCGGTGGCGCCGGGCGAGCCCGCGATCAATCCGGCACCGCGCCGCATCATTTACGACGCGGTCGCGGAGGTTGCCGGCACCGGTCCAGCGCCGGACATCGAGGTGGAGATTTCCATTCCGGGCGGAGCGGCGCTGGCGGCGCGAACGCTCAATGGCCGTCTGGGCATCGTCGGCGGACTGTCGATCCTCGGCACCACCGGAATTGTGATCCCGTATTCCTGCTCGGCCTGGATTCATTCCATCCATCGCGGCATCGACGTCGCACGGGCGAGCGGCATCGCCCATATCGCCGGCTCGACCGGGTCGGCGTCCGAGGCCGCGGTCCAGAAGCTCCACGCCTTGCCCGAGACGGCGCTGATCGACATGGGCGATTTCATCGGCGGCATGCTGAAATATCTGCGCGCGCATCCGGTGCCACGGCTCACCATCGCCGGCGGGGTGGCGAAAATGACCAAGCTGGCGCAAGGGCTTCTCGACCTGCATTCGAAGCGTGGGTCCGTGGACCTGGCTGCGCTTGCCGCCTTCGCCGAGCGTGCTGGCGCTTCGTCCACATTGCTCGAGCGCGTTCTCGCCGCCAATACCGCGGCGGAAGCCTTCGACCGCGCGGTGCGGGATGGTATTCCCCTCGGAGAGTTCGTCGCCCAGGCGGCATGGCTGACCGCGGCGCGCGTGATCGAAGATAGCGAGATCGCGCTCGAAGTCGTTCTCTTCGACCGCGACGGGCAGTTGGTCGGCCGCACTCCGTTCCTGCCCGCTCACGACCGCTCGTCTCCCCGAAAGCGGCGGCGATAGCTCGGGTCGTAAAGCGCGCTCTCACGGAAATCTTCCGCCGCCAATGCGCGCCCGACCAGTACAAGGGCGGTGCGTTCGATCTTTTCGTTGGCAAGCTTGGCGCGGATGTCGACGAGCGTGCCGCGCACGATGCGCTGGTCCGGCCAGGTCGCGCGCGCCACCACGGCGACCGGACAGTCTTCTCCGTAGAGCGGCATCAACTCGGCGACGATCGTGTGCATGGCTTGGATTGCGAGATGGAGGACGAGCGTCGCGCCGGTCGCCGCGAATGCATCCAGGCGCTCGGCCGCCGGCATGGGCGAGGCGCGACCCGACACGCGGGTCAGAACGACGCTCTGGGCGATCTCGGGCACGGTCAGCTCGCGGCCAATGAGCGCCGCGGCCGCGGCGAAGGCCGGTACGCCGGGCGTCAAGGTATAAGGAATGGCGCGCCGCTCGAGCCTGCGGATCTGCTCGGCGACGGCGCTGAACACCGAAAGATCGCCGGAATGAAGCCGTGCCACGTCCTGTCCGGCCGCATGGGCCGCGACGTACTCGGCTTCGATGTCGTCCAGCGTCATCGGGGCGGTGTCGACGACGCGCGCCCCCGGGCGACAATAGGCGAGCAGCTCCGGCGGGACGATCGAGCCGGCGTAGAGACAGACGGGGCAATGTCCGAGCAGATCGCGGCCGCGCACGGTAATGAGATCGGCGGCGCCGGGACCGGCGCCGATGAAATGCACAGTCATGATCGCTCTCCGGCAACGGCAAGCGCGCAGGTCGCGGGCCCGAGCTTGATCCGCGGCAGGATCAACCGGGCGGCAGGGCCGGCGGCCGCCAGCGCCGCCGCCTCGGCGATGGAGGGAACCCCCGTCAGCGCCAGAACGCGCGCGGAGCGGGTTTCGGCGCGTGCGCTCGCGGCTTCGAGATCGGCCTTCGCAACAAGAACCAGCGGCACCCCGAGCGCAGCCGCCGCGGCCGCGATTCCGTGCTCACCGCTCTTGAGCGCGGGCGCTGCGACGAGACCGAGCGCGTCGGCTGCAAGGCCTGCCCGCGCAAGGGCATCGGCGATCGCGGCGCCGATGTCATGCGCCGAGACGCCTTTGCGGCATCCGACACCGGCGACGATCATGGCTTGACCCAGGTCCATTGCGTCACCGGCAACGCGGAACGCCAGGCGTGCATGCGCCCGACCGGCTCCGTGCGGGCGATCGCGACGCGGATCAAATCGCCGCCAAACGTGGCGTGTCGTGCGACGAGCAGCGCCTCGGTTTCGAGCGTCACCGCATTGACGACGAGACGGCCGCCGGGCCGGACCGTGTGCACGGCAGCGTCGAGGGCATCGGTCGCGCCGCCGCCGATGAAGACCGCATCGGGTGGGGCGAGCCCGTCGAATGCCGCGGGCGCCCTGCCCTCGACGATCTCGAGTCCCGGTACGCCGAGTGCCGCGGCGTTGCGCCTGATGCGCGCCGCGCGATCGCTGCGCGCCTCGATCGCGATCGCACGCATCGACGGATCGGCAAGCATCCATTCGATCGCCACCGAGCCCGCGCCCGCGCCCACGTCCCACAGCAATTCGCCCCGCCGCGGGCCGAGCGCGGACAGCGTGATGGCACGGATCTCGCGCTTGGTGATCTGGCCGTCGTGCTCGAAAAGCTCGTCGGAAAGACCACACGTTCGTGCCAGCACGCGCGCACCAGGCACGCCCACGACCTCGATCGCGACCGTATTGAGCGGGTCGACCTCTGCGAGGTCGAAGCTCCCCGCCGTGGTCGCGCGCACGCGCTCGCGCGGACCGCCCAGCGCTTCGAGCACGGTCATGCGCGAGGCGCCGAAGCCGCTTTCCGCCAGCAGGCGCGCGAGCGCAGCCGGCCCCTCGCCGTCCGAGGTCAGAGCAAGCACCCGTGCGCCCGGCTGCAGATGCGGACGAATGAGATCGAGCGTGCGGCCATGAACCGACACCAGCGCGGTCTCCGGCAACGCCCAGCCCAGGCGCGCCGCGGCCAAGCTGAAGGTCGAAGGCGCCGGTACTGCCGTCGTCTCGCGGGGATCGATGTGCCGCAGCAGGACCGAGCCGACGCCGTAGACGAACGGGTCGCCCGATGCGAGCACGCAGATCTGCCGGCCGCGATGCGCCAAGACCTCCTCGATCGCGCGGTCGAACGGACTCGGCCATGGCCGCGCAGCGCCGCGGATCAGCGGCGCGGCAAGCGCAAGATGCCGCTTGCCGCCGAACACGATCTCGGCCGCTTGGACCAGGCTTCGCGCGACCGGCGTCAGTCCCTCAACGCCATCCTCGCCGATGCCGACGATAGACAGCCAGCGGCATGGTGCGGCAGTCTCGCGCGCAAGGGAGTCACCGAGCGGCATGCGACGCATCCTCATTCTCGGCGGCACGACGGAAGCGCGACGTCTGGCAGAGCGTCTGGCCGAGCGCGACGACCTGGCCGTGACGATTTCGCTCGCAGGCCGCACCACTGCGCCCGCGGCGCAGGCCGTTCCGGTACGGGTCGGCGGCTTCGGCGGCGCCGACGGTCTTGCCCGCTATCTCGCGACTGAACGCATCGACGCGCTCATCGACGCGACGCATCCCTACGCTGCAGTCATCTCCCGCAACGCGGCGGCCGCCGCCGCGTCGGCCCGCGTGCCGCTGCTCGCGCTGCGCCGGCCGCCCTGGACACCGCGCTCCGGCGACCGCTGGACCGAGGTTGCCAATACCGAAGCGGCGGTGCAAGCGCTCGGCAAGGAGCCGCGCCGTGTCTTCCTCACGCTCGGCAGGAACGAGATCGGACATTTCAACGGGGCGCCGCAGCACCACTATCTCGTGCGCAGCGTCGAGCCGGTCGATCCGCCGCTCGAGGTTCCGCACGCATCTTACGTGACCGGGCGTGGCCCTTTCACCGAAGCAGAGGATCGGACCTTGCTGGCCACGCACGCCATCGACGTCGTCGTCGCCAAGAACAGCGGCGGGACCGCGACCTACGGCAAGATCGCGGCAGCGCGTGCGCTCGACCTCGAAGTCATATTGCTGCGCCGTCCGGCTTTGCCCGAGGTGCCGACCGTCGAGACCGTCGAGGAGGCGGTGACGTGGCTCGATCATGCATTCGCGCTCCCGAGCGACCGCGGCGTGTAGACCAGCGGAGCATGGCCAGGTCGTGACACGACGCGTGTCTCCGCCGAGCCGACGATAACCAGGGTCGCCATGTCCGCGCCCGCCGGATCGGCCGCTGCCAGCGTCGTGACCGCGATGGCCTCGTCCGGACGCCCGACGGCGCGGCCGAAGACCGTCGGCGTCATCGCCGGCAGGTGACGCCGCAAGCGTTCGAACGCCGCGGCAAGCTGCCATGGCCTGGCCTGCGAGATCGGATTGTAGAGCGCAACCACGAACCCGGCTTGTGCCGCGGCATCCAAGCGGCGTTCGATCACCGGCCAGGGTTTGAGGTTGTCGGACAGCGACAGCGCGCAGAAATCATGACCGAGCGGTGCACCGACGCGTGCCGCCACCGCCAGCATCGCCGTGATGCCCGGGACGATCGCCACCTCGAGCGCGCGCCACGCCGTCGGGACCCTGCTCGATCTGCTCGCAAACTGCTGCCGCCATCGCGAACACGCCGGGATCGCCGCCGGACACCAACGCGACGCTGCCACCCGCGGCCGCCACTTCGAGCGCCGTGCGCGCCCGCGACCCTTCCTCGCGATTGTCGGACGGGTGCCGGCTCTGTCCATCGCGGACGGGGACCCGCGCGAGGTAAGGTCCGTAGCCGAACAGCGCATCGGCCGCAGCCAGCGCGGCTTGCGCTTCCGGCGTCAGCCAGCGGGCGTCTCCGGGACCGAGCCCTACCACGGCGAGCCGGCCGCTCACGGCCGTCCCTTCCAGCCCGGCACCAGCACCACGGCGAAATAGGGCGCGCAGTCATCCGGCTTGTCGGCGAGCGAGATGGCCTTCTCATCCGCCATCGTGCCGCGCTCGACGTAAACTGCTCGCGCGAGGCGACCGGTCCGTTCGAGCGCGCGGCGCACCTTGGGCAGATTGCGCCCTAGCTTGATCACGACGACGGCATCAGCCCCGGCAAGGCGCCGCTCCAACTCGTCTTGCGCAAGCGTGCCAGGAAGCACCGTGAACACGTCGTCGCCTTGTGCGATCGGAGTACCCACGGCCGACCAGCATCCGGACATTCCGCTCACGCCCGCAACCACCTCGGTGCGAAAGCGATGCGCCAAGCGCACGTGGAGATGCATGTAGGAGCCGTAGAACAACGGGTCGCCCTCGCAGACCACGGCGACGGTACGCCCGTCGTCGAGATGGCCGGCCACGTCGCGTGCCGCAGCGTCGTAAAACGCGCGGATCGCATTGCAATAGCCCGGCTCATCCCGCGGCAGTTCGGTCGTCACCGGAAACGTCAGCGTCAACTCGCGGATGCCGGGTCTGAGATAGCGCGCGGCAGTGGTCCGGGCGTTGCCGGACTGGCCCGCCTTGGAAAAATGTACGACCACATCGGCGCCTTCCAGCGCGCGCACCGCCTTGAGCGTGATCAACTCGGGATCGCCTGGTCCCACGCCGACCCCAAGGAGCTTGCCGGCGGTGCTCATGTTCCAGCCTTCGCAAGCGCGTTGACGGCGGCAGCCGTGACTGCGCTTCCGCCCATGCGTCCCCGCACGGTGAGGAACGGCACACCGCGCGGGTCCGCCGCCAGCGCGTCCTTTGCCTCCGCCGCACCGACGAAGCCCACCGGGATGCCGAGGATCGCAGCCGGCTTCGGTGCGCCGGCATCGATCATTTCGAGCAAGCGAAACAAGGCGGTGGGCGCGTTGCCGATCGCCACCACCGCGCCGGCGAGGTGATCCTGCCACAAATCGAGCGCGGCGGCCGAGCGGGTGGTGCGAAGCTCTGCGGCGAGCGGCGCGACGCGGGCATCGCGCAATGTGCAAATCACGTCGTTGTGTGCGGGCAGGCGTGCACGCGTCACGCCATGCGCCACCATCTCGGAATCGCAGAGGATCGGCGCGCCGCGCGCAAGTGCCGCGCGCGCGGCGCCGACAAGGCCCTGGCCGAACGCGATACGGTCGGTGATCTCGACGCAGCCGCAGGCATGCACCATGCGCACGGCGATGTCGGCTTCCTCGGCCGAAAAGCGCGCGAGGTCGGCCTCCGCCCGAATGATGGCGAACGAGCGCTCGTAGATGCGGGCGCCGTCGCGGAGATAGTCGAGCTGCTCAGGCACTCGTGACCTCGCCGAGAAGCAGGCGCGCGATCTGTGCGCGGTCGAGGCGGGACAGCACATGGGCCACGCTTTCGTCCGGTGCGCGCAGTTCCCGCGCCGCATCCGCAAGTCGCGCGAGGCCGCTCGGCAGTGCCTCCCGCGCGAGCGTTACAAGCGGCCGATCGCGGGCCGAGCCGTTCACCACCACGCCGCAACGGCCTTCAATACCAACAACGGTCAGCGGCACCGCGCGCGGACAGGCACAGCCTTTGGCACAGCCCGAAACGTGCACAATCGGGGCGCCGGCAGCGCCGAGCATGGCGTTGCTCGCAAGACTCGGTGCAAGCGCACGCGAGGGAATTTCCGCGGCGGCACAGATCGGCGCGCCCGCACAGGCGACGACTTGGCGCCGCGGATCATGCGCATCTACGATCAAGCCCAGCCGTGCCGCAATGTCGGCCAGGTGGCTAGCTCCATCGGTGTCGAGGCCGACGACGAGAAGCGCGCGGCCAGGCGCGGTGCGCAGGCCGCTTGCACTGGCACGCTCTGCCGCGCGTGCGAGCTCTGCGACTGTGGTCGAATCCGCATGCCCGAAGGCGAGGCCGAAGCCGATCGCCACACGACCGTCGCACAGCGCGTGCCTGCCGACCGGGTCGGCCGGCGGCCGCACCGACGGAGGCGCAAGATCGACGAGAACATGCGTCATCGCGCCGCCGAACGCAGCCGCATCGCCGGTCGCGACAATGTCCCTGGCGCGCGCCGCCTGTCCTCTTGCGGCGATCACGTGGAGCATGCTCAGCGCGGCTTCGACTGCATGCTCGACGGCAACGGCACCGACGGGCGTTGCGGCCGCCGCATCTCCGCCAACGGCGACGTGAAGGCTCATGCGGCCGCCCCTCGCTTGCGCCCGCAGCCGTACGTCGGCCGCGAACAGCGTCGAGGTGCAGCGCTCCGCCGCCATCGATGACGACGGAAATCTTCGGGCCCGAGGTCGGCTGCAAAAGCTGCTGCTGCGATGGCAACGCGCAGTTCCGCGGCAATCGCCGCGACATCGAGCACCTCTTCGGGACCGAGGCCCGCGAGCGGATCGCACAAGACCGGCGGATCGTCGGACAATGCCATGTCGATCTCGCCGACCGCTGTTGCGAAGCGCTTCACGGAAACTTCGGTAAGCCCGCGGATTTGAATGCTTCCGCGCGAGGTGATCTCGATGACACCGTTGCCGTAGCTGCGCGAGGCCGTGCACAACGCCATCAACGCTTCGGGACGGATCGTGGCGCCTGCGGGCGTGAGCCGCACCAGCAGGCCATCCCCGGTCGGCATGGGTCGGGCAAGACCGGGACAGGCGCCGCGTCGCAAGGGAGCGTTCACCGTGCCGCCTCGTTCATGAGCATTCGCAAGCCTGCGTCGACGTCGTTGCGTCGAGGATGCCACAGCCCGCGTCGGCGCGCCGCATCGAGACGGGCGGCGATGGCCGCCGCCGCGGCCGGATTCTCACGCAGGAGGAAAGTGCGGACGTTGTCGTCTGCCACATACGCATCGTGCAGGAGGTCGAAAAATCGGCTCGCCACGGCGCCCGTCGTTTCCGCGAAGTCGACGAGGCGGTCGACGGTCTCCGCAAGCTCGGCCGCGCCGCGCGGACCATGCCGAAGCTGGCCCGCAATGAACTTCGGGTTTGCCGCGCGCGACCGCACGATCCGTGCCAAGCGCCGCAGACAACGGCCGCGCGCGCGGGCGCGAGGGATCGGTGGTGTCGAGAATGATGAGATCGGGCGCACGGCCGAGCGCGGACGCCGCCGCCGCGAAGCCGCCGATGAAGGCGACATCTTCCGATCCTTCCAGCAAGTCGCGCGCGGGGTCTTCCGCGGAATGCACGAGCATGTCAGCGGTCGCGATGCGCGCCTCGAAGGCGCCGGACGCGAGCGCCGCGTCGCCCTCCGACCCGCCATAGGCGTGCGAGGCGGCAGCGAGATAAGCGGTGCCGAGTTGCGTGCGATCGATGTCGCGCCCCAGCAAATCCTCGACGCCGGCGCCATAGGCCCCGGGCGCCGTGCCAAAGATACGGGCAATCGATCCACCTTCGTGCGCTGCTGTCTGGCACGCGGCGGCAAGCGGATTCTCGTCCGGCCTCTCCTCGCGCGCCGCGACCGCGCGCACCGCGGCATCGATGAGCGCAATCTGCGCGGGGAACAGGTCTCGGAACAGGCCCGAAATTCGCCATGTCACGTCGACGCGAGGCCGTCCAATGACCGCCGCGGGCAGGACTTCGACCCCGGTGACGCGTCCGGTCGCGTTGTCCCAGGTCGGACGACACCCCATCAATGCGAGGCCTTGCGCGATCTCCTCGCCACCAGTGCGCAAGGTCGCGCTGCCCCAGAGATCGACCACCGAGGCGCGCGGCATCTCGCCATGGGCCTGCATGTAGATGCGGATCACCTCGTCGGCGGCGAGCCGGCCGAGATCGGTCGCAGTCGGCGTCGGCAAGGTGCGCGGGTCGGCCGCGAACAGGTTGCGCCCGGTCGGCAAAACGTCGCGGCGGCCGCGCGCAGGAGAGCCCGCCGGCCCGGCGCTGACGCGGCGGACATCGAGTGCGGTCAGAATCGCCTGGCGCTCGGCACGAGCGCTGGTTCGCCAGGCCGGATCATCGACGTTCGGAGGCTCTCGTCCGTAAACATGGAGCCCGTCCTTGACGGCAAGATCCTTGAGATCGCACAGCCAGGCGTCGATGCGGCGCAAAGCGTCGTCCGGATTGTCGTCGGGCCGCACGCACGCCTCGACGGCGAGCCCGCTGCGCTCGGCCTGTTCCAGGATCAGGCGCGCGAGCCGCTCGCGCCGGCGCCGATCAAGCCCGTCCGCCTGCGCGTATTCATCGACCAGCCGCTCGAGCTCGCGGGCGTCGCCGGCGAGGCCGGCCTCGACGAGCGGCGGCGGCAGGTGGCCGATGGTCACCGCGGCGATCCGGCGCTTGGCCTGCGCAGCCTCGCCGGGATTGCTGACGATGAAGGGATAGATCACCGGCAGGCATCCGACCATCGCATCGGGGAAGCACGACGCGGTCAACCCCACGGCCTTGCCCGGCAGCCATTCGAGCGTGCCGTGCGCACCCATGTGGACAAGCGCTTCGACCTTCGCGACATGCCGGAGCCAGAGGCCGAAGGCGAGCAGCGCATGGCGCGGCGGCAATGTCGCGTCGTGATAGTCCGCGCGGCGGTCGGCCGCGCGTCCGCGCTCCGGCGGGAATGCAACCAGGATGTTTCCGAAGGTGCGCACACGAAATCGAAATGCGCCGCCCTGCACGTCAACGTCGCTTGCGGGATCGCCCCACGCGGCGCAGATGCGCTGCCCGACGTCGCAGGGAAGGGCGGCAACAAGGTCGCGGTAGCGATCGAGCGGGAGCGCCGCATCGTTCGACGGCGCCGCCAACAGGTCGAGCAGCGCGCGCGAGGTTCTGGGCACGCCGGCGACACCATAGTTTGCCCGCTTCAGGTCCGAGAGCAGCGCGATCACGCTCGCGGGAACGTCGAGTCCCACGGCATAGCCGGACCGGCCGGCGGCACCGGGATAGTCGGGCATCAGCAGCGCCAGGCGCCGCTGCTCACGCGGCGTGGACTGAAGCTGCACCAGCGCGGCGATGCGATCCGCCACCATCGCAACGCGGTCTGGCCTCCGGCAAGCTCCCGAGCGCGCTGAAGCAGAGGCCGTCCGGCGCCGGCAGCGGCCCTTTGAAGGCGATGACGCCTTGCAGCAGCCGCCCGTCGAGCTCGGGCAGCACGACGTGCATCGCGAGATCGGCGGGCCCGAGGCCGCGCGGGCTTTGCCACCACGCCGAACGCCGCGTGGTCGCGATCACGGCCTGGAGCACCGGCACGTCGCTGTCGTCGAACGGCGTCGGCACGCCCGGCCCTGCGGCCGCGGCAAAGGCGGTCGCGGTAACAACGACAGCCGGCTCGAGGCGCGCCAGCGCCGTGCGCACGAACTCGGCCGCGGCGCGATCCTTGAGGCTCGGCACCACCAGCGGAGCGGGCGCCAGATCCCGTTCCGCCAGCGCCCGGCACAGCGCATCGATCGGCGCGGTGTCGGCCGCGAGCAGCAGCGCGCGGTAGAAGATGATCGGCACCCGCGGACGGCCGCGCGGACAGAAGGCAACAAGTTGCTCGAGATCGACGGCGCCTTCGCCGGGGATGTATCCGGCCGTGCGCGGCAGCGAGCGCGGCTCGGGTGCATCGATGCGCGATCCGCAATGACGCGCAAGCCGCCGAAGCAACGCCGCCGAATTTTCAGGTCCGCCTTCGCGGAAAAAGCGCAACAGCGTGTCGAGCTCGCCCGCCGGCAACGTCGAGGCCTCGGCAAGGCGAGGATCGTCGCGATCCTCACCCGGAAGGAGGGCGAGCGGAATGGCGTTTTCGCGCGCAAGCGACGCGAGCCGCTCGACGCCGTAACGCCACCAATCGAGACCTCCGAGCAGGCGAACGACGACGACCTTGGCGTGGCGCGCGACGCCCTCGAGCCAAAGATCGACCGAGAGTGGATGGCGCAGATCCCGCAGGTTGGCGAGCCGCAGGCTGGGGAGCACATCCCGCTGCGCGGTCCACGCAGCCGCCAGGCCGGACAGGTCGCTATCGGCAAACGAAAGGATGACGATGTCGCCCGGAGGCTGGCGCAGATCGACCGGCTCGACCAGATCGTCGAGGGACGCCGACGTGGTCGCCAGCAGGTGCATCGTTCACCCCAGTAGCGCGCGCGCAACGCCGTCGCGGTCGAGCCCCTTCAAGCCGATGACGACAAGCCGGCCCTGCCGTGGTTCCGCGGCGGTCCAGGCACGATCGTAGTGATGGGTGACACGCGGGCCGACCGCCTGTACCAGCAGGCGCATCGGCTTGCCGGCCACCGCGGCAAAGCCCTTCACGCGCAGCACGCTCGCATCCTCGGCCGCGGCGGCAATGCGGCCCGCGAGCGCGGCCGGATCGGAAATCTCGGGCAGCGCCAGGACGAAGCTATCGAAATCGTCGTGGTCGTGCTCGAGCTCGGCGTCGTGGCGTGTGCGGCGATTGGCGATGTCGTCCTCGGTGCCGATGCCGAGCCCCAGCAATGCGGCCGGGTCAACCTTGCCGTCGGCAGCCGGCACGATCTTCACGGCGCGCGGCAGCGCCTTCGTGATTGCGGCCATCGCCTTCTCCGCGCCGAGCGCATCCAGCAGGTCGCGCTTGTTGAGCACTACGAGGTCGGCACAGGCGATCTGATCGTCGAACACTTCCTCGATCGGATCGTCATGATCGAGCGCCGTGTCGGCCGCGCGCTGACGCGCCAACGCATCGAGATCGGCGGCGACCTGCCCCGCAGCCAACGCGGCGCCGTCGACCACGGCGACCACGCCGTCGACCGTGACGCGGCTCTTGATCGCCGGCCAGTGAAAGGCCTGGACCAGCGGCTTCGGCAAGGCAAGGCCGGACGTCTCGATCACGATATGCTCGACCGAGGGTTTGCGCGCGAGGATGGTGTCCAACGCCGGCACGAAATCGTCGGCGACCGTGCAACAGAGGCAGCCATTGGCGAGCTCGACGATGTTCTCTTCCGGGCACGCCTCATCGCCGCAGCCCTTGAGGATTTCGCCGTCGATGCCGACATCGCCGAACTCGTTCACGATGACCGCCAACCGCCGCCCTCTTGCATTGGCCAATATGTGCCGGATCAGCGTCGTCTTTCCGGCTCCGAGAAAGCCGGTCACGATGGTGCAGGGCACGCGCGCAGACGAGTTGCTCATTCCATGTCCTCGAAGTTGAGAGGTGGTACGCGGGCGATGAGCCCGCGCTTCAGCGGTTCCGGCCTTCCCCGCCAGGGCATGATGCCGTCGGTGGCGGAAGCGAGGAGACGCGCGCCCTCGACGAGCGCGGGGCCGCAGGCGGCATCGAGGCCACCGAACACATAGGCCCAGGAGCCGTTGCAGCGCACGGCCGCGCTCAGTCCGCGCGTGCAATTCGCCAAGCACCGGACGTGCCGGACGATCACGCCGCTGCCTTCGGCAGCTTTCGCCGTTGCCGCGGCCAGGATCGCACCGGGGCGTGGTTCGCTCTCCGGTTCGCCGGCATATCGGCAGGTCACGCAGACATAGATGATCGCAGCATCGGCGCATGCCTCGGTGTCGGCGACACTCGGCTGCTGAATAGATGTCACCCGCGCCGCTCCGCAGGGGCGATCGCCCCGACCCGGGTGCCGATGGGAATCGACCAGCGCCGAGGCACCCCGCCCGGCCACGACCGAATCGACGGCAGGTCTCCTGGCTCGCGGGTCGCCGCCCGTCACCGCCTTCCCGGATTATCCCAGTGGCAATGTGGCACGGGCTCGCCGCTTACAGTTGCGGGGGCAGCTGCGGCGTTGGAACCTGCGTTCCGCACCGCATTCCCTGTTCGCTCTCTCGTGAGAGACCGTCGATGGCGGCCACTTAACGGTCGCCGTCCGCGCTTTGTCAATGCCGGCCTGCCGTTCGGCTTGCGGCCGATGACACGAGGGCTATAGTTGTGGGACGAAAAAGGGAACGTGGCGAGGACCTTGGAGGGTGCATGGGGGTTGCCATGAGCTTACGTCTGCTGTCCCGCACGGCTGTCGCCGTGCTTACATTTCTCTCGACGACGCTATCCGCGTTTGCCCATCACGTGATGGACGGCGCGACCCCCGCGACCTTCGTCGAAGGCCTCTTGTCCGGCCTCGGCCATCCGGTGATCGGGCCGGATCACCTCGCTTTTCTGTTGGCGATCGGCGTTGCGGTCGGCGTCGGCGGCCTCAATCTTGCGCTGCCGGCGCTGTTCGTCGTCGCCTCGGCGATCGGCGTCACGCTGCACGTGAATGGCGTCGATCTCCCCGCCGCCGAGCTCGTCGTCGCGGTCTCCGTGCTGCTGGCAGGTTTCTTGATCGCGAGCGGACGTGCGCTACCGGTCTCGATCTGGGCGGGGCTGTTCGCCGTTGCAGGGCTGTTCCATGGCTATGCCTTCGGCGAGTCGATCGTGGGCGCGGAGCGGGCTCCGCTCTATGCGTATCTGTTGGGCCTCATCCTGATCCAGAGCGCGCTCACCATCGCCACCGCGCTGGTCGCGCGTCGCAGAAGCGGCAGCGTGTCCGACCTCGTGCCGCGGCTTGCGGGAGTGGCGATCGTCGCCGTCGGGCTTGCGACCCTGATCGGCCAGCTCGCTCCCGGCGCGTAGCCTCTTGGCGGCGTCCGCAGCCATCGGCGGCGCCCGGCTCACGCTCATCCTCGGCGGCGCTCGATCAGGCAAGAGCCGATATGCCGAAGGCCTCATCACGGCGCTGCCGGGACCGTGGATCTATGTGGCGACGGCGGAGGCCCGCGACAGCGAGATGGCCGAGCGCATCGCCACCCATCGGGCGCGCCGCGGCACGGGCTGGACGACGATCGAAGCGCCGCGCGACCTCGCCGGAGCGCTCGCGGCGCACGGAAAGACACCGGTGCTGGTCGATTGTCTGACCTTGTGGCTCTCGAATGTGTTGCTGGCCGATGCGGACGTCGATGCCGAGATTGCGCAGCTCGAAGGCTCCTTGGCGCATGTCGCGGCGCCGATCGTGCTGGTCGCCAACGAGGTCGGCTTCGGAATCGTGCCGGACAATGCGCTCGGGCGTCGCTTCCGCGACCTGCAGGGCCTGCTCAACCAGCGGATCGCCGCGCGCGCGGATCGCGTGATCCTCGTCGTCGCCGGATTGCCGCTCACGATGAAGGGAAGTCCATGACCAAACCGATCGACGAGACCGAGGTCGAACGTCATCGCACCAAGATGGCGAAGCGCAAGGCGGTGCAGGACGCCGAGGTGGCGGGCAAGACGGTCGAGAAGGGGCTGCTCATCGTCCATACCGGCACCGGCAAGGGGAAATCCACGGCTGCCTTCGGCCTCGCGCTCCGCATGCTCGGCCGCGGCCATCGGGTCGGCGTGGTCCAGTTCATCAAGGGAGCGTGGCACTCGGCGGAACGCGACGCCCTCGTCACGTTCGGCGATCAGGTGTCCTGGCACACCATGGGCGAGGGCTTCACCTGGGAGACGCAGGATCTCAAGCGCGACATCGCCGCCGCCGAGCGCGCCTGGGGAAAGGCGCTCGAGCTCATGGCCGATCCGACATTCGGGCTCGTCATCCTCGACGAGCTCAATATCGCGTTGCGCTATGAGTACCTCGACCTCAACGCGGTCGTCGCTGCCCTGAGCGGGCGCCGGGCGGGCCTGCACGTCCTGGTCACCGGCCGCAACGCCAAGCCCGAGCTCATCGCCGCCGCCGACCTCGTCACCGAGATGACGCTGGTGAAGCACCACTTCGCCGCCGGCGTGAAGGCCCAGCCCGGGATCGAGTTCTGACCTTGGCCGCCCGCGCGCTCATGTTTCAGGGCACGGGCTCCGACGTGGGCAAATCGCTGATCGTTGCCGGCCTCGCGCGGGCCTTGGCAAACCGCGGCCTCGCGGTGCGGCCGTTCAAGCCGCAAAACATGTCCAACAACGCAGCCGTGACCGCGGACGGCGGCGAGATCGGCCGTGCCCAGGCACTGCAGGCGCGCGCCGCCCGCACGCCGCCGAGCGTGCACATGAATCCCGTATTGCTCAAACCGCAAAGCGAGATCGGCGCGCAGATCGTGGTGCAGGGCCGCGTTCACGGCGCGGCCAAGGCGGCCGCGTATCAACGCATGAAACCGGAGCTGCTGCCGTTCGTGCTCGACAGCTTCGCCCGCCTCAAGCGCGAGGCCGACATCGTGCTGGTCGAAGGCGCCGGCAGCGCGTCGGAAGTGAACCTGCGCGCGAACGACATCGCCAATATGGGATTCGCGCGCGCGGCCGACGTGCCGGTCGTCCTCATCGGCGATATCGATCGTGGCGGCGTGATTGCGAGCCTGGTCGGCACCAAAGCGGTGATCGACGCGCCCGACGCCGCGCAGATTCGCGGCTTTCTCGTCAACAAATTTCGCGGCGATCCGGCGTTGTTCGCGGACGGCATGGCGACGATCGCGCGCGCCACCGGATGGGAGCCGCTCGGCCTCGTGCCCTTCTTCGCCGACGCCCGGATGTTGCCGGCGGAGGACGCGCTCGCCCTCGACGGCATCCGACCGTTGAAGCCAAAGGCGCGCATCAGGATCGCGGTGCCGATCCTGCCCCACGTCGCCAACTTCGACGATCTCGATCCGCTCGACGCCGAGCCTGCGGTCGATCTGGTGCGGGTGCGGCCGCCGGGCGCCCTGCCCGGCGACGCCGACCTCGTCGTTCTGCTCGGCGCCAAGGCAACGATGGCCGATCTCGCTGCGTTGCGCGCGGCAGGATTCCATCTCGACATCGCCGCGCATGTGCGGCGCGGCGGCAGCGTCCTCGGACTGTGCGGCGGATACCAGATGCTGGGCCGCACGATACGGGACGCGGGCGGCATCGAGGGGCCGGCCGGGAGCGCCGATGGCCTCGGCCTGCTCGACGTCGAAACAAGTCTCACCCCGGACAAGCGCCTGGAGCCGGTGCGCGGCACCACCAGCGACGGCGTGCCGTTCTCCGGCTACGAGATGCATATGGGGCTGACCGAAGGGCCGGACCGGACGCGGCCGTTCGCGCGCCTGTCCGACGGGTCGGCCGAGGGTGCGATATCGGCCGACGGACGCGTGGCCGGCACCTACATCCACGGCCTGTTCGCCGACGATCGGCAGCGCTCCGCATGGCTCCAGCGCTTGGCAGCAGGGCCGTCGGCGATCGCGTACGATGCCTTGATCGATGAGACGCTCGACCGGCTCGCGACCCATCTCGCCGGGCATATCGATCTCGATCGTCTGCTCACGCTGTCGCGATGAGCGCGGCCGCGAGCGCGGCCACGACTGCGATCAAGAGTCCGTCGGCACGACGGTAGAGTTCGAGCGCCGCGCGAATATCCGCGACCTTGGCCTCGCGGCGGCCATCCCCCATGACGGCGTCATCGACGCGGACGCCGTCGTAGCTGCGCGGGCCTGCGAGCGCGAGACCGAGCGCTCCGGCGATGGCCGCTTCCGGATAGCCCGCATTGGGCGAGCGGTGGCGACGCGCGTCACGCCGCACGGCGCGCCAGGCCGCCGAAGCCGACGCCCCTTTTGTCACCGCGGCTGCGGCAGTGATAAGGAGAGCCGAGAGGCGCGATGCCGGCAGGTTGATCAGGTCGTCGAGGCGCGCGGCCGCCCAGCCGAACGCCTGGTAGCGCGGGCTACGATGGCCGATCATGCTGTCGGCGGTGTTGACGGCCTTGTAGATTGCGGCACCCGGGAGCCCTGCGATGATCATCCAGAAGGCGGGCGCAACGACCCCGTCGGAGAAATTCTCGGCCAGGCTTTCGATCGCCGCGCGCGCGACGCCGGCTTCGTCGAGCGAGGAGGTATCGCGGCCGACGATGTGGGATACCGCCTCGCGCCCGCCGGCGACGCCGCGCTGCTCGAGCGCATCGGCAACGCGCGTCACGTGGTCGTGCAGGCTGCGCTGGGCGATCAAGGTGCTCCCCGCAACGCCGGCGGCGATCAGCCCGAACGGCAGCATCAGGAGGCCGCGCTCGATGATGAACGCTACTGCGCCGACGATGCCGACGACGAGCAGCACCGTGGCAATTCCGAGCATTCGCCGCAGCTCCGGCGGCGCGGTCGCGCGGTTCCACCGGCGCTCGAACGCGCCGATCAGCGCGCCGATCCACATGACGGGGTGACCGATTGAGCGCGCCAGCCGATCCGGATAGCCGGCGACAGCTTCGATCAAAAGCGCAACCAGCGTGAGCGCGACGGCCATGATCTCCCACCCGGATACGGCGGCACCGCTCGAGCATGGCGGCGATCTCGCGGCGGCGCGGCGGCTGTTTCCCGACGCGCCGCAACCTTTCATCGACCTGTCAACCGGGATCAATCCCTTTCCCTATCCCCTGCCCGCGCTGCCGCCGGACGTGTTCGCGCGACTGCCCGACGCCGCGGCGCACATTCGGCTCGCGGACATTGCCGCGCGAACCTATGGGGCGCCGTCGGCCGCCCATGTCGTGCCCGCACCCGGCACCCAGATCCTGTTGCCGCCGGTCGCGGCGCTGGCGCCTCCGGGGCGCGCGGCGATTCTCGGTCCGACCTATTCCGAACATGCGCGTGCCGCCGCCCTCGCCGGGCATGCTGTCGTCGATGCAAGGACGATCGAAGAGCTTCGCGACGCCGACCTCGCAATCGTCGTCAATCCCAACAACCCGGATGGCCGCGTCGTCACCAAAGAACAGCTGCTGGACCTCGCCGACGAGCTCGAGCGTCGAAGCGGCATTCTGGTCGTCGACGAAGCATTCATGGAGGTCGGGCCTCCTGAGGCCAGCGTGGCGAGCGACGTTCACCGCGGGAACATCATCGTGCTGCGGTCCTTTGGCAAGTTCTTCGGTCTTGCGGGACTGCGGCTGGGCTTCGCGCTCGCCAGTCCGGACCTCGCCGCAAGGCTTGCTGCGGGTCTCGGCCCTTGGGCGGTATCCGGCCCCGCCATCGCCATTGCAGAGCAGGCGCTCGCGGACGCTGCGTGGATCGATGGGACGCGCAGGCGCCTGGCCGACGCCGCCGCCAAGCTCGATGGGCTCCTGGCGGACGCGGGCACCGAGGCGATCGGCGGCACCTCCTTGTTCCGCCTGGTGCGGATGCCCGCGGCAAGCCGGCTGTTTCAGCATCTCGGCACGGCGGGCGTGCTCGTGCGCGCCTTTCGCGAGCAGCCGACATGGCTGCGGTTCGGCATCCCGCGCGACGGCGACTGGCATCGCTTGCAATCGCACCTCGCAACAGCTAACGCGACGTGACGAAGCGTACGTTCGGGGAAGGATCATGTCGATCGATAGCCGGCGTTTCCGCGATGCGTTGGGCCGGTTTGCCACCGGCATTGTCATCGTCACCGCCACCCTCGCCGACAAGCGGCTCGGCATGACGGTGAGCTCGTTCAATGCGGTGTCGCTCGATCCGCCGCTGGTGCTGTTCAGCGTCAACCGGCACGCCGACAGCTTTTCGGCGTGGCAGCAGGCTCACCGCTACGCCGTCCATGTCCTGAGCGACCAGCAGGAAGAGCTCTCCAATCGCTTCGCCCGCGCCAAAGGGGAGAAATGGCACGGGCTGATGCCGGTCGGAGGCAAGTCGGGCGTTCCTTTGCTGCCCAACGCGCTCGTCACCTTCGAGTGCGAAAGCTACGGGCGCTACGACGGCGGCGACCATGAGATTTTTGTGGGTCGCGTGATCGAGCTGCACGACAAGCCGGCGCAGCGCGGCAGTCCGCTGGTGTTCTACGATGGGCGTTACTGCCGGCTGGCGAGCACGACGCACATGCCCCCGAGCGAGGCCGTGTATCTCTACGGATGGTAGCTAAGGCACGCGGGAAGCGAATGCGTCAGCCGACCAACCCGGCCTGTTTTTCCTGTAAACAACAGGCAAAAAAAACAGGACGCGGACGAGCCATCTCTATTCCTGCAGTCTCATGCGCTGATCGAGCGGCGGCGACAACGCATGGTGGTGCGTCGCCCCGGCTGACAGAACGCAACCGGCGCGATGCCGCGCTACCCCTGTTCACGATGTCAAACAGCCCGGTGCCGGATGTGCCCCGGCACCACTCCTTCCAACCACTCGCCTCCTTCCCGCGGCACGCTGGCGCCCCGGGCTTATTCCTTCATCTGCAGCCACCCCCGAGGGGATGGCGGAGCGCCGACAGGCGCATATTCCTTGTTCTCGTGCCGCGCTGGTCAGGCGCGGCGCGCACCTTGCGATCGGTGCGCTCGCCTCTCGGCGCTCCGCCGTGACGGTTTTGGGTCCCCGGAGCCCGCGCGCCGCGGCTCCGGCATTGCCGCCGGAACCGCCGCGAGGGCCTCGCCAGCCAGGCTCATCAAGCCCTGACCAGCGGCCGCTGAACCTCCCGGACCGCACTTCGCCGGGACGCCACGCCCGCTCCGTCTGCAGGATCGTCTCCGGAGACGCCCCTCATCGAGCGGGATGTGCAACTCATACACCAACCCCGATTTGTAGTCAACAATTATCTACGGTCTGTAGAAAGCATTCCCGGCGCGTCTGCCCGCGCTCCGGATGCGGGTATTGCTTTTTCCGAGACCTCGCGCGGCGGGCACGGAACTTGTCGCTTGAACCGGAGTTGGTAGCCGGGCAGGCGGTCGGCGGGGGGCATCATGGCATCCGACAAAGAATGTGTGCACCACGCTCGGGAGTGCGTCCGGTTGGCCGGACTCGCACAGGATGCCGAACTCCGCGAGCGATTGCTTAATATCGCACGTGAGTGGATGGCCACGGCCATGCACGAACGGTTCATGCCGGACATAAAGCCGGTGACACCCGCTAGGCAAGTTCGGTGCAATAGACCTGCATTGTGACTTCTGAGCCACTCGCGAGTGGGGACCGCCCCGGATCAGGCAGGGCCCGGCGCCGTTAGTCCAGCAGCGCCCGAAGTTTTTGGGCGAGCAAATCATACGTAAACGGCTTCGAGATCAGATGGACGTCCGCGTCGAGCCGCCCATGATGGACAATCGCATTTACGGTGTATCCGGTCGAAAACAGGACTTTCAGGTCAGGCTGACGTTTGACGGCCTCGTCGGCAAGCTGTCTGCCGTTCATTCCGCCGGGCATCACAACGTCGGTGAAAAGGAGATCGATCTTGTGGCCGCGGCGCATAATGTCCAGGGCAGATGCTCCATTCGCGGCCGCCAGCACCTGGTAACCGAGGTCGGCCAAGATCTCGACCGTGTATTCGCGCAGCGTCTCGTCGTCTTCGACGACGAGGATGGTTTCGGCGCCGAGAGCCCGATTGTCGTCGACTGAACGATCACGATCGTCCGTCTCTTCGCTTTCACCGTGGTGTCGCGGGAGGTAGACCTTGACGGCTGTGCCTTCGTCGACTTCGCTGTAGATCGCCACGTGGCCGGCTGACTGCCGTACAAATCCGTAAACCTGACTGAGACCCAAACCGGTCCCCTTGCCGATCTCCTTCGTGGTGAAGAACGGTTCAAAGGCACGCTCCAAGGTGACCCGGTCCATGCCGGCGCCGGTGTCCGAGACCGAGATCATCACGTATTGCCCCGCCTTCACGGACTCGGCGAGCTTGCCGACATAGGCATCGTCGAGATGACAATTTGCCGTCTCGATCGTCAGCTTGCCGCCATTCGGCATCGCATCGCGCGCGTTGACGGCGAGGTTGAGGATGGCATTTTCCAGCTGATTTGCGTCCGCCTGCGTCATCCAGATTCCGCCCGAAAGCACGGTCTCGACCGCGACGGCTTCGCCGACCGTTCTGCGCAGCATCTCGCAAACGCCGGAAACAAGCCGGTTGGCATTGACGACCTTCGGCTCAAGAGGCTGTTGCCGCGCGAATGCCAACAGCCGCTCCGTCAGCCGGGCCGCGCGGCGCACGCCCTCTTGCGCCATGTCCTTGCCGCGCACGATGCGAGCAACCTCAGGGGACTTTCCCAGGGCGAGGGCCTGGCGTCCGATCATCTCGAGTCCGCCCTGAATGATCGTCAGGAGGTTGTTGAAGTCATGGGCCACGCCACCGGTCAACTGGCCAACGGCCTCCATCTTCTGCGCTTGCCGCAGCGACTCCTCGGCCTTCTTGCGCGCTTCGTACTCAGCCTCGAGCTTCTGCGTTCGTTCCCGCACCGCCTCTTCCAACGTCTCCGTGAAATTGCGCAGTTGCACGCCGGCGCGCTTGCGCTCGGTCACGTCGGCGCTGACGCCGACGACGCGAACTGGTCGGCCGTTGTCGTCGTAGAGAATGATGCGGCGAGCCTCGATCCATCGCAATTCGCCGTCAATCGGCCTGACGATGCGAAACTCGACTCCAACCTCCCGCTGTTTCGAGGCAAACGCGCTTTCCATGACGTCGAGATAGCGCGGCATGTCCTCGCGAAAGATGCATTCAAGCCACTTCTGATAGGTGACGGTGGGTTCGATCAGTCCGTAAATGGAAGCGAAACTCGGCGATATGCGCATCCGCCCGGTTTGCACATGCCACTCTATGATGCCGAGGCGCCCCGCTTCCTGCGCGAGGCTCAACAGTTCCTCGCTCTCCTCGAGCAGTGTTCGTGTTGGATCGTCCACGGTCATCCGCCGAGCAATCGCTTCGCTTCAGACATGGCCTTCAATTTCCCCAGGGCGGTGCGCCGTGGCAGGTGATTGAAGCCGCACGAGCTTGTGACGATCGTCTGCTCCGGCGCAAGCCAACTGAACTTTCGGATCCGTTCGGCGATCGCTTCGCCGCTTTCGACTTTCGGGTCCTGCACATCCGCGGCGCCAACGCCGATCTGCTGGTTGCGCACAAGGCCCTTGTAGTGATCGGTCATGTCGTATTCGACGAGATAGGAGGAGCATTCGATCTTGCACACAAGATCGGCTTTGTAGCGGCCGGTGTCGAAATAGCGATGCCCGATCTGCCCGTCGTATTCCGTTCCAACCGCGTAGTTTCCCTGGCAGATGTGCGTGGAGACGTGCACGTCGTCCGGCAAGCCATCGATCGCCAGGTTGATTGCGTCCACCGCCTTTTGCACTTCGGCCTCGTCACTCATCGTGAAGAGTGGCTCATCGATCTGGATGTGCTTGCAGCCGGCGGCGGCCAGCCTCCCGAAATTGGCGCGGAGCAGCTTGGCGATATCATCCATCATCTTGCCGAGGTCGTTGTAGTAGTCATCGTATGCGACCTTGGCCAGCATGTGCGGCCCGGTCATCGTGATCTTGACCGGTTTGCGCGCGAGCGCGGAAACCATCTGGAACTCGCCCACCAGCCCGAGATCGACGTCGTCCAATATTCGGGCTTTGCACGTGGCGGCGGGGTGAAAGACGTCGGGGTCGTGTTTGGTGATCGGCTTGGGGCGGGTGTTTCCCTGAAACGCTGGAATCTTCTGCCAAAAATGATTTAACATTGCATTCGGAGGGGAGTGCCGATTGTGCGTGCGCCGGTGCATCTCGCCGCCGGTGATCACGTCGATGCCCGCAAGCTCCTGATCCAGGATCGCCCCCTGGGTGGCGCGGAATTGCGCGTCCGCCATTGCTGCTAGCGATAGTTGTCCGACGCTCACAAGACGATCAAGCGCTTCATACCAATCCGGCACGCTATGAGCGCCGATCACGGTTGTGGTGAATTTCGAGTATTTCACTCGGTTCCCGCGCTCCTTTGCGGCGTCCGCCGCGCGTTCCGGCCGACGCGCAAACCTATGCCGGACACCTCTGACGGTCAAAGCTTCGGACCAAGGCGCCCTGGCTGCACCTCATCGTTGGCGTAATGACCGCCGCCGAGCCCCCGGTCCAGCCGGACTCGAGCTCTTCCATGATCACATTCCATTGCTCGAGGGGCCGTCTATTGGAGGGCGCCGCTCCCGGGATAACGCGCGCTCCGTCCCTAGAGCGTGATTGCTTTAGGTTGAGTTGCAATCACGCTCTAGCTTCTTGTTTGAGCATGATCTTTTCGGAAAACCGGTACCCACTTTTCCGGATCATGCTCTAGCGACCAGTTCATCCAGCGTTGGTCGGGAAGCGTACAGACGCGGGGATTTTCGACCGGCGTTCTATCGATCGGTAGGCCGATTGCTGACGTGGATGGAACTCAAATCCCCGACGCGACGTTGGCTTGGGCAATAAGCGAATTAGGAGGAGACAGGCTATGGGTCGAGGTCTTTTGCTCTGGTTGATTGGCATACCACTCCCAATCATCCTTCTCATCTGGCTTTTCGGCGGGCTTAGCTAAATGAGTTTGCTCATCCAGTTCATCATTCTCAAGCGCCAGGGAAAGTGGTCGGTCAAGTTTAACGATTTGGAGCGAGTGTTCTCAATTCAACGCGAGGCAATGACGACCGCAGTTCGGCTGGCGCATGAGAGTGGGAAGAACGGCAAACCTTCTGTGGTCATACTCCAACGGGCGAAGAACAAATTCGAGAAGATTTGGATCTACGGCGAGAGCCCTTATCCCCCGTCCAGGTCGGATTTGCTGCCTGTCAGAGGCCCAGTAACTGATCATCGGCAAGCTCCGCCTGAACGGCCGGATAGATCCGCGCACGCTCGGCGATCTCGATTCAGACGCCCTGGCGTCAACCCGGAATTATCATAGCTGGGCTCCGAGGACCCTTTGACGTCATGGCCCTTCGGGCGGCATAGGAGATTTTTTCGGCCGACTTGGTGACGCAAGGCCATCGGGACAATCGCTGCTTGGCGACGATGACGGGAGAGCAACCGATGTATTATTTTCACCTGCAGGACCACGAAACGATTATTGATTCCGACGGAACCGAACTTGTTGATCTCAACGCGGCGCGTGTTCATGCCGCCGGCGTGGCGCGCGAGCTCACCTCCAACAGCGGGGGCATCCTCAAGCAGGACTGGTCGGAGTGGACCTTGTCGGTGCGTGATGAACTCGGCACGGAATTGTTCTCATTCGCCATGTCGGATTTTGGAGATGGCAATTCGAAGAAATAAACGCGGTTGAGATGGAGGGCCGCCTGCCCCGCCGCGTCCCGCGTGAGGCTCTTCTTATGTTCCCTGTCGCCGCGCTTGGGCTGAATTTGCTGAGCCTGCGCGCATCATGGAAAAGGATGCTGAGACTCGAGTGCCCGCATTGCGGCGAGACGCACGAATTGTCGGTATCGGAGGCGTATCTCGATAGCGCCCTGAAAGGCGGGACTGAGACATCCGGTTGAGACGCGCCGGCGAACGCCCACCTTGCAGCCGTGCCGCCGCAGCTCACGGCCCGGCAGGCACACCGGAACTATTTCGCTCAATCACGGTTGGCGTGGTGACACGAAATAGTGGAGACCTCGGATGGATTGGAATCGCGTTGAAGGAAACTGGAAGCAAGTGAAGGGCAAGGTGAAGGAGAAGTGGGGACAACTCACCGACGACGACCTTGACGTCATCAACGGCCGCCGCGATCAGCTCGAAGGCAAGATCCAGCAGCGTTACGGCCTCGCCAAGGATCAGGTCCGCAAGGATATCGACGACTGGTACACCACGCAGACTTGGTGAACTCGACTTGTCATTCCGCTGCGGCCCCGCCATTCGCGGGGCCGTTCCTTTTTGTGCTGCGCCGTAGGTTCGTGCGCTACCGCACAAAGTGAGGAACTTATCCCACAGCGAGGAACCCAGCCCGCCCGCACGTACGAGAGGAATTCGGAGCAACGACCCGTGAGGTCAGGAACGGAGCACTGCAAACGGGCATTGGAAAAGGGGAAACGCAGGAGGATGCGTCAATGCTCCGAGAAGAAGAATGTCGCACCAAGGCGCAAGAATGTGAGGAAATGGCCGCTCGGATTCGCGACCCGGATCTCAGGCAGCTATGGGAAGAGATGGCGACCAAATGGCGCCACCTCGCGAAGCAGGTCCAGGCATCGTCGAGGTGAGGACTTCAGGCCACTCCGCGCAGCAAGCGTACGAGGTGGTGCCGCGGGTGCGGCTCCGGGGCTGTGGTCGACCTGTTAGCAGCGCGTCGGCGAGCGGCGCCTCAGCCTGGCGGCCTGATATCGGCGGCGATCTCCGAGCTGACCGGGCGATCTAGGCCCGTGCGACCATCTCCGCCAACTTCTTGCGCGCGTAGAACATGCGCGTCTTCACGGTGGCCTCGTTGCTGCCGACGATCTCGGCGACCTCCTTGACCGACTTGCCGTGATAGTAAACAAGGTCGATCACCTCGCGGTGCTCCGGCGACAGCCGTGTCAGGGATTGGCGCAGCACGTCGGCGCGGTTCTTCTTCTGCAGGGCAAGCTCGGGATCGTCTGCGGTGTCGGGCACCTTCGCCGCGGTGTCCTCGTCCAGCTCGGCGTCGGTCCGGCGACGCCGCGCCGAAAGCGCCTTGTAGCGTGCAATCGCAAGGAGCCACGTCGAGACCGAGGAGCGCGCCTCGAACGAGCCGGCCTGCCGCCAGACATCGAGGAACACTTCACTCAAAAGGTCTTCGGCCAATGCCTCGTCGCCGACGAGGCGCAACAGCCAGCGATAGAGGGCCACGCGATGCCGCGCGAAAAGCGTTCGCATGGCAAGCTGATCGCCCGCTGCTATCCGGTCGATCAGCATCTCATCGGAAGAGCTTTGGCCAGCCGCTGCCCGCGCAAGCGATGCGGCGGCCCATCCCTTGCGGGTGTAAACCATAGCCATGAGGGCATCCCCTTTAAGTCACGTCCCGCCCAACCAATTCGGTCGGCGGGAATAGGTTTCAACCCCTTTGTTATTTACTTGGCTGTGAGGTGCCGCCACGCCGCAAGGTTAAATTCGTCGCACGCGGTGGCTTCAGATCTGGCCGAAGGCTGGCGGGGCACCGTCTGTCGGAAAGGCGACGGTCGGATAGCCGACCCACGGGGCGAGCAGCGGTGGGAAGGCGGCTCAAGAAAGGGACCTGCCGTATATCCGTGGGATCGGGCCGCCCTACCGGGGCGCTCTCCCGGCGCGGCCCTGCTCGCGGGCGAGCCACTCCTGCAGCAGCCGCATGTTGCGGCGGTTCGAGCGCCACATCACGTGGTCGCATTGATGTGCTTGACAGGGTTGGGTTGGAAAAAATGGCCTGCGAATGTTACCGAACCATCCGGCGGCGGACCGAGGCGGTTTTCACAACGGTGAGATAGACTCGCCATTGTAAGCGGGTCGAGCGCAGTCCCGACGGCTCCCGGCAACTCGAAGACCAACTCGTCACCGCGCTAGTAATGAACGAAAGCCCGAGCTTCGCCGCTCGAAGGGTGAGGCTTGCTGACAAAGGGACCGGCGCGGGAACCAAGCCTTGAATAGGCGGTTTGCCCTCCGTCCAGCGATCAACCACGGAGACTCCAATGGCAAAAGCGAAGACGCTGCAAGACCTGTTTCACGACACGCTCAAAGATATCTATTTCGCTGAAAAGAAGATTCTCGCGGCGTTGCCAAAGATGGCAAGAGCCGCAAACTCGGATGAATTGCGGGCCGCGTTCGACAAGCACGAGGGCGAAACCGAGGGACAGGTTGAACGCCTCGAACAGGTGTTCCAGATTTTGGGGGAGACCCCGAAGGGCAAGACCTGTGATGCGATCATGGGCATCATCGAGGAAGGGCAGGAAATCATGAAGGAGTACAAAGGCACTCCCGCCCTCGATGCCGGCCTGCTGGCGGCCGCGCAATCGGTCGAGCACTACGAGATTTCCCGTTATGGCACCCTCAAGACCTGGGCGGGCGAGCTTGGGATGGACAAGGCCGTCAAGCTTTTGGACGCCACCCTCGCGGAAGAGAAGAAGACCGATGCGGCTTTGACCGAACTGGCCGAGACCCTGGTCAATCAGGAGGCGGAAGCGGCCTGAGAGCTCCAGCCGGTCCGTGGGCCGCTGCCGCGGCAGGACGCCCTCTTCGCCGCGTAATCGCGGGCGAGTCGACCGCTCAATGCGCCTCGGCCCGATCAGCTCGCCGCTTGCCGCGCCGGGCGGCCGGCTTGCTCCCGGCGGCCCCGGCTGCTGTTGTCCGCGACGGCCCTTCTGTCCGCCGCGCGACCGACCTCGCTATCTTCGCGCCCTGCGACGATTGGCCCACGCGCAATTCTGCGTCCGTCTCGTAACGGACAGAGACGTCGCGCCAAACCAGTAGGGCCCGTCCTTCTTGTCACCACCCGTCCCAGCGTCGCGCTCGAGAAAATCGATGTCGCGGCGCTCGCATTCGATGCACTTCAGCACGCGAATTTCGGGACGCTCGCCGACGCGCGGGATCGTCGTCACCAGAGTTAACGGTCGCCCACAGGTAGGACAAGGACGCAGAAGTTTCATCACGTACGGTGCCTGCTATCGACGACTAAGTTTGGAATGCGGTCGAAAAGGGCTGCGTTCCCCGAGGGCTCGCAGAGCAGGCGCGCTTTATTCGATGAGCTCGTCAATGGACGAGCAGCATTGGCGGCATGCCGAGATGTTCGCCTTACTTCGCGGTCCGCTCGGCCCAGAACTATTGCACGGTGCGCCGTCGGCGCCGCAGCAATATTGATTAGGTAATGCCGTGGGGGAACACACGGCCCGCGCGCTCGTTGCCTTCCCAGACGGGCGGTACCCGTCGCCGAATTCCGAAGGACTATCTCTCGCTTCCGGAGGTTGGAATGCGTTGCACCATAGCTTGTGCGATTGCGCTGCCACTCGTCCTTGCCGGATGCGGGGAGGCGATCGAGCCTGCAAACGGGGTGGCCCGACATGGGAAGCTCGTCAAGACCTGTCCCAACCTTCGTGCCGTCTATACGTGGCAGGGCAAACTCTACGTCAAGGACGACGGGCGCTACCACCAAGTCGAGCGGACGGCCGACGAGTTGTGCGACATGACCGCGCGCTACGAGGCGCACGTCCGCGACCGTTGAGTGCAGCGCGCCGCGGCACGTTCGCAACGCAGAGGTTGTCAGAGAATCACTCGTGCCCCCAAGCCTCGTCTGGCTGGGCCAAATGCATCCGTCGCAGGAAGGCGCCTAACCGCATTGAGGAGGCCAATGCGAAGGAGCTGGCGGATTATGCCTCGCCTTCCTCGACCAACTCCCGGAGCATGTCACGGGCCAAGTCTTCCGGATCCGAGTTTCGGAGATCAGTAGCCTTCTCACGGTCCCCGGTTCTGACCTTGGCCAGGTGACCTTGCACGCAATACTCGCCCTTAATTTTTCGGCCCCCCACGGTCGTCGTTATCTGCTTCCAAGTCGGTGCTTCCATTTTCCTTCTCGTTCACCTCTTGAGGGAATCAGCGTCGTGACTTCACAGCGGCCCAAATGCAAAGATGACAACACATCTTCCGCCGGAGACGTTCCTCGCTAGCGTACGTGGCGCGCACGGGCGTGCGCCAGCCTCGTGCGCCAGCCTGGGGTGGGGTTTACGCCCAACCCGCGGTCGCGTCCGCGGCCCCCGCCCCGCGGCCCCAATGGAACTTTGGGCGTCCCGCCTGAATTGACGCGGCGGACCTTCGCCTCGTCTCGGACGATGCGTGGACGGTGGTCGATCCACGCGCCGGGTGGGGTTGTTGAGCGCCCAAGCTCGTTATCCACGGGCGGCGGAGTCCGGCGTCTTAGTCCTCTCACGCTCTCGGAGCGCTGCAGATGTTTGCCATCGCGAGGAGCGACTCCGACGGTCGGGTAGCGAACGCAGTAGCGGCCGTCGTGCTCGCGGCGGTCCTGATCGGCACGCTCTATGTCGGTCGCGAAGTGTTCGTCCCAATCGCGCTCGCCATCCTCCTGAGCTTCGTACTCGCCCCGTTGGTGCGCGTCCTGGAGCGGTGGCGCATCCCGCGGCCGATCTCGGTCGTCGGTGTCGTCCTGCTCGCGTTCGCAAGCATCTTCGTCATCGGCGGCATGATCGCGGCACAGATCACACAGCTCGCAGGTGATCTCCCACGCTACGAGCTCACCATGCGTGAGAAGATCAAGTCGTTGCGCGGCGCGGCGGCAACGAGCGGAACTCTCGAGCGAGCCGCCGACGTCCTTCAGGATCTCGGCAAAGAGCTCGACCGGCCGAAGGACGTGATCCCCCGCAGCCCAATCCAAACCTCGGTTCCAAGCCAGGAGGCGAAGCCGATCCCGGTCGAAGTGCGCCAGCCGCCCCCAAGCGCGCTCGAGAGCATCGCAGCCCTCATAGCGCCTCTGCTGCACCCGCTGACGACCACGGGCCTGGTCGCGATCTTCGTGGTCTTCATCCTGCTGCAGCGGGAGGATCTGCGGAACCGGCTGATCAAGCTCGCAGGTTCGCACGACCTGCAGAAAACGACGGCAGCGCTCGACGACGCGGCGCGCCGGCTAAGCCGGCTGTTCCTCACCCAACTTGCGCTGAATTCCGCGTTCGGGTTGGTGATCGGAACGGGCTTGTGGCTCATCGGGGTCCCCAGCGCGGCCTTGTGGGGCATCCTGGCGGCGGTTCTTCGCTTCGTGCCGTACATCGGCGCTCTGATCTCGGCAGTGTTTCCGATGGCGTTGGCGGCCGCCGTCGATCCTGGCTGGACCACGCTGCTGCTGACGGCAGCATTATTCCTGATAGTGGAGCCGATCGTAGGCCACGTCATCGAGCCCATGCTGTACGGCCACAGCACCGGCTTGTCTCCGATCGCCGTGGTGCTCTCCGCGACGTTCTGGACCTCGCTATGGGGACCGATCGGGCTGGTCCTCGCAACGCCTCTGACGATTTGTCTGGTCGTGCTGGGCCGCCACGTCGAGCGGCTCCAATTTCTCGATGTCATGTTCGGCGATCGCCCCGCGCTCTCGCCGCCTGAAATCTTCTATCAGCGCATGCTGGCCGGCGACCCGACGGAGGCGCTGGACAAGGCGGAGGAGTTTCTGAAGGAGCGCGCGCTTTCAACCTACTACGACGACGTCGCTCTCAAGGGGCTGAAGCTTGCAGCGGCCGACGTCGCACGCGGATCGCTCGACGCGGCCGGTACGGAGAAGATCAAGGCGGTTACGAAGGAGCTCGTGGACGACCTCGACGATCAGGACGACAGCACCGAGCCGAGCGCCACGACGCAGGACGCCGAGGCAGCCGCCGCGGTGGAGACCGTCGAAGAAGAAACCCCCGACCTTCCGGTCCTGAAGAAGGAGGAGCTTGGTTTGGAATGGCAGGCAGACAAGCCGGTCCTATGCATCGCCGGACGCGGACCACTCGACGAGGCCGCCGGCGCCATGCTCGCCCAGCTCCTCGAGAAGCACGGGATCGGCGCCAGGATCGAGGGCACGAAGGCGCTCAGCATGTCCAACGTCGTGCCCACCGACGGCGTCGCGATGGTTTGTCTTTCGTATCTGGACACGACCAGTCCCGCCCATATGCGCTACATGACCCGGCGCGCGCGGCGCAAGTGGCCCGATGCCAGGATCCTTCTCGGCTGCTGGCTGGCCGAGGGGGACGCTGCATCACTTGCGGCGACGCTAAAGCCCGATGCCATGGCGTTGACGCTCCGGGACGCCGTCAAGTCCTGCCTTGCAGCGGCACAAGGTCAAGATGCGACGGCTCGCGCCGAGCAAGAACGGCTTTCGGTGGTCGCCGTCAGCGCTGCGTAGTCATGCCAGCGATGGAGACTGCGCGGTCAATCAGCCTTGGCACCGCAGCGCTCGTGCGAATGCCCACATTCGAACGCATGGATCGACCTACCAGCACAGGTCGGCGAGCGTGCTCGCGGACCTGTACATGCGGCAACCGGTTCGCCGTCGGCGGGCGCAGGCTTCCCTCGGTCCTGCCCCGCACATGTTTTGGCACGGATAGGCTAGCCCCACCGATAAAGGAGTCACCGGATGTTCGATCTCTCCATGAGTTCCTGGGAATTCGTGGTGCGTGTGGTCGTCGTCTATCTGTTTTTGTTGGGTATGCTCCGATTCGGCGGGAAAAAGCATATCGGAGAACTGACGCCGTTCGATCTCGTCGTTCTTCTGATCATCAGCGAGACCGTGCAAGGCTCCATGATCGGCGACGACACATCGCTTGTCGGCGGTTTGATTGCAGCGGGCACACTGTTTGCTCTCGTCTACGCCGTAAACTACGTGAGTTGGCGGAGCAAGACCGCGGAGCGGCTGTTCGAGGGTGTTCCGAAGGTCCTGGTGCGAAACGGCCGAGTTCGGCGCCTGGCGCTGATCGAGGAGCGTATCACGCGAGCCGAGTTGATCGAGGCGCTTCGACGCGAAGGCTGTACATCCCTGACCCGGGTGCGCTTCGCCGTGTTGGAAACGGACGGCTCCATCACGGTCGGCCTTCGCTGCCGCAGATGAATGCGGCCGCCCTTGGGATGCCCCGTGCGGGGCGCGCAACGCGAGGCGGGGATGCGCTCATCTTGCGACAAGCGGCTACCGCAGGTTTCGGGGGAGTCTATTGTGAATGTCGGTTGCCGCGATCGCGGCATGCGCAGTAGCGACATTGATCTGGTGCAGATCACTGGCGACGTCGCCCGCGGCATATAAGCCTTCTACCGTGGTCTGTTGGACCTGGTCGACCAGCAGGTTTCCGGTTTCGTCGGCACTTGCGCCAAGTGCCGTTGCGAGCTCGGACCGCACCGTGCAGCCAAGCGCGGGATAGAGGATGTCGACTTCATGCGCGGTGCCGTCTTCCGTCGTGACCGACACCGTGCTGCCGTTGCATTCGACCCGCACCGGCTTGGAAACAATACGTACGCCTGCCTTGCTCAGCGCATGTCGAATGTCTACGGAGGATTCGGCGGCCGTTTCGAATACCACAACGTCCTGCGAGTATGTTCGAAGAAACAGCGCCTTCCTGCCGGCGTCCTCGAGACTGCCGATCACTCCTATGCGACGGTCCATGGCCTCGAAACCGTCGCAGATCGGGCAATACCGAATGGCGCCGTCATAAATTCCCGCGCGAAGGCCTTCAATGCGCGGGCTTTCATCGATCAGGCCGGTCGCAAGCAACACCATGCGCGACCGAATCTCCCGATGGCCGTACTCCGCAATGAAGCCGTCGGGGCTTCGGCGAAGCGCAATGACCCGCCCTGTCTCGAATGTGGCGCCATACTGCAAGGCCTGCTCGCGCAAGCGGGCGAGAAGCTCGGGCCCCGCGATACCCTTAAATCCCGGATAGTTGTGACTTTCGGGAATAAGCGCGGCGCGGCTTGCGCCGTCATCGATCAGGCATGCGCGCCGCCGGTAGCGGGCCAGGTAAATGGCGGCGGTCAAGCCCGCGGGCCCGCCCCCGATGATGAGACAATCCAGCATACCATCTCTCCTCCGCGCCGGACGCGGGCGGCCGCGCCGCCCTGTCGAGCAATCCCGGGCAACGCTGACGCCGGCCGGACCCATGTGGTTGTCGAAGACCCGCGACGACCAGGGTCAAAGCGTTCGCGAGACCTCCCGCTAAGTGCGCTACCGCACAGACCGACGAGCGGCCGCCTTCGGAGAGACGAGGAGCGAGGCGTGCACGCGGACGCAGGAGTCGCGGAGGCAGAAAAGAGAAGCGACGACATCGGAACATTTGATTGCGCCCCATGTTGGTCTGCGTAATGGAGGCCATCCAAATGAACAACCAATATCGTTCGACCGGCTCGGCGTCGACGTCAGGACGTGAGAGCCAATCGCGTGCGCCGGAGCCCGCCGCGCAGGGCGTTCGTGCAAAGGCTGAGGACGCGGTGTCCAAGCTCACCGACGTCGCCCAGCAGGCCGGCAGCCAGGCGAAGCAGAGTGCAACGTCGATGGCGGCCGACGCGACGCAGGGCGCCAAACGCTTCCTTGATGACCAGATCGTCGCGGGAGCCGATCTCGCCGGGCACGTCGCCGAGTTCGTCCGCAGTGCGGCCGACAAGCTCGAGCAGAACGCGCCGCAACTCGCCGGCCTGGTGCGCGGCGGGAGCGGAGGGAGTGGAACGATTTTCCCGCGAGATGCGCGAGCAGTCGGCCCAGGATCTCTGGCGGACGGCGTCGGATTTCACCCGCAACCAGCCCGCCGTGGTGTTCGGCCTGGCCTCGCTCGCCGGTTTCCTGCTGTTCCGGGTGCTCAAGGCCGAGTCCACCGACGGCGAGCGCAGCGACCGCCAGTATCCGCGCACGCAAAGCTACCGCGAGGATTCGGGGCAAGCCTATGGCTCTTGACCGGCTGCAGAACTCCGCCCTGACCCGGGCCTTCACCGACCTGCTCGGCGATCTCGGCGACCTCGTGCAGAAGGAGATGCAGCTCGCCAAGGCGGAGGTGACCGAGAAGATCACGTCGCGGCTGCAGGCAAGCATTTGGATGGTGGCCGCAGGGCTGCTGGCATTGATCGCCGGCCTGCTGGTCGTCCAGGCCGCCGTGTTTGCGATCGCGAGCTTCGGACTGGCGCTGCACTGGGCGTGCCTGGTCGTGGCGGCGGTGCTGGCGGCGGCCGCGATCGCGGCCTTCTCCTACGGGCGCTCGGCTATGGACGACGACCTCATCCCCAAGCGCAGCGTGCGACAAATCAGCCAGGACATCAGGACGGCCAAGGAGCAATTGACATGAGCCGCTATTCAGAGACGGACACGACCTCGCAAGCCGGCGACTGGCTCATGGGCACCGCCAGGCGCAATCCGGAGGCGCTGCTGCTGCTGGCGGCCGGCGCCTGTCTGCTCATGCGCAGCGGCGGGAGCGCATCCGCCCGGATGGCCCCGCGCACCCGCAGCGACGCGAGCGAGCGGAACTATTCCGTCGATGCCGCCCGGCGCGCCCGAAACACGGCCGCCGACATGCGCGAAGGGGTCTCGCGTGCGGCCGGCTCGGCCGCGGATTACGCCTCCGACGTCAAAGAGCGGATTTCGGATGCCGCCAGCGGCTACGCCGGTTCCGTATCCGAATTCGCGGACGATGCGCGGCGGGCAATCACCGAGCGCTCCGAGCGTTGGCAACGCGAAGCACGTTCGCAGCTGGAGGGAGGCATGGAGCGCCTGCTGCGCGAGCAGCCCCTCGCGGTGGCGGTCGCGGGCCTTGCCGCGGGCGCCGCGGTCGCAGCGCTGTTCCCCTCGACGAAGCTGGAAAACCAGACCTTCGGCGGCACGCGCGAAGCGCTGGCGGACGCGGCCGGCCGGGCCGGCGAACGCGTCATGGAGGCGGCGGGGAAAGCCGGCGAACGCCTCAAGGAAGCGGCCGAGGAACGCGGCTTGAGCGCGGAGGGTCTCAAAAAGGTGGCAGGCGAGGTCGCCGATACCTTCACGAGTGAAATAAAGGGCAAGTCGGACACCGACAGCAGCGCGAGCATCGTTCCCGACACCGCCACGTCAAAATCCGGCCAGAGCCGGGAGCAAAGCGAGCGCGGCGCGAGCACCGGCACCGCGCCGGCCGGCGGGCCAGGGCGGGGTCCCCGATGAGCAACCTCGACGCGCTGGAGCGCGACGTCGCGCAGGCGCGCGCACGCTTCGCCGACGACCTGGCGCGGCTGCGCTCCCCGGACAATCTCGCCCGCTTCAAGGACGATCTGTGGGCGGAGGCGCGCGAAACCAAGGACGAACTGATCGACAAGTCCAAAGCGGCGGCCAAGGACGGTGCGCAGCGCGTGCTCACGGACTTGAAGGACCGCGCCGCCGCCAATCCATTGGCCGCGGCCGCCATCGGCGCGGGGCTGGCGTGGCGGCTCATCAATCGGCCGCCGATTGCAACGCTGCTGATCGGAGCGGGCCTGTTCGGCCTGTTGCGGACCACGCCGCCGCGACGCAGCCATGAGCCCTATATGGGGATCTACGACGAGGACAGCGCGCTGCGCAGGTTCGGCGAGGATGATCTTGCGCAGCGCACGGCCGAGGTGGCGAGCGCCGTCAAGGACAAGGTCCAGGACTGGAGCGCGACCGCCGGCGAAACCGCGCGCGCCACTGCAACCCAGATTGCGGACGCGGCTGCATCCATGACGGAGCGCGCCGGGGAGACGTTGCACGAGGCCCGCGACGCGGCGCGCGAGTCGCTTACTCAAGCGACAGAGACCGCCGTCTCCCTGGGCGAACGCGCGTCGGCGCGCCTGCGGGATGCGGTGCCGGCCGCGGAAGACCGCAACAACTACCTCCTCGGTGCAGCCGCGCTGGCGGTCGCCGCCGCCGTCGGCATCGCCTATCAGCGGCGCATGCACGGCTCCGGTTCCTGAGCAAAGGGATGAGCACGCGGCCATGATGCGGGAATGGTGGGGGCTGCTGCGCGACACGGTCAGCCGCTGGTCGGGGCACAAGGACGCCCGCCTCGGGGCCGCACTGGCCTACTACTCGATATTCTCCCTCGGCCCGCTGATCGTGATTGCGATCGCGATCGCCGGCCTGGTGTTCGGTGCCGAGGCCGTGCAGGCGCAGATGTTCGGCACGCTGCGCGGTCTGCTCGGCGAGTCCGGCACCCAGGCGATCGACGCCATGCTCAAGGGCGCCAACCGGCCACGGGAAGGACTGATTGCGACGACCATCGGCGTGGGCACGCTCGTGTTCGCGGCGGTCGGCGTGATGGTCCAGCTCAAGGATGCCATGAACTCGGTATGGGAGGTCGAAACTCCGCCGGGGTCGGGCATCTGGCGCTTCGCGCGCACGTACATCCTGTCGCTCGCCGGCGTGCTCGCGGTCGGCTTTCTGCTGCTGGTGTCCATGCTGGTCACTACGGCACTCGCGGCCGCGGGCAAGTACATCGCGCCTTACCTGCCGGAAGCGGCGTTTCAGATCATGGCCTTCATCGCCTCGTTCGCCGTCATCACGCTGCTGTTCGCGATGATGTTCAAGTGGCTGCCCGATACCGAAATCGCCTGGCGCGACGTGTGGCCAGGCGCGATCCTGACCGCGGCCCTGTTCGAGCTGGGCAAGTTCCTGATCGGGCTCTACATCGGCAAGCAGGGGCTCGAAATCGACCTACGGCGCAGCCGCCTCGATCGTGGTGGTGCTGATCTGGGTCTACTATTCGGCGCAGCTCGTCCTGTTGGGCGCCGAGTTCACCGCCGTGTACGCGCAGCGCTACGGCTCACGCCGAGCGCAGGCATCGTCGCGCCAGCGTCCCGCGTCGGAGGCGAGCGCCGACAGTCGGCAACGACGTGCGGGCGCTCTTGGCGCGTGAGCCGGAGGGGCCTTATCCTAGCGCTGCCGCAATTTCATCGTCCAAATCAGTCTCGCAGAGGGAGCAAGCGAATGGGTATCATCTGGACCATCATCATCGGCTTTGTGGCGGGGTCATTGCGAAGTTCCTCATGCCTGGCGAGAAGAACGAACCATCGGGGTTCATCCTGACGACACTGCTCGGTATCGTTGGCGCGTTCGTCGCCACATACCTCGGCCAGGCCTGGGCTGGTATCAGGCAAATGAAGGTGCGGGGCTGTTCGGAGCGGTGGTCGGCGCCATCATTGTGCTGGCGATCTGGGGATTCATCGCCCGTCGCCGGAGCGCAGTCTGACGCTCAACGCAGCTTATTCCTGGAGCATGATCTTTTCCGAAACCGGTACCCACCCCGGATCAAGTCCGGGGCAGGCTTTTCGGGATCATGCTCTAGGATGAGGGAAGCTGGCCTTGCGGCGTGTACTTGTCGACGGCCTCAGGCAGCTCCCGCGACAGCCGCGACAGAAGTTCCTGTCGTGACAGCCCGGTTCGCTCGGACAAGGTCGCCCAGACCTCGGGGCTGATCGCGCGCTCGAGCTCCTGCGGCGAGACCGGCTTGTTCGGCCCGGTTCTGACCCAAGAATCCGCGATCTCGCCTTGGCCGCTGGATTTGAAACTGTCGATCAACTCCCGCAAACCGCTCCCCAAGAGCCCACCTACGCTGGTGCCGCCGAGGAGGCCACCTAAATTGCCAAGCGTCCCGTCCTGACCTCCCTGCGAGGCGCCGGGGAATCCAGCGGGCTTCGCCTGCGCACCTCGAAGGAGTTCCGCGATCTTGTCCCGGTTCTGGTAGCCCGCAATCGCAAGCAGACCCAACAGGGCCGTCAATGATGGAAATCCGCGATTCATGTCGATCACCGTCGTTCTGTCCCCCGAGCAACCACGGGGCCATGGAATTGGTTCCGAGCCGCACGGCGGATCTCTATCGTGGCGGATCGAGCATCTGCCAAGTCGCGATCGCATCTCTTCGGCACGCGACGGGAAGCCGATCCACTTATCGGAACATAGCGGCGCGTTGAACGTTCATTCTCCCGGTTACGATTAGATCTGGGAGAACTCCATGAAAAAAGCAGCCTGTCTCGGCACCGCGCTCGCCGCCGGGATTTTTCTTGGCGCCGGCTCGGCCGCCGCGCAAGTGGTCGAGTTTCAGTGGACACCAGAGCACGACCGCGGGGTCTACTCGCGGGTGACTCGCGAGCGAGTTCGCGTGCCGCCTCCGGCCGGGTTCAGCGTAGGTGTTGGAGCGGAGGTTCCGGCCGACGTCGAGGTTTACGATATGCCGGCGGACATCGAATATGCGCCCGTGCGACGTTATCGATACACGGTGCACAGCGACAGGGTCTACGTGATCGATCCGGGCACGCGCAGAGTGGTCCGCATCATCAACAGATAGCGAGACCATCGACTGTCGTGCCGCGCGGCGGTGCGCCAGGCCGGTCAACATCCGTCCGCCGTGCCCGAGCGCAAGTGATCCTCGATGGCACACTCGCCATCGATCTTTCGCCCTTCCACTGTCGGTGCTGGTCGCCTTCCAGGTGGGCTCTTCCATCTCCCGGTCCCTACTTTTGGAGCGACAAGTCGCATGGACAGCAGTTGCGTGCCGCATACTTTTTTGCGGTGGAGCGATGGGAACGAATTGCCTTGGGCCTAGTTGTCCGACCGGACCCTCACCCCAAGCCCCCCGTGCCCCGCAAGAGGGTCTACGAACCCCGTCACGGCTCCCTCAAGCCCCGGCGGGGTTTCGCTTTATTGCCGCCATCTCAGCAGGTGTAATAGCGCGGGGATGACGACGGCCAGCGCAAGAATGCCGATGGCGATCGCCGTGCCGGCTAGAATCACAAACCACCCGAAGACGATCGGAACGTACACGCAGCCCATGATGATCAGCATCACCCAATGGGGGATGCCATAGCTGCGTCTTGACGGCGGTGTAAAGTGCATCACGCTACAAGCTCTTGATCTCTAACCTCCACTGATATCTCGACGTTCCAACATTAGACCTGCTCGCCCGCCGCGCCCACTCCATTCAGGAGACCTAGGGAGTAACGATGCTTGTTTTGTACGGTAGGGGACAGACGGCGATCGGCGCTTGCCGTGTAAGCAACCAGCGTGACGGCGTCACGCTACGGCGATAGTGGATTAGGAACCCTAGCAGCACCCACGCGTTCGGATGAAGACCCTCTCCCTTGGGTCCGAACAGGTGATGCAAGCAGAACCCCACCACTCATCTCGGCCTCGGTGGGGTTCTGCGCTTTTGCAGGGCGGTTGGTCGGGGATCATTGACAGATGGCGCTCACGCTAAGGCCGACTGGCGGGCATTCTCGGGTCTATCGGGACTACCGTCAGGACTGGACGATCTACCATGACAGCGAGCCGGTAGGCCGCATCTACGAGGATACGTCCGCAAGCGCTCCCGCCGACCAGCACTGGTTCTGGTCATTAACCGTACACGTCGATCCGAATGCGGCCATCGCCACAAGCGGTAAGGTCGCAACGCTTGGCGAGGCTAAGACGGCGTGGCTGCGCAGTTGGGCCGCCTGGGGCAATGCGCAGCGGTTCCCGAACAAGGGCTGAAAATCGATTACGGCCCCTTGATCTCGCCACCCAGCGGCGCGCCGTGGTGTGAAGGGCGGGCTGATCTGAGGCCATCGTGACCCTCTGAGCGCCCTCGCGAAAAACATTACCGAGGACCCGAGAGCCTCCTGGGCACCAATTTAGCTTGGCGGAGTTGTCAGAGCGGGTTGGCCGGTTGCCGCTGTCCCTGGGTCTGGGCATGACGAACCACGGGACAACCATCTCTCGGCAGCCGTCGTCTCAGGAACGTGTAGCTGGAGGACCTGCAGACGCGGCGGGTCCTCTTTTTGTTGCCCGCGGCGCCAGCGCGCTTCGCTCCATCGAACAGTGAAACAACAAACGCGCGGGATACGGGATAAACGTCGATTTTCGAGCCTACCCGGTGGGGGTCTTGCGCGCCCCCACAACGCGACCAGAACTCATCTCACCCCGGACAGGAGGCGGCGGACGCAAGCGCACGCGAGGTTGTGTGGTCGGGGGCCGCTGGCAATGCCACCCTCAAGCGTCCGTGACCAACTCGGCCAATTTCTTCCGCGCGTAGAACATGCGGGTCTTCACCGTTGCGGCAGGAATACCGATTATCTGCGCGCACTCATCAATCGACTTCTCATGGTAGTAAACGAGGTCAATGATTTCCCGATGTTCCAGCGATAGCCGGGTCAATGCTTGCCGCAGAAGCTCGCCACGGTTTTTCTCTTGCAAGGCTGCTTCCGGGTCGTTC
>CAWHCK010000041.1:0-166327 GCA_963827585.1 uncultured Alphaproteobacteria bacterium
AATCGCCATCGCGCGCTTGAGCGCCGCCTCGTCCATGGTCTCACGGGTGCAGGAATAGACGATCGCGCCGCGGTCCATCACCGCGAAATGGTCGCCCAGCTCGCGCGCGAAGTCGAGATACTGCTCCACCAGCACGACCGCGATCTGGCCCAGGTTGCGCAAATAGGCGATGGCGCGGCCGATATCCTTGATGATCGAGGGCTGAATTCCTTCGGTCGGCTCGTCCAGCAGGAGGAGCCGCGGGCGCATGACGAGCGCCCGGCCGATCGCGAGCTGTTGCTGCTGGCCGCCGGAAAGGTCGCCGCCGCGCCGCCCCAACATGCCGTCGAGCACCGGGAACAGGGAGAAGACATCGTCCGGGATCGAGCGGTCCTCGCGTTTGAGCGGCGCAAAGCCGGTCTTGAGGTTCTCCTCGACGGTGAGCAGCGGAAAGATTTCGCGCCCCTGCGGCACATAGGCGATGCCGCGCCGCGCGCGCTCGCTCGGCTTTAGCCGCGTGATGTCGGCGCCATCGAAGGTGATCGCGCCTTTGCTGATCGGATGCTGGCCGGCGAGCGCATCGAGCAGGCTCGTCTTGCCGACGCCGTTGCGCCCGAGCACGCAGGTCACCTTGCCCGGCTCGGCGGAGAGCGACACCCCGCGCAGCGCCTGGGCGGCGCCGTAGTGCAGGTCGATGGCATTCACTTGCAGCATGTCGTCACCGCCCCAGATAGACCTCGACCACGCGCTCGTTCTCCGAGACCTGGTCGATGGTGCCCTCGGCGAGCACCGAGCCTTCGTGCAGGCAGGTGACCTTGACGCCGAGCTCGCGCACGAAGGTCATGTCGTGCTCGACCACGACCACGGTGCGGTCGCGGTTGATCTCCTTGAGCAGCTCGGCGGTCTGCCGCGTCTCGGCGTCGGTCATGCCGGCGACCGGCTCGTCGACGAGCAGAAGCTTGGGCTCCTGCGCCAGCAGCATGCCGATCTCGAGCCATTGCTTCTGGCCGTGCGCCAGCGAGCCGGCGACGCGGTGGCGCACCGCCGACAAACGGATGATCTCGAGGATGCGGTCGATGCGGCGCGCCTCCTCGCTGGTCTCGCGCCAGAACAAGGTCTTGCGCGCGCGCCGGTCGGCCTTGAGGGCAAGGCCGATATTGTCCTCGACCGTGTGCATGTCGAAGACGGTCGGCTTCTGGAACTTGCGGCCGATGCCGAGCAGCGCGATCTCGGTCTCGTCGAGGCGCGAGAGATCATACGTGCCGCCGTCGAAATAGACGTCCCCGGTGTTGGGCCTGGTCTTGCCGGTGACGACGTCCATCATCGTGGTCTTGCCGGCGCCGTTGGGGCCGATGATGGCGCGCATCTCGCCCGGCTCGATGGTGAAGGAGAGATTGTTGAGCGCGCGGAAGCCGTCGAACGACACGCTCACGCCGTCGAGATAAAGCAGCGCCGTGGTGGTGCGGGGGTCCATCGATCACTCCGCCGGCCGCGGGGCCGGCTCCGGCATGCGCGCAGCCGCGGGCGCGCCGCCGGCCGCCGGCCGCCGCGCCCGCCACTCGCCCCACCAATGATGGATGGTGCCGACGATGCCGCGCGGCAACAGCAGCGTGACCGCGACGAACAGGCCGCCGAGCAGGAACAGCCAATAGGGCGCGAGAAAGCCGCTGGTGAAATAGGTCTTGCCGTAGTTCACGAGCACGGCGCCGAGCACCGCCCCGGTGAGCGTGCCGCGTCCGCCGACCGCGACCCAGATCACCGCCTCGATGGAGTTGGCGGGCGAGAACTCGCTCGGATTGATGATGCCGACCTGCGGCACATAGAGCGCGCCGGCGACGCCTGCCATGCAGGCCGACAGCGTGAAGACGAACAGCTTGTAGGCCTCGACCCGGTAGCCGAGAAAGCGGGTGCGCGCCTCGGCGTCGCGGATGGCGACCAGCACCTTGCCGAATTTCGAGCTCACGATGACGCGGCAGATGATGAAGCCGAGCATCAGCGCGAGCGCCGAAATCGATGAACAGCGCCGCCCGCGTCCCCGGCGCCTGCACGTTGAAGCCGAGGATGTCCTTGAAGTCGGTGAGGCCGTTGTTGCCGCCGAAGCCGAAATTGTTGCGGAAGAAGCCGAGCATCAGCGCGAAGGTCAGCGCCTGGGTGATGATCGAGAGATAGACGCCGGTGACGCGGCTCCTGAACGCGAACCAGCCGAACACGAAGGCGAGCAGGCCCGGCACGAACAGGACCATAAAGGCGGCGTAGGGGAAATGCTGGAAGCCGTACCAGTAGACCGGCAGCTCCGGCCAGTTCAGGAACACCATGAAGTCCGGCAGCACCGGATGCGCGTAGACGCCGCGCGTGCCGATCTGCCGCATCAGGTACATGCCCATGGCATAGCCGCCGAGCGCGAAGAACGCGCCGTGGCCGAGCGAAAGAATGCCGCAATAGCCCCAGATCAGGTCGATCGACAGCGCCAGGATCGCGAAGCAGAGATACTTGCCGAACAGCGCCACGAAATATGACGACAGGTGAAACGGCGACGTCGGCGGCACCAGGAGATTGAGCACCGGCACGAGAACCGCGATCACCGCGAGCGTGGCGAGGAAGGCGATGGCGCCGCGATCGAGCGAGCGGAAGATGAGGCCCGTGATCATGCCTCCACCGCCCTCCCTTTCAGGGCGAACAGGCCGCGCGGGCGCTTCTGGATGAACAGGATGATCAGCACCAGGATGGCGATCTTGGCGAGCACCGCGCCGGCATAGGGTTCCAGGAACTTGTTGGCGATGCCGAGCGTGAAGGCGCCGACCAGCGTGCCCCACAGATTGCCGACGCCGCCGAACACCACGACCATGAAGGAATCGATGATGTAGCCCTGGCCGAGATTGGGGCTGACATTGTCGATCTGCGACAGCGCGACGCCGGCGAGCCCCGCGATGCCCGAGCCGAGCCCGAAGGTGAGCGCGTCGATGCGGCTGGTGCGGATGCCCATCGAGGCCGCCATCGCGCGGTTCTGCGTCACCGCGCGCATCTCGAGGCCGAAGCGCGTGTAGCGCAACAGGCCGAGCAGGCCCGACGAAGATCAGGAGCGTGAAAACGATGATCCAGAGCCGGTTGTAGGTGATAGTGATGTGCCCGAGATCGAACGCGCCGCTCATCCAGGACGGGTTGCCGACGTCCTTGTTGGTGGGACCAAAGGCGGTGCGCACCGCCTGCTGGATGATCAGCGACAGGCCCCAGGTGGCGAGCAGCGTTTCCAGCGGCCGGCCGTAGAGGAAGCGGATGATGCCGCGCTCGATCAGGATGCCGATGAACCCGGCGACCAGGAAGGCGAGCGGAATGGCGATGGCGAGCGAATAGTCGAACAGCGCGGGATTGTAGGCGCGGATCACCTCCTGGACGACGAATGTCGTATAGGCCCCGAGCATGACCATTTCGCCATGCGCCATGTTGATCACGCCCATCACGCCGAAGGTGATGGCGAGGCCGATCGCGGCCAGCAGAAGAACCGAGCCCAGCGAGAGCCCGTACCAGGCGTTTCGCAGGGCGTCCCAAACCGCAAGGCTGTTCTGGATCGACGTCGTGGCGTCGACCGCCGCCTTCTTCACCGCGGGAGCGGCGCTCGCCGGCAATCCTCCGAGCAGCGCGAGCGCATCCTGGTCACCGCGCTCGCGGATCACGGCAATGGCGTCGATCTTGTCCTCTTCCGATGCATCGTCGCGGTAGAGCACGACCGCGGCGCGCGCGTCGACCAGTGCCCGCTTGACTCTCGCGTCGGTTTCCTTGGCGATCGCCTGGTCGAGCGCCGGCAGCGCGTTCGCATCCTTGGACTTGAGCACCGCCTGGGCCGCCTCCAGGCGCTTGCCCGGATCGGGGGCCATCAGCGTCAGGCCGCCGAGCGCGGCTTCGACGATGCGGCGCAGGCGGTTGTTGAGACGCACCGGCGCGAGGTCCGCGGGCGCGCCGCCGGCCACGGGTTCGCCCGTTGCGGCATCGATCAGCCGATCGGATCGCTCCCGGATGAAAACGCGCTTGCTCTCGGCGCTGAAGAGCAGTCGCCCCTCCTGCAGGGCGCCGATGACCTGCGCGGCGAGGGGATTGCCGCTGACAGCGACGGCGTTGATCCCCTCGATGGTCTCGTCGAAGCTGTCGTTGGCGAAACGGCCGAGCGCATCCTCGTACGGCCCGGCGCGGGCGCCCGTCGGCAGAGCCGCGAGCACGCCAAGCGCGCACACGAGGGCGCACACGAGCGCGAACAGGCGCGCGATGAGGCGATCGCCGAAGGCACGCATCCCTGATAATCCCGGCAGTCCCGAGGGAGGCGGCCCAGGATTTGGAACTGGGCCGCCTCGGTCTTGCTACGAACGCGACGCTACAATCCGACTACCAGCGCAAGGCTAGGAGCCGGCACCACACTTCTTGGTCACGGTGTTGTAGTTGCCGCACTTGAGGGTGACCCAATCGCCTTCGAGATTCTTGGAGCCCGGCAAGAAATCGGACCAGGCGTCGCCCGGGACCAGGCCCGGCGTCTTCCACACCACGTCGAACTGACCGTCGCCGCGCACCTCGCCGATGAATACCGGCTTGGTGATGTGGTGGTTGGGCAGCATCTTGGAGGTGCCGCCGGTCAGGTTGGGCGCCTCGATGCCGGGCAGCGCGTCGATCACCTTGTCCGGATCGGTCGTCTTGGCCTTCTCGACCGCCTTCACCCACATGGCGAAGCCGATGACGTGGGCTTCCATCGGGTCGTTGGTGACGCGCTTGGGGTTCTTGATGAAGGCTCTTCCAGTCGGCGATGAACTTGTCGTTGATCGGCGTCTTGATCGACTGGAAATAGTTCCAGGCGGCGAGATGGCCGAGCAGCGGCTTGGTGTCGATGCCGGCGAGTTCTTCCTCGCCGACCGAGAACGCGACCACCGGGATGTCGGTCGCCTTGACGCCCTGGTTGCCGAGCTCCTTGTAGAACGGCACGTTGGCGTCGCCGTTGATGGTGGACACGACCGCGGTCTTCTTGCCGGCCGAGCCGAACTTCTTGATGTCGGACACGATGGTCTGCCAGTCGGAATGCCCGAACGGCGTGTAGTTGATCATGATGTCGGAATCCGCGACGCCCTTCTGCTTGAGATAGGCTTCGAGGATCTTGTTGGTGGTGCGCGGATAGACGTAGTCGGTGCCGGCGAGCACCCAGCGCTTGGCCTCGCCGCCGTCCTTCGACATCAGGTAGTCGACGGCCGGGATCGCCTGCTGGTTGGGGGCGGCGCCGGTGTAGAACACGTTGCGCTCGCTCTCCTCGCCTTCGTATTGCACGGGGTAGAACAGGATGCTGTTGAGCTCCTTGAACACCGGCAAGCACCGACTTGCGCGAGACCGAGGTCCAGCAGCCGAACACCACCGACACCTTATCCTTGGTGATGAGCTCGCGCGCCTTCTCCGCGAACAGCGGCCAGTTCGAGGCCGGGTCGACCACGACGGCTTCGAGCTTCTTGCCGAGCACGCCGCCCTTCTTGTTCTGCTCCTCGATCAACATGAGCATGACATCCTTCAGCGTGGTCTCGCTGATGGCCATGGTGCCGGAGAGCGAATGGAGAATGCCGACCTTGATGGTGTCCTGGGCCTTGGCCGGAAGGGCGGCCACAAGGCCGAGGGCCAATCCCGCCGTGGCAGCAAGCAAGCGGCGGCCGAACGGTCGCGGGGCGACCGCGCCAATCGATGTCTGCATCGCGATGTCCTTCTGTTGACGCGCCGCAAACGGCGAAAAGCCGTTCGCAGGCAGCGGAATCGCAAGCGCCGTGCCAAGCCCGAACGGCGGGGTAACCCGTTGCGGCAACACGGCGATCCGCGACGCTTGCGCGTGACTCTGCAGGCCAAAGAGATCAGCCCCTGATGAGAAATCAGGCGCCTGCCTAAATCGTAGGCAGCCCGCGTTCCAAGGCGCCCGGAGGTTAAATCCGGGCCGCTAACGCCGCGGCGGCGGCTTGGCCGCGAACTCCGAGCCGCGCACGCACATCCGCCCGCGCGGGTCCTGCCACAGCTTCTCGTCCGCATGCAGGTGGCCGAGCGCGCGCGCGACGGTGCGGAAGTCGTAAGCCGAAAAGCGTTCCGCGATATCGGTGTAGTAGAGCGGCGATTTGCCGATCACCTCGAGTATCTTCTGCGCCAGGTCGGCGACTTCGAGCGTCGTCGCCGGCCAGGCCCGGCGCGTCCGGCTTGCCGTCGACATAGTCCTCGATCTTGGCGCGATCCGCATAGGCGTAGGTGATGCGCTCGTAGTATTCGCGCGGGATGCCCTCGGGGATGGTGGCGTCGATGCCGACCTTGGCGCCCGTCGGCACCACGCCGTAGCCCTGCGGCAGGCTCGGGATCGAGCGGCTTGGCGCGGGCGTTCCCCACCACCATCACGTCCTTGTCGCCCTGCACGCGGGTGGCGATCGCCCACTCCACCTCGGTCGGGTCGAAAACATCGATATCGTCATCGACCACGACGACGTGCTTGAGGTCCATGACCGAGAGCGCCGCGAGCAGCGCGTTCTTGCCTTCGCCCGGCTGCTTCTTGATCGAGATCACCGCGTGCCAGAAGGCGCAGCCGCCGAGCGTGACGTTGATGTCCTTGACCTGCACGCCCGCGGTCCGCAGCGCCTGGCGGATGGCGGCGTAGCGCGTGGGGGCGGCGAGCCAGGTGTTCTCCCACGGCATGTGCAGATTGTAGTAGATCGCATCCTTGCGCCGGGAGATCGCCTTGATGCGCACCAGCGGGTTCCAGTGCAGCCCGCCCATCAGGCGCGTGAACTCGCCGAAGCGCCCTTCCGGCCAGGTCCAGCCCGTGGGCAGGATCTCCGCCTCCAGCACGATCTCGGCGTCGGCGATGTAAGGCAGGTCGATGGTCGCGCACGGCGCGAGCTCGACCGGCGCGCCGCGCAAGTCCGCCCGCGATCCCCATCTCGTCGACGCCGAGCGGCGCACGATAGCCCGAGCCCGTGATCTCGATCGGATGGGTGCCGATGCTGATCGAGATCGGCAAGGGCCGGCCCTGCTCGTAGGCGCGCTGGGCGAACAGCCGCATGTTGTTGGGGGTGACGATGTCGATGCCGGTGAGGCTCTTCTCCTTCACGATGAAGCGGTAGATGCCGCTGTTGATGCCGAGCTCGGGGTCGCGCGCGATCACCACGCCGGCGGTGATCATCGGGCCGCCGTCGAAGATCGAGGACATGGGGATCGGCAGCTTGTAGAGATCGACGTCGTCGCCGGTGAGCACCACCTCGCGCGTGGGCGAGGTCTTGACGTATTTCGGCGGGATCGGACGGTCGATCGCCTGCCGGAGCTTGTCCTCGATCTCGCGGTAGGTCTCGCAGCCGAGCGCCATCATGCCGCGCTCGCGCGTGCGGATGATGCCGGACACGACCGGCATGTCGTAGCCGATCACCTTGTGGAAATAGAGCGCGGTCTCGGCCTGGTCGACCAGCGTCGCGATGTGGCGGATGTCCACCGGCTGGTGCAGGTCGACGAGCTCGCCGGTCTGCCGCAGGCGATCGAGGAACTGGCGGAAGTTCTCCTGCATCGAGGCGCTCCGGAGCGGCGGGGAGAGGTTGTTGGGGGCGATGGCCTAAGCTACTTAGACCGCCGTGGGGCGGCAATCCAGATGGCGAAGGACGGCACGGTGAACCAGAAGAAGACCATGAAAGCGCTGCTTCTGCGCAAGCACGGCACCCTCGACGACCTCGACGTCGTGGCCGACTATCCGGTACCGGCCGCGATCGCGGGCCACGTGGTGATCCGTGTCGGCGCCTCCTCGTTCAACTACCACGACGTGTTCACGGTGCGCGGCATGCCCGGCATCAAGGTCCCGCTGCCGGTGGTGATCGGCCTCGACATGGCGGGCGAGATCGCCGAGGTCGGCCCCGGCGTGACCGGCTGGAAGGTCGGCGACCGCGTCCTGGTCAATCCGCTCAACAAGAAGAAGGGCCTGATGGGCGAGATGCTCGACGGCGGCATGGCGGAATATTGCCTGGTCGCCGCCGACCAGCTGGTGGCGATGCCGGCGGGGGTGAGCTTCGAGGAGGCGGCGGCGCTGCCGGTCGCCTACGGCACCGCGCACCGCATGCTGATCACCCACCAGACCGTGAAGGCGGGCGAGCGCGTCATCATTCTCGGCGCCAGCGGCGGGGTCGGCACCGGCTGCGTCATTCTGGCCAAGCATCTCGGCGCCGAGGTGATCGCCTGCACCTCGAGCGCGGAGAAGATGCAGAAGCTCAAGGAGCTCGGCGCCGACGAGGTGATCAACGTCAAGGACACCGATTTCTCGAAATGGGCAGTGGAGAAATACGGCAAGCCGCAACGGCGCAGCTACGACGGCGGCGTCGACGTGGTGATCAACTTCACCGGCGGCGACACCTGGCACCCCTCGCTGCGCTGCCTCAAGCGCGGCGGCAAGCTTCTGGTCTGCGGCGCCACCGCCGGCTACGACCCCAAGGAGGATCTGCGCTACGTCTGGAGCTTCGAGCTCAAGATCATCGGCTCCAACAGCTTCTACGACGACGACCTGCAGGCGCTGATGAAGCTCATCGCGGACGGCAAGATGCGGCCGGTGATCGACAAGGTGCTGCCGCTCGAGGAGGCGCGCGAGGGCCTGCGCCTGATCCAGGACCGCGAGGTCATCGGCAAGGTCGTGGTCGCGCCGTGATGGCTCTCGCTTGAAGGAGGACACGATGAGCGAGGAGCTCACGTTGGAGCACGTGCAGGAGCTTGTCACCCGCGCCCCCTACCATCAGTGGCTGGGGCTGAAAGTGATCGCACTCTACGACGACGGCATCGAATTGCGGGCGACGTGGCGGGAAGAATGGGTGGTCAATCCGGAGCGCCGCTACACCCACGGCGGCGTGCTGGCCACGCTCATCGATCTCGGCGCCGACTGGGCCATGGTCAAGAAAACCGGCCGCGGCGTGCCCACCATCGGCCTGCGCGTCGACTACCACGCCGCGGCGATGCCGGGGGACCTCACCATCCGCGGCAAGGTGGTGCACATGGGCGGCCAGTTCTCGACCGCGGAGGCGCACATTTTCGACAGCGCGGGCAAGCTCCTCGCCAGCGGGCGCGGCACCTATTTCACCGCGCCGCCGAAGGGGTGAGCGAATGCGCGAGCCGCGCGCTCCGATGCCCCACTTTACCAACCTCGGCGACCTCATCCGTCGCGAGCGCGACCTGAGCAAGATTGCGATCATCGATCTCGGCGGCGAGGAGGTCCCGCGCGAGTTCACCTATGCGAGGCTCGATGCCATGGCGAACGGCGTCGCCCGCGCGCTCGTCCGGCGCGGCCTCGAGCGCGGGGATCGGGTCGCCATCCTCTCCGCCAACCGTGCAGAATTCATCGCGGCCTATTTCGGCATCATGCGCGCCGGCCTTGTCGCGGTGCCGGTCAACTTCAAGTTTCCGCGCCAGACCATTCATTTCATTCTGAGCGATGCCGGGGCCAAGCTCGTGTTCTGCGACCCGCCGCGCTGCCCCGACTGTCCGGAGGACATGCCGTCGGTGCATTTCGGGGACGATGGCCGCGATGGCTTCGATCGTTTCCTCGATGCCGGGGCATTCGAGGCCGTCGTGCCGAAGCCCCGCGAGCCGGCGATGTTCCTCTACACCTCGGGCTCGACCGGGACGCCGAAGGGCGTCGTGCTCTCGCACCAGAGCCACATCTGGGTGGTGGAGACGCGGCTCGCACCCGACCTCGAGCGCCACCGCTATCTCATCGCGGCGCCGCTCTATCACATGAACGCGCTGGCGCTCGCCATGCTCGCCTGCGCCGCCCATGCCACCATCGTGCTGCTGCCGCAGTTCACCGCCCGCGCCTATATCGAGGCGATCGGACGCTACCGCTGCACCTGGCTCACCGCGGTGCCGCCGATGATCGCCATGATGCTGCGCGAGGGTGACCTGCTCGCACGCACCGATCTCTCCAGCGTGGAATTCATCCGCATGGGCTCGGCGCCGGTCAGCCACAGCCTGATGCAAGCGATCCATCATGCCGTGCCGCAGGCCACGGTGACCAACGCCTACGGCACGACCGAGGCCGGCCCGGTCGTGTTCGGGCCGCACCCGAAAGGCCTTCCGCAGCCGGAAATGTCGGTCGGCTACCCGCATCCGAAGGTCGAGCTCCGGCTGGTCGACGGCAACGACCGCGATGCCGAGGAGGGCGTGCTCGAAATGAAGTGCCCGGCGCTGATGAACGGCTACCACAACCGGCCCGACGTCACGCCGCCGTTCAGCGCGGACGGCTTCTACATCACCGGCGATGTGTTCCGGCGCGACGGCGACGGCTTTTACTATTTCATCGGGCGCACCGACGACATGTTCGTGTCGGGCGGCGAGAACATCTACCCGGCCGATGTGGAGCGCATGCTCGAGCGCCATCCCGACGTCGCGCAGGCCGCGGTGGTGCCGATCGACGACGAGATCAAGGGGCAGAAACCGGTCGCGTTCGTGGTGCCGAAGGCCGGACGCCGGCCGAGCGAGGACGAGATCAAGCGCTTTGCGCTCGCCAATGCGCCGGCCTATGCGCATCCGCGCCTGGTCTGGTTCGTCGACGAGCTGCCGCTCGCCTCGACCAACAAGGTCGACCGGGCGGCGCTGCACCGCCTGGCGCAGGAGCGGCTGATCACTCCACCTTGAAGCCCGCGGCTTTCACCACCGGGCCCCAGCGCGCGGTCTCCTCGTCCATGAATTGCCGGGCCTTCTGGGAATTGGAGCCGGGGACCGCCTCGAGGCCCGATGAAATCAGCAGCTTCTGAAAATCCGCGTCCGCCATCGCCGCATGGGTGGCTTCCGTGATGCGGTCGACGATGGCCTGCGGCGTGGCGGCGGGCGCGAACAGGCCGAGGAACAGGAGGCCGATCATGCCGGGAACGCCCTCCTCGATGGCGGTCGGAATGTCGGGCGCCGCCGCGAGCCGCTGCGCCCCGTTCACCGCCAGGATGCGGATCTTGCCGGCGCGGTTGAGCTCCAGCAGCTGCCCGGTCACGTTCGGCGTCATCATCGGGATGTGGCCGCTGACGAGGTCGGTGATGCCGGGGCCCGCGCCCTTGTAGGGGATGTGAACGAGATCGTTGAGGCCGGTGAGCTGCTTGAACAGCTCGCCCGAGAGATTGCTCATCGTGCCGGCGCCGGCCGAGCCGTACGACAGCTTGCCGGGGTTGGCCTTGGCGTAGGCGATGAGCTCCTTGAGCGTCTTTGCCGGCACCGACGCGTGCACCACGATCGACGTGGTGGAGACGGCGAGGATGGCGATGGGCACGAAGTCCTTGGCGGGATCGTACGGCACCTTGGCCATGGTCATCGGGTTGAGCACCATGGTGCTGGTGCTGCCGAGCAGAAGCGTGTGGCCGTCGGCCGCCGCGCGCGCGACCTCCCCGGTGGCAATCGTGCCGCTGCCGCCGCCCTGGTTCTCGACATAGACGGTGCCGAGGAGCGAGCGCACCCGCTCGGCCCATTGGCGCCCGACCACGTCGTTCACGCCGCCGGCCGAGAACGCCACCATGAGCTTGATCGGCCGCTCCGGGTATTTGCCCTGCGCGATCGCCGCAAGCGGCGTCAGCGCGCTCGCCGGAAGCGATGCCAGTGCAAGGGCCAGCAGGTCACGCCGGTTCATGTTTATCCTCACGCTCAAGAGTTCGATCTCGCAGCAAGCTTATGGCACGTGCAACGGCAAGGGCCAGGACGTTTCTGAGACGGCGGGCGCGCGACCTATGCGCGCACGTCGCGGCGCCAGCGGAACAGGTAGCGCTCGAGCGGCTGCAGCACGCCGATCTCGATCACCAGCATCATCGCGACCTGCACGATGGTCCAGGCGAAGACCTGATCCATCTGGATCAGGTCCGACGCCTGCCGCAGCCGATAGCCGACCCCGCTCGAGGAGCCGAGCGTCTCCGCCACCAGGCTCACGCGCCAGCCGAAGCCGAAGGCAAGTCGCGCACCGGAGAAGAAATAGGGCAGGATCGACGGCAGATAGATCTTTACCAGCGTCTTCCAGCGCGAGAGCCGCAGCGCCTGCGCCAGCTCCACGTAATCGGCGTTCACCGCCTGCGTGCCCTGCCAGACGTTGGTCACGATCAGCGGGAACGCCGTCATCAGCACCACGAAGATCGGCGTCATCGGCGAGAGGCCGAACCAGATGATGGCGAAGATCGCCCAGATCGCCGACGAAACGGTGTTGAGCACCGGCAGGATGGGCTCGAAGAAGGTCCCGAGCGCGCGATGGGAGCCGAGCAGGATGCCGCCCGGCACGCCGATGGCGACCGCGATGGCAAAGCCCGCCAGCACCCGGCCCAGCGTGGTGAGGAGGTTGATCGGCATATCGCCGGTTTGCGTGAGCTGCACGATGCGCGCGAACACCCGCTCCGGCCGCGGCAGCACGTAAGGCGGCACCGCGAGCGAAACGAGCCACCACAGCGCGACGAGCAGGAGGGCGAGCGCGAGGCGCTGAACGAACACCGGCACGCGGCCGAGACGGCCGCCGGCGGCGACAGCGGTTGCGGCGGTCATGGCGAGCGCTTGGCCTGCTCATAGGGACCGGTGGCGAACAGGCTGTCAGGGACGCGCCCCTCGATCGTTCCACTGGCGCGGAAAATCTCCGCCATGGTCTTGAAGGTCGCGACGTCGGCCGGCTCCATGCTGGCGATGTAGATTTGGTTCCACAGCCTGGCATAGGAGGTCGCGTCCTTGGCGTCGAGATTGCTGGCCTGGCGCAGCATGTCGGCGGCCTTGTCGGTCTGCTCGCGGCCGAAGCGCGTGGCTGCGATCACCGCGCGCACGAGCTTCACCGTGGCCTCGGGATGCCGCTGCGCGAAGCTCTTGTGCACGATGCCGGTGGCCAGGATCGGAACGGCGTCGGTCTTGGTCAACTTCTTCCATTCGTCGACCACGCGGCCCAGTACCTGCAGCTTGAGGTCGGGGACCGACGCGATGGTGACGGCGCGCAGCGAGGCGGCATCGACGTCGCCGCGCTGCAGGAGCTGGACGAGCTGGGCCTCGTTGCCGCCGACCGGCGTATAGTCCGACGGCTTGAGCCCGAAATTGCGTTCCAGCACCGCGGCGGCGATCGCATAGGTCGCGCTGCCGACCGGCGACAGGCCGAGCTTCTTGCCCTTGAGATCGGTGATCGACTTGATCGGCGAGCCTTCCTTGGTGACGAAGGAGGATTCGGCGATCTGGGTCGCGAGCACGATCTCGATCGGGGCGCCTTGAATGCCGAGGGTGAACGCGCCGGTGGTGGCGGCGGCGAAGGCCACGTCGATCGACTGGGTGATGATCGCCTTGGTCGGGCCGTTGACGTCGGCGAAGTGGATGTATTCGGGCACGAGCCCCTGCTGCTCGGCGAACTTGCCGGCCTCCAGCACCGCGCCGAAGCCGACGCTGAAGCCGCTCGTCCAGTATCCGATCTTGACCTTTTCCTGCGCGTTCGCGCCCGGCGCGCCGCAACCGATCGCGACGACGAGTGCGAGGAAAAACTTGCGAGTGATCATGGTAAGGTCTCCTCAATCGGTTCGGCCTCGAGCGAGGCACGCAACTCGGTGGTGAGCGCGATGGCTCCCGGCGTTCCGATCCGCGGCTGCGGCAGTGCGACATCGACCGTGCGGCGCAGCCGACCGGGCCGCGGCGACATCATCACGATGCGATCGGCAAGAATGACGGCCTCTTCCACATCGTGGGTAACGAACAGAATCGACATGCGGCGCATGGCGTGAATGCGGACGAGCTCGCGGTGCATGCTGCCGCGGGTCTGGGCATCGAGCCGCGAGAACGGCTCATCCATCAAGAGAATATCCGGCTCACCGACGAGGCTGCGGGCGAGCGCAATGCGGCTGCGCATGCCGCCGGACAGCTGATAGGGATAAGCCTGCGCAAAGCCGCCGAGCCCGACCAGGTCGAGGCTCGCCCGGGCGCGCCGCAAACGTTCGGCCGCCGGCATGGCGCCGGCCTCGAGCGCGAGCGCCACGTTCTGGATCGCCACCCGCCACGGCAGCAGGCGGTCGTCCTGGAACATGTAGCCGACGCGGCTCCAGTCCACCGCGGCATCGGTCGCCTGTCCCATGACGACGACCCGGCCGGCATCCGGACGAAGAAGCCCGGCGGCCATGTTGAGGAGCGTGGATTTGCCGGAGCCGGACGGTCCCAGAATGGCGACGATATCGCCCAGGGGAACATCGAAGCTCACCGCGCGCAGCACCTCGAGCTGGCTGCCGTCGGCGGCCGGAAAATGCTTGGAGATATTTTGAAAGGAGATGGCGGGATCGTCCGTGCGATCGCGTGGCATCACCGCCGCTGTGGCAGGTTGCGCACTTGGAAGGTCGGTTACGCTCGTCATATCGGTGGATCGTAGCACAACTTGTGCCAAACATTCGGCCGTCATCGTCCTGCAAACAGAGGAGCAGGTTCCGTGGTGCAAGATTCAAAATCGCAGGCCGACCGCCAGCTTCCCATCGCCGGCGAGATTTTCCTCGACCATGTCGGCCATTTCGTGCGCGACCCGGAGGCGGCGAGCCGCGCGCTCGCACGCACGGGCTTTGCGCCCACGCCCATGTCCGTTCAGGTGAACCCCGGTGCGGACGGCGTGAGCCGGCCTACCGGCACCGGCAACGTGACCGCCATGTTTGCGCGCGGCTACATCGAGGTGCTGTTCAAGACCGCCGGCACGCCTCTCGGCCGCGAATTGGAGCGCGCGATTGCGCGCCATCCCGGCGTGCACCTTGCGGCCTTCGTGGTGGCCGATGCCGCGGCGGCGCATCGGCGGCTCGCCAGCCAAGGCTTTCGCATGCAGCCGCTCGTCCAGATGCAGCGCCCGGTCGACACCGGTGCGGCGCCGGGCACGGCGGCCTTCACGCTGGCGCGCGTCGAGCCCGGGGAAATGCCGGAGGGCCGCATCCAAATCCTCACCCACCGCACCGAGGCCATGGTGTGGCAACCGCGCTGGCTCTCGCACCCGAACGGCGCGCAGGCGCTGGCGAGCGTCGCGATCGCGGTTGCCGACATCGAGGAAGCGGCGCGGCGCTTCGCGCACTTCACCGGCCGCGACGCTGTTCCCGCGCCGCTCGGTCGCACGATCGAACTCGACCGCGGCCGCGTCGATCTCGTGACCGCCGACGGCTTCGCGCAGATGCTGCCGGAGATAGCGATCCCGTCGCTGCCCTTTACCGGCGCGTACGGCATCAGGGTGGCTTCGCTGGCGGCGCTCGGCGACATGCTGCGGCGTGCCGGCCTGAAACCGCGGCCGCATCGGCAAGGCCTGGTCGCCGCCTTCCCCGAGGAGCTCGGGCACGGCGCCTGGCTGTTCACGGAATGAGCCATGCGGAGAAGGGGCAAAGGGGCGGCAACGCCGTCGCAGACACGCATTCACTCGGCGCGAATCACGGCCGAATGCGCATCATCTCCCGATATTGTTCCAGGACCGGTCACCTGCTGGCGCTATAGTCGGTCCCAAACTAACATTCCCTCGTTGCGCGAGGGATGGGCGGAGCCCGTTCGCAAAATCTTGGTCCTGCTGGTGTTTGAGTCCATCGTCAATTCATGACGCCAATGCTCGAAGACATCCTGCAACGTCGGCCCTACAACGCCGCCGCCGATTTCGTCGACGCCAATGTGGCGCGCGGTCTGGGCGACAAGATCGCCTTCACGGATTCCGCGCGATCGCTGACCTATGCGCAATTGCAAGCGCGCTCTTGCCGTTTCGCGGCGGCGTTGAAGGCCCTGGGACTGCGCGAGGAAAACCGCGTCATCCTCGCGTTCCACGACACGGTCGATCACCCCGTCGCGTTCTGGGGCGCGATCCGCGCCGGCATCATCCCGATACCGGTCAACACGCTGCTCACCGCCGAGCAATATGCCTATCTGTTCGCGGACAGCCGCGCGGCGGCGACCGTGGTCGCGGCGCCGCTCGCCGCCACCGTGCTGTCGATCCGCCATCGCCTCCCGCATCTGCGCTCGGTCGTCGTGGTCGGGGCGAGCGCCAGGGAACGTGCGGACTTACGCGCGGACCTACACGCGGACTTGCCGGACGTGCTGTTCTTCGAGGACGTGCTGGAGGCGGCCGAGCCGACGCTCTTCGCCGCGCCGACGATGTCGGACGAGGTCGCGTTCTGGATGTACACGTCGGGCTCGACCGGCGATCCCAAGGCGGTGCGGCACGTCCATACCAGCCTGATGGCGACGGCGCGGCTCATGGGCCAGGGCATCATTGGCATCGGCGCGGACGACGTGGCGTTCTCGGCGGCGAAGCTGTCGTTCTCCTATGGCCTGGGCAACGCGGTGTCGTTTCCCATGTCGGTCGGCGCCAGCGCCGTCCTGCTGCCGGAGCGGCCGACGCCGCAGGCGGTGCTGGCAACGCTGCGCCGGCATCGACCGACCATTTTCTATGCGGTGCCGTCGCTCTATGCGGCGCTGCTGGCGCAGCCCGACATCGGCCCCGGCGCCGGCTCCGACCGGCTGCGGCTGTGCATTTCGGCCGGCGAGGCGCTGCCGGCGCATCTCGGCGAACACTGGCGGGACGTCGTGGGCGTCGACATTCTCGACGGGCTCGGCTCGACCGAGATGCTGCAGACCTTTGTGAGCAACCGGCCGGACGACATTCGCTACGGATCGACGGGCAAGCCGGTGCCGGGATACGAGGTCAAGATCGTCGACGAGAGCGGGCGCGAGCTTCCCCACGGCGAGATCGGCGAGCTCGTGGTGCGCGGGCCTTCGGCCGGCGAAGGCTACTGGAACCAACGGGCGAAGAGCCGCCGCACCTTCGTCGGCGAATGGACCCATACCGGCGACAAATATCTCCGCGACCAGGACGGCTACTATTACTTTTGCGGGCGCACCGACGACATGTTCAAGGTCAACGGCATGTGGGTGTCGCCGTTCGAGGTGGAGGCGGCGCTCGTCTCCCACGACGCCGTGCTCGAGGCGGCCGTCATCGGCAAGGAGGACGGCGACGGGCTGATCAAGCCGAAAGCGTTCATCGTGCTCAAGAACGGCTATGCGGCCGACGACACGCTCATCGAGACGCTGCGGACCCACGTGAAGGAGCGTGCCGGCCCGTGGAAATATCCGCGCTGGATCGACATCCGGCCCGACCTGCCGCGCACCGCGACCGGCAAGATTCAGCGCTTCAAGCTGAGGGATTGATCCTCGCCGGCACTCCACCCGCAAAGTGGGCAATTGCCCCAGCGTCAGCGTTCCGCGACGGATCGGCGCTGGAGCAGGCGCGTCCGGACTGGTACGCTCGACGTCGCCTGATCTTTCAAGAAAACAGAGATGAGGGAGGACAGCATGCAAACACGTGTCGGACTCAGTGGCGTCGTGCTGGTGTTGAGTGCAGGCCTCGCCGTGCCAAGCGCCATGGCGGGCCCGCAGGAAGACGTCGCGGCGGCAACGGACAAGTGGGCCACGGTCTTTGCCGACAACAATCCCGATGCCATCCTGGTCCTGTATGCCAAGGACGGCGTGCTGTGGGGGACGCTGTCGCCCACCGTGCGATCGGACCCGTCCGGTCTCAAAGCGTATTTCGTGGGCGCCTTCCAGGCGCTGCCGAAGGCCACCGTCAAGTTCGGGGACCAGTTGATTCGCGTGTATGGAAATACCGCGGTCAACACCGGCTACTACACGTTCTCCTATACGAAGGACGGTGAAACCAAGTCGATCCCCGCGCGCTACAGCTTCACCTATGTGAAGGACGGCAACGATTGGAAGATCGTGGACCATCACTCGTCGGCGATGCCTGCGCCCGCGAGGTGAACGTGGCGGAACGTAGGGCGCAATAGCGAAAGCGTATTGGCGCCAGCTGTCCCGCAAGTCGGCGGAATACGCTATTCCGCCCTACGCCTGACGTTCCCGGCGGCCGCCCCGTCCGGGCATTGGTCCGGACGCGGCTTCGCACCGCGCAGATCAAGCGGCACCTTGCAATTGTCGACGCGCTGCTCATCGGCGCCCTTGCCGCCCAGCCGCTCCTTGCCGGTACGCGTGGGCTCGGCCTGGGCCTGATTCGCGTCTGCTGCTGGCGCGCCTCCGCCGGTCGGGGGCCACCCCACCAGCAGAACGAGCGCGGTTGCCGCGACGCGGCCGAGAGCTCGCGGTGTCATCGCAGACACTGCCTCCTCCTCGCCGTTGCGGCAGGTCATGCCGGCCGCCGATTTCAGGCGGCCAGTATAACCGGCACCGGCCCGGATCCACTCCGGTCCTTGCGCTCAAACTCCGACCAGGCGCCGCCCGAAACGGGCGCCGCCATGCCGCCGGCAGCCAGATCGAAGGCGAAGGAGGCCAACGCTCACCGACAAGAACCAGAACCGGGCACCCGCGTGAGCGCCCGATCCCGCCTCAAACCCGCGAACGCCGCTGTTGCGGCTGCTTATGCCGCCATCATCGCCTGCGTTCCGTTGCATCCCTCTTTGTCGGCGGGAAGCTGGCTCCGATAGAAGTCGAGCACGAAGAGACGAATGGCCGATGAGAGATTGCCGTGCTGCCGCCCCGAGTCGATCGTGCCGACCAACTCCGACAAGGTCATGCCGCGCGCGCCGGCAATCTCCTTCAGTCCCCTCCAGAACGCATCTTCCAGACTCACGCTTGTCTTGTGGCCGGCGACGACAATTGAACGCTTGACGACTGGCGATTTCATGAGACACCCCCGTTGCTATCGGGAGACATCGGAACAGGAAATTTGTGTCGCACTGTGGCCGCCAGCAAAGAAACCTGGAGCGTTGCAAAAATCACACAAGTTCCAACTCCGAGCGATCGCGTGCCTGTCAGCGAGGCACTCCTGCTCTTAGCCTGATCAACTTTCCGGACATGTGAGCTGCTTCACAGCGGATGCCATGCAACGAAAATAATGCTCTCCCGCCGCTCGGTCGCGTATCGCGCAACGAGCGAAGCGGAGGTATTCGATGGCGCTCGGCTGGTCTCAAACCCAACTGCGGCCGCAGCAAAACGTGTGGAGGCCGCGGACACTTCGCGAACGTCTCCTCGTCGCTCAAGGCCACAAGGAGAACAGGACAGGTAACGCGCTGCTCGCTCGCTACCTGGAGGGCTGGGCGGAGGCCAATCCTGCAAAGATCCTCGATGCAGTTACACCTAATTACCACTTCCAGGATCCGCTCGTCGGCGCGTTCACCAAGCGCTCGCTGCCGCAATACCTCGACATTCTGCAAGCGCGCTGCGCCCGTGCGGGGACGACCATGCGGCAGGACTGCGCGTTCCTCCTGCGCGGTCCGATGGACGCGCCATTGCCTCCGGGAGCGCTTCAGTTCTGGCGGGAAGCCCCGCGCATCGGACTCACCGGCATTGCCCGAATCGAGTTTACGGCGGCAGGCGTGATCGCCGAGAGCGTGGCCTACGACCTCAACCTGGCATCCGACCTGTTGCGTGATGCCGCTCACGGCCAAGAGCGACAAGGGCAGATCTGACTTTCGGCCGACGCCGGGCGTCGAAGGATCGATTGGGCCCCGAAGCGAGGCTGCACGGCTCTCGGTCGGCGCGCTTCTGAGGTTCCGCTTCGCCGAAATCGGGCTGTTCCGCCGCCGATTTTGGCATATCTTTTGGGCATGAGCGACACCGAGGCCATGTTCAACGTCCTGCGGCAGTCGGCCGATGCCGACGCCGTGGCCGCGATCGAGCGGCTCGTCCGGGACGCGCCGGACCATGCGCTGTGCCGCGTCAATGTCCCGGATTTCGCGGCCAGGAGCGGCCTCGACGAGGAGCGCGCCATCGCGGCGTTCCTGCATGCATCGCGGATCGGGCTGTTCGACCTGTCCTGGAACGTGCTCTGTCCCGGCTGCGGCGGCGTGCTCGACGCCAACGCCACGCTCAAGACGGTCCGTCGCGAGGAGTACGAGTGCGCGCTCTGCGCCGCCGGGTACAATCCCACCCTCGACGAGATGGTCGAGGTGGTGTTCACGGTCACGCCGCGCGTGCGCAGGATCGCGGCGCATGATCCGGGCGCGCTTCCGATCTGGGAATACTTCCGCCAGATCTTCTGGAGCTCGGGCATCGATCTTCCCGATGATTTCGAACGGATCATCGAGGGCCTCACCCTTGAATCGGTCGAGCTGCCGCCCGGCGAGAAGGCCATCCTGTCGGTGCAGCTGCCGGCGGAGTTCGTGATCATCTTCGAGCCGGTGACCCATGCGGCCCAGTTCCTCGACGTGAAGGGGGAGCCGACGCGCGAGCGCCAGAACCTGTCGCTCGTCTTCAACAGGATGCGGGCGCCGACCGGAACCATGGAGCTGCGTCCCGGCCCGTTCCGCCTTGCGCTCGAGAACCGCACCAATATGCGCGTGTTGCCCAGCCTGTGGATCGCGGGCGACCCGCTCCACCAGCTGCTCGGCAAGCGCAAGCCATTCCTGACGGCGAAACGCCTGCTCACCAACCAGACGTTCCGCGACGTCTACGGCACCGAGACGCTCGACGTCGATCAGCGCCTCAACATCATGAGCCTCACCTTCCTGTTCACCGATCTCAAGGGGTCCACCCAGCTCTACGAACGCGTGGGCGACCTGGTCGCCTACGATCTCGTGAACGCGCATTTCCGCGTCCTGACCGAGATCGTCGCCTCCGAGGCGGGCGCCGTGGTGAAGACCATCGGCGACGCGGTGATGGCGACCTTTCCGACGCCGGATCGCGCGGTGGGCGCCGCGTTGCGCATGCGCGAGGCGATGCGCAAGCTCAACGAAGAGCGCAAGAGCGAGGACTTGTTGCTCAAGATCGGCATTCATGAAGGTCCCTGCCTTGCCGTCATTCTCAACGACCGGCAGGACTACTTCGGCCAGACCGTGAATGTTGCCTCGCGGGTGCAGAACCTCGCGGTCTCGCGCGCGATCTACGCGACCGGGCCGGTGGTAGAGCACGCGCGGACATCGCAGCTGCTCGAAACCAGCAGCCTCAAGCCGGTGCCCAAGCGCGCGGCGTTGCGCGGCATCGCCGACGAGATGACGGTCTACGAAATTCCCTGAGCATGGCGGGCCTTGCCGGCGGGCATTCGTCATCCCGCAACGCAGGTGACCGGCATACCGGCGCGGAAACGCTTGACACGGTGCCTGCACCCCGTGTATTGAACCGTTCGGTTATTTAACCATACGGTATAATAATCCCATGCCGTCGGATCGCCTCAGCGCCACCTTCGCAGCCCTCGCCGACCCGACGCGGCGCGCCATCCTGGCGCGGCTCGCCTTGGGCGAGACCTCGGTCACCGATTTGGCCGAGCCCTTCGACATGAGCCTTCCCGCGGTCTCCAAGCATCTCAAGGTGCTGGAGCGCGCCGGCCTCATCGCGCGCGGCCGCGAGGCGCAGTGGCGGCCCTGCCGGATCGAGCCGCGCGGCCTCAAGGCCGTCGACAACTGGCTCGAACGCTATCGCCGCTTCTGGGACGAGCGCCTGGATCGGCTGGACACCTACCTGCGCACGCTGGAAGCGAAGGAGAAAAAGCGTCGGCGCAAGAAATAGCGCCTGACCCTGACGATGCCGCGCGAGCGGCAAGTGTTCTGCCGGACCGGCTATTCATCGTCGTGTCCTTTCCAACGTCTCGACCACCAACCAACCTGAGGAGTGCATGATGCAATTGAATCCCTACCTCACCTTCAAGGGCGACTGCGAGGCGGCGTTCAAGTTCTACGAGAAGGTTCTCGGCGGCAAGATCGAAGCGATGCTCCCGCACGAGGGCACCCCGGCGGAGGAGCACGTGCCGCCGGAATGGCGCAAGAAGATCATGCATGCCCGCCTGGTCGTGGGCGACAAGGTGCTGATGGGTTCCGATGCTCCACCCAGCTGCTCTGAAGACATGAAGGGCTTCTCCGTGACGCTCGGCATCACCGACCCGGCGGAGGCAGAGCGGATATTTCATGCGCTTGGCAAAGGACGGAACGGTGCGGATGCCGATCCAGGAAACCTTCTGGGCCGCCCGTTTCGGCATGCTGGTCGATCAATTCGGCACGCCCTGGATGATCAACTGCGAGCTGGCGCAAAGCGCTTCGCGCCCCCCCGAGCGCGCGCTGGCATCCTGAGCGTGGCGAAGTCGTAGGGCGGATGGCGAAGGCGCAGCCCGCCATTTTCTGCGCAAAATGGCGGATTACGTTTCGCTCATCCGCCCTACGCATGCTCCGAAACGAATGGAAGCGGGCGGGACTTCAATGCATCGGCTGAGGCGTTCCCCGATCGACCCGCGAACGAAAGCGAGATCTGGCGCATGTCTCTCACGCTCTATTTCCATCCGCTGTCGTCCTTCTGCCAAAAGGCGCTGATCGCGCTCTACGAGAACGACACGCCGTTTTCCCGGCACATCGTCGATCTCGGAAACGAAACCGCGCGCGCGGAGTTCGAGAAGATTTGGCCGGTCGGCAGGTTCCCGGTGCTGCGCGACGACGCCAAGGATCGGACGGTGCCCGAGTCCAGCATCATCATCGAGTACCTGGCGCAGCATTATCCGGGCAAGACCCAGCTGGTGCCCGCGGACGCCGAGCTCGCGCGGCAAACGCGAATGCGCGACCGATTCTATGACCTGTACGTGAACGTGCCGATGCAGAAGATCGTCACCGACCGGCTGCGTCCGGCGGGACGAAACGATCCGTACGGCGTGGAGCAGGCGAGGACGCTGCTGCAGACCGCCTGCGGCATGATCGACCAGGAGATGGCGACGAAGACCTGGGCAATGGGGGCGGCATTCAGCATGGCCGACTGCGCCGCCGCGCCGGCGCTGTTCTACGCCGACAAGGTGATGCCGTTCGGGAACACCTACAAGAATGCGGCGGGATATCTGGCCCGGCTGATGGAGCGTCCATCCTACGCCCGCGCGATCGAGGAAGCGCAGCCGTATTTCGCGCTGTTCCCGAAGTAGCGATTTCCAACCCGAGCCCGGCGCCGGCCGCGCCGAGAAATCAGAGGTCTATTTCGGCCCCACCTACAGGAATGGCGCGTTCGTGAAGGAACAATGACATGACGGCTGCGTACGACGAGGTATCGGGACTCGGGCGCCGCACGTTACTCAAGACTGCTGCGGCGGCAGCGCTGGTCGCGCCCGCCACCGCGGCGGCGCAGTCGCCGGAGGCCACGCCCAAGCGGGCATCGGGATCGATTGACACCGGATGGAGGGACCAGGCGATGAGCATCGGCGGATTGTCCAAGGCGCGGCTCGGCCGCATGCACGACGTCATGTTCGCTCACGTCGCACGCGGACAGGTGCCGGGTCTCGTGACGCTGATCAGCCGGCGCGGCGAGACCCATGTCGATGCGATCGGCATGACGGCCGCCGGCGGGCGCGATCCGATGCGGCGCGACACCATCTTCCGCATCGCCTCCATGACCAAGCCGGTCACGGCGGCGGCCGCCATGATCCTGGTCGAGGAAGGCAAGCTGCGGCTGGACGAGCCCGTCGATCGATGGCTGCCGGAACTGGCGGACCGCAAGGTCCTGCGTGCACTCGACAGCCCGCTCGACGACACCGTGCCGGCCAAGCGAGCGATCACGCTGCGCGATCTCCTGACCTTTCGGCTGGGTCTCGGCGCGGTGATGGCTCCGCCCGGTCAGTACCCGATCCAACGGGCGCTGGCCGACGCGGGCGTCGCTCCCGGCCCGAACATGGCATCGTTTGAGGCGGACGAATTGATGAAGCGCTTCGGCGGCCTGCCGCTCATCCATCAGCCGGGCGAGAAATGGATGTATCATAGCGGGTCCGACATCCTGGGCGTGCTGATCGCACGCGTCGCGGGCCAGACGCTGGAGACGTTCTTGCGCGAACGCCTCTTCGCGCCGCTCGGCATGAAGGACACCGCCTTCAGCGTGCCCGAGGCCAAGCTCGACCGGCTGGCAACCTGCTACCAGACCGACGCCGGGACCGGCGGGCTTGCGCTCTTCGACGACGCCCGCGGCGGGAAGTTTGCTCGTCCACCCGTCTTCGAGTCTGCCGGCGGCGGCTTGGTCTCGACCGTCGACGATTATCTCGCCTTCAGCCGAATGATGCTCAACAAGGGCAAGCATGGGAACGAGCGCATCCTGTCGCGGCCGTCGGTCGAGCTGATGACGACCGACCAGATCACCCCGGAACAGAAGGCGGCCTCGCCGTTCTTCCCCGGCTTCTGGGACAACCGCGGCTGGGGCTTTGGATTGTCGATCATCACGCGGCGCGACGATGTGGCCGCGGTTCCGGGGCGGTTCGGCTGGGACGGCGGCTACGGCACGTCCGGATATTCGGACCCCAAGGAGGACATGGTCGCGATCCTGATGACCCAGCGCGTCTGGGACTCCGCCGGCACGCCGACCCTCTATCTCGATTTCTGGACCCAGGCCTACCAGGCGATCGACGACTAAATTCGAGCCTAAAAAAAGAACGTTCGGGCGTGTCGACTTCGCGTGTCCGCGTTCGTCGTAGCGTCGAGCGAGGGTTTACGGCCGGTTGGAACCAGCCGGAAGCCCGGCTCCGAATCCACGCGAGAAGGAGACATGTCGATGCAATTCATGATGCTGATGATCCCGAAAGGCTACGAGACCGCGGCGCCGGGCACCATGCCGGACGCCAAGGCTGTCGCCGCAATGATGGAATACAACGAAGCCCTGCGCAAAGCCGGGGTGCTGATCACGCTCGATGGCCTCCACCCGCCGTCGATGGGCGCGCGCGTGTCGTTCTCCGGCGGCAAGCCGATGGTGACCGACGGGCCGTTCGCGGAGGCCAAGGAGGTCCTCGGCGGCTACTGGATGATTCAGGTGAAGTCGAAGGAAGAGGCGATCGAATGGGCAAAGCGCTGCCCCGCCTCGAACAACGAGGTCATCGAGATCCGCCAAGTGCAGGAATTCTCCGATTTCCCTACCGATGTCCAGAAGGCCGTGGCCAAGTTTCCCGAGCTGCAGGCACAGTCGGGGCGGACGAAGGGATCGTAGGGTGGAACTCATCGCCCTACGCACTCGCGGTCGTCTCGAACAATCTCACGACCAGCCGCCGCGCCAGCACGCCGGCCACGCGCCGGCGGTAATGGCCGGGGGTGAAGGTGGTCTTCATCGACATGATCTGGTCGCGCACAAGCTCGTCGAGCCCCTTGAACACGCGCTCGTCGAGCGTGCCGCCGCACAGCCTCTGCGTGCCTTGCAGCCGCACCGGGCGCGGATTGGTGCCGGTGAACGCCACGCGCAGATCGGCAAGCGCGTCGTCCTCCCGGCGCAGCGCCACCGCAACCCCGGTCACGGGGTATTCGATCGAGCGGCGGATGCGAATCTTGTCGTAGGCCGAGCGCAGGCCCGGCGTGCTCGTCGCCCGCACCGCCGTGACCAACTCTCCGGGCCGCAACGAGAGATAGTACTTGCCGTCGCCCAGCGTCTCCGTGATCGGCTGGTCCTGGCGCGCGTAGCCGATATAGATGCTGGCAAGCGGAACGGTGCGTTTTCCGGCCGGCCCTGCGAGGTCGACCTCGGCATCCAGCGTCAGCAGGGCCGGCGCGAGATCGCCGCTATAGGTGGCGAAACAGACGCCGCGGCTTTTGGGCGCAACGTGGCAGATGTCGCCGGTGGTCTTGAGGCAATGATTGTTGGCGGAGCGCCACCATTCGCTCTGGTTATAGAACAGGCAGCGCGTGTCGAGACACAGATTGCCGCCGACCGTACCCATATTGCGGTGGGTCGGCCCGGCGATGAACGCCGCGGCCTGCGCCACCACGGGATAATGCCGCATCACCTCGGGATGCGCGGCAAGCTCCGCCAGCGTGACCGCGGCGCCGATCTCGATCGCCTGCGCGTCGGCCTTGACGGCGCGCAGCTCCGCGACCGTGTTGAGCTCGACGAGCACCGGCGGGGCGAGGATGCCGCGCCGGATATTGACCACGAGATCGGTGCCGCCGCCGAGCAGGCGGCTGTCGGGATGGGACGCGCGCGCCCGGATCACGTCGTCCAGTGTGCGGGGACGCACGAGCTGAAACTCCGGCAGCGCATCCATCAGGCGCCTCGCCCGATCCCCGGCTTGTCGCTGCCGCGCGCCGCCGCTTCTCCAGCGCCGCGAAGACGCGGTCGGGCGTGACCGGCAGGTCGTTGAACCGCACCCCGATGGCATCGGCGATGGCATTGGTCAGTGCCGGCAGGAACGCCGCGAGCGAGCCCTCGCCCGCCTCCTTGGCGCCGAACGGCCCATGCGGATCGTTGCTCTCCACGATGCCGACCTCGATCGGCGGCGAATCCTGGATCGTGGGCACGCGGTAGTCGAGCATGTTGCCGGTGATGAGCAGCCCTTCGTGATAGGCGGTCTCCTCGCTCATGGCCTGGCCCATGCCCATCCATACCGAGCCCTGCACCTGGCCTTCGACGGTGAGGCGGTTGAGCGCCTTGCCGCAGTCGTGCGCGACCCAGACCTTGTCGACGTCGACGACGCCGGTTTCCTCGTCGACGGTGACTTCCACCACCTGCGCCGAATAGCTGTAGCCCATGGTGCCGCCGATGGCGGCGCCGCGATATTTCTTGCCGCCGTGCAACTCCGGGATGGTCGAGTAGTTGCCCGTCACCGTGATCGTGCCGGTGTCCTTGAGCGCCTCGGTCACGACCTCGTTGAAGGTCAGGCCCTTGTCCTGCGCGCCCGCGCGATAGAGCTCGCCCAGGCATTCGATCTCGTCGGGCTTGGCCTCGAGCTTGCGCGCGGCCGCGGCCACCAGCACGCGCTTGAGACTGCGCGCCGCATCGATGGCGGCGTTGCCGACCATGAAGGTCACGCGCGAGGAATAGGAGCCGTTGTCCTTCGGCACCAACTCGCTGTCGCCGGTGACGACGCGAATCCGCGACAGGTCGAGCCCGAGGACCTCCGCGACCGTCTGCACCAGAATGGTCGACGAGCCCTGGCCGATATCGGCCGCGCCCGAGAGGACGACGATGGAGCCGTCGAAATCGAGCTTGATCTTGACGGTCGCATGGGGCTCGCCGGTCCAGTTCACCGGCTTGGAAGCGCCGCTGATGTAGTGCGAGCACGCAAAGCCCAGTCCCCTGCCCTTCGGCAGCTTGCCCTTGCGCGCGCTCCAGCCGCTCGCCTTCTCGACCCAGTCCACGCATTCGGGCAGGCCGTAGCTGTTCACCATCAGATCGTTGTCGGTGAAGGTGGGCGCCGTGAGATAGTTGGCCCGCCGCACCGCCAGCGGATCGAGCCCAAGCTCGTCCGCCATCTGGTCGAGGAGGCTCTCGAACGCGAAGCGAATGTCGACGGTGCCGTGGCCGCGGAACGCGCCGCAGGGCGGCGTGTTGGTGAGCACCCGCCTGCCGATATATTTGACGTGGTGCAAGTCGTAGATGGCGTACAGCATCGAGCCGGCATAGAGAATGGTGACCACGCCGTAGCCAGAATGGGCGCCACCGCGCTGATAGCATTCGCATTCCACGGCCGTGATCCTGCCGTCCTTGCGCATGCCGAGCTTGAGGCGGATATCGGTCTCCGGCCGACCGCGATGGGTGATGAAGGTCTCCTCGCGGTTGACCATCATGCGCACGCTGCCGCCGGCCTTGCGCGCGAGCAATGCGGTGATGAGCTCGACATTGAGGCATTCGGTGCGGCAGCCGAAGCCGCCGCCGACATGCGGCTTGATCACGCGGATGCGCGACATGTCCATGTCGAGGATCTGCGCCAGCATGAGGTGGACGTAATACGGCACCTGCGTGCTGGCGTGCACGGTCATGCGCTCGCGCACGGCGTCGTATTCGGCGACCGCGGCGTGCATCTCCATCTGGTTCTGGCAGACCTCGGCGCAGTTGTAGTTGCCCTCGCGCACGAGGTCGGCCGCCGCGAAGCCTTGCTCCACGCTTCCGAGCTCGAACAGCACGTCGCGCTCGACATTGTTGGGCTTGCGCGCATGAATGTCGATCGCGCCCGCGGCCATCGCCTCCTTGCAGGTGTAGTACGCGGGCAGGTCGCGCACCTTGAGCCTGATGAGGCCGATCGCCCGTTTGGCGGTGGCATCGTCGACGGCGGCGACCGCCGCAACCGGCTCGCCGCGATAGCGCACCTTGTCGCGGGCCATGGGATGCTCGCTGCGCGCGATCGGCAGCACCCCGAAGGTCTTGTCGCAGTCGGCGCCGGTGACGATCGCCTTCACGCCCGGCAGCCGCAAGGCGTCGGAAATATCGACCTCGAGAATCTCGGCATGGGAATAGGGGCTGCGATAGATGCGCCCCGCCAGCATGCCCGGCGCGATGAGATCGGCGGTGTATTTCGCCCGGCCCGAGACCTTTTCGGGTCCGTCCACCATCGGCACGTAGGCGCCGATATTGTGCGTCGGCACGATCTCGTTCACGGCGCCACTCCGGCGGCGTTGAGCTCGGCGGCGTATTTCACCGCCTCGATGATTTTGACGTAGCCGGTGCAGCGGCAGATGTTGCTGCCGAGCGCGGCGCGAATCTCATCCTCGGTGGGACGCGCATTGCGCCGCAACAGGCCCGCCGATGCCATGATGAATCCCGGGGTGCAATAGCCGCATTGCGAGCCGAGCTTTTCGTGGAACCCGCGCTGCACTGCCGAAAGGCGGCCGTCGGCGCCGAGCAATTCGACGGTGTCCACGCGCTGACGAGCGACGCCGGCTGCGAGCGTCAGGCACGACAGTCGCGGCCGGTCATCGACCAGTACGGTGCAGGCACCGCACTCGCCGCCGTCGCAGCCCGTTTTTGTTCCAGTAAGACCGACGACTTCCCGCAAATAGTCCAGCAGCAACAGATTATCCGGTACCGCATCCACGCGCGGGCGACCGTTGAGCGTGAGTTCAAGAATGCGCGCCATGTGCCGTTTCCAATATCAACATTCGGCACGTCATTCAAATCGGGTGGCGCGCGCGACGGCGCAAGTCCGGTCCGTGTCGGGGACTATTCCGCCGCGGTTTGTCGCAACCCCAGCTGCCGCAGGGAGCGGTCGATCCACAGCCGCGTGAGCTTTTCCTGCACGCCGTTCTGACCCAGCCGAGCGCGCAGATTGTCGAAGTCCACGCTATCGAGGTCCTGGTCCTGATTGAAACAGGAGAACACCACGCTTTCGACGCCGCTCGAGGGATCGCGATGGACCTGCAGGCACTGCGCGCAGATCTCCTTCATCATGCATTGCATCGGCGAATTGATGGAGGCGATCGCCTTGTGCCCGGGCTTGAAGTGTTGCGCGAGCATGCCCTGACGCGCCCGACCGACCGCCGCCATCATGCCGTCGGAGCCGATCGCGATCACGCGATCGACGTCGCCGAGCGGGATCGGCGCCGGCCCGAGCGTTCCCGATCCGTAGGCGTCGAGCGCCGCCACGATGTTGCCGACGAAGGCCTTGTCCTGCACCCGCTCGGCACGAAAGCCCGGTGCCTCGTCGCAGCACCACACGATCACGTCCGCGGCGCGCTCGATCTCCTCGACCTTGTAACGGTCGATGGCACGCTTGTAGCCGGCGAAATAGATCACGCGGCTGCCGTTTCTTCGCAGCGCCTGTCCGATCGAGAACAGGACCGCGTTGCCGAGCCCGCCGCCGATCAGCAGCACGGTTTCGTTGCCGGGCGTCTCGGTCGGGTGCCCGGTCGGTCCCATGAGGATGACCGGCTCTCCCGGCGCAAGCTGCGCGCACAGGTCGGACGAGCCGCCCATCTCCAGCACGATCGTGGACAACAAGCCCCGCTCGCGGTCGACCGAAGCGCCGGTGAGCGCGAGCCCTTCCTTGGCGAGGCGCGTGCCGTCGGCGTCGCGCGACAGCGCCTCGTAGTTCTGCAGCCGATAGAATTGTCCGGGCTCGAACGCCCGCGCGGCCATCGGCGCGCGCACCACGACCTCGACGATGCTGGGCGTGAGCCGGTTGACCGCCTGCACGGTCGGCCGCAGCTCGTCGTCGAGGCGCGCGCGCAACGCCGCCGGCGAGACCGCGGATGGCGGTTGTCGCTCCAGCATCCGGCTGACCACGGGATAGCCTTGTTTGGCGCTCGCCATCGCTTTGACGACGTTGCCCGCAAACGAAGGGTGCAGGTCGCCGAAGAAGCTGATGGCGCGACCGTCCGGACGCACGCTCATCAGCACATGGGCGGCGGACGGCTTGGTGACGCGCTCAGGCGTGACCTTGCGGCCGTCCTCGTCGAGGGCCTGAAAGTATTTTCCGTCGATCCCCACGTGCTGGGGTTCCTCGCGGCCGAGCACCGTGTTGGGCTGCGTGCCGGCCGCCACCAGGATGGTGCGCGCAGGCATGACGACGTCGAGCGGCGGCGCGCCCGGATTGGTATCGGCCTCGGCATTGGACGAGAGGCGCAGCGCACGGGCGCTGCCGAACCGATCGAGCAGAACCTCCTCCGGGCTCAGCCGTTCGGCAAAGCCGATGCCCTCCTCCAGCGCCTTGGCCACCTCCTCGTGGTTGAGCGTGTAGCTCGGGGCATCGATCATTCGCCGCCGATACGCGATGGTGGCGCCGCCCCATTGGCGAATGAGCTCCGCGAGCTGCGGCTTGCGGCCCTCGCGCGCCGCCAGCTCGCGCTCGGCACGGATTTGCCGCGCGTGGTCCAAGAACTCGGCGGCTGTTTCCGCCTCCTCCGCGGTCCAACCGGCGCGTACGGCTGCTTCTCCGCGTTCTTTCACGAGCGTTTCGTAACGGCCGAGGAATTTCTCCACCTGCAGCGGATAATAGGCGAGCGCCTCGGTCGCGGTGTCGATCGCGGTGAGCCCGCCGCCGATGATGACCACCGGCAGGCGCACCTGCAGATTGGCCAAGCTGTCGGTCTTGGCAGCGCCGGTGAGCTGGAGCGCCATCAGGAAGTCGGACGCCTGGCGCACGCCGGCGGCCAGCCCGTTCTTCATCGGCACGATGGTCGGCCGGCCGGCTCCGGCACAGAAAGCGATATGGTCGAAGCCGAGCGCGAAGGCGCTGTCGATGGTAAGCGTGCCGCCGAAGCGCACGCCGCCGAACATCGCGAATTCGCTTCGTCGTTCCAGCAACAGCCGGATGAGCTTGAGGAAATTCTTGTCCCAGCGCACGGTGATGCCGTATTCGGCGACGCCGCCGAATCCCGCCATCACCCGCGAAATCGAGCGGCTCGCGCAGCTCGGCGGCATCGCGGATCGGCCGGAACGGCGTGCGGGCGCCGCCGGCGTCGACACCCGAGGCCTCGGCATCGAGCGGCTCGATCTTGAGCCCGTCGATCGCCATGACGGCATGACCGTCGTTCATGAGATGGTGGGCAAGCGTGAAACCCGCCGGCCCGAGCCCCGCGACGAGCACCTTGCGGCCGGTCGCCGGCTTCGGCAACGGCCGCCGCAGGTTGAGCGGGTTCCAACGCGTCAGCAGGGAATAGATTTCGAATCCCCACGGCAGCGCCAGCGCGTCCTTGAGGACGCGGGTCTCGACCTGCGGGATGTCGACCGGCTCCTGCTTCTGATAGATGCAGGCTTTCATGCAATCGTTGCAGATGCGGTGGCCGGTTGCCGCGCACATGGGGTTGTCGACCACGACGATGGCGAGCGCCCCCACCGTGTGGCCGCGCGCCTCCACCAGATTCATCTCGGAGATTTTCTCGTCGAGCGGACATCCCGCGAGCACGACCCCGAACACGCTCTTCTTGAACTCGCCGGTCTTCTCCTTGAGTCCCTTCGAGCAGGAGTCCTTGCCCTGGTTGTGGCACCAGATGCAGTAATTGGCATGATCGAGCGCGCCGGCGAGATCGGTGCCGGGATCGGTCAGCGCGAAGCCGTCGCGGGCCCGACGATGGGAGTCGGGCAGCTTGAGCATCGTCACGCCGTCGACCACTTCGGTCGCGACCGGGACGAGATGGTGCGGGTCGACCTTGTGGGGCACCTTGAACAGGATGCCGCTCTTGTGCCGGCGCTGGCCTTCCGGCGCGTGCGTGGCCCAGGCGGCATAGCGGGCGGCGAGGTCGAGAGCCGCGGCGTGCTCTGATTCGGCCTGCATCCAGGCATCGACCGCTTCGGCGAAACGCAATTCGGTGAGCTCGCCGCCGAGCAGCCGCTCGAGCTCCTGGCGCAAGGCCTGGCCATCGAAAGTCGCGGCCTGGTCGGGCCCGTACTTCTTCGCGGCGCGGCGCTGCACGAACAGCCGCTTGACCGAGTACAGCGGCGCCAGCGCGTCATGACGCGACCGCAGCGCACGCACGTCGCCGGTGATCGCGAAAAGCTCGGCAATGAAGTCCTCGAGCTCGGGGGCAAGCTCGACGAGGAGATCGGACTCCGGCTTGCCGGCCGCCTGTTCGGGCGCCGCGCGCGCGGCCATCAGCCGATTGTGCAGGTCGGCGTTGCGGCGCTCGAGGAAATCGACAAAGCGGCCGTCGAGGCGGACCAGGCCGTCGCGGCAATAAAGGTCCTCGAACCGCAGATCAAATCCGAGCGCTAGACCTTCAGTCATCAATTCGACGCCCTCGACGCCTGGAAATGCGCCCAACGGCAAAGGGCCTGCCAGGCCCGCAATCGGGAATTTGCTGCACGATTGAGCGCCTCTATTGCTGGCGCATGATCTTTTCCGAAAACCGGTACCCACCCCGGATCAAGCCCGGGGCAGGCTTTTTCGGGATCATGCTCTAGATATGGGCCCGAAACCGCTCGATCACAGCAGCGGGGATCGGCACGCCCCGCAATTTCGTCGGATCGCTCGGGTCCTGGGCCGTCCACACCCGCGTCTCGCTGCCTTCGACGACAAGGTCGCCACCGATCGAGATGCGGTGCTTCACCTCGAAGCTCGACCGGCGGAACTCGGCAACCTCGGAGGCGATATCGGCGACATCATTGAACTGGGCGGGCTTGAGAAAGCGGGCCCGGGCGTCCACCAGGGGAATTCCCACAATGCCGAAGGTCCTTCCCAGGTCGCTCGGACGCACGTCCAAGGCCTTTTCGAACAACAGCCACGCGCTCCAGTCGAAAAATTCGAAGAAACGGCTGTTGAACACGATACCGGCCGGATCGCAATGCCCCCATTCGACGGTGAATTGCCTGCGGTAGACGAGATTGGCCATGCCTTGTTCCGGTCTCCTTCGGTCGGCAGAGAAACGCCGCTATGACGCCGATGTCAATCGGGCGAGCCGATCGGCGCCCGGCCGGATAGGATAGTTTTCGGGGGCAATTTCAAGGGATTAGTTGCCCTCCCCGGGTGGCCATGGGAATCGTCTGGCGGGGGACGGCGGAACCTGTAATTGTTCTCGGGGGCGACTTTAGCTGACTTTGTCGAAGTCCGGGTCGTGTCGATGCGCGTTGTGGTGGGCGTATTGAGTGCGAACGGTCGGCCGCGCGTCATCGCGCCGCTCGCCGCGATGTCCTGCATCCTCCGCGCAAGTTCCCGGGCTGCCATTGCGGTCGCGGCCCTGGCCGGTCTGTCGGTCGCACCCGCGCCCGCGCAGACCCTGCCGGAGGCCCTGGTCCGAACCTACCAGAACAACCCGGTGCTCAATGCCGAGCGCGCGCGGCTGCGCGGCACGGACGAAAACGTTCCGCAGGCGCTGGCGGGGTATCGCCCGCAAATCATGGGCATTCTGAGCGGCGGCCTGCAGCAGGTGCGGGTGCTGCTCCCCGACAATACCCTCCAGTCCGCGACGCTGCGCTCCTGGACGCTCGGCGTCACCGTGAGCCAGACCCTGTTCAACGGCTTCAGGACCGCCAACCTGGTGCGCCAGTCGGAGGCGCAGGTGCTCTCCGGCCGCGAGGCGCTGCGCAATGTGGGCCAAGGGGATGCTGCTCGATGCGGTGACCGCCTATACCAACGTGCTCGCCAACCAGTCGCTGGTGGAGGCGCAACGCATCAACGTGACGTTCCTGCGCGAGACCCTCGGCACCACCCGCAAGCGTCTCGACGCCGGCGACGTCACCCCGACCGACGTGGCGCAGGCCGAAGCCCGGCAGAGCCGCGGGCTCGCCGATCTCAATGCGGCCGAGGTCGGCTTCGCGATCAGCCAGGCGATTTATGCGCAAATCATCGGCGCGCCGCCGGGCCGGCTTGGCTGCCGCCGATCCGATCGACCGGCTGCTGCCGCGCACGCGCGAGGAGGCGCTCGCGGTCGCCCGCAAGGAGCATCCCGCCATTCTCGCGGCGATGTACGACACCGACGTGGCGCAGCTCGGCACCAAGGTCGCCGAAAGCAGCCTCTGGCCGAACGTCTCCGTGCAGGGAAGCGCCTCAGCGCAACTGGGAAACCGACACCACGCTGGGCGCGAAGGGTCAAGGATATAGCCTCGATCCTGGGACAGGCCAACATGCCGATCTACGACGGCGGGCTCGCCGCCTCCCAGATCCGGCAGGCCAAGGAGCTCGCCATGCAGGCCCGCATCGTGCTGGAGCTCATTCGCAACCAGGCCCAGACCGCAGTCATCAGCGCCTGGGCGGCCCATGAAGGCGCCAAGGTGGCGCTCGCCGCCGCGGAAGCGGAGGTGCGCGCGGCCAACGTCGCGCTCTCGGGGGTACAGAAGGAGGCACAGGGCGGCCAGCGCACGACGCTCGACGTTCTCAACTCGCAGCAGGACCTCATGCTGGCGCGCGCTCGCCTCATCGGCGCGCAACGCGACCGCGTGATCGCGGCCTATGCGCTGCTCGGCGCCGCCGGCCGTCTCGACGTCAAGACGCTCGGCCTCAATACGCCGGACTATGCGCCCGAGGTCCACTACCACCAGGTGCGCGACGCCTGGGGTGGCCTGCGCACGCCGTCGGGAAAGTAGCCGGCTGTAGATTTGGTGGCGCCGTACCGTTGGGCTGGAGCATGATCCGGAAAAGTGGGTACCGGACGCAACCTAAAGCAATCACGCTTTAACGGCCGGCCAACGCAACGCGGTCGATGAAGAGGCTGCCCGTGGTGATCACGCGATCGCTGGAAGCAAGACCGTCCGCGACCTCGACCATGCTGCCGTTGGTGAGCCCGACCTTGATGCGCCGCAGCTCGATCCCCTTGTCGTCGCGCACGGCCCAGACGTGGGCGGTGCCGCCCTCGTAGATGATGGCATCGCGCGGGACCGCGACCGCCATGTCGCTTTCGCCGGTGAGGATCTTGACGCTTGCGAACATTTCCGGCTTGAGCAATCCCTCGGCGTTGTTCACGGTCGCGCGCACGAGCAAGCGGCGCGTGGCGGGATCGAGCGCGGTCGCGACATAGGCGATATTGGCTGAGAACACCCGATCGGGATAAGCCAAGACGGTGAACTGGACCGGCTGACCGACATGCGCCATCGGCGCATCGACCTCGCGGATGTAAGCCGCCACCCAGACCATGGACAAATCGCCGACCACGAACACCGGATCGCTCGCGCCGCTGCCGACATATTGCCCCGGTCCGACCTTGCGTTGCACGATCGTGCCGGCGATCGGTGCATAGATCGGGGTCGCCGGATTGATCGTGCCGCGCTCCTGGAACTCGGCGATCTCCTGGTCGGTCTTGCCGAGAATGCGCAGCCGATTGCGCGCGGCTTCGAGCGCGACCTCGGCCGAGCGCACGTCGTTCTGGGCGGCGTCGAGCGCACCCTGGGCTTGCTGCACCTCCTTGAGCGGAGCCGCCTTTCCTTCATAGAGCAGGCGCTGGCGCTTGTCGTTGAGCTGCGCCAGGTTGAGAGCGGAGCGGGCCTTGTTCAGCGCGGTGAAGGCGGCGATGACGTCGTTCTGCGCCTGCACCATGTCGGTGGCTTCGATCGTGAACAGCGGCTGGCCGACCGTCACCGTATCGCCGGGCTTGACGAAGAGCCTGGTGACCCGGCCGGCATAGGGGGAAAAGATCGGCGTCGAGCGGTCTTCATCGATGGCGATCTTGCCTTCGGTCACCTGCTCGGATCGGAACACTTTTTGCTGGCACGGCTCGACGGTCAGGGTCGCCCACTGGGCGGCGGTCGGATAGAACAGCCCGCGCGGCCGCTTCGACTGACTCGATACCGCGCTGTCCCCATTCCCTGGTGTGGCCGGCGGGTGCGCGTTGACCATCCAGACAAAGGCGCCACCGGCGAGCACCAGCGCCACCACAAGCAACGCCCGCAGCCGACGCGGATTCACCCAGAGTTTGGACCGAGGGATATCGCTGGACACTTAGTTCAAGTTCCCTCTGGGCGACGTCTTTGTGGCTAAGCGTCTGTGGCTGGGCGTCGTCGTTATGGCGTATATACCAGCGGTATCGCTTATACCAGCGGTATTGCCTCTATCGCAATCATACAAAGGTTAGATGAACGGGAGTGGAATGGCCACAAGGTCTTTTTCCCGACCCGTTGCCCACGGGCACACGCGTGGCCCAGGTGTTGTGGCCAGAATTTACTCAGGATTGCGAACACCTAATTCATAATTCATGTTTGCTGGACCCCGAGCGGGCTACTGCCAGTACGCGAATGCCATCCCGCTGCCGGTGCCGGCGGAGGAGCGGTAGAGCGGCTGATAGTCGACGACCGTCATTTCGAGCCCGACCTCGTTCATGGCGCCGGCCACCGGGATCCAATTCTTCAACTCGGAGGTCCCGGAGCGGAAGTTGTAGGGCGGAATGGCGATCAGGGCATCGGCGTCATTGCGCTTCATGGCGTCGAGGAAGCTGCGGTCGAGCTCCTCATCAACCACGAAATGCGACATCCCGCCCGAGCCGATCACGGCGACGCGCAGGTCCTCGTCCCAGGATGCGATTGCGTCCGCCAATGCCTTGCCGAGCGAGAAACAACGCCGCACGCTCGGCTGGTTGGGCGGATAGAACGTGTTGATGAAGAACGGCACCGCGGGGACGAAATTTTCCTGCATGATGCGGCGGTAGATGAAACCGTAGGCGTGCGGAAGCCCGGATATGTTGGAGGAGGCGGATTGCGGCAGCCGCGCCGATGCCGCCACGTCGAAATCGCGCTGCACCAGCTGTTCGATCAGGTGACGGCCGAGCTTGGGATGGCCGGGATAGGTTTGCGCGGTCTTGCCGTGATGGTTCGGCTCGGCGAGCTCGATGCCGGGCGGCAGCCTCTTCTTCTGCTCCTCCGAGAACGGAATGTTGTCGACGCTGTCGCCGAAGCACACCATGAAGGCTGGAATATTGGCGTCCTCGAACACCTCCATCTGGTCGTTGCCGACGAGCACGGCGACGTCGGGGCGCGCCTCCTTGAACACCCGCGCCATCTCCGCCATGGCACGCTGGCAGGCGTCATAGCGCTTCTGCTTGGTCGGAAGCTTGATCTGCTCCTCCAGGTTTTCCTTGGCGCGCAGCGTCGCCAGCTCGTCGAATTTGAATGTCCCGTCGCGGTAGACCAGCGCCGGATTGCGTCGATCCGCTTCCACCCGTTGGTCCCATTGTTCGGGCGGGGTCGCCAGGAGCGGGCCGTGCGAGGCGCCCATGCCGAGCACGATCTTTGCCATGGTTCAGACCTCCCCTTGTTCTGTGTGGATCGCCGTCATCGAGCGCGGGCCGGTTCGAGCAGCTTCGAGCCAATCGAGGATGATGCCGGCGATCTCGTCGCTGTTTTCTTCCAACATCAGCATGTGGCCGTTGCCGACAATACCGCGGTCGGGGAGAAAGCAGAAGTCGGCCCTGGCGCCGTTGGCGTTGAGCCAGTCGACGATGGCGCCGTCGACCTCGCGCGGATGGTCGAGGTCGGCGCTGCCGGTAATGACGAGCACGCGCTTGCCGGCGAGCTTGCTCGGGTCGTCCACGCGCACCTGGCGGCCGTGCACGTTCTGCCGCTCGAGCAGGATATTGGGCGGGATCGGGCGCAGCGATGCGGCGTAGCCGGCGAGCCGGTCGCGCGGGAAAAATCGACTCTCTCCGACCAGCTTTCGCTCCACGAAATCGCGCGTGGCAACGACCGGCGCGGTCTTGTCGACACGAACGCGCCGCCCGGATGCCTCGGTCTCGATCTCGGTCGCGGTCTCGGCGTAGACCGGCGCCGGCTTCTGGATGTTACCCGGCGGCCCGGGCGCGACGCCGACGACCATGTCGATCAGGTCGCCGTGAAGCTCCAGCAGCCGCCACCCGTAGCAACCCGACATGGAATGCGTGAGCAGCACGACCGGCGCGCCGAGGCTGCGGATGAGCGCGCCTAAGCCCTCGACCACGGCGGCGCCGTCGAGCCGATCGAGCGCAATGTAGCCGCTGCGGCCGGTGCCCGGCCAATCCGGCACCACGGTGCGGTAGCCGCGCGCGGCGAAGAGATAGGCCCAGCCGCGGCGGCCGTCGGCGGTGCGCTGATAGCAACTGCCGGAATGGGCGCCGCCATGGACCATCACGACGGTCGGCCGTCCGGTCGCAGCCGCCGGCGCAAACGTCTCGAAATAGACCGGCAGCGGGGCGGTCAACAGTCCGGTCTCGTGGACGAGGGTCATCCGTCACCGCCCCGGTCAATAGGCCTGCCTAGGCGACCACCCGTTCCTGCTGCAGGCCGGAAATCGCGGTGTCGGGAAACGCCTCTTTCAGTCGCGGATAGACCTCGCGCGCGAAGGTCTTGATCCCGCGCACGGTCTCGTCGTGCTCGAGGAAACCTGCTTGGCCCATGATCAGGAGATGTCCGAAGCCGCCGACATGGTCGTACATCTTCTTGATCTGCCGAAAGACCTGGTCGGGGGTGCCGGCGAACATGATGCCGGCCTCGATCGCCTTGTCCACGGTCGCGTTGGCCCGGTTCGCGGCGTGCTGATCGATCGCCGCGCCGCGCAGGATCTTCGCGTGCACCGGCGTCGGCACATAACCCGGCGGATAGCAGAAGTGCAGCGGCACCTTGTTGGCGGTCATGTACCAGAGGAGCTTCTCGGCGCCCGAGCGAGCTTCGTTCTCGCTCTCGCCGGTATAGAGGAGCGCCGCATAGGCGAGCCGGTTGACGGGAATATCCCCGCCGCGGCCGGCCTCGCGCCAGCCCTTGCGGTAGGAGTCGAAGATCGCGGGCGTACCGCCGTAACCCGTCAAGAAGGTCGCCTGCACGTAGCCGCGCGCGCCGACGCGGCCGGCACCGCCCGGCGTGGTCGTCGACACCCAGATCGGCGGGTGCGGCTGCTGATAGGGGCGCGGCCAGATGTTGATGTTGCGGTGATGGAAGAAGCGGCCCTCGTGGCTCACCGGCCCGTCGTGGCTGGTCCAGGCCTTGACGATGAGGTCCATGGCTTCCCATTGCCGCTCGTTCATGCGCACCGGGTTGCTGTTCGCCGGCAGCACCTCGTAGGGCACGCCGCGCACGAAGCCGCATTCGAGCCGGCCCTTGGAGAGCACATCCACCATGGCCATCTCTTCGGCCACGCGCACGGGCTGGCGGCGATTGGCGACCGGATTTCCGAGGATTAGGAGGCGCGCTTTCTTGGTCATTCGCGCCAGCGCGGCGAGCACCAAGGGCGCCGCCGGATCGACGCAGGTCGCGGTCTGGTGGTGCTCGTTGAGCATGATCTCCACGCCCTCGTCCTCGGCGACCAGCCATTCGTCGATGTAACGATCGTAGAGGGCGGCGCCCTTCTTCGGATCGTAAATGCGATTGGGCAGCGAGACGCGGATCGAATTCGTATTCGTCCGCCGGTGGGAGATAGGGATAGGCGTTCTCACTGAAGTGCCACGCTTTCATGACCTTGCTCCGGATGTCTCGGCCGCTCGTCAGCTCCGCAGGAATTGCAAGACTCTCGCCGCTGTGGTCGCGGGCTGCTCGACTTGGGGGAGGTGTCCCGCCTCCGCGATGGTCTCGATATGCGCCTTTGGAAGGAGGGCAGCATAGCGTTCGAGGTACTCAGCCGAGACAATGCCGTCGCCCGCGCCGCGCATAAACAGGACCGGTACGTTCACGCGATGGAGCCGATGATTGAGCTTGGGATTGTGCATGTACGGCTCCCAGGTCAGCAGCGCCAGCGTCTCGCTGTTGCGGGCGACGATGTGAAGCTCGTCATCGGGCATGGAGGCCAAGTCGGCCGCGTTCTTGGCGGGATCGTGGAAACGCAGCCGGTCGAGCGTCTCCCTCGGCATGGCGAAGATGTCCGGAATGTCGAGCTTGTCGGGCTTGCCGGTCTTGACGCCGACCGGCCCGATCAGCACCAGGCGGCTCAACCGCTCCGGCGCTTTGGTCGCGAGCTCGGCCGCGATCCATCCGCCGATCGAGAAGCCGACGAAATCGGCGCGCGCCAAGTCCAGCCGATCCATCAATTCGAGATAGATGTGGGCGATATCGTCGACGCTGTCGAGCCAGTCTGGCAGCGACGATTTTCCAAAGCCCGGATGCGACGGCGCGATGACGCGTCGCTCGCGCGCCAGCAGATCGAGAAACGGGCCATCGCGTGCGATGCCGCCGCCGCCGTGCAGATAGAGGATGGGCGCGCCTTGGCCGCGTTCGAACATCTCGAGCTCGATACCGGCAATCGACATCATGACGACCGACCTTCGTCCCGACGCCGGTTCGGTCTGCTCTCTCTCCGATTGGGGAGAGGGAGCTCATCGAGTCTGCGGCACGTCCTGATTTTCTGAAGGACCAGAATGGGGAAACTTGTCACTGCGACTTCCGCTGATAGGGCCCGAGCTCGGCGCTCGCTTTCTGCGCGAACGACATGTCGATCACGTCGCTCGCCTTGATCTGGCCGGTCACCCAGCCCTGCTTGAGAAAGAAGTCGAGGTCCTTCTGGATGCCCGCGCCGTTCACCGCGCCGCTGACGTCCACCGCCTGCGAATACATTTCCCGCACAAGGGCCGGATTCATATTGAAGCTCTTGGCCATGGTTGCGACGACGTCGTCGGCGCCGACGCCGGCGATCTTTCCTTCCCTGATCGCGTCGTTATAGGTGCGCACCCCGCGCAGCCAGGCACGCATGAATTTCTCCGCGACGGCTTTGCGCTGGGTCGCGAACTTGTCGCTGTAGAAGATCACGGAAATCTGCTGGTGCGGATAAAACTGGTTGGTGTCCATGAAGCGAACGCCGTAGCCGGCATTGACTGCCACGGTGGCCTGCGGCTCGATCAACATCGTGCCGTCGAGCGCCTTGTTCTGCAGCGCCGCGATCTGCTGCGGGAACGAGAGATAGACCGGAATCACGTCCTCGTATTTGATGCCGGCGAACTTCGCCGCCTCGTTGAGGAGCGACAGCGAGGTCACGCCTTGGGCCGCGAAGCCCATCCGCATTCCCTTGAGGTCCTTGAGGCTCTTGAACTGGCCGCTGTCGATGAGATCCTTGCGCATGAACACGGTCTGATAGAGATAGCCGGGCTCGGTATGCCCGCGGTCGGCGACGACGCGAAACTTGATCCCGCGCAGGAGCGCGTTCCAGAACCCGACCGACAGCGCGCCGCTGCCGACGTCGAGCTCGCCAGTGCCGAGCGGCGCGATGACTTTCGCGCCGGAGTCGAGCACGATCAGCTCGACCTCCAAGCCTTCGTCCTTGAAGAAGCCCTTGTCGTAGGCGATGTAGAAGGGCGCATCGCTGGCCGACCCGCCGGTTCCGACCACGACCTTGTCGGCCGCCGGCGCCGGGCTCGCAAGGCTTGCCGCCAGCACGCCCGCGAGCGCGGCCGGAATGAGCGATCCCCAAGTCGGCGACATCGGCGCTTCTCCCGTTTTATCGTTATTGGCATGCAAGCTTAGCCGATCCCGCGAAGACCGGTAAAGGCGCGCGCCTGCATGGCTCGTGTCCCGGGCGCAGCGCAGCGGCGCAGACGAAGTCCGCGCTGGTGCGCCGCAGACCCAGGACCGTCACGGACCGTGGCGGTCCCGGATCAGCGGTGCATCACTCGCGCACACGCAGTGCTTGCGAAGACTGCGTAAACCTGTCCGCGTGCGCTCGCGCTGGACCGCGTCCGGGACACAAAAAAGCAGTGTCGTCACAGCTTGAACAGCGCCTGCGCGTTCCGGTAGCAAATCTTCTCCTTGTCCGCCTTTGCGATATCGAGGGACGCGATCACCTTCATGGTCTCGCGGATATAGCTCGCGCCGCCCTCGGCGCCGAACGGCGCGTCGGAGGCAAAGAGAACGTGATCGGCGCCGTAGAATTCGAGCCCGCAGACCGTGCCGATGCGGCCGCCGCACAGCGCCGTGTCGGCGTAGAAGTCGCGAAAGCAGTCCATCAGCGGCTTGCCCAGCATCTTGAGCACGCCGCTGTAGTCCTCGTCCGAGGTGCGGCTCCCCAGCGTGGCCCAGCCGGTGTCGAGGCGCGCGTCGAAGAACGGGATCATCGCGCCGAGGTGATGGACGAGAAGTTTCAGGTTCGGCAGCCGCGTGGTCACGCCCGAAAAGATCAGGCGGGCCATGGTGCAACTGGTCTCATAGGGCCAGCCCAGGATCGCCCAGATCTCGTATTTCGATCTGGTCTCGGCCGGGAAGTCCGGGACGTTGGGCGTGCGCGCCGGATGCAGCAGCACCGGCTTGCCCGACCTGGCCGCGACTTCGAAGATCGGGAAGAAGCGCGGCTCGTCGAGGCAGGCGCCGTCGACGTTGGTGTGAAGCTGGAGCCCATTGGCGTTGCCGTGGACGAGGATGCGCTCGGCCTCCTTGACGGCGGCATCGGGCGCATTCATGGGCAGCGCCCCCACATAGCCCGCGAAGCGATCGGGATATTTCGCGCAGAGCTCGGCGAGGCCATCGTTGGCGACGCGGGCGAGGTCCGGCGTCTCGTCCGGGCCCGCCATCGCCTCGAGCGGCGGCAGCCCGAGCGAGAGGATTTCCGCATAGTCCTCGAACTCGTCCATCATCTCGAGCCGCGCGTCGAGGTCATAGATGGTACGCACGCCCTGCATGCGTTTGCCGATGTCTTTCGTGCCGCCGGTGGTCTGCGACATCGCCTCGAACAGGCGCGGCGGAAAGAAATGACAGAAGGCGTCGATGTGGCGCATTGGATCGTCCTTTTCGTTGTTCGGCACGCTGTCATCATCCGCGAAAGCGGACGATTCCAGTGGTCACTGTCGTCTGCGCTCGTGCCCCGGCCAAGCGAGCGCCCCGGTTGTGCGCTTGCGCACATCGCCAAGACGCGAGCGCGAGCCGGGGCCCAGGGCCGCACGCGCCGCTCCTATCAATTGCCGTTTGGTGCGTTTGTCCCTGGATCCCGGGTCTCGCTTCGCTCGCCCGGGACACGGCCCGCTCAGTTCCACAGCTGCTTGCTCGCCAGCCGCGCGCCCTCCGCCAGCGCCTCGAACTTGGCCCACATCACCGTCGGATGCACCCGGCGATAGAACGTGCCCTGGGCAAAGCCGCAATCGGTGCCGGCCATCACGTTCTCGCGCCCGACGAGATTGGCGAAGCGCGAGATGCGCTCCGCAATCAATTCGGGATGCTCCACTACGTTGGTTGCATGACTGATGACGCCTGGGATCAGCACCTTGCCATCGGGCAGCTTGACGTTCTTCCACACCTGCCACTCGTGCTCGTGGCGCGGATTCGCCAACTCGATGACATAGGCGCCGGCGCGCACCTTGAGGATGAGATCGACGATGTCCCTGAGCGGCACGTCGCTCACATGCGGTCCCGGCCAGCTACCCCAACAGACGTGGTAGCGCACGCGGTCCTCGGGAATGCCCTCGAGCGCGTGGTTGAGCGATTCGACGAATTTCGCGAGCCAGCGGCGGTAGTCCTCGAAGCTGGCGGGAGGAACCATGCGGTCGAAAGCGGTGGCCGCGCGCGCGTCGTCGATCTGCAGGATGAAGCCGGCATCGACGATCATCTTGTATTCCGTGCGCATCGCCGCGGTGACCGCCGCGAGCCAGTCCTCCTCGCCCTTGTAGTACTCGTCCTTGCGGTCCGGCAGCACGCTCGACGGCGCGACCACCGGCATGAATGCTTCTTCCACGTTCGCGCCCCTGAGCGCGGCTTTGAAATTGTCGATGTCGCGCTGCACGATCTCTTGTCCGATGTATTCGACCGGCCCGATGCAGGCGACCATCCTGGCATTGGCCATGGGCTCGCGCGCGTCGAGCTCGGCATAGAACTCCTTGAAGCGGGTGCGGTCGTTGCCCGGGGTGCCGGGCCTGAAGCCCTGCGGGATCGCGCGCAGCTCGAAGCCGCTCAGCCGCTCGACCACGTACTGGTTCCAGCTGATGGCCTTGCCGAACTCGCCGTCGCTGATCACGTCGACGCCGACCTCGGCCTGCCGGCGCACGACATCGGCGATCGAATCCGAGAGGCAGGCCTCGTAGGCGCCTTGGTCGTAGCTCTCCCCGCCCTGCTTGGCGCGCATGATGTCCTGCAGCGCCTGCGGGCGGATCAGGCTTCCGACATGGGTCGTGAGGATGCGGTCAGTGCTTCGTTTCATGATTTCCCCTGGTGGGTTAGATGACCGATGCTGCCCGCAGCTTGGCGATCTCGCTTTCATCGTAACCGAGCTCGGCGAGCACGGCGTCGGTGTGCTCGCCCAGCGTCGGCGCCGGCAAGGCGCGCTCGTCGCGGGCGCCGTCGATCAGCACCGGGCGATGGATGGCGATGATCTCGCCTTCGGTCGGATGCTCTTGCCGGTAGAACGTGTTGAGATGGCGCACCTGCGGATCGTCGAGCACGTCCGCCAGATTGTTGACGGGCGCAAACGGCACGTCGTTGGCCTCGAGCACGGTCATCCAATGGGCCCGCGGCCGCTTTGCCACGATGTCGGCGAAGGTGCGGGTCAGCGCCTCGTAGTTCTCGATCCGCAGGTCGCGGGTGGCAAAGCGTTCGTCGTGCAGGAGATCGGGACGCTCGAACGCCGCGGCGATCGCCTCGAAGAATTTCGGCTGCGAGGACAAGTGCACCGCGAGCAGCTTGCCGTCGCCGCAGCGGAACGCGAAGGATTGCGAGGCGGCGACCCGCGTCAGCCGATCGCTCAGGATTCCGGCCCGGGTATAGTTCGCAAATGGGTCCGGGATGAAGGCGATGCCTGCTTCCAGCATATTGACGTCGACGCGGCGCCCGCGGCCGCTGCGCTCGCGCTCGTAGAGCGCGCCGAGGATGCCGTAGGCGGCGAACATGCCGGTGGCGTTGTCGGCGATCGTCGGCCCGCTCGACTGCGGATGCTCGGGATCGAGCTGCAGGCTGAGCACGCCGCTCAGCGCGACCGCGACATTGTCGTAGGCGGGCCGCGCGCTATAGGGGCCGCTCCCGCCGAAGCCCGTGATCGAGCAATGGATCAGCCTGGGATTCGCGGCCTCGAGGACGTCCGGCGCCAATCCGAGCCGCTCCATGATGCCGGGCCGATAGTTCTCGAGCAGCACGTCGGCAGCGGCGAGGAGCTCGAGCAGGATCGATCGGCCCGCCTCGGTTCGCAGGTCGAGCTTCATGCTGCGCTTGCCGCGGTTGTAGGCAACGAAATTCGGACTGTAGTGCCCGCCGCGGAAGCTTCGGAACGGATCGCCCTGCGGCGGCTCGACCTTGAGCACATCGGCGCCGAGATCGGCAAGCATCAGGCCGGTAAGCGGCGCCGTGATCACCGTGCTGAGCTCGACCACTCGCACGCCCCTGAGAACATCTGTCACTGAAAGCCACTCCGCCCCACGACTTGCGCCGGCCTGTCGTTGCTACTCCGCAGCCTGGGTCTGCAAGCCGGCATATTCCTTGTCGCTGAGCGGCTGCAGCGCGGGCAGCACCTCGCGCGCAAACATCCTGATGTTCTTGTCCGTGAGCTCCCGCGGCAGGGTGCCGAATTGCAGCAGCGCCAGGAAATTCTGGAAGCCCAGCAGCCGGTGGCTCTCCATCAGCCGCTTGCGCACGGTATCCGGACTGCCGCACATGATGATGCCCTGCTCGATCAGGCTGTCGACGGTGTGCTCCTGCCCCGCGACCGAGCGCTTGTGGGTCAGCATGTTCTTCAGCGATTTGGCGCTGAGATAGCCGGGCGGGAACAGCATCTGGAACGGCAGGCGCAGCAGCTTGTTGAACAGGACCTCGACGTGGCGGCCGGCCTCTTCGCGCGCCTTGGCATCGGTGTCGGAAACGTAGACCGGCGCCGCCCAGCCGATCTGGTCGGAGCTCGCGGTGTAGCCGTGCACGCGCTGCGCCGCCTCGCGATAGTAGTTGAGGAACCGCATCACCGACTGGATCGGGCTGTAGGTCTGCAGATAGACGTATTTGCGCGACGGGTGCGCCGCCCATTCGATGGTCTCGGTGGAGCCGGTGGAGGGCGCCCAGATCGGCGGATGCGGCTGCTGGTAGGGCCGCGGCCACACGTTCACATATTCGAAATGATAGTGCTTGCCCTCGAAGGCGAACGGCCCTGGCCGCGTCCAGCTCTGCACGACGAGATCATGCGCCTCCTGGAAGCGGGCATGGGAGAACGCCGGATTGACGCCCATGGAGTAGTATTCGGCGCCGATGCCGCGCACCATGCCGCTGATCAGCCGCCCGCCGGTGATGCAGTCGAGCATGGCGTGCTCTTCCGCCAGCGTGAGCGGATGCTCGCGCAGGCAGAAGGCGCTGCCCAGGATCGCGATCTTGGCGTTCTTGGTACGTCTTGACAGCGCGGCGGCCATGACGACCGGGGACGGCATCAAGCCATAGGCGTTCTGGTGATGCTCGTTGACGGAGATGCCGTCGAAGCCGAGCTCGGCGGCAAGCTCGAGCTCGTCGAGATAGCGGTTGTAGAGCTCGTGCCCCTTCTTAGGATCGAAATAGGTGTTCGGCAGCACCACCCAGGCGGCGCGATATTTATCGCCGTAGTCCATGTCCAGATAGGCATAGGGCATGAGATGAAACATGAAGATTTTCATCGCGCTGCCTCCCGCATTTTCTTGCTCGTGCGAGAGCAATTCTACGCAGCCCGGCAGCTTTTGCCAGCCATGAGCGTGGAAGAGCAATCGGAAGCGTCACAATCCAAGGTAGGATCGCGCCACCGCGCTGTCGCGCGCCAGCGTGCTTGCCTCGCCCTCGCCGACGATGCGGCCGAGCGCGAGCAGATAGGCACGGTTCGCGGTCGCGAGCGCGCGGCGGGCATTCTGCTCCACCATCAGGATGCTCACCTCGTGGGCAATGCGGGCGAGCACGGCGAACAGCTCGCCCGAGAGCCGCGGCGAAAGCCCGAGCGAAGGCTCGTCGAGCAGGAGCAGCCTGGGCTGCGTCATCAGCGCACGGCCGATTGCCACCATCTGCCGCTCGCCCCCGCTCATGGTGCGCACCGACTGCCGGCGGCGCTCCGCCAGCCGGGGGAACAGATCGAAGATGCGCTCGAGCGTCGCAGCCGCGCCGCCACGGGCACGACCAACATAGGCGCCGAGGTTGAGATTCTCGATCACCGACATCGGCTCGAACAGGCGGCGGTTCTCCGGCACGGTGGCGATGCCCATCTCGACGATGCGATGGGGCGACAAGCCCACGAGCTCATGGCCCTCGAACCGGATCGAGCCGCTCGCGGGACGCACCAGCCCGGCGATGGCATTGAGCAGCGTGGTCTTGCCCGCGCCGTTGGCCCCGAGAATGGCGACCGCTTCGCCGGCGCGCAGGCGGATGCTGACGTCGTCGAGCGCCTTGTGGCGGCCATAGGCGTGGCTGAGCCCGAAGACTTCAAGCATGACGTCCTTCCAGCATCACGCACCCCGCGCGTCGTCGTCGCCGAGATATGCGCGGATCACTTCGGCATCGCGCAGCACCTCCGCCGCCGACCCTTCCGCAATCTTGACGCCGGCGTTCATCACCACCACGCGCGAGCACAGCGCGCGCACCGCCGTCATCACGTGCTCGACCAGGATCACCGCGATGCCTTGGGCGGCCAGGCTCCAGACCACCGACATGCCGCCTTCGAGCTCGCCGGGGCTCAGCCCCGAGAGCCATTCGTCGAGCAGGAGCACGCGCGGCCTGGTGGCGAGCGCGCGCGCGAGCTCGACCCGCTTCTGCTCGATATAGGTGAGCTGATCGAGCCGATGACCGGCCTTGAGCAGCAGATTGAGCTCGCCCAGGATGCCGGCGGCCTCGTATTCGGCCTCCTTGTAGCGTTTGGGCTCGGCGCCGTACATCACGCCCGCCATCACCCCGACGATCGCCGGCAGGTTCGGCGGCATGCGCACGAGCTGGAACGTGCGGTTGATGCGCTTGCGCACGCGCAGATGGTTGGGCAGGCGGGTGATGTCTTCGCCGCCGATACGGATGGTGCCGGCGTCGCAACGGATGGTGCCGGCAATCAAATTGAGCAGCGTGGTCTTGCCCGAGCCGTTCGGGCCGATCAGGCCGAGCACCTCGCCCGGCGAGACCGCAAGCGACATGTTGCTCACGGCGACGAGGCCGCCGAACGCCTTGGTCAGCCCGTCTGCTTCGAGCAGCGCCGCCATCACCGCCCTCCGCTCGGCTGGCGCCGAACGAGCCGCGCCCAGGCGTCTTCGATCAAGCCCGCGAGGCCCCGCGGCAACGAGATCGGCTGCGACAGCCAGGCCCAAACGTCGATCACCGGGCCGGTGACGCCGCGCGGCAGCGAGACCGGCCGGCGCAGCGCCTGCCAGGCATCCTCCACCAGGCCGGTGACGCCGCGCGGAAGAAAATAGACGATGATCATGAAGATGAGGCCGAGGATCACGCTGTACCAGAACGGCGCCCGCACCTGCAGCAACTCGGACAGCAGGATCAGGGGAACGATGCCCAGCACCGGCCCCCACAGCCGCTGCATGCCGCCCAGCAGCGCCATGATCACGACCTGAAACGAGATCAGCGGGTTGAAGACGAAATTCGGCGTGAGATAGCCGAAGCGCGGCGCCATGATTGCGCCAACGATCGTCATGAACACCGACGAGACGATGAACATCACGACCTTGGCCAGCGGCACGTTGATGCCCGCCTGCCGCGCCATGGTCTCATCGTCGCCGATCACGAGCAGCGCGATGCCCAGTCGCGAGCGCCGCAGCAGCCAGCCGACGAGGAACACGAGCACGGCGAGGCCGAGCAGGTGCCAGTAGATCAGCGTCGTATCGAACGGCACGAACACGTAGCGGCCGAGCGTCTTGGTCCGGTTGATCTCCCACCAGATCAAGACCTCGCGCATCAGCTCCGACAGCCCAAAGCCGAACACCACGAAGAACATGCCGGAGACGCGCAGGGTGACGAGCCCGACCAGCGACGCCACCAGCGTGCCGACAACGAGCGCTACACCGAAGCAGGCGTAGAGCGGCAGTTCCTTGACCAGCATCGCGACCGTATAGGCCCCGATGCCGAAGAAGGCCGCCGTGGCGAGCGAAACGTAGCGCGTGGTGCCGGAAAACAGCGCCCAGGCGATGGTCAGCACCAGATAGCACATCAGATTGACCATGAAGCCCAGGCCGTAGTCGGACACGAGCCACGGCACCGCTGCGAGCACTGCCACCAGCACGGCGAGCGCAACGACGGCGATCGTATTCCCCGCGGTCATGGGGTCCCGAACAGGCCGCGCGGCCGGACCAGGAGCACGATCAGGAACAGGAAATAGGCGACTGCAAGGGTGAGGCCGGAATCGACGAGGTACGAGCAGAGCGCTTCCGCCACGCCGAGCAGGATGCCCGCGACCAGGCTGCCGACCATGTTGCCGACGCCGCCCATCATCACCACGACCAGCGCCTTCATGGTGAACTCGACGCCGATCGACGGATTGAAGGTCAGGAACGTGCTCACCAGCGTGCCGGCCACCGCCACCAGCGCTCCCCCGCTCGCGAACGCGATCGCCGACATCGACGTGGCATCGACACCGACGAGGCGCGCGCCTGTCGGTTCGATCGCGAGTGCCCGCATCGCGGCGCCGAAGCGCGTACGCTTGAGGATCAGCCAGATCGCGAGCCCGAACGCGCAAGCGACGCCAAAGGCCAGTACGCGGTTGGCCGCGAAGGTGAAGCCGATGATGCGCACCGGCGTGTTGAGATAATCGTAGAAGCGGTTGTCCGGCGTGAACGCGAGCTGCGCTGCGCCCTTGAGCACGAACAGCAGTCCGAAGGTCGCCAGGATGGTGTCGCCCTCGAGGTCGTCGCGGGTGCGCGCGCGCCGCACCAGCGGCAGCATCAGAAAGCGATAGACCAGCCAATTGGCGCCGAACGTCACCGGCACGGACAGCACCATGCCGAGGATCGGATCGATGGATGCAAGCGTGAACATCCAGAACGCGGCAAACGCCGCAGCCATGAGAAACTCGCCATAGGCGAGATTGAAGATGCGGGCGACGCCGTATTGCAGATTGAAGCCGATAGCGATCAGGGCGTAGAGGCCGCCGAGGATCACGCCGCTCAGAACGACTTCGATCAGCGACATGCTAAGCGTACCGCGGAAGTGTCATGCCGACGGCACAACTATAGACCCGTCATCCTGAGGTGCGCGCCCCCCGATCTCGGGTTTACCCGAGATCGGCACATTAGGCGCCCAAGTCGGCTGGGGCCGACTTGGGTGGCGCGCCTCGAAGGATGATCGGCCCGGCCTGGGGCTGCCACCCTTCGAGGGCCGCCTCCGGCGGCCACCTCAGGGTGACGGAGTGAGAGAGTGCAGGTCGGAGCACCTACCACGCCGGCTTGGGGAAGATGATCGGCTTGGCGCCCGGCAGGTCGCTCGGCCCGACGCCGACGAATTCGCCGCCCTGCCACTGCCCGACGCTCCATTGCTTGCCGCGCACGTGGGTCTTGAGATCGATCGGCCCCACGATGGTCTGATATGGACCAGCGTTCGCGATTGCGTCGAGCAGCTTCTTGCGGTCGAGGCCGACCTTCTCGATCGCCTGCTCGAGCACCTGCAAGCTCGCGTAGGTCACCGGCGCGGCCCAGGCGTCGCCGGGCTGGTTGGTCAGGGCCACCAGCCGCTTCTGGTAATCCTCGGCGCCCGGAGCCTTCGGGTCCCAACCGCCGATCCCCATAACGCCTTGCGCCTTCTCCTTCATCACGGCGCCGTAGCGGGCAAAAGCGGTACCCACGCCGACGTGAAACACCTTCGGATTGTAGCCTTGCGTGACCGCGGTATTGGTCAACATGAAGGTGTCGGGCGGATAGCTGTAGGCGACGAAGCTGTCCGCACCGGAGGCTTTGGCCTCCTTGATCTCGTTCGTAAGATCGGGGGAGCCGGCGGGATAGCTCTTGCGGAGGGCGAACTCGAAGCCCGCGCTTTGCAGCACCGGAGTGACGCCCGACGTGAACTCGGCGCCGAACTGGTCGGCGATGCTCAGCATCACGATCTTGTTGTTGATCTTGTTCTCGCTCTTGAGCTTGCTCAACACCTCGCCGAGCGCGGCGCCGAAATGGCGCGGCTCGTTGAGGAAGAAGAACAGGGTCGGCATCTGCTTGATGAGATTGGCCGCGTCATTGGAATTGGCCGTCACCGCAAGCTGCGGATAGCCGTTGCGCGCGAACACCGGCGCCGTCGCGAGGTTGAAACCGGTGCTCCACGGCGGCAGCACGAAATCGACCTTGTCCTGGGTCATCAGTCGCTCGACCAGCCGGACCGCGTTCTCGGCATTGCTGGTGTCGTCGTATTCGACGACCTCGATCGGAATTCGCTTGTCGAAGCCCTGGACCTTGAGGCCGCCCTTCTTGTTCACGTCGTCGACCCACAGCTTGTAGCCGCTGAGCGTCGTGATGGCGGCGCCTTGTGCGTTCGGGCCCGAAAGCGAGATCGCGTAGCCGATACGCACGCTTTTCGGCGGGTCGGCGGCGAGCGCGGAGCCACTCCCCACCACACCGATCATCGCGGCCAGTGCCAGACCGCTCAATTTGCTACTCATCAGCTTCCTCCCTTGCTATCTCGCGAATATCTCAGCTCTCAATCCGTCACCCTGAGGTGCTCGCCGACTGCAGACAAGTTTACGCAGTCTGCGCAAGCTTGACTGCGTGGCGAGCCATCGCAAGTCGGCTGTAGCCGACTTGCGCACTAAAATATTCCGATCTCGGGTAAACCCGAGCTCGATGGGCGACGGCCCGGACTCGCGGCCATCCTTCGAGGCCCGCGCAAGAGCGCGGGCACCTCAGGATGACGTTCACGCATTGGCGCGCCCCCTCCCCACCGTCAAAACGGATATGGATTGGGCTTGTCCTTGATCGTCACCCATTGCCAGCTCGTGAATTCTTCCCAGTTGGCGGGACCGCCGATGCGCGTGCCGTTGCCGGACGCGCCGGTGCCGCCGAACGGAATGTGCGGCTCGTCGGCGACCGTCTGGTCGTTGATGTGCAGAAGTCCGGTGCGCAGCCGGTTGCCGAGCGCGAGCGCACGCCCAACCGACGTCGAGAACACCCCGGCAGAGAGGCCATATTCGTTGCTGTTGGCGAGCTCCACCGCCTCGTCCTCGGTGGCGAAGGTGGTGATCGCAGCGACCGGGCCGAACACCTCCTCGTCGAAGGCGCGCATGCCGGGCTTGACGCCGGAGAGCACGGTCGGCCGGTAGAACGGACCATCGAAAGTACCGCCGGCGTTGAGCTTGGCCCCGGCCGCGACCGTATCCTTGACGATGCCGTGGATGCGGTCGACCTGGCCGCGGCTGATCACCGGTCCGAGCGCCACCTGCCCCGAGGTCGGGTCGCCGACGGGCAGATGCTTGGCCTTGGCCACGAGCTTCTCCGTGAGCGCGTCGGCGATCTTCTCGTGCGCGATCACCAGGCCGGTGGTCATGCAGATCTGGCCCTGGTGGAACCAGGCGCCGAAGGCGATGGCGGAGGCAACCGCATCGAGATCGGCATCATCGAGCACGATCACCGCGTTCTTGCCGCCGAGCTCGAGCTGCACCTTCTTGAGATGCTTGCCTGCAAGCTCGCCGATGCGGCGCCCGACCGCGCTCGATCCGGTGAACGCGACCATGGCGATATCGGGATCGGTGCAGATCGCCTCGCCGGCCTCGGCGCCGCCGGGCAAGACCTGCAGCACGCCCTTGGGCAGCCCGGCCTCCTCGAACAGCCGCGCGATGATGAAGCCGCCGGTGAGCGCGGTGCGCGGATCGGGCTTGAGCACGACGGCATTGCCGGTCGCGAGCGCCGGCGCGACCGCGCGGCTCGACAGGATAAGCGGGAAATTGAACGGCGAGATCACGCCGATCACGCCGCGCGGCACCCGCCGCGCGAGCGAGAGGCGCCCGCCGTCGCTCGGCAGCACCAAGCCCTGGGGCTCCGTGCACATCGCCGCCGAGCGGTGCAGGATGCTCGTCACCATCTGCACCTCGAAGCCGGCCTTGGGCTCGATGCCGCCGGTCTCGCGCATGATCCAGTAGACCAATTCCGGCTGGTTCTCCTCCATGAGGGCGGCGACCTTGCGCAGGATCGCGGCGCGCTGGTCGTAGGGGGTCGCCGCCCAGCCCGGCTGGGCGGCGCGCGCCTCGGCGGCGGCTTGGCGCACGTCCTCGGCGGTGGCATTGCCGACGCGGGTGATCACCGCCCCGGTCGCGGGCTCCAGCACGTCGAGCGAGCCCCCGACCGCGGGCCGCCACTGCGCCCCGAACAGGCGGCCGCGCCACGTCGATTCGATGAGAATCCTCGGTATCGGCGCGTTCATTCCGCATCTCCTCCCGGCGGCGGCCCCAAATTCCGGCTTTGCGCTGTGTTTTCGATCCGACAGGCAAATTCGGATCATGCCGCGTCTAAAGCGGAGGGTGATCGTATACAGGCGGTGCTGGGCGGGCAAGTTTGCGCGGGGCTATCGGTGCGCGGGGTCGCCGTGCGACCACGGCTGAAATCTGTGGCGAAACGTCGCTGACGCGAGATGGCGAGCGTGCGGCACGAGAGCCATTGCTCCGGGTCGCTTGATCCATGCGATCGGGACAGCCGCCCGCCGCGTCCCCTCACCTTGCTGATCCGCCACGCGTGCCGTTAGTATCCAACTGGTTACTTGTGACGTCGTTCATGCGCCCCGTCCGAGGACAAGCCCACCGATGCTCCAATCGCCTGCCGCGCTGCCCGATCGCTTCCACGACGTCGAGCACCTCGAGGAGGTGATGACGACGCCGTCGGCGGCGTTGACCGCGGCGCTCGATGAGCTTGCGGGCGACATCATCATTCTCGGCGTGGGCGGAAAGATCGGGCCGACGCTCGCCCGGCTCGCCAAGCGCGCGGCGCCCGGCAAGCGCGTCGTCGGCGTTGCCCGCTTCAGCGAGCAGGGCCTGCGCGAGACGCTCGCCGCCTCCGGCATCGAATGCATCGCGGCCGATCTTCTCGACCGCAAGCAGATCGAGGCGCTGCCGAAACTTCCCAATGTGATCTTCATGGCCGGCCGCAAGTTCGGCTCCGCCGGCGACGAGGACCTGACCTGGGCGATGAACGCGCACGTGCCGGCGCTCGTCGCCGAGGCCTTCGCCGGCTCGCGCATCGTCGCTTACTCGACCGGCTGCGTGTACCCTTACGTGAACGTGCACCACGGCGGCGCGACCGAGACGACGCCGGCGACGCCGCCGCCCGGCGCCTACGCCAATTCGTGCGTCGCACGCGAGGCCATGTTCCAGTATTTCTCGCGCACGCGCGGGACGCCGGGCCGCCTCATCCGCCTCAACTATGCAATCGACATGCGCTACGGCGTCTTGCACGACGTGGCGCAGCGCGTTCTGTCGGCGCAACCGATCAATCTCGCCGCCGGCCATGTCAACGTGATCTGGCAGGGCGACGCCAATGCCATGGTGCTGCGCGCACTCGGCCATTGCACGGTGCCGTCGAGCCCGCTCAATGTCAGCGGCCCCGAGACCGTGAGCGTGCGCTGGCTGGCGGAAGCTTTTGGCCAGCGCCTGGGAAAGCCGCCGGTCTTCACCGGCGTCGAATCGGCCGAGGGTTGGCTCGTCAACAGCGCCGAGGCCATGCGGCTGTTCGGCTATCCCGGCGTACCGCTCGCGAAACTCGTCGATTGGACCGCGGACTGGATCGGCCGCGGCATGCCGAGCCTCGGCAAAGACACCCATTACGATACCCGCGATGGCAACTTCTGAGCTGCGGCTGGCGGTCAAGTCCGCCCTGACCCCCGCGGAGTTCGACGATGTCGCCGCGCTCGTGCGCGAGGCGCGGTGGAATCAGCTTGCCGCCGATTGGCGCATCTTCATCGCGCGTGGCCGCGTCTATGCCGTCCACACCGACGAAGGCCGCATCGTCGCGACCACGGCGACGCTCCCTTACGGCAGCCGCTTCGCCTGGATCAGCATGGTGCTGGTCGCGGGCGAATTTCGCCGCCGGGGCCTCGCCACGCGGCTGATGCGCTGGGCGATGGACGATCTCGCGGCTGCGGGCCTCGTGCCGGTCCTCGACGCGACCCCCGACGGCCGCGAGGTCTATCGCCGGCTCGGCTTCCAGGACTCCTGGGGCTTTCAGCGTCTCATTCGCCGCGAGCGCCCACCTGCGAACGCAACGTTTGCCGCGGCGGCGGGCGTGGACATCCGAGCGATCGCCGACCAGGATTGGCCGGCACTGTGCGCCTACGACGCCACAGCCTTCGGCGCCGAACGCGGCGCCGTGCTTGCCGACTTGCGCCGGCGGGTGCCCGCAGCCGCGCTCGTTGCCGAGCGCGCCGGCGGCGTCGCAGGCTTCATGCTCGGGCGCGACGGCGCGCGTGCCGGACACATTTGCCCGTTGATTGCCGACGACGACGCGACCGCCTGCGCCCTCATCGCGCGCGCGCTCGACGCGCTCGATGGTCCGCTCTTCATCGACCTCGCCGACGACAAGGCGGAGGTGTTGAGCTTCCTCGAAACGCGCGGCTTTTCCCCGGTGCGGCCGTTCACGCGCATGCTTTACGGCTCACCTGACGCGCTTCGACGACGCGGCGCGGACATTCGCAGTCGTAGGTCCTGAATTCGGCTGAGCAACCCGCGCGCAGTGCAGTCGCAGAGAGCGCCCTCTCCCCTTGCGGGAGAGGGCTGCTCGGTGTTTGCCACGCACGATGATGGGTGAGGGGTGTTGTCGCGAAGATACCCCTCACCCGCCGCGATTCGCTTCACCACCATTGAGCCCTCTCCCGCAAGGGGAGAGGGCGCTGCCGCCAACAGTCGCGCTTGTGGGTAAAGGATTAGGCCCGCCAGTGCGAACACACGCCGCTCAATACAGCTTCGGCGGATTGATCGGCGGCATCTTCACGCTCTTGTCGAGGAACTCGTTGGTATAGGCGCTCTTGATGTCGTAGGGCTTTTCCATCTTGAGAAATTCATCGACCAGCTTGTAGTCGTCGGCCATGCGCTTGTCGTCGTGCCAGCCGAGCGCCACCGTGCGCGAGGTCTCGTCGTTCATCAGCATGGTGACGAGATGCCAGTTGTCGAGCTCGTTCTGATAGAGCAGCGCGCCGTTGGCCTCGACCAGCGCCTTGATGCAGGGGTCCGGGGTCTTGGCGCATTCGGCGAACGCCTTCTGCGTGACCTTTACGAACTTGTCGACCTTGTCCTGGTTGGCCTTGAGCCAGGCGGCATTGGCGATGATGGAATTGCCGTAGGGGTTCACGCCCGCGTCCTTCCAGGCCAGGAAGCCCATGTCGCCGCCGAGCTCGCGCGCGAAGACGTGGTGAAGATTGAAGAACGAGGTGGTCGCGTCGATGGTCTTGGCCTTGAGCGCGCTGAGCTTGGCGTTGGCGTCGATATTGACCCAGGTCACCGAGCTCGGATCGACGCCGACCTTCTTCGCCAGGGCCGGCCACATGGTGCGCGCGCCGTCGCCGGCGGGATTGCCGATCTTCTTGCCGGCGAGATCCTTCACGCCCTGGATGCCGGAGCTCTTGAGCCAATAGAGTCCCTGCGGCGAATTGGCGTAGACGTTCATGACGCCCACGACGTCGACACCCTTGCCGCGGAACAGCAGCACGCCCGCCATGTCGGAGAGGCCGAGCTGCGACTGGCCGGCGCCGACCTTCTGCGCCGAGGCCGCCGAGCCGCGGCCGGTCTCGAAGTCGACGTCGAGGCCGGCCTGTTTGTACCAGCCCATCTTCTGGGCATAGAAATACGGCGCGTGATCGCCGCCCGCGACCCAGTTGAGCGTGAAGGTGATCTTCTGCGCGGCGGCCGGAGATGCGCCGAGCGCAACGCCGGCAAGCGTCGCGAGAGCGACTTTCGCGATGGTCTTCATGCCAGAACTCCGAGATGAGCTGCGGTCGGCGTATCGTTCTCGACGCGCGGCGAAGGTTCGTGGTAACTGCACGGTTACCGGGGACGATAGGAGCGGCCCCCCACCCTGTCAATATTGGCGCCCTGGCGGGTCTCCATGGCGAATTCGAAACTCTCGGCGCACCGGCGCGATCCCGAGCGCACGCGTGAGGCAATCCTCCTCGCCGCGCAGCATGAATTCGCGGCCAAGGGTCTCTCGGGCGGCCGCGTCGACGCGATCGCGCGGCGCGCGCGCGCCAACAAGCGCATGATCTACCACTATTTCGGCAACAAGACGGGGCTCTACCTCGCCGCCCTCGAGCGCGTTTACGAGGACCTGCGCGGGACCGAGAAGACGCTCGAGCTCGCGCATCTTGCGCCTGCGGCCGCCATCCGGCGCCTGGTCGAGTTCACGTTCGACTATTCCCACCGGCATCCCGAGCTGATCAGCCTCATCAACAACGAGAACCTGCATCGCGCACGGCATCTGCGCAGGTCGAAGAAGGTGCGCGAGCTCCACAGCCCGTTCGTGCGGCTGATCGACGACATCTTGAAGCGCGGGGTGGCGCAGCGCGTGTTCCGGCCGGGCCTCGATCCCGTCGACCTCTACATCACCATCGCCGCGGTCGGCTATTTCTATCTCTCGAACAATCCGACGCTCTCGACCATCTTCGGCCGCGATCTCGGCAGCGCGGCAGCTTGCCGCAGGCGCAAGCGCCACAACGTCGAGGTCATCCTCAACGCGATCCGGGCGTGACGACCGTGACAGAGCCGTCGGCGATTGCAAGCTCACCGGCGACATTGACACTTGTCGGCGGTCCGGCACAATGTAACCAGCCGGTTACTTGAGGCAGTTGCATGACGTCGCGCTGGCAGGACTGGCCGCCGCAGGTGCTCGCCGCGTTGCGCAAAGGCGTGGTGATCCCGGCGCATCCGCTCGCGCTCGACGCCGACCGCAGGCTCGACGCGCGCCGGCAGCGGGCGCTCACGCGCTACTATCTCGACGCCGGTGCGGGCGGGCTCGCGGTCGGCGTCCACACCACTCAGTTCGCCATCCGCGAGGCCGGGCTGTTTGCGCCGGTGCTGGAGCTCGCCATGCGCAGCGCCGCCGAGTGGACGCGCGAGCCTCCGATCATGGTCGCGGGGCTGTCGGGGCCCACGGCGCAGGCGGTGAAGGAGGCGCACGTCGCGCGCGATCTCGGCTATCACGCCGGCCTGCTGTCGCTCGCGGCGCTCAGGGGCGCGAGCGAGGATGAGCTGATCGCCCATGCCCGGACCGTCGCGCGCGAGATCGCGCTCGTCGGCTTCTACCTGCAGCCGGCGGTGGGCGGGCGCGTGCTGCCGGTCTCGTTCTGGCGCCGCTTTGCCGCGATCGAGAACGTCGTCGCCGTCAAGATCGCGCCGTTCAATCGCTACCGGACGCTCGACGTCGTGCGCGGGGTCGTGGAGGCGGGCGCCGCCGACCGGGTCACGCTCTACACCGGCAATGACGACCACATCGTGCTCGACCTCGTCACCCCTTTTGCGGTGGCGGCGAACGGCCGCGCGACGACGGTGCGCATCAAGGGCGGGCTGCTCGGCCATTGGAGCGTCTGGGTCAGGACCGCGGTCGAGCTGCTGGAGCGCATTCACGCCGCCACCGCCGAAGACACGATCTCCGCGGATCTGCTGGCGCTCGACTCGCAGGTCACCGACTGCAACGCGGCGATCTTCGACGTGGCCAACGATTTCCACGGCGTCATCGCCGGCTGCCACGAGATCCTGCGCCGCCAGGGGCTGCTCGCGGGCATCTGGTGCCTCGACCCGAAGGAGACGCTCGGGCCCGGGCAGAAAGAGGAGATCGACCGCGTCTGCGCCGCCTATCCGCATCTCAACGATGATGCGTTCGTGCGCGCCAACCTGCAGCGATGGCTGTCGTGAGCGCCGTCACCGCGTTAGCTGGCTAGCAACCGTTGCTTACCCTACGATGCCCCGAGGCATCAGACGTGAGGAGGCAGGAGGCGTGGCAGGACATCCGCAAACGCTGCAGCGCTATGCGCTGGCGATTCTGAGCCACCTCGGGCTGCTGGTCGCATGGTATCTGTTCGTCAAGCTCGGCGAGGTGCCGAAATTCGTCATGCCCTCGCCCTACGAGACCATTCACGCCCTGCTCGTCCCGAATTACCGCTGGTTCGAAAACACCGCGGTGACGACCATCGAGATTTTCGGCGGCTATATCCTGGCGGTCGTCTTCGGTATCGGGGCAGCGCTGCTCTTCTCCTGGTTTCGCTGGCTCGAAATGGCGGTCATGCCGCTCCTGGTCAGCCTGAACATGATCCCCAAGGTGGCGCTCGGACCGCTGATCATCGTCTGGTTCAAGTACGGCATCGGCCCCAATGCCATGATGGCGTTCGCGATCTGCTTCTTTCCGATCGTGCTGACGACGGCGCGGGGCCTGCGCGAGGTCGAGCCGGATCTGCTCGATCTCGTGCGCACCTTGCGCGGCTCGCGCTGGCAGGTGTTCACCAAGATTCAGCTTCCCAACGCGCTGCCCTACATCTTTTCCGGCATGAAGGTCGCCGCCATCCTGGCGGTCGCGGGCGCCATCGTAGGCGAGTTTCTCGGCTCCGACCGCGGGCTCGGCTACCTCATGCTGCAGGTGCAGGTCACGCTCGACACCGCCGCCATGTTCATGGCGGTGATCCTGATCACGCTGATCGGCATGGTGCTCTACGGGCTGGTGCTGGCGCTCGAGCGCATGCTGGTGGTGCGCGACGCGCGAATTTCCTGACGCCGGACTCGCATACGATCATGGGCGAACCGTTCATCCACCTTGCCGGCGTGCAGAAGGCCTACCGCACGCGGGGGGCGGATTTTCCCGCCATTTCCGAGGCCACGTTCGACGTCGAGGCGGGCGAGCTCGTGTCGCTGGTGGGGCCCTCGGGCTGCGGCAAGACTACGCTGCTCAAGATTCTCGCCGGCCTGCATGCCTTCGATTCCGGCGAGGTCAAGATCGGATCGCTCACCCAGCCGTTCGATCCCTCGCGCGACATCGGCATGGTGTTCCAGCAGCCGCTGCTGTTGAAGTGGCGGCGCGTGATCGACAACGTGCTCCTCCCGGCGGAGATCCTCGGGCTTCCCATGGCCGCAAGCCGCGCCCGCGCCCGCGATCTCCTGGCGCTGGTCGGGCTCGCCGGCAACGAGGACAAATACCCCTACGAGCTCTCCGGCGGCATGCAGCAGCGCGCCGCGATCGCGCGCGCGCTCATCCACGATCCCAAGCTCATTCTGATGGACGAGCCGTTCGGGGCGCTCGATGCGCTCACGCGCGAGAAGATGAACCTCGAGCTCTTGCGCATCTGGGAAGAGGCGAAGAAAACCATCGTCTTCGTCACCCACGGCATCACCGAGGCGGTGTTTCTCGGCACCCGCGTGGTCGTGCTCACCGCGGGACCGGCGCGGATGGCGGACAATTTCCGCGTCGAGCTGCCGCATCCGCGCACGCTCGAGATGAAGACCAGCGAGAGTTTCGGCGAATACACCCGGCGCATCTATCGGCTGCTGGGGATGGAGTAGAACGGCGCCAAATCTCTCGACCGTCATTTCCTGAGGTGACCGCGAGCGGGCGATACTGATGCCCCTTTCGGGGCAGAGAGTGCAGAGCAGGAGAAAGGACAGAATGGCGCAGCAACGTCTCGGCATCATCATGAACGGCGTGACCGGCCGCATGGGCATGAACCAGCATCTGATCCGCTCGATCGTCGCCATCCGCGCCCAGGGCGGGGTTGCGCTCAAGAACGGCGACACGGTGATGCCCGACCCGATCCTGGTCGGTCGCAACGAAGCAAAGCTTGCGCAACTGGCGAAAGCGAACGGCATCACGCGCTGGACCACCGATCTCGATGCGGCGCTCGAGAACCGCGAGGACACGCTGTTCTTCGATGCCGCCACCACCAAGCTGCGCGCCGAGCTGCTGCGCCAGGCGATCGCGGCCGGCAAGGACATCTACTGCGAGAAGCCGATCGCCGAGACGCTCGAGGATGCGCTCGACGTGGCGCGCGCGGCCAAGACGGCCGGCATCAGGCACGGCGTGGTGCAGGACAAGCTCTTTCTCCCGGGCCTGCTCAAGCTCAAGATGCTGATCGACGCCGGCTTCTTCGGGCGCATCTTCGCGGTGCGGGGCGAGTTCGGCTACTGGGTGTTCGAGGGCGACTGGCAGCCGGCGCAGCGGCCGTCGTGGAACTACCGCAAGAAGGACGGCGGCGGCATCATCCTCGACATGCTCTGCCACTGGCGCTACGTGCTCGACAATCTCTTCGGCGAGGTGGAGAGCGTCTCCTGCCTCGGCGCCACCCACATCCCGAAGCGCTGGGACGAGGACGGCAAGCCCTACGAGGCCGACGTGGACGACGCCGCCTATGCCACCTTCCAGCTCGCGGGCGGCGCCGTCGCCCACATCAACAGCTCCTGGTGCACGCGCGTGCGGCGCGACGATCTCGTCACCTTCCACGTCGACGGCACCCACGGCTCCGCGGTCGCCGGGCTGCAGAAGTGCTGGAGCCAGGCGCGCGTGAACACGCCGCGGCCGGTGTGGAACCCGGACATCCCGCAGCCGATCAAGTTCTTCGAGACCTGGAGCCGAGGTGCCGGACAGCACCAACTATGACAACGGCTTCAAGGCCGAGTGGGAGATGTTCATTCGCCATCTCGCCGAAGATGCGCCGTTCAAATGGACGCTGCTCGAAGGCGCCAAGGGCGTGCAGCTCGCCGAGGCCGGGCTCAAGAGCTGGAAGGAGCGGCGCTGGATCGACATCCCGGCGCTGAAGGTGTGAAGTCTGCGCTGCGCGTGAGCGAGAGAAGGTAACTGACGAGGACCACGTGGCCACACTCAATCTCCCCATCGCCGGCGGCACGCTCGCGCCCTACACGACCAGGCCGCCGCGCAATTTCCCCGCCGCGACGCCGCCGTTCAACCGCATCGCCTATGCGGCCGCCCACGTCGTCGCCGATCCCATGGCCGACGGCGATCCCTGGCTCGACGCCGCCATCGACTGGGAGCGCACCATCGCCTTCCGCCGGCACCTGTGGTCGCTCGGCCTCGGCGTGGCCGAGGCCATGGACACCGCCCAGCGCGGCATGGGCGTCGACTGGCCGACCTCGCTCGAATTGATCCGCAGGAGCCTCGAGGCGGCGCGGGATTTTCCCGGCGCGCTGATCGCGTCCGGCACCGGCACGGATCACCTCGAAGCGGGCGCCGGCGTGACCATCGACGACGTCATCCGCGCCTACGAGGAGCAATGCGCGGCGGTCGAGAAGCTCGGCGGGCGCATCGTGCTGATGGCGAGCCGCGCGCTGGTGAAGGCGGCGCGCAGCGGGGACGATTATGCCAAGGTCTATGGCCGCATCCTGCGCCAGGTGAAGGAGCCCGTGATCATCCACTGGCTCGGCGAGATGTTCGATCCCGCGCTCGACGGCTATTGGGGGCACAAGGACCACGGCAAGGCGATGGATGTCGCCGTCGACGTGATCGCCGCCAACGCCGAGAAGGTCGACGGCGTGAAGATTTCGCTCCTGGACAAGGACAAGGAGATCGCCATGCGCCGCCGCCTGCCGCAGGGCGTGCGCATGTATACCGGCGACGACTTCAACTATGCCGAGCTGATCGAAGGCGATACCCAGGGCTATTCCGACGCGCTGCTCGGGATTTTCGACGCCATCGCCCCGGCCGCTTCCGCCGCGCTCGGCGCGCTCAGCCGCGGCGACGGCAAGACCTTCCACGACATCCTGGCGCCGACGGTGCCGCTGTCGCGCCACATCTTCAAGGCGCCGACGCGCTTCTACAAGACCGGCGTGGTGTTCATGGCCTATCTCAACGGGCTGCAGGATCACTTCACGCTGGTCGGCGGCCAGGAGAGCGCGCGCTCGACGCTGCATCTCGCCGAGCTGTTCCGGCTGGCGGACGCCGCCGGCCTCCTTGCCGATCCCGAGCGCGCCGCCATGCGCATGCGCGGCGTGATGGCGATGCGCGGCGTGGAGGCGTGATGCGCGACCTCTCGAACGACCGCGCGCTCGTCTCGATCAATTCGATGACGGTGAAGCCGTGGTCGCTCGAACAGCTCATCGAAGGCTGCGCCCGCGCCGGAATTTCCGCGATCTCGCCCTGGCGCGACATCGTGCAGGCCTGCGGGGTCGAGCGCGCCGCGAACGCTCATCCGCGCGCACGGCATGACCGTCACCGGCCTGTGCCGCGGCGGCATGTTCCCGGCCGCCGACGAGGCCGGGCGGCGTGCCGCGCTCGACGACAACCGGCGCGCGGTCGACGAAGCGGCGGCGATCGGCGCGCAGTGCCTCATCCTCGTGGTCGGCGGGCTGCCCAAGGGTTCACGCGATATCGCGGGCGCCCGCAGGCAGGTGCGCGATGCGCTCGCCGCACTCCTGCCCTACGCGCGGCAGGCGCGCGTGCCGCTCGCGATCGAGCCATTGCATCCGATGTTCGCCGCCGACCGCGCCTGCGTGAACACGCTCGCGCACGCCAACGACCTCTGCGACGAGTTGGGCGAGGGCGCCGGCGTCGCCGTCGACACCTATCACGTCTGGTGGGATCCCGACCTGAAGCGGGAGATCGCGCGCGCCGGCGCGCAACATCCTCGCCTATCACGTCAACGACTGGCTGGTGCCGACCACCGATCTTCTGCTCGACCGCGGCATGATGGGCGACGGCGTGATCGATCTGCGCGGCGTCCGCGCGATGGTGGAGGCCGCCGGCTATCGCGGCCACTGCGAGGTGGAGATTCTCTCCGCCAATAATTGGTGGAAGCGCGATCCCGACGAGGTGCTGCGCGTCTGCATCGAGCGGCACCAGACGGTGGTGTGATGTACTTCGTGCGTCGAACGACAAACTCGCTCGGCCTCATGCTGAGGAGCGCACGAAGTGCGCGTCTCGAAGCACCGCAAGTTGGCTATAGCCGACTTGCGCACTCAACGCTGCCGATCTCGGGTAAGCCGAGATCGGTGGCCGCCCCCATCCTTCGAGACGGGCGCTATCGCGCCCTCCTCAGGATGAGGGCGGAGCAACCGCAATGACCACCACCTACGACGGCATCATCCTCGGCGCCGGCCACAACGGGATGATCCTGCAGGCCTATCTCGGCAAGGCCGGCCTGAAGACGGTGGCGATCGAGCGCAGGCCGGTCGCCGGCGGCGGCCTGAGCACGCTCGAGGACCCGCGTCATCCCGGCTTCCTGCACAACACCCACGCCTTCTTCCAGCGCGCCATCACCGCCATGCCGTGGTACGCCGACCTCGCGCTCGAGCGGCACGGCGCCGCGCTACATCGAGCCCGAGCTCAATGTCGCGCTGCTCACCCGCGACGGCCGCGCGCTCGAATGGTGGACCGATATCGCCAAGACCATCGCGTCGTTCGCGAGCTTCAGTGCCCGCGATGCCGCGACGCTGCAACGCTGGCACGACGAGTTCGTGCCGATCGTGCGGGACATTCTCGCGCCCGAGGGCCGCGCGCCGCCGCTGCCGCCGGCCGAGCGGCGCGCCCTCCTCATGCGAACGAGCGCGGGACGACGGCTGCTCGAGGTCAGCGCGCTCTCGCCGCTGCAGTTCGTCGAGCAGGAGTTCGAGCATCCCACCATCAAGGCCGGGCTTCTGTTCTTCAACGGCCTGCGCGAGGTCGACCTGCGGCTCCCCGGCTTCGGCCACCACATCGCCGCGCTGCTGGCAAGCCCGGCCAAGGCGCAGATGTCGCGCGGCGGCTCGGCGGCGCTGGCGCGCGCGCTCGAGGCGGCGGTGCGCGAGAGCGGCGGCGAGATCAGGCTGATGACCGAGCCCAGGCGCATCCTGGTGGAGGGCGGCCGCGCGGTCGGCATTGAAACCGCAGACGGGGAGTTGATCCGCGCCAGACATCTCGTGGCGTCGTCGCTCAATCCGCACCAGACGTTTCTCGACCTGCTCGCCGATGCCGCTGGTGCCGCGCGACATCCGCGACCGGGCGCGACGTTTCCAATACAACCTGCTGGCCCCGCTCTTTGCCCTGCATCTCAATCTCGACCAGCCGCCGCGCTACCGCGCGAGCGCCGACCACCCCGAGCTGGCGCAGGCGTTCATGGTCATCATGGGGCTCGACCATGTGGACCAGTTCGGCGAGATCGTCCGCCACCACGAGGCCGGCACCATTCCGCCGACGGTGATGTGGGGCGCCTGCCCGACGCTGTTCGATCCGAGCCAGGCGCCGCCCGGCCGCCACACCGCGTTCATGTGGGAGAAGCTGCCCTATCGCGTCCACGGCAATCCGGACAACTGGGACCGCCTGCGCGACGAGCACGGCCGCGCGATGCTCGCGCTTTGGCAGCAGCACGCGCCCAACCTCGCCGACGCGGTCGTGGACTCATTCACGCGCAGCCCGCTCGACGTCGAGCGCTGCCTGCCCAACATGCGCGAGGGCGACCTGCTGGTCGGCGCCTTCGCCAACGACCAGGTCGGCTATCACCGGCCGTTCGCGGGCGCGGGCGCCTACCGCACCCACCTGCCGGGCCTTTACCTCTGCGGCTCATGCGCCCATCCCGGCGGCAACATCACCGGGCTTCCCGCCTATAACGCAGCGCAGGTGATCATGGCCGACCTCGGCCTCGAGGCCGCATGGCTGCCGACGACGCCGATTGCGTCGCGGCTGGCGGCGGTCTAAGCGCCAACCGGGAGCGCCATTCCAGGGGCTGGCATGCGGCTTGCTGAACTGGAGTGTGTTCCTGTGAGATCGATCCACAAGGGCGCAGCTTGCTCGGTGTGTTCCCCTCCCCCTTGTGGGGAGGGGTTAGGGGTGGGGGTCGGTGTTGGCGCACGCGTCTCGCGCAACAACTACGACCCCCCTCCCCAACCCTCCCCCACAAGGGGGAGGGAGCAGACCGAATTTGTCGCCCGCGCCGAGAGTTATGTCGGGGAGGGCTGAGCGTGACAATTGCTCTCGGCAAGCGGTGAGCGAAACGATCGCCGAAATCGTGGAGGCGAATCGTTCGGGCAAGACCAGCCCGGACGCGACCATCGCTCGTTGCTACGCCCGCATCCGCGCCCACGGCGATCCCGCGATCTTCATCTCGCTGCGGGAGGAGGCGGACGCGCTCGCCGAGGCCAAGGCGCTCACCGCAGAGGGCAAGGGCGATCGTGCGCTCTACGGCGTGCCGGTCGCGGTCAAGGACAACATCGACGTCAAGGGACTGCCCACGACGGCCGCCTGCCCGGCCTTCGCCTATACGCCGGCGCGGGACGCGACCTGCGTCGAGCGGCTGCGGCGCGCCGGCGCCATCATCATCGGCAAGACCAACCTCGATCAATTCGCCACCGGCCTGGTGGGCGTGCGCACGCCCTACGGCATCGCGCGCAACCTGTTCGATCCGGCGCTGATCCCGGGCGGGTCGAGCAGCGGCTCGGGCATCGCGGTCGGCGCCGGTCTCGTTCCGCTCGCGCTCGGCACCGACACCGCGGGCTCCGGCCGGGTGCCGGCCGCCTTGAGCAACATCGTCGGCCTCAAGCCGAGCCTCGGCCTCGTCTCGACCGCGGGCGTCGTGCCGGCGTGCCGCACGCTCGACTGCGTGTCGGTGTTCGCGCTCACCGTCGACGACGCTTTCACTGCGCTCGACGCGATCGCAGGTCCGGATGCCGCCGACCCCTATTCGCGCCCGCACCCGCTCGGCGCGCCCGGAGCGATGCCGCCGGGCGTACGGCTCGGCGTGCCCAAGCGCGGCCAGCGCGTGTTCTTCGGCGATCAGGTTTCGGCCGAAGCGTACGAGGCGGCGCTCGGCCGCTTCGCGTCGCTCGGCTGCGCCATCGTCGAGATCGACATCGAGCCGTTCTACGCGACGGCGCGGCTCCTCTACGAGGGACCGTGGGTGGCCGAGCGCTACATCGCGGCCCGTTCGCTCATCGCGTCCGCGCCGCAGTCCATGCATCCGGTGACGCGGCAGATCATCCTCGGCGGCGCGCGGCCGAGCGCGGTCGATGCCTTTGCGGCGTTCTATGAGCTCGAAGAGTTGCGGCGGGTGCGGGACCACACGTTCCGAGAGCTCGATGCGCTGGTGCTGCCGACGGTACCGACGGTCTACACCATCGACGAGGTGCTCGCCGACCCGATCGGGCTCAACAGCCGGCTCGGCACCTACACCAATTTCGTCAATCTGCTGGAGCTGTGCGCGCTCGCCGTGCCGGCGTCGATGCGCCCGGACGGCACGCCCTTCGGCATCACGCTCCTCGCCCCCGCCGGAAGCGACGCTGCGCTCGCCTCGATCGGCCGCGTGTTCCATGCCGACACCGGCCTGCCGCTCGGCGCCACCGGCACGGCGCAGCCGCCGCTGACCGCTGCTTCGACTGTTCCGGCCGCGGGCGAAATCGCCATCGCTGTCGTGGGCGCGCACCTCTCGGGCATGCCGCTCAACGCCGAGCTCAAATCCTTCGGCGCGCGGCTCTTGGAGACCACCACGACGGCGGCGGACTATCGCCTGTTTCTCCTCTCCGGCACGTCGCCGCCGAAGCCCGGACTGCTGCGCGTCAGCGCCGGCAGCGGCACCGCCATCGACGTCGAAATCTGGGCCATGCCAGCGGCAGGCTTCGGCCGCTTCGTCGCAACCGTGCCGCCGCCGCTGTCGATCGGCACGCTTCGCCTGGCCGACGGCCGCACGGTGAAGGGCTTCCTGGTGGAGGCCGAGGCCACGCGCGACGCGCGCGACATCTCCGCCTTCGGCGGCTGGCGCGCGTTCATGGACAAGGCGAAGGCAAGGGCGTGAAAGTCAATCGATCATGTCACGCCGTCGTTGCCCGACCTACTCCCGCTTCGAGCCCGCGGCCTGCAACACCTTGGCCCACTTGTCGGTGTCGCGCAGCCAGATCTTGCCGAACTGGTCCGCGGTCAGGACGATCGGCCGCCCGCCCACGTCGGCGAGGCGCTTGACGATGCGCGGATCGGCGAGGCCGGCATTGATCTCGCGGTTGAGCGTGGCGACGATCTCGGCGGGCGTGCCGGCGGGAACGCCGATGCCGGTCCAGCCGCTCACCTCGTAGCCCGGCACGGTCTCGCCGATGGTCGGCACATCGGGCAGCGCATCGGATCGCATCGGGCCGGTGACCGCCAGCGCGCGCAGCGTGCCTGCCTGGATGTGCGGCAGCGAGTTCGGCAGGGCGTCGATCCCCGCCTGCACGCGTCCCGCGATCATGTCGGTCACCATGGGCGCCCCGCCGGGGTACGGCACGTGGACCGTGTCGACGCCGGTCATGCTCTTGAACAGCTCGCCCGCCAGATGGCTGATCGTGCCGGTCCCGAACGAGGCCAGGTTGACCTTGCCGGGATTGGCTTTCGCATACGCAATGAACTCGGCAACAGTCCTGGCCGGCACCGACGGGCCCACCTCCATGACGAACGGCAGATCGACGAAAGCCGCCACCGGCGCGATGTCGCGCAGGAAGTCGTAGGGGAGCGTCTTATGGAACGTCGCGTTGATCGCATAGGTGGTCGCGACGAAGAGGAGCGTATATCCGTCGGGCGGCGAAGCGACCACCGCCTGGGCCGCCAGACTGGTGCCGGCCCCCGGCTTGTTCTCGATGACGAAGGATTGCCCGAGCCGTTCCGCCAGCCACGCACCCATGATCCGCGCCACAAGATCGGTCGAACCGCCGGCCGGATAGCCGAGGATGATGCGCACCGGACGCGTGGGGTAGCTTTGCGCGCGTGCGCTCACCGCGGCGGCCGGAAGCGCGACGGCGCCCGCGGCCAGCTGCAGAAATTCGCGGCGGGGAAGCTTCATGGGCGGTCCTCCCTCGAAAGCCCACCTACCCTAGCCTAGTGAAGTCATGTCATGGGGAGTGCGTTAAAACACTAAGGCCCGCCGCCATTATCAGCAAGGGATCGACCGCACATGACCTCCATCAATACTGCCAGGCTCCTGCTGACCCGATTTGAGACCTATCTTGCGGGCATCTTCCATCCGATCCCGGAAGAACGTGTCGTCGCCGGGCTCATACAGTCATTTTACGGATGGTTCTTTCCGTTCCTGCGGAATGCATTCATCTGCGGTGTTCTGCAGTATCTCGCCGACGCCAGCGGGAGCGTGACGCTGCAGATATTCGCCATCATCGCCTACGTTGCACTCGCGACTTATTGCCTGTCGTACGTCAACATGTGGGCGGTGACGCCGTTTCATTTTGTGAAGCACAGACGCCTCGGGCGCTTGCTTGACGGACTGGCAACGCTGGCCATTCTGTTGTCGCTGGGATACGCGATCCTGGCAGGAACACAGTTCGCCATCGATGAGATCGCAAGGGGGCACGCCGCGTCCCGCAGCAACGCTCCTCGCAGTTCCGCGCCCCCCTCTCCCGGCCCGTAGCTCGGACCTCGCGACGCGGGCCGCATCCGGCAAGGAAGAATCCGCTCACACTGATTCGGCATAGGCCTCGTATTCCTCGCACACCTTCATGATGTGGAGGCGCATGGCGCGTGCCGCGCCGTCGCGGTCGCCGCGCAGGATCGCGAGCACGGCACGGTCGTGCTCCAGGTGGGACTTCGCCAGCCGTCCGAGATTGCGAAACTGCGCGCGCCGGAACGGCTGCACCCGCGCGCGCGTCGCATGCGTCATCTCGGCGAGATAGGCATTGTGCGCGCCGGCATAGACCGTCGCGTGGAACGCCTCGTTGACCTCGTGATAGCGCTGCGGATCGCCGCCGTGGATGAGCGCGCGCAACTCCTCGTGCACGGCCTCGAGCTGGCTGCGCTCGGCCGGGGTCATGCGCTCCGCGGCGAGCCCCGCGCACAAGCGCTTCGAGCTCGGCCATCGCCTCGAACATGCCGATGAGGCGCTCCTCGCTCGGCCGCGCCACCACCGCGCCGCGGTGGGCGCGCACCTCGACCAGCCCGCTGGCGGCAAGCTGCCGGATCGCTTCGCGCACCGGCGTGCGCGACACGCCGAAGCGGCGGGCCAGCTCGGTCTCGTCGAGGCCGGCGCCGGGCGCGAGCAGGCCGCGCACGATCTCGTCGGCGAGCTGCAGGCGCAGCTCGTCCGCCAAGGTCCGGCGGTGGCCGCCGGAGATGGCCGGCGCGGTCATGGTCGGGGCCTTGGCCGGATGCGCAATCGTCACGACGACGTCCCCACGGGCTCGTCGATCACGCTGACATGCGCCGCCACCACCCGCCAGCCGTCCTCGAACCGCACCCAGGTCTGCATCTGGCGGCCGACCTTGCGCGGCGAGGATGCGCGGTGGAAGAGCGTCGAAGCGACGGCGACATCGCGTCCGTAGGCGGTGATCACCGTCTTCGAGCGCGTGCGCGCAAGGCCTACCGGCGAGCGGGCGGCACGGAAGCGCCTGATCTCGTCGTGGCCATAGAGGTTCTCGCCGCCGCCGTAGCGGATGGTGCGCGGATCGTCGCGAAAGAGGGCATCGAGCGTGGCGACGTCGTTGCTCACCAGCGCGGTCTCGTAGCGCTCGAATGCCGCCGTCACCTCGGCGACGACATCCGGCCGGTCCACCTCCATGTCATCTCTCCCGCTTGAGCGACGGTTGGGTCGCGGCCACGACCCCCGCCTGTTCGAGCGCATGGGCGATCCGCAACGCAACGTCCTCCCGCCACGGCGCCGCAATGATCTGCACCGCGATCGGCAATGGCTTGAGCGGCACCGGCACCGCGACCACCGGAAGGCCGATGAACGAGATCGGCTGGGTGTAGATGCCGAGATTGGCGCGCACCGGAAGCTCGACGCCGTCGAGCACGAAGGTCTGCTGGCCGATGGCGGGCGCGGTGCAAGGCGTCGCCGGCGCCAGGATGGCGTCGACACTTGCGAACAACGCCCGCATCTGCTCGCGGTACCAGCGCCGGAATTTCTGCGCCTTGGCGACGTACGATCCGGGGATCATCGCGCCCGCGATCAGGCGGTCGCGCACCGCGGGATCGAAATCGCGCGCCCGCGTGCGCAGGCGCTCGAGGTGCAGCGCGCCGCCTTCGCTCGCGGTGATGACGTAGGCCGCGGCCCGCGCGCGCTGCGCCTCCGGAATCTCGACCTCGTCCGTGACGCCGAGCGCGCCGGCAACGCGGGCCAGCGCGGCTTGCGCCTCGGCCGACATGCCTTTTCGAAAGTAGCCGCCCGCGATGGCGATGCGCAGGCCTTCCGTACCGCGCCCGAGCAGCGGGGTGACCGCCTCCACCGGGCGATCGACGCAGACCGGATCATCGCGGTCGTGACCTTGCATCGCGTCGTAGGCGAGCGCCAGATCCAGGGCACTACGGGCAAAGGGGCCGACATGGTCGAGGCTCGCCACGAACGGAAAGGTATGGGCGCGCGAGAGCCGGCCATAGGTCGGCTTCAAGCCGAAAATTCCGCACAGCGAGGCCGGCACGCGTATTGATCCATTCGTGTCCGAGCCGAGCGCAATGGGGACCAGCCCGCCGCCGACCGCAGCGCCCGAGCCGCCGGAGGAGCCGCCGGTCATGCGACGCGGGTCGTGCGGGTTGCGCGAGGGCCCGTCGTGCACGTTCTCGCCGGTGAAGTCGTAGGCGTATTCGCCCATGTTGAGCGCGCCGACGAGCACGGCGCCCTGGGCTTCGAGCCGTTCGATCAGCGTTGCGTCGCGCTGGGCCGGCGCACGCTCGCGGTTGATCTTCGAGCCGGCGAGCGTCGGCAGGCCTGCGACGTCGAACAGGTTCTTGACTGCGAACGGCACGCCCGCGAGCGTTCCTAGCAGGCGGCCCTTGGCCCGCTCCGCGTCGATCGCCTCGGCCTTGGCGCGGGCGCGCGCCCCGACCACCGCCGTGAACGCATTGAGCACGCGATCGTTCTTGGCGATCCGCGCCAGCGCCGCGTCGACCACCGCGGCCGCGCTGGTGCGGCCGTCGCCGACGGCAGCAGCAATCTCGCTCGCGTGCGCCCAGGCCGTATCCATCGCCGAGCGCCTCAGGCCACGAAGACCGGCGCCGGCTCGGCGTCATCCGGCAGAGGAAAATCGGCGAATGTACGCGCGAGGCGCAACGTGACCTCGAGGTTGGCCTTGACCGCGCCCTTCCAGGCCGGCTCGACCTCGAGGTCGAGCGCGAGCGCCGCCGCGTCGACGAAGCTGTCGAGCGGGTCGCGAGCCGCCGGCGTCCCTTTGGCACGCGTCGTCTTGGGACGCGCCTTTTTCGTCAGGCGAACGCGCGAAGTCTTCGTCCGGCTTTTGGTCCGCTTCTTCGTCATCGCTCCTGCTCCGACGTCTTCTTATCTCAACGGCACCAATCAACGACCGTCATCCTGAGGTGCCCGCGCCCTTGCGCGGGCCTCGAAGGATGAGCGGCCCCCGCCGTTGCCGCGTGTTTCGATAGCCGGGCCGTCGCCCTTCGTTAGGCGCGCACCTCAGGGTGACGGGGAAAGTAGGTCACTCGCGGTTGCCACAGCTATCAAGCCTGTTATGCGAATGTCGGATGCGGAATGGCGGCCAGGAGGTCGCGAGTATATTGCGCTTCCGGCGCGACGAGAACTTTTTCGGTCGGCCCCTGCTCCACGATCCGCCCCGACTGCATGACGATGACACGGTCGCACAGGAGCCGCACCACATTGAGGTCGTGGGAGACGAACAGGTAGCTCATCCCCAGCGAATCCTTGAGCTCCTGCAGCAGATTGAGCACCACTGCCTGCACCGACACGTCGAGCGCCGCGGTGGGCTCGTCGAGAATGACGAGATCGGGATTGAGCGCGATCGCGCGCGCGATGCCGACGCGGGCCTTCTGCCCGCCGGAGAGCTGATGCGGGAAGCGGTCGAGCAGCTCGACCGGCAGGCCGACCTGGCGGGCGAGCGCTTCGCAGCGCCCGCGCACCGCGTCGCGGTCTCTGAAGAGTGGTCGCATTTTCTGCGGAAAACCGGCACTCCACTTTTCCGGAAAATGCTCCGACGTCGCTCAGCCGCAGGATCGGATCGGCGATGGCGCGCGCGGCGGTGAAGCGCGGATTGAGGCTGTCGGTCGGATCCTGGAACACCATCTGGATGCGCTTGCGCAGCGGCAGCCTGGCGAAGCGCTGGGGCGGTATCGCGCCGATGTCCTCGCCGTCGAACATGATGACGCCGTCGCTCTTGTCGATGAGGCGCATGACCATGGTCGATGTCGTAGACTTGCCGCAACCGGACTCGCCCACGAGGCCGACGCTCTCGCCGCGGTTGACTTCGAAGCTCACGCCATCGACGGCGCGGAACATCTCGGGCTCCGGCGCAGGCTTGCGCTGAAAGGCCTTGCTGAAACTCCAGCCCGCTCCCTTGCGGGGATATTCCTTGACCAGCTTCTCCACCACCAGCAGCGGCGCTCCATGCTTGCCGTTGCCGGTCTTCGGCGTTGCCGTTACGGGCGAGGCGGCAGAGTCATCCTCAGGCAGCAGGTCGCGCAGCGACGCGCCGGGGCGCGGCGTCGCCCGCATGAGCTTGCGGGTGTAGGCATGCGACGGCGCCGTGAAAATCGCGCGCGATACCGCGGTCTCCACCACGTGGCCCTTCTCCATCACCACCACGCGGTCGCAATAGGTCGCGGCCAGCCCGAGGTCGTGGGTGATGAGGATGGTCGACATGCCGCGCTGCTTGCGTGAGCTCGACGATCAGATCCATCACCGTCTTCTGCGTGGTCACGTCGAGGCCGGTCGTCGGCTCGTCGGCGATCAGAAGCTGGGGACGGCACGCGAGCGCCAGCGCAATCACCACGCGCTGGCACATGCCGCCGGAGAGCTCGAACGGATAGGCGTGGTAGCGCTCGCGCGGGCGGGCGATCCGCACCTGGTCGAGCATCTCGATCGCCTTGTCCGTGAGCGCCGAGGAATCCGCCTGCGAATGCTGCTCCAGCACGTCCTCGATCTGGTGGCCGACCTTGCGGATCGGATTCAAGGCCGCGCGCGGGTTCTGGAAGATCATCGACATTTCGCGCCCGCGCAGGTCGCGCATCTGGTCTTCGCTGGCGGCGCGGACATCGATGCCGGTGAAATGCACCGCGCCTTCGGCGATGCGTCCGGCGCGATCGAGGATGCGCATCACCGCGTAGGACGTGACCGACTTGCCGGAGCCGGATTCCCCGACGATGCCGACGGTCTCGCCCTTGGCGATGCTCACATTGACGTGCTCCACCGCCCGCACGATGCCGCGGCGGGTCGAGAACTCGACGGTGAGGTCGGCCACATCGAGGAGCGGCAAGGTTTCGGTCATCGCCGGCCTCACGTGCGCCGTTGCGGATCGACGATGTCGCGCAGCCCGTCGCCGAGCAGGTTGAAGCAGAACACCGCGATCATCAGCGCGGCGCCGGGAAAGAACGCGATCCACCATTCGCCGGACACCATGAAGGCTGCGCCCTCCGCCACCATGATGCCCCACTCGGCCGTGGGCGGACGCACCCCCAAGCCGATGAACGAAAGGCCGGCGGCGTTGAGGATGGCGTAGCCCATGGTGAGCGACATCTGCACCACCATGATCGGCATGATGTTGGGCAGGATCTGACCGAGCAGGATGCGCATCTCGCCGTTGCCGGAAAGCCGTGCCGCCTGCACGAAGCCGGCCTCGCGGCGCACGTTGGCCTCGGCGCGAGCGACGCGGGCATAGAGCGGGAAGTTCACGATCGCGGTCGCCAGCACGATGTTCTGCACGGTGTTGCCGAGCGCGGCCACGATGCCCATGGCGAGCACGAACAGGGGAAAGGCCATGATCGTGTCGGCGATGCGGCCGACGATGCGGTCGGTCCAGCCGCCGAAAAATCCGGCGGCGACACCGGCGAGCCCGCCCATGAGAAAGACCAGGGCAACCGACGCGACGGCGATGAAGAAATCGAGCCGCGTCGCCACGATGACGCGGCTGAACACGTCGCGCCCGAGCTGGTCGGTGCCGAACCAGTGCGCCGCCGACGGTCCCTTGAGCGCCACCGCGGTATTGCTGGCGAGCGGGTCGTAGGGAACGAGGTAGGGGCCCACCAGCGCGGCGAGCACGATCAGGAGAAACAGCCCGAAGGCGAAGCCGGTGACGACGTTCTCGCCGAGAATGTAGCGGGCGTGGCGGAGCATTGCGCGCGCCGATGAGCCCGGTTTAGGGCGAGTGTCCGGCGCGCGCACTTCAAAAGAGTTGCCGCGCTGGGCGCTCGCTTCGCTCGCCAGCGCGGCGGTGAGGCCGGTGTTGTGACGCGTGCCCTGCCCGGGGCTTTCGCCGGGTAGTGCGATATTGGTCATGCCTCGATCCTCACGCGCGGATCGATCACGCCGTAGAGGATGTCGATCAGCAGGTTGAGCGCCACGTACATCACCGCCATGGTGAGCACGAAGCCTTGCAATGGCGCAAAGTCGGACGCGATCAGCGCCTCGACCGCGAACGAGCCGATGCCGGGCCAGGCGAACACCTTCTCGACCAGCACGTTGGCACCGAGCAGGAAGGAGAACACCATGCCGAGCGTGGTGATGACCGGCAGCATGGCGTTGCGAAAGGCGTAGGTGACGACGACGGTGAACGGCGTGAGCCCGCTCGCCCGCGCCGTGCGAACGAAGTCGGAGGAGAGCACGGCGAGCATGGAAGCGCGCGTCATGCGCGCGATCGGCGCGAGCGAGAAGATGCCCAAGGTGAGCGCCGGCAGGATCAGTTGCTTGAGGCTGGCGACGAAGACCTCGCCGTCGCCGGCGATCAGGCTGTCGATCAGATAGAAGCCGGTCACGTGCGGGGGCGGGCTGAAAAAGACATCGAGCCGCCCGAGCGGCGCCGGCGCCCAGCCGAGAGGTAGTAGAAGACGTAGATCAGGATCAGCCCGGTGAAGAACACCGGCAACGACACCCCGGCGGTCGCGATCACGCGGCAGGCATGGTCGATGATCGAGTTCGGCCGCGTCGCCGCCAGGATGCCGAGCGGCACCGCGATCAGCATCGACACGATCAGCCCGAGCAAGGTGAGCTCGGCCGAGGCCGGAAGCCTGCGTCTTGATCTCGTGGCCCACCGGCTGCCCGGTCGTGAGCGAGTTGCCGAGGTCGCCACGCGCCAGATCGCCGACATAGCGCACGAACTGGACGTAGAGCGGCTTGTCGAGGCCGAGCTGCACCCGGATCTGCTCGATCGCCTCGTTGGTCGCGGCGGGCCCGGCGAAATAGGCCGCGGGATCGCCGGGCAGCGCCCGCGTCAGCAGGAAGGTGACGATGACCACGCCGATCAGGCTCGGCACCGCGACCAGCATGCGCTTGACGATCATCATCAGCATGGCTGCTGCCTCACCCCACTCGCTAGGCCGTCGTCCCCGCGAAAGCGGGGACCCATAACCACCGACTCTGGAATTTGGGTCCCCGCTTTCGCGGGGACGACACTCATCAGGGCCGATCCAGCACCGTCAGCGACTTACCCCTTGGCCAGCGCGCGGTAGTCGAGCCGGCGGTGGAACCAGTACTGATAGCCCGACACGTTCTTCTGCATCGCCACGTTGACGTAGGGCTGGTAGAGCGGGATGCGCGGAATGTCGGCAAAGGCGAGATCGACGAAGCCTTTGACGTCCTTGTCGTAGGCGTCCTTGTTGCCCTCCGCTGCCGCGGTCACGGCGCCGTCGATCATCGCGTCGAGCGCCTTCGACTGGTAGCTCATGGTGTTGAAGATCGAATTCTTGCCGTGATAGCACCAGATGAAGAAGTACTCGGGATAGTCGAGCCAGCCCGAGAACACGTTGGTGTAGAGCGGCAGCACCTTCTTGTTGAGCTCGGTGCGCCAGGTCGCGCCCGGGATCTTGTTGATCGTGCACTTGATGCCGATCTGGGCGAGGCTCTCCTGCGTGAGCACGCACAGCGGCTCGTTGACGCCGGCAAAGCCGAGGTCGAACGAGAGCGTGGTCTCGAAGCCGTTGGGATAGCCGGCCTCGGCCATCAGCGCCTTCGCCTTGGCGATATCGGTGTTGTATGTGTGCGGCTGCGGCCAGGCGACCTCGGTCGGCGTGCCGGCTCCCGCGCCGAACATCGGCTTGGCGAGGCCGAACAGCACGGCGTCCATGATCTTCTGGTAGGGAATGGCGTAGGCTACGGCCTGGCGCACCTTCAAATTGTCGAAGGGCGGCTTGGTCACGTTCATGCCGATATACTGGATGCCGTTCGAGTAGGGCGTCGACACGATGCTGAGCTTGCCCATGTCCTTGAGCTCGACGAAATCCTTGTTCGGCAGATCGTAGGAAATGTCGGCGTCGCCGCGCTCGAGCAGCGCGCGCCGGTTGCCGGCCGAGGGCACCATGCGCCAGACGATGCGCCGCACCTTCGGCAGCGGTCCGCCGGTCCATTTGTCGTTGCGTTCGAGGATGACCTCGGTGCCCGCGTTCCAGCTCACCACCCGGTAGGCCCCGCTGCCGGCGGTATTCTGCTTGGTGTATTCGAGGCCCCAGGGGTCTTTCTCGCTGGCGTGCTTCTTGACCAGCTCGGAGTTGTAGATCGCGGGCACGATCACCGCGAGATCCGGCACCGTCAGGCGATCCTTGCGCAGGAAATCGACGCGGACCGTGTTGTCGTCGACGACCACGAACTGCTCGGGCTTGGTCAGCGAGCCCGCGCCCATCTGGAAGGTCGGGAAGCCGCCGACGGTGACGGCACGGTCGAGCGACCATTTGACGTCCTTGGCGGTCACCGGCGTGCCGTCCTGGAAGACCGCGTTCTTCTTGAGCTTGAAGGTGACCGACATGTCGCCGACCTTCATGTCGTCGGCGAGCTCCATCTTGAACTTGTCGCGGTCGTAATATTGCACGCCGTTGGGAAGCGTCTTCATCTCGTGGCTGATGAGGCGGTCGTAGCAATTCCAGGACACCTCGTAGCCCGGGACGTTGGTGCCCACGCCGTGGATGTCGATATTGTTGGGGCCGCTCTCGGAGACGATGAGCAATGTCTCCGCCCGCGACTGCGCCTTGGCGGGCGACCAAATTGCAGGCGCCGCCGGAAGCGCGCTGCCCGCCGCCAGCGCAGTCATCGATTTCAGGAATTCGCGACGCTTCATTTGCAACCTCCCAATGGGAACGAACGTCACGGGGAGGTTCCGCAAAGGTCATGCCAGAACCGGCAGGCGCCCGCGATCTTTCCTAACCGGCTGACAAAAATGCGAAATCGATATGCGGGCGGTTCCCGGGCCGGCGCGGCTGCGATGGAACGCTTGCATACAATTCGCCACCGCACGCCTAAACCATAGGCATCGGCCCGCGTCCGCGGATGACGAGACGGCCCGATTTTCCGGCTTCGGCGACACGCGGCATGGCACCCTGCACATCCATGGCCGTGCTCTAAACTTCATCGATTGCCCAACAAACAGGCTGCCGCCTACGCCTTCGATGCGCACGATCCCCCGTCTCTCCAGTGTCATGCCCGCGAAGGCAGGCATCCAGTAACCCGTAAGGGTGCGTTCAGGGCCGAAGCGGCGCCTTCACCCAGTCCGGCGATTACTGGATCGTCCGCTTTCGCGGACGATGACAACCGCGACAGCCTTCTGTCCTAAAGCTCTAACTGGCACGTCCATTGCTAATTCGCTGGCAAGTGCCGGCGCCGGTCGCCGGCACAGCGATGGAGCTTGCCGCCATGTCAACCTTCGACAACCCCTTCGATTCCGGGCGCCCCCTCGCCCGCGCGGGATGTGCCTGCGGACGGCATCGCAGCCAGGCCGAGCACGATGACGAGGCGCGCCGGCAGTTCCAATGCGCGGCCGTCGAGAGCGAGGACAAGCGCTACCAGGGCGTCGTCGCGTCAGCGGTGATGCGCGCGGTCTTTCCCAAGGACGCCGCCCGCCGCGCCTTCCTCAAATCGGTCGGGGCGTCGACCGCGCTCGCCGCGCTCTCGCAGTTCTTCCCGCTCGAAACCGCGACCGAGGTCTTCGCCCAGGGCGGCGCGATCGAGAAGAAGGACCTCAAGGTCGGGTTCATCCCGATCACCTGCGCCACGCCGATCATCATGGCGCATCCCATGGGCTTCTACAGCAAGCACGGATTGAACGTCGAGGTGATCAAGACCGCGGGCTGGGCGGTGATTCGCGACAAGACGCTCAACAAGGAATACGACGCCGCCCACATGCTCTCGCCGATGCCGCTCGCGATCACGCTCGGCGCGGGCTCGAACGCGATCCCCTACACCATGCCGGCGGTCGAGAACATCAACGGCCAGGCGATCACGCTGGCCATCAAGCACAAGGACAAGCGCGATCCGAAGTCGTGGAAGGGCTTCAAGTTCGCGGTGCCGTTCGACTATTCCATGCACAACTATCTCTTGCGTTACTACGTCGCCGAGCACGGCATCGATCCCGACACCGACATCCAGATCCGCGCGGTGCCGCCGCCGGAGATGGTGGCGAATCTGCGCGCCGACAACATCGACGGCTATCTCGGCCCGGATCCGTTCAACCAGCGCGCGGTCTATGACGGCGTCGGCTTCATCCACATCCTGTCTAAGGAACTGTGGGAGGGCCACCCCTGCTGCGCCTTCGCGGCGTCCAAGGAGTTCGTCACCACCATGCCGAACACCTACGCGGCGCTGCTCAAATCGATCATCGACGCGACCGCCTTCGCGCACAAGGCCGAGAACCGCAAGCAGATCGCGGCCGCGATCGCGCCGGCGAACTATCTCAATCAGCCCGAGACGGTGCTGGAGCAGATCCTCACCGGCACCTATGCCGACGGGCTGGGCGGCGTGAAGCGTGACCCCGACCGCATCGATTTCGACCCCTTCCCCTGGCAATCGTTCGCGGTCTGGATTCTCACCCAGATGAAGCGCTGGGGGCAGCTCAAGGGCGACGTGGATTACAAGGCGGTGGCCGACCAGGTCTATCTCGCCACCGACACCGCCAAGCTGATGAAGGAGGCGGGGCTCACCCCGCCGACGTCCAATTCCAAGAGCTTCAAGGTCATGGGCAAGGAGTTCGATCCGGCGAAGCCCGAAGAGTACGTCAAGAGCTTCGCCATCAAGCGCGTGTAGAGCAAGACCGTCATGCGCGGGCTTGACCCGGGCATCCATCCTCTTCTTGCAAAAGGGATGGATTGCCGGGTCGAGCCCGGCAATGACAACAAGCAGCAACCGTTTCGCCGGGAGACGGAAGGACAATGGGAACCACGTTGCGGGCGGCGCTGGTGTCGCTGTTGCTGTTCGGCCTGTTCATCGGCGTGTGGCACCTCGCCACGCTCGGAAGCGGCACCGCCGTCACCATGGATCCGGAATACGCCAAGCTCGTCGGCGCGACCGCAAGCCAAGGCAAATCGGCGATGCCCGGTCCCGCCGAGGTCGCGGCGAAAATCTGGGACCACCTCAAGGACCCGTTCTACGACCGCGGCTCGAACGACAAAGGCATCGGCATCCAGCTCGCCTACTCGATCGCGCGTGTGATGACGGGCTTTCTCCTTGCAGTCGTCGTCGCGATCCCGATCGGCTTTCTCATCGGCATGTCGCCGCTGATGAGCCGCGCGCTCGATCCCTTCATCCAGGTGCTCAAGCCGATCTCGCCGCTCGCCTGGATGCCGCTCGCGCTCTACACCATCAAGGATTCGAGCCTGTCCTCGATCTTCGTGATCTTCATCTGCTCGTTGTGGCCGATGCTGATCAATACGGCGTTCGGGGTCGCCGCGGTGCGCAAGGAATGGCTCAACGTGGCGCGTACGCTCGAAGTCGGCACCTTCCGCCGCGCCTTCACCATCATCCTGCCGGCGGCCGCGCCCACGATCCTCACCGGCATGCGGATTTCCATCGGCATCGCCTGGCTGGTGATCGTGGCGGCCGAGATGCTGGTCGGCGGCACCGGCATCGGCTACTTCGTGTGGAACGAATGGAACAACCTCTCGATCACCAACGTGATCACCTCGATCCTGGTGATCGGCCTCGTCGGCATGGTGCTCGACCAGATTCTCGCGCGCGCAACGCGGCTCGTGACGTTCCCGGAGTGAGCAGCATGCAACCGGCAACACTCTCGATCCGTCATCCTGAGGTGCGCACTTTTTGCGCGCCTCGAAGGATGACGGGCACGAGCGGGGGCCGTCGCCCACCGATCTCGGGTTTACCCGAGATCGGAACATTGGTGCGCAAGTCGGCTACAGCCGACTTGCGATGGCCCGCGAAGACGCGGGCACCTCAGGGTGACGGATCGAGATTTGCGTTGGCGGAAGCATCCGCATGACCGAGAAATTCATCTCGATCGAAGGCATCACCAAGCGCTTTCCGGCGCCGGGCGGCGGCGCCACGACCGTGTTCGAGGACCTCTGGCTGTCGATGGCGCGCGGCGAGTTCGCCTGCATCATCGGCCATTCCGGTTGCGGCAAGACCACCGTGCTCAACATCCTCGCCGGGCTCGACGTGCCGTCGGAAGGCGCCGTGATCGTGGACAATGAAGCGATCGAAGGCCCAAGCCTCGACCGCGCCGTGATCTTCCAGAGCCATGCGCTGCTGCCCTGGCTCACGGTCATGGGCAACGTCAGCTACGCGGTGTCGTCGAAATGGCGCTTCATGAGCAAGGAAAACCTCCGTCAGCAGGCGCAGAAATTCATCGATCTCGTCGGCCTCACCGGGGCCGAGCACAAGCGGCCGGCGGAGCTTTCCGGCGGCATGAAGCAGCGCGTCGGCATCGCCCGCGCACTCTCGATCGAGCCCAAGATCATGCTGATGGACGAGCCGTTCTCCGCGCTCGATGCGCTCACGCGCGGCACGCTGCAGGACGAGGTCCGGCGCATCTGCACGGAGACCGGCCAGACCGTGTTCATGATCACCCATGACGTCGACGAGGCGATCTATCTCGCCGATCGCGTGCTGCTGATGACCAACGGGCCGAACGCCGTGCTCGCCGAGATCGTGGAAAATCCGCTGCCCAAGGCGCGCCAGCGCAACGAGGTTCACCGCCATCCGCTGTACTACGGCGTGCGCAACCACATCATCGATTTCCTGGTGAGCCGGAGCAAGAATTTCGCCGGCGAGATGCAAGGCAAGAGCTACGACCGCCGCCAGGTGCCGGTCGTGCGGCCGGGCGTACCGGAACCGGTCGTCGCCGCCGCACCGGCGCCAGCGCCGACCTGGCCGGGCCTCATCCAGCACCGGGCATGAGACCCCGGCAACACCGCCGAAAGAGGGAGCAGACAACCATGACACGTGCCGACCTCACCGAGAAGATTCTCGACATCAAGCGCGAGAAGGGATGGAGCTGGAAGTACATCAACGAACAGATCGGCGGGTATTCCCCGGTGCTGATGGTGGGCGCGCTGCTCGGCCAGATGAAGCTGACCAAGCCCCAGGCCGCCAACGCCGCGGAGCTGTTCGGCCTGTCGAAGGCCGAGGCGGCGTTGCTCAACGAGGTGCCCACGCGCGGCGCGGGCGTTCCGATGCCGCCGACCGATCCGCTGATCTACCGCTTCTACGAACTGGTCATGATCAACGGGCCGGCTTGGAAGGCGCTGATCGAGGAGGAGTTCGGCGACGGCATCATGTCGGCGATCGACTTCGACATGCAGATCGAGCGCCTGCCGAACCCGAAGGGCGACCGCGTCAAGATCACCATGTCGGGCAAGTTCCTGCCGTACAAGTATTACGGCAATTCCGGCAACGTGCCGGAGTACGGCTACAAGGAGGAGTGAGCGCCCCGTTCCGGGCTGAGGGTGCTCACGCCGCCTCGATGAAGCGGTGCCGCTCGTAGAGGAACTCGAGCACGCGCTGGCGGCACTTGAGGTAGGTCGGGCTCGACGCCACCTCGAGCCGCCGGCGCGGCCGCGCCAGCGGCACCTCCAAGACCTCGCCGATGCGCGCGGCAGGCCCGTTCGTCATCATCACGATGCGATCGGACAGCAGGACCGCCTCGTCGACGTCGTGGGTGATCATCAGCACGGTGTTGCGGAGCTTCTGATGGATCGCCATGACCGAGTCCTGCAGATACGCGCGCGTGAGCGCGTCGAGCGCGCCGAACGGCTCGTCGAGCAGGAGCACCTTCGGCTCCATGGCGAGCGCGCGGGCGAGACCGACGCGCTGCTTCATGCCGCCGGAAATCTCAGCCGGCCGCTTGTCCTTGGCATGCACCATCTGCACCAGCTCGAGATTGTGCATGGTCCAGGCATGGCGCTCGGCGCGCGATTTCATGCCGGAGAACACCTTGTCGACCGCCAGCCGCACGTTGTCGTAGACGGTGAGCCAGGGCAGCAGCGAGTGGTTCTGGAACACGACCGCGCGGTCGGGGCCGGGCTCATTGACCTCGCGTTCCTCGAGCAGGACGCCGCCCAGGGTGGATCGAACGAGGCCCGCCACGATGTTGAGCAACGTGGACTTGCCGCACCCGGAGTGACCGATGATCGAGACGTATTCGCCGCGATCGATCCTCAAGGTGATGTCCTTGAGCACCTCGGTCTGCTGCGACCCGCGGGTGAAGGTCTTGTCGACATGGTCGATCTTGAGATAGCCGGACATCGCCCTCTCCATCAGTTGGCGGCGGTGCCGCGGGTGACGACGGTAGCGATGCCGGCCACGATGCGGTCGAGCACGAAGCCGACCAGACCGATATAGACGAGCGCGACGACGATGTCGGAGAGGCGCGAGGAGTTCCAGGCATCCCAGATGAAGAAGCCGATGCCGACGCCGCCGGTCAGCATTTCAGCGGCGACGATGGCGAGCCAGGACAACCCGATGCCGATCCGCAAGCCCGTGAAGATGTAGGGCGCCGCCGAGGGAATCATGATCTTGTAGAAGAATTCGAGGTGATTGAGCCGCAGCACCGCGGCGACGTTGCGATAGTCCTGCGGAATGTTGCGGATGCCCACGGCGGTGTTGATGATGATCGGCCACACCGCCGTGATGAAGATTACGAAGATCGCCGAGGGCTGGCTGTCGCGGAAGGCCGCGAGCGAGATCGGCAACCAGGCCAGCGGCGGAGATCGTCCGCAGCACCTGGAAGATCGGGTCGAGTCCGCGCATGGCCCAGACCGACTGGCCGACGAGCGTGCCAAGCAGAATGCCGATCACGCCGGCCAAGCCGTAGCCGACGGCGACGCGCTGCAGCGAGGTGAGCACCCGCCAACCGAGCCCGATGTCTTGTGGGCCGGCGACGAAGAACGGGTCGACGATGAGATCATAGGCGTCCGACCAGATCTTCGATGGCGCGGGCAGCGTGGCGCCCGGCTTCATGCACAGGATTTGCCACACGGTAAGAATGAGCCCGAGCATGACGAGGGGCGGAATCGCGCGTGTAGCCACCGCGCGGAGCGCCGGCAGGAGCTTCGTCGTCACGAAGCTCGGCTTCGGCGTGGACAACCGGAGCACCGTCGCAGTCGCCGGAGGGAGTGCGACCGACGGCGCGGTCTTGACAAGGGGCATGGTCATCCAGAGGTCTCCGTCTCCTCGAGAGGGAAGAGGCCCGCCGCAAACGGGCCCAAACGCGTGATCACACCTCGATGCGTTTGATCGACAGGCTCTTGAGGTAGGCGCCCGGATTGTCGGGATCGAACACCTTGCCGTCGAAGAACGTTTCCTTGCCGCGCGAGGGCGTGGGCGGAATGTCGGACTCCGGCACGGATAGCGCCTTCGCCGCCTCGCGCCACAGATCCTCGCGGTTCACCTTGTTCACAAGCGCTTTGGCGTCCGTGCTCGGCTCGAACTTGCCCCAGCGGATGTCCTCGGTGACGAACCAGAGGTCGTGGCTCTTGAATGGATAGGAGGCGTGCTCGCTCCAGAACTTCATGTACTGCTTGGTGCCCTTCTCGACCCGGCCGTTGCCGTAGTTCACGTCACCCTTCAGCCGGCCGATGATGTCGGCCACCGGCACATTGAACCATTGGCGCTTGCCGACGATCTCGGCGAGCTCCTGCTTGTTCTCCATCTTCTCGCACCATTGCTGCGCCTCCATCACCGCCATCAGCAGCGCCTTGGCGGCGTTGGGATACTTGTCGGCCCATTCGGCACGCAGACCGAGCGCCTTCTCCGGATGCTTGAACCAGATCTCGCCGGTGGTGCAGGCAGTGAAGCCGATGCCCTGGTTGACGAGTTGCTCGTTCCACGGCTCACCCACACAGAAGGCGTCCATGTTGCCGACCTTCATGTTCGCCACCATTTGCGGCGGCGGCACCACGATGGTGGCGATGTCCTTGTCGGGGTCGATGCCGCCGGCGGCGAGCCAGTAGCGAATCCAGAGATCGTGGGTGCCGCCGGGGAAGGTCATCGCGACCTTCACCTCCTTGCCCGCCGCCTTCTTCTTCTCGAAAGCGGCCTTGAGCGGAGAGGCGTCGGTGGTGACCTTGAGGTCCTTGTATTCCTGCGCGACCGAGATCGCCTGCGCGTCGAGATTGAGTCGCGCCAGGAGATACATCGGCGTCGGTACGTTGTTCTGCGTCACCTTGCCGGTCGAGATCAGGTAGGGCATCGGCGTCAGGATGTGCGCGCCGTCGATGCCGTTCTTCTCGGACCCGAGCACGAGATTGTCGCGGGTGGCGCCCCACGAGGCCTGCTTGGATACCTCGACATCGGGCATGCCGTGCTTGGCGAAGAAACCCTTCTCCTTTGCGATCGCCAGCGGGGAGGCATCGATGAGGGCGATGTATCCGAGGATCGCCTTGGTCACCTCCGGCCCGGCGGCCTCGGCGATGTGCACGCCGGCGGGGAATTTCGTCTGCAAGGCACCGACGAGCGCAGCGGTGCCGGCGGTTGTCTGCAGGAAGGCGCGGCGGCTGAGCCCGCGGCGGGTCTTGGGTCCCTTGGGTCCGATATCTCTGGTGGTGGTCATTGTTGTCCTCTTGAACGCGGTCTCGCTGTTCCCGATGTCCGCTGGTCCCGCTGCTGCGGCGAACCGGAAAAGCAGAAACGCCGTCTCCCCAGGCGCTCGAAAGCGTCTCCCCCAGGGCGGCGGCGTTGCCTGTCCAATCCGCAGCAGAATTCGCGGCGCCGTCAGCGGCGACGGCGTCGCTTTGCGTTCTCTTTACAAGCTTCGTGCCAAGTCGGCCTCAAGTGGCAAAGCAGAGTTATTTCAAAGAGATGGTCCGCGGCCTCGGGAACGGATCACGACGTCGTGCCGGCCTGATCTGCCCGCTTCAAGGCATGTCCTGCAAAATATTCGTGCAGTGCAAAATGGCGGGGGACCTCACCCCCGCCGGATCTTCCAGTTCGCGAGGTGGTCCGCGATGCCGTTGGGGTCGAAGGCCGGGCCGGCAAAGGCTCCGATGCCGTCGGCCGGCTCGCCCGACGCCTCCGGCTCTGCGGCCGTGGCTGCCGCGTCGTAGAGATCGGGACGGAACACGGCCTTGGCCGCGGCGAGCAGCTCGGCCGACAGCGGCGCCTGTCCCCAGCGCACCATCTGGGCATAGAGCCAGGCCGCCTGCACCGGGTCGGGACGCGCGGCTCCCTTGCGTGCGACCAGGAGATATCGATCGCTCTTGCGCACCGTTCCGTCCGGGGCGACCCGCATGCGGCCATCGAGGGTGCGGCGGATGACGTCGGCAGCGACGCCGACGCGCTCTGGCGCGGCCAGGATCGCGGTGACCTCGTCGCGGTTGGCTTCATCCTCGACGAAGGCGGCCGCACGGCGATGGGCGCGCACCAGCCGCAACACCGTGTCCGGGCGCTCCAGCGCCCAGCGGCTGCGCACCGCGAGCACTTTCTCGGCCGCACGCGGCAGGATCTCCGAGACGAAGTGCAGGATAAAGCCGATGCCGAGGTCGACCGCGACCGAATTCCAGGGCGCACCGACGCAGAATCCGTCCACGTGATTGTTGGCAAGGCTGTCGACCATGTAGGGCGGCGGCAGCACGACCAGACGAACATCCTCGTCGGGATCCACTCCGCCCGCCGCCATCCAGAAGCGCAGATGATAGTTGTGGGTCGAGAACGGGAACGTCATTCCGAAGGTGAGCGGCTCCTCGCCCTTGGCCTTGCGCTTGGCGACGACGCGGGCCAAGGCGCGCGCCGAGGTCATCGGATCGACGATATTTCCGTCCGCTGCGGCCGCGATCGCGGCATAGAGCGCGGGTGAGACCGTGATGGCGTTGCCGTTCACCCCCAGTCCGAACGGGCCGACGATCGGCACTTTCACGTGCCCGAGACCCAGGCTCGATGCGATCGCGACCGGTGCGAGCAGGTGCGCGGCATCGAACAGGCCGATATTGAGCTTGTCGCGCACGTTGGACCACGACACCTCGCGTACCAGCTCGATATCCAACCCCTCGGCCGCCGCGAACCCCTTGTCGACCGCGACGATCAGCGCCGCCGCGTCGGCGAGCGGGATGAACCCGATCCGCAATCTGGCATCGCCGGCGGTCATTTCAACAGCTCCGCGGCCGTGATCACGGACTGGGCGACCTCGGCGATCTTCTTCTTCTCGTTCATCGCGGTCTTGCGCAGGAGGGCATAGGCCTCTTCCTCGGTGAGCTTCTTTGCCTTCATCAGGATGCCCTTGCCGCGGTCGATCACCTTGCGCTCCTCGAGCGCGGTGCGCGTGCGCTCGAGCTCGTCCCGCAGCCGGGCGAAGGAATTGAACCGCGAGATGCAGAGGTCGAGGATGTTCTTGATGCGCTCCTTGTGCAGCCCGCCGACGATGTAGGCGGAGACGCCGGCGTCGACGGCGGCCTCGGTCGAGGCCGTGTCGCTCTGGTCGACGAACATGGCGACGGGCCGCTTCACCGCCCGGCTGACCTGGAACATCTGCTCGAGCACGTCGCGGCTCGGGTTCTCGAGGTCGATCAGGATCACGTCCGGGTCGATGGTGTAGATGCGGGCGAGCAGGTGCGAGGTCTCCTCGATGCGCACCACCTGGATGTGGCCGGCATCGCGCAGCCCGTCCTCCAGGATCGCCGCCCGGATCGGATTTTTGTCGACGATGACGATCTTGAGCGAGGGCTGCATGGGCGCGTGGCAATTTTCAAGCCCCGTGCCAGACTGCGCCACTTCGAAACTCTTGAATCAAATCAAATGCATCGCGGCCACACCGGGGGGTGCCCGCAGACACGCCAAGGCGGGTCTGATGGAATCTTGGGCAGGACGCTCAGCAAGGATGCAGCGGCGAATGTCCACAGGGGTCCTTTTCGCTAGCCGACGAATCGCGGCCTATGTCGGCGTGCCGTTCTCCACGGACCTCCGCCGGAGCGTCCACGCGGCGCGGGCGAACAAGGCGTGGCTCGGATGGGCTTCCACGCGGATCTCCACGTTCACTCGAAATATTCGCGGGCCACGAGCCGGGATCTCGATCTCGAGCATCTTGCCGCATGGGCCTGCCGCAAGGGCATCGGCGTGGTCGCCACCGGCGATTTCACCCATCCGGCGTGGTGCGCCGAGCTCAAGCAGAAGCTCGTGCCCGCCGAGCCCGGCCTTTATCGCCTGCGCGACGACATCGAGCAGGCGGTGGCGCAGACGGTACCGCCGCCGTGCCGCACCCCGGTGCGTTTCATGCTCGAGGTCGAAATCTCCACCATCTACAAGAAGGGCGATCGCACCCGCAAAATCCACCACCTGATCTATGCGCCCGACTTCGAGACCGTCGATCGCATGTCGGCGCGGCTCGCCCGCATCGGCAATATCGCGTCCGACGGGCGCCCGATTCTCGGCCTCGATTCCCGCGATCTCCTGGAGATCGCGCTCGAGTCCGGACCCCACGCCTATCTCGTGCCCGCCCATATCTGGACGCCCTGGTTCGCGGCGCTCGGGTCGCAGTCGGGCTTCGACTCCATTGCCGACTGCTACGGCGATCTCGCCGACCGCATCTTCGCGGTCGAGACCGGGCTCTCATCCGATCCGCCGATGAACTGGCGGGTGTCGTTTCTCGACCGCTACCGCCTCACCTCGAATTCGGACGCGCATTCCCCCGGCAAGCTCGGCAGGGAGGCCACCACCTTCGACTGCGAACGCGATTACTTCGCCATCAAGCACGCGCTGGAGACCGGACACGGCTATGTCGGCACGGTCGAGTTCTTTCCCGACGAAGGGAAATATCACCTCGACGGCCATCGCAAATGCGAGGTGCGGCTCTCGCCCACAGAAACGCGGGCGCATGGCGGCCGTTGCCCGGTGTGCGGCCAGCCGCTGACGATCGGCGTCGAGCACCGCCTCGAATCGCTCGCCGACCGCACCGAGACGGAAGCGATGCCGCCGCCTACCGCGGGCACCGTGTCGAACCTGGTGCCGCTGCCCGAAATCCTGTCCGAACTGACCGCCAGCGGCCCGGCGTCGCGCGCCGTGGCGCGCGGCTACGATCAGGCGATCGCCAAGCTCGGCTCCGAGCTCTCCATCCTGCAATCGGTGCCGGTCGAGGACATCGCGCACGCGGGCTCCGCGCTCCTCGCGGAGGCGATCACGCGCCTGCGCGTCGGACAGGTGATCCGTGACCCCGGCTACGACGGCGAATACGGCGTCATCCGCCTGTTCGAGGAGAGCGAGCTCAAGCGGCTGACCGCCGGCGCATTGCTGTTCGAAGCGCCGATCTCGAAGCGAAAGGGACCGGAGCAGCGCAAGCCGGCGCCCGAGCCGGCAGCCGACGATGGCGAGACCGCCAAGCCGGCGCGGCCGCGGCTGCATCTGGTCCGGGAAGCGGCAGGCGATCCGCCCTCCGGCATCCTTGCACAGCTCGACGACGACCAGCGCTCGGCCGCCGCCACCGTCGAGGGGCCGCTCCTGATCGTCGCCGGTCCAGGCTCGGGCAAGACGCGCACCCTGACCCATCGCATCGCCCACCTCATTGCCGAGCGTGACGTGGCCGCGGAGAGCTGCCTCGCCATCACCTTTACCCGCCGCGCCGCCGCCGACATGCGCGAGCGCCTTGCGACATTGCTTCCCGACCACACCGGAGAGGTCCCGCTTCACACCTTTCATTCCCTCGGCCTCGCCATCCTGCGCGAGCATGCGAGCGCCGCCGGCCTCCATCGCGGCTTTCGGGTCGCGGGCGAAGCGGAGCGGGTCGCGCTGCTCGCCGAAACCCTCGACGTGACCGCGCACAAGGCCGAGCGCCTGCTGCACGCCATCTCCAAGGAGAAGCGCACGCAAAGCTGGGCCGGCGCCGACGTCGGCGAGGCGATGGCCGCCTATAGCGGGGCGCTCGCGAGGCGCAATTGGATCGACTTCGACGATCTCCTCGTGCTTGCGGTCCGCGCCTTGCTGGTGGACGCCAGTATTGCCGCGCTCTACCGCAGCCGCTTCCGATGGATCTCGGTGGACGAATTCCAAGACGTGGACGAGCAGCAGTACCGGCTGCTGACGCTGTTGGCGCCATCCAATGGCAATCTTTGCGTCATCGGCGATCCCAACCAGGCGATCTACGGCTTTCGCGGTGCCGATGCATCCTGCTTCGAGCGTTTTCAGCAGGACTATCCCGCCGCCAGCACGGTGCGCTTGACGCGCAATTATCGTTCGACCGGCACCATCGTCACCGCCTCCTCGCAGGTCATTGCCGATCGCGCGCACGAGCCTATTGCCGAGATGGTGCGCGACATGCACGAGCGCATCGCCGTCCAAACCGCACCGACGGAACGCGCCGAAGCCGAGTCCGTGATCAAGACCATCGAGCACTTGATCGGGGGCCACAGCTTTTTCTCGATCGACAGCGGCCGGGCAAAACCCGCGGCGCAGAGCAACTGGTCGTTCGCCGATTTCGCCGTGCTCTACCGCACCGACGCCCAGGCGGGTGCGCTGTGCGAGGCGTTCGACCGCTCCGGCATGCCCTATCAGAAACACTCCCATACGCCGCTCACCGAGGAGCCGGCGGTGCGGACGCTGTTGCAGGAGCTCGGCGACACCGAGGAGGACACGCCGCTGCCCGCCGCGCTACGCGCCGCCGCCGAACGGCTGGCGCAACGCGGCGACGCCTTGGGCGATCCGACGATGGCAATAGCGCTCCTGCGCCTCACGGCACTCGCCGGCGCTTGCGGCAGCGATCGCGCGCGCTTGGCGGACGCGGCGGCGCTTGCGACCGACGCCGAGTTCCGGGAGGCGCGCACCGACCGGGTCTCGCTCCTGACCTTGCACGCCGCGAAGGGGCTCGAATTTCCGGTCGTGTTCATCGTCGGGCTGGAGGACGGCCTGCTGCCGCTCTACTGGAGCGAACCCAGCGAGGCGGCGCTGGCGGAAGAGCGCCGGCTGTTTTACGTCGGCATGACCCGCGCCAAGGACAGGCTCATTCTCAGCCACGCCCGCCAGCGCCACTGGCGCGGCCGCCTGCGGATGCTCGAGCCGTCGCCGTTTCTCCGCGATATCGAGAATGAGCTGGTGAAGCATCAGCCGATGCAGCCCGGGCGCGGCAAGCCGCAAGACCGGCAGCTCAAGCTGCTGTAGCAGAGTTCTATAGCGCGTTCCGTTGGACTCGGTGCACCGCTGCCACGGACTCGGAGTCGCTCCCCTCCCCTTGTGGCAGGGGTTGGGGGTGGGGGTCGTTGTCGGTGGACACATCGCGCGCAACAACTGCGACCCCCACCCCGCCCGCCTACGCTTCGACTTCGGCGGTCGACCCTCCCCACAAGGGGGAGGGTAGGTTGGGGCGCGAGCCATCGTGCAAGGCGACCGAGTCGGTGGCTCGCGCCGCTTCCAATTCAACGGGAAAGCACTAGTCGCTCGGGCCCGGTTCGCTCACGAGCACGATGCCGGGGCGACCTCGGCCCACAGCCGGCTAATGCCGCCGCGCGTCGCCACAACGCGCACGCAGGCGCCTGCCGGCAACCGGCTCTGCACCTTGGTCTGATCGTTCGCGCCCGCTTGCGGTTCCGACCAAACCGGCAGCATCCGTTGCGCACTCAAGACCGTGCCGGAGGGCGGCAACGACGTGTCGGAGATCGCATAGCCGTTGAAATGGACCACCCAGTCCCCACCCGCCTGCCGATGGCTCAGCGCGACCCAACCGTAATGCTCCTTGGAGCCCGGAGCGCCAAATACGCCGACCGGCGAGACCTGCGGGCGCGGCGGCTCCGGCGGTGCGGCGGCGGGAGTAGCAGGAGTAGCAGGAGTAGCGTCCGGCGGCGCAAGGTGGGCCGGGTCATCGAGGGCGGCATGGAAGAGGGCACGGGCGTCCGGGTCGCCCGCGCCGCACAGACGGTCGAAATCGGTCACGTCCTTCTTGAGCAAGCTGCGCTTGGTCTCGGGCGTGACGCTGCGCTCCATGGTGGCGAGAATATTGCTGCGGAGCTTCTGGCAGGTTTCGTCGCTCGAGAAGTAGCTTTGGTAAGCCGCGATGGTGCCCACGGCGGCCGCGGGAACCCCGAGCGCCGCGCCTGCGAGCTGAAATAGCTTGTTCAGATTCTCCCCAACAACCATAGGCGTCTCAGGCGTCTCCGGCCCGCCTGCCCTCGATCATGCCGGGATGGCAGCAAGATGGCAACTTAATACCATGTAATGCCGGTGGCCGATACCTTACTTCCGAGGCTTCAACGCCCGGGGCCTGCGGTTGTCGCGTCGTTGCACCTTACGATTTGCGGGGCGGGCCGTCGCCGGCCGCCGGGGTGGCAGCACCACCCCGCTGGGTTGCGGTTGGCGCACGATTCCGAACGTCAACGCGACCGGGTTCGAATACCAGTGGCCGGACGAGACCTGGCTTGGAGCGTCCTGCGCGCCGGCCTTGAGCGCGGCGATGGTCTCGGCCGCCTGCTGCTGGGCCAGCGTGAAACCTCTGATCTCGTCCTTCAGCCCGCCGATCTCCCTGTTCAGTGCGTCCACTTGGCGAAGGAGACGCGCCACCTCTTCGCTCGGCGCTTCGCGGGTCGCGCTCTGCAGCGACATGGGGGCCGGCTGCAGCTCCAGGCGCAGCCGGCCGCCAACCGTCGACCACGCCAACGCCAGCACGCCCATGATCGCTGCCGCAATCGCGACGGCGATGAGCGTCCAAATCCGCGTTCTGGCCTTGCGCCGCTGTGCGCGCAGAATAGCGACGGGGTCCTGCCCGAACTCCTCGTCGAACGCATCGAGCCTCGGCAGCTCCGCCGCATCCACTTCAGCCGGCATCATCAAACCGTTGTCCGCTGGCATTCCCCTACCGCGCACTCCACGCCCGGCGCGACAGACGAGATGCGAATAACGTTTACACCGTAGCAGCGTTCCGCGTCCGGCCAGCGAGTCACACCATGGAACGCACCGCGCCAGTTGCCCCGTCCAGATATTCCGGCGCCGCGGTGATCGCATCATGCGCCCGCGGCGCCGCCACAACAAGCCGCTCCAAACATGGGACGCTGCGAGATCGAGGCGCCGCGGGGCGTCCGCTCAGTTCATCAGATTGGGCAGGAACAGCGAGATTTGCGGAAACGCAATCAGCAGGGCCATGATCACGACCTCGCAGCCGAGGAACCAGTAGCAGCCCCGATAGATCGTGCTCAACGGGATCGTATTATTGGTTGCGGTCGCCACCACATAGATGTTGAACCCCACCGGCGGCGTCAGCAGGCTGATCCCGATATATTTGACCACCAGCACCCCGAACCAGACGAGATCGAGATCGAGGGCGGCAAACATCGGGACGAACACCGGGATGGTGAGCAGGATCATCCCGAGCGGGTCCATGAACGTGCCGAGAATGATGTAGACGATCGATACCGCAGCGACCAGCAGCAAGGGATCGAGCGCCCACTGTCCGATCATCTCCTTGAACATGTCGGCGGTGCCGGAGAGCGCGAGAAATTTGGTGTAGAGGATTGCGCCGATGCCGACGAAGAAGAGCTGCGCGGTGGTGCCCATGGCGTCGCGCAGCGCGTCGATGAATCCTGCAAGCGTCAACTTGCGCTGAACAATACCGATGACGGCGGCGAGAAACGCGCCGGCGGCCCCGCCTTCGGTCGGCGTGACGACACCCCAGTAGAGCCCGCCGATGACGCCCATGATGAGCACGAGAATCGGCCATATCCCCGCGAGCGAATCCCAGCGCTCGCGCCGGAGCGCCGCGCGGTCGGCATATTCGATCGGCGGCGCAAGCGACGGATTGATCGAACAACGGACCATGATCATGATCATGTAGACCGCCGCGGTCAGAAGGCCGGGAAGGATGCCGGCAATCAGCAGCTTGGGAACGGACACCTCGGCGAATACGCCGTAGATGACGAAGCTGATGCTGGGCGGTATCAGCGCGTCGAGCGTGCCCCCGCTGGCGCAGACGCCGGTGGCGAGTCCCTTGTCGTACTTTCGTTTCAGCATTTCGGGCACGGCGAGGCGCGCCATCACGGCGGCCGCCGCCACGCTCGATCCCGAGGCTGCGCCAAAGCCGGCGCAAGCCCAGTTGGTCGCAACCGCCAGCCCGCCCGGCAGCATGCCGAACCACGCATGCGCCGCGCGGAACAGGGCGGCGCCGACACCCGAATTGCCGGCAATGGCCCCCATCAGCAGGAACATCGGGATCGCGGACAGATCCCAACTGGCGGCAAACACAAACGGCGTATCGCTGAGGGCGCTGAGCGCGACGTTGAAGTTGCGCGCGTACCAGAAGCCGAAGAACGCGACCGCTCCCATCGCGATGCCGATCGGCACCCGCAGCGCAATGAGCACCAGCATGCCGCCGAGACTGACCAGCGACAGCGTGAGCGCGTCCATATCTGTGGCCCCTCTTCCTGCCTTGCCCGCGCGCCGTCAGCGCCGCGCTGCGCCGATGCCGTCCGACACGACACGCAGGACGAGATGGAGAACCATGAACAGGCCGGACACCGGGAGCACCCAGCGGCTCGGCCACACCGGCAGGTACATGGTCCCGGCCAGCCACACCTCGCCCGCCCGGGTCTGCCGAAGTGCCGCCCAAAAAGTCTGGTACGTGAACACCGAGACGCATACCGCGGTGAAGGTCTTGACGGCGATGTCGAGCCAGAAATCGAAGCGCGGCGAGCCGACGTGCCGAAAGATCCCGGCGACGATGTGATTGTCCCGGCTCGCGACCCAGGCCCAGGGACAATACGCCACCAATATCATGTAATAGGCGGCGACGATTTCGGTGGTGCCGTCCAATGGACGGTTGAAGAAATAGCGGCCGGTCACGTCGACGGTGACGTGCACCATCATCAGAAACCCCGCGAGCAGGCTCAGCCAGAAAAGAAGATCGATCGGCTTTTGCAGCCAGCGGAGCAGACGATCCATGTCAGCCCTAAAATGCTGAGCGACCTTCGCTCACAATTTGTCCGGATCGATCTTGGAGAAGACCTCGCGGACCAGTACCTCCGTGAACTTGTCGATGTCGCGCCCGATCTGTTTCGATACCGGCCGCCAGCGCTCCACCGCCTGCTCGTAGTAATCGATGATCACGGCCGGGTCCTGCACGCCGAAACCCTTTGCCGTCGCGATGTTGGTTTCGCGCTGTACCTTCTTGTAGTTCTCGGGGATCGCATCGAAGGCATTACCGACTTTGACGAGTTGCACCCCCTTGTCCTTCACCACGGTATTGAGCGCCTCCTCGTTGGAAATGATGAAGTTCCCGATCGCCATCTTGGCGCTCAGCCAGGCCCCGTACTTGACGTGGACCTTCTTCTGCTCGGGCGTGAAATTTTTCCAGGCATCGCGGTTCATCAGAATCCCGAGCGCGGGCCCTGACAGCCCGAGCGGATAGTCCATGATGTATTTGGCGACATCGCCGTAGCCGAAGGTACGCACCCAGTCGATGATGCCGTGCTGGCAATCGAGACCGCCGCGCTGCAGCAGGCCCACCGCCTCGACCAGGGTGGCGCCGACCGGCACCATACCTGCCATCTTGAGCATTTCGGCGTTGCCCCCGGTGGCGCGCACGCGCTTGCCCTTGAGGTCGGCCATGGTCCTGAGCGGCTCGCGGCAGGTGAGCATGTAGGCGGACGTGGTCCAGCCGGCCAACACCACCGAGTTCTGCTTGCGCAATTCCTCGAGGCACGAGGGGCAGTGGAGATACATCGTCTCCAATGCGGCACCGGACGCGGCAACCGGATCGCTCTCGCCGAAGATGTTGGTGCTGTAGATCGCGTAGACCGAGGGAATCGCGTTGGGGACATAGGTCACGATCCCGAGCCCGCCCTGCATCAGGCCGTCCTTCACGGCGGTAAAGGTGGCCTTGGCGTCGGCGATCTGGCCGCCCGCGATCAATTTCCATTTGATCGCCCCGCCGGTGTCCTTTTCGATATTCTTGATCAGCTCCGGCATGGCCACCCGGTTCTGGTATTCCTGCGCCGGGGTCCAGCTGCCGAAAACCAGCTCGGCGGCGAGCAGCGGCCGCATTGGCAGCAGCGCGGCGGCCGCCGCCGCCAGCGCGAGCGACATGAGACGACACATCGTCATGGAGTTCCTCCCTTGTGATGCCTTGTTATTGTTGTGGGGCCGCCGAGTGCGGGCGCCGGCGCGCGCATACTGTGCGATCCCGCGAATTGATCTGCGCCTTCGCGGGCGATGAAGGCTATCAGCTTGACGCGTCTTTTCAACGGCGCGAAGCACGGGAGGAACGGTGGGCAGGCTCCCATGTCCTGACCCCCAACATGGAGGAGCGCGATCGTGGCAACGTTTGTGGTGGCGCATGGCGCCTGGTCCGCGGCCTGGACCTGGAAGAAGATGCGGCCGTTGCTGCGGGCCGCCGGACATGAGCTGTGGACGCCGACCTATACTGGCCTGGGCGAACGGGCGCATCTCGCCAACCCGGCGATCGATCTCGACACCCACATTCAAGACATCGTCGGGGTCTTGGCGATGGAGGATCTGCGCGACGTCGTGCTGATCGCCCACAGCTACGGCGGCATGGTGGCGACCGGGGTCGCCGATCGCGCCCGCGAGCGGATCGTGCAGCTCATCTATCTCGACGCTTTCGTCCCCAAGGACGGCCAGAGCCTGTTCGACCTGCAGCCGCCGGAGGGGCGCGAGCACATGCGTCAGCTCGCGCGCACCGCCGGCGAAGGCTGGCGCATACCGCCGAACCCGATGCCGGCCGACACGCCCGCCGCCGATGTCGCCTGGGCCGCAGGCCGCCGGCTGCCGCACCCGATCAAGACCTTCGAGCAGCCGTTGCGTCTCGTTGCAAGAGTCCCGCCGCCGCCGCGCAGCTACATCTATTGCCGGCGCATCGGACCTGTTGACGTGTTTCGCCCGTTCGCCGAGCGCGCGCAGCGCGAAAACGGCTGGCGCTATTACGAGATGGACGCCAGCCACAACCCCCACATCACCGCCCCGCAGGACCTGTTGCTGCTGCTGGAGAAGATCGTGGCGACGGAATCGTAGCCGCAAACTCAGTTGCCACTGCTGGTTCGCGGTGTCCTTGTTCAGATCGCCGATCGCGCCGCGGACTCGGTGGACTCCCTCCCCCTGAAAGGGGGAGGGTCGGGGTGGGGGTTACGGCAATTCCGGCATTGTTCAACGCGGCATGACCCCCACCCGCTCGCTTCGCTCGCGACCTCCCCCTTTCAGGGGGAGGTGGGAGCGCGTGGTGCGCATGTCATGTTACATTTGACGACAGACCAATACGGCGCATCCAATACGACGCGTAAGGGAGAAACGAACCATGGATATCGGCTTCATCGGGCTCGGCCAGATGGGCTTCCACATGGCCCGCCGGCTGGTCGAGGCGGGCCATCGGGTCGTCGTGTTCGATGCGCGGCGCGAGGCCATCGATCGTCTCACTGCGCTCGGAGCGCGTGCCGCCGGCTCGGCCCGCGAGATCGCCGACGAGGTCGAAACCGTGATGGCGAGCCTGCCCACGCCCGAGATCGTGCGCGCGGTCGCGACCGGCGCCGGCGGCGTGATCGAAGGCAACCGCGTGCGCCGCTTCGTCGACCTCTCGACCACCGGCGCGGTCATGGCCAAGCGCATCTTCGAGGCGCTCGAGGCGAGGAACATCGTGCAGGTCGATTGCCCCGTCAGCGGCGGCGTCACCGGGGCGGCGAAGGGGACGCTGGCGCTGATGGTCTCCGGCCCGCGCGCGGAGGTCAACGCGATCGCGCCGGCGCTCAAGGCGATCGGCAAGACCTTCTTCATCGGCGAGCGGCCGGGCGCGGGCCAGACCATGAAGCTCTGCAATAATTTCCTCTCCGCGGCCGCCATGACCGCGACCTCGGAAGCGATGGTCATGGGCGTCAAGGCCGGGCTCGATCCGCGCATCATGCTCGACGTGATCAATTCCGGCACCGGCCGCAACACCGCGACCGAGGACAAGTTCGGACGTCTGGTTCTGCCCCGCACCTTCAACCTCGGCTTCACCGTGGGATTGATGACCAAGGACCTCAAGCTCTGCCTCGGCGAAGGCAAGGCGCTGGGGGTGCCGATGGAGGTCGCCGAAGCGGTCACGCGGGCGTTGCAGACCGCGTGCGACGAGAACGGACCGGACCAGGATCTCACCACCGTGGTGCAGCCGGTCGAGCGGCGGGCCGGCGTCGAGGTGCGTGCGCCGCGCGAAGGCGGCCCGCTGGCGAAGTGACGCGAAGTGCAGCATGAGACCACATGCGAAACTGCCGCGTCATTCCGGGACAACGCGAAGCGTTGGGCCCGGAATCCATAACCACAGCCTGTGAGTATGGATTCCGGGCTCGCCGCTTTGCGGCGCCCCGGAATGACGGCATCAGGAGGGTAGAGGCCCAGCATGAGCGACGACGTCCACGAGATCTATGCCATCCGCTACGGCCACCACGATCGCAAGTCGTCGGAAAACTTCATCGGCGGCGATCCCCACGACGTGCTGCAGCCGCTCGACTTCTACGTCTGGGCCATCGTCGGACCATCCGGCCCCATCGTCCTCGACACCGGCTTCGACGCGGCCATGGGCAAAAAACGCCAGCGCGAGCTGATCAAGCCGGTGGGCGAGGGATTGCGGGCGATCGGCGTCGACCCTGCCGCGGTCGACACCGTCATCGTCAGCCACATGCATTACGACCATGTCGGCAACTACGATCTGTTTCCGGGCGCGCGCTATCACCTGCAGGACTGCGAGATGGCCTATGCCACCGGGCGCTGCATGTGCCACGCCGCGCTGCGCCTGCCGTTCGAGGTCGACGACGTGGTCGCGATGGTGCGCAAGATGTTCGCCGGCCGCGTCGCCTTCCACGACGGCGAGGACGAGATCGTGCCCGGCGTGACCGTCCATCATATCGGCGGCCACTCCAAGGGTCTCCAAAGCGTGCGCGTGAAGACCCGGCGCGGCCACGTCGTGCTCGCGGCGGACGCCGCCCATCTCTACGCGCATCTCGAGACCGGGCGAATTTTTCCGATCACGTACAACGTCGCCGAGGTGGTCGAGGGCTATGGGACGCTGCACAAGCTCGCCAGCTCGCGCGAACATGTGGTGCCGGGGCACGACCCGCTCGTGCTTGAGCACTATCCCGCGGCCAAACCGGGCCTGGAAGGCTGGGTGGTGCGGCTCGATGCCGATCCCAAGGCATGAAAGCTCCGCCTCACGCGGCGGCCAGTTCTGCGACGACCGTCCTGAAGCGCGCCTCGATCGCCGGCCGCATCGTGTGACGGCCCGCGTCCACCACGGTCTCTCCGCCCACCAGCACGGTTTTGACCGCGCTCCGCCCGGCGACGAAAATCCAGGCATCGAGCCAGTGATGGCCGGAACGCGCGGCGAGATCCGGATGATTTTCATCGAGCAGCACGATGTCCGCGCGCGAGCCGACCGCAAGCGACCCGATCGGCCGCTGCAGCGCCTGTGCACCGGCCGCCAGCGCGGCGGCGTAGAGCCGTCGTCCCGTCGAATTACCCTCCGAGAGCGTCATGACGTTGCGGGCGCGCCGCGCCAGCCGCTGCCCGTATTCCAGTTGCCGCAGCTCCGCCGCCGCGTCGATCTGGATATTCGAATCGGTACCGATGCCGTAGTGTCCGCCGGCCGCGAGGTAGCCCGCCCCGTCGAAAATGCCGTCGCCGAGCGACGCCTCGGTCAGCGGGCAGAGCCCGACCACCGCCTGCGACGCCGCCAGCGCCTTCGTCTCCGCCGCCGTGGTATGGGTCGCATGGATCACGCACCAGCGCGAATTGAGCGCGGCATTCTCGAGCAGCCATTCCACCGGGCGACGGCCGAGAGCGGCGATGCATTCCTCCACCTCGCTGACCTGCTCGGCGGCGTGGATGTGGATCGGCCCGTCGGGCATCGCCTGGCAGACCGCGCGCAGGGTCGCAGGCGTCACGGCGCGCAGTGAATGCGGCGCGATACCGAGGCGCGCCGCCGGCAAGGCCGTTACAATTGCGCGGCTACGTTCGACGAGCACGAGGAACCGATCGGGGTCGTTGATGAAGCGGATTTGACCGACGCCCGGCGGCGCGCCACCAAACCCGCCATTGGCATAGAACGACGGCAGCAGGGTGAGGCCGATATGCGTTTGGGCGCTGGCGGCGGCGATGCGGGTGGCCATTTCGCCGAGATCGGCGTAGGGCCGGCCGTCGACGTCATGATGCAGATAGTGAAACTCGCCGACGGTGGTGAAGCCGGTTTCCAGCATCTCCATATATGCGAAGGCGGCGATCGCCTCGACGTCATCGGGCGAAAGGCGCTGCAGGAAACGATACATGACCTCGCGCCAGGTCCAGAAGCTGTCGGCGGCCGGACCGCGGCGCTCGGCGAGCCCGGCCATGCCGCGCTGGAATGCATGGCAATGCAGATTGGGAAGCCCTGGAACGGCGATGCCGGCGACGCGGTCGGCGCCGGCGCGCGGTCCGCCTTCTACGACCGCGACGATGGTGCCGTCGTCGACCGCGATGCGGACGTCGCGGGCCCATCCGGACGGCAGCAAGGCGTGATCGAAAAAGAGCTCGCGTCGCAACTGTCGCTCTCCAGCTCCGGCCGGTATTGGACGCGGCATGTCGCTCGACAATAATCGGCGCAGCGGCGTTATGTAAGAGGACCGGCTGTACGAGGGTGCCATGCGGTTCGACACGATCTGGCTCGACGCGCGACTTGCAACGCTCTCGCCGGACCGTTCCGGCCTGGGCGCGGTCGAAGGCGGTGCGGTCGCGGCCGTAGAGGGGCGAATTTCATTCGCAGGTCCGACGGCGGAACTGCCGGCCGGCTGGGATGCGAGCGAGCGCATCGCCCTCGACGGGCGCTGGATCACGCCTGGGCTGATCGACTGCCACACCCACCTCGTCTACGCGGGAGACCGCGCGCACGAATTCGAGCTGCGCCTGGCCGGCGCCTCCTACGAGGACATCGCACGGGCAGGCGGCGGCATCGTCTCCACGGTGAAGGCGACACGTGCCGCGAGCGAGGATGATCTCGTGCGGCTGAGCCTGCCGCGCCTCGATCGCCTGCTCGCGGAAGGCGTCACCACCGTCGAGATCAAATCGGGCTATGGGCTCGATCGCACAACCGAGATGCGGATGCTGCGGGCCGCAAGGCGCCTCGCGCGCGAGCGCGACGTCGACGTGGTCACGAGCTTCCTCGGCGCGCACGCGCTGCCGCCGGAAGCAAAGGGTGACAAGGAGCGCTATATCGACGAGGTCTGCGCGATGATTCCGGTCATCGCCCGCGACCGGCTGGCCGATGCGGTCGATGCGTTCTGCGAGACGATTGCGTTCTCGCCCGAGCAGACCGCGCGCGTGTTTGCAGCCGCACGCGCGGCAGGGCTGCCGGTCAAGCTGCATGCCGATCAGCTCAGCAACCTCAATGGCGCAAGGCTCGCGGCAGAGCACGGAGCGCTCTCAGCCGACCATCTCGAATACACCGACGAGGATGGCGTTGCCGCCATGGCGCGCGCCGGCACCGTTGCCGTCCTGCTGCCCGGCGCGTTCTATGTCCTGCGGGAAAAGCGGCTGCCGCCGGTCGCGAGCATGCGGCGCAAGCGCGTGCCGATCGCCATCGCGACCGACAGCAATCCCGGCACATCGCCCATCACCTCGCTGCTCACGATCCTCAACATGGCGGCGACGCTGTTTGGCCTCACGGTTGACGAAACCATCGCCGGCGTGACGCGGGAGGCCGCACGCGCGCTCGGCCGGCTCGGCGACGTCGGCACGCTCGAGCCCGGCAAATGGTGCGACCTTGCCATCTGGGACATCGAACGGCCGGCCGAGCTTGCCTACCGTATCGGCTTCAATCCGTTGCATCGCCGCGTCCGGAGAGGCCAATGACCGTCACCCTGAATCCGGGACGCGCGACGCTCGCCGATTGGCGCGCGGTGGCCGACGGCGCGCCCGTTCGGCTCGATCCCGCGGCGATGCCGGCGATCGAAGCGGGGGCGCGCGCGGTCGACGCGATGGTCGCACGCGGCGCGCCGGTCTATGGCATCAACACCGGTTTCGGCAAGCTTGCGAGCGTGCGTATCGGCTCCGCAGACCTCGCGACCCTCCAGCGCAATATCGTGCTGTCGCACGCCGCGGGCGTGGGCGAGCCGATGCGGGAGGTGAACGTGCGGCTGATGATGGCGCTCAAGCTCGCAAGCCTCGGCCAGGGCGCCTCCGGCGTGCGCCCGCAGACCATCGCCATGCTGGAGGCCATGCTGGATCGCGACATCAGCCCGGTGATCCCGAGCCAGGGCTCGGTCGGGACCTCCGGCGATCTCGCGCCGCTTGCGCACCTGGCGGCGGCGATGCTCGGCATCGGCGAGGTGCATGTCGCCGGCGCGATCATGCCGGCGGAAGCCGCGCTCGCGCGTGCCGGGCTCGCGCCGATCGTGCTCGGCCCGAAGGAAGGGCTCGCGCTCCTCAACGGCACTCAGTTTTCGACCGCGGAGGCGTTGGCCGGCCTGTTCGTCATCGAGCGCGTATTTCACGCGGCGCTCATCACCGGCGCGCTGGCGACCGACGCGGCCAAGGGCTCCGATACGCCGTTCGATGCGCGCATTCATGCGCTGCGCGGCCACCGCGGCCAGATCGAGGTCGCCGCCGCCTTGCGCGCGCTGATGGCCGGCAGCTCGATCCGCGCCTCGCACCTCGTCAACGACGACCGCGTGCAGGACCCTTATTGCCTGCGCTGCCAGCCGCAGGTGATGGGCGCAGTGCTCGACCTCGCGCGCCAGGCAACGGCCACGCTGAGCACGGAAGCCAACGGCGTCTCCGACAACCCGCTCATCTTCGCCGACAGCGGCGAGGCCCTGTCCGGCGGCAACTTCCATGGCGAACCGGTAGCGTTCGCCGCCGACATGCTGGCGATCGCGATCTGCGAGATCGGCTCGCTCGCCGAGCGGCGCATCGCCATGCTGATCGATCCCGCGCTTTCCGGGCTGCCGGCTTTTCTGACGCCGCAGCCGGGTCTCAATTCCGGATTGATGCTGGCGCAGGTGACGGCGGCCGCGCTGGTCTCCGAGAACAAGCAGCGCGCCCATCCTGCCAGCGTCGATTCGATACCGACCTGCGCCAATCAGGAGGATCACGTGGCGATGTCGGCGCACGCGGCGCGCCGGCTCGCCGCCATGGCGGAGAATGCCGTGAACGTGGCTGCGATCGAGCTCATCGCCGCCGCGCAAGGCTGCGACTTCCATGCGCCGCTCGCGTCGAGCGCGCCGCTCGAGCGGGTGCGTGCGCTGCTGCGCGAGCGCGTAGCGAGGCTCGACCACGACCGCTACCTCGCTCCCGATATCGCGGCGGCGGCCGATCTCGTGCGCTCCGGGGCGCTCACCGCCGCAGCCGATGTGAACCTGCCGAGCTTCGAAGGAGCAACTGCATGACGGAGCCTTGGCTGACCGTGACGCGGGGCGACGCACCGCTTTTGGTGTCATTCCCGCACACCGGCGTGAGCGTCCCGGCGGAGTGCGAGGCCGCGCTCGTGTCGTTGCCGCTCGCACGCCACGACGCCGATCGTCACATCGACAAGCTCTACGCCTTCGTCACCGAGCTCGGCGCGACGACCGTGCATACCGCGCTGTCGCGCACGGTGATCGACGTCAACCGCGATCCCTCCGGCGCGTCGCTCTACCCCGGGCAAACGACCACCGGCCTGCTGCCGACGGAAACCTTCGACGGCGTCCCGCTCTACCGCGACGGCCAGGCCCCTTCCCCGGAGGAGATCGAGCGGCGCAAGGCACTTTACTTCGCGCCCTATCACGCCGCGCTCGCCGCGGAGCTCGAGCGGCTGCGGGGCAAGCATCCGCGGGTCGTGCTGTACGACTGCCATTCGATCCGCTCGATGATCCCCCGCCTGTTTGCGGGCGAGCTTCCGGTGTTCAACATCGGCACCAATTCAGGCAAGAGCTGCGACCTCCGCTTGGAAGCGGCGGTTGCCCGACGTTGCGCCGCGAGCGCGTGGTCGCACGTGGTCAACGGCCGTTTCACCGGCGGCTGGATCACCCGCACCTACGGGCGACCCGCCGCGGGCATCCATGCCGTGCAGATGGAGCTGGCGATGCGCGGCTATCTCCCCGACGAGGGCGATCCGCCGCCGTGGGACCCTGAGTTCGCCAAGCCGATCCAGCGGACCTTGCGCGCCGTGCTCGAGGACTGCCTCGCCTTTGCGCGCGGGTGACCTCTCGTGTCCCGGGCGAGTGCAGCGAAGCGTCTTCGCCGAGCGGAACGAGACCCGGGACCTAGTGCGAGACTCGCGAAGTGCAATATTGCGATCGAGCGTGCCGCGAGACTCCTGGGTCCCGGATCTTCGCTCGCGCAGCAGCGCTCGCTCGTCCGGGACACGAGCGGCGTGCTATGAAATTGACCGCAAGATTGGGAACCATAAATGCCCACGCGCCTGGACAATACCCGCGTCATCCGCGCACCGCGCGGCACCGAACTGTCGGCCAAGAGCTGGCTGACCGAGGCGCCGCTGCGCATGCTGATGAACAATCTCGATCCCGAGGTGGCGGAGAACCCGCACGAGCTGGTGGTCTATGGCGGCGCGGGCCGCGCCGCGCGCGATTGGGACAGCTTCGATCGCATGGTGGCAGCCTTGCGCGATCTCGAGGCGGACGAGACCTTGTGCGTGCAATCGGGAAAGCCCGTCGGCGTGTTTCGCACGCACGCGGACGCGCCGCGCGTGCTGATCGCGAACTCGAACCTGGTCCCGCACTGGGCGACGCTCGACCATTTCAACGCGCTCGATCGCAAGGGCCTGATGATGTACGGCCAGATGACCGCCGGCTCCTGGATCTATATCGGCTCGCAGGGCATCGTGCAGGGCACCTACGAGACCTTTGCCGAGCTGTTGCGGCGCCACTACGGCGGCAGCCTTGCCGGCAAGTGGATCCTCACCGCCGGCCTCGGCGGCATGGGCGGCGCGCAGCCGCTCGCCGCCACCATGGCGGGTGCCTCGCTGCTGGCGATCGAGTGCCAGCCCTCGCGCATCGAGATGCGGCTCAAGACCGGCTATCTCGACGACCAGGCGAAGGATCTCGACGAGGCACTGGCGATGATGGAGCGCGCCGGCCGCGAGCGGAAACCGGTATCGGTCGGCGTGCTCGGCAACGCCGCCGAGATGCTGCCCGAGCTGGTGCGGCGGGGCGTGACGCCCGATGCGGTCACGGACCAGACCTCGGCGCACGATCCGATCAACGGCTATCTGCCGGCGGGATGGACGCTGGCGGAATGGGAGGCGCGGCGCGCAGACGATCCGAAAGGGGTCGAGCGCGCGGCGAAAGCGTCCATGGCCATGCACGTGCGCGCGATGCTCGACTTCTGGCGGCGCGGCGTCCCGACCTTCGATTACGGCAACAATATCCGCCAGATGGCGAAGGAGGCGGGCGTTGCCGAAGCGTTCGACTTCCCGGGCTTCGTGCCGGCCTATATCCGCCCGCTGTTCTGCCGGGGCATCGGCCCGTTCCGCTGGGCCGCGCTGTCGGGCGATCCCGAAGATATTTTTCGCACCGACGCCAAGGTCAAGGAACTGATGCCGGATGAAGGCCATCTGCACCACTGGCTCGACATGGCGAAGTCGCGCATCAAATTCCAGGGCTTGCCCGCGCGCATCTGCTGGGTCGGGCTGGGCGACCGGCATCGCCTGGGGCTTGCCTTCAACGAGATGGTTGCGAAGGGCGAGCTCAAGGCGCCGATCGTGATCGGCCGCGACCATCTCGATTCCGGCTCGGTCGCGAGCCCCAATCGCGAGACCGAGGGCATGAAGGACGGCTCCGATGCGGTGTCGGATTGGCCGCTGATCAACGCGCTGCTCAACTGCGCCTCGGGCGCGACCTGGGTCTCGTTCCACCACGGCGGCGGGGTCGGCATCGGCTTTTCGCAGCATGCCGGCATGGTCGTCGTGTGCGACGGCACGCCCGCTGCCGCGCGACGGATCGAACGGGTGTTATGGAACGATCCCGCCTCCGGCGTGATGCGCCACGCCGACGCCGGCTACGAGGATGCGATCGCCTGTGCGCGCGAGCACAGGCTCAAGCTGCCGAGCCTGCCGTAATGCGGCTTCACGGCACCTACGCCACGCGGGAGGCGGCTTCGGCGGCAAGCACTGCCTCGGTCCGAATCTCCTCCGTCAGCCGTGCCTTGAGCGCGGAGAATTCCGGGCTGGTCTTGATCGTGTAGTGGCGCGGGTGCGGCAGGTCGATCGCCACCTCGGCCTTGATCCGTCCCGGCCGCGCCGTCATCACCACCACGCGCGAGCCGAGAAAGATCGCCTCCTCGATGTCGTGGGTCACGAACAGCACGGTCTTGCGCGCGCGCTCCCAGATGTCGAGCAGGAGTTCCTGCATCAGCGCCCGGGTCTGGTTGTCGAGCGCGCCGAACGGCTCATCGAGCAGGAGGATCTCGGGATCGTTGGCAAGCGCACGGGCGATGGCGGTGCGCTGCTGCATGCCGCCGGACAACTGCTTCGGGTAATGGTGCTCGAAGCCGGCCAGGCCGATCCGTCCGACCCATTCGCGTACGGCCTCGCCGCGCCGCTCTCGCGCCACGCCCTTCTCGCGCAAACCGAAGGCGATGTTGTCCGCGACCGTCAGCCACGGGAACAAGGTATAGGACTGGAACACCATGCCCCGGTCGGGACCGGGTTCGACCACCGGCTTGCCGTTCAAGACGATGCGGCCGGCGGTCGGCCGATCGAGTCCGGCGACGAGCCGCAGCAATGTGGACTTGCCGCAGCCCGACGGCCCGAGGATGGTGACGAAGTCGTTATCGGAAATCTGGAGATTCGTCGGCTCGAGCGCGCGCGTGGGCTTGCCGCGGCGCACGCCGGGGAAGATGCGCGAGACGTTCTCGATCACGAGCTTGCTCACGCCAGGCTCCAGGGAAACAGCCGCCGGTTTCCCCATTTGAACAGAAAGTCGGAAATCAATCCGATGACGCCGATCACGATGATGCCGAAGATGATCTGGCCGGTGGCGAGCAGCGCCTGGCTGTCGGTGATCATGTGGCCGATCCCGGACGACGAGCCGATCAACTCGGCGACGATCACATAGGTCCAGGCCCAGCCCAGCACGAGCCGCAAGATCTCCGCGATGTCGGGAGCCGACGCCGGGATCAAGACGCGGCCGACAATGCCGCGGTCGCGCGCCCCGAGCGTCAAGGCGGCCTCGACCAGGTCGCGGCGCACGCCCGCAACGGTCAGCGCCACCATCAGCACGAGCTGGAACACCGAACCGATGAAGATGACGAGAAGCTTCTGCAACTCGCCGATGCCGGCCCAGAGGATCAACAGCGGGATGAAGGCGGAGGCCGGCAAGTAGCGCGCGAACGAGACGAACGGCTCGAGGAACGCCTCGATCGGCTTGTAGGTGCCCATCAGAATGCCGAGCGGCACGGCGACCAGGGCGGCGAGCACAAAACCACCCAGGACGCGCCAGATCGTAATGCCGATGTCGCCGAGGAAGCCGTGCTTGGTCAGAAGGTCGTAGCCTTCCTCGACCATGGTGAGAGGGTCGGCCAGGAAGGTCTTCGAGACATGGCCGCCCAGCGTGACATAGCTCCAGGCGGCCAGGAACAGAATGAAGAACAGGATGCCGAGCGCGACGCGGGCCGTGTTCGAGATCGGCGCCAGGGGCTTCATGCCGCGGCCCTACGAGGGTCCAGATCATCCGGTCGGCAATACGTGCCGTCATTCCTAGCGCATGTTCCGGAAAAGTGGGCACCGGTTTTCCGATTAGAACATGCGCAAAATCGAAGAATTCAGTGCACATCCCGATTCAACCCAATCGGGATGCGCGCTAGCGGCGCGCAACGCCGCAATCTCGGCGGCGGTCTCTCCCTGACGAGGGCGGCCGCTCGGATGAAGGCGCCTACCGAACGATCCGGCAGGCCGTCACTGAATGAATCGCGTGTCCGCGAGCTTCGGCAGATCCGGGATCTGCTTGATGATGCCGATCTCGAGCAGCAGGTCGGCGGCCTCTTTCGAGAACGTGTTGAACTCGCCGGTGAAGAAGACCTTGTTGGCGGCCTGATCCTGCCAGCGCAGATATTTCGCCGAGTTGCCGAACTGCTCGCCGGACTGCTTCACGTCGGTGCCCATGAGCTCGTAGGCCTTGCTCTGGTCGCTCTTGATCATCTCGAGGGCTTCGAAATAGCTCTTCACCAGCGCCTTCACCGCCGCGTCATTTTCCGCAATGAATTTGGGCGTACAGCCGAACGTGTCCATGACCATCGGATAGTCGAGCGTGGTGGCGATGATCTTGCCCGCTTCCGGTTTCGCGCGCACGGCCGAGAGGTACGGCTCGTAGGTCATGGCGACGTCGTTCTGGCCGGCAATGAAGGCTTGCGCCGCAGCCGCGGGCTCCATGTTGACGACGGTGACGTCCTTGACCGTGAGACCGTTCTTCTTGAGGAACCAGGCCAGCGTGAAATAGGGCGCAGTGCCGGGTGCGGACGCCGCAACCGTCTTGCCTTTCACGTCCTTGATGGAAGCAACGTTGTTGCGCACGACCATGCCGTCGGCGCCATACGACTTGTCCATCTGAAAAAGCTGCGTGGTGGCAACGCCGTTGGCGTTCCAGACGATCCAGGTCTCGACCGTCGTGGCCGCGCACTGGATATCGCCTGAGGCGATGGCGAGGTGCCGGCTCGCCTGGGGAATTTTCTTGATGCTGACGTCCAAGCCGTTCTTCGCGAAGATTCCGGCCTCCTTGGCGAGCGTGAGCGGCGCAAAGCCCGTCCACCCGGATATTCCGATGGCGACCTTGGTTCCCTGCCCGACCGCCGACGGGGCCATAAGAGACGTGGCCATAAAAGATGCAGCGAGTGCAATCGCGACAATCCTGATCGATGTCATGTTCCGCTCCATCCTGGAACAGGTTTGCATAATTCATGCCAGCACGCTGCCTCAGGCGAGTCAAACGCGTGAGCCGATGTCACACTGCCGCATCGTGCATCGACCCGCACAGCAATCGGACATCGCCTGTAGGACGATCGGAAAAGGCCGCCCCTGCTGGGGGCGGCCCCTGACATCTTGCGCTTGCATCTCGGCGTCGACGAATTATCCGACGTAGGCGACGCGCTCCTGAGCCTCCGCCTCGGCCGCGGTCGTCGGCTGGGCGGGAAGCTGCAGCACGGTTGCCTCTTGACCTTCGAGAAGATCGGTCAGGAGAACCGTCTGCCCGTCCGGAAATTCGAGGGCATCATGATGAACGCGTGGTTGGTCCTTGTTGACCTGCCGAAAGATCGCCGTTTCGTAGGTCATCCTGCGCGCACCCAAGCCAAGAAATCCAGATGCCGTGCAGGCGACCTCCCGGGAAAACGCAAGCTCGGTTCCGGGCAGGACGCAGACCGCCGTAGTGGCATCTTCGGGCGAGGCAAACCCACGAGTGCCGGTACCAAAGTTGCGCGTCGTGAGCTTGTCGCCAACTTTTGCAGCACGCGACTTCACATTGTGAAGACTGTAGTCGCACATGGTGAGGACTCCTCTCTTGCAGGCCCCCCGCTCATTGCTCCCACTGTCCGATTCAAAGCAAAAAAGGTGCCATTCTTGTGGCAGGCCAAAAAAAGCGTAGACTTGTCCCCCTACGATTCGGCACCCGCCTCGATCACGTCGTCGAGCGTACGCAAGCCTGTACGCAGCGCGTTGACCAGCACCGCCATGTTGCCGGGCGGATGGCGGTTGGTGCGCATCAGTTCGTGCGCATGCGGGATCTTGCTCCAGGGAAATACCTCGCTCATGCAGGGATCGATGCGGCGGTCGAGCACGAACTGATTTGCCGCCGAGGCCTGCTTGAGATGGGCGAAATGCGAGCCCTGCACGCGCTTCTGCCGCATCCACACGTAGCGCGCATCGAACGTCAGGTTGTAGCCCGAGGTACCGGCGCAGAACACCACCATGCCGCCGCGCTTCACGACCAGGCAGGAGACCGGAAACGTCGCCTCGCCTGGATGCTCGAACACGATGTCGACGTCGCGCTTGCCGGTGATGTCCCAGATCGCTTTGCCGAACTTGCGCGCCTCCTTGACCCAGGCGTCGTATTCCGCGCTGCCGACCTTCGGCATCTGGCCCCAGCAGGAAAAATCCTTGCGGTTGATCGCGCCCTTGGCGCCGAGCTGCATGACGTAGTCGCGCTTGCTTTCATCCGAAATGATGCCGATGGCGTTGGCGCCGGACGCCGCCGCGAGCTGCACCCCGAAGACCCCGAGACCGCCGGAGGCGCCCCATACCAGCACGTGGTCGCCCGGCTTCAAGGTATGCGGCGGATGGCCATAGAGCATGCGGTAGGCGGTCGCGAGCGTGAGCGTGTAGCAGGCCGCCTCCTCCCAGGTCAGATGCGCCGGCTTCGGCATGAGCTGGCGTGACTGCACGCGGCAGAACTGCGCGAACGAGCCGTCCGGCGTCTCGTAGCCCCAGATGCGCTGCGAGGGCGACAGCAACGGATCGCCGCCGTTGCATTCCTCGTCGTCGCCATCGTCCTGATTGCAGTGGATGATGACTTCGTCGCCCGCCTTCCAGCGACGGACCTTCGCGCCGCAGGCCCAAACGACGCCCGACGCATCGGAGCCCGCGACGTGGAAAGGATTCTTGTGCACGTCGAGCGGCGAGATCGGGACGCCGAGGCCGGCCCACACGCCATTGTAGTTGACGCCGCCGGCCATCACGTAGACCAGCACCTCGTCCTCGCCGATCGGCCAGGTCGGCAGCACTTCGAGCTGCATCGACGTTTCGGGCGGACCGTGGCGCTCCTTGCGAATCGCCCAGGCATGCATCTGCGCCGGCACGTGGCCGAGCGGAGGCACTTCGCCGATGTCATAGAGATCCTTGAGCACCGCCGCCCGCGGCGGCTTCGCAATCACGACGGCCGGCATGGGGTGTCTCCACAAATAGCAACGCACGATCAGTTTGCCGCATTTTATGCTGCGCCGCAATATCGACCCGTTGCACACCTCGATAACGCGTGCGACGGTCTCTGGTGCCGCACGCGCGCGTCGGCTGACAGTCTGGCCGGCTTGCGCTATGCTACTAAAGTTGCATCGCAAAACGCGGCGGGACGCTCGTGCCCTGCCGGTTGGGGGAGGGACATCGTGATTGGAATCGACAGCATCATCATCATGATCATTGTCGGCGCGATCGCCGGCTGGTTGGCCGGGCAAATCGTGCGCGGCTTTGGATTCGGACTGCTCTGGAACATCATCATCGGCATCGTGGGTGCCTTCATCGGCGTCTGGCTGCTCCGGCAATTGGGCTTCATGCCGTTCGCCGGCTTCATCGGCTCGATCGTCAACGCCACGATCGGCGCCGTTATTCTGTTGGTCATCGTCGGCTTCATCAGACGCTAACGCAGATATCTCCGCCGCGTCGCGCGCCGCGGCGAGGCACCAGGTTCGAACCTTACGACGCGGGTTGCGTTTCAAGCACAGCCGCGCGGCTGAAGGCATTCGGCTCGCTGCCCACCATGCGCCGATGAAGAATGACGCTTGCGACTGAACGGGGAGTATGGTGCACTGCACAATCGCGAGGCAGGTGACCGGGCCAAGCGAGGCGACCACATGAGCGAGCCAGCGGACGGCGCACGGCGGGAGCGCGACAAGCCGTGGATCTTCCGCACCTATGCCGGCCATTCGACGGCGGGTGATTCGAACGCGCTCTATCGCAAGAACCTCGCCAAGGGTCAGACCGGTCTCTCCGTCGCCTTCGATCTGCCGACCCAGACCGGCTACGACAGCGATCACCCGCTCGCCAACGGCGAGGTCGGCAAGGTCGGCGTTCCGATCTCGCATCTCGGCGACATGCGCACGCTGTTCGAGGGCATCCCGCTCGGGGACATGAACACGTCGATGACCATCAACGCGACGGCGGCCTGGCTCCTTGCCCTCTACGTAGCTCTTGCCGACGAGCAGGGCGTCGCGCGCGCGAAACTTTCCGGCACCACGCAGAACGACATCATCAAGGAGTATCTCTCGCGCGGCACCCACGTGTTTCCGCCCGCGCCCTCCATGCGGCTCACCAAGGACGTGATCCTGTTCACGACCCGGGAGATGCCGAAATGGAACCCGATGAACGTGTGCTCCTATCACCTGCAGGAGGCGGGCGCGACGCCGGTGCAGGAGCTCGCATTCGCGCTCGCCACCGCGATCGCCGTGCTCGACACGGTGAAGACGTCGGGCGCCGTGCAACCCGGGGCGTTCGGCGAGGTGGTCGGGCGCATCTCGTTCTTCGTCAATGCCGGCCTGCGCTTCATCACCGAGCTCTGCAAGATGCGCGCCTTCGCCGAGCTCTGGGATGAGATCACTGCCGAGCGCTACGGCGTCAACGATCCCAAGCAGCGGCTCTTCCGTTATGGCGTGCAGGTCAACTCGCTCGGGTTGACCGAGCAGCAGCCGGAGAACAACGTCACCCGGATCCTCATCGAGATGCTGGCGGTGACCTTGTCGAAGAACGCCCGCGCACGGGCGGTGCAGCTGCCGGCCTGGAACGAGGCGCTCGGCCTGCCACGGCCGTGGGACCAGCAATGGTCGCTGCGCATGCAGCAGATCCTCGCCTACGAGACCGACCTGCTCGAATACGGCGACATTTTCGACGGTTCGCCAGCGATCACCGCCAAGGTCGATGCGCTCAAGCGCGAGGCCAAAGAGGAGCTCGCCCATATCGAGGGGCTGGGCGGCGCGGTCGCCGCCGTCGAGCAAGGCTACATGAAGCAGCAGCTCGTGGAATCGAACACCCGCCGCGTCGAAGCGATCGAACGCGGCGAGCAGACCGTCGTCGGGGTCAATCGCTTCGTGGAGAGCGAGGCATCGCCGCTCGCGGGCTCGGCCGACGCCATCCTCACGGTCTCGCCGCAGGCCGAGGCCGAGCAGATCGAGCGTCTCAAGGCCTGGCGCACGACCCGCGATCAGAAGGCGGTCGCGGCGGCGCTCAAGGAGCTGCGCGCCGCGGCCCGCGAAAACCGCAACATCATGCCGGCCTCGGTCACTTGCGCCAAAGCCGGCGTCACCACCGGTGAATGGGGCTTCGCCTTGCGCGAAAGCTTCGGCGAGTACCGCGCGCCCACCGGGGTCGGGCGGGCGGCGCGCAACGAGACCATAGGCCTCGACGATTTGCGCGCCGACGTCGACCGGGTGTCGCGCAAGCTCGGCCGGCGGCTGAAATTCGTTGTCGGCAAGCCCGGTCTCGACGGCCACTCCAACGGCGCCGAGCAGATCGCGGTGCGGGCGCGCGACGCCGGCATGGACGTGGTCTACGACGGCATCCGGCTCACGCCAGAAGAGATCGTCGAAGTCGCGCGCGAACAAGGCGCGCATGTGGTGGGACTATCGATCCTCTCGGGCTCGCATCTGCCGCTGGTGCAGGACGTGGTGGCGCGCATGAAAAGCGCCGGGCTCGACGATGTCCCGGTCGTGGTCGGGGGCATCATTCCGCCGGAGGATGCGCGCGCGCTGCAGCAGGCCGGCGTCGCCGCGGTCTATACGCCGAAGGATTTCGAGTTGAACCGCATTATGGCGGACATCGTACGCATTGTTGACCGAACTGCGGCGTAGCCGTCCAGGCGGCGCCCTGCCGCCCGCCGCAGCTGAAAGTTCTGCCCCGTGGCGCCGCGGCAACGCCGTTCGAAAGCGACAATCATTTCAGTCTCGTAGACACGGCTGCGAACAGGCCTTCGGTGCGCTGTTCGCGGCGCGCCTACCGCCCACGTGCTTGACTCGCTGCGGCGCGGACGCGACGGTTGCCGCGGGGTCAGGATGCGGTCGCAGCAACCGCTCGGCCGTGCTGGGGTCGTGAGTTCGGGGGTCGTCCGATGAAAAAGCTGATCATTGCCTGCGCCGGCATCGCCGCGCTCGTCGTGGGTGCGTTGCAGCCCGCAGCGGCGGCCGACGTGCCGATGGTGTACAGCCGTCCGCAGACTTACGTGATCTTCACCTGGACCGGATTTTACTTTGGCGCCCACGGCGGCGGCGCCTGGGGGCGCAAGGAAGCGACGGCCGCCTTGCCGTTCACGATCGGGATCGTGCCGGTTACGCCGGCGATAGCAAGCACCGATCCCACCGGTGGGCTTGCCGGCGGCCAAGTCGGAGCCAACTACCAGTCCGGCTCGTTCGTATTCGGCGTCGAGGCCGACGCCAGCTGGTCCGATCTGACCGGCAGCAGCACTTGCTCGCTCAACGCCGGCGGGCTGGCGACGTTCGCGGGAAGCTGCAACGCCAAGGTCCAGGGGCTCGGCACGATCGCGGGCCGGCTTGGCGTCGCGTTCGACCGCACCCTCGTCTACGGCAAGGGCGGCGCCGCCTGGGCCAACGACAAATACGAGCTGAACACGAGCATACTGAACTTCAACGCCAATGAGACGCGTTGGGGCTGGATGCTCGGCGGCGGGTTCGAATACTCCTTCACCGACAACTGGTCGGCGAAGATCGAGTACAACTACCTGGACTTCGGAACCCGGGGCGTCGAGTTCACCGACACGACGGACCAGTTCAGCCTCAATGCCGACATTCGGCAGCGCATCCACGTCGTGAAGGCCGGCATCAACTATCGCTTCGGCTGGGCTCCGGTCGGCGTCACCTACTGAGACCGTTGCGACATTCGCATGAAACGCGCCGCCCATCTCGGGCGGCGCCGCATTTTGGGCGGTACGGCCGGCGTACGTCACTCTTCGGATGGTGCCGGCACCTGCCATTTCAAGCCGGGAAATCGTGCGTAGTCGCGATCAAGCGTGATCCATTCGCAACCCCACTCGATGGCAAGGGCGGCAAACCACGCATCGGTGACGCGCGATCCGCGCGTGTCGGTCTCGATGCAGAGCCGCTGGAAGATATGCCAGTGGCGCTCTCCCGGATCGACCGCCTGGCAGTGGGGTTGCCCGAGGAGATTTTCGCAGAAACGGAACGCCTCATCGATCGCGCTCGGTGTCCGGAAAGCGCGCGGATTGGTCGTGATGCGAACCAGCGCGCTCAACGCCAACGGCGAAAGGCCGAAGCGTGCCTCGCCTGCCACGATTCCGACGAGCCACTGCCGGCAGGCGGCATGTTGGGGCATGTCCCGGCGAAAGGCATAGATCAGGACATTCACGTCGGCCAAAATCATTTATTGCGCTTCATCCGCGCGAGGTAATCCAAGTCATCCATCTCCTCGAGCGTCGACAGGTCGGCGAGATCGATCCCAGGCATGGGCCCGCCTGTAGCCTTGCTGATGGGAGGCAGGACGCGCTTCGCCTTCGCGGTCTTCCTGGTCTCGGCCACCACCAACCGCAACCCGTCCTCGATCAGGGACGTGAGCGTGCGTCCCTCCGCGGTGGCCTTGCGCCGGGCGCGGTCGAGCAGATCTTCGGGAAGCCGGACGGTGGTTCGCTCGCTCATATGTCACGACATATCAATGCGCAGGCGATATGTCAAAGTCCGCAGCGCGTAGCCCTGGCGCTCAGCCCGTCCCACGGCCTACGGCGGCGGCGCCGATGCCAGCGCCTGGGTGAGCGCGCTCGGGCTCAGCGGCTTGGTGAGATAGCCGTCCATCCCCGCGGCGCGGCCGGCGGCCTCCTCCGCCGCGCTGCCGCGGCCGGACACGCCGATGATCGGCACGCGGCCGGCGGCGCCATCGAGCGCGCGGATGCGCCGCGTCGCTTCCACCCCGTCGATGTCCGGCAGCGTCACGTCCATGAGCACCAGGTCGTAGCCGCCCTGCGCGACCGCCTCGACCGCGGCCGCGCCGGTGCCGACGAAATCCGGGCGATGGCCGAGCTCGGTCAGGATGGTGTTGAGCAGCACACGGCCGTAGGGATTGTCCTCGACGCAGAGCACGGCGAGCGAACGCACCGGCGCGCCGCGCGCCGCCGCGCCGTCCGGTTGCGCCGCCGCCGGCGCGTGCGCGACCTTGTCCACGGTGACGCTGAGCCGGAAGCGGCTGCCGCTCCCGCGTTCGCTCACGACCGCGAGATCGCCACCCATGGCCTTGGCGATGCGCTTGACCAAGGTCAAACCCAGCCCGGCCCCGCCATAGCGGCGCGCGATTCCTTCGTTCGCCTGCGCGAACGGCCGAAACAGCCGCTTGATCTCGGCGGCGGTGAGCCCGATGCCGCTGTCGGACACGGTGAACACGAGCCGCACCTTTTCACCCGCGGCCTTCTCGCTGGTCACGTCGAGGCCGACGCGGCCGCGCTCGGTGAACTTCACCGCATTGTCGATGAGATTTTCCAGCGCCGCCCGCAGCCGCAGCGGATCGCCGATCACCGCCTCCGGCAATTCGCTCGCAATATGCGCTTTATTCTCGAGACCCTTGGCGTCGGCGCGCGCCGCCAGCGAAGCAACGAGCGCGTCGGCGAGACGGCGCGGGCGAATGAGCTCGCGGCGCAGCACCAGACCCTTGGCGTCGGCGCGCGCGGCATCGACGATGAGCGAGGTAAACAAGGCGAGATGCTCGGCCGTGCTCTTGATCGCAGTCGCCCAACCGCGCTCGCGCTCGCCGAGGTCGGACGTGGCCAAGAGCTCGCCCAGCGCCAGGATTCCGGTCAGCGGCGTTCTGATCTCGTGGGCGACGTCCGCCAGCGTCGCCTCGATGGCGCGCGAACGCGGCGCGCGCGAACGCCGGCGCGCCGTGCGCTTGCCACGACCTGGCCGCTTGCCCGCAGGTGTTCTCGTTCTCGGCATCGCACCTCTCAGGGAGATTGCCGCGGAGAAAAGCCGTTGGCCATGGCGTTCACGCTAGCCCGACCATGCGGCGGATATCGGTCGGGGTCGCGCCGCCGTCGCGCAGCGCACGCAAGGCGGTGGCGCGGGTCGATTTCGACAGCTTGTTCCCGTCGCCATCCAGAATCAGGCGGTGATGGTGATAGTTGGGCGCCGGCAGGCCGAGCAGCGCCTGCAGCAGCCGGTGCACGCCGGTCGACCAGAACAGATCCTGCCCGCGCACGACATCGGTCACGCCCTGGCGCGCATCGTCGATCACCACCGCCAGGTGATAGCTCGTCGGCGTCTCCTTGCGTGCCAGCACCACATCGCCCCACATCTGCGGACGTGCCGCGACCGTTCCGGTTTCGCTCGTCGGGCCGCTCTCGCGCCAGGTCAACGGGCCGGTTCGCGCGATCGCCGCCGCCATGTCCAAACGCAGCGCATACGGCTCGCCCATCTCCATGCGCCGCCGGCGTTCCCGAGGCAAGAGCGTGCGCGCGTCGCCGGGGTAGAGCGGCGCCCCGTCGGGGTCGCGCGGCCAGGGAGCATGCGCTTCCCGCTCCGCGACCAGGCGCAAAATCTCGCTGCGGCTTTCGAAGCTCGGATAGACGAGGCCCAACTCGTCGAGCCGCGCCAGCGCCGCGCGGTCGTCGTCGAAATGCGCGCTCTGGCGCCAGACCGGCTCCTCCCAGGCGATGCCGAGCCACGCCAGGTCCTCGTAGATCGCCTGCTCGTAGTCCGGCCGGCAACGCGCCGCGTCGATGTCCTCGATGCGCAACAGGAACCGCCCGCCTGCCGCGCCCGCCAGCTCGAAATTGACGAGCGCCGAAAATGCATGGCCGAGATGCAGATAGCCGTTGGGAGACGGCGCAAAGCGATAGACGGGACGAGACATGCGCGGCCGGCCGGATGATCGCGGAGAAAGGGGTTGCGTTCAGATGCCATTTGTAGATGCTTCGCCGCGGTCATGTCTTTCTTCATCCACACCGAAGCCGATCTCGACCACGCGATCGCGCGCCTGATCGACGCCGATCCCCGCTTCGATGCGGTGCTGGCGCGCTCGGGACGCCCGCCGCTGCGCCGGCGGCCGGACGGATTTGCGGGCCTTGCCTCGATCGTGGTCTCGCAGCAGCTCTCGACCGCAAGCGCAACCGCGATCTGGAGACGGCTCACGGGCGCATTCGATCCGCTCGACCATACCGCCGTGCTGCGCGCGCGCGCGACCAAGCTTGCCCGCGCCGGCCTCTCGGCACCCAAGAATCCGCGCCCTCAAGGCGATCGCAAAGGCGATCGAGCGCGGCCACCTCGATCTTCCCGGCCTCGTGGAGATGCCGGCCGACGCGGCGCATGCGGCGCTGACCGCTGTTCACGGCATCGGGCCCTGGACCGCCGACATCTATCTTCTGGTCTGCCTCGGCCATGCCGACGCCTGGCCCGCCGGCGATCTCGCCTTGCAGGAAGCGACGCGGCTCGTGCTCGCGCTCGCGGCACGTCCGACCTCGAAAGAGATGGGGCCGCTCGCGGAATCGTGGCGGCCCTTCCGCGCCGCCGCCGCCCGCATGCTGTGGTCCTACTATCGCTCGACCAAGCAGCGCGAGGGCGCGCCGATGCCCGAGGCGCCGACACTGCGGAGGGCCAATGGCTGAGCTCGACGGTCCCCGGCTCGAGCCGCGCTCGGGTCCGGCGCGCCAGCTCGTCGTGTTCCTGCACGGATACGGCGCCGACGGCAACGATCTGATCGATATCGGCCGCGCGTGGCAGGGGCTGTTGCCGCAGGCGGCCTTCGTCTCTCCGCACGCGCCGGAGCCCTGCGGCCAGGCGCCGGTCGGCAGGCAATGGTTCCCGCTCACCTTCCGCGATCCCAACGAGCGCTGGATCGGCGTCAACACGGCGGCGCCGATGCTGCAACGCTTCCTCGAAGCCGAGCTCGCGCGCCGCAACCTGCCGCCGTCGGCGCTCGCGCTGGTCGGCTTCAGCCAAGGCACCATGCTGGCGCTGCATGCGGGCCTGCGGCGCGCGGTAGCGCCGTTCGCCATCGTCGGCTTTTCCGGGCTGCTCGTCGTCCCGCCCGATGCCAACGCCGAAAAGTTCGCGGCCGAGATCAAGTCGCGCCCGCCGGTCCTGCTCGTGCACGGCGACCAGGACGATCTCATCCCGGCGCAGGCGCTGTTCCAGGCCTCGAGCGGACTTGCCTCGCTCGGCGTGCCGGTGGAATGGCACTTGTCGCAAGGCATCGGTCACGGCATCGACCAGGAAGGGCTGCGCCATGGCGGCGAATTTCTCGCGCGCCGGCTGACCGCCGCGCGCTGATATCTGCCGGCGCGTGCACAATCCCGCGGCAAGAGCCAGGCCATGGACGCTGAGACCTTTGCCCTCGTCGTCGGCGGCGGACCGGTCGGCCTGGCGGCGGCGATCGAGCTCGCCTGGCGGTCCGTTCCGGTCATGCTGGTCACGGACAAGCTCGACACCGCGCAGCATCCCAAGTGCAACAACACCAATGCGCGCTCGATGGAGCATTTCCGTCGCCTGGGCATCGCCGACGCGCTGCGCGCCGAGGGCCTGCCCGCGGACGTCGCGCGCGCCTCCGCCTATGTGACGCGGTTCTGCGGCCATGAATTCGGCCGCCTGCCGCGCCCCTATTCGGATTGGCCGACGCCGGAAATTCCCAACACCGTCTCGCAGATCGTGCTCGAACGCGTGCTGCGGCGTTGCGCCGAACGGCAAGGGCGCGGGCAGATTCATTTCGGCTGGCGGCTCAACTCCTTTGCCGCCCATGACGATCATGTCGTCGCCGAGATCGAGGCGACGCAAACCGGCGAGCGCCGCGAGATCAAGGCGCGTTATCTCCTCGGCATCGACGGCGCCGCCAGCACGGTGCGGCGCGCGCTCGGCTTCGCCATGGTCGGCGAGGACGGCACCACCCATCGCGCCTTCATGGGCGGCACCATGCTGTCCTTTTTCATCCGCTCGCCCGCGCTGATGGCAGCGAGCAAGCGGCCGCCGACCAACATGACCTGGATCCTCAATCCCGACATGCGCGGGATGATGTATTCCCAGGACGGGCGCGAGACCTGGGTCGTGCACTATCAGGTGCCGCCCGGCACCGACTGGCGCGCGATCGATGCCGAGGCGGTGATCGCCGCCATGATCGGCGCCGACGTGACATTCGAGATCATCTCGGGCGGGCCGTGGACCGGCGGGCTCGCGCTGGTCGCCGAGCATTACCAGGCCGGGCGGGTTTTCCTCGCCGGCGATGCCGCGCATCTGTTCACGCCGCTCGGCGGGCTCGGGATGAACACCGGCATCGGCGACGTGATGAATCTCGCCTGGAAACTTGCCGCCGTACATCAGGGCTGGGCCGGAACGCGGCTCCTCGACAGCTACGAGATCGAACGCCGCCCGATCGGCATCCGCAACTCTCAACTCGGCATCAGGTGCACCCGCATCATGGACGGCTGGATCATGCCGCCCGATTTCGAGGACGACGGCGCGGCGGCGCAGGCGACGCGGCGCGCCTTCGGCGCCAGGATCATGGAAGAAGACCGGGCGCAATATCTCACCGTCGGCATCCAGCTCGGCGAGCGCTACGAGCCTTCGCCCATCGTCTGCGCGGACTGCGATGCGCCGCCGCCCGATACCTGGGACAGCTACACGCCGCTCGCTCGGGCGGGCGCGCGCGCGCCGCATGTCTGGTTGGCGCCGGGCCGCGCGCTCTACGATGAATTCGGACAAGGCTTTACGCTCCTCGATTTCGGCGCGCCCGCGGGTGCCGACGCGTTGGCGGCAGCCGCGCGGGCGCGCGGCGTGCCGCTCACGACCTTGCGGCTCGATGCTCCCGACGGGCTCTACCGCCGCGAGCTCGTGCTCATCCGTCCCGACCAGCACATCGCCTGGCACGGCGATGCGGTCGTCGATGCCGCGGCGGTGATCGATCGCGTACGCGGGGCGTGACGCGCACCGATCTAAGGCCAAGGGTGATTCGCGGGCGTGGTCGGCGCGCTCCGTTGCACGGGGGCGCATTCAAGCCGACGCGCAAGCGCCTGCGAGACCCGCGTTTTGGCCGCGATAGGCGGGTTCCGGCCGCTCGACGCCAGCGAGCTTAACCCCCGGATCGGGCTTCACAATCCTGTCACGCTCCCCTATAGACTAGCGGCGCTTGCCCCGGTTCGTCGGGGAAGGAGATCAGGAACGCCGTGAACCTGTCACCCTCAGGCTTTCCCGCCCTCGTGCTCAACGCGGATTTTCGTCCGCTCAGCTACTATCCGCTGTCGCTGTGGTCGTGGCAGGACACCATCAAGGCGGTCTTTCTCGAGCGCGTGAACATCGTCGCCCTGTATGACCGCGCGGTGCGCAGCCCCAGCCTGGAGATGAAGCTCCCCAGCGTGGTGTCGCTCAAGACCTTCGTGAAGCCCGCGACCCAACCCGCCTTCACCCGCTTCAATGTCTTCCTGCGCGACAAGTTCAGCTGCCAATATTGCGGCTCGCGCGATGACTTGACCTTCGATCACCTGTTGCCGCGCTCGCGCGGCGGGCACACGACCTGGATCAACGTGGTGGCGGCGTGCTCGCCCTGCAATCTCAGGAAGGGCAACCTGACGACGACCGAAGCCAAGATGCGGCCGTCGCAGATGCCGTTCCAGCCGAGCGTCAATCATCTGCATCGCAACGGCCGGCGCTTCCCACCGAATTATCTGCACGACAGCTGGCTCGACTATCTCTATTGGGATACCGAACTCGATCCTTGAGCCTGCGTTTCCTCTCCGCGCACCGAGTCATTGCGCGCCATTCTCGGAGCTGGGATGGCGTCCGATAAGAATCAGACATCCATCGTGGCGGTGTTCGGCGCGCTGTTCCTGGCGCTGTGGCTCGCCGCGCTCGACCAGACCGTGGTCTCGACCGCGCTGCCGACCATGGCCGGAGATCTCGGCGGCCTCGGCTACCTGTCCTGGGTGGTGACGGCGTATCTCCTCACCAGCACGGTCGCGGGACCGCTCTACGGAAAATTCGGCGATCTCTACGGCCGCAAGCTCATGCTGCAGGTGGCGATCGTCGTCTTTCTCGTGGGCTCGGCGCTGTGCGGCATCGCGCAGGACATGCTGCAGCTCATTGCCTTCCGCGCGCTCGAAGGCATCGGCGGCGGCGGGCTGATGGTCGTCACCATCGCCGTGATCGGCGATCTCATCCCGCCGCGCGAACGCGGGCGCTACCAGGGATTCTTCGGCGCGGTGTTCGGGGTCGCCACCATCGTCGGCCCGCTAGTCGGCGGCTTCTTCGTCGACCAACTAAGCTGGCGCTGGATCTTCTACATCAACCTGCCGGTCGGCATCCTCGCCTTGATCGTGATCGCCTTCGTGCTGCCGGCGGGAACGGCGCGCCGCCGGCACGAGATCGACTATGCCGGCGCGGTGCTGCTCACCACAGCGCTCAGCGCCATCATCCTGTTCACCGGCCTCGGCGGCACGATCTTTCCCTGGACCTCGGCGGTCGTTCTCGGCCTGATCGCGGTCGGCGTCGGCGCGACCGCTGCCTTCATCGCGGTCGAAATGCGCGCGCGCGAGCCGATCCTGCCGCTCGGCCTGTTCGCCAACCGCAACTTCGCGGTCGCGAGCGGCGTCGGCCTGATCGTCGGGCTCTCGCTGTTCGGCGCGGTGACGTTCCTCCCGATCTATCTCCAGGTGGTGAAGGGCGTGAGCCCGACCATGTCCGGCGTCGTGATGATGCCGATGATGCTCGGCATGCTGGTGACCTCGGTGGTCAGCGGCCGCCTCATCAGCCGCTTCGGCCGCTACAAGCTGTTTCCCATCCTCGGCACCGGCACGATGACCTTCGGGCTCGGCGCGCTGTCGCTGCTCTCGGCCGAGACCGACGTCTGGCAGACCTCGATCGACGCGCTCTGGCTCGGGCTCGGCATGGGCATGGTGATGCAGGTCTTGATCATCGCGGTGCAGAACAGCGTCGACTACAAGCATCTCGGCGTGGCCACGTCGGGCACGATGCTGTTCCGCTCGCTCGGCGGTGCGCTCGGCGTCGCGCTGTTCGGCGCGATCTTCGCCAACCGCCTGCATGCGCAGCTCAGCGGGCCGGGCATGGAGTTCCTCGCCGCCATCCTGCCGGCGGCGGCGCGCGGCCTGCCGCCCAGCCTGCATCAGGAATACATCACCGCGGTCATGCTGGCACTGCGGCCGGTGTTCTGGGTGGCCGCCGGCATCTCCGCGCTCGGCTTCGTGCTGGCCTGGTTCCTGCGCGAGATCCCGCTGCGCGAAGGTACGGCCGGCGAGGGCGTGGGCGAGAGCTTCGCGATGCCGCGCGACGCCACCTCGCTGGAAGAGCTCGAGCGCATCGTCACGGTGCTGGTGGCGCACGAGAACCGCTGGCGCGTCTATGCCGATCTCGCGCGCCGCGCCGGCATCGACCTGCCGGCGCCCGAGCTGTGGATGCTGGCACGGCTGGGCGAGCGCGAGCCCATGACGCTCGCCTCGCTCGCCGCCGAGCTCGAGATCCCGCAGCAGGCGCTCGAAGGTCCGCTCGATGCGCTGTGCGATCGCGACATCGTGGAGAAGCGCGCCGACGGACACCTCGCGCTCACGCCCGCGGGCGTCGCCATGCGCGACCGCATCGTCGCCGCGCGACGGAAGGGGCTCGCCGACATGCTTGCGCGCTGGCAGCCCGAGCAGCATCCCGACGTGCTCGCTTTGATCGAGCGCATGGCGCAGGCCTGGCGAGCGACCTGCCCTCACCCAAGGCCGCGTAGCCTGATCTAACCGCAATGGACTGTTGGCGCAATTGTGTGCCGCGACCGCGCCGCGCGCTCCACCTCCCCCTTGTAGGGGGGAGGTCGCGAGCGGAGCGGGCGGTGTGGGTGGCCGCTGCTCCCGCGCGAACGGCGGTGATGATCCCCACCCTAACCCTCCCCCTTTCAAGGGGAGGGTGCACACCGAATTCGCTGCACGGTCAGTGACTCACTCCCGAAACAGCGGCGGCTATTCCGCCGGCTTGGGCATGATCGGTGGGCCGGCAGGCGCAGGCCCGCGAGGTCGGGCAGGCCGAAGTGGAGGAGCTCGATGCCGTCCTGCGCGGTGAAGGTCGCGGTTTCGCCGGCGGCGAGATAGATCGTGGTGAGCGCGCGCAAGGGCTGACCCTCGACCGCGCCTGCGCCGCGGGTGACGATGAAGACGCCCTTGCCGCGGGCGACATAGCGCGCGCCGGGGTCGAGCTTGAGCAGGCCCGCTTCGCTGCGGCGCTCCGTGAACACGCCGAGCGGCTTCTCCCACGCGCCCGGCGCGCCCGCGACCGCCACCCATTCGTAGTTCGCCGGGTCCATGAAGATCGGCTGCGGATAGCGCGGCTTGGGATAGACCATCGTCCGGCCGTTCACGTGCTCCCAGATCGCCTGGTAGCCGTCGAGGTTGCGCTTGCCTTCGACGTCGGCGCGGCGGCGGAACACGCCGTCCTTGAACTCGCCCTCCTGCTTGAGCTCCTGCATGCCGGCCTGCACCTCGGCCTGCGAGAGATAGCCGCTGCCGCTGGCGCCGCCGAACTGCAGCACGATGGTCTTGCAGGCGATGTCCGGGTCCTGGCTCTGCGGGCCGTAGGGGACGGCCTCGGGAAAGTAGCCGACCATGCCGGCCGTGAGCTTGCCGTCGCGCCCGTAATCGAGCACGCCTTCGAGCTGGTAGCGGATCTGCTCGAAATTGTGCCGGTGGCGGGGCGAGTTGAAGTCGCCGCCCATCTGCCCGAACGAGAGCTGGAAATTGTCGAGCGCGCCGGGCTCGCCTTCCACCATGATGCGGCCGTGGAAGATGCCGCCGCGATGCTCGAGGCCGCGCTTGAGCGGGATCTCGTCGGTCTGGACGATCTTCATTGTTTCCTCCTCATTGCTTTTTCCTCATTGCTTCTTTAGGCCCGCGGCGTCGCGCAACAAGACAAATCCTGCGGCAGAGCATAGCCTGCGGGCCCGCGCTTTGGCAGTCCTTGCGAGGTCGATCGAATGCGGAAATTCCTGGTGCCGGTCGCGGCCGCGCTCGCCGCGCAATGCTTCGCCGGGCAAGCGCTCGCCCAATCCGATGCGGCGGCTTATCCCAGCCGCGCGGTCAAGATCATCGTCTCGGCCCCGCCCGGCGGCGGCGTCGACATCGTCGCGCGGGTGATCGCCGACCGGCTTGCGAAGATGTGGGGCCAGCCGTTCGTGGTGGAGAACCGGCCGGGCGCCGGCGGCAATCTCGGCGCCGAGGCGGTCGCGCAGGCCGAGCCCGACGGCTACACCATTCTCGCCGCGCAGCCGGCGCCGCTCACCACCAACGTGGTGATGTACAAGAAGCTCAACTTCGATCCGGCCGCCTTCGAGCCGCTCGCGATCATGACCTCGATCCCCAACACGCTGGTGGTGCGGGCGGATTTCCCGGCCGACTTCGGTGGCGGAGCTGATCGCCTATGCCAAGGCCAATCCGGGCAAGGTCAATTTCGGCTCGCAGGGCGTCGGCACCACGCCGCATCTCACCGGCGAGCTGTTCGCGCGCGTCACCGGCACCAAGCTCACCCACGTGCCCTATCGCGGCACCGCGCAGGCGGTGAACGATCTCATCGCCGGCCACCTCGATCTTCTGTTCTTTCAGGTCGATTCCGTGCGCGAGCAATATCCAGGCCAAGCGCGCGAAGATGCTGGCGGTGACGACCGCGGAGCGCGTGCCCTCGGTGCCCGAGGTGCCGACCATGGGCGAGGCCGGCGTCACGGGCTTCCGCTCCGACACCTGGAACGCGCTTGCCGCCCCGCCGAAGACGCCGGCGGCGATCGTCGCCAAGCTCAATCAAGGCATCGTCGAGGTGCTCAAGAGCCCCGAGACCGCCGAGCACCTGCGCAGCATGAACATGACCCCGGTCGGCGGCACCCCCGCCGCGATCAAGGCCTTCATCAAGGAGGAGACCGCGCGCTGGGGCGACGTGATCCGCGCCGCCAACATCCGCGTCGAGTAGGCATTGTTCTCATGTAAACAACAGGCGAAACATAACATTCCCACGCGCGCGTCGCTAGGCTAACCCGCCTAGCTTCGAGTTTGACGCACAAAGGCGCCGCGAACTCGGTCGGCTCCCCTCCCCCTTGTGGGGAGGGGTTGGGGGCGGGGGTCGTTGTTGTTGGACACACCTCGCGCAACAACTACGACCCCCACCCCGCCTCGCTTCGTGCGGTCGACCCTGCCCGCAAGGGGGAGGGTAGGAGCGCGTTGCACGGGTGGTACCGACACACGCAAGGGCTGCGTCGGCCCGAGGACCGAAGTCTCCGGGAGTGCCGCGCTACCCCTATTCACAATGTCAAACAGCCCGGTGCCGGATGTGCCCGCCACCACTCTCTCACTTCTTTCGAACCGCAATTCTTTCCGAACCGCGGCTCTCTCTCGCTCCCGCGGCGCTTGCGGCGCCCCGGGTATCCTTCCTCTTGCTGCCACCCCCGCGAGGGGATGGCGGAGCGCCGACAGGCGCGTATTCCTTGTTCTCGTGCCGCGCTGGTTAGGGCGCGGCGCGCACCTTGCGATCGGTGCGCTCGCCTCTCGGCGCTCCGCCGTGGCGGTTTTGGGTCGGGAAAGCCCCCGCATCCCGTTTCCGGCATTGCCGCCGGAACCGTCGCGAGGGCCTCGCCGCGGGGGCTCTAATTGAGCCCAGGCGGCGGCCTCCAACCTCCCGGTCCGCACTTCGCCGGGACGCCACGCCCGCTCCGTCATCAGGATCGTCTCCGGAGACGCCCCTCGTCGAGCGGGATGTGTGAATCATACGCCAGCTTCGAGTCGTAGTCAATAAATATCTTCACATCGTATGCGAAAAATAGCGATTGCCACGGGCTCAACGATATGCAATCTATACGTGCGATACGCAACCTTAGAGCGAGACCGTGTCATGGCGACCAAGACGGACGTTCCCGGCTATTCGACGAGCAACCCGGACCTGGCGGATTTTGCGGAGGCTGCGAGAGCGCTGAGGGTCAGACCATTTTATGAGGGCCCCGACTCCGTGCCGTTCAATCGTTTGCGGGCAACGCAGTTTCTCGATCCGACCTCGAAAAGGTCGTTCAATGACTTCTATCTAGCGTAGGCAGGACGACGGTTGTGGAGCGCGCAGCCGCTTCGGCGTCGGCGGATCCGGCTTCAGGACCGAGCACGCGAGCGCGCCACTCGGTCGCTGCGCCCCAGGCGGCGACGGCGGCGAGCAGCAGCGAGATGAGCACGTTGTAGCCGGCGAGCGAGAGCCCGAGGAAGCGCCAGGCCGCCTCGTCGCAGCGCACCACGGTGATCGACTGGAGCTGCTTGAGAAGTCCGCCGGCGGAGCCGAGGCCTTCGAACTCGCCCGCACATTCCTGCGGGCCCGGCCACCATTTCCATTCGACGCCGGAATGATAGACGCCGAGCCCTGCGTTCCAGAGCATGCCGAGCGCGATGGCGACGAGCGCGGCGATCAGCACCTTGCGCTTGGCGCCGACGTGGTCGCCGAGCATCACCATGACCGCGAGCGGGATCGCGAAATAATAGGCGTAGCGCTGCTCGAGGCAGAGCGGGCACGGCTTGAGTCCCAGCCCATACTGGAAGAACCAGGCGCCCAGGATGGTGACCGCGCCGACCGCCGCGATCGCGGCCGCCGCCGCAGCGACCGGGCGGGAGCGGATCGTGCTCAAGGCGAGATCGGTCATGCCGGACTTGCCCGTGCTTCTGAGCGGTGGACGCTGCAACATCAAGACTGACCCTTGCGGCCTTGGCGCGGGACCCGGCCTGACGGCCTTGGCCCCGTGGACTTGCGCCCCATATAGCGACGGGAACGCGGCAATGATATGGGGCCGTTGACCACCTGCCCTTGCCCGCTATGATCGCGCCGCCTGCCCCTGTGGCGGAATTGGTAGACGCGCCTGACTCAAAATCAGGTGGTGGCAACATCGTGCTGGTTCGAGTCCGGCCAGGGGCACCAACTCTGTTTTCCAACTTCACCGCTGATCCGTGTCGCGCAGCACACATCCTCACCGCCAACAGCATGCGGTTCGCATAATTTACTTGGCTGTTTCGGCCAAATCAGTCTCTACTTCGCCTGGCGCGTAGGGGTTTTGTTACCACTTAACGCTATGTCGGGGACCTCATGCGGCCAACTTCCGACGGTGAAATTCGAACGGCGCTCCACCGCAAAAAATTCAGGACACTGCACGGCCGTGCCGACACTCTTATCGTCGATGAACTCGGCCTCGCACACGCCAAGGCCCGAATAGATATTGCGGTCATAAATGGCTGCGTCCACGGCTTCGAAATTAAGAGCGCCGCCGACACACTTGCGAGGCTACCGCAACAACTAGTGCTCTACGAGCAATGTCTGGAGAAGCTCACAATCGTTTGCGCCGACAAACACGTCTCCTCGGTCAGAAAAATGGCTCCGCGGTGGTGCGGAATACTGAAAGTCACCAAAGGCCCGCGCGGCGGAATTGAATTCATCGCCGTCCGGGCCTCGAAGCGAAATCCGAATGTGCAAGCCCACCAACTGGCACACTTGCTGTGGAGGCCGGAGGCCGTTGCGCTCCTGGCCCGATTGAACGCACCGCCGCGACTGCTGCGAAGCCCGCGCAAACAGCTTTACGAGTCATTGGCCGCTCTCTGCACCGTGCAACAAATCACCACGTTCATTAAGGAATCTATGGAGGCCCGCCAAACTTGGCGAGATCTTCCAGCACGTGCATGATATGATGATTGATGCCGACGGTTTTCCACCGCGTCATGGTGCTGGGACCGTCCTTCTTCAAAGCGCAGTTCTGAATGTAGTCATCTCCGAACGAGAAGGCCGGCCCCCTAAAGTGTCCTGACTTGAGGACGTGGTCGCAATGACCGTGCATCTGTTTTGGATTGTCGCGGAACGCCCCTCCTTTTCGGATCATCCATTGCTCTTTAGTGGTGTATATGAGTTTACCCGCGGGCTTGATCATCCGCATGTCCAAGTTGGCTACAAATGTCGGGTGGACAATCGTGTAATCGCCAAATGTTGGCCGCCGCATTTTGGGCGGGAGGAGCCCGACAAGTGCGCGATAGAATTTCCAGTCGTGCCGATCAACAAATCCGCCCGGTAAAGCAACTTCTTTTAGTAGAGTCGGGGAAGGCCGTTCCGATAAGAACAAACGATCGAAAGGCATCGAGAGTCGGGATTTTTGCAAGGGCAAGAGCGAGCGCACCCGCAAACGCAGCGTATGGCTCGTAAGCAGGCGTCCCAAGATCAACAATGAGGTCCGTTTGGGCAGCATTACAATTCAGGCTTGTGATGAGACCAAGAAGCTTTTTTCCGAAGTCTGGCAACATCACGTGCTCAAGTCGGGCCCGGACTGCCACCCCCTTGTTGTCCTTTGCCACAATGGACGCGAGCGTAGTGATCACGCCAACCGAGCAGTCGAGTGAAGCTACCGGGACCGCCTCAGCTCCAAATTTCCGTAGCTCTTCGAAGACATGCGCAAAGACCGTGAGGCCGCTGCCCATTTTTGCGGATTGAATGCTCGCATCTACGTCTATCCATGCCTTCCGCGCCTTCCATTTCTCTTTGTAGCGCTTCGGGAATGGGCTGACATGCGCCTGGACGGTTTTCTTTGGTTCCCCATCCTCAAAGTCATATTCAAGCGGCGGAATCGTGATCAGAGGCACAATTCGATTCTTGGCAACATCGGAAAGTTTCAGGAGTGCCTGATATTCTCCGGTACGCCATCTTACGGCAGGCACATAGAAATTCGAGTTAGGAGCCATCTTCTTCCTCCAATTGATCTCGAACGGAATGGTGCCCAACGAGTCCATTCAGGATCATGTAATTGTTTCTCTCTTTGCGAATGCGTCCAGCAATGATGCTGGCATCAATCCCAAGGTTTTTGGCGTCGATGAGAACCGCTTCCTCTGTCATCGCAAAGCGTGACAGGCATCGATCCCATGCCTCAGGAGGGATCAACGTATTAAGCGCAAAGTCGTCCGCTTCCTGCTCTATATGATCTGCCTTTGATGCATCCTCTTCGTCAAAGAAATCAAACTTCAGACTGTCGAAGAGATGCAGGAAGACGTGACCAAGCTCGTGAAACAGCACGAACCAGAAGTTATCTAGCCGGTCGTACCGAAGTGTAAGCCCGATCACTGGTTGACCGAAGCCTGACAGCATAGCTGCGCCATCCAGATACGTCCCGGGCAGATGCCGTTCAATGATGAGTATAATCCCTCGTTCAGCAAGCAACGCGCGCGCCCGTCGAGGTCCATCCTTAAGGCGGGTCAGACGTACCAGTTCGCTCAGCCACGTGTCATCGTGCTCGAAAGATTTCACGCGTCCCGCCTCGCTCAGGCTGCGTGCCAGACCAAGGATCCGAGCTTGCCAAGCAAGCAGCGCGAATTCGTTAGGTATGTTTCCGCTTCGAATCTTCTTTCGATGCAATGCAGTTGCAAACTGCGGTCCGGCCATGGCGATAAAGAATTGACGCGTCGCATCTACGGACGATTGCCCCGGTGACACGTCAAGCCATTTCCGCTTAATCATTTCCTTGAACGGCAAACGACTCCACGAGACATCATTAGGATCATGCCAAGCAAAGATCGCGCCGGAGGGAGTGGCGTCCGCAGCCTCGAAGGATTCGGAAATCTTCACTTCAAGCACGCTTGCCACCTCAATGAGGCGCGCAAGACTGGCGCTCATATAATTTGTCGCCTCGTAGCGTTGCACTTGCTGCGGTTTCATATTCAGCCGTTCGGCCAAATCTGTTTGGGTCAGGCCCTTGGCAATTCGTGCCTGCACGAGAACACGAGGCAACTCGCTCAAGGAACACGTTTCGGAAAACGAAACCTTGCCCAACCTCAACAGGTTGTACTCGGCCATTTCCGCTTCAAGGTCCGCAATCTGGCTGCGCAGTGCGTCAAGTTCGATCTTGCGTAGCCACTCTTTCTCGACGCCGCTGCCTTTCAACGTGGATGCAAGCGCAGCCTGAAGCTTGTTTAGTTCGACTTGAGAAATCTGGTACTGACGGTCGCTGTAGATCATGCCATCCTCCGCTTGAGCGTGGGGTCAGCGGAAAGAACAATCAAAAGAATGCCTTTGGCCTTTCCCGTAAAACGGTCCACTTGAAAGAAATCCACGAACGGCTGTCTTGGCGGGTTGACCATCGTCGAGGGGAAGAATTCCCCCTTGAACTTGTCCTTTTGCGCCTGCCGCTTGTTCGAAAAATCGGAGAAAACAGGATCGAGCTTGGCGGGATTGATCCCGGCCGGGTCCCAGCACACGTCATAATCGCCGGGTAGCGGCTTCGCCGTCACGTAACTTCCATCCAAAAAAATCCTGTCGCATCCGGCGAGATACAGGGCGGCCGCTGCAAACAGCAGACCCTCATAGAGGGCGCGCCGCCTGGTGTTGATGGCAAAAGTGGTCTCTACCTCCGCGAAGGTCGCCGAATGCACGCCGGGCAGAAGGACCTCCCAAGGCGAGCCAGCGAGCGGTATGAGAGCCGGAATCATGGTTACAACAATATTGTTGTAATCTCTCGGTTGTCAAGCCTCCCTGGCCCCTCCATGAAGTTGCAGTACTTGGCTCGTATTTCCCAATAAAATCTGACAGTTGACCTATCCAAGTGGCATCCCCACATTCCTTCAATCATTCACCGAGGCAGCAGACAAAAGCCGCGACGTGAGAGCGAGTGTTGGCGGGTGAAGGTCACCGTATCCTCCTGTGTCATGCGGGGAGATGCGTTGAGGGAGTCTCGGATCTCGCAGGACATCGACTGGCGGAAAGTCGATGTAGCATTCGGCAGAAAACCGGCAGCGCTCGGCGACGTGCATCGGCTCGCGCAAGATCGAACGGGAGCGGAACGCGGCAGCCGGCTGTCCCAGTACTGTGTGCCTCCGGAAGAAACTCCGGATACAGTCAAGCTCTATTGCCGGGCGTTGGGAGGCTAGCCTTCGTAGAAGTGGTGGGCCCGAAGGACGTGCGCCGCCCCTACCCGCTGTTGCTGATCCCACCGCAATGCGCAGACGTCGACGAACTGGATGGGGACGCCGGAAGCGTGATCGCGTCTATTCGTACCGGCAGGGAAATAAGCGAGTTAGTATCCTTCCTCCGGAGTTGCCGGGCGTTGCAGGCGCAGTCTTTGCATTTCACGATCGAACTCGGCTTGACGATACTTTTCGCCCAGCTCTCGCAAGTAAATCTCTCGCTTGAACTCTATCGCATCCTTTTCCATCTGCTGTTCCACGAGCAATCCCTGCATGCCGTCGTAAACAAGCTGACCGCCAGCGACAAATCCGGTGGGCGGAACGAATACGAGTATAGAGCCGACAATCACGCACACGAGGAAGATCGGGCCGTACTTCGTACTTTCCATCTTCGCCTCCGTTTGTCGTGACGACCGAGAAGGCTACACCAATTCTCCTTGATCTGCACTAATTCGAAAAACTCGGCGCGCGCTTTCTGCGAGTGCCACGTTCCCGTCGCAGTGATTAATTCGTCCACAGATATTTCTGAACCGGTCATGGGATGCTCGACGTCGCCGCGGTTCCCCGGCTGAGCGCGGAAGGATGAAATCCGGGACCTCGGTAAAGCCGCCTGAGGCGCAATGCGGCCTCTTCTTCGACAACGCGGAGCGGTCTTACCGCTTGTGATTGCGGGCTGGTCTCTGCGCCAGCCGAGAGTTGGTCGGCTGCTCGTTGCGCCGTTCCGAGGTGAGCGCATTGCCTGTACATCGGTAGATTAGGGTCGTCCTTGTTCTCCCAAGCGCTCAACGCCTCCCATCGCGCGCGTTCCTCTCCACGGACCTCGCCCGGTGGCTTCAAAAGGCCTGGGCCGAAAAATCTTCGCACACATATCGCCCGAGACCAACGAACCGTTGAGCGTCGCACTCCCACTCGTTGCAAACGCCGCCGACGCCTCTCGCGCGCGCATGCGGCGCTGCCTATAAGGTCTCCGTGGTAACGACCATCATCCTGACGGCCGCGGCATTCCTCGGCGGCGTCCTCAATGCGCTCGCCGGCGGCGGCAGCCTGGTGACGTTTCCGGCGCTCCTGTTCGCCGGGCTCAACCCGATCGATGCGAATGCGTCGAGCGTCGTCGCGCTTTTCCCCGCCACGTTCTCCACGGTCTGGGCCTATCGCCGCAGCATCGCAAAGATCACCGAAATCGACGTGCGGTCCTTTCTCGTCGTGAGCCTGATCGGCGGCTTGCTCGGGGCGCTGCTTCTGCTGTGGACGCCGACCGCCATCTTCGCGGGGCTGGTGCCGTGGCTGGTGCTGTTCGCGACGGCGGTGTTCGCGGCTGGCAACTTCGCGCCGCTCTCGGTGATGCAGCGCCTCGCGCTCGGTCCGCGCAGCGCGCTGCTCGTGCATTTCATCATCTCGATCTACGGCGGCTACTTCGGAGGCGGCATCGGGTTTCTCATGCTGGCGGCGCTAACCATGTTCGGGATGCGCGACATCAACGCGATGAACTGCCTCAAGCTGGTGCTGGTGGGCGTAATGACGGCCACGGCGATCGTGGCCTTTGTCGTTGCCGACGTCGTGCGCTGGGCGGAAGCCCTGCCGATGGTGGTGGGTTCGGTGGCCGGCGGTTACGCCGCGGCACACGGGGCGCAGCGGATCGACCAGCGCCTGGTCAAGGGGTTGATCATCGTGCTCGGCGCCGGCCTGACCGTCCTGTTCTTCTGGAGTGGGGTGTAGAACGCGGCGGCACCGGCATGGTCCGCACCAATCAGCCGCTCGGGGCGGGCTCGCCGCTGTGAGGCATTGCAGGAGTGCCGGTAGCGGGCGCAACAGAAGCAGCGCACGAGCTCAAGGTGGATTCTGGCTCAGGTGTGGGCGCCGCAGCCTTGGCGGTCATTCTCGCGACGGCTTGCTGAGCCTTTTCCATGGCCCGGGTTACATCGGCCATCAGCTGTTTCAGATCGTTCTCGGCGGCTTGCAGCTTCGGCGTCTGTGCGCTCATGTCCATCTCCCCATTCGCCGTCCTCCTGAGGGAAAACGGCTCCCCCGCACTATTCATGGCCAATGTGAACAGTGTCTAAAAACTCTTGCGTCAGAGCGGTCGTCGCAAGCGACCGCTCTCGCCACCGAGCGGTCCATGGTACGCTTCGCTCTCGCAAGGAAGGAGACAGTCATCATGGCAAGGAGCATCCAACTCGGCTTCCTCATTCCACCGGGGAATCCGACGGCGCTGGCCGGCATGGGCGCGTTCATGGCAGATGAGGAGGAAGAAGGCGAAGAAAGGCAAGCGCGCGACCGGGGGGCTGACGACCCTCGATGACTTCCTGAAGGAAGAGGGGAAGCTCGAAGAGTTCGAGCCTGTCGCGATCAAGGAGGTCCTCGCCTGGCAGATTGCCGAGGCGATGAAGGCGCAGAACCTTTCGCGCAAGAGCCTCGCCGAGCGGATGAAGACGAGCCGCAGCCAGGTCAGCCGGCTGCTCGATCCGAAGGACGGAAACGTCACCATTGTCACGTTGCAACGTGCCGCACGGATCGTGGGCCGCACGCTGCGGCTCGAGCTTGTCTGATCGAAGGTGAACGCAAGAGGGTAGGGCGCAAAAGCAGTATATTGCGCTGCTGTCATTTGGATTCGGCGGGATACGCTGTCGCTATGCCGCCCTACGCGCTCCACTGTCTCTTACGCGCTTTGCAATTAGGAAAATCCCGATCAATTCGATAGCAGGGGCGATTCGTTGCGAGAGCTACAATGAGACAGCGGATCGGCTCGTGACTTAAGTTGTCAGCGACTACGACGAAGCCATCGCGTACTACACCCGGAAGCTTGGCTTCTCGCTCGTGGAGGACACGCCGATGAGCGCGGGGAAGCGCTGGGTGATCGTGGCTCCGCAAGGTGCGACCGAGAGCGGCCTGTTGCTGGCAAAGGCAGCCAATGAGCGCCAGCAGCGCGACCGGGCTCGCACTGGATCGCACGCTAATAGCGTCTTCATCACTTACTTCCGGTGGTGCGGCCGACCGAGCGGCCGGTGTTGTCATAGATTGTGGTGGTGTTGCCACTCGTGGTCGCCCGGCCGGTGCTGCGGCCGGAGCTGTCATAGAAGGTGGTGGTGCCGCCTTGCGTGGTAGCGCGGCCGATGGCGCGGCCGGTGCTATCGTAGAAGGTCTTGGTATCCTGGGCCGCGACCGGAGCAGCCACGGCAGCCAGCATGACGAGGGCAAGCGCAAGCACGGCGGCGCCCGCGGCCTTTGCCCGCCACGGCTTGTCTTCCTTCAGGGTCAGATGCGACCGACACACTCGGACGCGCAGACCGCGCTCACGCAGCGGCTTGAGAGCCTCCAGCACTTCTTCGATCTCCGCCTTGGCGGTCGGGATGTTCGAGCCGCTGACGCGGTCGATAATTACGGTGATGTTCTTCATGTCACTTGTTCCTGTCGTTAGCGTTGGGATGCGGTGCGAAGCGATGCGCTCTGCTCGAACTTGCTCATCCTCATTTTCCCCCGGGCTGGAGTGCGTGTAGCGGCAGCTGCACGGCTGCGATCCACCAATAGGCCCGGATCACCGGCTGCGCGTACAGCAGAGACGCGACCAGTGCCAAGGCGACGGTAAGCGCCACCAGCCCGCCGCTGAGCAAGCCGCGCTCACGTGACGGCTTCGGGACCTTGTTGGCCATGCTCACTCCTTCACTTCCGGCCGGGTGGCCTTGGGATTGACCAGCATGTCCGCGATGCGGCCTGGGTACCCGCTCGATCGCGGCGGTCTCGTCGACGGCCTGTACGACATCGCGGGAACGGGCCATCTCAACCGCGGTTTTGACGGCATCTTCGAGATTGTCCGCGTAGTAAGCCGTCGTTTCGTTTCCATCGCGGAAGTTCACGCGATACGCGCCAGAGCGCACCTGGCGCAGAGTGAGCCCGAGATGGCGCGCGATCGATTTGGCTTCCTGGAGCGTCATGGTTTTGTGAAATCGTCTTCGGGCAGCACGCACAAGGCGGCGGATACCGCTTCTTTTGGCGGATCCGTTTCTTAGTCGCTTTGACCCCTGTCTGGGACTTGTTACTCTTCGCCAAAAATTTGTTCGTCGCTGCCAAAATTGTGTGGCATGAGGTGCCGCCATCGCGCGGCGAGCGCGAGGCTAATTCGGCAGTTGTCGGCCACATTAGATCAGCGTGACCGCGTCGAGATGCAGTAACTGCCCGATTGCATCCAACCAGACGGGCACTGCCCAAATGCATTCAGGCGAAGCGCAGGCCGGTGCTCGGGCCTTGCCGTCGTAAGGCTCCTCCACGCTCTGAATACGATATCGTCTAAGGATGCAGCTGTGACGCAGACCACAGCGCGGGGTGATGGGTGATGCCCTGGGAACACCCACTGTCCGACGCTGATGAGCAATGGGCAACGAAAGGAAACACGATGCTTATGCGCGCATCTGACCAGTCGCAAATTTTAAGAGGTCAACTGAAGCGGTGCTGAAGGCGTGCGGTCACCACTGGTGAACATCCTTGGCGCCCCTAATCGGTGTTAGGAGTTCAAAGATGGATAGTAAGAAGGTCCCGGTCGCTTCGCACGCGGCTCTAGGTAGCCGCTGGGCGCTGCCCACGACTGCCGGTTGTTCAGACGCATGTCAGCCTTCAAGCAAAAAAGACGTGTGGCGGCGGAACCCAACGGTCCCTGGGGGCATTTTTTTTGAGGGCGTGGAAACTCCGTGGGTGCAGGAGAGAGCGGATGATCAGCACGGTTGGGCCGGAAAGCTGGTTCGAACAGCGGCCAAAAGTCATCGTTGAGGACGACGAGCGGCGGCCAAAAGTCGTCGTCGTAGAAGACGATGCCTTGCTCCGCAGGAAGGTCTCCGCCGACCTGCGTTCAGAGGGCTTTCAAGTCCTTGAGGCGGCGACTGCACATGAAGCCTTTTTGCTATTCAAGTCGGTTCCTGATGTCGGCGTAGTCATGTCGGACACGCGGGTGATCGGCGTAATGAAAGATGGCGCGCTCGTCGGAATGCCCGTCTCTGAGTACCTTCGTCACTGCGGCTATCGAGTGCTTGAAGCAGCGAACTCAGACGAAGCCTTGCTTCTGTCGCACAACCCCGACACCCAGGCCGATGTGGTCATGATTGACGTTGGCGGCTCGGGCGCGATGAGCGGGTTCAAGCTCACACAACGGGTCCACACCTTCCTGGCCTCATGGGGACTAGGTGACTGGCTGCTCGGGATCGGGCGACTCCTGCGGGCCGAATACATGGCGTTGGGCGTACCGGGGCCGCTGCCCCCGCGTCTCGCTGCGCTCGTCAAGAACACAGCCGAAGTCGATCCACCGCGATCCCGGACGGCCAGGCCTTTGATCGGATCCTGGTCTTTACCATCCTCTGGGAACCGGAAGGCGGGCTGACCGCCAAGGTGACCGACCGGAATGGCAGCGAGGGTATCTTCTTCCTCTGCGCCGAACGCACCGCATAAGTTTAGGCTAATCGAAGCCCCGGCCTAATCTGCCGGGTCTTCTTCCGTGGCTGGGCGGGTGGACGGTTCGGCGCGTATTTGCTCGCTCCGCTGCTGCTCGGCGTCGTGGCAGGACTTGCTGCAGAACACCCCGCGGTGCCAGCGCTGCTCGTCGCGGCCGCGGAAGCGGTAGAGCTTGCCGCTGCGGCTGCTCCCGCCACACCAGCTGCAACCAAACTCGCCGGCCCCGGCGGCGGTCACTCGGCTGTAGCGTAGATCGGCCGGCTTCTTCATTCTGGGCATCGCAATATCCTAAAAAAAGCACCCGGCCACGGAGGCCGGGGTCGAGTTGCCTAGAGCGTGATTGCTTTAGGTTGAGTCGCAATCACGCTCTAGTTCTTTGTTTGAGCATGATCTTTTCGGAAAACCGGTACCCACTTTTCCGGATCATGCTCTAGGGGTCCCATGCCGAGTGCTCTGGAGTGATGCGCGGTCCGCGATTGGCGATCCGACCGCCTCAAGGATTGGGCGTCGTCTGGAGCGCGGCGGCTGCCTCGGTCCACTGCCGTGCCAGCCTGAGATATAGCTCACGCCGTCCTGCATCGACCGTCATCTCGGCGGCCTGGGCGCAGTCCTCGGCGTGCTGCTCATATGCCTTCTTCAGTGCGCTCAGATCTCCAGTGTGGTTTTGCTCATACAACTGCTTCAGTGCCGTGATCATTTCTTCTCTTGATCCACCTCCTGCTGGACGCGCCCGCACCTAAGCGCGAGCCGGGGCGCATGACTGTACTTGATCACCTCTTAGATGCTTTGTGGCAGCCTCGTGCTTGTTAATCTCTGCCAAACATTTGCTCCAATCGGCCAGGGCGCACGGCGACCGAAGCCCGATCGAGCGCATTGTGAGCGGTATCAGCGCGGCCCCAGCAAAGGAGGCTGGACCCGCCGTCCACTGCAGAGGTGGGCTCCTAGGGCTCGATCACAGACCTGGGGCATTGCAAGCGACGAGGGGATTACGAGCTCGCGGCCATGGCATTTGTTCAATAAGCGCCGGCTGTCCGCATCTGGCTCGGCGTCTTTCCGGTCCAGCGCTTGAACGCATGCGTGAATGCGCTCACCTCATGAAAGCCGAGCAGCCACGCAATCTTGGATACATGCAGCTTGCGGTCGTCGAGGTAACGAACAGCCAGATCATGCCGCATCTGCTGAAGTATTTCAGTGAAGTTCAGCCCTTCGTCCGACAGCTTTCGTGCAAGCGTCCTCTCGCTCATTCCCAGACTGCGAGCGACGTCTCCAAGGATCACTCTTCCATGTGGAAGCAGCGACGAAATCGCGTTCTCAACTCTGGTGCGCAACTGGCTCAGATCACCTCTTCTATGGGCCAGCGTCGCTTCGCAATATTTCAAGAGCAGGTCATTGAGATAATTGTCAGAGTGAATGAGCGGCAACTCACGTGCGTCGATGTTCAAGGCAAACTCGTCTGTGTCAGCACCGAATTGTACTTTCGTTCCGACGAAACGCGTCATTTCAGAGGTGCCTCCCGATCGATGATGAGCAATCGTGAAGTGTTGCGGTACGAGATTCTGCCCCGTCAGCATGCGGCAAATTCGTATTGCAGCAAACATGCAAAATTCAACTTGATGTCTGTCTGAGTGCCGTGGGACGCCAGAGTAACTCAGACTGATGATGAGCCTGTTGCCCTCTCGATATCCAAACATGATGGCCTCGTTGGTAGCCTTGCTGTAGCGGGCAAGCCTCTTCAAGGCTTCGCCTAAGGTCTGCGAAGACGCCATGACGTAGTACAGCAACCCGATTTCACGCAGATCGAAATCGCGCGCCAGCGTGAAGCCAATACAGTCATCCTTCAGGGCAATCGCCGCCTCGTCCAAGAGCGTGATCTGGCTTCGCACACTTAGTCGCTCTTCCGGTTCGTCGATCAGCTCCGGCGTCAGTCCCGCACGCCTAAGAAGGGGCGCCACCGGCACGCCGGCGCTTTTGAGGCGGGCGATAGCCAGGCGGGAAAGGCCCCCTTGCGCCATCGGGATTGAAGCCAAGTCCTGTTCAGAATTCAGGGTCCCGTTGCTCATCCTTATCCCCCGGCCGGGGCAACCGTCACCATGGCGGTCAATGAACAAATGTTTGGCGAAAAGTAGCAAGTCCCGCGAAGGGCGGGAAGCGACCAAGAAGCAGAACCGGGAACAGCCAGCGCCTCGACGTACGGAGGCCGCGTGGGCGCCGACCTCTCGCGGTGCGCTTCCGCACCGATACAGAAAGGAGACTTGAAATGAGGAATGTCCTCTTGGTCGCCGCTGCGGCGATCTTCGTCACTGCGACCGCCGCCTCTGCGGGCACGGTCAACTTCTACTCTGCCAATGGCAGCAAGGTGCGCTCGGCTACGACCTACGGCAACACCACCCACTACTACAACGCCGGCGGCTCAAGGGTCATGAGCTCGACTAGGTACGGCAACACGACCAACTTCTACAACGCCCGAGGGAGCCGCATCGGCTCCGCGTCTCGGTAGCCCATTGCAAGGAGGCCGCACGTCGAGCGGCTCGTTCTGCACGCCGAGCCAGGGCGCGCAGGACGCCATCGCCAAACCGCCCAACGGCACCTGCCGACGCAGCCGAACAAGGATTCCCGATGTTGACAATGCCAGATGATTTCGCGGTTCTCAGGAACCGCTTCGACCTAACGCCTGCCGAGGCCAAGCTTGCGCTGCGCCTCGCGGCCGGGGATACGCTGCGAGCAAGCGCGCACACGCTTGGCGTCAGCTATGAGACCGCGCGCACCACGCTCAAGTCGGTCTTTCACAAGACCAACACGTGCCGGCAAGTCGCGCTCGTGATCGTGGTGATCAACGAGCTGTTGGAGAAGCAACCATGAGCCGCAACAGCATCAGCGTCTTGATCAAGCTGCGCTGCGGCAGGGAAGCGTGCTGGTGCTTCCCGGCACCGCGTGTCCAGTAGCGATTGCTTTCGGGGGTAAAGCACATCGGCGTCCGGACCGCGCCCAATTGCACCGCATCATCAATCGCCCGCAGACGGCGTCCTTGTCGGCCGCATCTTCCAGTCGCCAGCCGCGCCGGATAGCCGGCCCTTTAGCACGCTAGGGGGACTGCATGACCAACTCACCTTGGCTCTATGAGCCCCCCGATGTGGCAGAACTCGTAACCGATGGAGGACGCCGATGTCTGAGTACACTGTTGACTTCGTCGAAGCGAAATATTGCAGCGTGTGTCACGAAACTGTCGTGAAAACGCTGCCAATTCATGACGCATTGTTTCGGAGGGAGGAACAGAAGCATGCTCTTCATGCTAAACACTCGTCCCAAGGCGGGGGCGACACGGGAAGAACTCGTCGCGCGCCTTAGCCAACGGCTCAACCCTGCCACTTGGGACCTGATCCGACATGGCATCGTATCCCATGTCTTATACAAGGTCGGCGACGGACCGGGCTTTTTTGCAGTGCTCAACGCGCCTACCTTCAAGGAGGCTCAAGCGATGGTGGACGGCGGCGCAGAAAGGCTCGAGGTCTTTGATTTGGAAATTACTCCGGTCAATCAGTTTCCACACTTCGACTAACCATCTGCTCCTGCGTCTCGACATCGGCGAGACCAATGCAGTTCGGCGGCGTGAGAGCAAGTGCTGGCGGGTGAAGGTCACGGTATCCTCCTGTGTCACGTTGAGGAACTCTCGGATCTTCCGGGACTGCTCGCCTGGGCGCCCCCCTGGCGATGCACAGATCGACTACATGGTCACGAGCCGGCGCACCGCGATGCGAAATAACCATCCACCTGAATACCCAGCAGAGCGGCGGCAAACGTCACGATGCGAGCTGAGATCAGCCCATGTCACGACCGCGACGTTCTATACCGGCTCAAGCCATGGGAGCATCCTGATGAAATATTGCCGTGCGTGGTGTGGTCTTGCGCCGATCCCCCAATATGAGGCGATCTACGCCATCACCTCCTTTTCGAAGACCGAGGCAGATCCGAGCCAACGACAGCAATCCGCGCAAAGTCATTTTGCAGCGCGCTGGGTACCTTGTGAAAAAGGAGGGGACGTCTCGCACCGCCCCGACGCTCGCGAAGAGGATGCAATCATGCGTGTCTTGCCTTGGCTCTTGGTTTCCATTTTTGCGGCATCGTTTGCTGCCGGCAGGCGCGCAGGACATCGATTGGCGGAAAGTCGATGCGGCATTCGGCAGAAAACCGGCAGCGCTGGGCGATGTGCATCGGCTCGCGCAAGACCGGACGGGCGCGGAACGCGGCAGCCGGTTGTCCCAGTTCTGTTTACCTCCGGAAGAGACTCCGGATACCGTCAAGCTTTATTGCCGGACGTGGGGTGGCTGACGATATGGCTTGTGTCCAAACGGCCGTCGCGAAAAGCTGCGGATGAAGCAGCAGCACGGCTACACGACCGACGGCGGCCGCACAGCGCGTGCGCGCGGAGATCGAGGTAACAATCGGTCGCTCGTGGAAGCCTCTTGCGCCCCACGTCATTGCGGATCGTCGCGACTTTCTGAACAGTTCCTCGGCCAATGCTCCCCACAGCGGATCGCATTGATCGGTTGACCGGTCCTGCCTTTCCAATTGCTTTACCAGTGAGGCCGACAAGTGGGATCCGAATGCTGTTGGCGTGGCGCGAGGGGGTGGACGTGGTATAGTGAGAGCCATGACCAAGGATCAGATCAAAGCCATCCTCGACCGCGTCCTGACCTGGCCGCCGGAGCGGCAGGCGGATGTCGCGCAGGTCGTGACCCTCATGGAAGAGCAGGACAAGAGCCCGCTGCGGCTCTCCGACGAGCAGGTGGCGGAAGTCAGGCGCCGGCTCGCTGATCCAGAATCCGAAATTTCTCACGCTGGAGGAAGTGCGCGAGCGCTTTGCGCTTCGTCGCGCATGAGGGTTATTGTCCGCGAGTCTGGCATACGACGACCTCGATCGGATATATGCGTGGATTGCAAAGGATCGGCCGCGAGCGGCGGATTCCGTTACCGATCGCATTCTCGACAGTATAGAAAGGCTCGGGCACCTGCCGCACATCGGTCATGTGGGGAGAGCGCCGGGCACGTATGAGTGGGTGGTAACCGGTTTGCCGTACATCGTGGTCTATACAATCGACAGCGACAATAATGAGCTGCACATCATTGCTGTCTTCCACGGCGCGCAGGATCGATGACAGGAGAATGGCGGTTCGGAGCGCGCAGTGCCGCTACCACAGGGTGGGCCCACGGAGGAGTCGCACAAGCGGCTTAGGGACAGAATTGAGGAATGGTATCGAGGGCCGTGGGTGGCCGAGGTGAGCGGCGGCGATCACCTGCGCTTTGTGAGGACGACGTGCGTGGCGTTCGGCGTGGCAACGTGTTCGGTGCGCTGATAGCCGAGCTTGGGGGTGTCGATCCCGGCGAGAAGGTGTTCGCCGGAGCCGAGGAGGACCGGCGCAATGGCAAGGTGCATCTCGTCGATCAATCCCGCGCGCAGGTATTGCCGAATCGTAGCCACTCCGCCGCCGAGCCGGATGTCTCGACCATTGGCGGCTTCGGTGGCGCGTGTCAGCGCGGCGTGGACGCCATCGGTGACGAAGTGGAAGGTGGTGCCGCCGTCCATGGTGATCGATGCCCGGGGGTGGTTGGTGAGCACGAAGACGGGCGCGTGGTACGGCGGGTTGTCGCCCCACCACCCCCTCCACGTGTCATCGGGCCAGGGTCCGCGGACCGGCCCGAACATGTTTCGGCCCATGATCCACGCGCCGATGTTGGCGAAGCCGCGCGCGGCGAACTCGTCGTCGGTGCCCGTCGTCCCGCCGTCTTGTCCAAACATCCGCCGAAACGTGCGGGTGGGGAAGGCCCATTCATGCAGCGCCATGCCGCCGACGCCGAGCGGGTCGTCGAGGGCCTGGCCGGGGCCGGCGCCGTAACCGTCGAGGGATATCGCGAAGCCGTGGACGCGCAGCTTGGGCATGGATAGGACCTTTCCATTTGCGCCAGAGAGCGAGCACTGCAGAAAGCGCTACGGGCGCAATATTGGAATAACGCGTGTTGTCTATCGACGCGCTCCAGGATATTCTCAGCGCAATAACAACGACCCCCACCCCCGACCCCTCCCGAAGAACTCGGGTTATGGCGTATTGCGCCGCAAGCATCTGGATTTCGGCGGAGAGCACACTGCGGCTGTTCCGCGCCAACGCTGCGGATTCCCTCTGACATCTGAAAAACGTCGAGCCATGACGGTAATCCTCGACCTTCCCGCGACTCACCGGAAGCCGGCGCGGTAATAGCCGGCCAGGCCGTCGATTTCCGAAGGCGTGAGCTTGGCGGCGATCGTGCGCATGCGCGCATAGACGTCGTTGCGGCGCTCGCCCGATGCGTACATGCGCAGCTGCAGGACCAGGTATTCGCGCTGCTGCTCGGAGAGGATCGGGGTCTCGATCGGTCCCCCCGATCCGGGACGGTGGCACGCGGCGCAGGGCGGGATGTTCCTCGCGGGATCGCCGAGCTCGACCAGCTGGACGATGGCCGGCGGCGATTCCGCCAATGTGGCCGGGTTCGGCCGCCGCTGCGGCTGGGCGGCATAGTAGGCGGCAACGTCGGCGATCACCGGCTCGTCGAGGGCCTTGGCCAGGTCCGTCATCAGCTGATTGGTGCGGCTGCCGGTGCGGTAATCATGCAGCTGCTTGTAGATCGCGGCGCCCGATTGGCCGGCGAGATGCGGAAACTCGGCCGAAACGGAAACGCCGTTCTCGCCGTGGCAGGAGGCGCAGACTTCCATGACCTTGGCGCGGCCTCGCTCGGGATCGGCGCGCGCGAGAATCCCCAAGACTTCGGGCGTCCACACCACCTGCGAGACCGGCGTGGGCGGCGTGCGGTCGAGCGGCTGGCGCTGCGCCGGCGAGCCCGGCAGGATGCCGAGCGCCCGGCAGATCGCCGTGTAGGCGTCGATGCCGGCGGCGCGGCCCTGCACGACCGGAATGATGATCACGCCGAGGACGACGCCGCTGAGGAGAATTCCCACCACCGCGACGGTGGCCCAGAGGAGCCAGGGCCGGTCGAGGACATGAGGATCGGCATCGTTTGCCATCGGCTGTCCCCTATCGCACGCGGTGAACCATGGCCGTGGGCGACGGCGAGATCGCGAACTGCGCGATCGGATAGCCATAGGCCACCAGCATCAGCACCAGCAGCAGGACGTTCCACAGACCGAAGCCGTTGAGCGCGGCCGGCACCCGCTGCGGCGGGTGAACGGCCAGCGCATAGAGCGGCCGCGGCACGGCAACCGGCCGGCCGCGATGCAGCGCATAGAGATTCCAGACGAACAGGAAGGCGGACGTCAGGAGGATAAGCCCGCCCGCGAAGGAGACGATCACCCAGGGACCCCAGGCGGCGATGATCGGATCGGCGTAATTGAAATTCGCAACGCGGCGCCACTGACCCTGCAGGCCCAGCCAGTGCCAGGGAAGCGTCATCACCATCATGCCGACGAACCAGAGCCAGAGCTGCCACCGCAGCGGCGCGAACGAGGCATGCTCGCGGCCGGTCAGGCGCGGCCAGATCTCATAGGCGATCGCGAAATACATGATGACGGCGGAGCCGCCGAAGATCAGGTGAAAATGCGCGGTCACCCACGAGGTGTTGTGGACCATCGCATTCATCCCATAGCCCATGTTGATGAGCCCGCCGAAGCCGCCGAAGCCCAGCATGACGAACGAAAGCCCCGTCGCCAGCACCATGGGGCGCTCCCACGGGATAGCGCCGATCCAGCCGAACAGGCCGCGCCCGCCGCGCAGCCGTCCGGCGATCTCGAGCGAGGCGCTGATGGTGAAAATGGTCAGCAGCGTGGGCGCCGCGACGAACGCGGTCAGCAGCACCTGGATGAACTTGGTCGCGTTGCCGTGCTCGGGGTCCATCAGCAGGTGGTGCAGGCCGACCGGCAGGCTGTAGAGAAGGAACAGGACGAAGGTCAGGCGGCCCATGGTGTCGCTGTAGAGCCGCCCGCCCGCGGCCCGCGGCAGCAAGGTGTAAAAAGCGATGTAGGCCGGGATCAGCCAGAAATACACGATCGCGTGCAGGGTCCAGGAGAACAGCGTGCGGGAGAGACCCACATCGATCGTCTCGGTGAGGCCGAGCGCGGCCGGGATCACCTGGAACAGGAGCTCGGCCGCAACGCCGATCGTCGTCCACAGCCACATCACGGCGTTGGCAACGGTGGCGAACATCGCGAGCGGAACCGGCCGGCCAGGATTGTCCCGTTTCCAGTCTCCCATCGCGACCAGCATCAGCACGCACCAGACCCAGGAGCCCACCACCACGAGCACGAGTCCGATGTAGAACAAGGCGCTCGCCGTCAGCGGCGGGTAGAAGGTGTAGAGCACGGTCGCCCGTCCCATCGCGATCGGGACCGCCATGAGGACCACGCCGATGATCGCAAGCCAGAAGGCGCCCCAGGCCCAGGCCTTTCCGGGCAAGGGCCGCGCGAGCGAGGTCACGGCGACGAAATATCCAAACCCCATGATGAAGAACGTCGTCAGCACGTAGGCCATGGACACGCCGTGCGCCGTGACCGACATGAAATAAAGCTCCGGCGTTCCTACTTTCGCGCCGAGCGGGCTTCGCACCCACATCTGCCAGGTGCCGAGAATGCAGGCGGCGAGGAAGGCCGCGAACGCGACCCAGAAATGAGCAAGGCACAGCCGTTCAGCGTTGCGCACAGGCGAGTCTCCCTTGCCCATCGGGTCGCATTTCATTCTCGGGAATGACCTGGACCGTCGCCCACATCTCGCTGTGCCCGAGCCCGCAATATTCGTGGCAGGGCATCAGCAGATCGCCGGTGCGGGTGAATTCCGTGAACACCTGCGAGACATAGCCGGGGATCACCATGGTGTTGACGTTGGTGCCGGTGACCAGCAGCCCGTGAATCACGTCAGGCGACGCGAAGCGCAAGGTCACGCGGCGGCCGTGCGGGACGGCGATGCAGCGCGGCACGAACATGAACTGGGTGGCGATGACGCGCACCGTCACCGTGCCGTCGGCCTCGACCGTGGTGCCGAGATTGTGCTCGGCGAACTCGCCGGAGAGATGCAGCGTCTTGGGATCGATGTGCTCGACATTGCTGGGCGGATTCATGCCCATGGTCAGCGCCGTGAACACGACCATGCTCAGCGTCGCCGCGATCAGCACGCCCACGCCGAACGCCCACAGCAGCTCGGTGCCGAGGATGCGGCGCTCGTGCATCTCGGGGTGGATCTCGCTCATGCTCACCCCACGACGCCGCGCGGCACGAAGATGAGGAGATAGATCAGGAGGTAGCCGATCACCAGCAAGGCCACGGCAGTGCCGGCAAGCACGCCCGCCCCGAGGGGAACGACGCGCATGACCGCCGCAAGGGCTTCCTCGTTCACCTCGTCGGGGGCGTCCTCGGCAGAGGCGGCGGCTGAAGCTGGATCAGAATGCATGATGAAAGCCCCCAGACATCAGGTCGGTCGACAGTATCATCCCGCGCGAGGCTTCGCATCCAGCCGGTTCCGCAGAAGCATCGGTCCGTAAAGCACGCCGAAGCCGCCGAATGCGGCGACCCATGCAAGCGTCTCGCGGCCATTGCCGGAGCGCGCCCAGCATGATCGCTCGCCCGGCTCGGCGAATTCGCCGGAGAGATGCAGCGTCTTGGGGTCGATATGCTCGACATTGCTGGGTGGATGCGCACTGAGAAGACACGGGCGAGACGTTGAGCCTCCAATTCCGGGCTTGAGGACGATCGGCCGTTCAAGCCGGTGCGCGCAGGGCCAATAGCGCTGCGTGTTGCGAATTGGCGGAACACGCTTCGCTATTCCGCCCTAGGGCGTGCACTCATTAGCGCGCAGATCGGAGGTCTGCTTTCGGGGGCAGACCGGAAAACATTTGTTCAGTTCGAGACGTACCGGTTTACACCCATAGCCGACATCAATTCTGGCTTGCCCCGAGTGTCGGCGGCGGGGGTGGCGACACCACCATCTCCTTGCCACATCGCACACAGCGCGCGCTTGTCCCTACGATCTCGCAAGCGGGGTCGCCCGAGACGATGTCGCGCCGGCATTTGGGACACGTATATCCAGCGGCTGCCGGGGCGAAGTCATATCGTGGACCGACATAGGCACACATCAGGTGATGAAGCACCGGAAAAATCTCCAGCCCTTCGGCGCCGCAAGCCGGGCACACCGATTGACCCCATTCGATCTGCATCGTGTGGTACTCCCGCGGCATCCGCGGCGTCGTGTTCAGAAAGGCCCCGAGAAATGGATGAGCCAGTCGGCGATGCGGCCGGACAGGCCGGTGTAGTACATGTGAACCTCGACCGTAGAGTTCAGCGGCGGCGGCGTTTCGTCCGGATCGAAGCGGATGCGCGCGATCTGCGTCGCAGGACGGTCACGCGCCAACAGCTGCAACTGCTGCGTCCCCGCGTACACACCGGAAACCGGCAGGATTTGGTCGATCTTTCCGGAAACGTGGCGGTTGCCGAACAGCACCAAGACTTCGTTCCCGACCGCGGGATCGAATAGACGCGCATTGGGAATGTACCAGTCCACGAAGATATCGGTCGGATCGAGGATTTCGGCAATCGGTGTGCCCGCCACCAGCGACTGCCCGACATCGGCGAGACCTGTCGAAACGATTCCGCTCGTCGGCGCGAAGACCTTGCCATGTCCGAAATGGCTCTCCACCTCATCGAGGCGACGTCGCAGCTGTTGGATAAATTCATCCAGGGAGGCAAGTTGAACGGTGGACTCGGCGACTTCCGCCTCCTGCGAGACAAGGGTTCTGCGGGCCGAGGCGTACTCGCGCATGACTTCCATGCGGAAGGTCACAGTGGCCGCGGACATGACGCCGAGGCGTTCTACTGCTTCCTGGGTGACGAGCTGATAAGCGCGCGCCGCTTCGAGCAGGTCCTGCGCGACCCGCGCCCTGATGCGAAGTTCCGCCGTGCGGCCGGCGATGTCCGCCAGCGCGCGCATATAGGTTGCGACGATGCTGTCCTGCTCCGGTGAAAGCACATGTGCGATCTCTCCGCCGGCCTTGACCGTGGCGCCAGGCACGAGGTTCATCTGGGTGACCTGCACCGTATAAGGAAGCGAAACCACATGTCGCCGGGATGTGACGGTGCCGGGCCCGCTGAGATAAACAAGAGGCGAGCCGAAATAGACGATGAAGAAACCGAGCACACCGAACACGATTGTTGCATAGACAAATCGCACCATTCGTCCGGCCGCGCGCCGGCGGCTTTCGACGGGATCGGGAACATTTGGATCGAGGCGGTTGATCTTGACGTCCATCAGTCCGGCTCCTCAAGTCCGATTTCCCAAGAGGGCGCGACGAACGCGCGGCGGTACGAAGTCATCGTGCCGCGACGTGGCGAAGATGATTTCCGAGGAATACGAAAAAAACCGGCCGCATTTCAGATAGACGCCCTGGTACAGGGGAAAGATCAGCGACGCCCCGAGACCGAAGAAACCGATCGTTCGATTGAACATGACGAACGCAAGCGCCATGTTGAAAATCGATATCCACAGCAGCAGGAAATAGAGTGCGCCGAGAAACAGAGCGGCGTCGGCGGCTCCGAACAACAGCCAAATATAAACCAGATAGAACGGCAGGCTGAGCGTGGGAACCAGATCGAACATGATGAAGTCCAGCCTCTGCAGCGTGTCCGACAAGCGCTCGAAGCGATGGAAGAAGCCCAGTTCGCCATACATCATGAAACGGATTCGCAGGGCATCGCGATCCCAGCGCGCGCGCTGGCGCAAAAGGCTTATGCCGCCGGTCGGGCCGTCTGTTGCCGCCCACGCCTCCGGCACGAAACGGATGAGGTAGCCGAGGCGGCGCAGGCGCAAGCTGTACTCGAGGTCCTCTCCGGGGCCGACGTCCAGGCCGCCTTGCCGCAGGAATGTATCGCGCCGATACATGGAACAGGCGCCGGATAGACAGGCGATCGCGTTCGCCATGTCCAGTATGGATCGCCCTGCACTGATCGACATCAGGTACTCGACGCTTTGCAGCCCGGTCCATAACGAGTCACGCTCGTTGCTGATCGCAATGTTGCAACTCGCGCCGGCGACACGCGGATCGCTGAATGCGGCCGCGAGGCGCGCGACGGCAGTGGGCTCGAACACCGTGTCGGCATCCACGGTCAAAAGCAGATCGCCGCTGGCAAATCGGGCGGCAGCGTTTATTGCCGCGCTGCGGCCGCAGCGCGTGCCATGGCAGATGACCATGTCCACCAGGCCCAGCGCGCGCCCGCGCTCCGCGACGGCGCGCGTTTCATCGGTTGAGCCGTCATCCACGACGATGATTTCGTCCGGCCGCAAGGTTTGCCGCTGCAGCGAAGCGATCGTGGGGCCGAGCCCGGAGCCGCCGTTGAACGTCGGTATGATCACGCTGACCGAAGCCTTGCCGGCAGGCGCGCTATCGCTTCGTCTCCGCACGCCGAACAAAGCCAACGAAAGGAGCGACAGCGTATAGCGAGGAATGTCGAATATCAGCACCGAGAAGGCGAGCAGGGCCAAATTCGTTCCGGCCAGCAGCTGCACCATCTCGAACATGTGACCCACCCCGGAAGGCCGACAAGACGCTCGCCGAATGCGAATGCAGGCGAGATTGCAAAAAGAGGCGAGCGCCCTCTCCAAGCTCTATATCGTCACGGCACCCTGAGAGTTCTCACCAGTGACCCTCCGCGTGCCCCTTGTCGATCGACGAAAGCTCGGTTGGGCGAGCAAGCGGATATCCGGGCAACACCTCCGTGCGCGCGTGCGAATGTTATCGAATTCTACAGGAGGCAATGAAAACTGGCGACTCAGGAGTGGGGCACCCGATGTCGGCTCCTGGGAACTTTTGAGACGTTCACAGATGTCCGTTCTACGGCCGCTTTCGGGGGCAATGCGGACATCAGCCGGCGATTGCCGGACATCGCGATTTATGAGTACACGCCCTAGTCTCCGTGGTCCGAACTCATGGCGGTGTCAAATGGTTGCCGGCATACTCTTGCTGATATCACCAGAGACCTTCAAACTTGCAGCCTGTAGGTCGGGGAGCAAATGTTTCGCATCCGGCGACCCCTCCCGCCCGAATATCCGACAAAGCCAATGCCATTTGCGAACCTCTACAGCGGAATACCATGATCGCGGACGATCGTAGCGCCCGTCTCACCGCGGCCATGGCGGACGCGGGCCTCGATATGCTGCTGGTCTACGGCAACGCTTGGCAGGGCGATTATCTGCGTTACGCCACGGACTTCGGGATCGTCGAAGGACAGGCGCTGGCACTCGTCGGCAATGACGGCCGTGTCACGCTCTATCTCGACAGCCCGCTCGAGGTCGACCGTGCCGAGCTCGATTGCCCCGCGGCCGAGGTGATCTACGCACCCGACCTGATCGCCGAGGTCGATGCCGCGCTGGACCGGTTGCGCAATCATCGGATCGGGGCCGCGCCGCAACGCCTGCTGCCGCGCCGGATCGCCGCCCGCGCCAAAGAGCTCGACATCAGCGACCAGACCGCCCTCCTCGATCGGCTGCTGATGAACAAGATGGAGTCGGAGATCGCCGCCATCCGCCGCGCGGCACGCCTTGCCGACGAAGGCTATCGGGTGTTCATGAACGCGGCGCGCCCCGGCCGGGCGGACTACGAGCTGATCGCCGAATCGGAAGCCTTCTTCCGCGCCAACGGCGTCGACGACAATTTCCAGATCATCGGCGTCGGCGGCGTCGAAGTCCGCGGCATGACGCCGCCGAGCGGCAAACGGCTCAAGCGTGGAGATCTGGTCACGACCGAGCTGACGCCCTGCGTCGACGGCTACTATGCCCAGATCTGTCGCACACTGGTCGTCGGCGAGCCCAGCGCCGAGCAGCGCAGCGCGCACGCGCTCTTTCGCGAGGCGATGGAAGCGGGAGTAGCCGTCGTGCGCGACGGCGTCGCCGCCGCCGACATCGCGCGCGCGGAGAACGACGTCTTCCGCAAGCACGGGCTGGGCGAATACACCACCAATAAATTCACGCGCGTGCGCGGGCACGGCATGGGACTGTTTGCCGACAGCAAGCCGCATCTGCTGGAAGACGTCACGACGCGGATCGATGCCGGCATGACGCTGATCGTGCATCCCAACACCTATCACCCCGCCGTGGGCTATCTCGTCCTCGGCGACGCCGTCGTGGTCACCCGGGACGGCTGCGAGGTCCTGACCAAGACCCCGCGCGAGCTTTTCAGCGTTGCGGGATAGGGCGCATTCCGATTGGGTTGAATTGGAATGCGCTCTATCTTTTTTGATTTTGCGCATGTTCTATTCGGAAAACCGGTGCCCACTTTTCCGGAACATGCGCTAAGCGGGCCGGATCATGCGACGCGGCTTGATGCAACGGGACCCGCAGGAGCTACCGCTCGCGGCGCTCGACGCGCGAATCGCCCGGCTGCGGGCCGGCATGGAAAGTGCCGGCCTCGACGCCGTCATCATCTACACCAATCTGGTACGGCCGAGCGCGGTGACCTGGCTGACCGGCTTCACCCCCTACTGGTCGGAAGGATTGCTGCTGCTGCCGAAGAGCGGCCGGCTGGCTTTCGCCACCGCGTTGTCGAACCGGGTGGCCGACTGGATCCGCGCCACCAATCCGGTCAGCGATGTCGTCAGCACGCCCCTGCCGGGGGTGCTGCTGGGCGAACGGCTGGCCAAGGACGATTCGGTGAAGCGGGCCGGTATTCTGGAGCTGGATGCCCTGCCGTCGGAGCTCGCCGATGATCTTTCCGCTGCTGCGCCGGCGGTCGGATGGGTCGACGCAAGCGCCCAGTTCGCCAGGGTCCGTCGCGACATCGATGCGGCCGAACAGCGGCTGCTGGCGCGCAGCAATGCAATCGCGGTGGCAGCGCTCGATCAAGCGGACACGACCTGCGACGCAGGCACGCTGGCCGGACTGATCGAAAAGCATGCGCGTCTTGCCGGCGCCGAGGAGATCCATGTCACCGTCGCGCCCGATCTCGCCGCCGACCGCAGGCTGAGGCGCATATCGAAGCCGGTGCCGCTGGCGGATCGCTTCGCCGTGCGTGCGTCCGTCGCCTACAAAGGAGCCTGGCTGCGGCGCACGCGCACGTTCGCAAGCGACCCTGCGGTTGCCCGTGCCGATGCCTGGTTCGACGGTGTCATCCGCGGGATCGACGCGGGCAAGCCGATCGCCGGGCAACTCGCGGCCTGCGTCGAAGCGCTGGCGGGTGCCACGCTCGAGCGTTGGATGGTCGAGAGCTGCGTCGGCAGCTATCCGCTTTCGGTGATCGCCTCGTCGCGCCTGCCCGGACGCGACGCGCCGATCGCGGCCGGATTCGCCGTGCTGACGATCGAATTATCGCTGCACGGGGGTCACTGGATCGGCACCGCCCCACTGATGGTGAGCGATCGCTCGTCGTAGAGGGAACTCGCATCAATCGAATCGCGATTTCGCTGCAAGTATTGCTTGGTCGCATGATCTTATTCGAAAAGTCTGCAACTTTTCGGGATCATGCTCTGGCACCGACTATCATCGAAGCGTGGCATTGCCGTCCCGCATCAGCGAGTTATGTTCCGGGTACCAGGCCCTGTTTACAGAGTTGCATAGCGGAGGCATCTGCGGGTGAACGCAATGGCCAACAAGACGTCCATCAAGTCAACGAAGGTCGCAAAGAAGGCCGCCGCCAAGCGGGTCGCTGCGAAGGCGGCCAAACCGCGCAAGACGGCGCCGAAGTCGCAGTCCCGCAAGGTCGCAAAGCCGGCCCTTCTCGCAGGCGGCAACCCTCAGATCGCGAAGGCCGACGGCGACGCCCCCGTGCAGGCCTACATCGCGGCGATGCCGGACTGGAAACGCGACGTCGGGCGCCGCCTCGACGCGCTCATCGTGCGCACCGTCCCCGGCGTGCGCAAGGCAGTCAAATGGAACTCGCCCTTCTATGGCATCGAGGGCCAGGGCTGGTTCCTCAGCTTTCATTGCTTCACAAAGTACGTCAAAGTGGCTTTCTTCCGCGGCACGTCACTGCGTCCTCTCCCCCCGGGCGAGTCCAGGCACAAGGACGTGCGCTACCTCGACATCCACGAGGACGACCAGCTCGAGGAAGCTCAGCTCGCCGCCTGGGTGAAGCAAGCCAGCCAATTGCCCGGCGAACGAATGTGAGCGGGAAGTCGCGCGATGCGTGCGTGGCGTGAGCGGACGCCAAGTCATCAGCCCGCAAGACCACGAAGGCCGCGGCGAAGAAACTGCCGGCGCACTATGCAGTGCCCAAGGTCGAGGGCGACGGCGCCGTGCAGGCCTGGATTGACCTCCTGCCGGAATGGCAAACTGCCCACCCTCGCCGCGTCGATGCCGTCGTGACACGACAGGCGCCGAACGTGCACAAAGCCATCAAGTGGCACGGGACCTGGCACAACATGAAGAAAGCGACAACCACCATGACGAAGAGGAAGAGCGGCTCGAAGGAAGGAAAAGGAGGAGACTCTCCCTCTCAGCTGATAGATGCGAGAATCAAGGAGCTGAGTGATTGGCGGGGCGAGACGCTCGCTCGGGTCCGAATTCTCATCAAGCAGGCCGACCCGGAAGTGGTCGAGGAGTGGAAGTGGAGAGGGGTTCCGGTGTGGTCGCACGCCGGAATAATCTGCACCGGTGAGACGTACAAGAATGTCGTGAAGATGACCTTCGCCAAGGGCGCCTCGTTGGAGGACCCTTCAGGCCTCTTCAACTCCAGCCTCGAAGGCAACACCAGGCGTGCCATCGATTTCCACGAGGGCGACAAGATTGATGAAAAGGCGTTGAAGGCGCTCATTCGCGCCGCCGTGGCACTGAACACGTCGGTGCGAGCTACCGCTCGCCCGGTCCGCTCTCGGAAGAGACCATGACGTGCCCGCGGATGAGCACGTAAATCTGGAAGAACTGGTCACTCTGCGCCACCGAAGAACGCACAGGGTTATCGAAGCGAACGGGCTACCGCGTGCTGCGATATTGAACAACGAGGTGTGTCGAATATTGAGAGCGGGCTCGGGGCCACTACCCAGCGCACTGACGACGACCCCCACCCCCAACCCCTCCCCACAAGGGGGAGGGGAGCGCACAATCCGCGGCAGCTAGCGTCGGGCAGCCGCTTTGCGCGATCTACATGCCGGCCTTTACCGGCACGAACTGCGTGGTGAACATGACCTTGTCGTCGGGAATTTCCTTCAGCAGGCCCATCTCGATGAAGGACTGCTTGAGCACAGCGACCGCCTTGGGGTCGAAGGTGCCGTCCATGCTGAAGATGCCGATCTGCTCGTCATAGGCGCGGCCGATGACCGCCGGGCTGAGGTTGAGCACCTTGGAGGTCATCTCGATGGTCTTGTCCTTGTTCGCCTTCATGAAGGCGATGGTCTCGAACCAGCCCCGCAGGAAGGCACGCACCACATCCGGACGCTTTGCGATCACGTCCTCCCGCACGAAGAAGACGTGGGTGATGAAGTCATCGACGAACGGCGTGGCCGTCGTGATGACGCGCCATTCCTTGGCCTCCTCCAGCGAGTAGCCGGTTTCGAGCGCGCCGATATAGCCGTCGATCTGGCCGGTCTTGATCGCCGCGCGCGCGGGCGGCATGCCGCCAATCGGCACCGTGGTGATGCCGTCCGCGCCCCAGCCCTTGAGCATGTTGATGCGTTTGCCGATCCAGTCGGTCAGGGAGCCCACGGTGGTGACGCCGAGCTTCCGACCCTTGAGATCGTCGACGGTTTTGGCCGGCGAATTGTAGCCGACCATGACCGCCATGTTGCGCGGCACGCCCGCCATCGCCGCGACCGCCTTCGCCGGCACGCCCTTCGCCATGAACGCCATGCCGGGGCCGCTGCCGATGCCGACGTCGAGGCTGTCGGCCGTCAACGCCTGCTGCATCTTGGCGTCGCCGGCGGCGGCCGAGGCTTCGATCTCCAGGCCGTGCCTGGCGAAGATGCCGGTCTGGATACCGACATCCAGCGGGGTGAAGGTCCAGGCGAAGGCCACCGCCTTGCCGACGCGAAGCTTTTCCGCGGCGTTTGCCGGCAAGGCCAGCAGCATGACCAGCAAGCAAAGCAACGCACGGGAAACCTTGGGCATGGCATCCTCCCTTGGCCGACCTACGCGGCCTTGCCGGGAATCATTGCAGAATTCGACAGTTTTCGCCATGGCACCGCGAGTGCGTCGCGTTGACCGGGAATGAGCCTCGCAGCAGACGAGCTTGCAGCTCCCGCCGGTTCCATTTGAACGGGATAGCGCGACTCATGGGTCATCTGCGCTAGGTCGTCAGGTCGGACGACAGACCCCGCAGGTCGGCAGGCAACGGGACAGCTTTCCATGCGCATCATCGACTCGCATTTTCACTGGTGGCCCCGCCCGATTTTCGAGCAGCTCTGCAAACGCGGAAGCTTTCCCAATGCCCGCGTGAATGCGCAGGGCGGTTACGACTACATGCGCCGCGCCGGCAGCGGACAGCATCTCAACAGCTGGGCGGAGTGGTTCGATCTCGACAAGCAGCTCGAGTACCTGGACCGTCTCGGCCACCAGTTCGACGTCATCCTGTCGATCGGCCCGTTTTCGGTCGCCTTCTCCGACATGCCGCTGGCGGAGGGACGCGACTACGCCCTCATGTGGAACGAGGCGATGGCGGGCGCGCAGAAGACATATCCCGGCCGGGTCTGGGCCAGCGCGGCGGTGCCGCTGCAGGACACGCGCACGGCGATCGAAACGGTCGACGATGCGGTCAATCGGCTCGGCCTGATGGGCGTGAACCTTCCCGGCAGCGTCGGCGCCGATGCGCGCATCGACGCGGAGCGGCTCGAGCCGTTCTACGCGCACGTGGAGAAGCTCGGCCTGCCGCTGTTCCTGCATCCGACCGACGTGATCTTCCAGGACATGCTCGACGGCTATGACGGCGCGCTGCATCTCAGCCTGGGCCGCGTCATCGAGGTGAGCGTCGCGGCCATGCGGCTCATCCTCTCCGGCGTGATGGAGCGCCATCCCGGGCTCAAGATCGTGATGTCGCACACCGGCGGATCGCTGCCCTACCAGGCCGGCCGCATGGACAAGAACTCCAAGGCCGCCAAGCTGCCGCGTCCGGTGCAGGACTACATGAAGCGCATGTATACGGACACGGTGTCTCCGCACTCCGCCGGCATGCGGTTCGCGATCGACTATTACGGCATCGACCACGTCATGTACGGCACCGACTATCCGTGCTGGGATCCGGCGGCATGCCTCAAGCTGCTCGAGGACGTGACGCTGACGGCCGCCGAAAAGCAGAAGCTGTTCTACGACAACGCCCGCCGCATCTTCGGCCTCAAGGACGCGCCGACGGCAAAAACGCGCGAGCCGGCAATGGTGTGAGTCGCGGAGGCCGAGGGATCGGGGTCGCATCAGGGCGAGCAACAAACTCGGTGTGCTCCCCTCCCCCTTGTGGGGAGGGGTTGGGGGTGGGGGTCGTAGTTGGCGGACGCGACTCGGAATCACAACTACTACCCCCTCCCCACCCCTCCCCCACAAGGGGGGAGGGAGCAGACCGAGCAAGCGGCGAGCACGCACACCCTAGAACAAACACGTGCGACAAGCGCAGGCACGAGAGCAGCGCCGTTACTGCCGCGGCGCAAAGCGGTCGTCCACGCTCTCCCATCGGTCGTAGCCGACGAGGCGCTTGTAGTCTTCGAAGTCCATGCCGTCGTTGCGACGCGCGAATTTGCCCGACTTCATGTCGAGCAGCACGGCCTCGATCGCCTTGGCGGCGTGCATCAGCGTGTCGAGGCCGAGCACGGCGCAGTTGAAGCCGATCTCGCCGAGCTCGCGCATCGTCAGAATCGGCGTATGGCCGCCCATCAGCGGGTTGCAAACCTGCGGCACGTCGAAGGCGCGGCCGATCCGCTCCAGCTCCTGCACGCTGCGCGGCGCCTCGATGAAGATGCCGTCGGCCCCGGCCCGGATGTAGCGCTCGGCGCGGCGCATGGCCTCATCGAGATCGTAGACCTGGCGCGCGTCGGTGCGCGCCAGGATCCATGTCTCCGCGCTGAGCCGCTCGGCGCAGGCGGCACGGAGCTTTGCCTCCGCCAGTTCCACCGGTACCACCTTCTTGCCGGCCATGTGGCCGCAGCGCTTGGGCCATTGCTGATCCTCGATCAGGATCGCGCTCACGCCCATGCGCTCGTAGCTTTGCACCGTGTGCACCACGTTCTTGACATCGCCATAGCCGTCGTCGCCGTCCACGAACACCGGAAGGTCGCACGCCGCCATGATGTCGCGCACGGCGGCGGAGATCTCGCCAAAGCCCTTCAAGCCGATGTCGGGCACGCCGTAGCGCGCGCCGACCGCCGGGAAGCCGCCGATGAAATAGGTCTCGAACCCGATGTTCTGGATCAGCCGCGCGCTCAGCGCATCGTGCGCGCCCGGGACGACCAGAAGCCGCCGTTCTTGCACGGCCTTGTCGATGATCTGCCGAAAACTGGACTGCATTGAGCGGCTCCGGAATTGTCGATATGTTCGGCGGGGCAATCCCACCTCGCCGAATTCAAGCGCAGTTCGACCGTCAACACTAGCGCCAGGAGTTTGTTGCGTGATCTTTCTGGCGGTTGATATCGGCGGCACGTTCACCGATCTGATCGGCTTCGACGACGAGGCGGGCGCGTTCCTCCAGGCCAAGAGCCTGACCACGCCGGCCGAGCTGGGGCAAGGCGTCATCGACTGCATCCGGCAGAGCGGCGTGCGGCCGGCCGCGGTCAGCGAGCTGATCCACGGCTCCACCATCGCCATCAACACGCTGATCGAGCGCAAGGGCGCCAGGACCGGACTGGTGGTCACGCGCGGCACGCGCGACGTCTACATCATCGGCCGCGGCAATCGCCCGGAATCCTACAATCTGTTCTTCCATCGCCACCGCCCGCTGGTGTCGCGACAGCTCACGCGCGAGGTGGCCGAGCGCCTGCTCAGCTCCGGCGAGGTGGAAGAGCCGCTGCAGACGGCGAGCGTCGTCGAAGCCTGCAAGGCGCTCAAGGCGGCCGGGGTCGAGGCGGTCGCGGTCTGCTTCCTGCACTCCTACGCCAATCCGGAGCACGAACGCATCGCCGGCGCGATGATCCGCAAGGCGATGCCGGACGTCTACCTTTCGCTGTCGCACGACATCCTGCGCGAGTACCGCGAGTTCGAGCGCATGTCCACGACGGTGGTGAACGCCTATATCGGGCCGAAGGTCGGCGGCTATGTGAAGAGTTTGAAATCGAGCCTCGGCGGCATCGGCTTTGCGGGCGATCTCTCGATCATGCGCTCGAACGGCGGCGTGATGACGCCCGATGTCGCGACCGAGCGCCCGGTCGCCATGATGAAGTCCGGGCCGGTCGGCGGCATCATCGCCTCGGCGCGCGTCGGGCAGCAGCTCGGCTTCCCCAACGTCATCTCCTTCGACATGGGCGGCACCACCGCCAAGGCGAGCCTCATTCGTGCCGGCGAGCCGATGCTGGCGCCGGGCTACTACGTCGGCGGCTATGCCAGCGGCCATCCGGTCATGCTGCCCATGATCGACGTGGTCGAGGTCGGCGCCGGCGGCGGCAGCATCGCCTGGCTCGACGACATCGGCGCGCTCAAAGTCGGCCCGCAAAGCGCCGGCGCCGATCCCGGACCGATCTGCTACCGCGGCGGCGGCGCCCAACCCACCGTGACCGACGCCAATGTGGTGCTCGGCCGGATCGATCCGGACAATTTTCTCGGCGGCACGATGAAGCTCGATGCCGAGGGTGCGCGGCGCGGCATCAAGGAAAAGGTCGCCGACCCACTCAAGCTCGATACCGTCGCGGCGGCGCAAGCCATCGTCGATATCTCGATCCACAAGATGTCGCTCGCGGTGCGCGAAGTGTCCGTCGCCAAAGGCTACGACCCGCGCGACTTCGCGTTGGTCGCCTCCGGCGGGGCCGGGCCGCTGCATGTCTGCGCGATCGCACGCGAGCTTTTCATCCCGAGCGTGATCGTACCGTTGTTTCCGTCGCACTTCTCGGCGCTCGGCATGCTGCTCGCCGACGAGCGGCACGATTTCATCCGCACGGTCTATTCGGACCTTGCCAGCGTCGATCTCGCCAGGCTGGTGTCGGTGCACGACGAGATGGTCGCGGAGGCCAAGGCCAGCCTGCGTCACGGCAAGGACGCGCAATACCAGATTCATCTCGACATACGATATGTCGGACAGGAGTTCACCCTGTCGGTGCCGGTCGGTCTTGCCCAGCTCGAGCGCGGCGAGCGCGGCGCCATCCGGACCGCCTTCGACCGCCTTTACGAACAACGCTACGCGCATTACTCGCCCGAGGAGCCGGTGGAGATGGTCAATATCCGGCTTGCCGCCATCGGCAAGCGGCCGAAGCTCGCGTTCCCGGGCCTCGCGGCGGCCGGCGCGGCGGCGCCGTCGGGGGAGCGGTCAGCGTATTTCAGCAGCGCCGGCAAGCCGGTCACCGCCAAGGTCTATCAGCGTGACCATCTGGGCGCCGGCGTGCACATCGCCGGGCCCGCGCTTGTGCAGGAGCACGGCACGACCACCGTGCTGTTCGAGCACGATGCCTGCAAGGTTGCCGCGTCCGGCGAGCTGATCATCGAGGTCGGAGGCAGGCGATGAAGCTCGATGCCGTCACGCTCGAGGTGCTGCGCAACGCGCTACCGGCCGTCGCCAACGAGATGGCGGCCGACCTGCAGCGGACCTCCTACAACATGATGATCTACGAGGTCCGCGACTACTGCACCGCGCTGCTCGACACCAACGGCGAGCTGATTTCGCAGAATGTCGGCGGGGTCTCTCACTTCGTCGCCGATCTCGGCGTCCTCGTCGTCGACGGCATGAAGCGCTACGGCCGCGACGGATTCAAACCGGGCGACGTCGTCATCACAAATCATCAGGCGGTGGCCGGACAGCACCTCAACAACGTCGTCATCTACATGCCCTATTTCTACCAGGGCGAGCTCCTGATGTTCTGCATGGTGCGGGCGCACTGGATCGACGTCGGCGGACAGAGCACCGGATTTGGCGCCGGCGCGACGGTGGCGGATCCCTGGTTCGAAGGGCTGCAGCTCGACCAGCTCAAGATCTACGAGCAAGGCAAGCTCAACGACACGCTCTACCGCGTGATCAAGGACAACATTCGGTTTCCGGAATCTTCGCTCGGCGACATGAAATCACAAATGGCCGCCTGTCGCCTCGCCGCGCGCCGCATGGACGAGCTGTTCGACAAGTACGGCAAGGACACGATCCTCTCGGCCATTGCGCAAATCTTCGACGAGACCGAGCAGAAGTGCCGCAACGTGGTGGCGCAGCTTCCCGACGGCATCTACGAGGCCGAGGCTTCGATCGATGACGACGGCCTGATCCGCGACGAGGAAGTCCCGATCCGGGTCAAGATCACGATCGCGGGCAGCGACATGACAATCGACCTGTCAGGCTGCTCGGCCGAGCGCAAGGCCGCCATCAATTCGCGCACCTATGCCGGCGCGCGCGTCGCCTACAAGGCGCTCACGGGCCCGCTCGATCCGGTCAACGAGGGCTCGTTCCGCGCGCTCAAGGTCATCATTCCGGAAGGCAACATCATGATGGCCAAGTTTCCGGCGCCGATGTCGGGCTGGAGCGCCATCGTGCCGACCGTGGTGGACACCATCGTGGTGGCGCTCGCCAAGGCGATGCCGGACCGGGTTCCCGCCGGCCATCACGGCCTGCTCGGCGGATCGGTCGTGTTCTTCGGCCTGCACCCCAAGACCAAGCGCCGCTTCATCGTGCAGAGCATCGAAGGCGGCGGCTGGGGCGGACGGCCGTTCGAGGACGGCGAGTCCGCGACGGTCTCGGTGTGCCAGGGCGACGTGCGCAATGGCTCGATCGAGGGTATCGAGCTCAAGTGCCCGGTGCTGGTGGAAAGCCGGGCGTTGCGGCCGGATTCCTGCGGCGCCGGGAGGTACCGGGGCGGGCTCGGGCTCGACATGAAGGTGCGCAACCTGGTCGAGGGCAAGTGGAATTTCGAGCGGACCAGGCGCAGCAAGCGCCCGCCCTGGGGCATCGCGGGCGGCACGGCGGGTGAGCCGGGCGGCAATCTGCTCAAGCTGCCGGGCGAAAAGGCGTTCAAGTGGATTACGGGCGCCAATATCCCGGTGCCGCTCAACTCCCAGGCGATCGTGCGCACCGGCGGCGGCGGCGGCTGGGGCGATCCGCTCGCGCGCGCCGCCGCGCTGGTCGCCGCCGATGCCGCCGAGGGGCTGATTTCCCGACAGGCGGCGCGCGAACTCTACGGCGTCGTGCTCCGCGCCAACATGTCGCTCGACGAAAGCGCAACCCGGCGGCTGCGAGACCGGCTAAGGTCGCGGCGCAAGAGGAAGCCGGCGAAGCGAGCCAAGCAGCAAAAGCGGCCGAGCCCGGCCAACGGGACGAAGCGGCGGTGATCCGGACATTGGCGTTGACGCTTGCCGCCTGGGCGCCGGTCGCGGCGCGGAGCAACGAATCGTTCCGGCCGACATGACAGCGCGCGACGTCGCGATCAGGATCAAGGGCGTCTCGCACGAGTTCGGCGAGCCCGGCGAGCCATTTCACGTGCGCGCGCTGCTCGACACCTCTCTCGACATCAGGCGCGGAGAGCTGCTGTGCCTGATCGGGCCGAGCGGCTGCGGCAAGAGCACGCTGCTCAACATGATCGGGGGATTGCTGCTGCCGACCACCGGTACGGTCGAGGTCGGCGGCAAGCCCATGCGCGCGCCGCTGCCGCGCGAGATCGCCTTCGTGTTCCAGGAGAACGCATTGTTCCCTTGGTGCTCGGTGATCGAGAACGTCAAGCTCGGCATGCTGTTTCAGGGCGTAGCCAAGGCCGAGCAGGAGCAGCGCGCGCGCAAATCGCTGGAGGCGGTCGGACTCAAGGACTTTATGAGCCACTACCCCGCGCAGCTCTCCGGCGGCATGCGCCAGCGCGCGGCGCTCGCCCGCGCCTTGAGTCTCGAGACCGACATCCTGCTGATGGACGAGCCGTTCGGCGCGCTCGACGAGCAGACCCGGATGATCCTCGGCGAGGACCTCTCCGCGCTGCTGGCGCGCGCGGGCAAGACCATCGTGTTCGTCACCCACTCGCTGGGCGAGGCGGTGTTCCTGGCCGACCGCGTGGCGGTGTTCTCGGCGCGGCCGGGCGCGATCAAGGCGGTGATCGACATCGACGAGCCCTACCCGCGCAAGCCGAGCTTCGTCACCACCGAGAAATTCAGCCAGCTCCGCAACACGCTCTATGAGCTGCTGCACGACGAGATCCGCAAGGCCGTGGAACAGTCCGCGGTCGCGGGGCCGGCATCATGAGCGCGCGGCGGGAGCGGCGGGACAAGTGGCTCAGCCGTGGCGTGCAGATCGGCTTCCTGCTCGGGATCGTCCTGCTTTGGTACCTCGCAACCATGTACTGGGGCGTCAGCCATCTGCTGCTGCCCAATCCGGTGAAGGTGTGGGACGAGCTCAAGGATATTCTGGGCAGCGGCGAGTATCTGCCCGATCTGCGGGTGACGCTGACCGAGCTTGCGATCGCGTTTGCGATTTCCTCCACCTCCGGCATCATGCTCGGATATCTGGTCAGTCGCTCGTCCTACATGATCCGGGTGTTCGAGCCGCTGCTCGCCGGCGTCTATTCGGTGCCGATCATCCTGTTCCTGCCGCTCTACGTTCTGTTCTTCGGTCTCGGCATCTGGTCGAAAATCACGCTCGGCGCCACCATCAGCTTCTTCCCGATCGTGCTCAGCACGATTGCCGGCTTCGGCTATGTGGATCGCATCTTCATCAGGGCGGCGTACGCGATGGGCGCCTCCGACCTGCAGATGTTTCGCTATGTGCTGCTTCCGGCCGCGCTGCCGGTGATCCTGACCGGCCTTCGCATCGGTTTCACCATTTCGCTGCTTGCCATCCTCGGCAGCGAAACCATCGCGTCGCTTGCGGGGCTCGGCCACAGGATCGTGCATCTCGCCGAGGCGATGGAGACGGCGCGGATGTTCGCCTACATCGCCTTCGTGGTGGCAATCGCCGCGGCGCTCAACACGATCACGACGTCGCTCGAGTTGCGGGCGAAGCGACAATGAACGCAACGAGCCCGATTTGCGCCGTGCAACGCACCCTGATCCGGCGTCTCTGGCTGACGCGGCTCCTGATCGTCGCTGCCGCGCTCCTGCTGTGGGAGATCGCGGCGCGCTGGTGGATCGATCCGATGTTCCTGAGCCCGCCGTCGCGGGTGCTGCTCTCGCTCGATAGCGTGTTCGAGACGGAAGGCGTGCCGGCGGCGCTGCGCATTACATTCTGGGAACTGGCGATTGCCTTTGCGCTTTCGGTCGCGATCGGCCTCGTCGTCGGGCTCGCGGTCGGCCTGTCGCGCTTTTCGCAGCTCAGCTTCATGCCGATCATTCTCCTGCTCTATGGAACGCCGCAAGTGACCATCCTGCCGCTGTTCATCCTTTATTTCGGCATCGGTCCGGCGTCCAAGATCGCCTTCGGCGTCAGCCACGGCATGTTCCCGATCATCGTGACCGTCGCCGCGGGCGTTCAGGGCATCAAGCCGATCCTGATGGTCGCGGCACGCTCCATGGGCGCGAGCCGCTGGCAGATGTTTCGCTGGGTTATCTTCCCGCACATGGTGCCCAGCTTCTTTGCCGGCATGCGGCTCGGCATGACGGCGGTGTTGCTCGGCGTTCTGCTCGCCGAGCTCTACGTTTCCGCTGCCGGGATCGGCCATTTCACGCAGATGTTCACCCAGGATTTCGATCCGACCAAACTGCTCGGCCTCATTTCGGTGCTGGCGGCGATGGCCATCGTGCTCAACGAGATCGTGCGGCGCGCGGAGGTGCATTTCGCGCGCTGGCGCATGGATTAGAGAGCGGCGCCCGGCACCATGACCGCATTGCAGACGATGGGTGCATTCGTGGCGGAGGGCGTGCGCGGCCGGGTATCGGCGGCGACACGCGCCACGGCGACGTTGCACGTGATCGATACGGTCGGCGCCTGGATCGCCGGGGCGCATACGGCGGAAGGCCGGGCGCTGATCAAGCGGCTGGCGCCTGCCGCAACATCCGCCGATGCGCCGAATGACGGCGAGCCGGCGCGTGGCCTCGGCATCCATTGCGCGCTCGCTCGGCTGAGCGAGGTTGACAATATCCATCTCGCGTCGACGACGACCCCGGGCGGCATCGTCATCCCGGCGGCGCTGACCATCGCCGCCGCACGTCCCGATACCAGCCCCGAAGCGCTGCTGGAGGCGATCGTCGGCGGGATCGAAGCGATGGTCCGGCTCGGCGCTGCGATCGGCGGGCCGACCGTGCTCTACCGCGGCATCTGGCCGACCTATTTTGCGGCGCCGTTCGGGGTGGCCGCGGTGGCGGCGCGCCTTTACGGCCTCGACGCCGAGCGCACCGCCCACGCGCTGGCGCTGGCGCTGACGTTCGCGTCGCCGGGGGTCGGTCACCACAATGCCGGGACCACGTCGCGCTGGTTCGCCGTCGGTCATGCCGCGCGCAACGGTTTGGTGGCCGCGCAAGCGGCGCAGGCCGGCTTCACCTCCGACCTGAACCTGCTCGACGGCAGTTTCCTCAATGGTGTCTACGGCATCACGCCGAGCATCGGCGCCTTCACCGACAACCTCGGCCAGCGCTGCGCGCTCGACGACACCTCATTCAAACCCTGGTGCGCCGCGCGCCAGACGATTGCAGCGACGCAGGGTCTGCTCGAGGCGATCGAGGACGGCGTTGCACCCGAGACGATCCAATCGGTCGAGGTCCATGTCCCGCCGCCCACTCTCAAGATGATCGATCACGGGGTGACGCCGGGCGATCGCGCCTCGCATCTCACCAGCGTTCACTATCAACTCGCGCTGGCCGCCTGCGACAGGTCCGGGCTGTACGACGTGGGACATTCGCCCACGCGAATTGCCGGCGACGTCCTTGCCTTCATGCAGAAAATCACGGTTGCCGGCGACCCGACGCTGCTCGGGTCCTATCCGAAGGCGTGGGCGGCGCGCACGATCGTTCATACGACCAGTGGACCAAAGGAACGACTGGTGATCCATGTGCCGGGCGATCCGCAGAAGCCATTCGACGACCGGCAGGTGGAAAACAAGTTCCGCCGGATTTTGACGCCAGTCCTTGCGGCCGACGCGGACGGATTGCTTGCACGCTGCCGTTCGGTCTTCGACACGAGTCGGATCTGCCGCCACGCTGGTGCAGGACGTCGCCCGTCGCGCTTGACTAAGGATCGGCGGCTCATTCATGAGAGCAGGGGTTTGCAATGACGTGAGCACGTTTGGTGAAGGCGAAATCCGCGAAGGCTGCCGCATTTCGATCCGGTGCGTGGCCACACTCAAACCGCCGCCGTTCGCGGTCGCGCCGCCGTGAAACAGCTCGCGGCCTTACCCTCATGGCGGGCGATCAGGTATGCTGATCGGAGGGCACGTGATGTAAGGAGTTGGGGCTTCCCGAGGAGGAGAGATCGCATGCGCAAAGCTCTCGCGTTGAGCATGGCCACGGCGGTTTGCGTGGCCGCTGCCGGATGGTCGGTCCCGGCGGCCGCGAGTCCAAGGTCAAATTCAGCGACATCACCATCACGAAGAAAGTGGACAAGTCATCGCCGGCGCTGATGAAGTCATCATCGCCCCAGGGGACCGCTCCCCAAAAGAGCCGACGGTGAGGGCCCGCGCCTCTACCGACTTTCAGCGGCTTGTGCGTGCGCTTCCCCGTCGCCTGTCCGCTGGCGGGGTCGCGAGCGCTCGACGTGCGTCACCGAACCGGTTGCCGAACCGGTCTTGGCGCCAGAGCTTGCAGCGCCGGAACGCGCGGCGGAGCGGTCGAGCGGAAGCGCCACGAGCGCGAGCAGCGCTGCGAAAAACAGAGCCGAGTGCGAAATCGATGGCCGCATCGTTACCTCCCTTGCTGCGATCCGAACCTGCCGCGACGGATCGAGTTTTTCGACCAGGAGTGGACACTGGCCGCCTCCTCAGTCTATTTGCGCGCCAGACGCTTTGATGATCGGCGCCCATTTCGCCAGCTCCGCCTTGATGAATTCGGCAGCCTGCGTCGGCGTACTGCCGGGCGTTGGATCGATGCCCGCCTCTTGCAGACGACTGAACACCACAGGATCGGCCAGCGCCTTGTTGACGGCCTCGCTGAGCCGATCAACGATCGGCTGCGGCGTGCTTGCCGGCGCTGAGGATTGCGTTCCAGGTATAGCACTCGAAACCCTTCAGGCCCTGCTCCTGCAACGTCGGCAGCTCCGGCATTGCCCGCATGCGCGTCGCCATGCCCGCACCGATCGCGCGGATCGCGCCCGACTGCGCCTGCGGCAGCGCGGTCGGCGTCGCGTCAAAAGCCATCGAAATCTGGCCGCCGACCAGGTCCGACATCATCGGCGCAGAGCCGCGATAGGGCACATGCATGATGTTGAGCCCGCCTGCCAGTGCTTTGAATTGCTCGCCGCACAGATGAAGGATTGAGCCCAGGCCGGAGGAGCCATAGCTGAGTTTTCCCGGGTTTGCCTTGACCAGGGCGGCGAGACTTTTCGCGTCAGTCGCAGGAACGGAAGGGTGCACCCCGAGCAGCGTCGGCGTCACCCCCACTTGTCCGATC
>CAWHCK010000042.1:0-115219 GCA_963827585.1 uncultured Alphaproteobacteria bacterium
CCCCCCAGAAGCATGCAGCATGAGTGCTCCCTCCACTTGATGACCCGGCGTTCTGCGACCAGAACCAAGCAGCAGTATACAACACTCACGTCGGCGACTTCTATAGATGACGATGCGTCGTCATCTATAGTTTACAGGTGTCGCCTGCGACAGCCGTCCATCAACGATGCCGCAACTTGGTTACCGCCTTCGAGGCAGCGCCACAAAGCCCTGCCTGATTCCCGAAACGATGAGGATCTCTAGGCAGGCCATAGTGTCAATTGATCATAATGTCACGTTGGCTTTGCCCGGCCGATCCGAGCACCGGAGTTGAGGATGAGAGTTAGTTTCAGGCGAGCCATGCCAATCAGCGTGCCAGCGCCAGCCCGTTGGAAAGTAGGTCCTTAGTCCTAGAGTTCTTGCTCAGACGGGATCGCGCGATGCGCTCGCGCCATCAGGGCGGCGCCACGGCTTGACGCAGGGCGGCGAGCAGGCGTCGCTCGTCGGTGGGCTTGCCGATGCTCGGCGCCTTGGCCAGGGCAACCACCCCCAGCTTATGGCCGTCGTAAGCGCTCGCCAGCACGAACGGCACGCCCCGCGCCCGCAGCTCCTCCGCCACCGGCGTTACCAGCTCGCCTTGCAGGTTGATGTCGAGCAGCGCCACGTCGGGTGTCTCGCCTTGCAGCAGCCGGAGCGCCTCGGCCACCGTCGCCGCCGGCCCGAGCACGCGCCAGCCGTGCTCCTGCAGCAGCAGCTCGAGATCCATCGCGATCAGGAACTCGTCCTCGACCACCAGCACCAGCCGGCCGTCCGGCCGCGGTTGCGGTTTCTGGCCATGCGGCACAAGGTCTCCTCACGAGACCGCCCCTACCCGATCGGGAACGCGACCTCGGCCCGCAAACCCTCCGGCGCGAAGGTCAGTTCCGCCTGGCCGTGCAATTCGTGCGTGACGGCGAACTCGACCAGCCGGGTGCCGAAACCCTGGCCCGCCGGCGGCCGGGCTTCCGGGCCGCCCTGCTCCGTCCAGCGCAAGCGGAGACGGCGACCGCCGCCGTCCGCCGCGTCCCCGTCGTGCCGCCAGGCGACCCGGACTTGCCCCGCGGGGGAGGACAGCGCCCCGTGCTTGACCGCGTTGGTCGCCAGCTCGTGCAGGATCAGGCATACCGGCGTGATCTGCTGCCGCGACAGCGATACCCGAGGCCCGGCCTCGATCGCGATCGTTGCCGGGTCGGCGCCGTAGGGCGCCAGGATGCGCCCGACCAGCTCGCCCAGGTCGGCGGTGGCGTCCGCCTCGAACGCCAGCTCGTGCGCCTGCGCCAAGCTCCCCAGCCGGCCGAGGAAGGCGTCGCGGTAGGCCTCGCTGGACCGGCCCGCGGTCTGGGTCTGGCGGGCCAGCGCCTGCACCAGGGCGAACAGGTTCTTGACCCGGTGCCGCAGCTCGCCGAGCAGCAGCTCGCTCGCCTGCTCCTCGCGGCGGCCCTCGGTGACGTCCTCGATCGCGAGCAGGAGCGTGGTGCCGTGGTGGTCGGGGTGGAACATCTTGCGGGCGTCGAGCCGCATGGTGCGCCGGCCGAGGTGGGGGAAGTCGTGCTCGACCTCGTAGCCCTCGACGGCGGTGCTTCTCGGGATCACCGCCTCGAGCAGGTGACGCAGGTCGGGGATGTCCCACTGCCCGTCGCCGAGCTCGTAGAGGTGCCGGCCGAGGGTCGCGTCCCGGTCGACGCAGAAGGCCTCGAAGAACGAGCGGCTGGCGGCCACCACGCAGAGCTTCTCGTCAAGGACGAGCAAGGGCTCGCGCACGGTGTCGACGATGCTCTGCGCCTGCACATGCGCGATGCGCATCAAGCGATAAAGATCCTCGAGGTTCATGTCTGCCGCGCATCCTTTGCCGTTCGGTGATCGTCGTATCTCATCCCAGCTAATATAAGCCGAGCATATCGCCTTACCCGCCCTTCGGATCAGCTTGCCATGCGCCGCACAAGGAACAGATAGCACATTCCCATTTATAGCTGATAATGGGAGAGTGTGCTATGCGGCCTCCAGCAAAAGCAAGGGCGAGACGGGGATGTGCGAACAGGCGCCAATAACCGTAATTGGGAAAGTGCCGTCTGCTGGCGGACCGTTGTCGCTTGTTCTTGGCTCAGCCCCGGTCCGGCTCGGGCAGCGATGTCAGGCCGTATTTGTTCTTGGTCTGCACTAGCCGTCCGGTGACGGACAGGCGCATGATAGTGCGCGTGACCTCGTCCTTGGTATGCTGTGGGGCAAGCGCCTCGACCATCTCATTCCTGCTTCGAGGCAGACCGTCGCTGAGCAGCTTGAGGATTGCCGGCGCAATGCGGGCCACCATCGCATGCGTGTCGTCGGAGGAAATGTGGGAATGGGGCATGCCGGTCCGATAACGCTGCCGGAACGACTAGGCAATCGCGCTGCGCCCCAGTCGGTCACCGGGCGCGCCGGTCAACTCCCTTCAGCTGACGCGGGCACGGCCTGGGCCGCAGCTTGGAAGCCAATCTTGGAATGGGTGCCGTCGCACAGCGGCTTCTTGGTCGACGCACCGCAGCGGCACAGCCAGACCTTGCCCTTCGTGGGTAGGACCTTGCCGTCGGTGTCGCGCAGCTCGACCGGGCCGGTGACCAGGGCGTGCAAGGGCTGCGCGGCCGTGAGCGACGGTACGCCTACAGCCCCGCACCAGGCGAGGAACTCGGGGGCACGGCGCGCACCGCCTCCTGGTCCGTGAAGTCGTCGGCCCGCAACGCGCGCTCGAGCACAAAGCGGACCCAGCCGCAGCAGCGGCCGGAGCGCCAGCGGGCCCCTCCCCTCACCCCTCCAAACCCGCCGCGCCGCTGCCGCGCCTGATCCGGGACCGCGACCGCGAGCCCGATTTCTGACGCAAGCCGGACACAGCCTGCTCTCAAAGCCGGGGATAAAGACCTCGCGCCGGTTGCGTTTGCACGTCAACCAGTTCCAGACTTGAATGGTCAACAGCTTCACGAGCAAACGAGTTTACTCGTTCACGGGTTTAAAGGTTTTCAAATGGCTCATGCATGGACGTAATCGCCGTCATCGCCCAGAAGGGCGGCACCGGAAAAACCTCCCTGGCGCTTTCCCTTGCCGTCGAGGCGCAGCGCCGGGGCCTTGCCGCCGCCGTGATCGACCTCGATCCGCAGGCGACCGCCACCAACTGGGGCGACCGGCGCGAGGCCGAGACGCCGGTGATCGTCTCCGCCCAGCCCGCGCGGCTGCGCCATGTGCTGGATGCGGCGCAAGGGCAGGGGGCGCAGCTGGTGCTGATCGACACGCCTGCGCGCAGCGAGCAGGCGGCCCTTGAGGCCGCCAAGGCCGCGTGCCTGGTGCTGGTGCCGTGTCGCCCGGCCATCTACGACCTTGAGACCGTGGCCACCACCGCCGAGCTCGTCGGCTATGCCGGCGGGCGGCCGGTCGCGGTGATCCTCAACGGCGTGCCGCCGCGCGGGAGCAAGGGCGAGCAGGCGGCGGACGTGATCCGCTCGCTGACGCTCCCGGTCTGCCCCGCATCCTTCGGCTACCGCGCCGCCTTCAACGATGCGGGCGCGCTCGGCCTGACGGCCGCCGAGTACGATCCCGGCGGCAAGGCGGCGCAGGAAATCGAACGGGTTTATGAGTTTGTGAGTAAACTCGTAAAGGAGACAACGAGGCAAGGTGAGGACAGGCATGGCCAGGAAACCAGCCGACCTGCGCAGCGCGATGCAGGCCGCCCGGGGCGGCGGCGCTCCGCGTAGGCAGGCGGCATCCCAGAGCGAAGAGGCCGCGCCCGCGGCCGGGCAGACCGATGAGGCGCGCGAGCACCCCGCGCCCCGGGAGCAGGCCCCGCGCGATCCGCATTTCCGCCCCGGGCGGGCCACGATGACCAATGTGACCGGCTATTTCCCGCCTGCGGTCAAGAAGTTGCTGCGCATGCTCGCGGCCGAGGAGGAGACGACCATCCAAGAGCTGATGGCCGAGGCGCTCAACGATCTCTTTGCCAAGCGCGGCAAGCCCGAGATCGCGCCGCGCGAGGATGCTGGCGAGGGCAGGGGAGGGCGGCGTGCCCGCACAAAATCTGGGGATGGAGCCGAGGCCCGCGCCTAAATCCGGTAGGGCCGTTCCTGATCTCCTGTTAAAGTCCCGCGCATGAGCCAAGACGGCGAAACACCCCAGAGCGATCTCTTCCAGCCCGCCGCGCGGGGGGGCTTGAGCCTCATTCAGCGCCGCGTGCTGCGCGCCCAGATCGAGATCCAGGCCCAGGACGCGGCCAAGGTCCTCTACCAGCACACGGTGTTGTGCCAGACGGTGATGCCCTACCGCGATCCGGGACCGGATGCGCGGCTCTGGCACCGCGTGCAGGGCAACGCCCATCTCGAGATCCAGGCCGGGCGCGCGCTGCACCCGGAAAAGCGCGAATTTGTGGATGTCGGCCTGCCCTTCGGCCCCAAGCCGCGCCTCATCCTCTACTATCTCAACGCCGAGGCGCTGCGCACGCGCTCGCCGCTGATCGAGGTGCAGGACAGCCTGACCTCCTTCGTCAAACGCATCGGGCTGGCCCCCAAGGGCCAGAACATGACCATCGTCAAGGACCAGCTCACCCGCCTCTCGGCGGCGGATTTCCGCATGGGCTATATCGACGGCAACGAGGCCACGACGGTCAAGGCGACGATCATCAAAGGTTTCAAGCTCTGGTTTCCCAAGGACGAGCGCCAGCGGGTGCTCTGGCCCTCAACCGTCCAGTTCAGCCAGGAATACTTCGAGGACCTGCTGTGCCACGCCGTGCCGCTCAACGAGGCGGCGGTGGCCAATCTCTCGCATTCGGCCATGGCGCTCGACCTCTACACCTGGCTGGCGCAGCGCCTGCATCGGGTGAGCCGGACGGGCAGCCAGTTCGTGCCCTGGACGGCGCTGCTGGAGCAGTTCGGGCAGGGCTACGGGCGCATCCGCAAGTTCCGCGAGGTGTTCCGCGCCACGCTGCGCATGGTCCATGCCGTCTACCCGGATGCGCGCTTTGATGTCGACGGGCGCGGCATGACCCTCTTCAACAGCCGCCCCCCTGTGCCCTACCGGCTGCTGCCGCTCCGCTGATCCGGACCCGGCCCGCTCCGGCGGGACTTCGCTCCCGCCAAGCGCCCCAAAGTAGTCGTGGATAAACCCTTGGCATGAAAGCACTTGTCCACGACCAGTTTGGGGCGCAGGCGCGACCAGTTTGGGGCGCAGGATTATGAAAACCGCATCGGAGAGGCCGAGGGGAACCGGGGATTCGGGCGCGACCAGTTTGGGGCACCCCTTACGACCAGTTTGGGGCACAAACCTATAGTAAAAATCCTATAGCCCTTTCCTGTAGTTGGTGCCGTGCATCCGTGAATAACAAAATAATACCGCAGCCCTTGAAAGAAAGATTGCCTAGTAATACTTTCAGGCTGAAAGAGGCAAGGCAAAGGGCCATCGCCGGAGCTGCGGTTGAAGACTTATAAAGGACGACCTTTTGAAGCCCGGCGAGCGGGCTCCCCGTTCAGGGCGGCGGATCCGGCTGACGCTGCGCCGGCGAAGGGCTCTGGGGGTCAAGCAGAACTTCCTGGGGTAGGTTCGGGATACGTGTAAAAAGTGGTCACAGGGCTGAAGGCTGCGTGGCACGGGCACGTTTGGTGATCTCGCCGACGATGCTCCGGCTGGCTCGGCCGGCGATCTTCTTTTGGATCTGGCGGATGCTGAGGTCTGTGGACCTGGCGATCGCCTCGATCTCGCTGACGACGCGCTGTGGCGTGGCAGGCCGTCCAAGGTGCCTGCCACGCGCCTCGGCAGCTCTCATCCCGGCGGTCACGCGCTCGCTGACCAGCGACGATTCCAGCTCGGCCATGGCGCCGATGATCGTGAACATCGCCCGGCCCATGGGGCTGTCGGTGTCGATCTGATCCTGGACGCTGACGAAGCGCACGCCGAGATGGTCGAACTCCTCGAGCGCCGTCAGCAGGTGGCGCGTGCTGCGGGCAAAGCGGTCGAACTTCCAGACCAGTACGCAGTCGATCTCGCGGTTCCGGGCGGCCGCCATCAGGGCGTTGAGCTGGGGCCGACCCTCCCTGCGCCCTGACACGGCGACGTCGCAGTAGTCCTGGATGACGTCGAGGCCGGCGCGCACGGCGTAGCCGCGCAGACCGTCATACTGCAGGTCCGGCTTCTGGTCGGCGGTCGAGACCCGCAGGTAAAGGGCGGTGCGGGTTCCGTGCCGCGGCTTGGCGGCTGCGCGCTTGCGTCCAGCAAGGTATTCCTTTGCGGACACCGAACCGCTACCTCCTATCCCCTTCAAATCACATACCCCGCCCTGCCGCTTCGGCGCACCCTTTTCCGGACATGCCATGACGGCCATCGACCGCACGGCCTACCCGCGCCTGGGCGCGCGGCTGACGCGCGAGGAACTGGCCGTCCGGTACCACCTGACCGAGACGGACCGCGCCTTCATTGACGCGCGCGCCCGGGGCGACACGGGCCGCTTGATGCTGGCGACGTTGCTGAAGACGCGCCGGGATCTCGGGCGCTTCCCGGCATCGGACGAGGTTCATGCCGGCACCGTGGCCTACCTGGCAGCGCAGCTCGGGGTCGCGGCACCACAGGCATGGCCCAACGAGGTGCGCAGGACCAAGACGCTGTATCGTTACCAAGCCGCGGTGCGAGCCCACCTTTCCCTCACGCCATATGACGACGCCGCCGAGCGTCTGGTCGCCAGCACCGTCCTCGAAGCGGCTGAGACCATGAGCGACCCTGCCGACCTCATCAACCGGACGGTCGAGGCGTTGCAGGCAGCTGCGATCGACCTGCCGGCGTTCAGCACCCTCGATCGGCTGGTGAACCGGCTGCGCGCCGAAGTCCATGGGCGCATGTATGACCGTGTCGCGGCGCACCTTGCGGCCGAGCACACGGTGGTTCTGGATGCCCTGCTGGCCAAGCTGCCCGACAGCCCGACGACCGGCTTCAACCGCCTGAAACAAGCGCCTGGGCCTGCGACCCCGAAGACGGTCAGGCTCTGGACCGACCGCCTCGACTGGCTGGGCGGCCTGATCGACCCCGATCCGCTGCTGGAGGGCATCGCCCATACCAAGCTGCGCCAGTTCGCCGCCGAAGCCGCGGCGTTGGAAGTGGGCGACCTGCTCGACATCGCCCAGCCAGGCAAGCGGCATACCCTGCTGCTCGCCTTGCTGCGCCAGGCCCGCATGCGCTGCCGCGACGAGCTGATCGAGATGATGCTGCGCCGCATCCGGCGGACACAGGCCGCGGCCAAGGAGCAGCTGGACGCCCTGCACGACCAGCACCGGGCCATCGAGGAGACCTTGATCGGCATCTTCGGCCAAGTGCTGGAAACCGCGCAGGCGCAGGACAGCGACGCCGCCTTCGGACGCCAGGTCAGGAAGCTCCTGGCGGAGCAGGGCGGCGTCGAGACCTTGGCAGGGCAGTGCGGAACCGTGTCCGCCTGGCACCGCGGCAACGACCTGCCGCTGCTGTGGCCGATCCACGCCAAGCACCGCGTCCTGCTGTTCCGGCTGCTCGACCTGATGGACATCCGCTCGGCGACCCAGGACCGCAGCCTGCTGGACGCTCTGGCGGTGGTGAGCAGGCACCGCCACGCACGCCGCGACGAGGTGCTGGACGACGTCGATCTCGGCTTCGCGTCCCAGCGCTGGCAGGACTTCGTCGCCAAACGCCGGTCCGAACCCGGCACGTTCGACCGGCGCGCGCTCGAGGTGTGCGTGTTCGTCCACCTGGCCGACGCCTTGCAGACCGGCGACCTCTACGTCGTCGGTGCCGAGACCTTCGCCGACTACCGCGCCCAGCTCCTGCCCTGGGCAGAGTGCGAGGCACGGCTGCCGGCCTACTGCGCCGCCCTCGGCATCCCCGAGCGGGGCGAGGACTTCGCGGCCGCGCTGAAGGCCGAGCTGACGACGCTCGCCGCCGAGGTCGATGCCGGCTTCCCGGCCAATACCGAGCTCAGCCTCGACGCCGACGGAACACCGCACCTGAGGCAACTGGCGACGACGGAGCAGCCCGCCGGGCTGGCCGACTTCGAGCAGGAAATCCGCGCCCGAATGCCGGAGCGCCACCTCCTCGACATCCTCAAGCATGCCGAGCACTGGTCCCGCTACACCCGCCACTTCGGGCCGCCCTCCGGCTCCGATCCGAAGCTCGCGCAGGCCGTCCAGCGCTACCTGTTCACCGTGTTCGGCTACGGCTGCAATCTCGGCCCAGGCCAGACCGCCCGGCATGCCCCCGAGATCGCGACGGCGCAGGCGCTGCGCCGGATCAACGCGCAGCACATCAACGCCGACAAGCTCGAGGCCGCGATGGTCGATGTCATCGGCCAGTACGCCCGCTTCTCCTTGCCCCGGCATTGGGGCAGCGGCCGCGCCGCGATCGCCGACGGCACCCACGTCAAGCTCCGCGAGAACAATCTGCTCGGCTCCCGGCACATCCGCTACGGCGGCTATGGCGGCATCGCGTACCACCACATCGCCGACAGCTACATCGCCCTGTTCACCAGCTTCATCCCGTGCGGCGTCTGGGAAGCCGTCCACATCCTGGACGGGCTGCTGAAGAACCGGTCCGACATCCAGCCCGACACGCTCCATGCCGACACGCAGGGCCAGAGCGAGCCCGTCTTCGGCCTGTGCCGGCTGCTCGGCATCAAGCTGATGCCGCGGATGCGCGGCCTGGGCGACGTGGCCTTCTACCGCCCGGCCAAGTCGATCCGCTACGAGCATATCGACGCGCTGTTCGGCGGCGAGATCGATTGGGACCTGATCGCCACGCACGCCCGGGACATGATCCAGGTCGTGCTGTCGATCCAGGCCGGGCGGGTCATGCCGTCGATGCTGCTGCGCAGGCTCGGCACATACAACCGCCGCAGCTTGCTCTACCGTGCCTTCCGCGAACTCGGCCGGGTCGAGCGCACGCTGTTCCTGTTGCGCTTCATCTCCAGCACGGAGGTCCGCCGCGTCATCCGCGCCGAAACCACCAAGATCGAGGCCTACAACGACTTCCTCGACTGGGTCTCGTTCGGCGGGCCGGTGATCAAGAGCGGCGATCCCGTCGAGCAGGAGAAGCACCTGAAGTACGCCAGCCTCGTCGCCAACGCGATCATGCTGTCCAACGTCGCCGACATGACCACCGCCCTGTCCGCCATGGCTGCGGACGGCCACCCCGTCACGCCCACCCTGGTCGCCTGCCTCAGCCCCTACACGCGCGGGCACATCCTCCGCTTCGGCCGATACGCACTCGACATGGACGACCTGCCAGGCCCGCTCGATCCACAGCCGCTCCCCTTCGAGCAAGCCTTGTGACCACTTTTTACACGTATCCCGAACCTACCCCTTGTAGGACGCGGCAAACTCCAAGCAGGCGAGCTTGCGGTCGGGGAAGTCGCGCAGCCGCGGGGCAGAAGCGGAAGCCCAGCATGGCGCAGAGGATGAACACGTGGTCCGAGGCGCCGCCGGTGTCCACGTAGTGGGTGTCGAGGCGCAGCGCGGTGCCGTGGTGCATGAGGCCGTCCAGCACGTATGGGGCCTCGTGGCCGGTGGCCGACATGACGCGCACGCTGTAGGGCCCGTGCTGGTCGGAGACGTGGGTGTAGAAGCCGAGGCCCGGGTCGTGACCGTAGCGCGCGTTCACCTCACCCGCGGCGTCGCCGCGCTTGCCCGAACGGAAGAACTGCCGGTCCGAGGACGAACTGGTGCCGTCGCCCCACGCCGAGGCAATCGGCAGGGCGTGATGGGCGTCGATGATGCGGGCGAGCGCCGCCCTGTAGGTCTCGGGGCGGATGTAGGCGTCCGCCGTCCAGACCAGCTTGTCGCGCGTGACGCCCTGGCTGGCCGCGGCCATGCGCCCGAGGCCGAGGTTTGTAGCGTCGGCGAGGATGGCGGCGAGCAACGCGTTCACGTCGTCGCAGCGCTCGCCGGTCGGCGAACGCCTTGGCCTCCGGAGGAGCGGAGGCCTTGACCGGCGCCACGTGCAAGCGGCCGTCGCGCAGCTCCACTCCCTCCAGCTCGCCGCGCTTCAGCCGGCCCGCGAAACGCTTCAGCCGCCGGTCGAGCTCCCGGCCCTTGGCCGCCAGCCACTCGTCGGCGGTCGGGGGCAGGCCCAGCGCTGCCGCGGCCGTAGGCACGGCGGCTGGGGCAGCAGGTAAGCGTCGAAGCGGCGATAGCCAGCGGAGCGCTCCACCCAGACGTCGCCCGAGCGCAGCCGGTCGCGCAAGGTGGCGAGGACGGCCGTCTCGTAGAGGCGCCGGTTCGGCTTGCCCTCTTCCAGTACCAGGCGCCGCCACTCCTTGCGGAACGGCATGGGTACGTCCGGCGGCACCTGGCGCTTGCCGGACCGGTTCAGGTCGGCGAGCAGGCGAAGCGCGGCCAGCATGGGGTCGCTGCCGCCCCGCGCGGCGTGGAACTCGAGCGCCTCGATCAGCGCGGGTGCGAACTTGCGCAGCGTCTTCCAGCGGTCGGCGGCGCGGAGGTCGGCCAGGGTCTCGACCTCGCCGCGCACGCGCAGCAGCTTCGGCCAGCCGACCGCCTCGTCCACGGCCTCGAACGCGTCCTGACCGCTCTCCTGGGTCGCCGCGAGCGCACCGATGGTGCCGTGGAACAGGCGCATCAGCCGGCCCACGTCGCCCGCGCTCGCGCCGATGCGCCGCCTGGTCGTGTTGCGCGCCTTGGTGAACAATCCTCCGATCAGCTTATCGCCCGTCTCCCAAAGCTGCCCCGTCTACGATCATCATGGGGGTTTGTGGGACGGAGGAGGGACGCCTTGACCAACCGACGGCTGCTGACCGACGAAGCCGTTGCCACGCTCAAGGAGCGCGGCATCGCGCTGCTCAGTCTTGAGGAGAAGCTCGACACCGGCTCGGCCGCCGGCGAGCTGGTATTCCACGTTTTCGGCGCCATCGCGCACTTCGAACGGCGGCTCATCGCCGAGCGCACCAAGGACGGCATCGTCGCCGCGCGGGCCCGCGGCAAGCACCCTGGTCGTCAGCCACTCGATCGGGACAAGGCCGAGGCGGCGTTGAAGCTCGTGGCGGCCGGTCTGTCACCGACCGCAGCCGCCAGACAGGTCGGCCTCGGGCGCTCGACCGTCTATCGCGAGTTGGCGGCGAGCGGCCGCCGCCGTCCCAGCCCATGACGGCGCCGGATATCCTGCGCGCGACCGTGGAGAGGGGCGAGATCTGCGCCACGCGCAATGCACCCCTCGTGCCCTGGTGGAGCTTCACCAAGACGGCGATCGCCGCCGCTGCCCTGGTCCTGGTCCGAGACGGGGCGCTCGTGCTCGACCGGCCGGTGGACGGCAGACCCTACACGTTGCGCCAGCTTCTTCAGCACACGGCAGGCCTCGGCGACTACGCCGAGCTCGCAGGTTACCATGCGGCCGTGGCCCGCGGCGACGATCCCTGGGCCGTTGACGAACTGCTCCGTCGCAGCCGCGCCGACGAACTGCGATACGCGCCCGGCAGCGACTGGCGATACTCCAACATCGGCTACCTCGCGGCGCGCGAGATCATCGAACGGGCAGCCGGGGTGCCGCTGGACGTCGTCCTCCAGCGGGCGATCCTGGCCCCGCTCGGCATCGGCCTCGCGAGGCTCGCGCGCGAGCGCGCCGACCTCGGCACCGTCGCGATGGGTGCGACGCAGGGATACCATCCGGGCTGGGTCTACCACGGCCTGCTGGTTGGGCCGCTGCACGAGGCGGCGCTGCTCCTCGATCGCCTGATCGATGGGTCGTTCCTGCCGGCCAGCCTCGTCCAGGAGATGATGGCAGCTCGTCCCATCGGCTCGGCGATACCGGGACGGCCCTGGCGGACGCCCGGCTATGGGCTCGGGGTGATGGTCGAGGCAGACTCAGGCGAGCCGCTCGGGCACACGGGTGCCGGGCCGGGGAGCACCATTGCAGTCTACCGCCAGGCGGCGAGCGCCGGCCCGGTAGTCATCGCAGCCTTCGCTCACGGCGATGACCAGGGCGCCGTCGAGCGCACCGCTTTCGGGCTTGCGTGACCAGACCACGTGGTCGTTCCCGCCTCGTTCATGCTTCGCATTGTCTATCTGACAACCGACGCTCTGCCCTCGACCTCGGAGACGCGCAGGCCGGCGGCGTAGACCGTGGTCAGGAGAGTGCGCATCTTCTGATCGGGGACGGCGGTCAGCAGGCGTTTGACTTCGTCCTGGGAGAGGATGGCGGGCAGGGGATCGGCCTTGCGCGGCAGCGGGATCTCCGCCGCCGCCTCGCGGTTGCCGAGCGTGGTGCCGTAAAGGAAGCGCAAGGCGCTCATGATCGGGCAGATGCTGCTGGCCTTGAGCCCGCGGGCGACCAAGTGCAGCTGGTAGTCCCGCACGTCCTCGAGTGAGAGCTCGTCCGGCGAGCGGCCGTGGTAGGCGCTGAAGCCGGCGACCGAGAACACGTAGATCTTGCGCGTGCTGACGGCCATGTTGCGGAGCTTCATGTCGTCGAGCATCCGCTGCCGCAGCGGTGTCATCACTGTCTGGGTCATCGAAGCCTCCTGTGGATCGGGCTGCAGAGGCCAGGGATCCTGACAGGAGGCGGACGGTCGTCTATGATCTACCGTGATGAGCAAGATACGGCAAGGGTCGCGAAAGTAATCTTGTGCGATCCATCAAACATGGCTCTGTTGAGCCATTTCCATGATTGCCCGCAGTGACACGAGCCTCAGCTTATCGACAGAGCACAAGGGGCAATATGGCATCTGAGTAGTAGAGGAACGGCCAACCTAGGTAAGGCGATCCCGGTAGGCGTCGGGAGGAGGCCGTGGGCACCCTGGATAAGTTTGTCCGAACATCGAGAGGGGTCGGGTGCTCATCGGTTACATGCGGGTATCGACGGCCGACCAGAGCCTCGACCTGCAACGTGACGCGCTGGAGAAGGCGGGCTGCGAGCGCATCTACGACGACGTGTGCTCGGGCCGTGCAACCGAGCGGCCTGGGCTCGCCCGGGCTCTCGACGTCGCCCGCGCCGGTGACGCCCTCGCGGTGTGGAAGTTGGACCGGATCGGACGTTCTCTCCCCCACATCGTCCAGCTCGTGTCCGATCTGCGCGCCCGTGACGTCGGCCTCAAGGTTCTCACGGGCGAGATCGACACGACGAGCAGCACCGGTCGGCTCGTCTTCGGCATTTTCGCCACCCTGGCTGAGTTCGAACGCGACCTCATCCACGAGCGCACCCTGGCGGGGCTCGCCGCAGCGCGCGCCCGCGGCCGCATGGGCGGGCGGCCGCGCATGATGACGCGCGCCAAGCTCAAGACCGCGATGGCGATGATGGCCGACAGAGACAATGCCGCGCGCGATATCGCGACGGTGCTCGGCGTCTCACTCTCCACCCTTTACGCTTATGTCGGCAGCAAAGGCCAGCCGAGGTTGCGGGCCCGCAAGCTGCTCGGCAATGGCCGGGCATCCCAGAGCGGCAGCCTCCTGGCCCCGTAGCACCATAGAGCGTGGTGATCTTTCCGTGCCGGTCAGCTTTCTCACCGAGGACCAAGAGCGCCGGTACGGTCGCTTTGCCGGCGACCCGACGCCTGAACAGCTCGCCCTGCACTTCCACCTCGATGACGCCGATCGCGCCTTCATCGACCAGCACCGTGGCGCCCACATGCGGCTTGGCTGCGCCGTCCAGCTCGGCACCGTGCGTTTTCTTGGCGCCTTCCTGGAAGACCCATCCGACGTGCCGGGTCGCGTCGTGCATTGCATGGCCGGCCAGCTCGGGCTCGAGATCGACGGGCACATGGAGGTCTACCGCACGAGCGGCTGGCGCTGGCGTCACCCGGTCGAGATTCGGGCGACCTACGGCTACCGCGCATTCGAGGTGCCGGGCGTTGGCTTCCGCCTCACCCGCTGGCTCTTCGCCCTGTGCTGGACCGGCACCGATCGGCCGAGCGTCCTGTTCGATCGGGCGACGGCCTGGCTCATCGCCCGCAAGGTGCTCCTGCCGGGCGCCACGACGCTTGAGCGGCTCGTCGCCAGGGTGCGGGCCCGCACCGCCGAGCGGCTGTGGCGGCGCCTGACGGTCGGTGTCACGCCCGAGCAGTGCCTGCGCCTGGAAGGGCTCGTCGCCGCGCCGGAGGGCGGTCGACGGCAGAGCCCACTCGACCGACTGCGCAACGGCCCCGTGCTGACGAGCGGTAGGGAGCTCGCCCGCGCCGTGCGCCGCCTCGCCGAAGTGCAGGACCTGGCCCAGGATCTGCCTCGGACCGATCGCCTGCCACGCTCGCCCGCTTCGCTGGCGCCTCCAAAGCGCAAGCCATCGCGCGCCTGCCCGGGGAGCGCCGGATCGCGACGCTGCTCGCCTTCGTCCGCACGCTCGAGGCGAGTGCGCAGGACGATGTGCTCGACCTGTTCGACGTGGTCGTCACCAAAATCCTCACTGACGCGGAGAAGAGGGAGAGGGACGCCCGGCTGCGCAGCTTGCGCGATCTCGACCAAGCCGCCCTTGTGCTGCGCGACGCCTGCGTTCCCCTCCTGCCGATCTTGAAGCGCAACGGCGCCGACACGGCCACCGATCCCGCTGCGATCGACGCAACAGCGCCGGTCATCGCCGTTACCGACCTTCTCGCGGCCATCGCGGCCGCCGCGGCGCCAGCGGCGATCGAGGCCGCCATGGACCGGGTCGGCGCCCTCGCCCAGCCGCCCGACCACCTCTATGTGGACGAGCTCTTGCGCAGCTACGGCACCGTCACCCGCTTCCTGCCCGCGCTCGCACGCACCGTGCGGTTCGGCGCCAACCCCGCGGGAGGCGCCATCCTCGACGCGATCGCCTATTTGACGAATGGCGAGCCGTTCATTGCCCGCCAGCGGAAGCCGCCGACCGGGTTCGTCCCGAAGGCTTGGCTCGGCCAGCTCATGGCCAACGGCGAGGCCGATCGCAAGGCTTGGACGATGTGTCTGATCGAGCGCCTGCGCCAAGCGCTGCGCCGCCGCGATCTCTACGCCGCGCCGGCGCTTCGCTACGCCGACCCACGGATCGGGCTCCTCGATGGCGCCGCTTGGGCAGCGGCCCGGCCGGCGGTGTGTCGCACGCTCGACCGGAGCCAGGACGGGGAGGCCGAGGTCGCCCGCCTCGCCGAGCAACTCGACCAAGCCTATCGGGCCGCGGCCGCCCGCCTGCCCGAGAACGAGGCCGTGCGGGTCATCGAGAGCGCAGCCGCAGAGAATCGGCCTGACCTCGTCGTCACGGCACTCGACAAGCTCGAGGAGCCGCCGAGCCTCGTGAGGCTACGCGACGCCGTCGCGGCCCGCCTGCCGCGTGTCGACCTGCCCGAGGGGTCCGCATGTCACGCCATCACTCTGGAGAAGACCCGTGCCGGAGTGCACCTCCAGTGCAGGCCCATTACGGCATCTACTCAGACCCCCAGTCAGCCAACGCAACGAAACCCGTGAACGAGCACATTGGCGACATTTGGGCCGTGCGGACGCGTAAGGAGAAAAGCGAGCTGCGCGACAGGATCTACTCGAGCAAGGAGGCGTTCGCGGCGCTGCTCGATACCATCCACCAAGTGCCCCGGCAGCCTTACGACGCAGCGGGCGACCCCCGAGGCACGCTACTGTGGCGAACGCTGGCAGGCAGGTATGCCGCCGAGCTCCGTGGGGCACCGCCGCTGCCGGGCCCCATGACGGAGCAGAAAGCGAAGGAAATCGTTAACCTTATCATCGAGAGGTTCACGCACCTAATCGAGAGCCGGCGCTTCTCAGACGAGCTGTATGAACCCGGTGGCAAGCCCCGGAGCGAGGGCACAGCACAAAAGATCTTTTTCGCGGTAGCGGACGGCTACTGCAAATTCAACAACATTGACATCACGCCCGAGGCTGAGACCGGCGCTGGTCCCGTCGACTTTAAGTTTTCTGTCGGCCACGAGTGCCGCATTATCGTCGAGATCAAGCTCTCGACTAACGGCAAGGCGGTGCATGGATATGAGGTGCAGACCGTGGCGTACCGCCAGGCTGAGGAGGCAGCGCACGCCGTGTTCGTCCTCATCGACGTCGGGAGCATTGGAAACAAGGCGGAAAGGATCTTGGAGGCCAAGACCCGCCTGAGTCGGAATGGTGGCCTAGTGCCCGAGGTTGTCCTCATCGACGGTAAGCGCCGCCGCTCGGCCAGTAAGCTTTAAGGCATTGGGCGACTGGCCGCGGCGGAGCTAGCAGGTTGCGGAAATAGGGTTTTCGGGCCTTCGCAATTCACTATATGTTGATGCTGAAGCACCACTGGAGCTAAATATTGTGGCATCAGGTGCGTCTCGAAGCCCTTTTTCCGCAGCCTGCCCTCATGTTCGCTCTCATGTTCGCTGTCAAGGACTTGGTCGCGTCTTTGCGGTCCTGCCGTCCGGCGGACGCGATATTTGTAGCGATGTCCAGAGCGGGCGGTAGGACTGGAGACGACGGTTGAGCAAGCTCTCATGCGCGGGTTGGTTACCGCATGACCGTGGTTGCGTCTCGGGGCTGCCTCGCTCTAAGGGCCGAGCCTCGGCATCGTGCCGGCTCATAACAGGCGACGAGGGTTCCCCAACCTTGCCTTGCCTCCGGCGACGATGGTGCTCCGTTCTCGCCGGCCGCCCCAACCATCTAAACCGCTATAAGTGGCCTAAGCCGCGCAGTGGTGGCATAACCGGGCTCGTACCCATAGGCGCTAAGATAAGGTGTGTGAGGACGGTATTGCTGCGGTGTTCGTCGTCGCGGTGGTTCGGCGATGGCGCGGCGCAAGCGGGCGAGGCGGCCAAGGATGGCCGCGAGCGCGGGCGCGTCGAGCAGCGCGGCGGTCAGCCGCTGGTGCAGCAGGCGGGCCAGGCGCCAAAGGAAGGCGGCCGGTCAGCGGGTGGGGGAAAGGGCCAGCACGCGGCCGAGCAGGCTCTCGGCGAGGATCGCCAGGATCAGCTTGGCGCAGACCGCGGCCTTGGCCAGGCGCGGCTCGCGGGCGTCGATCTCCTCCAGCCCCATCAGGCTCTTGAGCCGCTTGAAGGCGAGCTCGATCTGCCAGCGCAAGCGATAGAGGGCGCAGACCGCGTCGGCGGACATGGTGTCGTGCGGCAGGGTGGTCATCACCATGAAGTGGGCGGCGGCCTCGATCTGCCTGGGCTGGGCCGCGTAGCCCTGCCGGGCCGCCTTGCGCACGGCCTTGGCCCGCGCCCGCGCGGCCGCGGCCGCCGGCTTGCGACGGATGATCAGCCGGGCCGGGATCGGGGCGGCGGCCGCACCCTCGGGCGGCGGCACCAGCACGGCAAGGTCGAGGGCGGGATTGCGCCCGTGCCAGAGCCAGGATCGCCGTGGCGTCAAGCTTCCGCCCGTCCGTCGCGACCAGCCGGCAGGCGGTCAGCCCGCGGCGCACCACGACATGGCCGCCTTGTGCCACGACCTGATGGATGCCCTTGGCCTTGGCGTAGAACCGGTCCGCCACCAGCACCTCGCCCGGCCCGGCCGTGACACCGGGCCAGGCTCTCCGCCTCGCCGCCGCGCGGTCAGCTCGAGCGCATCGAAGCGCCGTGCGGCCAGATCGAACGCGGCATGCAGGCGGAACATGGCCTTGCCGCCCGGGCCGGCCACCCCGATCCCGGTCCCGTCGACCAGCCGCACGCGCCAGCCGCCCGGCACCGCCACCCCGGCCCCGAGTGCCGCCAGCTCCTGGGACAGACAGCTCGCGCACCAGCCAGCCCAGCCAGCTTTCCGCCCCCTGCAGCCGGTAGAGCAGCGCCACGTCGGAGAGATCCGCCACCCCGGCCGCAGCCGCCCAGGCCACCGTGCCGCGCAGGCTCAGCTCGGTCCCGCCATAGACCAGGGCCAAGCGCAACAGCACGCCCGCATCCGCCACCCCGCGCCGCCGCCGCAATGCCCCGCAATCGCGCGCCGAGCCCTCCAGATCGACCAGATCCCGCAGCCGCGCCAACAGGCTCGGCCACGCCACCCCGGACGCACCCAGCATCGCCGATCGCTCCTCAGCCAGGCCATCCCGGCAAGGCGAGACAACCGCAGCAGTCGCGTCACACCGCAATCGTTATCTTAGCGCCTATGCGGCTCGTACCCTTTTCGTCGGGGAGGTCTCGCGATGCGCAACAACATCCTACTCGCCGCCACCGCCGCCGCGCTGCTCGCCGGAACGGCGGTCGGCCACGCCGACACCCTCGCCGGCGGCCCCCTCACGCCGGGGAACTCGCAGTCGCTGGCGACCTGCGCTCTGTTCAACACCGGCCCGACCGACGTGCCCGTGGCCTCGGCGGCGATCGTCGGCTTGAACGGCCAGCCGGTCGATCTCATTAGGAACACCTGCGGCACGAGCCCCAACGCAAGCATCAACGCCGAGCAGGGGTGCTTCATCCAGGCGGCCCCCCTCATCACAAACGGAACCGAGTCCTACACGTGCGTCGTCACCACGACCGGCTCCGACGCCTACGTGCGCGGCTCGCTGACGATCGGCGCCTTCGGGACGCCGTCGATGGTGGCGGTCCCCCTGCAGGGGCCGTCGCCGTGACATGGACGTCGACGATCGCCCGTCGCGGCCATGACGTGACCACGTCGCAGCGCCTAGCACTACTCTGGCACTTTCGAGCAGCTTCCCAAGAAGATCAGGGGCTTAGCTGACCCGTGCGGAAAATGCTAAGTGCTTGGCTCTCCTTCTTTTCCAGATCAAAGTGCCAGAGTAGTGCTAGGCCCCGTTTTCAAACCTGCGGTAGCGCGCTCGGTTCAGCCCACCGGCTCACCTCTGGCGCGTGAGCTGCCGGCACCCCACGAGCATCGAGATTCGGCGGTGACCTCGGTGCGACACATCTCCAGCGTGTCCGCCCCGGTCAGGAGTGTGATGAAGGTGCCGTCGTCGTCGACCATGAGGATGGTCTTCTGATCGGCTCGGATCACGCCCAGGACCGGGTCGTGGCGCGTCCCGTCTGTCAGTCCTTGTGAGCCCGTGAGCCGATTGCCTTGCTGCTGGTCGATAACGAGGGTCCAAGAGCCCTCGCGGAAGGTCGGTTGGGCGCCTCCCGCGTCGGGCCAATGGTCCGTCTTGCCTTGGGTGACGGACTGCCCCGGCCCGGTCCAGGTGCCCTTGAGGTCGGGGTAGGGCTGCTGCGCGATGGCGGCGGGGCCCAAGGCGGCCACGAGGCCGGCGACGACGAGGTTGGATGCGCATACACGGGCTGTCATGGCTTCCCCCTTTGACGACGCCCTGTGGAACGGGCAGTCACGGCCCCGACTATTTTCGTTCGGTCCCTTCCTGTCCAGGGGCTTCTCAACAGCGGGTTTGAAAACGGAGCCTAATCCCGAAGAGCCTGGTTCCTAAAGCTGCGCGCACCTGCATGCAGTAGCGGTTGACCACCGCCCGGCCGCGGCCGAGGGTCGGCCGGGGCAACGACAAGGGAAGCCGCGGTCATGGCCGAGAAGGCAGCGGTACCAACCCTCGGCGTCGCACCACTAGGTCACGACCGCCGGCACCGGCTGCGGTTGGCCGTCGTTATTCAGCGCAACGAAGGCAAACAACCCTTCGGTCACCTTCTCGCGCCTACCTATCTGGCCTCTCTGGGCCCAAGCTTCGAGCCGGATCGATATCGACGTGCGCCCAACCCTCTCGATGGTTGTATAGACGCAAAGCACATCACCGACCCGGACTGGGCGCAGGAACTGCATGGCGTCGATAGCGACCGTGACGACACGTCCTTGGGCGCGTGCACTAGCGGCGATGCCGCCAGCGATGTCCATCTGCGACAGCACCCAGCCGCCGAAGATGTCACCGCTCGGATTGGCATCTGCGGGCATCGCCAAGGTCCGCGTAGTCAGCTCGCCACACGGTTCCTTCTGGTCGGCGGATCTCTCCATAGCCGCTCCTCGAGCCCTGTCTAGTGAACCGACATTCCCCGGATGAGTTCGGTTGGCACCCGAAAGGCTGCTCCTGCGCCGACCTTTGGTCAATCGAAACGCGTCTCTGACGGTGGCTCCCAGGCGCGAGGAGCCAATGGACCCCGGCCCATCGGCTGCTTCCTACTGGGCCCGATTAGAACTCCTTGTCCATGCAGATTGCCACACGGCAGGCCACCCATATCGTGCCATCTGCCGTCAGTTGCCCATTAGCACTTCGTGGCAAGCTGAGCTCTGGGCTTTCCACGTCGATTGGAGCTAGCGATGCATCCCAAGCCAGTCTTGGCCATAGCCGGTGTCCTTACGCTTGCCCTGCCCAGCGCAGCTTTTGCGGAGAGCAACGACGACGAGCGCGAGGGCGAGAATGAAGTCCAGGCTCTCGTCGCGGCGCCGGTGACCCTGGGTCAAGCCATCAGCACGGCCGAGGGCAGCACTAGCGGCCGCGCCGTCAGGGCCAGCTACGGGACCCGGAACGGGACGAGCGTCGCGCGGGTGGATCTGATCAAGGACCAGACGAGGCTCGAGACCCATGTCGACGCCAAATCGGGAAAGGTGATCGCGACGAACAACCTCGAGGCCGACGACGGGGGTAATGACGAAGGGGAAGAAGAGGAGGAAGGGGGCGAGGACGCCGAAGGCGAGGAGGAGGAGTAGGCTGATCCGGGCACTCTTTGGAAGCAGGGAAATGGCTCAACCGAGCCATCTTTGATAGGTCGCACAAGATTACCTCCGCGACCCTTGTCGGTCGTCGCGTGAAAACGCGCCCGTCGATGAGCCGCGGCGCCGCAGTAAGACATTGTGCGAACCTTTCATGATCGTTGAAATGACTTTGTAGAGCCACGTAAGAGCTTATGGGTAGCAGAAGTTTAATTGCACTAAACCGCTTCGCGGTAGGGAAATGCTAGCTGGGCTTGCTCGTCCCGGCGGTTAAAGTCTGGCATCACAAGTCAATGTACATACTGACAATATCGCCGCTACTTAGGATTGCGCGGGAGCGGCGGCTGGCGACCGCCGTGGTGTCCGGTCGCGGTCGATTTCCTGCAAAATCCTCCTTGCGGCGTCGGCTGGCCGGACGTGGGTCACGTCCATCTCGATGCGATTGGGGAAGCCGTCGCACCGGAGCAGAGGTGGCCCCTTGTGCATCCGGTCGGGTAAGCTCGGGTCAATCGGCTTCAGGTTCGGACCGCGCTCTGGCGACACAATCCGCCGCCGGTTCTCTTCAACGTCGCACGTCAGGATGACAGGGAAGTAAGAGCCACCGCGCTGCTCGGCAATAGCTTCGATCTTGCGGCACTCAGCCTTGTCCTCTTCCTCATCCATGAGGAAGTTGGTCATTACAAAACTAAGGTAGGAGGCGCGTGCGGCACTTCTTCAGCTCGATCAGGCGGTGAAGACAGCAACAGCCGCGGGCAGCGGTACGATCGGCCGGATCAGTATTGGCATTCTGTCCTCGATAGGCACGGGTTATCTGCGCGACCTGATACAAGTCTATCGCTCACGCCACCCCGAGGTTGGCATTCAGATTCTGGAAAGTGCATCGGCGGATAACGTAGCGGCTGTCCGGAAAAGACAGCTTGATGTGGCATTCATCATGGACACGACTGATGCCTCCGGTTGCGAAACTCTTCCGCTTTGGACCGAACGGATCTTTGTCGTACTCCCGGAGCATCACGCGTTATGTGAAAGGAAGGAGATCGAATGGGCGGATCTTCGCAAGGAACACTTGATTGTACGTCAATCCGAGTACGACCGCGCACTCTGCGACCGGCTCACCAGACGGTTCCCCGATCCTAATCGCGGCGCCATGCAGAAGCTCAATGTTGGTCGCGACACCTTGATGCATCTAGTGGCTATGGGTCTCGGCATCAGTCTTACGACGGAAGCGACAATCGCGACGCCCTTTCCAAAAGTAGTGTTCCGACCAATTGCGCGAAATGATGAGCTGCTCCAGTTCAGCGCAGCATGGTTGCCGCACAATGACAATCCGGCCCTTCGTCGATTCCTGAGCCTCGCCCGCACCCTGGCGAAAGACCGACGACACCACTTTGGAGCGAGCAGAGCTTTGCTCGGGTCGGCCGTAATCGGAGGGCTTTTCATGTCCTTTGCTTCTGCCGGCGCGTTCGCGAGAAGGCTTGGTCTGTCTTCATGAAATGGGCGCGTATCGGATAGACTTGCCGGCAAATTTGCACGGTCAACCACGTCAAGCACTAGCGGCGACGACAGGACGCCCTGTGCACCAGCAGCTCGATTTCATGGGAGCAGCTTAGGTCGGAAGCGATGAGGCGCGATCCGATTGATTGGTCTCTCTCCTCGTTCGACGAGACCGCGCGAATGCGCGGTCTGTTGACATGAAGCGGGCCAACATCGGGCCGATGAGCTTGGCGGGCTCGATAGTCTGGCCCGTTTCTCGTCCCAGCACCTCCGCGTAGGCAATCAGATCGCGGTTGACGTGAGCCGGGAGCTCGATTGCCAGCTTCACCGGCTTGTCGTCAAGGATCGTTCCGATCTTTAGCTTGGACACGGGATTCCTCCACAGCTTGGATACGGCGCAAGGACAAGGTCGCGGTTGACTATGACGCGAACCGGAAAACCGGGCCGGATTGTCAATGTCGGTTGGACATTGAGATTGCGGCGCACGATTTGCTGACCGGTCTGGTTAAGGGAATCTGAGCTGCCGCGGCGTAGCGCGCGGACGATATCGCTGTCGGTGTTGCCGGCACCGAGTTCGGAGCCGACGCCAAGCAATGTCGAGAGAGCGGCAGCCATGAACAATCGGCTCCAATGATAATCGACCTGGTCCTCGAGCCCGGCATAGCCTTCGGAGTCAGCACCCGACTGACGTTCGAGCACAATGGAACGGCCGTTCGGAAAGATGAGACGAGTCCAGACGAGGAGAACGCGCGACTGTCCGAACGAGACCTGACTGTCGTAGATGCCGATCAGCTTCGATCCTTGTGGGATCAGGAGGTAGCGGCCGGTCGGGCTGTCATAGACATTCTCGGTGACTTGGCCCGTGACTTGGCCGGGCAGGTCGGAGCGGATGCCAGTGAAGAGGGCGGCGGGTATGACCGAACCTGCCTGCACGATATATTTCGAGGTGGGGCCCTCCAACCGCTCGTTGCTCACGGTACGTTTGTCGATCGGTCCGTTGAGGAATGCGAGCTTGCGATCCTGCATGTTCTGGAGCGATTCGGCATCGATCGGCGGCTTTTCGCCCGGGACATCGAATGTTGCGGTCGGCGTTGGCGTTGATAGAGGCGGTAGCGGCGCTCGATTGACGGTCGTTGACGAAGCGAACAGGCGGCTGGTACGCGCCGCCTCAGTCTCTTGTGCAGCCCGTTGCTGCTCTGGATCCACACCTTGTGGTCCATGCTGCTGGACATTGGCGCGCCCGAAATCTCCCGGCAGTGGCGGACCGAGCGGCGGCACGCCAGTCGGCAAACCGCTATAGTCGCGCGGCAGCTTGGCAAGCTCGTCGGCGGTGGTCTTGTGCTCGGTATTGTAGAGCTCTGAGCCCGTCTCTTTCTTGCTACTGCGGCGGCCATCGAGCGCCCACATGAGGGCGCCCAGAACGGCAAAAATGGCGACCCCAGCGAGCCCGACGAGGACCTTGCGGGAAAGCCGTGTCACGGGCGGGCGTCGTGGGTGGAGGCGTAGATCGTCAGCGAGCTCGCGCTCGGCTTTCAGGGGATCGCCGCTCACCATCGCGGCCTCCCGTCGGTGCGCACGATGCGAACCTTCTGCTGATGATCGCCACCGAGGCGAAGTTCGGCGGCGGCGAACAGCCGGTCCACGACATAGTAGTTCTGGCGTGCACGATAGTTGACGAGCTCGGCGCCGCCCTCGGGGCCGAGGACAAAGAGCGGCGGCATCTCGCCCTGACGAATGCCGCGTGGAAACTCGATGAAGACCTTGGCGCCATCGTCGAAGGCGCGCAGCGGTCGCCAAGCAGGCGTATCGCCCTCGATCGCATATCGGAAATTGAGCCTGCCGATATCGAGGCCGGTATCGACCGGGGCGGCGGCATCGGCGACCGCGTTTCGGCGGCGCAACGCAATCAGCTGGTCTTGCGGGTACTGCCAGGACACCGAGGCCATGTAGGTCTTCTCGGTGGAACGCAGCTCGAGATGATAGGTGCGCCGGTCCGTATTGATGACGAGATTGGTGACAAGATCCGGACGGGTCGGTTTGATTTCGATGTGGACGCGTTTGGTTTGCCCGGTCCCGCTTTCGGTGTCTCCGATGATCCAGCGCACGGTGTCGCCGGCGGCCACGGGTCCCGACCCGACGAGCTGCTCGCCTTCCTGTAAGGCGATGTCCGTCACCTGCCCCGGCGCTGTATAGACTTGGTACAAGGCGCCGATTGTATAGGGATAGACTTGCACGGCGTTGATATAACCGTTGCGTGTCGGCTGTACGCGTGCCGCCTCATTGGCCTTGGCGACGCGGTCGGTCGGATTCTTCGGCTCCGGACCCAAGGCTCTTCCGGCAGGCATGGGCTTGAGCTGGCCTGGCAGTGGGAGCGGCTTGGGGACCTCGACGACCTCCACAGGCCTCGGCGGTTCGCCCTGGAATACGGCCGGCTTGGGATCGTCGTCGTAGCTGATTTCCGGCGGCCTGAAGGTGGCGCAGGCCGTGAGCGCGACCGAGGACAGCAGGACCATATATAATGTGTGCGGGCGCATCAGCCGAGCTCCTTCGACCAGTTGATGGCGTGTACGAAGACCCCGAGCGGGTTCTTGCGCAGTCGATCGATGTCGCGCGGGGTATTGACGATGATGGTGAGGATTGCCGTCCAACGCTCGGTCGCAGCCAGCGCGCCGTTCTCGTAACGACGCTCGATCCAGGCGACGCGAAAGGAGGAGTCGGAGGCGCGGATGACGCTCGAGACTTCGACCGCAACCTGAACTTTGCCGACCTTGGTGAAGGGGTCGTTGGTGCGGGCGTAATCGTTGAGGGCCGCCGCGCCCTTGTCGGTGGTGAAGTCGTAGGCGCCGAGCCAATTCTGGCGGACGATGACGGGATCGGCGGGGACCGAGCGGACCTGCTCGATAAATCGTGCGAGGTGCCAGGCGATCTGTGGATCGGCGGGCTTGTAGTCGGCGATGGCGGGCGCGACTGCTTGCGTTTCACCGAGCTTGTCGACTTGAACGACCCACGGCACCACGGTGCCTTGTGCCGACTGCCAGACGAGCCCTGCAGCAAGTCCTGCCGCGAGAACCAGATTGCCGAAGGCGATGAGACGCCAGTTCCTGGCCTGCACGCGAGCCGAACCGATGCGCTCGTCCCACACCTGGGCCGCTCTCTGGTAAGGCGTCTCGGGTGAAGGGGTCTGGCCGTATCGGACAGAAGGACGTTTGAAGAGATTCATTTGCGCTCCTCGGAGAGCGAGACGGAGGTTGAGCCGCCGCCGTGATCACCCGAGCGCACGGCGTGGGCGGCTGCGGAAATGCCGTGGCTCATCGCCTGATGGCGACGCATGCGCTGCGCCCATTCAGGCGCGCCGCCGGGAGTCGATGAAGGGGCATTGGCACCGGCAGATGGGCCCGCTGTCCCGACGCTGCTGGTGCCGAAGGCTCTACCGCCCAGCGACGCCGCACCGCGAACCGCTCCTGCGACAGCACTGCTGCCGGCCCGCATGCCCATGGCGCCGGCCACGCCAAGACCGCCGGCGGCGAGCGCGGTCCCGACGGCTGCGCCGGCCCCGAGCTGCGGGGCGCCGGCGGCAAGGCCGGTCGCAATCCCCGGACCGAAAATCCCAAGCCCAAGAAGGGCGAGCGCGGCGAGCACAAGCGCCATGGCATCGTCGAGGGTGGGTTGATTGCCGCCGAAACCTTGCGTGAACTGGCTGAACAGGGTCGTGCCGATGCCGACGATGACGGCCAGCACGAGGACCTTGACACCCGACGCAATGACGTTGCCAAGCACGCGCTCGGCGAGGAAGGCCGACTTGTTGAACAGGCCGAATGGCACGAGCACGAAGCCTGCGAGCGTGGTGAGCTTGAACTCGATCAGCGTGATGAACAGCTGCACCGCCAGGATGAAGAAGGCAACGAGAACGACGAGCCAGGCGATCAGCAGCACGACGATCTGGATGAAGTTCTCGAAGAACGAGACGAAGCCCATCAGCTGGCTGGCAGCCTGCAGGATCGGCTTGCCGGCATCGATGCCGACCTGCGCGATCCGGCCCGGCTGAACGAACTGATCGGCGGATAGGCCTGATCCCGCTGCCTTCAGACCAAGTCCGGCAAACGAGTTGAAGATGACCTTTGCCAGGGTGTTGAAGTTGCCGATCAGGAACGCAAAGAAGCCAACGTAGAGGGTCTTGCGGATGAGCCGGGCGATGACGTCCTCGTCTGATGCGAGCGCCCAGAACAGGCCGGCGATCGTGATATCGATCGCGACGAGCGTGGACGACAGGAACGCGACCTCCGTGCCTAGCAGTCCGAAGCCGGAATCGATGTAGGAGGTGAAGACCTCCAGGAAGCGATCGATGACCCCCGTGCCCCCCATGGCTCAGCGCCCTTCGGAACCCATGCCTGGCGGGCTGCCGTCGGGCTGCGGAGCTGATGGCGCTCGGTCGAGATGGATCTTGGGCGGCGCCTTTGGCGCGTCTGGTGTCGCTGGAAACAACTCGATTGCGCGGGGATGGTACGGCGCCCCGGGCGCGAGGAAGCGCGCGCGGTTTTGCGCCCAAGCAGCCTTGCAGGCAGCATCGTGCGGCGCTTCGGCGCCGAGGGCCTTGCAGCGGGCGAGTTCATGGGCAAGCGGATCCATCCTGTCGTCCGTCGCTGGTAGCGAAGATTCGGAGATGTGATTCCGCTGGGCCAATTCGACTGCGCATGCGAGCACAGCGCCGCCGAGCAGGATGACAGCCGCGGCCCGTGCGATGATCTTTGGCTCCATGACTAGTGCGCCGGTCAGTGGAACATCTGCACGGTCTGAGGCTGATAGCTTTGCCTACCACCGAGGAAGCGGCTGAGCTGCTCGCGTGCTTGCTCCTGATTGGAGGTGGTGCGAGCGCCGGCGAGGCTTTGCGCCCGTGATTGTGCCGCAACGACTGCAGTGAGATCGGCGAGCTGTCTGGTCTGCAGTGCGACCAATTGGTTGCCAGCTTGAAGTGCCTGCAGGGCGCCCACGGCCGACTGGCTTGAAGAGACGAGGGTGTCTGTCTCGGTGCGCGTAGTGTCGAGGTTCCCCACCGCACCGACTTGCACCCTCAGCGCATCTTGGTAGGCGGCAAGTGAGTTCTGCCAGCGCTCCTTGGCATCGCTGACAAGCTGTTGCGAGGAGGTCGCGCCGGTGTAACCCTGCGGGTAGAGACGTTGGAAGGCCTGATCGATCTGGTTAACATCATAGGCCAAGTGCTGCGCTTCATTGAGGAGCTGCTGCGTGCGCGCGAACGACTGCTCGATCGCCTGCACGTTCGAATAGGGCAAGCTCGTCAGGTTCTTCGCCTGATTGAGCAGCATCTGCGTCTGGTTCTGCAGGCTCGTGATCTGGTTGTTGATCTGCTGCAACGCGCGGGCGGCCTGAAGCACGTTCTGGGCGTAATTCGAGGGGTCATAGACGATCATCTGCGCGCGGACTGGCGTCGCGAGGGTAGGCGACTGCGACGCAGGCGATGGCGATCAACGGCATGCGGCGGGCGCTGCGAAGGCTCATTGCGTGGTCTCCAAAGATGGTGTGGTGGTGTCTTGCGGACTGGGGCTCGCTGGCGAGCAAGTCCGCTGCCCAGTCGAGGCCCTTGCGGCGCAGCCAGGCGGCGGCAAAGTCGTCGTGGGCCGACCCGGCCAAGATCTCCGCAATGGCTGCTTGATCGGCCTTGGTGGACGCGGCGGTGAAGGCTAGGCCGACCTCCCCCAGTCCGAGCTCGAACAGACGATTGCCGCGGCGGGACTGGCAGTAATAGTCGCGCTTAGGTGTTGCGCGGGCGATGATCTCGATCTGGCGATCATTGAGACCGAAACGCCGGTAGATACTGAGGATTTGCGGTTCGACGGCGCGCTCGTTCGGAAGGAAGAGCCGCGTCGGGCAGCTCTCGATAATCGCGGGCGCGATCGCGCTGGTGTCGATATCGGCCAGCGATTGGGTGGCGAACACCACGGAAGCATTCTTCTTACGCAGCGTCTTGAGCCATTCCCGCAATTGCGCGCCGAAAGTTGGATCGTCAAGCGTAAGCCAGCCCTCATCCACGATGAGAAGGGTCGGCCGGCCGTCGAGACGCCCCTCGATCCGATGAAACAGATAGGCCAGCACGGCAGGCGCGGCGCCGGTGCCGATCAACCCTTCGGTTTCGAACGCCTGCACGTCGGCACCGCCGAGGTGCTCGACCTCGGCATCGAGCAGCCGGCCGTAAGGCCCGCCCAAACAATAGGCTTGCAGCGCACGCTTCAAGGCGCTGGACTGCAGAAGCACGGAAAGACCGGTCAATGGTGCGTTCGGCGGCCGGCGCCGAGGCGAGCGAGGTGAGCGCCGTCCACACATGCTCCTTGGCTTCGGGGCTGACGGTCACGCCTTCGCGGGTGAGCATCGTGGCCACCCATTCGGCGGCCCAGGTCCGTTCGGCGGCATCATCGACAGCCGCGAGCGGCTGCAGCGCGACGGGGGCGAGCGCCTCCTCCGCCAGCGCGCCGCCGAGGTCGTGCCAATCGCCGCCCATGGCGAGCGCCGCGGCCCGGATCGACCCCCCGAAATCGAAGGCGAAGACTTGGGATTGGGGATAACGTCGGAACTGCAGCGCCATCATCGCCAGCAGCACGCTCTTGCCAGCGCCGGTCGGTCCGACCACGAGAGTATGCCCGACGTCACCGACATGCAGAGAGAACCGGAACGGGGTTGAGCCTTCGGTTCTGGCAAAGAAGAGAGGGGGTGCACCGAGATGCTCGTCGCGTTCCGGTCCCGCCCACACGGCCGAGACCGGCATCATGTGAGCGAGGTTGAGGGTCGAGATTGGTGGTTGGCGGATATTGGCGTAGACATGGCCGGGAAGGCTCCCGAGCCAAGCTTCGACGGCATTGACCGCCTCGGGAATGCAGGTGAACTCGCGGCCCTGGATGACCTTTTCGACCAAGCGCAGCTTCTCGTCGGCGGTTGCTGCGTCCTGGTCCCAAACCGTGACAGTGGCGGTCACATAAACCGATGATACCGCGTCGGAGCCGAGCTCCTGGAGCGCTGCATCGGCGTCCAACGCTTTGTTGTGGGCATCGCTGTCGAGGAGCGCCGAAGATTCGTTGGTCATTACCTCCTTGAGGATGGCCATGATCGATTTTCGCTTGGCAAACCATTGCCGGCGGATCTTGGAGAGCAGCCTGGTCGCTTCAGTCTTGTCGAGACAGATCGCGCGGGTGGACCAGCGATAGGGGAATGCGAGCCGATTGAGCTCGTCGAGAATCCCGGGAAAGGTCGCGGTCGGGAAACCGATGATCGTGAGGATCCTCAGATGAGCGTTGCCGAGCCGCGGCTCGAGCCCGCCCGTAAGCGGTTCGTCGGCCAGGAGCGCGTCGAGATGCATGGGAATCTCGGGCACGCGCACGCGATGACGCCTGGTCGAGATCGTCGAGTGAAGATAGGTCAATGTCTCGGAATCGGAGAGCCACGCGGACTCCGGGACGAATCCCTCGACAAGCTGAAGCACGCGGTCGATCCGGTCGATGAAACCGTTGAGGAGCTCATGCGCATCGACCGCAGTCTCGCGCGCTCGTCCCTCGTAGAGCCAGCGTTCGGCACGAGAGGCCTCTTCGCTTGGCGGCAACCAGAGAAAGGTCAGGTAGTACGCACTCTCGAAATGCGCTCCCGCTTCCTCGAACTGCGCTCGGCGCTCGGCGTCGACGAGGGTCGAGACCGGATCAGGAAACCAACTCTGCGGATAGCGCTGTGCCGCAATGCGGCTTGCCTCGACGAAAATCGCCCAGCCGGAGCCGAGTCGACGCAGCGCATTGTTGAGCCGCGCGGTGGTGCCGACGAGCTCGGTCGGGGTTGCCGAATTCGAGATCGGGGCCGCGGAACCGGGCCGTGCGCTGGAAGCTCCCATCCTTGTTGAGGATTAAGCCCGGCGCGACGAGCGCCGCCCACGGCAGGAAATCGGCAAGCATTCTGGGTTTCTTGCGATATTCCGCGAGGTTGAGCATGGCGACCGCCTTACACGCCAAGATGCGACGGATAGCGGAGGTGTCGGCGCACGACGTCGACGAACTGCGCGTCGCGCCTTGCGGCCCAGACCGCCGCCATGTGCCCGATCGCCCACAACAGGAGGCCGGCGATCCAAAGGCGAAGCCCCAATCCGACGGCAGCCGCCAGCGTGCCGTTAGTGATCGCGACCGCGCGGGGCGCGCCGCCAAGCAGGATCGGCTCCGTCAAGGCGCGATGGACGGGCACTTCGAACCCCGGAATAGGATCGTGTGTAATGAATTCGCTCATCAGACCACCGCTCCGCCGCCGAACGAGAAGAACGAGAGGAAGAAAGAGCTTGCTGCAAACGCGATCGAGAGGCCGAACACGATCTGGACAAGGCGGCGGAATCCGCCGGAGGTGTCGCCAAAGGCAAGCGTCAGTCCGGTGACGATGATGATGATCACTGCCATGATCTTCGCCACTGGGCCTTCGATCGACTGCAGGATCTGTTGCAGCGGCTGCTCCCAAGGCATGTTCGAACCAGCGGCATGAGCCGGTGTGATCGCGCATGTGAGAAGGAGGACGACCAGAAAGATCGCAAAATGGTGACGGACATGTGCGAGGGACCTCGTCATGCCTTCTCTCCCTCTTCAAGACCGGATGCTGTGGATACGAGGACGTAATCGCCGTTTGGCCCCAGTGCCTCGATCGCTGCGAGCTCGGCAAGTCGTCGTTCGGGCCCGCGACCGGCCAGCACGGCAATGAGGTCGATCGTCTCCACGATGAGGGCGCGCGGTACGGTGACGACCGCTTCCTGGATGAGCTGCTCCAGGCGACGCAGCGCGCCAAGTGCTGACCCGGCATGAATGGTGCCGATCCCGCCGGGGTGCCCGGTACCCCAAGCCTTCAGGAGGTCGAGTGCTTCTGCGCCGCGCACCTCGCCGATGGGGATGCGATCGGGCCGTAGCCGCAGCGAGGAGCGCACGAGATCGGATAGCGAGGCGACCCCGTCCTTAGTCCGCAGCGCCACCAGGTTCGGTGACTTGCACTGGAGCTCGCGCGTGTCTTCGATCAGGACGACGCGATCGGTGGTCTTGGCGACCTCCGCGAGCAGCGCATTGACGAGGGTGGTTTTGCCGGTTGACGTCCCACCCGCGACCAGGACATTGCGTCGTTTTTCGACGGCACGGCGCAGCGCGTCCGCCTCATCGGCTGACATGATGCCGGCCGCGACGTAATCGTCCAGGGTGAAAACCGCAACGGCAGGCTTGCGGATGGCGAAAGCGGGTGCTGCGACCACGGGCGGAAGCAGTCCTTCAAATCGCTCACCCGTTTCCGGCAGCTCCGCGGAAACGCGTGGAGCTGCCGAATGTACCTCCGCACCAACATGATGCGCGACGAGGCGGACGATGCGTTCGCCGTCTGCAGCTGCGAGCCGCTCGCCCGTATCGATCAGCCCTTCTGTCAGACGATCGACCCATAGACGGCCATCGGGATTGAGCATCACCTCGACGACGCCAGGATCTTCGAGCCATGCGGCGATTGCCGGTCCGAGTGCAGTGCGCAGCATCCGCGCGCCGCGGGAGAACGCTTCCGTCCTGCGTGTGAATGCCCCTATCATTGCCCCGCCCCCACGACCGCCCCACGAGATCCAACATCGGGGATGATTAGAAAGGGCTAAGCGTGGCTCGGCGCAACAACGATCGATGGGTCGTAGCGCGTCGGCGAAGAAAGACAGGTGAATGGCGGACCCGTGCCCGAGGCGATCACGATTCCTGGGCGCCATCAGCGGGCTTTGCGTTTGCGTCGGACTCACTTCCCGCTGCTACATCCACGGACACTTCACGCAGGAACGTCGGCCCTTTGGAGAGTCGCCGACCGAGAGCCTCGATAAAGGCATGGTACCGTTCGGCGCCTTTGGCGCGCGCCGCGGCCTGGGCTTGCTCCGGCAACGCCGGCGTCGCGATAAGCCAGAAGCGAACGAAGAGCGCCAGGGTCTCAACCGAGATCCCGACATCGCGCTCGAGCCGCTCCATCTGCCGGACCAACCGATCGAGCCGCCGCGCAAACGTCGCTTCTTGCCGCTCAGCCGCGTCGGGTGACAGGAACGAGGCAATCGCTGCTTCGGCAATAAGCGACTTCGATTTGCCCCGGCGATCGGCGTAATCGATGAGCGAGCGCATGACGTGCGGATCGAGATAGACCGACAGCCGCTCTTTCATGGACGCGCCTTAGAGCGGAATTCCATCATCCGGATCGAGCGCGGCCTGTCGAGCCACCGTGCCGAAGCGCTGCCGCAGTGCTCGAGCACAGGCTGCGTCGTCGTCAGGCTCATCATCGAGGAGAGCAAACTCAGTGCTGGGCTTGGGTTCCTCGGCCACGATCGCTTCATGGTCAGGCAACATCGGCTCTCGGCGGATGCCGCCGTTCTTGGAATCCTCGTCGGAGAAAGAGCCGGCGATCGGCCCCGCCGCATCCTCGACTGACGCTGGAACCGGGAGGTGGCTCCAGTCGTCAGCTCCCCTATTGGGCCGATCGCCGGAGGTGCCCTCGCTGGCAACGGTCAACGAGGGTGGTGGGAGGACGCGGGCTTTGAGCCGCGCGTCCTCGTAGTACCGCGCCTTCTTGGCGCGGATCGGGTGACAGGCCGAGACCAGCACGAGCTCGTCGGTAGGCGGGAGCTGCATCACCTCGCCTGCGGTCAAGAGCGGCCGTGCGGTCTCCTGGCGCGAGATCATGAGATGTCCGAGCCATGGCGACAGTCGATGGCCGGCATAGTTCTTCATGGCGCGCAGCTCGGTGGCGATGCCGAGCGCGTCCGAGACCCGCTTGGCCGTGCGCTCGTCGTTGGTCGCGAAGGAGACCCGGACATGGCAATTGTCGAGAATGGAGTTGTTCGGTCCGTAGGCCTTCTCGATCTGGTTCAGTGACTGGGCGATCAGGAAGCTCTTGAGGCCGTAGCCCGCCATGAAGGCGAGCGCCGTCTCGAAGAAATCGAGCCGTCCCAACGCCGGGAACTCGTCGAGCATCAGCAGCAAGCGATGCCGCCGATCTTTCGTCTCGAGCTCCTCGGTCAATCGCCGTCCGATCTGATTGAGCACCAGCCGCACCAGCGGCTTGGTGCGGCTGATGTCGGAGGGCGGCACAACGAGGTAGAGCGTGGCGGGCTCGTCTTGTTCGACAAGGTCAGCGATCCGCCAGTCGCACCGGCGCGTGACCTTGGCGACGACGGGATCGCGGTAGAGGCCGAGGAAGCTCATGGCGGTCGAGAGCACGCCGGAGCGTTCGTTCTCCGATTTGTTCAGCAGCTCCCGTGCCGCGGAAGCGACCACCGGGTGCGGCCGGCCCCCGAGGTGCGGCGTCGTCATCATGGCACGCAGCGTCGTTGCAATCGGCCGCCTTGGATCGGAAAGAAAGTTCGCGACCCCTGCGAGCGTCTTGTCAGCCTCGGCGTAGAGGACGTGCAGGATTGCTCCGACCAGGAGCGAATGGCTCGTCTTCTCCCAATGGTTCCGCCGCTCCAGCGCCCCTTCCGGATCGACCAGGATATCGGCGACGTTCTGGACATCGCGCACTTCGGCGTCTCCGCGCCGGACCTCGAGCAACGGGTTGTAAGCAGAGGATTCCGCGTTGGTCGGATCGAAGAGGAGAACGCGGGCGAAGCGTGCACGCCAACCCGCGGTCAGCTGCCAGTTCTCGCCCTTGATGTCGTGGACGATCGCGGAACCCGGCCAGGTGAGCAGCGTCGGGACGACAAGTCCGACGCCCTTGCCGGACCGGGTGGGCGCGAAGCACAGCACGTGCTCCGGTCCATCGTGGCGTAGATACTCGCGGCCAAAGCAACCGAGCACAACGCCGTCCGCCTTGAGGAGGCCCGCCTTGCGGATTTCCTGTCGCGGTCGCCCAGCGCGCCGAGCCATAGGTGGTCGCTTCCTTTGCCTCGCGCGCCCGCCATACCGACATGCCGATTGCGATCGCAATCGCCGCGAAGCCGCCTGACGAAGCGATGATCGCGCCCTCAACAAAAATCCTCGGTGCGTAGGCGTCGAACCAGTACCACCAGAGGAAGAATGCGGGCGGAGGGTACACCGGCGTGCCGGCGATCTCTGTCCATGGTCCACCAAGCTGGGTCTGGTAGCCGAGCCGCCAGGCAGTCCATTGTGTCGCGCCCCAGACCGCTGCGAGCACGATCACAGATACGACAAGGATTTGGCCCCAGAGAATCTTGGTTGCGGACAACACCGGCCCCGAGCTTCACAACGAAGATCGTTACTGAAGGCGCGCCATAAAGGCTGCAAGGGCAAATCGGATGGCGTAGCGGCGGATCGCGGTTTTGCGCGCAAATACCGGACGAGATCAAAGCCCAAGCCCTCGCTTGCGCCCAAAGCTCCAATCGATCGCCCCGCCCGATCGCCGGACTCCCGACACCTGCCGGCCGAGCTGGCGCTCCAATGACGGCGTCCAGGGCACGAGGCTGAATCCGAGCCCGTCGTCGATCATCGCGAAGCGGCCCGATGCCAGGCTGACGCGCTGACGGTAGACGCCGGCGATGCTTTCGCCCTCTGCCAGGGAATGATAGGGCAGACCGGTCTCCGCCGAGATCTTTGCGCTGGCGGTGTCGAGCTCGCGCCGGCGCAGCGTATCAAGCAGATCGCGTATGAAGATGACGCGCTGCCCTTGCCGGCGCGCAAGTCCTTCGCTGATGAGAAAATCGACGCGGACGTCCATGGCCTCGCGCACCTCGCGGCCGAAGCCGCCGTCCGAGATCGATGTCGCCCCGCGGGCGAGAAGCTGGCGGTCGAGCCAGGTCGCACCATTCGCCTTCAGCTGCGCCTCGATGGCGAAATCCGAGCGGACGGCCAGCGCAAGCCGCTGCCTCCCCTTTGAATCCTCGTAGCGCCTCAACTCGACGATCGACCCCGGGCCAGAGTCCCCCGCTGCATCTAGATCAGGAAGCCGGATGTGGTGCGCACGGCCGTCTATTCCGTCGATCACCGCATAGGCCGTGCCCGTCAACTCGTCGTCGAGGCCGCGCGCGACAAGCCGTCCGATCACGGGGGACGGTTGGGCCTCGCTCGTCAGCACGAAGCTCGATGTCGCGCGTTCCCAGCCATGCTCCGCGAGGCCACGATGGATGCGCTTGATGATGTCGTTGCGCTCACCGAGTGCCCGCAACGTCGGCTCGGCATTTTCGGCGAGAACCCATTGGCCGCACATCGACCTGGTGCGCAAGCCCGAGCCGTTCAAGTGTACGCATGCGGCCGATCTTGATCGTTTGCAGGTCATCGCCTTTCGGATAACGGTCGGGCCGCAGGTCGATGATGCCACGGTTGGCTGCAGCTTCCCGCGCCAGCGCCCGGTCGAGCGGCGTCCAACGCTCGGTCTCGATCTCTCCCTCCAGCGACCGCCTGATCTCCTGTTCCGAGCGCGGGCCGAGTTCGCGCGTCACCAGCCCTTGGGCCCGCGCCCTCATTCCTTCCCGGATGTAGTCGCGCGAAATGACGAGGTCCTGACCGTCGTCGGCGCGGCCGCGGATGATGACGTGGACATGCGGGTGCTCGGTGTTCCAGTGGTCAACCGCCACCCAGTCGAGCTTGGTCCCGAGGTCGCGCTGCGCCTGCGCCATCAGGTCCCGGGTAAAGGCCTTTGAGGTCGGACAACTCGGTCGCGTCGTCCGGGGATACGATGAACCGGAAATGATGCCGGTCGCTCTCGCAGCGCTCTGCGAATGCGCGATGGTCGGCGTCGTTCGCCCTCGGCATCGAACATGCGGCCGGCGGCGCCGTCTTTGGTTACGCCCTCACGCCGCAGATAGCTCAGATGGGCACTGAGCGGCGCCCGGCTTACCCGATGCCGCACCACCCGCGCCTTGACCACCACGTCGCGTGAGCGATCGGTCAGAAGGCGTGAGGCACGAAAGACTTGCGGCCCGCCCACGTCCGAAGTTGCCAGCTCGTGCTCTTCGGCGCGATGGACGCGCCAACCCGCCGGCCTTCTCGGCCGCCGCGAGCGCCTGGGCGATGAACGGCCGCGACCGGCTGCCGCGCGAGCGAATGCGGCCGAGCCGAATGTGCAGGTCATCGTCGCGTGTCATCGCGTGCCAGCGCGCGAGGTGCGCTCCTGCCTGTGTTTACAAAGAGCTTGCGCGAGTCGGACAGGCTGTCGTGCACAGGCGCACATCGCGCCAAGTGCTTTGATCATTGGCGCTCTTTCCGCCCGACCGACCGCCGCGCACCTCGCGGCTTTTATCTTGCCATCGCTCGGTCGCTCGGCCTCTCCCACTCTGCCTTATCGCCATTACCGCGATGTCGTGCGAATTCCTGCGATGAACGCGCACGCCAGTCATTGCGGCCTCCGATCGAACGATCTCGGCACGAACAAGCTGTCGACTGGTGACTTGACTGTCGACGGCTGCGCATTGGACACGCGAGATGACGGCACTTCCTCTGCAGTTGGATGGTCACTCGGACGGTCGCTCGACTCGCTTGCGGGCGGCCGCGGCTTCGACGGGAACAGCGCGCTTGACCAACCGCGCTCGCGCTCCTCAGCTGCAGAGACCGAGCCGGGAACAGGATCGTCTGAGCGAGGCGCGGTCTCGGATGCAGTGTCGAGGAATTCGATGGTCGTGTCTTTCGGCATGTCGAAGTCGGGAGCGTCTCCCTTGGCAACGGACGTCGCAACCGCATCCGCAAATTTAACATCGGGCCGTCGCCACGAACCCCGATAGACAGCGACGGCACAGAAGGTCGGGTCGGTCTTGAGGCGCGGATGCACCCTGCAGCGGTCAGCAAGCTTCGCGATCTGACCCGCGGCGATGGCGACGTTACGGCATGGCAGAAACACCGCTGGTGCGACCTTTGATGGATCGACCGCCAGACCCGCTAGACCGACGCGGACTGTACCGGTTCCGGCGAAGCTTGCACGCGTCTCCCGGATTGCGTCCTGCATGCTCGAATAGACTCGCGGGTTTGGCTCACTTTGCACGGAGACTGCCCACGGTTCGCCGCCTGACTGATGCCAGACGAGTGCGTGCATCAACTTGGGTTCAGCGCCGAGCGCGCACGCCGTTACAAGCGTCACGAGGTCCATCATCGTTCACTCCAGCAGCAATCGAACCGCCATTCCGAAGACCGAGGGATGCCGTCGGGCTCGCGGCCGCCAGGGGCAAGGCGCGCGGTAGTGCGCCGGCCTGAAGACGTCCCGGGGCGGCCGCCACGCGCGGCGCGCGGAGACGGTTGATCGGCACAGCGGGGTTGATCGGGTCTCGATCGAACAGTGGGATTGCAGCGCAAAGGGTGAAGCGCGGCATGGTCATTCCTCCTCGAACGTCCAGAGCGGTTCGGCACAGCCGATGATCGAGGAGGTCGCGATCGGCCCGAAGTAACGGCCATCGAGCGACGCGGGTTCGTCCCAGTTCATGAGGAACACTTCGTCCTTCGAGACGATGCGGCAGTCCTGCCATGCGGGGAGCCGGCGACCGCGACTATCCCGCTCGCGCGCCATTCCCATTTCGATTCCGTCGACCATGATGGCAAGCCCCTTGCGGCAGACCGTCTGCCCTGGAAGCGCAAGGACGCGCTTGATGAGCGGCACGCCGCGGGGGAGATAGCCGGCCTCGGCTAGCAAAGTGGCAAGCGGCTCGGGCGGCAATGCAACGACGAGATCAGTGAGCGTGAGCTTGCCGGCCGGCCGCACGCGATAGAGCCCAACGGGAACGCTCTCGGAGGCGTTCCAAACCAAGCTTGGCGCCGGCTTTGGACCCATCGTGGCGATCACGACGGCGGCGGCACAGATCATGGTGATGAGCGTAACGAGGCGGTCGCTCACGGTGTGATCCTCCGCCGGTGCAGCCAAGCCTGGTGCCGCGTATCCGTGTAGCGGCGCGGCACTTCGTTGACGGACAGACGGTTATGAATGTGATGCCAATGCTCGGGCGCGGCGTCAGCCGGATCGATGCCGAGCGCTTCGACGGCATCAATCGCTTGGAGGACTTTCTCGACTTTCGGCCAGCCGGAGAGGCGCAGGAGGATTTCTCCGCCGGGGCGCACATAGGGGACGGTCGAATAGCGTTCGCCCGGCTTCACCGCACGCAGGATGTCGATGCTCGAGGCGACGGTGCCGTAGTCGTTCGACGCCCAGCGGACGAAGGCGAAGATGCTGCCTGGGGCGAATGAGACGCTGCGCCGGTTACGATCGACGACCTTCTCTTCGGCAATGCGGCCGAACCGGACCCAGTTCTCAATGCGCTTCTTGAACCACAGGAGGTCGACATGGGTGAGGTCGGTCATTCTGCACCCTCCGGTACGGTGGTGAGTGAGTTTGCGGAGCGTCCGCACGGTGCCTCAGCGGCAGCGATCGTGCGCTCGAGTGAGCCGATCTTGATCCGCCCGCGAAGCGCCGGCAGCGTGTCGATAGTCGGCCCGCCAATGCATCGTTCGGGCGTTCACAACGTTAATTGAGGCATTGGCGCGGGGTTGATGTATCGAAGTATCAGCTTCACAGCCTAGCGCCATGGACGTCTCTTGAGATCGCGGGTCGTCATCGCGCCATCCTTTCGACTTCGGCCGCGAGCGCAGTATCTCCCGGATGGCTGCTGTGCTGTGGGCCATATGGAACGCGAGCCGGCGGGTTACCACCACCGCGTCGGCGAGGGCGGCGCGCCGGCCGATGCAGCTCGTCAGTACCGGCGGATCAGAGTTGGCGAACGCTGGTGCAATCTCACGGGCATCGACCTCGTGCACGTCGCGGCGGCTGAGAACGATCCGAGTACGGACCCGCGGCCGAAACGTGTTCACCTCGTTGACGAGCCTGAGCGTCTCGGCAAAAGCCGCACGGACGAACGGCGGCAACTGAACAGGTACGAGCAGTAAACCCACGGTCAGCAGCGCCGAGCGCGTGAGCGCGGCGATATGGGACGGTCCATCCACGATCACGCGATCGACGTCACGAGCGATGTTCGGCGCGGCGCGGTGAAGCGTGTTCCGCGTGAGACCAATGACAGTGATGCGCCTCGGCAGCCGTTCCTGCACCCGCATCTCGGACCACTCAAGCGCGCGGCCTTGTGGGTCGGCATCGATTACGGTGACGTGCCGGGTCTGGCAGGCCCAAGCAGCGCCAACGTCGTGTTGCCGACCCCGTGCCGTTGGTTGAGTAGCGCGACGATCATGGCTCGCACTCCTGACGATCCGCGGTACCGGATCGACGTTTTTCGCCGCGCGACAGCGGCACGAGCAGTTGCTCGAGGACGCCCTGGTAGAACCATGCTGGCACCACAAACTCGATGCTCTGGCAGCGGCCTGAGCGAGTGGTGAGTTCCTCTCATTCGGTAATCCAGGAGGACTGCTGGCAGCGCCAATGCGCAACGTAACGGACGTGATTCCGGATGAGGGTCGACCTTAGGCGTGTCAACGCACCTTTGAGAACTTGATACTCGTGATCGCCGATTGCGCGGCAGATGGCGACTGGGAGTTTGTAGGGCGTGAAGCCGAAGGATCGCGCGGTTGACGGCCTGTAATCCTGCGCGGCAAGACTATGGCCTGCGGCCCAGATCAGCACGTCCGCGGCCCCAATGGTCGCCATGCCGTCTTCCGGAACGGCGTAGACTTGCAACTGCGTATCTCGGGCGTGGCAGACGAACGGCGTCACGTTGTTGGCGTTCGCGAGCGAGAAGGACTGCCGCTCCAGAAGGTCATGCTGCAGCGGTGGCAGCTCGCCGGCGAGCGTCTCGAACAGGTCAAGCGTCGCTCGTTTGCTCGGGATTGGGCGTCGGCGCTCGCGCTCCATCATCAGCGTCGGGTTGGCAATCATCGACGGTAGGGACGGATGGCGGGTTGGCCAGGCAGTGCGCCACGCTTCGCCGGAAGAACCGTTCCGGCACCAGGATCGGAAGTCGAGGTCTTGGCGCCACGATCGGCCCAGGCTTTCAGATCATCGAGCGCGTAGACGACGCGGCCCCCGATTTTCCGATACGTCGGGCCTGTGCCGTAGGTGCGGTGCTTCTCGAGCGTGCGACCGGAGAGGCCGAGGAATCGGGCCGCTTCTGGCGTGCGCAGGAAGCGTGGCGGCAAACCGGCCAAAGGGTCGGGCATGATCGAACCTCCGTGATCCTGCAGAGGCCGCCGGGGCTCGGCGGCGAGTTGCCGACCACGATGGCGGAGTGACGCTGCGTAGAGGGATGGCGAAGATGGGGCTGGTGAAATCACCACCCCTGTGACATCGGCCGTGACGCGGGATGGCGCCGAACGCAGGGTGTTTCGCGAGAATGAGGGTCACGGACGCCGAGCACGTCGACTTACTTACCCGCCGCGCAAGAGCTTGCGGTAACCCGCACGCATGAGGGCGAGACCACCCTTCACCAAGCGAATGGTTCGATCACGTAGCGAGGACGTCTTCCACATCTCACCCTCGACGCGTCGCGCGCCAAACAGCGCCTCGGCGATCTCTCGATAGGAAGCTTCGGCAAGATGACCATCGAGCGCACGCACCATGGATACGAGGCGGTCACGGCGCTGCCGGGTGAGTGCAAGAGGTTGTCGAACATGACCCGCAACCCGGCCCCCAATTCGCCGCCACAGGCACAGCGCTGCCTCGGCGCGCGTGGGGAGATCATCATCAAGCGGAATGACGATCGCCAGCGGCTGGTTTGGTGGAGCGTCACGCAGCCAGAGACGAAGCTCGCCTAACTCGTTTCGGATGATCACGTATCGGCCATCCGGACCGACGTGCTCGGCACGAGCAGCTCCGAGCTGTGCGAGGTCAAGCGGCCGGGCTTCAACAAAGCTAGCCGGCGCAGGTTGGAGCAGAACGATCGTGGGCAGCATCTCCGGCCGCCAGAACACGGCCGCCCGATCGGCAGCAAGCCTTGGATCGACCAGGAAAGCTCAGCCCCCAACGCCAGGCGAGGGCATCCCTTGTCATGCCCCCGGAACCGGCGTCGGAGGCGGCCCCTCGCACCATCGTTTCGTAGTCTTCTTGATAGGCCGGGTTACGGCGCAGGAATTCCCACGCAAAACCCGGCCGATTTAGGCGCTTCAAGTAGTCATGTCCGGTCAAAGACCGCCAATCGGAGGCCGGTGACATCGTTGGTCCCTCAAGATGCGTTACACGCAAAGGATGTCTGTCGGCCCCGAGCGGCAGATTTACGTGCAGCGGCGGCGTGGGGGAGTCGCACGGACGGCATCAGGTGATGCCGTACGGGCGTCGCAACAAAAGCACCGGCTTGGAGTTTCACAGATTCTGCCGGAGTCGTTGTTGTGAAGCTTTTGTGAATCGCCGCCCCACGTGAAACCCTCGCAACTGATGGATTTTTCTCAAGCCCTGGCGATGTTCGGGGTCCTTGGGTCCGACGCAAAGCCCAAGTGAAGCCGCGCGGACAATGTTCTGCATGGGGGCCATGCAATGGGCGGCACCGCCGGCACCTGGCCGACCTTCAACGCGAGAGACTGCGCAGCTGAAGATGCCCGCCTGTTGCGGAGGTCAACCAGGGGCGCTACCGCGCAGGAGATGCTGATAGCCGTGTTCGGTCATCCACCTCGCGCGTGCCAAATGGCTTTCCCAGGCGCAGCGCGCGCGGGCGGGCTCGCGCGAGGGATCGATGTGCAGCACAAGACGGGCCACCTCGGTCCAGTCCGCTCCGTCGGCCTCGGCATCAAGGAGCCGCAGGTAGGTGACAAGGTGCTCCTCGTCGTAGCGGGTCAAAGTCTCGGCATTTGGGGCCCTATCGGCCACCGGCGGATCGAGCGGCGGTTGAGCCATGGAAGGTCCTAGATTGCGGTGAGATCCATCGAACCGCGACTACAGGCCGACCGAGCGAGCGATGCATATCCATCGAGTCGCGACAACATCCTCCTGGATGTGTTTAACCGCGTGATCACGCGGCAGGGGGGAATACATATTATAGGAGATAAACCTCATAGTGTGTAGCCAGCCACCCTTGCGCGCATGGACATGCGCAAGCTGGTCGGTCGAAACTTTGCAAGACTGCGGCTGGCGAAAGGCTTCACCCAGGAGCGTTTCGCGGAGCTGTCCGGATTTACGCAGCAATATGTCAGTGGTCTCGAGCGGGGCCGGCGCAATCCGACGGTGGTGACGCTATACCACCTCGCACAGGCACTTGGCGTGAGTCATGTCGAGCTCGTCATGCCCGATGACGAAGCCTTGCGCGAAACCACGAAACCGCCCAAGCGGAAATGACGAAAGTCGCGAGAGCCGCGGGTCCGGCACGATAGAGCCGCGGTTTTGTGCAAGCCTGGCCAATTCCGACGAGTGGACGGCGATGAAGACAGTCGGCGGCATGTTCGCCGTGATGAAGCGCTGTCGTTGCGTAGGGCTCGGGCTCGAGCACGACACGACCTCTAAAGAATCAGCTCGAGCTCAGCACGCAGAACGGCCGCGCCGCTCACGCCGCGGTCGAGTGGAGGGCGAGTACCGTCGCCGAGCGCGCGGCGCGAAGCCCCGCCCGGTCGCCCGGGCGGGGCTTACTGCCGGTCCGGCTCAGTCGCCGTTCTGCTTGCGGCTGCGGGACCAGATGAGGTTGAAAGTGTCGCCGTCTTCGACGAGGTTGGCGTAGATCGGGACGGTGAAGCTTGGATCGTCCAGCTTGACCGAGAGATAGTCGCGGCCTTCGCTGGAGCGCTTCGACCAGGCGGCCCCGATCTCGGCGCGGCCGACGTAGACCCGATGGCTGGGGGCGTTATCGCTGGGCCGGTTGGTTTCGGGGACGATGCGGACGCCCTTGGTCTGGACGCTCAGGGTTACGATTTCGCCCTGGAACTCGTGGCCGGACTTCTTGAAGGTGCCGATGCTTGCCATGTCACTTCTCCTTTGCTGTTCGAGCCCGCGACCATCGCGGCCTCGATGGCGATCTGCAGGCCGAAGGCGATCGACGACGCACCCGTCTTCGGGCCGGAGCGCAGCGGAGGATGGCGGCGGAGAGACTTTCTTGCCTCGCGAGGAATGGGCGAAGCCCAGGGGAAGAAAGTCTCACCGGCGCCGTTGCGGCACAGGCGATCGAGGCGCAGCCGTCCTTTGGCCAGATCAAGCCATCAGAGGCCACGTGGTTCGCCCGGTCCGACAGCACTAGGAGAAGACGTGGCGGATATCGAATGACCCGCACAAGAGGCCAAGCTCGTCAGGCGAAGGAAAAGAAACACTTGCGTACAGATGGGCGCCACTGCATGTCCGGACCCCGCCCGCACAACGCTCCGCATGGCGGATCGTGTCGCATTCGCTGGAGACGCCACCCTGGTCCCATCGAACCGCTGCAACGACCGCGCAGTGGTCACGCGTTGGGGATCAGAGATCGCTCGTCTAGACCCGCTTGAAATCGCGAACCGCGGAAGCTCAGCCCTGCCTGGCCGGCGACGTCAGCGGATCAGGCGATGTCACGCCGGCGGCAATGCCCTGTCCGGCACCGGGCGGGGCAGAAAGCGCCATGCGCGCCCAGGCCGTGGCCGCCACGACGATCGCGCCCGCACTGCCACGGCGTGTCGCCAACCCTCGGCGGATATGCCGATGTGCGCGAGGCCGAGTGCGGCATGATATCCTGCACGGCAGCCGGCAGGGCGAAGAGGAGCGCGATCGCGGCGCGAATGAGGGGCGAGCGAAGCCGTGAAGGCGATCTGTGCGGCAAGAAGGGTGATGCTGCCGGCGATCGCGCCGACGATGATCGCTGGGATCGGCCCCGAACCGCTGTGATAGGTGGCAAGGCCTGCGGTGACGCCAGCGAAGAATGGAAGCGCATAGACCGCCAGGGCGAACAGCAGCCAGCAGAGGTACGCGAGGCCGACAAGAGCTAGAATGATGCCGATGATGATCATGGTGGTGGGTCTCCGTACAAGTCGACGGTCGCGCCTTCCACCACCACCACGGCGCAACGCTTAGAATAGCCGATCCCGGTCGTCTTTGGAATCCATACTTGGATACGGGCTGACTGGACGCCTGTGTGTTGCTCGAGATTACACCCCGTTGGGCGGTACCGCGTTGGATTCAATTTCGCCAGCGACCGATGGCGATGAGACTGACAAGAGTTGACACGTCGTAGAAACGGGAAGCCATTTGGCGCTTCTGCGATCGGACGTATTTGCGGCATTGCGGGAGTACGACGGCGCTCACCCGCCGCCGCACTTCCAGACGGGGATGCCAAGCTTCTTCGCCTTGTCGGCGAGGTTGGCCGAGATGCCCGAGCCGGGGAATACGATGACGCCGATCGGGAGGACGTCGAGGATGCGGTCGTTGCGCTTGAACGGTGCGGCCCTGGCGTGCCGGTTCCAGTCCGGCTTGAACACGACCTGCGTCACCTTGCGGTTGTTGGCCCAGCAGGCGGCGATGCGCTCTGCGCCCTTCGGACTGCCACCATGCAACAGCACCATGTCGGGATGCTTGGCACGAACCTTGTCGAGCGTGTCCCAGATCGCGGCATGATCGTTGAAGTCGAGGCCGCCAGTGAAGGCGATCTTGGGTCCGGCGGGGAGCAGCACCTCGGTCTCAGCGCGGCGCTTGGCGGCGAGAAAATCGCGGCTGTCGATCATCGCCGCAGTGAGCGTGCGATGGTTGACCATCGAGCCGGAGCGCGGCCGCCAGGATGACCCGGTGTGGCGCTCGAACTGGTCGGCGGCGAGGCCGCGGAAGAGCTCCATGCTGTTGCGGCGTTCGATGAGCGTGAGGCCTTCGGCCACCAGCCGTTCCAGTTCGACCGAACGGATCTCCGAGCCGTCCTGTTCCTTCTGGCTGCGCTTCTGCGCGTCCTCATTGTCGTCGAGCTCGCGTTGCACGCGGTGGGCGGCCCGGTGGAAGAGATTGACGGCCGACCACAGCAGGTCCTCGAGGTCGGGTTCGAGGCGGGTATCACGCAGCGTCGCGATCAGCGCGTCGAAGATGTCGGCCACGGCGCCGGCGATGGCGCTGGCTTCTGGCAGCGGCCGCGGGTCGGGCTCGTCCTGGAACGGACGATAGCCATGGAGCTGGAGCTCGGTGAGCACATGATCGGTGGGAGATGACGAGTGCGGGGGCTCGAAATCGGTGTCGTCGCGATTGGTTGCCATGGTGATGTCTCTCTTGTCGGTCGGCCGCGCTCATCGCGGCCTTCACGGCGATCACCCGACGGCGGGCGGACCAGGCCTGCACCGCCGAGCTTTGGCGACAGCGGCCGGAGCGCAGCGGAGGACGGCGAGCGGCGGCTATTTTGGCTCGCGATGCAAAGCCGGGAGACCGGGGTCCCCACGCGGCTTGCCGCGTGGGGTGTCAATCCCGGCGGCGGAAAATAGCCGCCGACCGCCGTTGCGGGCCCGGGCCGCTTGCCGTCCTATCGCCCTCTTGAAGGCCGCGGGCGCGGCTCACTTTCCGGCAGGGGAGCGATCACCGGCGAACCGGTGCGATCGACGAGCTCGAGAGCGAGCCTCGCGTTCATCGTCCCGACCCGGCCTCGTCGATCGAGCTCAGGAATCGGGGCACATCTTCCGGGGCAAGCTGCACGCGCAAGGCCGCTCGAAGATGATTGACGCCCAGACGGCGGAGGTCTTCATTGAAATCCCCGAACGTCGGCGACAGCGTGAGCGCCTCGATGCCGACCGCCTGCGCCCGTTCGGTCAAGGTCGCAACTGCGAAGTCGCCGGCCGGATCGTTGTCGCGCATGACATAGAGGCGTCGCAGAGTTGCCCGGAAGAGAAGGGTGGCAAGGTGATTGGCCGAGAGCGCGGCGACCATGGGCAGGTCCGGCAGAGCGCTTCGCACGGACAGCATGGTCTCGATGCCTTCGCCGGCCGCCATGACATCGGTCACGACACCGAACCGGACCCCGTGCCCGAGCAGATGTCCCATTGCGCGCCTCGGGGTGTCGACCGGGGCCTTGTCCTCGCCAGTCGGGTCGAGCCAGGTGCGATGCGCGCCGGTGATGTTGCCGGCGACGTCGGTGACAGCTGCGATCAGCGCCGGCCAGACTTCGGTCGCCGCGTCGGCATCGGGCCGGTAATAGCAACGCGGATGGAAGCGCAGCGCTGCGGCGTCGTGCAGAGCCGTGATGCCGCGATTGCGCAAATACGCCTCAGCGATCGTGCCCGAAATCGCCTGCGCCATTGCGAACAGCCGTCGTGCGGATTCGGGCGATCCCATCGGGGCCGGTGGCTGCCGCCTGTAGCGATCAGGCGGCGGTTCCGGTCGTGGCAGGTTGAGGAAGGATCGCGCCTCGTCGAGTACGTCGCGCAAACGCTCCAACCCCCGGTTCAAGGCGATGAGGTCGAGGAGATCGCCATGCTGGCCCGTGGCGGCGTCGGTCCACTTGCCGGCGGCGCCCTTCCCGCTGTCCGGCCCTGTGAGGCGAACAAATAGGCTACGGCCCGGCGTATTGGCGACATCGCCGACGACCCAGTAGCGACCCTGGCGACGTCCGTTGGAGAGGTAGCGGCGGCACACCGCCTCGGCATCACGCGCGAGGCAGCGCGCCAGATCGGCGGCTTGCGAAGACATGTTGCTCACGCGGCCGCCTTGTCGGTGACATTAGCCGCTTGGACGGCAGCATTCAGATTGCTGCTGTCGCCGCGTTCGGACTTTTCGCCAGCGGCATTCTGCATGGCATCGCTCTCGTCGAACACGATCACTGCGCCGAAACCAGCGCCCACCCAATCGACGATTTGGCGCACGAGCGAAACCTTTTCCTTGCACGCATCAGGCCGTAGCGTGGCGTAGGTGGTGAAAAGGATGCCTTGGTCCGGGCGGATCGCCGCGGCTTCGGTGCAACGCCCGCTGACGGTACAGTCGTCGTAGTCCCACAGAGCCAGATGGTCGGATTTGCGCATCGTCGTTTCTCCGCGACGGGCGCCACGGAGCGCTTCCATGGCTTGTGACCCGTCACGGCGAAAGCGGCCGCCCTCGGACAAGAGGACGGCCGCACATGCATCTCCGTGTCTCATCCAGCCCAAATCGCCCGGCCGTCGGCGGCGAAGCAATGGTCGGAAGCCTCGCCGGCTTCAACGGGTTCATTGGATTGGGGGCGAAACCCGAGCAGATAGTCAGCTGCCTTCGACGCTGCGCTGGCGGCCCGAACGATGGCGCGATCATCCTCGCGCAGGACCTCGAGCCAGGAGCCGATATAGTCGGCGTGGCGCACCGTTGGCAGGATGCCGAGCGACGCGCAGACGAAGGCGCTGGCTATTTCGGCAATCAACTCCTCATGGGCATACTTCTTGGACCCGAAGCTGCCGGAGAGATCACGACCGAGTTCTGTGCGTAGCGCCCGACCAATGACCAAGCTCATGCAGGGCGGTCCGGTGCCAGTTGATAGGTTCGAAATAGGCGTCAGGCCGCGGGACCTGGATGAAATCATGGTTGGGGCTGTAGAAGGCGCGATCGCCGCCGATGCGGAAGTCGGCGCCGGTCGCAACGATCAGCGCCTCGGCTTGCGGCAGGATCACTCCCTCGGGAACTGGTGCGGGAGCGGTCGTCAATTCCCGAGGCAGATTTTCGCACTGGTCGGTGTTGAACACCGTGAACCGCTTCAGGAATGGGATCGTGATGGGCTCGTCTCCATCGCGCTCGGCCCGCCGACGTTCCTCGTCCGGTGTGAAGCGATCGGCATACACGATGGTCGTGCCATGCTCCCCCTTGCGGACATTGCCGCCAAGGCCGAGCGCCTGGCGGAACGTGAGCCAATTCTGGGTACCGAAGCCGCGCTCGATCACCGCGCCCCAGAGAATGAAATATCCGAGTAGGGGCGCTGGGTCGCCGCGTTCTTCGGCATGGCGAGCGACGCTTTTGCCGCCAGGGTCGCCCACGGCTGAACCCAGGGCACGCGGCCTGCCTCCAGCTCTGCGATGATCTTGTCGGTGATTTCCTGATACAGACTCGTCCGGTCCCGACCGGCACGAGCGCGAGCGGCTGAACGTGACATCGCGGATCTCCGCGACGGGCAGCCGCGAGCCTCTCTCGCGGACCTCAACCCGTCACGGCGACAGCCGCCAAACTCTCCCTCTCGTTGGTTTCGTCCGGCGCCGATCAGTTCGATCAGCGCGTCTGAGCCCGCGAAAAACCGGACGGGAGTGGTTCGCTAAACATAAGAAGGCTACTAGGAACCGGCATTTCGGAGTGGGCGACAAGCGCCGTCGAGCTCTCCGGAGAGCGCCGAAGGCGCGCAGCGCAGCGCAGCCGCAGGAGCGTCATCATCGAGCCACCAGATGAGCACGGTGCTTCGGCTGCGGCGCCAAGACTAGATGCCCACGTCGCGCAGATCGCTCTTGCGTCCCTGGCGCCCGAACAGATTTCAGCTCCTGATCCCCAGATTCGTGTCTGTGGAGGAGATTCTATCGGACCGGCCCCTCCATAACGGGGTGAGCTTATCGAGGAACCGGCCTGTGCACGCGATTTTGGCGCCATTCTCACGCTGACCCTCGGTGTGGGCTTCCACTCGACAAATCTTTCGTCATCGTTGGCCTGACCTGATTTATAACCGCAGCGTCACGGCGCATCGTGTTCCGATGGCGGCTAAGATCTGACCTCAATCTCGTCAGGGCGAGGATAGAGCCGCGTGGCTTGTCACGCGTGGAAGCCGCCACTTACGTCGGCGTCTCACCGTCTCTGTTCGATCAGATGGTAAAGGACGGTAGGATGCCCAAGCCGAAGCGGATCAACAGTCGAACCATATGGGATCGAAAAAGGCTTGACGAGGCATTCGAAGCGTTGCCGGATGATGGGGACGGCGATGGCAATCCCTGGGACCAAGTCGCCGCGTAGTGCACATGTCGTCATGGCCAGACTGCGGATCAAATACGTGTGGGAGGATGTCGACCGGCACGGCAACGTACGGCGTTATTTTGTGCGCGCCGGTCAGAGAAAGATTTGCCTACGGGCTGCACCCGGAACGAGAGAGTTCGCGGACGAGTACGAGAGAGCTCTTAAAGCCGATTCGAACGAAGTCACGCTCGAAGAGATATCGCGGACTCCCCGCGCTCCGTGGCTCGCTGAGGTGGCTAGTCGAGCAATACTATGGATCATCTGAATTCAAGAGGCTGGACCGGAGCACACAGAGTGGCAGGCGCGGCATCCTCGATTTATTGTGTCAAGAGCCAATCTCCAACGAAAACGCAGGCATGATCGGCTCGCTTCCGTTCGCATCAATGCCAACCAGCAAAGTGCGCGCCTTACGGGATCGCAAATCTGAGTGGCCGGAGGCCGCGAATGGCCGAGTAAAGGCCTTGCGTCAAGTCTTCAAATACGCGATCGCGGCAGAAATTCCTGGCGCCGAACGAAATCCACCCCGGGAAGTACCGTACATCAAGACCGGCTCTCAGGGGTTCCATACCTGGTCCATCGAGGAGGTGCGTCAATACATTGATAGGCATCCGATCGGCACAAAGGCATATCTTTCGCTTGCTCTGTTGCTTTTCACTGGACAGCGACGATCCGACGTTGTCGTATTTGGTCGTCAGCACACAAAGAATGGATGGTTGACATTCACGCAGCGGAAGAACCGAAAGCGCAAGCCGGTGACGCTTTCCATTCCTGTCTTGCCGTGGCTGGACGCGGCGATTGATGCAGGCCCATGCGGCGAGCTCACCTACTTGGTCACCGAATTCAAGCGACCGTTCACATCGAACGGTTTTGGAAACAAGTTTCGGGACTGGTGCGATCAAGCAGGCCTTCCACATTGCACCGCGCATGGACTACGCAAGGCGGGCGCATGCATCGCTGCCGAGAATGGCGCCACCGAGAAGCAGCTGATGGCGATCTTCGGCTGGCAGACAATGAAGGAAGCGGCGCACTACACGAAAATGGCAAATCAAAAGAAGCTTGCAGCGAGCGCGATGTCGCTGCTCTCAATCGGCCAAATCGAGAACAAGACCCTCCCACTCCTGGACGTGGTTGAAGAAGGTGGGAGTATCTCGGGCAGAAAAACGAGGGATATCAAGGGCGCCTGAAAGGAGTGGTGCCCAGGGGCGGAATTGAACCACCGACACCTGCATTTTCAGTGCAGTGCTCTACCAACTGAGCTACCTGGGCGCCGCCCGCCGGACGGCGGGACGAAGGAGAGCGCCGGGGTTATAAAGGCTCGATTCCCGGCTGTCCAGACGAGGCGACGGGCCGCACAAGGCGCCCATGACACTACGAGTCCTCGTTGCGCTTGGGCGCGCCATCCTCGTCTTCTTCGTCCTTGACCGGCACCCGATAGACGCCGCTGAGCCAGCGGTTGAGGTCGACGTCGGCGCAACGCTTCGTGCAGAACGGCCGGAATTCTGCGACCGACGGCTTGCCGCAGATCGGGCACGACTCGGTGCTGGGAACGTCGAGGCGCTGGGACATGTCATCCATATGGTGACGCACATCCCCGGCACCAGCCATTACACCGCGTTGAGCCAGCCCGAGCGGACCGGGTAGCCCTCACCCGACAGCAGCGTGGTTACCTCGTAGAGCGGAAGCCCGACCACATTGGTATAGGAGCCGACGATCTTGACGATGAAGCTCCCGGCGATGCCCTGCGCGGCATACCCGCCGGCCTTGCCGCGCCATTCGCCGGAGGCGAGATAGGTCTCGATGTCGTCCTCCGACAGGCGCTTGAAGCGCACCCGGGTCTCGATCAGGCGCTGGCGGTAGGCTTCGTTCGGCGTCACCAGACAGATCGCGGTGTGGACCCGGTGATTGCGCCCCGACAGCAGCCGCAGACATTGGGCGGCTTCGTCGAGCAGCTCGGGCTTGGGCAGGATGCGCCGGCCGACCGCGACCACCGTGTCGGCGGCGAGGATATAGGCGCCTTGAAGTTCCTCGTCGGCGCGCACCAGATCGAGTGCGGCCTCGGCCTTGGCGCGCGCGAGCCGATTGGCGCAGGCGCGCGGCAGCTCTCCCCGCGTCGGCGTCTCATCGATGTTGGAGGGCCGGAGCGCGTCGGGCTCGATGCCGACCTGACCGATGAGCGTGACCCGGCGCGGCGAGCCGGAGGCAAGGACAAGCTTGGGCCGGCCGATCATTTTTGCGTGCGCCGCAGCTGCATGACGAGGAGGCGTGGACCTGGAGAAGAACACGTTTACTTGAACCGGTAGGTGATGCGACCCTTGGTGAGATCGTACGGAGTCATCTCCACCAGGACCTTGTCGCCGGCGAGCACGCGGATGCGGTTCTTGCGCATGCGTCCGGCGGTATGAGCGATGATCTCATGTTCGTTTTCGAGCTTGACCCGGAACGTGGCGTTCGGAAGCAACTCCGTCACGACCCCCGGAAATTCCAAAAGTTCTTCCTTTGCCATCCGCTACCCAGCGCCTGGAAACAGGACGGGCGCATCGCCCCGCCCGGAAGGCGCGAAAACTAGCGGAATCGACGCCATCCGACAACTGGCGACTATCTGTTTTCGTCATTCGTTGCCCCCTTGGCGAAGGGCAAAGCGTGCCCTGAATTCGTTGCAGCAGTTGATCGCGCACGTCCCGATACGCGTTCATCCTCTGCTCACGGCTGCCCTCGATCGCGGTCGGATCGGCCGTGGGCCAATACTCGACCTCGGCAGCGAGCGTGCGGGTGAGCTCGAGCGCCTTGTGATGCGCTTCCGGCGAGAGCGTGACGATGAGGTCGAAATTCAGGCCCTCCAGGTCGTCGAGCTCCTCGAAGGTCATAGGCCGGTGGCCGTTGATGTCGATGCCGATCTCCTCCATCGCAGCCCCCGCGAAGGCATCGAGCTCTCCCTTGCGGACGCCGGCCGAGCCGACATAGAGCGAGCTGCCGAGCATTTGCCTGAGCAGGCCGGCGGCCATGGGAGAACGCACTGAATTCAGCCCGCAGGCAAACAATACCGCCTGCGGTCGTGATGCTCGCGCTCGCTTCACCCCTTCCAATGCAGCACGCAGATCAGCGTAAACAGGCGGCGCGCCGTGTCGAAATCGAGCTTCACCTTGCGCGCCAGCCGCTCCATCAGAATGTTGGAGCCCTCGTCATGGAGGGCGCGCCGACCCATGTCGAGCGCCTCGATGCGGTCCGGCGTCGCCGTGCGAATCGCGGCGTAATAGCTGTCGCATATGGTGTAATAGTCCTTCACGATGCGCCGCAGCGGAGAGAGCGACAACAGGTGCGCCACCACCGGCGTGCCGCTCGCGAGCCTGATGTCGAACACGAGGCGAGTACCGGTAATGCTCAGATGCAACGCAAACGGCCCCTCGTCGTCGCCGTTCGGGGCAAAGGTATTTTCCTCGAGCAGATCGTAGATCGCGACCGCGCGCTCGTGCTCGACATCGGGATTCGAACGGCCGATCGAATTCTCGTCGAGCGTGACCGCTACGAGGCGGTCGGATTTTCGCTTGCGACCGCGCTCTGGGCGGCTCATCGCGGGTTGAACCGAATGGTCACCGAGCGGGCATGCGCATCGAGGCCCTCGGCCTCGCCCAGCGCGATCGCGGCAGGGCCGAGCGCGCGCAACTGATCGGGTCCGCACTTGAGGATCGACGTGCGCTTCATGAAGTCGAGCACGCCCAGGCCGGACGAAAAGCGGGCCGAGCGCGCGGTCGGCAGCACGTGGTTCGAGCCTCCGACGTAATCGCCGATGGCCTCGGGCGTGTGCGCCCCCAGAAAGATCGCGCCGGCATTGCGAACGCGCCCGGCCAGGCCCTCGGCGTCCGCGCTCTCGATCTCGAGATGCTCCGGCGCAATGGCGTCGACGAGAGGTACGGCTTCGTCGAGGTCCCCGACCAGGATGACGGCGCCGAAATCGCGCCAGGAGGCGCTCGCGACCGCGGCGCGGGGGAGCGAGCCAAGCTGCGCGGTTACGGCCTTGAGGACGTCGTCCGCGAGGGCGGCATCGTCCGTGATCAGGATCGACTGCGCGCTCGTATCGTGTTCGGCCTGAGCCAGCAATCCGCCGCGATCCAGGCCGGGTTGCCCGTCTTGTCGGCGAGGATCAGCACCTCGGAAGGGCCCGCGATCATGTCGATACCGACCTTGCCGAAGACAAGACGCTTTGCCGCCGCGACATAGGCATTGCCGGGGCCGACGATCTTGGCCACCGGCGCGATCGTCTCGGTGCCGTGGGCGAGCGCCGCCACCGCCTGTGCACCACCGACACGATAGATCTCGTCGATGCCGGCAAGCTTCGCCGCCGCGAGCACGAGCGGCACGAGCTTGCCCTCCGGGGCCGGCACCACCATGACCAGGCGGGGAACGCCAGCGACCCTGGCCGGCACCGCATTCATCAGGACCGAGGACGGATAGGCCGCCGTCCCGCCCGGCACGTAGAGGCCGACGGCTTCGATTGCGGTCCAGCGCGACCCAAGCTCGACCCCGAGCGCGTCGGTGAAGCAGTCGTCGTGCGGCAATTGCCGCCGGTGATAGACCTCGATGCGATCACGCGCGAGCGTGAGCGCATCAAGCGCCCGACGGTCGCAGGCCGCATAGGCCGTTTCAATCTCGTCGGCCGTTACCTTGAGGCCCGACTGGTCGAGATCGACCCGGTCGAACTTCCGGGTGAGCTCGATCAGGGCCCGGTCGCCGCGGGCAGCGACGTCCGCGATGATGGCACGCACCGCCTCTTCGACGTCGGCCGATGCCTCGCGTTTGGTTGCAAGAAAGGCGCGGAAACATCCGGCAAAATCGGGGGCGCGGCTGTCGAGGCGGATCGGCATGGCCCTGTCCTACCGGACCGTGCGGGCCGGATCACCGCTCAATGGCGCGGGCGGGACAGGTTCGTCAACCCCGGGCGTCCGGCATGTCGTCGCGATGGACAGGACGCAGCCCCGCGGGCCAGGAGGGGCCGATATCGGCGAGCTCAGCCTCCAGGCATTCGACTTCGAGCCGCAGCATCCCTCCGCCAGAGAAAATGAGGGTCACGACCCCGCGGGGCGGGTCGGTCTCGGCAAATTCGACCGCCAGCAGGTTGAGCACCGCATCTTTGCCGGCCGGATTGAGGTCGCGGCACTTGCAGCAGCTGACGCGCTCGAAACGTAGCGCCGCACGGCAGCGCCTGAGCTCGGGCTTGCTGCCCTCGGCCGAGACCCAGTCGAAGCGGCTGAGCGCCACCACGAGGCGCTTTTCCTGCGGACGCCAGATGACATCGGCCACCTTGACCAGGGCATCCTGCAGATGGGTGGAGACGACTTCGAGGTCGTCCCGGTCGAGGGCGACGAACTTCACCGGCTCCATGACGCGCGCTCCCTGCTGTCCTGCCATACCTTCGACGGTAAGGAGTAGCTAGGAAGGCGATCGCGATGGCGCAAGGCGGGGAGCGCCGGAGGGAGGCGCGCCCGGCGCCCGGCCGGACCTATTGCTGGAGCATGATCTTTTCCAAAAACCGGTACCCACCCCGGATCAGGTCCGGGGCAGGCTTTTTCGGGATCATGCCTTAGAAGGATACGCAGGCCGGCCGCACGATCATGCCGACCGATTGCTGTTTGAAGCGGGTCTTATAGGCCTCGGCGATCTCGTTGAGCCGCGCGATGTCCTCGACGTCGCCGGGAAGCACGATCTGCACGATCTTGCTGGCCTCGCGAACGATCCTGTTGCTCGCCCGATCCCGCCACTGGCCCGCGGCATTGAACACGGTGAGCCCATTGGGGAAGCGGGGCGTAATCTCGCGATCGACGAATTGGCTCCATCGAGCTTCGCTCACGCCAATTCGATTGCCGATATTGCGGCCGAACATCAGCTCGGCGACCTGGGTCGGCCTTTGGCCGCCGCGGCAGTCCACCAACTGTGCACTGGCGCTGCCGGAGAGCGCCACGGCGAGCATCAACAGCCGCGCTGCCCGAACAAATATTCTCATCGCATCGGGCGTGGCGGGCGCTCCCAGAGCATGATCCCGAAAAGTTGCAGACTTTTCGATAAGATCATGCGACCGAAAAAATACTTGGAGCGAAATCGCGGTTCTAGCCGCTGATGCGCTCGATGGCCGCACCGCAGGCCGAGAGCTTATCCTCCAGCCGCTCGAAACCGCGGTCGAGGTGGTAGACGCGATTGACCATGGTCTCACCCTCGGCCGCGAGCGCGGCAATGACGAGCGAAACGGACGCGCGCAAATCGGTGGCCATGACCGGCGCGCCCTTGAGCGTTTTCACGCCCTCGATGGTCGCGCGTTCCCCGTCCAGTTGGATATGCGCACCGAGCCGCACGAGCTCCTGCACGTGCATGAAGCGGTTCTCGAAAATCGTCTCGGTGATGCGGGAAATCCCCTTCGCCCGCGTCGTCAGCGCCATGAGCTGGGCTTGCAAGTCGGTCGGGAAGCCCGGGAACGGCGCGGTCGTCACGTCGACCGCCGCGATGCCCGAACCGTTGCGCGCGACACGCACGCCGGTATTGGTCGCCGTGATCTCGACGCCGGCCTGCACGAGCACGTCGAGCGCCGCCTGCAGCAATTCGGCGCGCGCATTTTCCAGCAGCACGTCGCCGCCGGTCATTGCGACTGCCATGGCATAGGTGCCGGTCTCGATGCGATCGGGCAGCACGCGATGGCGTGCGCCGCGGAGCTTCGGCACCCCCTCGACCACGATGCGCGACGTGCCGGCGCCGGCGATCTTGGCGCCCATCTTGTTCAAGCAATCGGCGACGTCGGTGATCTCCGGCTCGCGCGCGGCGTTCTCGATCACGGTCGTGCCGCGGGCGAGCGAAGCCGCCATCAGCGCGGTGTGGGTGCCGCCGACCGTCACCTTGGGAAATCTTATCTCGCCGCCCTTGAGCCCCTTCCTGGTGCGGGCGATGACGTAACCGCGATCGACCTCGATTTCCGCGCCCAGACGTTCGAGGGCCATGATGAGCAGGTCGACCGGCCGCGTGCCGATGGCGCAGCCGCCCGGCATCGACACCTTCGCCTCGCCCATGCGCGCCACCAGCGGCGCCACGACCCAGAAGCTCGCCCGCATGCGTGAAACCAGCTCGTACGGCGCGGTGGTATCGATGACGTTGGCGGCCGAAATGTGCAGCGTCTGCCCGTCGAGCTGGGTTTCGCCTGGCCGCTTGCCGCTCACCATGACGTCGACGCCGTGATTGCCGAGGATGCGCTGCAGCAGGCCTACATCGGCGAGCCGCGGGACATTGTCGAGAACGAGCGTCTCGTCGGTGAGCAGGCTCGCGATCATCAGCGGCAAGGTGGCGTTCTTGGCGCCCGAGATCGGGATTGTTCCGTTGAGCCTTTGGCCGCCGTTGATGCGAATGCGATCCATTCCCCCTCCCCCGTTTCCGGCGGGCGCCGCCGACCATACCAGCCGCAGCGCCCATGCAGAGCCGCTCGGACCAGCCGCGAGATGGCGGCGCCGAGCCCTCTAGCTGCCCTGCTTATCCGCGGTAATTCCGGCGGAATCGTGGGGTTTGGCGGCCTCCTCCGCGCCGGAGGCGGCCGAGCGGCCTTTGGCTTGCGCCTTGCGGCGCTTGAGATTCTCCCGCAGCGCCGCGCCCAAGCGCCGCTGCTGCTTCGCCTTCCCTGCGGCCTTCGGACGATCGTTCATGCGCTCGAGACTACGACCCTGCGCCGCTGCAAGGAAGCCCGCCGACCGCTGTGTGGAGCGCGCTTGCGCCGTTTCCGGCCTTGTGGCAAGGATCGCCGCACTCGCGGCCGCTTTCCATCTGTTGCGATTTCCGCACCCGGCCCGGCGCTGCCGTAGCTCAGTGGTAGAGCACCCCCTTGGTAAGGGGGAGGTCGTAAGTTCAATCCTTACCGGCAGCACCAGAAATGGATCAAGCGCACGCGTTGCGTCGGTGCCCACGCGAATACAACCAAGATCGCGACGCAACTATTCGGCGGCCGTGAGACGCATCGTGTCGGTGCGCGAGAGGTGATCGTAGATTCCCGTCAGCATCATCATCACGCGTGTAGCGTTTTCTGCGTCTTTAACAAAATTGCCTTGCTCCAATAAAAACTCACGCATCATATGCTCGCGTGCCTTGACATAGGCATCGGTGATTTGGATACCGTATTTTGTGAGCTCGTAGAATGTTCCGCGTCCCGCATCGCGTTTGGCTTTCTGAACAAGCCCTGCCTTGGCCAACTTGCGAATGCTGTATTGAATGTTCGCCACGTCGCGGCGATTGGAGAAATGCTGGATTTCGGTGATGCTCTTGGGCCGTTCGCCGAGCCGGATTGCATGCAGATTGACGCAATCCTGAGCTGAGAGGTTAGGATCTCCGGTGATCAGAATAAGCTGCCGTTCGATGTGGTGATAAAATGCCTCGATGAAGCAAATCGCGGAGTGCTGAAATTCAAACAAGGCAAGCTCGAGCGAGCTTCGTCCGATATGGATCTGCGGCTTCGGTGGCGTGTTGAGATGTTTCGCGTGAGTTTTGGCTTTCATGCATTTCCATTCCCGACCGGTCACCGGTCTGCTTTTCTTCCGAAATAGCGGGCGACGATGTCCTCTTGCTTTCGAAGTGATTCCGGAACGCCCTGTGCCGAGAATTGTCCCTGACTCATGACATAGGCGTACTGCGCAATGTCGAGCGCGGCGAGTGCATTTTGCTCGATCAGCAGAATGGAAATGCCGTCATCCTGCAATTTCTTGATCCAGCCGAACATTTGGGTGACAAGATTCGGCGCGAGCCCGAGGGAAGGCTCGTCCAGCAGCAAGAGTCTCGGATTTCCCATGAGCGCACGGCCGAGCGCCAGCATTTGCCGCTCACCCCCGGACAGCGTTCCGGCGAGCTGATGGCGCCGCTGCGCAAGGCGCGGATATTTCTCGAACACGGCGGCCAGCCTAGCCTTGAGTTCCGCATTCCCGCGCTTCCAGTCCGCGACTGCGCCAAGCACCAGATTGTCCAGAACCGACATGGTGGCGAACAGCTCACGTCGTTCCGGCACCAAGATCATGCCGCGGCGGACGTTGTGTTCAGGCGCATTGCGGCTGATGTCCTGGCCGTCAAAAATGATCGAACCGGAACGGCGCTCCAGCCCCATCAGGCCCGCAAGCAGGCTGGTCTTACCGGCCCCATTGGCCCCGATCACCGTCGTGATCGCGCCTTGTCGGACATCGATCGTGACGCCGCGTACGGCGAGGTTCTGGCCGTAGCGGACTTCAAGCGCTTGTGCGGTGAGCAGAGCAGTCATGCTGCGGCCCCCGGCGCGCCAAGATAAGCCTCGATCACGCGCGGATCGTGGACCACATGGCTTGGCTTGCCTTCGGCGACCTTGGTGCCGAAGTCGAGCACGATCACCCGATCTGCGATCTGGGTCACGAATTGCAGATCATGCTCGACCAGCAAGATGGCGATGCCCCGGTTTCGCATGTCGATGATGACGGCCGCCAGGTCCTGCTTTTCCTGATAGCGCAAACCAGCGGCAGGTTCGTCGAGCAATATGATGACCGGGTCCGCCATCAATGCGCGTGCGACTTCGACGAGCCGCTGTTGCCCGAGCGGCAGCGAGCCGGCCTGTTCGTCCATCGATGTCGCGAGCCCCAACCGCTCGAGATGGCCGGCGGCTTCGGACAACAGGATCGCTTCCTCGGATCGATCCAACCGCAATGCTGCGCGCAGGATACCGCTGGCGCCGCGCAGATGTCCGCCGATCGCGACATTTTCCAGCACCGTCATGTTCAAGCGCAAATGCGCATGTTGGAATGTCCGCGACAATCCGCGTCGCGCGATTGCGCGTGCCGGCAGTCCGTCGATCTGTTCGTTCAAAAGATGGATGGTCCCGGACGACAAGAACGCAAGCCCGCTCATCATGTCGAACAATGTGCTCTTGCCTGCACCATTCGGGCCGACCAAAGCGACAATTTCTGCGGCCCCGATGCACAGGCTGACGCCGTCGACGGCGCGCAACCCGCCGAAATTCTTTGCGGCATTCTCGACCCGTAAAACTTCCTTGCCGCGGGCCGGCTTCACGGTATCGGGGAGGGAGGCGTTTACGCGCTGACTTAATTTAGAGTACAGGCGCAGCGATCGCGGCATGACCGCCATCACGCCCTTGGGTGCAAAATGCAGGAGCAGCAGCACCACGACCCCGAAAGCAACGATTTCATAATGTCCGGTTACCTTGATGAAACCGGGCAGCGCACTCTGCAGCCAGCTCTTGGACACGACGACGATCATCGAACCGGCAAGAGCACCCAGCAAGCTGGACACACCGCCAATGATTGTCATGAACAGATATTCGACGCTGGCATTCAAATGATACGGGTTCGGATTGACGAAGCGCAGGAAATGCGCGTGCAACCACCCGGCGAGACCGGCGGCGGCAGCAGCCAGCATGAACACGATGAGCTTGTAACGCGACGTATCGATGCCAAACGATTCCGCCATCGCCCGCGAGCTGACCGCGCGGATGGCGCGTCCCGGCCTGCTGTCGAGAATATTGACGGCGATCAGCAGTACGGCCGCGACCGCAACCCACACCAGAATATTGAAGGGGATGCGCTCATCGGCGCCACCGCCGATGAAAAGCGGCGGCAATCCGGAAATGCCATTATAGCCGCCGAGCACTCCCACATTCGCGAACACATAGAAAAGGCCGATGCTCCAGGCGAAGGTGCCGAGTACGAGGTAATGCCCGGAGAGCCGCACCGTTATCCATCCGATCACGAAGGCGAACGCGACCGTAACCGCAATGCTGGCCGGCAGAGACAGCCACGGCGAGAGATGACCTGCGGTCGTCAGCAGGGCCGTGGTGTAGGCTCCCAGGCCGACAAAGGCCGCCTGTCCGAATGAGGTGATGCCGGCCGAGCCTGTCATCACGCAAAGGCCGATGCAGACCAATGCATTGATGCCGATATAGATCAGAAGCGTGAGCCAGTAGCTCGGAACCGCGAATGACGACATCGCGGCGACCAGCGGCACACACAGCAAAAGCGCGGTAAACGGTCTCACTCCTCATGCTCCTCGCCGCCGCGGCCGGAGAGATGCGTGATCGACATATATAGCAGAATCGGAATCAGCGCGGCAAAGACGAGACTCTCTTTCAATGCCGATGCGTAGAAGGAGGAGAAGGATTCAAGAATCCCGACGAGGAGCGACCCAAGAGCCGCCAGCGGAAAGCTCGCCAGTCCGCCCACAACGGCGCCGACGAAGCCCTTCAGCGCAAGCAGAAATCCGGAATCGTAATATACAGTCGTGAGGGGGGCGATCAAAACACCGGAGATCGCTCCGATCAACGACGCGAGAGCGAAAGCCACAGTGCCGGACATGTCCGGCGAAATGCCGACAAGACGCGCCCCGACCCGATTCACAGATGTGGCGCGCAGGATCTTGCCGAGGATTGCGAAACGGAAGAATAGCCAGAGAGCTGTGATCAGCGCGGCGAAGGCGCCGGCGACGAGAATGACTTGCAGCGATAAACGCGTCACGCCGATATCGATGCGGCCCTGTATGAAGGGCTCGAGCCGGAAGCCTTCCGGTCCGAACAGCGGCAGCATCAATCCTTGCAAGACGTAGTGTACTGCGACGGCTGCGAAGAGCAGGGTCAAAATGGAGGACTGCGCAATGCCGCGGAACGCGGTCCAATAGATCATGGGTCCCATCGGAGCTACGATGCACAACACCGCGAGAATTTGCAGCGCGAGCGGAGCTGGGCCCGATGAGAGTAGAGCCAGCGGCGTCGCGATTGCGAGAGCAATAAGGCAAAACGCGGATTGCAAGAGCCAGCTGCGCCAGCTTCCGGCACGCCAGCTTCTTACCGCCTCGATCAGAATGCTGAGCACTGCAAGAGCTGCGAGCAACCACAGCGCGTCAGAAAATTGGCCACGTTGCAATTGTGCGAGCGTAACTGCAGCGATAACGACGAACTCTCCCTGCGGCACCAGCAGAATTCGCGTCACCAGAAATACGAGCAGAATCGCGACGGCCAGAAGCGCGTAGATCACGCCGTTGGTCAAACCGTCCTGCGCAAGCAAAAGGGCGATGGTTGCGTTCATCGCCCTTTTTCCTTCCTCATGGCTGAGCCGTCAGTTCGGTAGAAGCCGGAAGGCTCCATCTTTCACGGTGACGAGCACGCGCGCCCGCTGGTCGACGCCGTAGTGATCATCGGGAGTGTAGCGATAAACGGCGTGCGTGCCTTGCACCTCTTTGCCGCTTTCAATCGCCTTGCGCAAACCTTCGCGGAATTCCGGCGTGCCTGGTTCGCCGGCCTTCAGCGCATCAGGGATTGAGGCTGTCACGACCAGCATCGCATCCCAGGCATAACCTGCGAAAGGATTGCGTGTGCCCTTGCCCCATTTCTCTTCATAAATCTTGATGAAGTCGACCGCAGCTTTCTTGGTCGGATAGGAGTCCGGCAATTCATCAGCGACGATCACCGGTCCGGTCGGAGCGATGCTGCCTTCGAGCGATTTGCCTCCGGCCTGCAGAACCGGCCGCGAAACGCTGCCATGCGAATGATAGATCTGGCCCTTATAGCCGAGATCGCGCAAGGCGAGATGCGGGAGGACGGCCGGCGATGCGCTGCCGCCGATAAACACCACATCCGGATTTTCGCTGGCGATCTTGAGCGCCTGAGCAGTGACTGATGTGTCCACGCGGTTGTAGCGCTCGTTGCCAACGACCTTGATACCCTTTTCTCCGGCAAGCTTGGTGAGCGCGCCGTAATTCTGGTCGCCCCAACTATCGGTAAAGCCGATATAGCCGACGGTCTTCACCTTCTGCGCGGCCATATGGTCGACAATGGCCGAGACCATGATCGGCACGGCCTGCGGTATATTGAACAGCCAAGCCTGCTTGGCCGCCGGAATCGGCACCGGCGCGAGCGAAAATTGCGGCGTCTTGGCTTCGGTTGCGACATCGAACATTGCCATCGAGCCGGGTGGTGAGGTCGAACCGAGGATGACATCGACCTTGTCTTCGTCGGTGAAGCGGCGTGCATTCTTCACAGCGGTGCCGGGATCGCCGCCATCGTCGAGCACGATCCATGTCACCGAACGACCGGCGACTTTCGCAGGAAACAGCTCCGATGCCTGTTTGTAAGGGATACCGATCGCGGCAGCGGGCCCGGTAAAGGTGCCGGTCACGCCGATGCGAATGTCGTCACGCGCCGCGGCTGGCGAGATGCACAGCGTGAATGCCGTGAGAATCCCGAACGCGGCTAGCAAAACTCGTCTCATGTCACGCTCTCCAATCCCGGCAAGGAATCAATGAACGAAAGGCTTTTACTGTTTGCGGCTAGAGTGTGATTGCTTCAGGTTGAGTCGCAATCACGCTCTAGCTTTTTGTTTGAGCATGATCTTTTCGGAAAACCGGTACCCACTTTTCCGGATCATGCTCTAGCCCGTTGCAGTTCGCGCCGCGGCCTGCGTGAATTGCGGTATGACCGCTTCTCCGAACAGCCGTACCGATCGCTCGGCGACATCGTAGGGCATGTCATTGAAATTGACTTGCATCGAGATGTGATCGCAGCCACCGATCTCTTCATCATAGGCACGCAGCTGCTGCACGATCCGATCCGGCGTTCCGACAAACGCCGCATTGTGCTGGACCTGGGTTTCGAAGGTCTCTTGCCGGACCTTCTCCGCCATCTTGTCGTAGCCTTTATAATCTGCGGAGGGCGCCATGCGAACATGTTCGGACATGGCATCATAGATCGAAGCGAAATGGCGCTCGATCGGGCCTTTGGCGATACGTTCCGCCTGTGCCTGACTCTCGTGACAATACATGAACACGGCCATCATGATGCTGCCGCGGCCGGGATGTCCGGCATCCTTCCAGGCCTTGCGATAGATTTGAATGAGTTCCGTCGGATTATGTCCGACGCCCGGAATGGCCATCAATCCGTGGCCGAGCCGGCCGGCGCGCTCGAAGCTATCAGGCGTTCCTACAGCGGCGAGATAAAATGGCGGCCGGGGTTTTTGGGTTGGGCGGGGTAGAGATGTCACGTCCTTGAAGGAATGAAAGCGGCCCAGCGACGATGCCACTTTGTTTTCGAGCAGCAAGCGCACCTGCTCAATGCCCTCTTCGAAACGCGCCACACTCTCGTCCATGCTGACGCCGAAGTGACGGTACTCAAACGGCAGGAACGCACGCGCGAAGCCGACATCGAGGCGCCCGCCAGTGATGGCGTCAAGCATTCCGATTTCGGCCGCGAGCTTCAACGGATGGTTGAAAACCGGCAGAACCGCACCGGTGATCATGCGCGCGGTCTTGGTCCGCTGCGAGGCTGCTGAGAGAAAGAGGAGCGGATTGGGCGAGTAGCCGCCCCAAGGATGAAAATAATGCTCGACAATGCGAACGTCCGAATAGCCGTAGCTGTCGCACAGTCCAACCAGATTCAGCGAATCAGCAAAGTAATGCTGAGCGGATTTCTGTTCCGGCGTCACGTCCGGAAAGAATTGCATCCCGAACCGCAACTACATCTCCTGTCAAAAATGCTGAGTGATTTTCTTAGCGATTTTTGACAAAGTCAATGGTAGATTGCTCACCGGCCACCGACATGTCTGCCAACGCTAGAAATCAAGGCGAAACCATCTGAAGCAATGGAGTCCACCAATGGCCCGACTACGGCATTTTGCAATCTGCGTCCGCGATCTGGAAAAATCCGCCAAGTTCTACGAAGAAGTTTTCGGTCTTAAACGCCATGGCCGCGAAGATCTGCCGATCGGCTCTGCGCTGTATCTGAGCGATGGCGTCGTAAATCTGGCGCTTTTGAAATTCGCGGGCAAGCAAGGAAATGATCTTGCGGATCCCACCAATGCCGTTGGCTCCAACCATTTTGGCTTCCAGGTCGATGACTTGAAAGAAACGCAAGAGCGCATCGAAAAAGCTGGCGGCGTGTTCTTTTTCGATCTCGGTGACGAACGTAGAGGTAATTTCGAGCGGAAGATGAAGGACCCGGACGGAATTATTTTCGACATTTCTCATCATGGCTGGGTAGGAACAGACGGCAGAACGGGTCCGAAGCTTTCAGAATAGCTCTTGCATCGAAACGTCCAGCGCGTTTGCGTTCGCGATTGCCCCTGATCGGCACCAAGGTCAGTGCAATGGCATCTCATCCATGAAAGCCGCCGCCCGCTGTCGCAGCACGGTCAGCGCAGGAACTCGGGCGAGATCAGCTTCGGCAGGAACAGCGCGACGTCCGGCCACACGATCATGAGCACGAGCACGCCGAGCATCGGCAGCAGCATGATCATGGTGTCTTTGAGCGCATCGACCATGCGGATGCCGGCAACCGCACATGAAATCATCAGGCATAAACCATAGGGCGGGGTTACCAGACCAAAGGCGAGCGAAACGATCCCGATCATGGCAAAGTGCACCGGATCCATGCCAACCGCCCTCGCCAGCGGATCGAGAATAGTCCCGACGATGATGATGGCCGGGATGGCATCGAGGAAGCAGCCAACAACCAGGAATACGAACGCGATGAAGAATCCGGTCATGGTTGGTCCCATGCCCCATGACGACACGCCGGCCAGGATCGCTTTGGGAATCTGGTAGTAGGCCAGCAACCAGCCGAACACGCTGGCGGTTCCAACGCAGAACAGCGCCAGCGCCGCCAGCTTGCCCGTGTCGAGCAACGCGTGGTGCAGGCCTTTGAGGTCCATTTCACGGTAGATGAATAGAGACAGCGCACCGGCATAGAGCACGGCAATGCACGCCGACTCGGTCGCGGTGAACCAGCCGAATATCTTTCCGCCGACGATGATGAACGGAGTGGCCAATGCCGGGGCCGACATCGCCAGCGCCTTGATCAACTCCGCCCAGGCGGCGCGCGGATAAGTCGGGTAGTGGCGCCGCTTGGCGTAGACATGCACGGTCGCCATCTGCACAAGTCCGATGAGCAGACCGGGAACGATGCCGGCGAGGAACAGTGCACCGATCGATACGGTCAGGATGCCGCCCCACACGATCATCAGGATCGATGGCGGGATGATTACCGCCAACACCGCCGACACGGCCGTGATCGCGACCGAGAAGCTATCGTCATAGCCTTCCTTGCGTTGCGCCTGGATGAAGATCTTCGACTGACTTGCTGCGTCGGCGGTCGAGGAGCCGGAAATCCCCGCGAAGAAGATCGACAGCACGACGTTGATCTGCGCGAGCCCGCCGGGGAAGTGCCCCACCATGGTGCGCGAGAGCAACACCAGACGGTCGGTGATGCCGCCGACGTTCATCAGGTTGGCGGTGAGCAGGAAAAACGGCACCGCCAGCAGGATGAAGGAGTTGTAGGCGTTGAACGTCTCCTGCGCGAGCGTCATGACCGAGAGACGCGGCTCGATCGTCAGGATCGGCAACGAGGCAAGCGCGAGCGCAAACGCGATCGGCACGCGCAGGAACAGGAAAAGAAAGAATAGACCGAACAGAATGATCGCCGCCGTCCCCGTAGATAGCACGGCGCCGCTCATGCGCGCCCCCTCACCAGCACGCGCAGTTCGTCGACCATCTGCTCGCCGAGAAAGATGACCCAGGTGATGCCGGCGACCGGCCAGGCGACGTGGATCAGCCACAGCGGCAGCTCGGCCAGCTCGGAAACTCGAGACCACGCAAAGCGCGTGAACTCGAGGCCGCCCCAGATGAACACCAATGCGATCACGAGCACGCCGAGCCGGGCGATGAGCTTGACCGCGGCCTGCACCCGCGGCGATACGCTCGGCCACAGATCGACCTCGAAATGGGTGCCTTCGCGCACGCCGATCATGGCCCCGAGCATGATCGCCCAGACGAACAGGAACCGCGCCATCTCCTCCGTCCAGATGTAGGAGGGGATCAGCTCGCTATAGCGGGAGAAGATCTGCAGCGAGACCGGAATGATCAGAATGGCGATGGCGCCGACCAGCAGCTGCGACAGCAGCCAGCTGTACCAGTCGGTCAGCTTCCGCCACAGGCTCGGCTCTCCGGCGTTTGATCCGGTGATGGACACTGGCGTCCTCGGAATGGCGGCGTGGCCCAAGGCCGACGGACGGCCGCAGCAAGGGCATCAGGCTTACTTGATAGCGTTGATCTCTTGATAAATCTTCTCGACGCCGATCTCCTTGGCATGTGCCGCCATGACCGGATCGACCAGCTTCTTCATCTCGGCGCGGTCGGCGAACGGCACGCGCTTGAGCTTGCCCGCCTTCTCCAGCGCATCGAGTTTCTGAGCGTCCTCCGACGACTCGATTTGACGTCCGTGGGCACCGGCTTCCTTGGCCGCTTTGAGAACGGCCTGCTGCAGGTCCGGCGGCAGAGACTTGAAGGTCTTGCCCGAGAAGCAGATCGGACGGATGGTGATGGCATGCTCGGTCATCGTGAGGTGCGGGGCGACTTCGTAGAACTTCATCGATTCCACACCCGCGGCCTCGTTCTCGCCTGCCGCAATCACCCCGTTCTGGATCGCATTGTAGACCTCGTTATAGGCGATGACCGTCGGCGCCATGCCGGCGGCCTGAAAAGTGCGGCTCCAGATCGGGGCGCCCTGCACGCGAACCTTCAGTCCCTTCATCTCGGCGAGGTTGCGCACCGGTTTGTTCACGAAGACATTGCGGACCCCGCCGCCGGCGTAGCCGACAAGCATTACGTCCGCCTTCTGCGCGATCTCGTCGGCGACCGGCTTGAGCACGTCCGCGTCAAGCACCTTGTTCCAGTGGTCGAGATCACGGAACAGGAACGGCGCATCGATGAACGGCGCCGCGCGCGAAAAGGTGGACATGTGCGCTGGCGACACGATGCCGTAATCGACCGCCCTGCCCTGCGCCATGTACTCGAAATACTGCTTCTCGAGGCCGAGCTCGCTGTTGCGATGAAGAACGAAGTTGATCGGCTTGCCGTAGTACTTCTTGACCAGCTCCTCGAACTTCAGCAAGGCTTTGTTGAACGCATGGTCGTCGTTGAATTGCACCGCACCATGCAAGGTAACGATCTGCTGGCCATGACTGGGGGGAGCAGCGACCGCAACGATGACCGCTGTCGCGATGAACAGAGCAACCCATGCCATGCGAGACATCGAATCCTCCCATACCGACTTGTTATCGTTTGCAGCGAAACGATAGTACGCCGGCACTATTGCTTGTCCATGGGTCCATATCAGGTCCCGCGATCTCCGGGTCTGGTCAAGTGCGACGCCGGACACACAGCATCGTAAGGAGTATCGGCAGTCGCCGTGTGGGGAAGGAGCTACGCCGCTTGGTCGAGCCACATCGGCGAGTTGTCGTTGGCGGCGGCCCCCAGATCGCGCTTCAGCAGGAAGTTCAACTCCGGCTGCAGGATCGGCCGCAGCAGATCAGCCGCGTGCTGGCTGCCGTTGGCGTTGAGGTGCCCGATATCCGCGTAGCAGCCGTTGGGCGGGTTGGCGATGGCGATGGTGGCGAGGCAGCTGTCCGTGTAAAAGTTGACCACGGTGTAGACCGGGCTGCCGCCCGCGCCGCCCGCACCGTTGATGATTAGCGTGTTGAGGTCAGGCAAAATGAAGTCGTACTCCGTGCCGATGCGCGGCAGCACGGTGCCGACGAACACCTTGGCGGTTCCCGCGCTGAGCGCGGCCTGCACCACGTTCTTGATACCGGTGTAGATCGACGCCGCCGGTCTTGGGCAGCGACACCATGGCGGCGCTGCGGACGGCGAGCCCGAGAACCGGGAGGTCTCGTGATGGCGTGGGATCTCATGTGTGTTTCTGGCCGGTCTGCTCGAGGTCGGCTGGGCGGTCGGGCTCAAGTACACTGCGGGCTTCACTCGAACGTTGCCCACGCTGCTTACGGTTGGCCAGCATGATCGTGAGCCTCGGGTTGTTTGGGGCTCGCGCTCAAATCATTGCCGGTCGGACCCGTACGCGATCTGGACCGGTATCGGCACGCTCGGGACCGCCGTCCTCGGCATCTACCTGTTCGCGGAGCACGGTGATGGCCTGCGCGCCGACGTCGACGTGCGTCACGCGCGAGCCGTCGGGAAAGCCCGGCGCAGCCAGCGACATGCCGATCTGCACGTAGCCGACACCGGCCACGTTGGTGATGACGTTGGAGCCGACCGCGGTGTCGCCGGTGGTGGCCGTGATTGTGTCGGCGACCGCATCCGAGGCCGCGAATACGACCTGGTTGTGCCAGCGCGCGACGCGCCCGTAAGTGTCGGCAGACAGGAACGTATCGAGCGCGGTGAAGTCCAGGTTGCCGTCGGTGTCGAACCTGATGCCCGCGGTGCTAGCGCCACCCGTAGAGGTCTGCCGGTCCACCACCAGGGCGTTGCCGTTGTACTCCCCCACCAGCTTGGCGCTGCTCATGCATATGACCGGCGCTGGCGTAATGAGGTCGCAGACGAAACGCGACTCAGCATTCGCGCTCGGCGTTCCGAGCGCGAATGCCGTCAGAGCAGCGGCGTAGGCTGTTCGTAGCCAGATCCTCATGACGTTACCCCCCCAATCACCGAATTAGTGCCGTTGCGGAAGACTGACTCTGTTGGGACCGCCGCCAGCGACAGTGGAGCGGAATGTGGTTGCGTTGGCGTTCGCTGACGCCGCGGTAGGTATCGCCTGAATTTGGTTCATTGTCATCGGCATCGCGACCTCAAGCCGGAGACGCCACCGCGTTTGCGACAGATGGGATTGAAGCCCGTCGCGGTCACCGACCAGACCTCGGGGCACGAGTAACGGCGACATTCCGGCCGGTCGTCTCGCTCGTGGATGCAAGCCAATTGCGCGAACAAGACCCGAAGGAATACACGCGGCGCAGTTTCGCCACGATGGTAAACACGTGAAGGCGATGCTGGAATATCAGCGCGATGGCGCGATCGATTGCTGCAATTGCCGGGACGAATACGGGGACGGCGATCCCGAGCCAGGGACTGGAGAGGAGAGCCAGTAGCAGATCGCGGCCACGGCCGCGGTTGCCAACAGTGCTTCCAACCAGAGCCGCCATCGAATGAGGAGATACACCGACATGATCACTGGAATGACCGCGCCCCCCACATTCACGGCGAGCACGGTTCCGCCCTGCGCCCTTGCGCTTGTTCTGTTGCTCATGCGGGCGCGCGGATCAGCCAGCGAACAGGCATAGAACTCGCCCGAACATACGCTAACGTCACTTGCCCAGTAGGCTCTGAGTTCGATCCTGCAATGACGTCAAGTTCGGGTCTTCACCGGACAGCCGACGCCGAATGACTGGCGTCGGGAGCGGGATCCTCAAGATCAGTGAGGGCCGGTGAGTTGACGTGGCTCGGCAGGCCAATGGCGTCGCGCAGCTCGGCCCGCCGCATCTGATAATGACTTGAGCGGACAAAGCTGTAGAAATCGATGGACGCGTCTTCGGCCTGTTTCAATTGGCCCAGCCGCGTCACGGCATCCAAGCCTGTAGTCCCGACGGTCAGGGCGAGTTGCGGCGCCAGGAACCAGCCAACGGGGTTACTGAACAGATCCACAGTCGTTCCGACCGAATCGCGCACCGTCGACGGGCCCAGATAGGGCTGCACGACGTACGGGCCTTCGGGGACCCCCCAAACAAACAGCGTCTGGCCGAAATCGCCGGTCTCCTGGGGCAGGCCCTCGCGGCTTGCGATATCGAAGAGCCCGCCTATGCCAAAGGTCGAATTGAGCAAGAAGCGTGCTCCAGTACGTCCAGCCGCGTCGAAGCGACCCTGCAGCACATTATTCACGAAGATGCGTGGCTCCTTCACATTCGAGTTCAAATCGGACAAGCGGTCGTGCACCGGGCCCGGTATCGTCGCCTTTACGACTTGGGAGACCGGCCGCAATGTCTCCTGGTTCGCCGCCATCACGCGACGATTCCAGTCCTCGTTGGGATCGTTGACCGGCATCGATGCGTCCCTGGGCACCCCCGCGCATGCACCCAGGAGCAACGGCAATACGCATGCGATCGCCCATTTCAGCCCACCGCGAGCGCGACGCATGTTCTTCATCTCTACTCGGGTCTAATACCAAAAGCGCGAGGATCTTTACTAAAGCAACCATAGCGCGCACAGCCGCCGGCACGCCGCGTGCCGATCAAGCTAGCAGTTGCGCCTCGCGAGGACTGTCACTTTTTTGCCTCACCCCTCAAATTTGCGAGGAGGTATTTTTGCAACAAATTATGGCCGTTCAGAGATCGAAAGCTTCAGCCGTTGAGTTGCGATCAGAGCCGGCTGAAAGATGACAGCGGCCGCCAGGGTCGTCAGCAGCGACAGGGCCATCAGCTTGCCCATGCTCGACGTGCCCGGGTGATGGGAGAGCCAGAGGCTGCCGAAGGCGATGGCGGTGGTGCAGGCGCTGAAGAGGATGGCTCGCGTCAGGCTCGATTGCAGGAAGTTCGTCCCGCCCGAGCGCCACGCAATGATGTAATAGATCTTGAAGGCGACCCCAACGCCGAGAAGAAGCGGCAGTGCGATGATATTGGCAAAGTTCAACTGCAGACCGATCAGGACGCAGATCTCAAGCGTAAGGACGACGGCAACAAGGAGAGGCACCAGAGTCAACGCAACATCGATCCAGCGGCGTAACGCGATGAACAGGATCAGCGCAATCGCCACCACCGACAAGGCGCCCGCCTGCAGAAACGCTTTAACCATCGTGGCCGCGGCCTCGATGATGAAGACGGGCTGTCCGCCGGCATCGGGTTCGACACTGCGGACCGCGGTAACGAAGCGGTTCAAGGTCGCGTTGTCGTTGCCATCGCCCTTCGGCGCCACCTCGATCCTCGCGCGCCCATCGGCGGCGATCCAGTTCTCAGACAGCGCGGGAGGAAGCGTCTCGATGCTCACCTGTTCGGCGGTCAGGAGCGACCTCACCTGACGCAACGTGGTCTCCAGCGGCTTGATCAAGGCCTGTTGCGCATCGTCCAGGGCGACCGGCGGCGCTTTCACCAGTGCCCCAAGCAACTTTGCGAGGCGGCGCGCCTGCACGGCGGCCGGGCTGTCGAGGTCGCGCGCAGCGGCAGACAGTTCAGGGATCAGGCTTTCGATCGCTGCATTGGTCTCGGCGGACGTCGGTTCAGGGTTCGTCCGGTCAGGGTTGAGGGTATTGTGCAGAAAGAAGCTTGCGTCCTCGATGAGCGCGAGCTTGGCATCTTGATCTTCGGGAACAAAGCTTTGCAGCGTCAGCACCCGGCTGACCTCCGGCAGCGCGCGCAACCTTTCAGCGACCGGCAAGGCCTCGGCAAGGTTGCTCTTGAGCACTTCAATCGTGTTAGGGGTCGTATCGGGATCGTTCATCAAGCTGAGCAATGTAGAAACTGATTCCGAGTTCCTGAGGCCGGAGATTCAGCGGATTGAAGTCGAAGCGCAAAGCTGCCAGCAGCGGCAAGCCGAGAATGGTGGCGCCCAGCGTCAGGCCGACGATCCAGTTGCGCTGCTTCTCCAGAAAGTGGTCCAACGGCGCGAGCGCGGCATAACCGATCGGCTGCTGCTCCCCGGGCGGCTTGAGCACCGTGAGCAAGGCGGGAAGCAAAGTGACCGTGGTTGCAAACGCGATGACAATGCCGGTTCCAGCGATCAGCCCGAGCTCCGAAAGGCCCACATAGGCGGTTGGCAGAAACGAGTAGAACGCGGCCGCGATCGACGCGGCGGCGAGCAAGAGCGGCCCGGCGATGCCACGGGCGGTCGCCAACAGGGCCTGATCGAGATCACTGCACCCATGCCGTTCCGATCGATAGCGGACGCTGAACTGAATACCGAAGTCAACGCCGAGACCAACGAAGAGTACCCCGAAGGCCATCGAGATCGGGTTGAACGCTCCGACCATCCACAGCCCGACAGCGGCTGTGAACACCAGCCCGACCATGAGGTTGATAAACACAGCCAAGATGATGGTTGCCTTCTTCAGCGCGAGCCACAGCACCAGCCCGACAAGAAGCAACGTCACCGCGCTGTTCAAGGCCGCACCGTCGGCAATGGAGGCAAACTCCTCGTCTGCGAGGACGACTGATCCCGTGAGGCGCACGGTCACGCCTTTGTCGGGGGTGAGCCCAAGCCTGGACGCCGCTTCGCGTACGACTGCCGTTGCCTTGCCTCCGGGCTGCAGATCGTCGAACTGCAGGACCGGCTGGATGTTCACAAAGTGCCGAAGCTCCGAGGGCTCCGCCGCCCGCCCGGTGATCAGCGTGCGCCAAGAGAACGCGGCGGTCTTCCGGTTCGCCTGAGCTTCCAGCGCGTCAGCGATCGCAGCCAGCGCCGGACTCAGATCGTCCAGCTTCGCTTTCTCCAGGCGCACACCTTCGAGCGACTGCGACAGCGCGCGAAAGACACCGCGCAGCGTCGGATCCGCTGCCAGCGTTCCAAGGAAGGGCTGTGCGGAGATCAGGTCGGAGGTGTCGCGGCGCACCTCGTCCAGACTGCGGAACAGGATTCCATTCCGCTCGAGGAATTCGCCGCCATCGACCCGGTTGATCGTACGGATCACGTCCGACCGAGGCGAAAGCTCATTCACCAGCGCATCAGCGGCACTATCGGCGGCCTCCGGTGTCGTCGCTTCGATTACGGCGACGATTTGATCGACCCGATGCGGAAACGCAAGGTCGAGCAAGACCTCCAGCTGGCGCCACGGCAGCGAGCTCGAGATGAGCTTGTTGGTGTCGCTGGTGATGACGAAATGCCCCGCGAAATAACTGGCGGAAACGACTGCTGCCACCAGAAAGCCGAGGATCACCAGCCATGCGCGGCGGCACGACACCTCGACCAGCCGTGTAATCGCGGCTATGGGCGTAAAGTCGCCACTCTGGTTCATGAACCGTGGCGGAAGGCGATGTCGCGCGTGAACGTCAACTCGGTCGTGCATTTTGGAGGCCGTAAACACTACGCGGGCTCACGTGCAAACCTTCACAGCGCGGAAAACGCCTTTCGAATTTGCACGAATGCATCGTCGAATGGGGCCAGATCAGCGAGCATGAGCTGCGCCAGGATGAGCGCGGCGGACGGGCGACGTTCTTGAGCATGATCTGCAACGCCAGCGGTCGGGTCCCCCCTCGCCGCCTTGACGCGGCCTCAATCGCGGCGAAAAAGCTGTCAACTGTGACCCTGCGAGGGACCACGCCCTTGCGCCAAAAGTGTGGCCAGACCCGTAAGCCCGTCTGAACCGGTGGACGCGTTGCGATGAGGAACTTCAGACTTGCCTCGAGCCTTGGTACAGTCGGCATTACGGTTGTGCTGGCGATCGTCCTGCCCGGACCGCTGGCGTCGCAGGCGCAGGCCCCCGCTGGTGCAGCCGCCCACATCCAAACCTACTATCAGGAGCTGATGCCCACGATCCAGCAGGCCGGGCGGCTGAGTGTGCGCGAGCGCGACAAGCGCTTTGCGCCTGCTATCACCACCTTCTTCGACCTCGCGACCATGACGCGGCTGGCAGTCGGCCCCCCCTGGAAAAGCTTCTCGCCGGCACAACAGGCGGCAGCCCAGGACGCCTTCACACGGTTCATGATCGCCGAGTATGCGAGCCAGATAAACGACTATTCTGGGGAAAGCTTCGTTGTCGATCCGCAGACAAGTCCGGTCTCGCGTGGTGGCGGCGAAATCGTTAAGACCAAGTTGCTTCAGCCCGGGGGGCGGACCGTGAACATAAACTATTTGGTCCGCGGCGGGCGAGTGATTGACGTCTATCTCAACGGGACCATCAGTGATCTCGCGACGCGGCGCGACGAGTTTGCGTCGATCATCGCCGCGGGTGGTGCCGACGGCTTGATCAAGAGATTGCAGGACCGAACTCAGAGCCTGTTGGGCAAGTGACGTTCGCGTACGTTCAGGCGAGTTCTACGCCTGTTCGCTGGCTCAGAGGCGCGAGCGCAACGAAGAGACGGAGCCCCACGGGTCTCGGTCCGGCATCCGACTTTGACATGATTGGACCAGTTCGCGGCGAAAGGCCAAACGCCCAGCGCGAATTTCTTGCACGGCAGCATTGCCGCCTGCTGTTGAACCTTCAGATGTGACGAAATTCCTTCGACGCCAGCAGCTTGCATTGGGCTGCCGGCATCGCCGGCCTCGAGCCGGCGGCGACATGACGCACGGTCGATAGGCGCCACCAGCCAGGGTATCCCCGGTCCCATATCTGCGGACCGTCCTTGTGCTGCCACAATTGGACGTGGTGCTGAGAGGCTGTCATAAATTCTGGCGGATCGAGGGGCTGTTGAAGCTGTGCCACACGGCGCCCCGAAAAGTAGTTGCAGGCGGTACGACCGTGGTGGGGCGTTGTGCGGACTGGCCTCGCCATGTTAACGATGGTGGAATATTGCGGGGGCAATATTAGACTTCGCCGGCATTGAAGGGGGCATTGAATGCGGGGGGTGGCGCGCCGCGGTTGCCGGTTGGGTCGGCGTGCTGTGGATTCCCCTCGCAGCGTCAGCAGCCGGCGGCAGTGGCTATGTCCCGCCTGCGCCATCGTACGATTGGACCATCACCATCGCAGTGGAAGGCCGGCTCGAGCCGGTGTTCTGCTGACGATCGAATTCGGGGCAACGCATTCGTTCGATATCAACACGCCGTGGTAGTTGGTGACCGAAGCAGGTTTGCTTCGAGAACTTCGTGGGGGCTGAACCGAGATGGTCAAACAAGCTGGCGTGTTTGCTTGGTTGATTGGGATCGCTGCGCTCGTCGGTCTGACCATTTGGTCGGGCCTCGATGCAGTCGGTCACGCGCTTTCAAGCGTTGGTTGGGGGATTCTGCTCGTTGTCTTGGCCCGCGCCGTCACTGTTTCCGTGGCAGGGGTGGGCTGGTGGTTCCTGTTTCCATCGAAGGCGCGTCCGCCGCTCCGGACCTGCGTCCTCTTGCGGTTCGTCCGGGAAGCAGCCAACACCATGCTGCCCATGGCGCAAGTCGGCGGCGATGTCATCGGCGCGGGGCTGCTCACGTTGTCCGCCGTCCCCGGCGCGCTCGCCGCGGCCAGCGTCGTCGTCGATATCCTGGTCCAGGCGGCAACCCAGCTCCTTTTCGCGATCGTCGGCCTTCTTGTGCTGGTCGCGCTTGGAGCGGACGAGGTGTTGACGCGGACGGCTGCGATTGGCCTGGCCTGCGCGGCGCTCTTGCTGGTCGGTTTCTATCTGGCGCAACGTCGCGGTGGGCAACGCATTCTGCAGTCAGTCATGGGGCGCCTTGTCGGTGGTGATCGACAGTGGCGCGTGCTCGGTAGCATCGAGGCCGTATACAAATACTTGACCATGATCTATGCGGCCCGCTTCGACCTTGTCGCCAGTAGCGCCGTGCATATGGCGGGATGGATCATCGGCGTAGCCGAGGTTTCGATCGTGTTCGCGTTCATGGGCAACCCGATCAGCCTCGGCGAGGCGATCGTCATCGAAAGTCTCCTGCATGCAGTTCGCGGGGCAGCCTTTGCGATCCCCGGCGCGCTCGGCGCACAGGAAGTCGGCTTGGTGCTGCTGTGCGCCGTATTCGGTATCCCCCCGGAACAGGCGATTGCATTGTCGCTCGTCAAGCGCGCCGCCGATGTCGTGCTCGGCGTACCGGGCCTTCTCGGCTGGCAGATCCTGGAATGGGGTCGCGTGATGCCGAACTATTCGCAGCGCGCGCGCTACCAACCCGAGGTGATCAAACCTCGTTCGCAAGATCATTGAGCTCAAGGGTATGATCCTGTTCTGGTCATCGGTCACGGCGTCGCTGCTGGCGGTCGTCGGTTGCGGCTATCTGGTCGCGGCCACGATCCTGGTCGGCCGCTTTGCGCGGCAACCCGCGTCCGCGCCTCTGAGCTCCGCCCCTGCAGTGACCGTTCTCAAGCCGCTCCATGGCGGCGAGCCGGGCTTGCTCGAGAATCTCATCTCGTTCAGCACCCAGGACTACCCGGGGCCTGTGCAAATCGTGTTCGGGGTGCAGGACGCAAACGATGACGCCGTGGCGGTGGTCGGGCAGCTTCGAAGCATCGCGCCGACCGCGGATCTCGACCTCGTCGTCGAAAGCAAGGCGCACGGACTGAATCGAAAGGTCTCCAACCTCATCAACATGGCACCGCGCATCCACGGTGAGGTCGTGGTCATCGCCGACAGCGACATGCGGGTGGACCCCGACTATCTTTCCCGCGTCATCGCCGTGCTGCAAGCGCCCGGCGTAGGCGCCGTGACCTGCCTCTACCACGGCGTTCCCGTGACCGGCGCCTGGGCACGACTGGCCGCGCTGACCATCAATGCACAATTTCTGCCGAGCGTCGTGGTCGGCCTGGCGCTGGGCTTGGCGCGCCCTTGCTTCGGTTCGACCATCGCGCTGCGGAGCGAGGCGCTCGCAAGGATTGGCGGTCTCAAAGCTTTCGCCGATTGCCTTGCCGACGATTACGCGATCGGAAACGCGCTGCGCGCGCACGGATACCAGGTCTCGATACCGCCCTTCGCCATTGCCCACATGTGCACGCAGACGTCGCCAACCGAATTGTGGCGGCACCAGCTGCGGTGGGCGCGGACGGTCAGGAGCATCGATCGCGCTGGCTACGCGGGCTCGATGGCGAGCCATGCGTTCCCATGGGCCCTGATCGCAGTCTTCGCCGCCATAGGCTCAGCTGCCCTCCTGCCGGCGATTATCATCGCTATCGCGTCGGTGGCGTGCCGGATGACGCTGCTGCGGGAAGTAGAACGTGCCTTCGCCCTTCCGGCGCAAACATATTGGCTTGTGCCCGCGAGCGACCTATTGTCGTTCGCTGTCTTCGTGTTCGGCTTCCTGGGCTGGGACGTGAGTTGGAAAGGCCGCCGCTACCACATGGCGGCGGGAGGGAATTGGATGGCTGATCGGGGATCATATTGACCATGATGAAGACGCTCTTTCTACAGGCACCGTCCTTCGACGGTTTCGACGGCGGAGCCGGCTCGCGCTATCAGACGCGGCGCGAGATCCAGTCGTTCTGGTACCCGACTTGGCTGGCCCAGCCGACCGCACTCGTCGAAGGTTCGAAGCTGATCGATGCCCCGCCCCACCGGCTCAAATTCGAGGACGTCAGCCCCGACGCCGTCAACCGCGACCTGGTCGTGCTGCAGACCTCAACCCCGTCTTTCGCCACCGATGTCAGAACCGCCGAGGCGCTCAAGGCCCTCAAACCGAGTCTTAAGATCGGCATGATCGGAGCGAACGTCGCCGTCGAGCCCGATGTGAGCTTGCAGGCTTCGACCGCGATCGATTTTGTCGCGCGCAACGAGTTCGATTTCACCGTCAAGGAGGTCGCGGAGGGACGCGACTTCAACCGCATCGCCGGCCTCTCCTTTCGCAATTCCGAGGGTGTCATCGTCCACAACGAGGATCGTGCCGTCCTCGAGGACATGGACCAACTGCCGTTCGTCACGCCGGTCTACAAGCGCGACCTGGTCATCGAAAACTACTTCATCGGCTATCTGAAACATCCTTACATTTCCTTCTACAGCGGCCGTGGATGCAAATCGCGTTGCACCTTCTGCCTCTGGCCGCAAACGATCGGCGGTCATCGCTACCGCACGCGCAGCGTTGGCCATGTCGTCGAGGAGTTGGCCTGGGCGCAGAAGGCTTTTCCGCAAGTGAGGGAATTCTTTTTCGACGACGACACGCTCACCGACAATCTCCCGCGCGTCGAGGCGCTTGCGCGCGAGATCGGCAAGCTGGGGATCGTCTGGTCGTGCAACGCCAAAGCCAACGTGCCGCGAGCCACCTTGAAGGTGCTCAAGGACAACGGCCTCAGGCTCCTGCTGGTCGGCTACGAGTTGGGCAACCAGAAGATCCTTCACAACATCAAGAAGGGCATGCTCATCGACGTGGCCAAACGGTTTGCCCGGGACTGCCGCGAGCTCGGCATCGTCACTCACGGAACTTTTGTTCTCGGGCTTCCCGGCGAGACCAAGGAGACGATCGAGGAGACCATCCGGTTCGCCATTGAGATCAACCCGCACACGATCCAGGTTTCGCTTGCGGCGCCTTATCCGGGTACGTTTCTCTACAAGCAGGCACTGGAGAACAACTGGCTCGTCGACGAGAACGCGGAGTTGCTGACGGCGCGCGGCGTACAGGCCGCATCCTTGCAGTATCCGCATCTGAGCCACACCGAGATTTTTCAGTCAGTGGACGATTTCTACAAACGCTTTTACTTCCGCGCCCCGAAGATTGCCGCGATCGCCGGCGAGATGGTTAGAAGCCCCGCGGTCTTGCGGCGGCGAGTGCGCGAGGGGGTCGAATTTTTCCGGTTTTTGCGCGAGCGCCGGGAGCCCGCGCTCTGAAACATGTTGTCGTCACGGCCGACGACTTCGGGCTTGCGCCCGAAGTCAATGAGGCCGTCGAAGCCGCGCACACGGGCGGCATCCTGACGGCCGCAAGCCTCATGGTAGGCGCACCCGCGGCAGCGGATGCAATTCTACGCGCGCGCCGTCTGCCGCGATTGCGCGTCGGCCTTCACCTCGTGCTGGTGGAAGGCAGGCCGGTCCTGCCGCCGGAATGCCTGCCGGATCTTGTCGATGAGAGAGGGAACTTCCGCAGCGATATGGTACGTCTCGGATTCGATATATTCATGCGTCCGTCGGCGCGCCGACAGATCGGAGCGGAAATCGAGGCACAGTTCAAAGCCTATGGTGCGACCGGACTCGCGCTCGACCACGTCAACGCGCACAAGCATTTTCACCTTCATCCGATGATTGCCGATCAGATGATCGCGGTCGGCCGGCGTTATGGCCTGCGTGGGTTGCGGGTGCCGCGCGAGCCTGGTGCCGTTTTGACCCGCGTGGAGCCGGCGGCGACACCCAAGCGGGACTATATGATCGCGCCGTGGGTCGCCCTGCTCCACCGGCGGGCACGGCGGGCGGGCTTGCAAATTCCAGATGCCGTGTTCGGCCTGGCCTGGTCAGGTGCGATGACGGAATCGCGCTTGTCCGGCCTGCTGTGTCACCTGTCCGAGCGCCGCACGGAAATCTATATGCACCCGGCAACGGCCGGCGGGTTCGAGGGACACGCGCCCGGCTATCGCTACGCGGAAGAGCTTGCGGCCCTCGTGGCGCCATCTGCGATGGCGGCGGCGCGTCGCGCGGACGTTACGCTCGGCGGCTACTCGGATTTCTGACCGAGGTCGCGGACGCACTATGCGATCGATCAACGCACATATCCGGCTTGCTTGAACCAGGCGATCGCATCGGCGATCGCCTCCCGATAGGGCCGCGAGGTGTATCCGAGGTCGCGCCTCGCTTTGGCGTCGTTGAAGAACATGTAGTGGCGCGCCATGCGTAGCCCGTCGCGGGTCGCAAACGGCTCTCTTCCAGTCAGACGCGCCCACAATTCGGCCCCAAGCGCGATGGGATACAACGCAGGAATCGGAAATCGCAGCGTGGGCGGGCGACGACCGACAATGGTGGCGATATCCGCGAGCATGGTGCCGAGAAGCACGTTCTCCCCGCCGAGAATATACCGCTCGCCGATTCTGCCGTGCCGCAAGGCCGCGAGATGCCCTGCCGCCACGTCGTCGACGTGCGCGAGATTGAGACCCGTATCCACGAACCCCGGCATACGGCCGCAGGCGCACTCGACGATGATGCGCCCGGTGGGCGTCGGCTTCACGTCGCGAGGGCCGATCGGGGTCGAAGGATTGACGATGACCGCCGGGAGCCCAAGGCGCTTCACCATATCCTCGACGAGACGTTCGGCAATGACTTTGCTCTTCTTGTAGGCACCGATGGCCTTGCCCTCCAGGAGCGGACGGGTTTCGTCGGCCAGGCCGTCATCACGCAGGTCGAGCGTCGCCACGCTGCTGGTATAGACGATGCGCTCGACGCCGGCCCGCAGCGCCTCCTCCATCACGTGCCTTGTCCCTTCCAGGTTGGTGCGGGCGATCTCGCCAGGAACGGGTGACCAAAGCCGATAGTCAGCGGCGGCGTGAGCCAAATAACGGACCCCCTGCAATGCGGGGACCAGCGAGGCCCGGTCGCAGATGTCTCCGATCACGACCTCTTCGTCGGGATGAATGTTGGTCCGCGGACTCGAAGGCCGCACCAGCACTCGAACCCGATAGCCCGCCTTGCGCGCTGCATTTGAGATGGCCGAGCCGACGAAACCGCTCGCCCCGGTTACCAGGACGAGATCAGCACCACCGGTATCTCCTGCCATGTCAAATGCTCTTGCCAAGCGGATTTTGGCGAACCTGCCCACGGGAACACTCCGCCCATGCCAAGACTACAACAAAAACGGGAAACCAATATAACCAGCTAGGTGAGCTGAAGAATCCGAAAGCGAGGTCCACATGGTCGTAAGCACGCGCCGCGCGGCAGAACCGAACGATCGCCCGGCGGCACCCGCCGGCCCGACCTCGTTGGGCGGCCGAATCAGCGAATATCTCGCGAGCAACCTTTCCATTATCGTCGTGCTGGTCCTGCTGGTCTTGGCCGGACTGCCGGTCGCCGTCTGGCTCGACCTGCGCAACCTGTCGGAACGCGCGCTGCGCGAGCAAGCCGACGACCTGTCGTCGATGATCGATAGCATCCGCGATTACTATTCCAGCAACGTGGTCGGGCGCGTGCTCGCTCACGGCGAGAGGACGCAGGTGCTTCCCGACTATGCGGAGGTCCCTGGCGCCATTCCCATTCCCGCCACGCTTTCCCTCGAGCTCGGCGGATTGATCAACCAAGGCAGCGGCAACACTCAGTTCCGTTTCATCTCCGACTATCCCTTCAAGAATCGCGCGCCGCATGCCTTCGACGCTTTCGAGCGGCAGGCACTCGAGAGCCTGCGTCAAAATCCCCATTCGCGGGTGCACGAGGTTGCCGGCTCGATCTTCGACCGCCGTGTGCGTATGGTCACGCCCATCATCATGGCGGCCGCCTGCGTGGCCTGCCACAATACGCATCCCGATAGCCCGAAGCGCGACTGGAAAGTCGGCGATGTGCGCGGGATCGAGGAGTTCATCGTCAGCCAGCCGATCGCAGCTCATATTTTCGCGTTCAAGTATTTGCTCGCCTATTTTGCCTTCGTTGCCGCTACCGGCCTCGCTTTCATCGCGCTGCAGCGCCACCAATCCAATCTGATCGCGCGCTTCAACGCCGAGCTGGGACGAACCAACGAGTTCCTGGCGGGCTTGGCGAGAAAAATTGCAAAGTATCTGCCGCCGCAACTCTACCGCGGCATTTTCGCCGGGGAGAAGGAGGTTCAGATCGCGACCGAGCGCAAGAAATTGACGGTCTTCTTCTCGGACATCGTCAACTTCACGTCGATCACCGAACGGATGCAGCCGGAAGAACTCACGGGCCTGCTCAACGAATACCTGACCGAAATGTCCGCGATCGCGGAATCACACGGCGGTACGATCAATAAATTCGTCGGCGATGCGATCCTGGTGTTCTTCGGCGATCCCGAATCGCGCGGCGTGGTCGAAGACGCAAAGGCGTGCCTGGTGATGGCCTTGGACATGCAGCGCCGGCTTGCCGAGCTCAACGTGCAGTGGCGCGACCGCGGCATCGAGGAGCCCTTTCGCGCGCGCATGGGCATCAACACCGGCTTCTGCAACGTCGGCAATTTCGGCAGCGACGACCGGATGGACTACACCATCATCGGGGCCGAGGCCAATCTGGCGGCGCGCCTGCAGTCGATCGCGCAGCCGGGCGGGATCGTGCTGAGCTACGAGACCTTCATGCTCGTGCGCGGCTTGGTGCGCGCGCATCCCCTGGAGCCGATCACGTTGAAGGGAATCGCGCGCCCGGTCATACCCTACGAGGTCGAAGGTGCCGCCGACGCGTTGAGCCAGGATCCGCAGGTCATCAGCGAGCACGGCACCGGGCTCGATCTCTTCATCGACACCAGGACAATCGATGCCGCCTCGGCGGAGCGCGTATGTCGCGTGCTCGAGAGTGCCGTCGCCGAGCTGAAGCGAAGCCGCTTGCGGCCGGCGGATTGATGCGATTGATGTCGCCAGAACCGCCGAGGCAGGAGAGGCTCATGTCGCGCGTCGAACGGACCGGCACCCGGATCACGGGATTCCAAAGTCCGGAAATGGATTTCCAGCTCATGCGGTCGCTCGGCGCCGCGAGCTTCCGCGGCGGCGAGCCGGGCGAAATCTTTGCCGCCCGCGGCGCCATCAAGGACGACCACCCCTACGCCTGGCCGGCGGCCTTCGCGGCGCTCGCCGACCAGGTGCGCAAGGCCGGCGATATTGCGGCAGGCCACGGTCACGGCGTCAGCGCGCGCGATCATTTCCTGCGCGCGTCCATGTACTACCGGTCGGCCGAATATTTCGCCGATCCGTTCGGCCGCGAGGGACACCAATGGGGCCTGGCGTCGCGCCACACCTTCATCGACGCCACCCAGCACATGGCCGAGCGCGTGGAGGTCGTCGAGATTCCCTTCGAGGACAAGGCCCTGCCCGGCTACTTCATGAGCCCGGCTGCCGGCACCAAGGACGGCCGCACCGTGCTGATCCTGACCGGGTTCGACGGCACCGGCGAGGAGCTCTATTTCCAGAGCGCGCGCGCCGCGCTCGAGCGCGGCTTCAACGTGCTGGTCGCGGAAGGGCCAGGACAGGTCGGCTGCCTGCGCTTTCATCCCGAACTCACGTTTCGACCGGACTATGAGCGCCCGATCGGCGCGATCATCGACTACGCGCTTGGCCGCCGCGAGGTCGCGCCGGAACGGCTCGCCCTCTACGGCATCAGCTTCGGGGGCTATTTCGTCATCCGCGCCGGCGCGCGCGACGCGCGTATTCGTGCGTTGGTCGTGAACTCGCCGATCGTCGATCTCCGGGCCTACATGGTGGCCTTCGTCGGCATCGAGCTCACGCAGAACCCGCCGCCGGTCCATCTGGCAGACGTCGATGCAATTCCCGACGCCGAATTCCCGCCCGCCATGAAGCTCGCATTCAAGTCCGCGTGCCGCAGGTTCGGCGTCGACAGCTTCACCGGATGGCTCGAGCGGCTCGAAGACTTCGCCGCCGGCGAGAGCCTCGCCAATATCAAATGCCCGACCTTGGCGATGGCCGGCGCCGGCGAAGGCGCGGAGACCGCGGCGCAGTTCGAGCGCTACTGCCGCGGCGTCTCGGGACCGGTCACGCGGCGCATGTTCACCGCCGCTGAAGGTGCCGACATGCATTGCCAGGTCGGCAACCTGTCAGTGTCCAACGCGGTCGTGTACGACTGGCTCAGCGAGGTCTTTCACAAGTGAGGATGTACGCAGGCAGCATTTCCGGCACCTGAAGCGAGCCCGACAGCGCTATTTCTTGTCGGGAGCGATCACGTCGCTGCTCTCATTCCCCTGGTCGCGCGGCGCATCGTTGCTCCTACGGCCGGTGTCGCCTGAATTCGGTGTCGTCGTCACGCCGCGGTCGTCGGTCGTAACGGGTCCGCCCTTTGGCGCCTCGTAAATGGGCTGGCCGGGCGATCGGGACGTGGGACCCGCGCCGACGCTTGCCGGATCGTCACGCTGCACCGGCGGTTGTTGCGACCGAGGCTCGACCTGCTGGGCCATCGCCACGGTGGCGGAAGCACACATCAGGGCAACGGTGGCGAATGCGCGGATTTTGAAGATCATGAGTTCTGCTGCCATGCGACGCTGAGGCTATGCAGGGAACGCGTGAACGTTCTCGATGTTCCTCGTCTGGCCCCGTCGCGAGTTTGCGCGCGCGAGCAGGGAACCCGCTGGTACCTGTCGAACGCCTTAATCAGCGGTTCAGCTGCCATTCAGCGCGATTGGCGGAAGCTATCACCTTCGGGGCGATGACTCCCAGGAGGAGACGAAGGGCATGTTGCGTAAATCTCTCATCACGTGTGCCGTGGCTGTCGCGATCGGCGCAGCGATCACTCTTGCGCCGGCCGATGCATCGGCCCGCAGCGGCGGCGGTGGCTACGGCGGCGGACACGGTGGAGGTCCTGGCGGCGGTCACGCTTTCCACGGAGGCGGTCATGGCGGCGGCAATGGCGGTGGGCACGGCTTCCACGGCGCCGGCCGTTTCCACGGCGGCCATCCGTTCCATCACGGATTCCGCGGCGGTTTTCGCGGCGGCGGTTTTGGGCTCTACGGTGCCCCCGCCTATGGCGGCATTGGTTGCTGGCGGTTGGTTCCCGGCGTCTATGGCCCTGCGAGAGTTTGGGTCTGCTGATCGCCCGCGTCGGAGCAAGCGCGCAATGGGTTGGGCGGAGCGAAGCCGATTGCGCGCCCGCTCGATACGTGAACGATGATGATCGAACTGTAACTCTGCCCGGCGGCGACTTTGCCGATTGAGTCGAAGTCGGAGAATTGGATTGCGCAGCGAGGATGGATTTCGCTGCGCTCAAGCCATCCGCGTGGTGAGCTCGCGCCGCCTCATTCGATCACCTCGTCGGCGGCCACGAGCAGAGTTGCTGGCACGGTTATGCCGAGCGTCTTGGCAGTCTTCAGATTGACGACCAGCTCGAATTTGGTCGGCTGTTGGACCGGAAGCTCGCCTGGTTTGGCGCCCTTGAGTATCTTGTCCACGTATGACGCAGCACCCCGCCACATCTCGACTTGACTTGCACCGTAACTCATCAACGCACCTGCGGCAGCCACGGGCCTGAACTCGCCCATCACGGGCACATGCTGGCGCATTGCAAGCTCGACGATGAGGGCGCGGCTCGCCTGGATCAGCGGATCCTCCATCGTCACGATCGCCTGGGCACCGGCTTGCATTGCTGCGCGCAAGCCCGCTTCGATCTCCTCGACGTTCCGCACCGGAATCGATTGCAGGTCCATTCCGAGTACCGGGACCGCCAGTTCCATTTCCTTCATTTGCAGGCGATGGCCGGAGGCATGCGGGTTCCAAAGCACGGCGACCCGCACCAGTCTCGGATAGATTTGCTTGATGAGGTCCAGTCGTTTTGCGCTCTGCTCGGTCGCGACCAGCGTTTGTCCCGTAAGTTTCCCCCTGGCCGGGCCAAACTGGCGACATATCCTCCTCCCACCGCATCGCCGACACTTGCCATGACGATCGGGATGGTGGCGGTCGCGTTGCGCGCCGCCTCGACCGGTTGCGCTGCTTGCGTGACGATCACATCGACTTTTGACTGCACCAGTTCCGACGCAAGCGCCGGCAGCCGCTCGGGGTTTCCGTCCGCGTAACGGTATTCGAACGTTATTGTGTGCGGCGCGGACCAGCCCAGGTCCCGGAGCGCTTGCGTGAACACGGCAATGCGGCGCCTGGCCTCCGGATCGCTCTCGCCGAGCGGCATCAGCACGCCGATGCGCCGCATGCGGTCGCCCTGCTGCGCGCGCACCGCAAGCGGCCACGCGGCTGCCGCGCCGCCGAGTAGCATAATGAACTCGCGTCGTCTCATTCGATCACCTTGTCGGCGCGCAGCAGGGTCGATGCCGGGACCTCGATCTTCAGCGCCCTGGCGGTCTTGAGATTCACTGCAAGTTCAAACTGTGTCGGCTGCTCCACAGGAAGATTGGCGGGATTCTCACCGCGAAAAATCCGATCGGCATAGGTCGCGAGCCGGAAATAGGCTCGCACGCTGGTTAGCGCCGTAGCTCAAGAGCCCGCCGGCTTCGCAATACTCGCTCCATCCGAACATCGACGGCAGTTGTTGCGCGACTGTGAACTGGACAATTCTGATCCGGTGTACCATGGTGACGCCTTCCGGGAAGATCAGCATCGCATCTGCGCGCGCGTTCGCGACAACTGCGAGCGCGTCATCCAATTCGCGGGCACCCCGGAAAGGTACATAAACCGGGTCGATGCCCAGCGCTTGTCCTGCCTCCTGGGTGGCGCGCCATTCCGATCGCTCTCCCGGGTGATCCGTATTCGACAGCACTGCAAGCTTGCGCAATCGCGGAAATATCTCCTTCAACAACTCAACTCTCTTTCCGGCCAAATCCAGCGAAAGAAACGTGCTGCCGGTGAAATTCCCGCCCGGTCGGGCAAGGCTCTTAACGAGACCGAGCTCGACTGGATCACCACTGATGGCAAATAGGACTGGAATGTCCGTAACCGCCCTCATCGCGCGAATGGCGGGACCGCTCGACACGGCAAGGTCCACCTTGTCGCGCGTCAATTCAGATATCACCGCACGCAACGCCTCGGGTTCCCCAGGGGCATAGCGAAGGCTCAAGATGAGGTTCTGTCCCTCGATATAGCCGCGTTCTCGCAACCCGTCGCGGAACCATCCACGAACGGGTCGGGTCGTTGAGATTCCGTGGATGCCCAAAAGATTCGATGAATTCTTGTGGCCTGCTGCGCCACGCGCCACGAACGGCCATGCCGCCGCGCCGCCAAGAAGCGTGATGAACTCGCGCCGCCTCATTCGATCACCTCGTCGGCCCGGGCGAGCAGCGTTGGCGGAATTTCGATGCCGAGAGATTTGGTGGTCTTGAGGTTGATCACCAGCTCGAACTTGGTCGGCGCCTGCACCGGCAGGTTGCCCGGCTTCTCGCCCTTTAGGATGCGGTCGACGTAGCTGGCCGCGCGCCGGTATGGATCGAGCGTGTCTGGCCCGTAGGACATCAGCCCGCCGCTCGTCACGAAGAACCGGAAGGGGTAGACCGCGGGCAGGCGGTACCGGGCCGCCAGAGCAATGATCAATTCGCGCCGGGCGGTGGTAATGGCGTCAGGCGGTACCAGCAAGCCGTTCCTCTCGCCTGCCAGCGCCGCACAGGCGCGTTCGATCTCGTCGGCATCGCGGACAGGCGCCGCAACCGGCTTGAGGGCAAGCGTCGGCGCAACCGTCTCGAGCGAACGCCAATAATCGGCAGCGTTGGAATTGGTCGGGCTATAGATCAGCGCCACTCGCGCTGTACCGGGCGCTATCTGCTTTAGCGCCTCCAGCATTTTTCCGACGAGCGAAACCTCGAAAATAGTGAACCCGGTCATGTTGCCGCCTGGCCGCGGTCGGCTCGCCACGAAGCCTTGACCGACCGGATCGGCCGATCCCACGAAGACGATCGGGATGCTACGGGTCGCCTGCTGCATTGGTACGAGCGCCGCCGTGCCGCCGGCAAGGATCACGTCCGGCATCATGGCTGCCACTTCCGCGGCTTGAATTTTCAACCGAGCCGCATCGCCGGCGCCCCACCGATATTCGACCAGGACGTTGCGGCCCTCCACCCACCCCAACTGCTGAAGCCCCTGCCGGAACGCCGCGACGCGGGCCTCTCCTTCTGCGTCATTCGCGACGCCCATCAGCACGCCGATGCGCCGCACGCGGTCTGCCTGCTGAGCGCGCGCCAAAAGGGGCCATGCGGCCACTGTACCGCCGAGCAGCGTGATGAACTCGCGCCGCCTCATTCGATCAGCTCATCGGCACGCAGGATCAGTCCGGGCGATATCTCGAGCCCGATCGCCCTCGCCGTCTTGAGGTTGACGACCATCTCCAGCTTCGTCGGCTGCTCGACCGGCAGGTCGGCAGGCTTCGCGCCCTTGAGAATCTTGTCCACGTAGACCGCAAGCCGCGCATGGGCATCGTGCAAGACCGGCCCATAGCTCATCAGGCCGCCCGCGTCGGCGTACATCTTCCAACCATAGATCGAGGGCAGACGCCGGCGCAGGGCGAACGCGACAATTCTCTGGCGGTTGAAATTCGTGAGCGCGTCAGGAAACGCAAGCAGCCCGTCACACTTGCTCTCCGCGATCGCGGCGAATACCGGCTCGAAGCTGTCGTCGGTCCGAACCTCGAAATGCTCGGTGGCGAGTTCGAGAGCGCGCGCCGTCTCGCGCGTTGCCCTCAGTTCCGAGGCGTCGCCGGCATGATCGGGATTGGACATCACCGCCACGCGAGTCATGGTCGGCATGGCCTCCTTGAGCAGGTCGAGGCGCTTGACCGCGAGATCGAGCGAAAGGAACGAAAGGCCCGTGGCGTTTCCGCCCGGCCGCGCGAAGCTCGCGACGATGCCGGCGTCCACCGGATCGCCGCTGAAGCCGAACACCACCGGGACTGACGCCGCCGCGAATGGCGCGGCCCGGGACGCGGGGCCGGCGGCGACCATCAGATCGATCCGCGTGCGCAGCAATTCCTCGACCAGGGCGGGGAACCTGCTGTAATCCCGCCCGGCATAGCGAACCTCGAGGACGAAGTCGCGGCCCTCGCCATAGCCAAGAGCGCGCATCCCCCCGCGGAAGCTTTCGAGATTATTGTCGGGCGGGGACGCCGCCGACAGATATCCGATCCGCGCCGGCTTTGCGCGCTGCTGCCCATGCGCAGCGATCGGCCATCCAACCGCCGCGCCGCCGAGAAGGGTGAGGAACTCCCGCCGTCTCATGTCCGACATGGCTTCCTCCCCTCCCGCCTCATGCCGGGGCCATAGTCAGCCAACGGACCCGCGAGCGGTTTGCCGCACCTCATCCTGCCGCAGGATGCTCGGCAAAATCCTTGGGGCAGTCCTGAATTGTTCTTAATCGAGGCAGGCGCTGCCGGCAGCCTCGTGCGCTCCCCCAAGCGCGAGGGGTCTGGCATCAAGCGTAGCACATCGCCGCGCGACGGCGATGGCGTGGCGGCGGGACCATAGAAGTTGCCGCAGCACCCGACAGCCGACAGAATCACGAGTTACGGCTCTTGAGAGCCCCCGTTCTGGCGCGCTCGAACCTTGGCAACCGCGCGCTCCCAGGCGCTCCCGGGCCCGGCGGCGGGTTCCTTGGACGCTGCGGGCGGAGCCGAGGGGCCTGAGGCTGCTGTGGGAGTCCGCACGGGTTCGGCAGCTTCTGGACGGCTTGCGGCCGATGCCTGTTCCTCGAGGGCGGTCTGTCTGCGGCGAAGCTTCTCGACAGCTTCCGCCCAGGTGGAGGTCCTCGCTGCGTCCGGTCTCTGTTCGGGGGGCGGCTTTCTGCTGCGGAGCTTCTCGGACGCTTTCGCCGCGGCGCTCGGGGCCGCAGCGCGCTCCATCTGAACCTTTCCGGCTGGCGGCTCGGCGTCTGTCACCACGACGGGCAAGCTGGCGACCGGCGGCCTGGGGTGGCTGGATACCAGTCGCCGCGCAATCTGCGGGCAGGCCGAGCATTTCAGGGTGTGCCGCTCAAACCCAGGCACTGAGGTATCGGCCTGGCTCACGTCCATCAGAAGCATCTCAGCGCCACACGCCAAGCACTTCATCATAGGTCGCTGCCCCACGCGACCGCATGAGCACCAAGCCCGCTCACGCTGTCAAGTATCGAGCGCAGCGAAAACCATCCTATGCGCTTTCACCGATCAGACGGCATGAAAGCGAGCGTCGGCAGACCGAGCGTTACTCATCCGGCGCGAACTTGAAGCTGCGGCGCGCGGCGGCGGTGGCTCGGTCGTCGCGCCGGGTTCGAAATTCGATCCGGCCATTCACGACCCTGAAATCGAGCCGGTGGATGAGGCCGCAGTCGCAGCACTGCTCGCGAAAATTCTTCATGCGCGGCCGCGTCCACTCTCCATATGAAATGACTGGGTAAGTGATGCGTTTGTTCATGGTGGGTGCATGCGCCGGAAGGGGCCGGTCGGACGTGACCGGCAAGCTCGGGACGGACATGTTTCGACGTCGGAGGGGCGTGTAGGATGGGTTGAGCGCAGCGAAACCCATCGCTGCTGCCCGGATCGAGACCTTGATCGGTGACAATCGTCTCTGTTGCGACCGAGGCGGTTACCTCGGATGTGGTGGAGATCGGAGGGTCGGTCTCGCGGAGCGATGATGGGTTTCGCTGCGCTCAACCCACCCTACGATCCATCAATATCCGACCCCATCGGACACTCCTGGATCGGGAAACGCACCGTCCGGAATGTCGTCACCGGCGATCCATGCGATGCTCTTGGGAAGGGCACCGTCCGCCATCTCGATGAACTCCTTGATGGCTCTCCAGGCGGTTTCGAACGGAATGAACAATCCGATCGGCATGAGATCGCCATGCTTGGTCTGGACCCATTCCCGCAGGCGTCCCAAATCGCCTCTGGAATAATAGAACTGGGGCGGATACCCGCCGCCGAATCTGTGATAGTGCAAGAGCACGCCATGATCAGGGTTGCCCAACATGGTCAGGCGAACATCGATACGACCCTTGCGCGCGGGCAGATGTTCGGTCCCGTCCACTCCATCGGCATTCAGCCCCCAGCTGTCATTCCCTGACCTGTAGCTCCAACGCTGTCCCGGAGGCGCCAAGAAGTAACGCCGCAGGTCGCTCGGCGACGGCCATCCGGGTCCATCGAAAATATCAAAATACACGCTCTTCTTCATTCACCTCTCCGTACCGATCCAAGCGCCATCACGCATCGTTCTCGTGGATCCGTCGGGGTCGACAAACGTGACAGTGGGATTACCCAGCTCCAATCCCACATAGGGCAACATTTCTTTGCAATTGTTGCACATTGCAGTATCGGCAAATACCGTCAAGGTTCGACCAGCCAGGGTACCACTATTGTGTCGAGCCGCTCTCAGCAGGACCGTTGTTTCAGCATGAAATAGGGCATTGCGCGGCATTTGCCCGACGTCGGTGCTCCTAAACACCTCTGGATGTTTTTGTATTAGTCTGTTGCGCAGCCGCATCGCCGCGGCACGATCTTCAGAAGTGTATGTAGGCGAAGCGGAATTGGAGCCAAAAATATCTACCCCATCAATTGTCGTCACCGTGACTGCACCGCCTTTGTGTCCAAAGAGGTCCCAGGGACCATTCTCGGAACGATAGGCCTCGATCATCCGCTTTGCGAACTCCAGTGCGAACGTAATCACGGCGCCTGGGTCAAATCGCGGCTTTTCCGCAGCGAGCCGTATTCCTGTTGTCGTGTGGCCGGTGGCTGTCCACTGCCCGCCGTCGGGATTGCCCGCGGGGACACGCGGTTGATCTGGATTGAAATGCGACTGGTGTTGGGAAATACGGTGCCGGCCTTCGATATCGATCAACGCGAGCTTGTGTCCGAGCGCTGCTGCCCTGTTCGCACCCAGCAACAAACGCTCGGTTTGCGCCTGTGAAAGAGAGTCGGCGGAATCGGAGCTGTTGGAGGACCGATTGACCATTTTCGCTACCTTCAACTCGCGCGAGCTGGATCGCGTGATGACGACGCGTGATGGTTGTCGTGCTCGGGATTCATCGAGGACCGCGCAGGGAGGCGTGACGCGGCGCAATGCGGCTCGTTCGAATACACCCAGCGGTCAAGGCCGAACGCGAAGCCTCGAAACCGTGGTCAGCTCTACTTTTTGATGCTCGTGGCGTTAGTGACTTGCGGTCACCGCCACAACCGGTCTGGCGCTAGACGCGGGGCTGATTGGTCACTCGCAGCGCGTAGGATGGGTTGAGCGCAACGAAACCCATCGCTGCTGCCCGGGCCGACATGTGGGTCGATGACGACGGTCTTTGTTGCGACCGAGGCGGTTACCTCGGATGTGGCGGAGATCGGAGAGTCGATCTCGCCGAGCGGTGATGGGTTTCGCTGCGCTCAACCCATCCTACGAAGGTTCGCTCGCGTTAGAAGTCCCATACGTCTGGAATGGAGCTCAAGAGCTAAAACCGCCAGGGCCCCGAGTAAATGACATCCCCGAATTGTGATCCCATCGGGCGGCTTCCCTCGTACGCGATCGTCTCGAACTCCTTTGGAAGATGTTCCCGCTGAAGCCCATCGATGATTTCGTCGTCACGAATAACCACGCACATGCCCGGCCGTGAGACATCCTTTTCGGGACCGCTGACCGCTATAAAGATTTCCCAGCTCGGGTAACCGGCCAGCACCTTCTGCAGCGATTTGATGACGACAGGCCTCACCATTTCCAGATTGCTGGTTTCGAGCCTGTGCTGGAACAGGCCCAAATTGTCATCGACCAACAAATAATCCTTCTGCTCGGGGTGGTCGTCCTCCTCACCAAACCGCCGGAGTACTTCGCGGATCTGCTCATAGAGCACGGCCCATTCCCTCCGTTGCTGGTCCCTGACGTCCAGCGTCATGTTCAGATTTCCTATTCGTTTCCTCGCGCGCCGCTGCGGAGGCGGTAGAACATCCACATGCGTTTTAACATTTCGCCATAAACTCGTATACGGGGCTCATCCGAATCGGCAATTTGCTTTCAGCACGGAACGCGCCTGGTCCGGTGTCATTTGTTCAGCCTTGATACTGTGCTCCTTCATGAAACGCTCCATGAGTTCTCCAACCGCCTTGCTATATTCCCGGTGGAGCGCATCGTTTTCATGCCAGCGGCGGAACGGAAGTGGTCCGGTGGTCGCTTTGTCGAATACCTTCCAGAGTCTCCTCCGGAAGCGGCATCTTTCCATAGATGGCTCGTGGATTATGGTGATGCCCCTCTGCCGCATACTGCGCGTTCGGGATCCAATCGTTATCCGACGCAGCATCGGACATGATCCCTGGATGGCCGTTCGCTCCGCCGCCTCCACCGCTCATCTGTTGCGCGACGTCGGGATTGCCTGCGGGCGGATTCCAAGAGGGTCAAGTCGGCGGTTCCGGCAAACGCGCCGCCGCTCCGGCAACCACGCGTGGAGGCATCGTCTCCCAGTTCGGGACCCGCGACACCGGAGAGAGAGATAGGAGTTGCCGCCCGGGGCCGACCCCAAGTCTAGGCCCGGCCGGGCTGTCGCGGCCCCCCAGTACTTTGCGGGGTCGAGTTGCTCCGTCGGCAGCGCAAGCTGTCCGAGAATTCCGCCACCTGTCTGCGCGCCCAGCGATGCGAGCAGCCCCTCTTGCACCGGAGTGTATGAGGTCGACACTGGTGGCACCCACGAGGTCTGGCCAATTCCCCTGAGCCACCAATCGATCGACGGTTCGGCGTCCGGCGTTGCCGGTGCCACAGGACTTCCGGCATTCGCCCCGACCGGCCAGGACCACAATTGAGGAATTAGGTTTTTCCAGGCGTCATTCATTGGTCTGCTGCCTTCCTGCGGAAACCGATTGGACATTCGACGTCATGCACTCTCGTGCATCTCGCGATCATTTCGCTGCTTGACAGGTGGAGGCCTCAACGGGGAAAGTTGTGCCGCGATGCGGACCGCCCGCGCTGATACCGGAGGGTCGGTCTCGCGGAGCGATGATGGGTTTCGCTTCGCTCAACCAATCCTACCTGCTTGCTGCTATGATCCCCGATGGCACCGTTTGAGACGGAAGAAAGCGCATGTCCGAGGTGACGCGCCGCGAGTTCATCGCGTTTCTCGGCAGTGTGACGACGTCATCAAGTCTTTGGCTGCTGCCGCTGCGCGCGCAGACATCCATTGCCGTGCGGCGCGTCGGGGTGTTGAGCACTTTCGTCGAGGACAATTCCGAGAGCCGGCGGCTGATGGCGGTGTTTGCTCGGGGGCTCAACGAGTTGGGCTGGACCGAGGGCCGCAATATCCACCTCGAACAGCGCTGGTCGGGCGGCGACAATGACCGGCTCCGATCCGACGCACGCGAGCTGGCGAGCCTGCGGACGGACGTGATCATGGCGGTCACGACCCCGGCGGTCGCCGCACTCAAGGAGGAGGCGCCCGCGATTCCGGTCGTATTCGTCGCAGTGTCGGATCCGGTCGGCAGCGGATTCATCAACAGCCTGCCGCGGCCCGGCGGCAATATCACCGGCTTCATCAACCTCGAAGGGTCCCTGAGCGGAAAGTGGCTGGAGCTCCTGAAGGAGGTCGTTCCGGGCCTCACCCATGTCGGATTCATCTTCAACCCGGAGCGGGCGCCGTTTGCCGAATATTATTTGCGCGCGTTCGAGGCCGCGGCGCCTGCGGCGGGGGTGACGCCAATGGCGATGCCGGTTCACGAGCCCGACGACATCGAGGGCGTGGCAGCTCAACTCGGAGCTCAGCCCGCCGGCGGCTTCATCGTGATGCCCGACACGTTCACCACGCTCCATCGCGGGCGGATCATTTCGGCCGCGGCCCGCCATCGGCTCCCGGCGGTGTACGCCAGCGGCACGACGGCGAGACAAGGCGGCCTGATCGGCTATGGCGTCGACGACGCCGAATCGGTGCGCGGCGCGGCAACCTATGTCGATCGCATTCTGAAAGGGGCGAAGGCCGCCGACTTGCCGGTGCAGACGCCGGCCAAGTTCGAGCTGGTCATCAACCTCAAGACCGCCAAGGTGCTCGGTCTCGAAATCCCGCCGACGCTGCTCGCGCGCGCCGACGAGGTGATCGAATGAGGTCGCGCGCAAGTCTGGGTCTACCGCCCCCTCGGGATGTCCAGCCTACGAGCGATGCACGATGCATTGCAGAGGCGATGCCGGCACGTGCGCGCCCCATCACGCCCGCGACATGATCCACTGCGAGATGCCGAGGAGGAACCCCACCAGGCCGGACACGGCAATGATGGCCCAGCGCACGCCGCGCGCCTGCAGCAGGATCGCGTGCATCTCATCGACCTTCATCGACATCCTGCCGAGCTCGGCCTCCATATGCGTGACCTTCTGCTCGAGCATGGCGAGGCGCTCGTTGTGCGAGCGGTTGACCGTCATGTCCGCCTCCAGATCGTGCGCGCGATCTTCTCGAGCGAGCGGCCGCCGACATAGGTCGCCACGATGGCGCCGGCCCACACGCCGACGTCGCCGGTGATGGGGTCGGTGGTGCCGAGCGCGAGCACCTTGTCCCACACGATCACCTTCCAGAGATAGATGACGACCGGCAGCGCCAAGAGCGGCCGCACCATGGCCGTGTACCAGCGCCCCTGCTCGGCGATGATGATGGCGTTGGCGCTCTTGCGCGCTTCGATCTCGGCGAGGAGCGCGGCGCGCGCGACCTCGACCGCCTGGGCGCCCTCCGCGTTCTTGGCATCGAGCTTGGCCTTGTAGGCGTCGAGGAAGCCGTTGATGATCGGTCCGGTAAGAAAGCTCGCGAGCCATTTGAGCATGGTGCTAGGCCTCCGTCCGAAAGGTCACGGCGGTGCGGGTGACGAGGCGCAGCAGGATCATCACCGCGCCCATGATCACCATCACGCGGCCGGCAGCTTCGGCGCCGAGGAGCTGCGACCAGTCCAGCACCTTGGCCTCGTCGAGGATGCCGAGCAGCTCGGCCGCATAGCCGACAGCGATGGTCTTGGAGTTGCCGCATAGCCCGCGAAGACGGGCGTAAACGCCCTCTGAGGAGCGCCCATAGGCGGGCGACGAAAGCGGGCCACCGAATCCGCTTGCGGCCAAACCACCAGAACAGACCGGCTGCGATGGCGAGCACTACGAGGCTGTCGAGGAACATGGTGTTGTCTCCTGTTAGGTTTCCTTGGCCCCGACGAGGTCGTGGGCGGTTTGACCGTCGACCGAGACGAGGATTTTTCCGGTCTTGGGCGGGGGGGCCGATTTCGGCCAGAAGTAGCCGGCGAGGCGCGACCGATCCTGATAAGCACGGCGCACGCCATCGCTCTGATTGCCGGCGATGCCGAGCACGCCGTTCTCGTTCTCGCCGACGTAGAGAAAGACGTGACCGCTCCCGCTCGATGGCGAGCCGCGCCACAGCGTTCCGATTGCGCCGAGCGCGGGACCGGCGAGCTTCACGAAGTTCGGGTCGCGCTCGAAGCTGCGCGCCATCGCGCTACGGGAGCCGCGGATGCCCGCATCCTCGAGCTTGGCGTTGATGAAGATCGCGCACCATGGATCGCCGACGCTCCCGCACTTCGCCGAGGCGATGAACTTCTCGATGCCGCGGTTGGTGCCGACCTCGTGGAAGCCGATGTCCTTGCGGGCGGCCGCAAGCCAAGGCGGCTCGGCCGGCGCAGTCGGTGCCGCTGGAGTGGACGCCGCGGGAGCGGGCGCCGCTGGTGCGGTCCCGGAACGGAACAAGCCGATTGCCGCTTGGATAAGCGACACGACGACGCTCTGCGACGGTTTGGCGGGCGCAGGACTGGCCGACGGCGGGGCGGCTGGCTTCGCGGCGGCCATCGCCAGGGCGGCCGCCCGCACCTCGCGTACGCGCCGGCCCCAGCCCTTGCCGAACACGCTCCACGTTCCGAGGCCCTGCAGGAAGGCGAGACGCTCGTCGCAAATCTTGTTGATGAGCCCCGTCGCGTTGGCGCGCGCGGCCGCCGCGATGGTCCTCGGCCCGATCTCGCCGTCGACGTCGGCGCCGACGAAGCGTTGCAGCACCTTTGCGCTTCGGCCGACCCCAGAGTTCACTCCAAAATCGAAGACCGCGTAGTCGACGCCGGCGGGAAGATCGTCGCAGCGCAGCACATCCCAATATTTCGAGCGGTAGATTTCCTTCGCGACCGCGAGCGGCATGCCCCGCACGTCGGCGGCGGTCGCGTCCTTCTTCCAATGGGCGCGCGCGTCATGAATGGTGATCCCCCAATTGGTGGGACCGCCGGGGTCGGACGGATGGTTGGTGTAGCCCCCTTCATGCACGAGCACGCGCTCGAGCGCCTCGTCGTAAGACGATGCTGTCATGACAGACCTCTTGTTGTGGGAAATCAGCCCGTGACGGGCCGCAGGATATCGACCGCGTTTTTTTACCCGCCGACGGTCGAACGGGTGATGCTCATGTTCCTGTGGCTCGCAGCGTCCGTGGCGGCCCTGGTGTGGACCTCAGGGTGAATGGACCTGATGGCAGTGGAACTTCTGTCAACGCCGACAGCACCTGCGCTCCGACATCGCTCGAAACTGGTATCTCGGTGTTCGAAACCGGTACGTCGGTAGCGCTCGCAAGTGGAACCTGTGGGCTTTGCGCAACACTGCTCAATTCTTCCGCGTATGGGGTTCTGTTGACACTTTTCTCCGCTAAGTCTGCGTCACGCGGGCACACACACGAATGCTGAGGGGAGTACCAGTCATGCGGAAATTCGCCATTACAGCTGCCGTCGGACTCGTTGGAATCTCGCTAGTGACAGCGGGCGCAAATGCCGCCGACCTGCGGAGGAGGCCGGCGCCAGCGCCCTACGTTCCGCCACTCTTCACCTGGACCGGGTTCTATGCCGGCATCAACGCCGGCTACGGCTTCGGCAACGACAACAACGCCACCACCGTCGGCCAGGTCGCGATCAACAACGCCACCGTGGCCGCCGGCGCCCGCCCGGCGAACGTCGGGCTGCGCCCCGAAGGTTTCATCGGCGGCGGGCAGATCGGCTACAACTGGCAGACCGGCGCCTGGGTTACCGGCATCGAGACCGACATCCAGTACACGGACTTCAAGGACAACGTGAACGCCGTGACGACCAGCCTCGTCGCGTTCCCGGGCGTCCGCAATAACTTTTTCGACCAGAAGCTCGAGTATCTGGGGACGCTGCGTGGCCGTCTCGGCTATGCCTGGGACCGCACCCTGATTTATGGTACCGGCGGTCTCGCCTACGGCGCCGTCAAGACTTCGGCAAACTTCTTCGGCCCGCTGCCCGGCAATGTCCTGCAGTTCACGGGCGGTCACGACAGCACCGAGGTCGGCTATGCGGTGGGCGGCGGCATCGAGCAAGCGTTCTGGCAAAACGTGAGCCTCAGGGCCGAGTATCTCTATTACAACCTCGGCGACACCTCCGTGAACGTCAACGTGATCCCGGGCAGCGGCGGCGTCGGCACCGGCTACGTCACCACCTTCAAGAACGAAGGCCACATCGTCCGCGGAGCCCTGAACTTCAAGTTCGGCATGTAAGCCCGCGGTCTGCTGCAGCCGACACTCGACCGAGCGCCCGCCGTCTCGCGACGGCGGGCGTTCTGCGTTCGAGCGATCCCTACGCGGGTTACTGGATGTCCGCTGGAGCCTGTCCTCTGGCCGCGCGAAGCGCGGACCCCAGGGCGGGCATCACACCGGAGAGACCGTGCTTGCGCTGGACCAGGAATCCCATGCGACATTCGCGCGATACGATTCCCCATAGCTTGCGCATCGGCAGCTTGCGGCAGAAGCGGGCAAAGCCGCCATGCGCATGGGCGATGTAGAACGTCATCGGCCACTCGCAGTTTCCGAACACGGTCCGCGACAGCCGCTCGTGCTCGCGCGTGCTGAGGTAGAACACCCCGTTGTCGTAAAAGTCCCGGCACGCCTTCGCCGCCTCGCGCCATCCGAGACCCTTGTGATCGGGATGGCGCCGCCCCAGCAGCGCCCACGCGGCGAACCACCACGTCGGACAGCGGGGATAAAAGTAGTTCGCAAGCGGAACGAGGAGGTGAGGCTCGGAGGGCAAGTACCACTTGCCGGGCAGCAGATGCATCGCGGTTCCACCAGGGCTGAGAACCCGCCGGATTTCGTTGAGATATTCCTCGGGATTGCGCGCGTGCTCCAGCACGCTCGCGCTCACAACGACGTCGAAGGAGGCGTCGTCGAACGGCAGCCGATAGGGTGCGGCCTCGATCCGCCTGAGGCGTTGCGCAGCCGCGCTCCCCTCCGGCGCCGGAACGATGTCGCAGCCATGCGCGTCATATCCGAGCCCAAGGAGGTGCACGACGAGCTCGCCGGAGCCGCAACCGAAATCGAGCACGCGGATCCGGCCGCTTCGTTCCGGGCGAGCTATTTCACGAATCGCGCGGTCGAAGAAGCGCGCCGTGGCTGCGATGTCTTCCGAACGGTCCATCATAGGTCCGGCTGTAATCGTTGGCACCCTACATGCTCTATCGACGGCGGCAAGCGAGCCCGGAGAAGCATCCTGCGTTGCCCTGCTGCCCCACCTCTTCAGATGATCCGCATGATGAAGTTGCAGATCATCGCCGGCGGCATGTTGTTGTGCGCGGCACCGCCGCCGGCGGCCACATTGTTGATCGAGATGCCGGTGGTGGCGCTGGCATTGTTAATCCCGATGCCCGTCGTCGCGCTGGCGTTGTTGATCGAGATGCCGGTGGTGTTTGCAACGATTCCGGCCTGCTGCCCGATGCCGCTCGTTGCCGTCGCAACCAGGCTGGTCAATCCACCGTTGAATGTCGCGCCAGCGTTATTCAAGTGGGTGTGGCCCGGATCGGTGAGCGTGTTGCCATGGGCGTGGCCACCATCGGAGAGCGTGTTGCCGTGCGCATGGCCGCCGTCGGTCAGTGTGTTGGCGTGGCTGTGCGACGGGATTTCGCCGGTGGCCAGCGTGACGGTCTGCGCACCTCCGGTCGCGCCGAGCGTCGCGCCATCGATGCCTGACCCGGCCGACGTGATGCGACCTTCCGCGCCGGCGCCGTTCATGTTCTCGCGGCAGGCCAGCAGGCGACCGCCGAGGCCCGGCAGGTTGAACGTCGTCGATCCGTCGCCGGCGCCGAAGGTCGTGCCGATCATCGAGAACAGCGTGGCATAGGTCGTGCGCGAGATCGCCTGGCCGGCCGGGAAGGCAAAACTGCTGTTCGGCACCGCGGTGCCGAAGAACGGGAGCGCGACCCCGAGCGGGACGTCGTAGGGCCGGCCGTAGAAGCCGTGCAGTATCCACTGGTTCGAGGCGTTGAAGTAGGTTGCGGCGTAGGTGGTGCCGGCGACGAGAAGTCCCGGCCGGGATCGCGGTGCCGGATGCCGAATTGATCGCTTTCGCACCGAGCCCGTCGACATTGAGCGTAGGAGTAGCGCCATTGGTGACGTGCGCCTGAAACGCCACCATCGCGCCGTTCATGTTCGCCAGGGTGTCGAAGACCTGGTTGGACGTCAGCGTGTAGGCCGTCGACGTGCCGCCGGTCGCGATCGCGCCGGCGACGTCGTCGCGGTACTTCGCCGCCGCCGCCATCATGGCGCGCGCGGAATCGTTCACGCTCGAGGGCGCCTGACCTTCCGCCCAATTGATCGAACCGTCGGCCGTCGCGTTGTTCGCGGCGGTCCTTGACCATTTCCAGAAGCTCATGGATGGACCTCGAGTTGAGAGTTCCGCGGTTGTCATCGTCCGCGAAAGCGGACGATCCAGTAATCACCAGCCTGGCGTGAAGGCACGCTTCAGGCTGGACTGCCCCGACACGGGTTACTGGATGCCCGCTATGCAAGTCGGCTACCGCCGACTTGCTCACCTAGAATTTGCCGATCTCGGGTAAACCACGAGATCGGCTGGGCATGACAACGGAGAGATTAAGTTTCCGCCTTGAGTTAGCGCGTATTCAAAGCGTGGCCGCCGGCGTTGCGCCCGATCCAGTCGGCGAGCGAGCCGGTGAACCCCTGCCGCTTCGCGTACTCGTATTCGGTGACGGCGCGCGACCCCGCGGGTCTGATCTTGGCCGCCAGATACTGCATCGCGAGCGCGGGGCTCTGGGTCAGCACCTGCTTGATCGCGGGATCGAGGTCTTGCGCGTCGGCGACGTACTGCAACGCGGATCGTTGCCCCTGCCCGGTTTGATCGGTTTGCGCGCCCCGCGTCCATCCCTCGAGCCCGCGCCCGATCGATTGCCCGAGATTGCCGCCCTGCAACGCGCCCGACAGATAGCCGAGGATGGCGTTGCGGTTCGCGTCGATCCAATTCGGCGCGCCGTGGCCGGGCCCGAACGGCAACACGCCGCCGCTCGCGCCAAACGTGCCAAAGCCGTCGGGAAAGATGCCTGCCATGGATATGTCCTCTGCAACTTTTCGGGATCATGCTTATTGCTGGAGCATGATCTTTTCCGAAAACCGGTACCCATCCCGGATCAAGTCCGGGGCAGGCTTTTTCGGGATCATGCTCTAGGCGTATACTCATTAACGCGCAGATCGGAGGTCCGCTTTCGGGGGCAAACCGGAAAACATTTGCTCAATTCGAGGCTTACCGGTTCTGACCCCAGAACGGACTCTTGGCTCTTCCCGTAATTCACCGATAAGGCCCAATGGAATCCAAACTCGTGGGCCCTTGTCGGAACGGCGCGACAATGTCTTACGGGTGGCGGCCGCGACGCTGTCCTGCAGCCAAAGGCCGCCGGCCGCGTTTGCTCGATCCTTCGCCATTCCGTCCACCCGAGCTCGCAACCAGGCTTTCGAGAAGCGCCTTGGCGTGGATCAGGTCGGCCGTCCCAAATCCTTCCGTGAACCGATCATAAATCGATTGCAACAATGTCAGGGCTTCATCACCACGACCTTGTCCCTGCCAGAGGCGCGCAAGATCGCATGTCGTGCGTAGCTGCCAGGAGAGGGCCTGCTGGCGCCGTGCCGTTTCCAGGCTCTTGACGAGCAGGTTCTCGATTTCGTCGGCTGCGGCGCGCTTGGTCGCCTGCAACAAGCCCGCCTTGATCCGCAGCACCTCGGCGACGGCCCAGCGTTCACCGGTCTCGTCCGAAATGGCGAGAGCTTCTTCGATGATCTTCGGCGCGGTATCGCTGCGGCCTGCCTTGGCGTGAGCCTCGGCTTTGAGCGCAAGGAAGATCGGCAGCCACAGGCGCGCGCCGGTCTTGCGCCAACCCGCCAGCCCCTCATCAAGCTTCTCGATTCCTTCGTCTATCTTCCCCCGGCATGCAATTGCCCAGCCATCGAGAATCCGCCCGCCTGCCGCCCAGAACGGAAAGTCGTGCTCGGTGCAGATCGAAATGACAGCGTTGGCGTAAGATTGCGTATCCTCCGGGCAGCGGCGGAAGATATCCATCATGCCGCAGGCATGACAAATGGTGTATGCCAGCGTAAACGGATGTGACGACGCGTCAGCGCGCTTCTTCGCCTCAGCCGCAACCGTCGCCGCCTGATCGACATATCCGAGATGCCACAGCGCCCAGCACAGATAGCTCAGGGCGGTCGCTCCGATGTCCTGACCGTAGAGGTACTTGGATTGAGAATGGTGCTCGGGATCGTATAGCTCCCGAGCACGCTCGAGGTGCTGTCGCCCGACAGCAAATTCGCCCATCTGCACATATGTAGTGCCGAGCGTGCGATGGGAGAGGCAGAGTGAGGCGGTCTCGCCATGCCGCTCCGCTTCGGCAAGAAACTCCGCCGCCGCCCTCTGCTGCATCGCGACCTCACCCGCGACGTAATTGCACGCCCATATCCCGTAAAGAATGGCGCACGTCTGCGACACCTCGGTGTATTCATCGGTCAACGCCTTCGCCTGCAGCAGAACTTCCCTCGTTTCTGGGGCGGCATAGCCGCGGCCGGCGATCATCGCCTGGGCAAGCATCACCTGCAGTTCGAGCGCTTTTCGCTTGTGCTCTGGACCGTCGGGAAGTGATTGCAGAAGTTCCAGTGCGAGCTTCAGATGCCCAATGGCCTCCGCATTGGCCGAACTCTCGTTCGCACGCTGCCCGGCTTTTCGCAGGTAATTGATGGCCCGTTCGGTGAGCCCCGCTTGCGCCAGATGATGCGCCATAAGCTGCGGCTGTGTCTCTGCCAACGCGGCGAATTGGTCTTCGAGCGCGTCGGCGATGTTGCGATGCAGCTCCTGGCGCCTCCCCCGCAGCAAGCTCGCGTAAGCTGCCTCCTGCAGCAAAGCGTGCTTGAAGGTGTACGTGGAATCCGGTGGTTCGCCGCGTTCGAAGATCAGTCCGGCGCGCGTGAGTTGCCCAAGCGCCGACTGCAGTGCAATGCCGGAAATTGGTGCGACAGCGGCGAGCAGGCGATACGTGAATTCACGACCGATCGCAGCGCCGATCTGGGCAATCTCCTTGATCGCGTTGAGCCGATCAAGACGCGCCATCAATGAATCATGCAGCGTGGTCGGAATGGCGAGACGCGGCAGCGGGCCGACGGTGATGTAGCGATCCCCTGCATCCTGGAGCAGCCCGGACTCCAGCACCATCTTGGTGAGCTCCTCGACAAACAGGGGAACCCCATCGGTCTTGCTGATGATCGGCTCGAACACTTCGGCTGGCAATTCCTTGGCGCCCGCGACATCCCGGATCATCGCGCTAGCTGTGTCGCGCCCAAGTCGATTGAGCTGGATCATTGTCACGTGCGGCTGATCGAGCCACGGCGGGAAGAACTCGGGCCTGAAGGTGATCAGGAGGAGCACCGGAGCCGTCTTGATCGCCTCGATGAATCGCTTCGTTGCTTCCAGCGTGGAAGGATCGATCCAATGTGCGTCCTCGATCACGAAGAGCACCGGCTTTGTGCGCGCAAGGGTCAGAACTTGACGGGTCAGGGCTTCGATCGTGAAATCTTTCTTCCGTCGCGGCGTCAGGTCCAACGCCGGATAGCGTCCGTCCGTTGGAATCGACAGCAAGGCGGCATAGAGCGGGGCGTCGGCCAATATCTCTGGACCGATCTGGGATAACAGGGCGTTGAGCTTCTCGAGCTTGACCTCCGGGGGATCGAGTCGTTGGAAATGCGCCGCATGTTCGTGCTGGATGATAACCGGATAAAATGGGCTGTTGGTGTGATAGGGAGAGCATTGGAGTCGTATCGGCACATGTGCATCATCCGCGATCCGATCCAGTAGAATCTTGCTGATGCGCGACTTGCCGATGCCGGCCTCGCCACACAGCAGAACAACCTGACCCTTGCCGCCCTTGGCGCGCTTCCACAGACCGTACAACTGGTGCAGCTCATTCTGCCGGCCGACAAACCGCGTAAGCCTCTTCGAGCGGATCGCCGCGAAACGGCTTTCGCCCACTCGTTCCCCCAAGACCCGCCACGCCGTCACCGGCTCGGAAAGTCCCTTGAGTTGGAACGGTCCCAGCTGCTCGCACACGAACACATCGCCCAGCAATCTCATGGTACCGGCGGCCACGACTGTGGTGTTGGGGGCTGCCACGCTTTGCAAGCCAAATGCCAGGTTCGGAGTCTCTCCGACGACCATCTGCTCCTGCGCCGACTCCTCGCCGACGGTGTCACCGACGATGACCAAGCCGGTCGCTATCCCAACCCGCACCTGCAGCAGGTCCCCGGTCGGGAGCAGGAGCTGACTGACCTTCGCCACGAGGTCAAGCCCGGCTCGCACCGCGCGTTCAGCATCGTCCTCGTGCGCCTGGGGGTAACCGAAATAGGCGAGGAGTCCGTCGCCCATGAATTGGGCGACGTACCCGCCCATCTGAGTGATCGCCGCGGCGCAAGAACCTTGGAATCTGCGGGTCACGTCGCGCAGGTCCTCGGGATCGAGCTTGACCGCCAGAGCCGTCGAGCCGACGAGATCGCAAAAAAGGACGGTCACCTGCCGTCTCTCGGCCTTGGATTGCGCCAGGGGCGCGCTGGCAGCTGGGGCTGGGCTCCCGCCTGAGAGGGCAGCGATCGCTCTGAGAATCCGTTTCCGATGCCCGAGCGCAACGCCCAATTTCTCCAGATCGGCTTCGGTTAAATCAGGCAGGATATCAAGATCGATGGCGTTCTCGGCAAAGACGGTCGCGTACTGCGCGAGCCCGATCCCATCAAGCCAAGTTGTTATATGGTCATTGGCGCTCACTGTCGCGCGCTCTTCCCGCTCACCGGCAACAGGCGCCAGACCATGCGCTCGATTTGCCGCACTCTCAACCTGCCGCAGAAGGGTCGGCAGGTCCTTGGGGCAGACCTGAATTGTTCTGTTTCGAGACGCATCCTAGCAGGAGCGTGCAGGAGCGTGCAGGAGATCATTAAATAACCGATTGTGCTTGTTCCCCCCGAATGTAATGCCTACATGAGATCGCAAGAGATTGCACTGCTAACCTATCCATAACCTGTCCGAGGATTTCCCGATGAAGCTCACCCCCACCGAGATCAAGAAACTCGTGCTCCCGCCTGGTGTCGTCGACAAGGTGTTCTGGGACGATGACGTCGGCGGCTTTGGGCTGCGCCTGCGCGCCGGTGGGAGCGCGAGCTACATCGTGCAGTACGATCTCGGCGGCAAGTCGCGCCGGGTGACGCTCGGTCCCGTCACGTTGCTCGACAACAGCGTGGCCCGCGCCAAGGCCAAGGACCTGCTGGCACGAGTGAGACTCGGCGGTGATCCGGGCGCCGAGAAGCGCGTACGCCGTGCGCAGGCAGCGGAGACCTTCGGCGCTCTGCTGAAGCGCTACTTCATCATGCAGCAGCGCGCGGTCAGGCAAAGCAGCTACGAGCAGACCGAGCGACGGCTGCTCAGGCTTGCTCTCCTCTGCACCCGCTGCCGCTCACCACCATCGACCGCCGTACTCTCTCCGCCCTGCTCGGGTCGGTCGCCGACGATCGTGGTCCGACTGCAGCCGTCAACTTGCACAGCTCGCTGAGCGGATACTTCACTTGGTTGGTCGGTGAGGGTCTGCTCGATCAGAACCCGATGCTTGGTGTCAACAAGCCGAGGTCTGGACCGGCGCGGGACCGGGTGCTCAGCGAGGATGAGCTGCGCACCTTGTGGGCGGCGCTCGGCGACGACGACTACTCCAACATCATTCGCCTGTTGATCTACACCGGCTGTCGCCACGATGAGATCGGCAGTCTGCAATGGAGCGAGGTTAACCTCGACAGAGCGACGCTTGAGCTGCCAGCGGTGCGCATGAAGAACGGCAGGCCGCATATCGGTGCCGGTGGGCGACTCGCCCTCGCCATTCTGCGCAAACGCCAGCACGACGGGCGCGTTCACGTCTTCGGACAGAACGGTTTCCAAGATTGGTCGCGCTCGCGGGCGAAGCTCGACCAAGCCATCGGCGGCGAACGGCCGACCTGGACGCTGCACGATCTGAGGAGGTCGATCTCGACCACGATGAACGGCAGGCTCGGTATCCAGCCGCACGTCGTCGAGCGGGTGTTGGCGCATGTCCAGACTGGCATCAGCGCGGTCTACAATCAGTATGAGTACGCCGTCGAAAAGCGGCGGGCGCTCCAAGTGGGCCGCGTATGTCGATGCGGTGGTGACCGGCCAGCGAGCGAGCGCGCAGGTCGTGCAATTGCGGAGATGATATACATAGCGGGCCGCCACGACGCGCGAACGTCGTGAGCCCCTAATCCGCACCATGGAGGCAACCATGGCGAGGATCACCGATCCTAGCACGCCGGAAGAATTGTTGTGGCGCGATGCCGTCGGAGCTGGTAGCGGAGTTGACGGGATCGCTGACGTCTGCCGAAGCCTTGCTGATTGGGTACCTGCCAGAAAACATTGGCCTCCGATACGTGTTGGAGGAGGGCTTATCGTCGCGGGATTTCCGGTCAAATCCGCTCCAGACAAGCAGGGGAGCGAACCTCCTGACGATAGGAAGGAGGTGTGGGTCAATCGCGACCCTACTCCGCACGACCAAAGGTTCTGGCACCCCGACAGTGCCGCTGGCGAGCGACTTCATCATCAATCGGGAAGACAGCAGCGCGCGCTGGACTGGTCCTCCCAAATATCTGCCGCTGAAACATTTCAAACCGCCGCCCACCGATTTCACGGTGCAGCTGATCTTTCTGCGCCGCGACGACATCATCAAGGTGCTGCGATTCGCCAGGCTCCTGCCAGCAGCAGCGGCTACGCCGGAGCCGCCAAAGGGTGTCACCGAGCGATTTGTCTATGAGTGGATGAAGGATCATCCGCCTTACAAGGGTGAGGACGACTACGCTCAAGAGGGGACTTTCCGCACCGGCCAGATAAGCGCGTAGAGCTTAAACGAATTCGCAATCTCGTTGGGCAGTACCGGCCCCAATTTGAAATTGAACAACCCGTTCCCGCGGGAACGCGGGCCCGTTCCGGAAACGTAAGTTATTGCGACCTCCTGCTTTCCCGTCACGGGAATAGGTCGCGGGAATGAGGCGGGTTTATCCTGCCTACATGACCACGAAAAACACGCGACCCAAGCTGACTGATTTGAGCCCGCTGGAGCAGCGCCGGAAAATTTCCGTGCAAGCCGCGGCCGACCTCAACAGCGTCCCCACGAGAGCACCTTCCGCCGCCACTACGGGCATCTCATCAAGCGCATCTCGAAGCGGCGGCAGGCGGTCGAGCTGGCCGATGCGATAAGCCTACCCCCCGCAGACGCCGACTGATTAGGAACAGCCGCGCCCGAGCGCCGTCGGCTCGGGAATGCGTGGGGTCACAGGCGGAGAGGGCGACCGAGCCTCGAGTGGTTTCCAAGCTCGGTCGCCGGAGTCCAGCAGCAACCTAAAAGGAGGTTTCCATGCTGCCACTAGCGTCTTATCTACCCTCAACTTCCGCTGCCGTCAAAAGCTCCCAGCACTACCGCGCCCGTGGCCGTCTCATGCGGAACGGCTACTGCGTCGCGGCGCTGCGCGCTTTGAACGCGGCGGAGGTTACCTCTCTGGCAGGTTCCCCACCCTGCAGACCGCCGCCATCTGTTGCGGGACCTGCGTGGCCTATGTGCGGGCCGCCATCACGATCCTGAAGGCTGACGACATCAGGCTCGTGCGTCGCGTGCTCAAGGGGCACGAGCCGTTGTTGGCCACCGCCGCGTCGATCACCAACGCGGTCGCCTTGACCGAGACCTTCCGCAAGGCATCCGGCGCCGAGCGCGCGCTGTTCGGGCGGTGGGCTGGACCGGCTGAGGTGTTCGACACCGCGGTCGTGACGGCACTCTAATCACCAACTCAGGCGCCGCTCGCGAGGGCGGCGCCTTTTCTCGTTTCAGGAGGAGAAAGCCATGACTAGCACCAGACCCGACTACAACGACGTAGACGACCAAGAGCGTTGTTTGGCTGTGACCCTCGTAGGCAAGAAGAGCGGGGTATATGGACCATTCAGGACCCATGCCGCCGCTTTGAGATTTATCCAAGCAAAGTGGTCGTTCACAGCCTACTCGATCGCAGGCCTCAGCTTCGCAGACTACAGACAGGTTGCCAGTCCTCACACGGTCCCCGTGAAGGAAATCGGCTGCGAGGAATACGAAGCCCTGCGCGAATCCGAACAAGCCGCCTAACCCACACCGCGCCGTCGCGCGAATGCGGCGGCGCCTTCTTCGTATCGGAGGACCAGATGAAGATCATCAAGGGCTGGAACGGCGCGCGCTGGTTGTGGATCGCCATCGAAAGCGCGGTTGAAGGCAAGGAGCGCGATGTTGCTTTCACTTCCTGGGCCGACGCCGTCGCCTATCGGTGCGCGATCAACGCTGCACGCAAGGGCGGCGGCTCGATGCAGGAGGTCGAGCAGCTGCGCGCAAAAGCCTTTAGCACTTACGGCTACAACAAGTAAATCGGCGCCGTCGTGCAAGCGGCGGCGCCCTCTGGCCGGGTTCTTCGAAGCTCTCTTCCGCAGTGGAGAGATATCTGCTCGCGCGCGCCGACGAGGTGCCGCAGAAAAATACCGCGAGGGCCTCAAGGCCCATGCCGACGATGCGCGTCAAAGTCGCGCCCTCGTCAAGCTCCGCACCGACGTCGACATCGCCTTCGATCCCGAGCCTTCAGATACCGGCGCCTCGCGCGAGAAGTGCTACCAGCTCTTTTCGCAGCTCGGATTCAGGACACTGGTCACGGAATTTGCGCCAACCGCCTCGTCCATCAGAAGGATTACGCGGCGGTCACGACGACCGAGGCGCTCGACGATCTCATCGGCGAGCTTCGCGCGGCAGGCCGGTTCGCTTTGCGGATTGTCGCCGACGGCCCTCCTGCGTGCGTGCCACGCTGATCGGCCTTGTGTTCTCCACTGCGGCGCGCGCCGGCACGTTACGTGCCGCTCGGCCACCAGGGCTTCGGCGGCGGCAGCACACTCGATCGACAAACCACGCTCGACCGGCTCAAGCCGATCCTCGAGGACCCGCGGATCCTCAAGGTCGGACACGACCTCAAGGCCGATGTCGTCGTGCTCGCGCGGCCACGGCGTCGCACTCACCGGCCTCGATGTCGACACCATGCTGGCGAGCTACTTGATCGACGCGACCAAATCGAGTGAGGCCCTCGAGCCGACCGTGTTGGAGCAGCTTGGCTACAAGGCGCTCACGCAAGAGGAAGTCTGCGGCAAAGGGACGAAGGCGATGCCGTTCGCCCAGGTGCCGGTTGACGAGCTGCTCGACTATGCCGGTGAGCGCGCGGATCTCGCGTTGCAATTCGCCAGTCAAGTCGCGCCGATGCTAATCTCGGCTGGCGTCGACGCGGTCTACCGTGAATTGGAGCGCCGCTCGTGCCAATCCTGGCCGACTTGGAGCGCATCGGGATCCGGGTTGACGGGCGCGCGCTCGCCTCGCAGGCAACGCTCGTCGACAAGGAGCTCGCCGATCGCAGCACGACGATCTTCGGGATGGTCGGCGAAGAGTTCAACATCAACTCGCCCGAAGCAGCTCGCGAGATATTGTTCGACAAGCTCAAGCTGCCGGTCCTGAAGCGCACGGGCACTGCGAGGACGCCGTCTACTGCGGTCGAAGTCCTCGAGGAACTGGCGCTCGGGCACGAACTGCCGCGGCTGATTCTCGAATGGCGCGCGCTGGCGAAGCTCAAAGGGACGTACATCGACGCGCTGCCGCAGCTGATCAACCCGGAAACCGGCGCGTGCACACTCGTTCAACCAGGCGGTGGCCGCCACGGGCCGGCTGTCGAGCAGCGATCCGAATCTGCAGAACATTCCGATCCGGACCCGATCGGCCGCGAGATTCGCCGCGCGTTTATCACCGAGCCCGGCTACCGACTCATCTCGGCGGACTATTCGCAGATCGAACTGCGGGTGCTCGCGCATCTCTCCGGCGATGAAACGCTGACCGCCGCCTTTGCCCGGGGCGAGGACATTCACGATCAGACGGCGCTCAAGGTGTTTGGCGCCAACAGCGGCCTGGACCCCCACGAGCTGCGGCGACGCGCCAAGATCGTCAACTACGCGCTGCTCTACGGCAAGACCGCGTTCACGCTGGCAAAAGACATCGGCGTCACGCAGCAGGCCGCGCAGGAGTTTATCGACGCGTATTTTGCCGGCTTCCCGAAGGTGCGCGGCTATATCGATCAGACGCTCGAGGAGGCGCGGCGGACCGGGGTGGTCAAGACGATGTTTGGCCGGCGGCGGCCGGTGCCGGAGATCACCAGCCGGAACGGACAGATCCGGTCGGCGGCCGAGCGTGTCGCGGTAACCTGCCGATTCAGGGCACGGCGGCCGACATCCTCAAGCGCGCGATGATCGACGTCCACGCGGCGCTTGAAAACGCGTTCCCCCGGCCCGCATGATCCTCACGGTGCACGACGAGTTGCTGTTCGAGGCGCCGGCGGGCAAGGCCGAGGACGTGGCGGCGCTCGTGCGGAGAAAATGGCGACGCGCCGTGCCGCTCAGCGTGCCGCTCGATGTGGATGTGGGGATTGGCGAGAACTGGAAGGAAGCGAAGTCGTAAGCGAAGTTCAAGCAGTAACGAGCTCAAAGTTCAAAGAGACAAGTTAAGGCAGCCCTCTGCAGTGTGCACGTGGAACTGCGATTGGAACATGGATCTATTTCCATTTCTCCTTCACCAATTCCCACTCCGCCTTCAACTGTGCCTCGGCGGCTCGCGCTGATCGGCGGGCAGCGGGCGGACGCGGTCGGGGATGATGCCTTCGAGCACGAGGCGATTGATGTCCGCAGCGGAAGGCCGCCGTCCGGTCGCCCATGAGCCGTGCGCGGGCCCAGCCGGCGACGGCCGCATCCCAGGCGCGCGTCGGCTTGCCGCTGCCGCGGAGCGCGACGACATTCCAGTAGCTGGCCGTCGCCGAGCCGGGACGTCTCGCGCTCTCGGCGTTCATCCGCGTGCGCAGCCGCGAGAACGCGGCACGCCGGTCCTCGGCGAGGCTCGCGGCCTGCCGATCGATGGCGCTCCCCCACCATTCGAGCATCGCGTCGTGCAGCACCGGATCCCGGCGCTTTCCAGGCCGACTGTCGAAAATCTCCGCGGCGGCGCCGAAATCGTCCTCGAGAAACAGTGACTCGCCGAGCGCCAGCAGAAACTCCAGGCGATCGCGTCGTCGAGGCCGGTCGCGCGCACGGAGCCCAGCGCGCTGCGCGCGGCGCTCAGATCGGAAGGATCGGCCGCTCCCGATAGCGTTCGAGATGCGCGCGCGCCTGCAGGATCGCCGCCGAGTCGGCGGTGGCCGGGCGCGCGCGCGCCGCAATCGCGGCCTCGATGGCCGCGTCGAACTGCCGCTGGTTGTAGAGCGCGCGGGCCGTGGCCAGATCGGCTCGTTGCGCCTGGGCGGCCGGCGGGAAGCGCAACGGCGCAGGCACGCCGACCAGCAGCGCCTCGCGCGGCAACATCCGCCGATCGTAGCACGCGCTACAATGTCGTCCCGGATGACTGAGCCGGTGATCGTCCCGCGGGCGGAGCACCCGATTTCGCGCCGGAACATCGACCCGGACGCGCTCAAAGTTCTGTACCGGCTGCAGCAGTTCAACTACGCCGCTTACCTCGTCGGTGGCAGCGTGCGGGACCTGCTGCTCGGCCGGCAGCCGAAAGACTTCGACATCGGTACCGACGCCCACCCTTACCAAATCAAGAAGCTGTTCCGGAACTGCTGGATCATCGGCCGGCGCTTCCGGCTCGCCCACGTCCGTTTCGGCAACAAGACGATCGAGGTGGCGACGTTCCGCCGCAGCATCCCGCCCGGCACCGAGATCGAGCCAGCCGAGCCCGCGGAGGAGCGCGGCGGCGGATCTGCTGATTCGCCACGACAACACCTTCGGCACGCCGGAAGAAGACGCCTTCCGGCGCGATTTCACCATCAACGCGCTCTTCTACGACATCGCGACGTTCTCGATCATCGATTACGTCGGCGGCCTCGAGGATCTGCGCGAGGGCGTCATCCGCTCGATCGGCGACCCGCGGCAGCGCTTTCAGGAGGATCCGGTGCGGATGTTCCGCGCCGCCGCGTTTGCGGCGCGGCTCGGATTCCGCCTCGATCCGCCGGTCGTCGACGCGATGCGCAGCCATCGGCAGCTGATCGCCACCGCCTCGCCCGCACGGCTGATCGAGGAGTACTACAAGGTGCTGCGCTCCGGCGCGGCCGAACAGACCTTTCGGCTGCTGGCCGAACATGGGCTGCTCGAGCCGATCACGCCGGAGCTGCACCACAGCGCCGGCGAAGAGGCGATGTGGCAGGCGCTGGCCGACTCGATCGGTACCGGCGCGATTCGACTCGACCCTGAAGGCCTCACCAACGCCGTCCTGCTCGGCACGCTGCTCGTCCCGCTCGGCTTGATGCCACGCCGGAGAGGAAGCGACCGCAGAAGGCGATGGGCGATCGATCGGGACGACGGCGATGCGGAGACGACGCAGATGACGCCGATGCGGCGAGTTGCCGTCGACCTCGCCGGCGCCGGCCGCGGCGGCCGCCGAAAGAGCCGCCGCTTCGGATCGGTCTTCTGCCGGTGGCCCGGCGCGACACCGAGCGGCTGCGGCAGATTCTCGTCGGTGCAGCGGCGCTTGATGGATCTGGAATCGTCGCCGCGCGCGAAGCGCGCGTTGATGCATCGCGGGCCGTTTCAGGAAGCGCTGGTCTGGCTGGAGATCCACGGCCGCGCGCTGGAAGCGCTGGAGCACTGGCGCGGCTTCATCGAGGCCAGCGGCGGGCTCACCGCCCGAAGCCGGGGAAGGCGCTGCCGCCGAAGCCGCGCTACCGCCGACGGCGCACGCCGCCGCCGCCGCCGCGGCCGGCGCCGCGGCGCGGCGGCTTCAATCGCAACGCGTCCGAAGTAGATCCTTCGTGTCGTTCGTGCGTCCTTCGTGATTTTCGTGCCTCGTGGCTACCCGTGCTTTGCTTCGAACTCCCGCATGAACTCCACCAGCGCGTCGACTCCCTCTTCCGGAAACGCGTTGTAGATCGACGCGCGCATGCCGCCGACCGAGCGATGGCCCTTCAGCCCGTCGAAGCCCGCCGCCGTCGACTCCTTGACGAACGTCTTGTCGAGCTCCTCGTCGGCAGCCGGAACGTCACGTTCATCAGCGAACGGCTGTCCTTCTCCGCGGTGCCGCGATAGAAGCCCGTGCGATCGATCTCGGCGTAGAGCTTCCCGGCCTTCCGCTCGTTGACTGCCGCAATCGCCGCGAGGCCGCCCTGCGCCCAGCGCCCATTTCGCGACCAGGCCCATCAGGTAGATGCCGAAGCACGGCGGCGTGTTGTACATCGATCCGTTCTCCACCTGCACGCCATAGTTGAGCATCGTCGGCAGCGACTTGGCGGAGCGCTGCCAGCAGGTCCTCGCGGATGATGACGAGCGTGACGCCGGACGGGCCGAGGTTCTTCTGCGCGCCGGCGTAGACCAGCCCGTATTTCGCGACGTCGATCGGCCGGCTGAACATGTCCGAGGACGTGTCGCACACCAGCGGCGCGGTCCCGACCTCCGGCTCGCTTTCCACTGCGTGCCGAAGATCGTGTTGTTCGACGTGAAGTGGACGTACGCCGCGTTGGGCGTCAGCTTCAATTCGTCCTGTCGCGGAATGCGGTTGAAGTTCTCGCCCTCGGTCGACCCGGCGACGTGCGTCGTGCCGACGCGCTGCGCTTCTTTCAGCGCCTTCTCCGCCCAGGCGCCGGTGAGGATGTAGTCGGCGATCGCGCCCGCTTGAGCAGGTTCATCGGCACCATCGAGAACTGCAGCGAGGCGCCGCCCTGGAGAAACAGCACCTTGTGCGTCGGCGGGATGTTGCCGAGCGTGCGCAGGTCGGCCTCCGTTCTCGCGAGGATGTCCTCGAAGGTCTTCGAGCGGTGGCTGATCTCGAGGACCGACATGCCGACGCCCGGGAGCGCCATCAGATCGCGCTGCGCCTCTTCGAGGACGGGGAGCGGAAGCACGGCGGGGCCGGCGGAGAAGTTGAAAATGCGGCGAACGGTGGTGGTCATGGATGTCTTCCTTAATCTATGCGCACGAGCTGCAAGTCGAGGACATCTGGATGTCCGGTTGAATGGCCTCACTGTCGCCGCCTGGCGGCTCGCCGATCGAGATTGATGCGCGCCACCGCGGCCTCGGCGCCTTCGAAGATGATGTTTTCGGTCTCCTGCACGTTGAGACCGGCGTCGCGAAGCTGTTGGAAGACATGCGCGAGCACGCCCGGCTTGTCGCGGTGACGCACGACGAGCATGTGCGTGGCCGGCGCTGCTTCGCGAGATTCACGACGTTCGGCACGCGGCCGGTTTCGATAAACGGTCGTGACAATCCGGACCGTCTCGGCGGCGATGGCTTCCTGCGCCTGATCGGTCGATGCGCCGATGTGATGCGTTCCGATGACACCGGGCAGCGATAGAGCGGATCGATCGAAGGGGCCCGGCGCCCGTCGGCTCCTTGGCAAACACGTCGAGCCCGACGCGCAGGCCCTCGTCCGGACGGCGGCGGCAAGCGCCGCGTAATCGAGCACCTCCGCGCGCGCGGTGTTGATGAGCATGGCGCCGGACGGCGTACGCTCAGAAACTCGGCACCGACAAACCCCGCGTCTCCTTGGACAGTGCGAGATGGATGCTGATGATGTCGGCATCGCGCAACCACCTGTCGCGATCGCCGACGACCTGACCCAAATCGCTCGATGCTTGCCGCCGCGCGTCCGCGTCGCTGGTGAAGCTCGGCTCCAGACCATCACCGGCATGCCGAACACCCGGGCGCGCCGCGCCACTTCCTGACCGATGCTGCCGAACCCGAGCAGCCCGAGCGTCCGGCCGAACAAGCCCGCGGGCCTTCGAGAATTCCTTCTTGTTCCACTTGCCGCTCAGGTCCATGACGTTTCGGCCACTCGGCGATCGAGCGCAAGCAGCAGGGCAAAGATCAACTCGGCCACCGCAACGGCGTTCTTCCCGGGGCAGTTCGACACATAGATGCCGCGGCGGGACGCGGCGGCGACGTCGATGGTGTTGACCCCGCTCCCGCACGCACGATGAGCGAAGATTGCCGGCATCGAGCATCGGCGCGGTCACCGGGTACGACGCACGACCAGCACTTGCGCACCGCTCGAGCGGATCGCCTCCACAAGGCGCTGTCTTTCAGGTCGGGATGGTACACGACGTCGCAGCCGCACGCCTTCGGCCTTCGATCCTGCTCGTTCGAAGCGCGTCCGCAACGCAGGAACTTCATATCAAGTGCGAGAGCAGGCCGTCGCGCAGCTTCGGCTCGAACCAGGTGGACTTGGGCGGCATGATTCCTCCCGCATCGGCAATGTGCATCAGGTCCTGCACGGTCACGGGTAGAGTGAAAAGGCGGCGGCGCACGCCCGGAATCGACCAGCGTTCGAGTTCGCCCATCCCGCGGATGCCGCCGATAAAGTCGATGCGCTTGTCCGTCCTGACATCCTCAATCCCGAGCACGGCTCGAGCACGGCATCCTGCAGCCGGCTGACGTCGAGCGCCGCCGGGGTGCATCCTGGCCGGAGCCGGCGAGTTCAAGTCGATCGTGTACCAGTGACCCGGCAGATACATGCCGCATGCACCCTTGCGAGTCCGCTGTCGCCGAGAAGTTGTCACGCACCGGACGCGCGACTGCATCGCTGCGACGAAACTGCTCGGCTCAGGCCGTTCAAATCCCTGACCACGCGGTTGTAGGAAGGATCTGCATCTCATTATCGGGGAAGGCGACCGCCAGGACGCGATCGTGTTCGCCGGGGCCGCGGCCGGCTAGCGCGCGTCGCGTGCGCGCCGCACTGGCGGCCCGATGGTGTCCGTCGGCGATGTAGAGTGCGGAATCCCTCGAAGGCGGACACGACCGCCCCGTGCTCTCGGACGGGCCACAGTCCAAAGCGCGTGCCGGATCCCGTCCGGCGCGGCGAAGTCGAACAGCGGCGTCGCGCGGCCGTCCGCTCGACGATCGCATCAATCGGCGGAGGCCGCATAGGTCAGAAACACCGGACCCGTTTGCGCACCGATGGCCAGCAGGTGGCGCGTGCGATCGTCCTCTTTGTCCGGCGCGTCTTTTCGTGTTTCTTGATCACGGCCTTGTCGGATTCGTCGATGGAGAAGCATGCCGCAATCCGGATTGCACATGCTCGTCCCATCTCAAGCGGTAGACGTAAAAGGCGGGTTCGTCTTCGACCACAAGCGGAGCACGCGACCGCAGATCACGAAAGTTTTCGCCGCGCGCGCGTAGACCTGATCGGAATGCGGATCGGTGCCAGGGGGTAAGTCGATCTCGGCGCGCGAAACGTGCAAAAAGCTCAAAGGATTCTTGGCCGCGAGCGTGCGCGCCTCCTCC
>CAWHCK010000043.1:0-21586 GCA_963827585.1 uncultured Alphaproteobacteria bacterium
GTTCCCTAGGGAGCGCCAAAATATATCAATATAAACAACATGTTGACTTGGACAGGTTTCTGGGAGGGGTGGCTGACCTAAAACTGCCCTAATATTACGTTTGATTTTGTTCCCCATTTTTGGTCGGTCTTCGCTTTCCGCGGTCGGGGACCGCGCGTCCGCGGCGCACCGCACAACGCTGTGTGGCTTGCGCCGTGTTCTGAATGGCATCTTCTGGGTTTTGCGATCCGGGCGCCGGACAGAGACAAGCGAGATGGGCAACCGACGGCGCGCCGCGCTGGCGCCGTACCCGTTGTCGTTTTTGATGTGGTGCTGGTCTCGGCTCAACTCGTCGCGGGGTCGCGGACTGGCTGGCAGTGCGCGAGGAATGAGCACACCAACTGACGTCGAGATGCGGGATGGGGCTGGCGGTCGCTGCTCTGCTCTCGGGGCGCGGAGCCAAGCCCCCGTTTCGGGATGCCGTCCCTGAATTATCTGCGCGCCTCGACGACGGCGATGGCCTCGACCTCGACCAGGAAATCCGGGTGCGAAAGTCGCCGTACCTCGACCGTCGTGCTGGTCGGCAATCCCGCGCCGAAATACTCCATTCGCACGTCGACATGCCTGAAGAATTCGTCGATATCGGTGGTGAAGGTCTGGGTGCGCACGAGATCAGCCAAGGTCGCCCCGGCCGCGGCGAGGGCGGTCGTCAGGTTCTCGCCGACCTGGCGGATCTGCGCCCCCATGTCGCCCTTGCCGACGATTTCGCCCGCGCGGTTGCGTGCGAGCAGTCCGGACACGAACACGAGCTTGCCGGCCACGACGGTCACGACCGGCGAATAGAGGACGTGCCCGCCGACCACGCGCTTGGGCAATGCTTCCGGGAACAGGTTCTCACGTTCGATCATCCGGTCCTTCCTCGGTTACGACGTTTTAGGGCAAGCGAGCCGCCTTCAGCGCGATTTTTGGGCAGAACCCAGCGCGAGACCGCGGTCCCAGGCGGGAGAGCGCCCGAAACGTTCGGCCAGGAAGTCGACCAGTGTCCTGATCTTGGGCGCACGCTGGCGGTCCGCGATGTAATACGCCGTGAGACTGTTGCCGAACCTGCCATGCGGTGTCCAGTCCGGCAGGACTCTGACGAGCGGGCCCGACTTGAGGTCCTGCCACATGGCAAATGTCGGCAGCAGGGCGAGCCCGACGCCGCGCACCGCCGCATCGCGCACCGCCTCGCTGTTGTTGGCGCGGAAATTTCCGCTCACGGTGACGAGCCTGGTCTCGCCCTTGCACGACAAGGTCCATACGTCGCCGCGCACGGCGGCCGAGGCATAGAAGATGCAGTTGTGCCTGCGCAGGTCGTCGGCATCGTCGGCGCAGCGAACACCTTCAGATAGCCTGGGGAGGCGCACACCGCCCAGCGGATCGGCGCCAGATCCCGCCGGATGAGGTTGGCCACATATTCGAGTTTGCGTTCTAATCAATCGCTTCGTTCTGGCCGATGATGCCTGCCGATGCGCAGGAGCGAACGCATGAAGGTCGAACCTATCCACCACGTCCCGATGCGGCCGGAGTACAACAGCCCGTTCTCGGCCGCCTATGCGATCGAGGGCGGCCGGCTCATTTTCTTCTCTGGCTGCTGCACCGTTCCGACCTATCACAAGCATCCGCACGATCCCGACGACGAGCGGCAGTGGCTGGCGGGGGATTTCCGCGAGCAGACCGAGCGCACCTTCAAGCACATCAAGGAGATCCTCGACGCGGCGGGCGCGCAGATGAAGGATGTCATGAAGCTCACGATCTTCACCACCGACATGGACAGTCAGAACATCCTCAACGAGATCTCGGCGCGCTATTTCGGCAACGACAATCCGCCCGCGCGCTCGTTGATCGGCGTTCCGACGCTCGCCCATCCGGGTATGCTGATCGAGATCGAGGGTGTCGCCGCCGCGCCTGCCAAGGCTTGAGGATCGCCGCGATCGGCTTTGGTCAGGGCCGACGCGCAGTCAGTCCGGGCAAATGATGCGGTGTTAAATCCAAGATTGTGAATGCTTGGCGTTTGTCTTGCATAGGCGACAGTCCAAATCCAGGTGAATTGTCGACGCGGCCAGCGTGCCGCGCGGCAGGTTGAGATGGAGAGACCCATGACTGGCAGTACCCTCACGCGTCGTACCTTGGTTGCGGCCGGCGCGACCGGCGTCCTCACCGGGCTGTGCGCCCCGTTCGCGCGCGTTGCGCTCGCGGCGCCGCAGGTGATCCGCTATGCCACCGGCGGTGGCATCGGACCCAACGAGATGGAAACGGTGATCTATCTCGACTGGATGCAGAAGAACGTGCTCAAGGGCTACGGCAAAGATTACACGGTCGACATGACCTTTACCCGCGGGACGCCGGAGGCCGGGACGCTGCTGGCCGCCGGCCAGGCCGACATGGCGACGCTCTCCTTTGCGGTGTTCGCCACCTCGGTGCTCAAGAACATCGTGCCCGGGGGCATGAGCATCGTCTCCGACAACTACCAGGACGGACGCCCGGGCTATGCCCAGAACACGTTCTTCGTGCTCAAGGATTTGCCCATCGCCTCGACACAGGACCTCAAGGGCAAGAAGGTCGGCATCAATGCGTTCGGGTCGGCCGTCGATCTCGCGCTGCGCGTCAAGCTCAAGAAGGACGGCATCGACCCGCGCAAGGACCTCACCATCGTCGAGGTCGCGTTCCCCAACCAGGCCGCTGCCATTCGCGAGAAGCGCATCGATTGCGGCATCCTGATCCTGCCGTTCATGAATGCGGAGATTTGCAAGGGCGACCTGCGGGCGCTGTTCACCGGCGGCGATGCGTTCGGCCCCTATTCGGTGATCTTCCAGGTCGTCACCAACGAGTTCCTGAAGAAGAATCCCGAAGCGGTGAGGTCCTTTCTCGCCGACTACGTGCGCGGCCTGCACTGGTTCTACGAGCCAGCCAATCGCAAGAAGGCGGTCGAGATCACGTCGGAATTCACCAAGTCGCCGGCCGACGTGCTCGATTCCTATTTCATGACCGAGCGCGACTACTACCGCGACCGCAACGCCTGCGTCGGGGTGGCAACCATTCAGACCCCGATCGACGCCATGTTCAACGAAGGGCTGATCGACCGGGCGGTGAAGGTTTCGGAGCACCTCAACACGTCGTATCTGCCTTATCCTTGCTCGGCATGATCAGCATATGCGTCAAGAACCTGAATAAGCGTTACCGGGCCAGGGACGGCGACGTGCCAGCCCTGGCCGACGTGAACATCGACGTTGCGGAAGGCGAGTTCGTCACCATCGTCGGACCCTCCGGCTGCGGAAAGAGCACGCTCCTCTACATTCTCGGGGGCTTCATCGGCGCGGATGCCGGAACGATCGAGGTCAACGGCAAATCGGTGACCGGGCCCGGTGTCGACCGTGGCGTGGTGTTTCAGGAATACGCCCTGTTCCCGTGGCTGACGGTCACGCAAAACATCCGATACGGCCTTGAAATGAACGGGACGTCGCGCCAACGCTGCGAAGAGACCGTGGCGCGGCTCGTGCGCACGATCGGACTGCAAGGCTTCGAGCATCGCTTTCCGCGCGAGCTGTCGGGCGGCATGAAGCAGCGCGTCGCGATCGCGCGCACGCTCGCTTACGATCCCAAGATCCTACTCCTCGACGAGCCGTTCGGAGCCCTCGATGCCCTGACTCGCGAAGGGATGCAGGACGAACTGCTGCGCCTGTGGCAGGCGACGCGCAAGACCGTGGTGATGGTCACCCACGACGTCAACGAGGCCGTCTACTTGTCGGAGCGCGTGCTCGTGATGTCGCAGCGGCCCGGACGGATCGTGCAGGAATTCCAGGTAGCGATCGATCGAACCGGCGAGCGCGAGGTCACGGTCCTCAACGACGACTTCAACCAACTGCGCAATGAAGTCTGGCTGGCCGTTCGCAAGCAAGCTGCCGCGAGGAGCATGTGATGACCGTTTCCGTTGCGTCGCACGCATGGGTGCAGAGCGGCTCGCGCGCGGCCTGGCTGCGCGCCGCCTGGCACTACTTGCCTATCGTGATCTTTGTCGTCGTCTGGCAGCTTGCGGTCGACCTCGATCTGGTTGAACGTGCCTTCCTGCCATCCTTCACTGCGAGCATCGCCGCGCTGTGGGACATGACGCGCAACGGCGAGATCGTCGTGAACCTTCTGGTTTCGATGTATCGTGCCTTCGGTGGCCTCGCCATCGGCTCGATCCTAGGTGTGGCGCTCGGGCTCGCCATGGCGACGTCGCGCCGAGCCGATGAGTTCTTTGGACCGCTGGTCGCAACGACCTATTCCCTTCCGAAATCGTCGCTGGTGCCGCTGTTCATTCTCTGGTTCGGAATCGGCGACGTCACCAACATCCTGTCGGTCGTGCTTGCCTGCCTGTTGCCGGTGATCGTGAGCACCTATCATGGCGTGAAGGCGGTGCCGTCGGTCATGGTCTGGAGCGCGCGGGCGATGGGAACGCCGCATCGCCTGATCCTGTGGCGCATCCTGCTGCCGGGCGCGTCGCTCTCGATCTTCACCGGGGTCCGTATCGCGCTCGGGTTCTGCTTCGTCCTTACCATTTCGGCGGAAATGATCGCCGCCAAGACCGGGATCGGGAAGCTCATCTTCCTCTACGGGGAGAACGGCGCGTACGCCTACATGTTCGGCGGGCTGTTGGCGATCGTCATCGTCGCCTATGCCGCCGACCGGGCGCTGCTCGCGGCGATGAACTACTTGCTGCGCTGGCACGATTCCATTCACGCGGCGCACTCCCATGGCTGAGCGGGCGGACGCAACGCGCGGGTCAGCCGCCGTCCTGTGGGCGGGGCTGCGCTATTGTTATCCGCTCCTGCTCGTGCTCGCGGCGTGGGAAGCGGTTGCCCGCGCGGGCCTGATCCGGCCGCTGTTCCTGCCGACCGTCACCGCCGTGATGGAGCAGTTCTGGATCCTGCTGCTCGACGGCGAGATCGTTACCCCGCTGCTGGTGAGCCTCTATCGCGCCTTCGCCGGGCTCGCGCTCGCCGTGGTGTTCGGCGTGCTCGCAGGCCTGCTGATGGCGCGCTCCAAATGGGCGAACTGGGCACTCGACCCGCTGGTGTCGCTAGGCTTCCCCGCGCCCAAGATCGCGTTCGTGCCGATCTTCATCCTCTGGTTCGGCATCGATCACCTGTCGAAAATCCTTCTGGTCGCCTTCACCTGCGTGTTCCCGATGATCGTCGCGACCTACCACGGCGCAATCGCGGTCAGCCGCACCGTGATCTGGTCCGCGGAGGCGATGGGCACGCCGGAGCGCAAGCTGCTCTATCGCATCATCTTTCCCGCCGCCCAGCCCTATATCTTCAGCGGCGTGCGCGTGACGGTGCCAGTTGCCCTGATTATCGCGTTCACCGCCGAGATGATCGCCGGCGGCGGGGGCGTCGGTGCCGCCTTGATGTTCGCGCAGCGGTTCTTCCAGACCCCGACCGTCTTCGTCTATATCCTGGTCATGCTGGCGACGGGGTTTATCCTCGACCTCGTGATGCTGCGGCTGCGGCACTGGCTAATCCCCTGGGACGACGAGGCGGTCTGATCAGACGTTGCGGCTTTGCGGCTCGGCCGCGCCAAGGAGAGAAAAAAAATGCGCGTGGTGACGCCCGCCTGGACCCAGTCGATCGAATTGAGAGAAACGCCGACGTCGTGCATCAGCCAGCCGCGAACGTACGCGCTCGATGAAATTGTGAGCGGTCCTCACGGCCTGGTCCATACCGCAAGAGCGGGTCAAATTGTTGTGGAACTAGGCTCGCACGGATTGGCTGCAAAAGAGCGGCAGATCGAGCGCCTCGCCTCGAAAGGCGCGATCTTCCTTGATGGCGAGGTGGGCGGCACACCGGGAATGGTGGCGCAGCGCAAGGCACCGATCTACCTCGCCGGCGATGCCAATGCTTGCCAGGAGCTCGAGCCCATCATCAAGACATTTGCCGATCTCTGTCTCTGTCTTGGGTCGTTCGGCGCGGCCACCAAGATCAAACTCGTCAACAACCTTCTCGTCACGGTGAACACCGCCGCAATCGGCGAAGCTGTAGCGCTTGCGCTGCAGGTAGGCGTCGACCCCGAGATGATGCTCAAGGCGATCACCAACGGCAGCGGGGGATCGGTTCTCTTCCCGATACGAGCGACACGTATGATCAACAAGAACTATAAGCCCGCACAGGGCACGTTTGAAGGACTGTGCCACTACTTCAACTTGATCGAGGACCTCGCGAGCACGGCCGAAATGTCGACGCCGCTGTTTCGCTTATCGACGGATCTGTTCAGGCGCGGCATCGAATACGGCCTCGCAGAGCATGACGTGGCCGCCATTGCCGAGGTCATACGAGATATCCTCGGAGGAGAAGGAAAGGTCGAAAACCAAACGATCGGCCTGATTTCCAGCAGCTTCCGCCAATCGCTATCGGTCGACAGCCAATAAGAGGAGTTAGTTTTCGATGACAGCAGCGCAAGCAGCCGCTTCGCCGGCGCTCTATTCGGGCCCCTTCAACACCCTGCACTCGCTGGGAATCGATCGCGGTAATTACATCGCCGTTCATTCGAATAACCCGGCGGCGGCAGCGCAATACGCTGTGGAGAATATGGGGTTCTACCTCGTTCACGCCGACAGCGAAGGACGGCACTACCTCGCGGCCCATGGGTTGGACTCCTACTCACTCGTCTACACCCCGGGGGAGCAGGGTAGGCTCGATCACATTTCGTATGTGGTACGCAGCGCGGACGACTTGTTCGCGGCCGAAGAGCGGCTCACTGATCTCGGCGTGAAGGGCGAGCGGATCGAGCGCTCGCAATTGTGGCGACACGGTCCGGCGTTACGGTTCACAAGCCCCGGCGGGCATGTCATCGAACTAGTGCCGGGGGTACTGGTCGATGTACCGATGGCGGCGCTGGTGGCCGAGCCGCAGACGACGCCCGCACCAGTCTCATTTGACCACGCAATCGTCCGCGCGGTGGATGTAGGCGGGACATTCGAATTTGCTTCCCGGGTGATGGGATTGAAGGAGTTGGCCCGCATTGTTGCTCCCGACGGCATCCCGGTGCTGGGATTTTTCCGGTGTCACACGCTGTTTCATTGCTTTGGTGCGGCACGCTCGCAGTATGACGGGCTCCATCACATGCAGTTCACGTTTGAAAAATCCGCTCGCGGTGCACCGCGCATTCGAGCAGATGAAGGAGCGCGGCAAGGTCGAGTTGATCTGGGGGCCCCTGCGGCACGGCGCTGGGCATAATATCGTGTTCTATTTCCGCGACTACACCGGAAGCATTGTCGAGTATTCGGCGGAGGAAGAAATCATCCTCAACGATGCCACCTACGCGCCGCGCGTGTGGCCGACCACCGATCCGCGTGCGGCCGACGAATGGAATCTCTCGCACGCCCCAGCCGCCATGAGGTGAGGGTCTTACCGCTGCATCTACATGATGTCGCCGCCAAGAGAGATCAATGCAAGGAAAGCCAGGAGAGATCTTGCATGAAGAGCGCTTTGCGACGGACGAAACCCTGATAGAATCGGCCGGCTACCTCCCGCCGGACACCTGGGCAGAACTTGAGGATCGACTGTTTGATATTGTTTCGATCTCGGTCCTCTTGAAATTGGACAAAGTCTGGCGGAACTCAGGAAAAAGCACAAGGAGATGCGAATGCCTTGGATCAAAGCCACCGACATTGCCTATGGGCGGTTTCGCGCACCCGACCTCGATGTGATGGAGGAGTTCCTCACGCGCTTCGGCCTGGTGCGCTCGGAGCGCACGCCGACCGCGCTCTATATGCGCGGCACCGATCCGCCCCATCACATCCACATCACCGAGAAGGGCGAGCCGAAGGTCGTCGGGCTTGCCTACTACGCCCCGAGCGAGGACGACCTCGCGCGCCTCGCCAAGGCGCCCGGCGCCTCGGCGGTGGAAAATATCGACGAGCCCGGCGGCGGCAAGCGCGTGCGGCTGACCGAGCCCAACGGGTACCAGATCGAGGTGGTGCACGGCATTGCGACGCTGCCGCCGATCCCGGCCAGGCGCCAGAAGCTCAATTCGGGCGACGAGCCGCTGTCACGCGCCGGCGAGCTGATGCGCCTGCCCAAGGGGCCCTCGCATGTGAAGCGGGTCGCGCACGGCGTGCTGATGACGCCAAAATTCGACGAGACAGTCGCCTGGTTCCGCGACACCCTGGGCTTCATCTGCTCGGATGACGTCTATGCCGGCGGGCAGTCGAACCTGATCGGCTCGTTCAATCGCTGCGACCGCGGCGACACCTATGTGGATCACCACGTCTTCTTCTGCCTGCGCCACGAGAAGACCGGGCTCAACCACCTGTCGTTCGAGGTGCCCGACATCGACGACGTCGCTATGGGCCACGACTACCTGGCGAGCTTCGGCAAGTACGAGCACATGTGGGGCATCGGCCGGCACGTGCTGGGCAGCCAGGTCTACGACTACTGGGCCGACCCCTGGGGCCGGGTGCACGAGCATTGGGCCGACAGCGACCGCCTCAACCTGGCGAACGGCTCCAACCTGGTGGCGGCGGAGGAGGCGCTCACCTCGCAGTGGGGCGAGGCGCCGCCCGCCAAATTCATCAATCACGCCAGCCCGTAGGAACGGTTTTGCCGAGAGTATGCCGATGAGCGAGGTCCGTCGCCGAAAGGGAAAAGGCGGCACCGCCTGCCGCCGCGATGGATCGAAAGGCTGCACACGAGGGCTACATGATGGCGTTTCGTCACGACTAAGGCGTCGCCGAAGAAGCGTCGCCGCAACGTGATCCCGAACAGCGGGCAATCCGCTTCCGGGAATCAAAGGGAGGAAGCGATCATGGACCTTTGCCGCAACGCGCTGCGCGCCCTTGGCGCCGCGCTGATCATCGGACTTGGTTTCATTTCGGGGGCGTTCGCGCAGAGCGGCAATCCGATCCGGATCGGCATGAGTCTCGCGCTGACCGGCGCCGGCGCCTCACCGAGGAAGGTGATCAACACCGCGCTCGAGATCTGGCGCGACGACATCAACGCCAAGGGCGGGCTGCTCGGCCGGCCGGTCGAGCTCGTCATCTATGACGATCAGAGTGCGCCGGCCAACGTGCCGGGCATCTACACCAAGCTGATCACAGTCGACAAAGTCGATCTGCTGCTCGGCCCCTACGGCACCAACTTCGTCGCGCCGGCGATGCCGACCATCATCCAGAACAACAAGCTGACGATCAGCTTCACCGCGATCGGCATCAACGACAAGTTCCACTACCCGAAATACTTCTCGATGGTCTCGATCGGTCCGGAGGGCGTCAACGCCTTCTCGATCGGCTTCTTCGATATGGCCGCGGCGCAGCCACCGAAGCCACAGACGGTCGCGATCCTTGCCGCCGACGCCGAGTTCGCCCAAAGCGCCGCCGACGGCGCCCGCAAGCAAATCAAGAAGCACGGCTTCAAGCTGGTCTACGACAAGAGCTATCCGCCGAGCACAACCGATTTCGCGCCCGTCGTCCGTGCCGTGCGGGCGACTAATCCGGATATCGTCTATATCGGCGCCTATCCGCCGGACAACGTCGGCATCATCCGCTCCGCCAACGAGATAGGGTTGTCGCCGAAGATGATGGGCGGCGCGATGATCGGCATGCTGGTGACGCCGATCAAGGTCCAGCTCGGCCCAGTGGCGAACGGCTTGATCGTCGGTGAGAACTTCGCCGCGGCTTTGGCGCCGAAAATCCCCGGCTCCGCCGATTTCCTCAAGCGCTATGCGGAGAGGGCGGCGGCGGCCCAGATCGACCCGCTCGGCTTCGCCTGGGGCCCGTTCGCCTATTCGGCAGGCCAGGCCTTGGCGCAGGCGGTGACCGCGACAAAGAGCCTCGATCACGACAAGCTCGCCGAGTACATGCATAACGCGAGCTTCAAGACCGTGTCGGGCGATTTCTCGTTCGGCAAGGACGGCGAATGGTCGAAGTCGCGCATGGTCTGGACCCAGGTCCAGAACGCGCAACCCAACAACCTCGACCAGTTCCGTGACGGGAAGGCGCAGCCGATCGTCTGGCCGCCGGAGGCCAAGACCGGCACCCTGATCTATCCCTACGAGAAGGCGCGGCAGAAGTAAGACCGGGCGTCGATGTCCTGGCGAATTTGCCGATCGTCGAATTGCTGAAGAACAACAAACAGGGGAACTGGCATGGAAACGGTCGGGTTCATTGGTGTCGGCAGGGCGCGGTACAGGTTCGGTCTACGGCGGGCAATTTGGCGGCAGCAATAAGCGGACGTGCAACGACAAGTACCGGGAGGTTCGATGCTCAAGATCCTTGCTTTCTGCGGAACGATGCTTGGCCTCGGCGCTCTGTTATTTGCCTCCGAGCTGGAGGCCGCGGATGACGAGATCATCGCGCCGACCCGGATCGAGCAGGTGCGGGTACGCGACGGCGTCAACAGCGCGGTCGCGATCTATCTGCCGAAGAGCGAGGGCCGGCATCCGACGCTGTTTGCCGCTTCGCCCTACCGCTTCGACAACAACCTGCTGCCGCCGACGCCACAGTTCCTGTGGCGCGAGACCGGGCCGGTCAAATGGTATCTCGATCGCGGCTATGCCTTCGTGCACATGGACGTGCGCGGCACCGGCCGCTCGGAAGGCGAATACCGGTTCCTGGACAGCAAAGAGCAGACCGATTTCTACGACGTGATCGAGTGGGTCGGGCAGCAGCCTTGGTCGGACGGCAAGATCGGCGGCATCGGGCAGTCGTACTACGCGATGACGCAGTGGTTCATGGCCGCGCAGCGGCCGCCGCATCTCGCCTGTATCGCGCCGTATGACGGCCTGATCGATGTCTACACTGGCATCGCGTATTCCGGCGGCATCCCCGGCAAGTTCACCAGCACCTGGTACAACGGCGAGCTGCGCCCGCTCAACCAGTATCCCTCGACCGGCCCGGCCAAGATGCTGCCGTGGGACCTCGCCGACGAAGCCAACAAGCACCCCACCTATGACGCGTTCTGGAAGGAGCGGGCAGCCTTCGAGCAGCTCGACAAGATCAACATCCCGGTGTTCTCGATCGGCATCTGGGCCAAGGTCGAGCTGCACCTGCAGGGCAACATCGTCGGCTGGCAGCGCGTCAACGCGCCGAAGAAGCTGCTGATCACCGGCTCGCCCAACGTGTTCCAGGCGGCGGCCGACTTCAACAGCATCGCGTTCCACGAGAAGTATCTGCTGCCGTTCTACGACTGGTGCTTGAAGGGACAGCAGACCTCGTATGTCAACGAGCCGGCGGTGCGCTATCACCTGATGGGCGCCAACGTGATGCGGACGGCGGCGAGCTGGCCGCCGGAGAGCATCACCTACCGCTCGCTCTATCTGAAGAAGGGGCCGACCGGATCGGTGAGGTCGCTCAACGACGGCGCCCTCGATACCACACCGCCGGCGGCCGACGGCGGCGCCACGGTCTTCAACTATCCCGATCCGCTCTGGCGCGCCGGCGTCGTCACCTTCGGGCCGCAGGGACCCGACACCGTCGCACGCATTCTCACATTCACCTCCGAGCCGCTGGAGGCCGATCTCGAGATCGCGGGGCCGATCAAGCTCGTGCTGCACGCTTCGTCGAGCAACACCGACACCGACTTCATCGTCAAGCTGTCGGAGCAGTTTCCCCAGAGCGCGGAGGAGCAGGGCAAGCTGCAGCCGCGGTTTCGCGTGGTGAGCAAGGGCTGGATGAAGGCCTCGCACCGCGAGTTGAACAGAGAGCTGTCGACCGACTACGCGCCCTGGTACGCGCACACGCAGGTCGAGTCGCTGGTGCCCGGGCAGGCCTACACCTTCGAGGTGCCGATCATGCCGACGGCCAATCTATTCAAGAAAGGCAGCCGCATCCGACTGGAGCTTGCCAACGGCGACTCAGCCATTACGGACTTTGTGTTCGAACATGTTTACCTCCCGAACAAGATTGGCAAGGACACGATCTTCCACTCGGCGGCGCAGCCCTCTCATATCCTGCTACCAGTGATCACCAGTGCGCGCGCGGAACGATAGCGGCTCGCTCAGCGATGCGATGAGGGAACCGGGATCAAATGCCGCCCGCCTGCTTCCCCGACTCAAAATTTGAGGACACGGGCAATTTCGATGTTCTTGACAGTGGGAGTTTGAAGTTTTTTGCGAGCCCGAATCGAGAGCTTGGTCAAGTTGAGCGAGCTTTATGAGTTTTGGAGAGCATGATGAAAGCGCGCCGTCGGGACTTTCTTTCTCTCGCCGCAGCTGCTGTTGCGCTGCCGCGTCTATCGCGCGCCGCATGGGCACTTGATTATCCGGCGCGGCCAGTGCGCTTGATCGTGGCCACCGGGGCCGGCGGTTCACCCGACATCGTCGCCCGCTTGATCGGGCAATGGCTGTCGGAGAAACTTGGACAACCGTTTGTGGTGGACAACCGGCCAGGTGCTAGCACCAATATTGGCACCGAACTTGCGCTGAAGGCGCCGCCGGACGGCGGCACGCTGCTGTTTGCTATGTCTTCGAGTGCAATCAACCCAGCGCTCTATCGGCACCTCAACTTCAATTTCATGCGCGACGCAGAGCCGGTGGCGAGTATCGCTAGGATTCCCCTTGTGATGGAGGTCAATCCGGCGGTCCCGGCAAAGACCATTCCGGAATTCATCGCCTACGCCAAGGCCAATCCTGGCAGGGTAAATCTGGCGTCGGGCGGCCCCGGCACGCCGCTCTACGTCGCCGGCGCGCTGTTTAGCATGATGGCCGACATCAAGATGACCAACGTCTGGTATCGGGGGGGCGAAGGCGCCGCCATACCCGATCTGTTGAGCGGGCAGGTGCAAGCCATGTTCGGGGTCGTGCCATCCTCACTCGCCTATGTGCGACCTGGCAGACTGCGGGCGTTGGCGGTGACGACGGCAAAGCGTCAGCCGGTCTTGCCTGACGTTCCCGCCATGGCCGAATTTCTGCCGGGCTACGAAGCGAGCGGATGGTACGGCATTGTCGTACCCAAAGGTACTCCGCCGCCGATCGTCGACACGCTGAACAAGCAGATCAATGCCGCGCTTGACGATGCGAGCATGAGAACACGTCTGGCCGATCTGGGCTGCGACATGTTTCCGGGATCGCCGGCAGATTTCGCCAAGTTCATTGAAGACGAGACCCGAGAAATGGGCGGAAGTCATCAAGTTCACTGGCGTGACGGCGGATATCAGATCCATTATGAAGAGACCTGTTTCTCGAAGAACAGGCGGTGCCGCACTGATTGAGGTACTCTGGTCGATCGCGAGCCCTGCCGGGAGGCCAGGAGTTCGCGAGCTAACATTCAGGGAGGAGAACATGTCCACCAACTTCATTGTGAACGGCAAGGCGGCGTCAACGGATGCGCCGCCGGCAACGCCGTTGTTGTGGGTGATCCGTGAAGGTCTCAAGCTCACTGGAACCAAGTTCGGCTGCGGCACCGGCCTGTGCGGTGCGTGCATGGTGCATATCGAAGGCAAGCGTGCGTACTCCTGCCAGACACAGGTCTCCGATATCGCAGGCAAGTCCATTACTACGATTGAGGGGCTGTCGGCGGATTCCTCGCATCCGGTGCAGAAAGCTTGGCTCGCCGAGCAGGTTCCGCAATGCGGGTACTGCCAATCCGGCCAGATCATGAGTGCGGCCGACCTGCTCAAGCAGAATCCCAAGCCCACCCGCGAGCAGATTATCGAGCACATGAGCACGAACATCTGCCGCTGCGGGACCTATCAGCGCATCGTGCGCGCGGTCGAGCGCGCTGCGCGGGAGGCCTAAGCCATGACGAAGCACAAGAGGAGCCTAAACACTCGACTGTCACGCCGACAGGTCATGACCGGTGCTGCCGGCCTCACGTTCGCGATAGCGCTCGGCGCCGACAGCCGAGCCGGAGCCGCCGCGCTTGCGAGCGCACGTAGCGGCAAAGCGTTAAGCCCCTGGGTGAGCATCGCTGAGGACGGCACGATCACCCTCATGTCGCCGGCGACCGAGATGGGGCAGGGATCCATGACCTCGTTGCCGCTGATCATCGCCGAGGAGCTCGACGCCGATTGGCAGAAGGTGCGCATCGTACCGGCCCCACCGAACGCAGCGATCTACGGCAATCCAAACTTCGGCGGCGTCATGATGTACACTGCCGCCAGCAACGCAGTGACCGCCTATTTCCGCCCGCTGCGCACGTTCGGCGCGCAGGTCCGCCGCGTGCTCCTCAACAATGCGGCTAGGCAATGGGGCGTCCCGCTGGACGAGCTGACCACAGAGCCGAGCGTGGTGGTGCACGCGAAATCGGGCCGCCGCCTCACCTACGGCGAGATCGCCGCCTTTGCCGAGATTCCCGCCAAGCCGCCGGAGATCAAGGCCGAGGATTTGAAGAAGCCGGCCCAGTTTCGGCTCATCGGCAAGGATGTGATGCGCATCGAGCTGCCGAGCAAGGTCAACGGCAGCGCAACCTACAGCATCGACGTCCAGGTGCCGGGGATGCTGTATGGCGCTGTACTCCGCGCCCCGGTCGAAGGATCGGTCCCGCACAGGATCGACGACGCCAAGGCGAAGGCGGTAGCGGGTGTTACCAGCATCGTACGGCTGCCGCACGGCGTCGGGGTGGTCGCCGAGACGCCGTGGGCGGCGTTTATGGCGCGTGAGGAACTCACGCGCTCGGTCACCTGGACCCGCACCGGCGCGGCGTGGGGCTTCGACAGCGATCAGGGGCTGGAGGACTTCGCGGCGGACGCGAAGAACTTGCAGCGGCGTGCGGCCGAATGGAGCCGCCAGGGCGATGCGCGCGGCGAGTTCGGCAAGGCTGCGAGCATCATTGAGGCGGAATACCGCTGCGACTATGCATATCATGCCCAAATGGAGCCGCTAAATGCGGTTGCCGCCGTCTCGCCCGCCGGTGATGCTGTCGAGATATGGGCCGGCACCCAAAGCCAGACCACGGCTACTGAGACGCCGGCCAAGTTCCTCGACATCCCGCGCGAAAAGGTGAAGCTCAACGACCTGCTGATGGGCGGCGGCTTCGGCCGGCGCGGAAATCGCGACCTCGATTTCATCATGGACGCGGTCATGCTGTCGAAGGAGGTGGGGCGTCCGGTCAAGGTGATATGGACACGCGAAGACGATGTCCATAATGGCCGCTTTCGGCCGATCTCAGCGCACTACCTGCGCGCTGGCCTCGATGCGTCGGGCAAGATGATCGCTTGGCATCATCGGGTCGCCGTGGATCGCATCGGGCCCTATTACGAGCCGGTGCTCTACGAGAGGAACGGCGGCAGGGACAACGTCGCGATGTTGGGCGGCGAGCCCCGCGGCTATGACGTCCCGCATCAGTTGGTCGAGCATATCTACCGCGACACTGGCGTGCGGACCAATCCGTTGCGTGGAATCAGCTTTCTGGCCAACAAGTTCGCGATTGAGACATTCATCGACGAGATCGCGGGCAAGCGCGGCATCGATCCGCTCGCGTTCCGCCTTGAGCTGCTCAAGAACACGCCGCGCGCCTACAAAACAGTCGAGCGCGTAGCGCAGATGGCGGAGTGGGGGCGCAAGCGTGACGGCCGCGCGCTCGGGCTTGCCTATATCGACTATGCGGGCACGCCAGGTCGCCGGTATCGCCGAAGTGTCGCTCGATCGCGCCAGTGGGCAGATCAAGCTCCATAATTTCTGGTGCACCATCGACTGCGGCATTGCGGTGCAACCGGACAATGTCGTGGCACAGACCGAAAGCAGCATCGTCTATGGCATCGGCGTCGCGCTGAGCGAGCGCATCTCGATCAAGAACGGCGTGGTGGAACAGTCGAATTTCTACGACTACCGCGTCCCACGCATGAACGAGGTGCCGCCGATGCACATCGAGGTGATACAGACCGAAAACCATCCCACTGGTGCCGGCCAGATGGCGACGCCGCTGGTCGCGCCGGCGATATCGAACGCGGTTATGCAGCTCGCCGGCGTTCGCCTGCGTCACACGCCGTTCACTCCAGAGCGAGTTAAGAAGGCGTTGGCCTAGGCAACGGCAAGTAGTACAGGCGAGCAGAAATTTTGACTGCGCTTTCGCAAGGAGAGCGACCTCCGCGTTGGATCGCCTATGTTGGATCGAACTCTGTAACAGTGCTGATGGGGCAACAATGAAAGCAATCGTCATTCACCAATTCGGCAATCCTGACGTTCTCAATGTTGAGGATGTTTCGCAGCCAACGCTTGAGGCAGGGGAGATTGCCATCAAAGTGCGAGCTGCCAGTGTGAACCAGACGCTGGATGTTGCGTTACGTGCTGGGACATACGCTAGGCGACCCCCACTGCCACATGTGCCGGGGTCGGATGCGGCCGGCGAGGTTGCGGCCGTGGCGGAGGATGTAAAAACTCTCAAGGTAGGCGATCGCGTGGTGTGTCATCCGATCGTTGGCCGCCAAGCGAGCGGTGCTCCAAAATTGCTGGGTGTCGACACCTGGGGGACTTACGCGGAATTTGTGAAGGTCCCCGCAAGCACAGTGCAAACCATTCCTGATGCCCTTGATTTCATCACGGCCGCGGTAGTCGGACGCCATGGTCCGCTTGCGTTTACGCAATTGCGGGATCGCGCCCAGGTCAAACCTGGCGAATGGGTTTTGGTCATGGGGGCTGCCGGCGGCCTGGGCAGCGCCCTCGTCCAGGCAGCGAAGTATCTCGGGGCGCGCGTGATCGCGGCGGCTGGCAGCGACGCACGCGTCGCAGCAGCCCTCGAACTGGGAGCGGATGAGGGGATCAATTACAGGGTTCAGGACCTGACGGCTGAGGCGCGGCGCATCACCGGCGGGGTCGGCGTCAATGTTGTGCTGGACAACATCGGCGATCCCGTCACGTTTCCGAAAGCACTCGCTTCACTTGGCTTTCAGGGCCGTCTCGTCACCGCGGGTGGTCACGGCGGCGGGCACGTTCCGCTCGACGTGAAATACCTCTATCTCAACGTGATTACGATCTTCGGAAATCCTATTGATACGCCGAATAATTTCAGGCTCGCGCTCAAGGTCGCAGCGGAAGGAAAGCTGAAGGTGCTGATCGACAAGGTCCTTCCTCTGGATGAGGTCCGGCGTGCACACGAAATCGTCGAGCAGCGGTCAGGGATTGGAAAGGTCGTGCTGACGCCGTAATACGCAGTTGCGCCATCGAGGGGATTTGTCGTCCTGGTTCGTCTCTCAAACCCATTCTCGCACATTTTCAGCCAGACGGTCGAACCGCTCGCTGTCGCGTTTGCCCGAGCCGATATCACTTCGGGCTTCAGGAGGAAGCATGAAGATCGTGGTCTATGGGCCGGAGAGGCGCACTGGTATTCTGAGCGGCAGCGAGGTCGTTGACGCCTCGCTCGCCTGTGCCAAGCTGCTGAAGGAGCGCGACGGTTGTCGTTCCCGAAAATTCCATCCACATGGATTCGCGCGATGAGGCAGAATCAGCGCATCATGCTGCGCGATGCTTGCATTCCTTCAGCTGCTTGGGACGTTTGTCGCCAACCTGTTCAAGTCGCGGCGCCGGCTCGAAGTCGAGAATCTCTTTCTCCGCCATCAGCTCAATATTGCGCTGAGGGGTGCACCGCGCCGTCTACGGCTTCGTGGGAGTGACCGGGCGTTGATGGTATGGATGACTTGGCTCTGGCCAAGCCTGCTCGGTTTGTCCCGCGTCGTTCAGCCTGACACGATTCTGCGGTGGCATCGAGCCGGGTTTCGGGCCTATTGGCGCTGGAAATCTCGCGCTCGGCCAGGGAGGCCCAGAGTTAGCCGTGAGCTGCGCGAACTCATCCAACGGATGAGCAAGGAGAACCCATTGTGGGGCGCCCCGCGCATCCATGGTGAACTGCTCAAGCTCGGGTTCGAGATCGCCGAGTCGACGGTCTCCAAATACATGATCCGGCGCCGAGGGCCGCCATCGCAGACGTGGCGGACATTCCTGCACAACCATGCACACGCCATCGCGGCGATCGATCTCTGCCTGGTTCCAACCCTGACGTTCGAGTGCCTGTTTGCATTTCTGGTGTTGGGCCACGGTCGACGACAGCTGCTCTGGTTCGCGGTGACCCGGCACCCGACCGCGGAGTGGCTGGCGCAGCAGATCGTGGAGGCATTCCCGTGGGGTACGGCGCCGACCTACTTGGTGCGTGACAACGATGGCGTCTACGGGCAGGCCTTCACAAGTCGAATCCGGGCGATGGGGATTCGGGATCGCCCGATATCACCGAGTTCGCCCTGGCAGAATCCATATGCCGAGCGCCTGATCGGCACGCTCCGGCGCGAGTGCTTGGATCACGTCCTGATTTATGGCGAACGGCATTTGCGACGGGTCCTGTCTTTGTATTCGCTCTATTACAATGAGACGCGTACACACCTGGGGTTGGCGAAGGACGCGCCGCTACGACGAGCCGTCCAACGATCTGGGACCATTGTCACCACGCCAATCTTGTCCGGCTTGCATCATAGATACGCGCGGATATGATTCTCGGGAAGGACAGGAGGTCGCCGGGCTCGAGCGCATCGGGGTCGGCAGCGTCGAACTGATCCCCGTTGCGGCTCCCGATCACCCGCTGGCGCTTGCGGGCCGCAATGCGCCGGGCGCCGGGCGCGACCACATCCAGCTCGTGCTGACGGACCGCTCGCCGCTCACGCAGGGCCAGGATCGTGGCGTGATCGGGACCCAGACCTGGCGCCTGGCCGATCTCGGCTCAAAGCACATGCTGCTGAAGGAAGGCATTGGCTGGGGCTATATGCCCGAACCGATGGTGCGCGGGGATGTCCAAGCAGGGCGGCTCGTCCAACTCGACATGCGCGAGTACAAGGACGGGATCATGCGACTGCACGCGATCTACCGGACGGACACACCGCCCGGCCCGGCGGGCTCCTCGCTCATTGCCCGGTTCGAGGCTCAGGCCGAAGCCGCTCCACTCGTCCCGCTTCCGCCCCACGGGCGCAAGAGATTAGCAAGCACGAGAAAAGCCATTTGGACATCGCGGCGATGATCGCTAATGGCACGTTTGAGACCTGTGCCAATGACGTGTGCAGGTCCGCTTAAGGAGCAAGAGCGGTCCTGTCGCGAAGATCGCTGGAAGGCCGAGACTGACCCTGGCTGTATGGAAACGTCGAAAGCTCGAAGACGAGTAAAATCGTTTTCCCCAGATCGATCGAAATCGACCACGCTTAAGAATTCTCGCGACCCCCAACTGAGACATGGGCGGCTCAAGACTTTCGCAGCGCAAAAGCATTGTTCGTTCCTTCGCTAAAGCGTGATATCGTCCCCTCTATTGCATGCACACGACCTCCGGCGGGAGGGGTCGCATGGCAATCGACATCCGACGGCGAGAATTCATATTCACACTGGGCGGCGCAGCAGCTGCGTGGCCGTTCGCGGCACGCTCGCAGCAAGCCGCGATGCCGGTGATCGGATTCCTTATTTACGCCATCTGCGGGGACTGGAGCGGTTGAGAAACAATGCCGTATCTGCTCAGGCAATAGTGCGAGGTGCTCCTGTGTCTTGCCGGTACAGTTTCGAAGATCTGCTGGCACTTTTGCACGGGCACGCTCCAGCCAAGGTTGACGCGGTTGGGCTCCATCGTCGTCGCGTTGAGAATGGCCATCTGTCAGTGGGACTTAAAATCCACAGCCTGGACGACGGCAGTCAATTCACCACTCTCGTGGATGGTCTTGGCGGAGCGCAAAAAATTCTCGAGATAAACTCCTACAAGCACTCCTATGCCTCGCTTTGCCTTGTGCTGCCCCCGCTGGGCAGTGCTCGTTCAGCGATACTTTTATTGGAATGTATCGAGCACTGTACAGGATCTTCGCTCTTCAGTAACCCAAAAATACAGATCCAGGTATGCTCTCCCGGGAGACTTGACGCGCGTCGTTCGGCGTTGTTGGCGATAGGGTTCTATCTAGGGTCAGACACGCTACGGCGCTACACTCTGGAGGAGCTCGCGACGTCCTTTGCGAAACACCAATACTACCCACGCGGGAGACGTTTGGTCCTCTACGATGCAGAGGGGGACTTCGACCGAAGTTTTGATTGGTGGACAAAGGACTCTGGCGAGCATTGTTGCGTGGAGCCGCACCTACCGTTTGAAAGCGGCCGCACGGATCTGCTCACGGGCAGTGGCAGCAGGTTGGACATCGAGAACATCAATTTGCTTGCTACTCTTCTCGTTCATGCCCAGTACCAGGGTTACTGGAGTGAGCTCGGCATGCAGTTTCAGGAGGAGATCGAGTTATTGCTAGAACGGCATCTACTCAGTGGTCTCATTGAGGCTCCGTGGGTCCGCACCGTTGATCCAAAGAGCGAGGACGACGACCGGTTCTTTGCCGCTCTCCAAGAGCTTATGGCGTATGCTTTTGAGGAGAGTGTCCGCATCAAGAAGAAAGGTCGCCTCTTTCCTCACTGGCACAAGATACCAGTCAGGTCATCTCGCGGAATTCTGCAGGAAGTGCAGTCTCTGCTTCAGAAGTACCGCAGTGAGGTAGTCAGGCAATCCCGCCTTCTCGGTCGAGGAGATCCCGCGTGACTCGTGCTCATCAACCTGGCTCAGAACCCATTGATATCCCGGAGACGATTCCCAATCCGGTCGTGTTACCGAAGCCCACGCCTAACCCGAAAGAACCCGCTCCCAGGGAGCCAGTTCGTACCCCAGAGAAGGTTCCCTAGCGGCTCAACGGAAAACCCGGCGGCGGTTGCCGACTTAGGCTGTCCACAGCGTGCGTTGTGGTATCTTTCGAGCTGCAATTGGCGTGGTCCTGAATTCCAAAGGAGCGCAGTCTGCATAAAAGAGAATAAGCAGTGGCATCGGAAAGCGCGCCGCGAGCGATGATGCATCGTATCGAGGTGATCTTGCTCGGAGGGGTGGCGCGTGGGCCAGCAACCCGCCTCAAGCGACCACTTTTGGCGGCGCTCGTTTTTATGCTCGATCGTTGGTTGCAACGGCTGCAGGGTATATTCGAGTACACCCACAAGCCGGACTGTTTTTTTCGGATCAGCTTCAACCGACTGCGCACCGGGGTCGTGCTTTCCGATGGTACGGTTGGCCGACCCGGTGACCGGGTGGTGGAGCTGCACCTCTGGAACGAGCGGATTCCCGTCGTACCCGCAAAAGGCCCTTCCCTGGCATGGGGACGTCAATTCAACCGATGCTTCGCGGAATCCCTTCGCGAATTGGCTCGATTTCTAATGAGTGAGCCCGAACTTCGGAACATAACCATCGTCCGCGCGAATATGAGCGTTGGAAGCAAAGCGCAGAGCGACTTGCTTTATGGTATCGTCTTCCGACATGGCTTCGAAGTCTTTCCCGACGACGTTGGGCTATCACTTCCCGTGCACGTTCGCCGGTTCGGCGAGAACATTCTGTATTGGTTGTTGACGCTCGTATGTAATCCCGCCGCCGCTCGGTCGAATAAATTTTGGCGAACTCGGAGCTGGATATACCTCTCGCGGAGGGTACTCGAGTGCAAATACATCACCGCAGACGAGCGGGCATTTGACTCCGGTCAGACACGAACGGGCGATGAGCACGCGTCACACGGAGGTCTGATGCTCTCGGCCGACTGACGACGAACGGGCACGGCGAGCATTGCCGGAACTGAGGCCGATAGCTCGCCCGCGCCGACGAGGTGATCAAATGAGAGGTCCC